>DYJD01000012.1:86285-203756 GCA_020723325.1 Desulfosudis oleivorans | reverse complement strand
GAAAATCTTCTCATAAAGCCCGGATCTTATAATCTTAGATCCGGGCTTTTTATTTTACAATGGGATATTTCTTTCGAGTCCAGTCCATAATGCCGTGCCGCAGGTTGGAAATCCGTTTAAAGCCTTTGTCGATGAGAATTTTGGAGGCCACGGTGCTGCGGTTGCCGGTGGCGCAGTAGATCAGGATCGGTTTGTCCTTGTGGGCCGTGAGTTCTGTTTGGCGGTTTTGAAGCTGGTCCAGGGGGATGTGAACGGAATCAGGCAGATGCCCGGCGGCATATTCCGGCGGGGTTCTGACATCCAGGATCAGGGGCTGCGTGGATTTGATAAAGTCCGCCGCCTGTTCGGAAGTCAGCTCCCGGTAGCCTTCGCCTTCATAGGCAATAACCGTGAGGGTTCCCTTGGCTGATCCAAGGGTAAAGACAAAGGTTCCGGCGGTGATCATTTTAAAATGGGGCGCCGCGGCAGGATCTGCTGGTAATTCCTGCTTGATGGAAAGATCTGGGATGGAAAGCAGGACCGGCCCCAGGGCCGGATCGAGCTGGAATTGGATGTAATCGCCCCGGTACACGGTCAGCGTCAGTTCCTTTTGCGCACTTTGAACGGGGATTATCCGCCGGCCGTCTTTTAAAAAACCGGAAATCGCCCGATAGGATTGGGAAAGATCCCCGGCCCAGGCTGTCAGACAGCAGCACACTGTAAAAATAAATATCAAATGCCGGAAAGGTTTCATGGCGTTTTTTAACTTGTCGAAACTGAAAGATCAACTAGTAAAGAGTCCAATCGGCTATTCAAATTTGAAAGGTTTTAGCTTTCCTTCATTATTCTTCGGTTCCTTGTTGGATATTCGATATTCGCTTTTTCGGTAAAAACGAGCCGCAGAATATCCAACAAGGAATGTCCAACATTGAAGGATGGGCCTCGCTTCTTACCTGGAGCCTAATAAAAAAAGGCGGCCCTTGGCAGAGCCGCCCCCATATTTTCAACCAAAATTCGGAACCGAATTTCAGGCTGCTTTTTTCTCCCGTTCCGCCCACTCGTCATAGGTCAGGGCCACGGTGCGATAGACCAGGTGGGCCAGCTTGGAAAAGGGCAGGAAGGCAAATAGGTTGAACACGAACATCAAATGCACGAAATACAGGAAATAGGAAAGGAAGGCGGCGTCCGCCAACCGGGTCATTTCCGTGAGCATGCCGGTGACGCCCAGGCCAAATACCAGCCCCAGGAGATACCAGTCTTTGTAGCTGCTCTTTTGATCCTTTTTGGACATGCGGTCCTTGATCATCAGGGCTGAACCGATCACCAGGCACACGCCGGCGATGTTGGCCAGCCATTTCACCGGGTTCAACTGGGAATAGGGGCCGTGGATCTGGAAAACATACAGCACCACAAAGAAAATACCGGTGACGATGGCCAAGCCGATGAAGGCATACAGCACCATCATATGGGAAGTGGCGCGTTCCTTGTTTTCACCGCATTCGGAAAATTTTTTGTGTTGCAGAATGTTGGGGATCACCCGCAGCAGGGCCTGGCCCAGGCCGGCCCAGTCGATGGTCTGTTTCTGAGTCTTGCCGTCCCGCAGGGCTGCGGCATGGATATCGGTGATGAAACGTTTCATGCCCAGGGCGAAAACACCCGCCACCATGCCTGACAAAGGCACAAAAATCAAGTCCACCAGCCAGGTGCTGAAGAAATGGGCATGGACGATCTCGTCGCCGCCGGGGGCAAAATTGAGCCATTTCACGCCGAAAATCCGGAGCACGAGGCCCAGGACCAGGAATAACACCGCCGGGGCCGCGATGAGCATGGGCAGTTTCTTGGGATCATTGACCATTTGACCAAGGACCTTGGGAAAGGCGTATTCATTGATGGTATAGGAACGAACAGCGGACAGGACATCTGCAGGCCGTGCACCCCGTGGGCACAGGGTGGAGCAGTCGCCGCATTGATGGCACAGCCAGATGTCATGGTTGGCTACCAGGCGGTCTTTCAAGCCCCAGGAAGCCGCAATCATTTCCTTGCGGGGAAAGGGTTTGCTGTCCGGCGAAATGGGGCAGGCCACGGAGCAAGTGGCGCACTGGAAGCATTTTTTAACGCTGTCGCCCCCCAGCCCGACAATTTCTTTGATAAAACCGGAATCCGGTTCAATCAGATAATTTTCAGCCATAATATACCTCCTCAAAAGCGCAGGCGGCAGGATGGAGCATACTCTGCCCTGCCGCGCTGCGTTCAGGTTATCCATAAATGGTTTAGAAGCCCTTGAAGGGGTTCGGACCAAGGTTTTCGATGTTGGCGACAAAATCATTGATGACGCTGGGGATCTTGTCATATTCATCGATGGCGATCTGGAATTGGGCCACGCGTTCCACTTCCAGGGCGAGACTAGCCAGGGCGTCGCCGATCTTCTTCATGCGGATTTCCGCCAGCTCGCTGCCTTTAACAAAATGGCATTGATAATCATCACCGTGCTTGCAACCCAGAATGAACACACCGTCCATACCCTGGGACAGGGCGTCCTTGATCCAGATGACGTTGACCGAACCCAGGCAGCGCACTGGAATCAGGCGCACGTCGGCGGAATAGCCGAGCCCGTTCATGCCGGCGATATCCAGAGCCGGCAGGGCGTCGTTCTCGCACACCAGGCCGAGGATCCGCATGGGCGGTTCGGTGTAGTCATCGGTGGAAGGCACGCGCACGGCCTTGACCATGGAGCCGATGCTGTCGATGTTGTAATCGGCAAAACCGATGATCCTTTCCGGGCAGGCGCCCATACAGGTGCCGCAACGGCGGCAGCGGGTGGCATTGGGTTTGGGCGTGCCTTTTTCATCATCGTCCAGGGCGCCGAAGGGACATTCTTCGGTGCAGCGCTTGCACTGGGTACAGCGTTGGAAGAAGAAGTCCGGAAAGGTCATGTCGCCGGAACGGGGATGCACGGCCACGCCGCGGTTGGATGATTCCAGGCACTGGATGGCTTTCAGGGCCGCGCCGGCCGCGTCTTCCATGGCTTCCTCGATGGTCATGCTGCGACGCACGGCACCGGCGGCATAAATGCCGGTGCGCTGGGTTTCATAGGGGAAGCAGATGAAATTGGAATCCGAATACCCGTCGAACAGGCCGATATCCCGGAAGGCCGGGCCCTGGCGATAGGCCAGGTTGATTACCGGATCATCCTTGGTGGCCGGCACCATACCGGCGGCCAGCACCACCATGTCGGCCTTGAGTTGGATCTTGTCTCCCAGCAGCGTGTCGGCGGCTTCCACGATCAGGCCGCTGCCGTTCTTGGAAACCTTGGTGACCTTGCCTTTGGTCAGGAAAATGCCTTCGGTCTGCTGAATGCTCTTGTAGAAGTTCTCCTGGAGGCCGGGGGTGCGCATGTGCTGATAAATTACATAGGCCTTGCCGTCACTGTAATCCTCGGTGACGTATTTGGCCTGCTTCAGGGCCACCATGCTGGTGACGGCGCCGCAGTAGTTGAAATCACCGTCGTCTTCCTGGTCCGGGCTCTGGACGAACACCACCGAACGGGCTTCCTTGCCGTCCGAGGGTCTTACGATCTTGCCTTGGGCGGCAATAGCTTCAAATTGATGGTTGGTGACCACGTCGGGGCTGGCTCCCACGCCCAGGTGGGCGAAAGCCGGGCCTTCCACCGTGTCCGGACGCCAGCCGGCAGCCAGGATGACGGCGCCGAATTTTTCACCGTCCGGGTCGAATTTGAGAATATCCTGACGGCCCTTGTTATATTCCAGATAGCGCTCGCGCAGTTTTTCCACATCCAGATCCTTGCCGTTTTCATCTTTTTTCATTTCATCAGGCAAGGGAAAGGGCACGTCGAATTCGATCTTTTCACCGGGCTTTTTCAGGGTCACGGTGAAATCACCGGGCTGGCCGGCCAAACGGGCCAGGACCATGCCGGTTTTGACCGTGATTCTGGGATCGGCCTGGACGGCCTTGATCAGGTCGGCCGCCACCGGATTGATGATGCTGTCATAGGGCATGGCCACCGGGGTCTGCTTGCGCATTTTGGCCGCATAGCCCCCCAGGTCGGCTTCCTTCTCCAGAATGGTGACCTGATAACCGGCCTTGGCCACATCCAGGGCCGCCGACATGCCGGTGACTCCGCCGCCGATGACCAGGATCCTGTTGGAGTAGTTGTCCAGTTTGTAGGGCTCGGGCAGCTTGATCTTCTGCACCCGGGCCATGCCCATGCGCAGATAATCCTCGGCCATCATCTGGACCCGGTCAAAATAATCGCTGTTGGCTTTTTCTTCCTCGGTCAGGGCCGGGAATTGGCTGCGGGGATGGGACCAGACCACGCCTTCGCGCAAATTGACGCGGTCCACAATACAGCCGTCAAAGCGGAATGTGTCGAAATTCACCCGCCGGGAACAGGCGGCGATCACCAGGGTGTTGATGCCTTTTTCAGCCATGCTTTTTTGAATCAGGTCCACGCCTTCCTTGCCGCACATAAAGGCATGGGTCTGAACCGGAAGGCCGTTTTCCTGGGCCACCCCGGCCAGGGCTGTCACATCCAGGGAGTCCCCGATGCCGCAGCCTGTGCAGATATATACACCATATTTTTTATCCATGGGTTAACCTCCTACCTCCTTGCCAGGGTTTGAATCGCTTTAAGGGCCATACCGGTCGCATTCTGGTTGGCGGACACAACATCCGAGGGTTTGTTGGCACAACCGGCAGCGAACATGCCACCTTTGGCAAAGTCATTGATGATGAAGCCGTCTTCGGTGTAGTTGAGTTCCGCCGGCAGTTTGGTATTGGCCGCAGTGGGCTGCATGCCGGTGGCCAACACGGCCAGATCCACGGTTTTGCGGATTTTTTCGCCGGTTACGGCGTTTTCCGCCACCACAGTGATGGCACCGGTGGCCGCATCCTCGCTGACTTCCGCCACTTTGCCCTTGATCAGGAAGACCTTCTTGTCTTCCTTGATCTTCTTGTAGAATTTTTCATAGCGCTGGCCCGGAGAACGGATGTCGATATAGAAGATGTAAATCTCTGCTTCCGGATAGCGTTCGCGCACGTAGGTGGCTTGTTTCAGGGAAGCCATGCAGCAGATGTAGGAACAATAGGGCAGATGGTTCTCATCCCGGGAACCGGCGCATTGCACAAAGGCCACGCTTTTTGGTTCCTTGTCATCCGAGGGCCGCAGGATTTTCCCTTTGGAGGGGCCGTTGGGGGCGGCCAGGCGTTCCAGCATCATATTGGTGATGATGTTTTGGTAGCGGCCGAAGCCCAGATTGTCGATGCGGGTGGCGTCGTAAGGTTCCCAACCAGTAGCCCAAACAACGGCGCCGACTTTCAGGTTCAGGGTTTTGGCCTTCATCTCCAGATCCACGGCATTGTATTTACAAGCCGCGGCGCAGCGTTTGGCATCTTCGGTGCCCAGGATCTGGGGGGAGATGGTGTAACGGGCCGGAAAGGCCATTTCATAGGGCAGGTAAGCCCCTTTGGTTTTGCTCATACGGAAATTGAAATCGCTGGCGATTTCCGTTTCGCAGGCCTTGGCGCAATCGCCGCAGCAGGTGCAGTTTTCATTGACATACCGCGGATTGACCTTGACGGTCACATCATAGTTGCCGGGTGTTCCGGCCACTTTCTCTACTTCGGCAAGGGTCAGGACTTTCACCCGTGGGTTGTCCTTGATTCTCCTGAAGTTGATTTCGAGGCCGCAGGTGGGCGGACACAATTTGGGAAAGTATTGGTTCAATTGCGCAACCCTTCCTCCCAAATATGGGTTCTTCTCCACCAGGAAGACTTCATACCCGACTTCGGCAGCTTCGAGGGCCGTGGTGAGTCCGCTGATCCCTCCTCCAACTACCAAAAGGCTTCCGCTAGCGGGAGCTGCTTTGTCTGTAGTCATGCTATCCCTCCGTGCATAAAAGTTACAATTGTTGAATGGTTTTTTAAAACTGATATCAATTGAAGATCACAGGCCTTTGAGGCGATATCTCTTCGGCGAATGTGTCAAAATCCTTAAATACTCTATGTAAGTTCGTATCACTACATGGAATCCTTAAGCACGTCCACACAGACATGCCTTGGATACCGCCCAAAGATCCTTGCCGGTGACCTTAATAAAACCATACGCACACTAATAAAAACCTCCAGACGCCTGACGGCGCCTGGAGGCGTTTTATCCATGACGATGGTTCATGTCATCCAGGCTTACGGGATGATCTTCTTGTAATCAACCTTCTTCAGGGTCCACTGACTGGTGGCCTTGTCATAGGAAGAATTGATGAAGCAGAACCAGTTGGCGTCATCCTGTCCTGGGTAATCCGCTTGATAGTAGAATCCGGGGTAGCGGGTTTCCTTGCGGAACTGGATGTGACGGAGATGGGCCTCCACCGTGTAAATACGATGGTAGATTTCCCAGGCGCGCATTAGTTCATGCAGGTCGCCGGCAGCCAGTTTCTCGCAATCTTCGCGCATGGTTCCGAGCAGATCGATGACGATTTCCAGGGATTTGCTGCTGGTCTGATAGTATGTAGCAGTACCCGCGCCGTATTCATGGGTGGCCTTCATCAAACGCAGAGCCATGCCGGCCGGTTTGATGTAGTTGGGGTTGATGTCCACGGCGGTGGTGTAGTTGCAGTTTGC
Source organism: Desulfosudis oleivorans (assembly GCA_020723325.1). GTDB lineage: Bacteria > Desulfobacterota > Desulfobacteria > Desulfobacterales > SURF-7 > DYJD01. The sequence goes on along the minus strand of DYJD01000012.1, from coordinate 197,141 downwards.
CAGGTAGGTTCTGACCGGTTTGTAGACCAGATCCACCAGTTGTTCCTTGGTTTCCTTGATGGTCGGCTTGAAGGAGGCATGGTCGCGCACGAATTTGACCATTTCCTTGGCCACGATACGACCCTCGGCATGGGAACCGGAGGAGAACTTGTGACCGGAGCAGGCCACGCCGTCACCGGCGGTGAACAGACCGACCACGGTGGTCATGCGGTTGTAAACCTTGCCGGCATCGCCCCATTTGTAGCTGGCCGGTACCCAGGCTTCATCCGGACCGGAGGTCCAGATGCCGCAGCAACCGGAATGGGAGCCCAAGAGGTACGGTTCGGTGGGCATGATTTCGGAATTTTTCTTTTCCGGCTCGGTGTTGGTGGCGCACCACAGATTGGCCTGACCGCAGGTCATGTCAAGGAAGTCTTCCCAAGCTTCGGATTCCAGATGCTTGAGTTCTTTCTTGTCCATGGTTTTGCCCAGGTTGGCCAGAGCAGTGACGGTGTCCATGATGATCGGGCCGCGGCCTTCTTTCATCTCGAACAGCATCAGGTGGTTACGCAGACAGGTGGGCGTAATGGCCGCTGTCCCGTAAGGAGCGTATTTCTGCAGTTCTTTTTTGGCAGCTTCGCTGGCGCCGAAATCCTCGCCCAGACCGTTCTGCAATTTGGCCTTGAAGAGCAGGAACCAGGCGCCTACCGGGCCGTAGCCGTCTTTAAAACGGGCCGGCGTGAAACGGTTTTCCATCATGGAAAGTTCGGCACCGGCTCTGAGAGCCATGGTGTAGGTGGAGCCGGCATTCCATACCGGGTACCAGGCGCGGCCTTTGCCCTCGCCCACGGAACGGGGTTGATAGATGTTGACCGCGCCGCCGCAGGCCACCATGATGGTTTTGGCTTTAATGATATAGACTTTGTTCTCGCGCACGGAGAAACCTACCGCGCCGGCGATCTGTTTGGGATTGTTGGCGTCATTGAGCAGTTCGACGATGAAGCAACGCTCGATGATGTTTTCTTCGCCCAGGGCCAGTTTGGCCGCTTCGGCAACCACTCTCTTGTAGGATTCGCCGTTGATCATGATCTGCCATTTGCCGGTACGAACCGGTTCGGCACCGGATTTCAGGGTACCGACAGACTGGCCTTTTTTGCCGTCCAGGTTTTTACCGTCGGCGGATTTTTTCCAGATGGGCAGACCCCATTCTTCAAACAGATGCACGGAATCATCCACGTGACGGCCCAGGTCGAAGATCAGATCTTCGCGCACGATGCCCATCAGGTCGTTTCTGACCATGCGGACGTAATCATCGGGGGTGTTCTTGCCGACGTAGGTGTTGATGGCGGACAGACCCTGGGCAACCGCGCCGCTTCTTTCCATGGCGGCTTTGTCGCACAGCAGGATTTTCATGTTGTCGCCGGCCCATTTTTTGACTTCAAACGCGGTGCCGCAAGCAGCCATGCCGCCGCCCACGATGAGGATGTCGACTTCGCGTTCTACTACTTCCGGATCTTTTACGGCTTTGGTTTCCCCAAGAGGTTTATTTGGTAGTGCCATGTTATATCCTCCTAATATATTTCATTCGTCAATTGTCGGTTAAAATAAGACATCGCTTGAGAGCGCCGGATTAGACGGTGGCCTGCGGCGAGACAAGGGTTTTGCCGTCGGCTTCCTCAGTGGAAAGCAGGCCGGAATCCAGGTTTTTGCCCTTCAGGGTTTTGTAGGCATTGGCTTGTCCTTCCGGGGTGGTCCGGATGGGGAACTTGAAGCGTTTGATCAGGCCGTTTCTGAATTTGCAGGTCCACATAACATCTTCGGTACCCATCATGGGCATGATGCTGCTTCCTAGGGGAACAAAGTCGGAGTATCCTCTCACTTCAATGGCCTGCGTGGGGCAAATTTTTACGCAGGAAAAGCATTCCCAGCATTGATCCGGTTCCTGGTTGTAGGCTTTCATCGCATTGGGATCGAGAACCATCAGGTCATTAGGACAAATGTACATACAAGCGGTTTTGTCCCCACCTTTGCATCCGTCACATTTTTCAGCAATTACAAAGCTTGGCATTGAAATACCTCCTCGTTTTGTGTTTCAATGATTGTCACATTAACTTCCATTGGATCAAGGTACATAAATTTTTTACAATTAAATGTGTGTTTGCACCCCCCTTCATCATCGTAACCCGTTCAATTCGTTTCTCAGCGGGTCCGTTATTTCTGTGGTTTCCTTTGGTCAATATGATTTGGACCGATTCGGTCGCTTGTTTTTCGATATGTCTTCGGAATAAATAAACCAATTCTTATATATATGAAAATATGGCCAATCCAGTGGAAAGGCGTCATTATTTCTTTTAAAATCAAATAGATATGAACAGAACAAACAAAGTGATAAATTATCACCCGTCATGGGGCTTGTCAAGAACTTTTGTTCACCGTATGATTTGATCCGTCGGCGGTTCTGGGCAGGGCAAGGGCGGGGCGCCTATATTTGGAAAACGCCTTGGGCGCAAGCACAAGATATTGGGTTTGACTTGAAAAATCAAGGAGAAGACGTAATGAGCGATGAAATCTTTGCCATTGAAAAGCAGGATTCGTTCCAGTTCGAATGCAATTGCACGGTACCCTGTTTCAATGAATGCTGTCAGGATTTGAATCAGTTTCTAACACCCTATGATATTTTGCGCTTGAAAAAAGCCCTTGGACTTACCGCCACAAATTTTCTGGAGCAATATACCTGCCGGCATATCGGTCCGGAAACCGGCCTGCCGGTGATCACCCTGAAACCGCTTGAGCCGGCGGCAAAGGTCTGCCCTTTTGTTACCCCCGCGGGCTGTCGGGTCTATGCGGACCGGCCCGGTTCCTGCCGGATGTACCCTTTGGCCCGTATGATCAGCCGTTCCCGGGACACCGGTGCGATTACCGAGCACTACGCCGTCATTCAAGAATCCCATTGTCGCGGATTTCATCAGGATCGCCGCCAGACCGTGACGGAGTGGGTCCGGTCCCAGGACCTTACGCCCTATAACGAAATGAACGACCTGATGATGGGTCTCATCCATTTAAAAAACACATTGAATCCGGTTGCATCCCTTGGGTTGGCTGATGCTCAGCTTTTTCACATGGCGCTTTATGATCTGGACCGGTTTCGTACCTATATAATCGAGCATGGAATCCTGGCTGAAGCAGCCGCAAGCGGGTATTCGGAGGAATTGCTGAAAGCCGACGACTCGGCTTTGCTGCGCTTCGGCTTTGAATGGATCCGGCGGGTTCTTTTTCCAAAATAATGGAGCGAACAGAATATGAAACTCACGGGAAAAGTCGCATTGGTGCTGGGTGCCGTCAAGGGAATCGGCAAGGGCATTGCCTTGGCTCTGGCCCAGGAAGGCGTGAAGATTGCCGCCACGTATTATGACTGGGAGGAAAGTCTGCCGGACTTGCAGGCGGATTTGGCAGCAACTGATGCAGAACATCTGATCATCCACATCAATCTGCTGGAGACGGCCCGGATTCAGGACTTGATCCGAAAGGTAATCGAACGCTTTGGAGGCCTGGATATTCTCATCAACAACATTGAACGCGGAGGCTGGCCTGTGGTGCACGGCCCATATAACCAGGACCAATGGGATCTGGAATTTGCCACCACCTTGCGGGCCAAGCAATGGGTGTTTGAGGCGGCCCTGCCTTTCTTGAAGAAATCCGACTGCGGCGCGGTCATCAATTTTTCCTCCATCGCCGGCATGGTGGGACGTTCCGGCCCGGTGGACCGGATTTTCAATGAGGGCTATTCAGCCGCCAGCCGCGGCGTTTCCCTTTTGACCGAAACCTGGGCCCGCCTGGGGGCGCCCAATGTCAGGGTCAATGAGCTCATGCTCGGTCTCATCGAGACCCGTCACGGGCAGCAGACCCGCGGCTGGGGCTTGCTATCGGAAGAAGAAAAACAGGCCCTCATTCAACACATCCTGGTGGAGCGCATGGGAACCGTCTCCGACGTGGTCAAGGCCGTGCTTTTTCTCGTCAAGGATGCCCCTTACATGACCGGCAGCGTCATCCGACTGGATGGGGGCTATATTCTGGGAGGGGAAAAAATCAAGCCAATACCTAAAGGTGTTATTTAAATTTTCGGAAGATATTCAGCGCGGCCGGATGGTTTTGTCATCCTTGCCCCAAAGGAAAAGCTTAACCCAGATAAAGCCGAATTTCATCAATTCAACATCATCGTCCTTAATGGATTCCAGCCGGGAAGTGGGCACCTTGTACCGTTTTAAAAAACTACTGTTGAACACAAAATCCCGGAAGCGGTCCATATTATAGGTGGCCATGACCGCCATCTTGGCCCGGGGGCCCTGGGGGCCTTCCTGACCCCAGGGATTTTCCTGGAACAGGGCTTTGATCTCAGCCCAGTGGGCGGTCATGCGATGGTATTCCCTGGCCTCCTGATCCAGAGCCCAATCTTCTATGGTCAGGAGGCGGTTTTCAAACTGTCCCAGGCAAAAGGAAGGCGGGCGGAAGAAGTGCACCAATTCCGCCTTACGAAGACCGCTGCTGAACAGCAGGCCTTGTTCCACTGGAAATGTGCGGCAGGCATCCGGCCGATCCGGATATACCGAACAACCCTGTTCGGTCAAAAACGGGCAAGTATGCTCCTCATCCTCCTGCATTTGCAACAGCATGTCCGGGAAGAAACCGCCCGGCCGCATGACTGTGTGCAGATACCGGTCAAAAAAAAGATCTGCGCTGATTCCAAGCCGCTGTTTTAAGCGGATGACATCATAAGGGTAGATAAACAGATTCAAATTGCGGCAGCAGCAATTGAAACAGGCCAGGTCCGGATGACAGCGGAACTGAAAAGTGTCGCCGGGATTCAGTTTCCGGCCCGGCAATTCTTCAATTTTATTCGGATCTATCGAGCGCATAATGGTTCAAATCGGATAATCATTTCCGCCACGGTCAGCTTGATTTTACCGGGCAAATTCAATTTAACCCGGGCGTCCTTTTCCAGGCCGGCCAGGCGGGAGTAAAAGGGGGTGCGATCAAAGGGCAGGTAGTTGTCCTGACGGCGTTGCCGGTCAAAATCATTGCATCCCGGGCCATATGCAGGTTCTGCACCGGGTCGGCGCAATTCGTGGGGAGTACCGTGCAGGCGGCAGATCATGGGCCGTTGGGAGTATAAAATGCATTTTTCATCGTGATTTAGGGGGCACATGCTGTCCACGGCCGGACGGTGGGCCTTGTCCGGCATTCCCACGACGGATTCGGCCCTTTGCAATACCGCTTTCCGGACCTCTGGACCAAGGGAGTCAAAACCCTGGGCCAGATAAAAAAATTCAAGATTGGTGTGATGGTAAAAATGTGTCCGACAGCAGTTGTCGGCGCAGCCCTGGCAGATGAAGCCATATGCCGTAGATATTTCAGTATACTTGCGGTCCATGGCGGCATAAAGCACTTTCAGTTCCTGGATAAAAGGCGCAATCTGGCCTGCAAAATCATGGTCATGGATCCGGGGCAGGGGTGTGTTCAAGGGATTACACCATGGGCTCAGGGACAAAGATTTTGCAATACAGGGTCAAGGCATGGCGGTCCGTAAGGCTGGCGATGAAATCGCAAATCAGGCGGTTCACGTCGGTTTGTTCATCTTTCACATCCGCATCCATCTCAATGACTTTCAGCTCCTTGCCCAGTTGTTGCGGATTTTCATAATAATAGGTGAACAATTCCGTTAAAATTTTTTTGGCTTTGAGAAATTCACGGTGGACCTGGTCGGAACGATATACATTGTGAAACAGAAATTCCCGGAGCTGCATCATGGCCGACAGCATGTCATCGCTGATGCGCAACACCAGGCTGCTATCTTGGGCAAGGCTGGAATGAATCACGTCCCGGATCATGGCCGTGGCCCGGGCCGAATGGGTGTTGCCGAGGATTTTTTTGCAGTCTGCCGGGATTTGCTTGGCCTGGATAACACCGCTTCTGACCGCATCGTCCAGGTCGTGGTTCAGGTAGGCCATGATATCGGCGATGCGCACAATACGACCTTCCACCGTGTCGGCCATTTCAGCCTGATTGCGCGGCAGGATCTCGCCAAAACCTTTGGAATGTTTCAGGATGCCGTCGCGGACCTCATGGGTCAGGTTTAAGCCCTTGCCGTTTTTTTCCAACACATCCACCACCCGCAGACTTTGTTCATTGTGGCTGAAACCCGCTGAATAGATTTCTTTTAAAGCCATTTCGCCGCCATGCCCAAAGGGCGTATGACCTAGATCATGACCCAGGGCAATGGCCTCGGCCAGGTCTTCGTTTAAACGCATGGCCCGGCTGATGGTGCGGGCAATCTCCGCCACTTCCAGGGTGTGGGTGAGACGGGTGCGGTAATGATCCCCGAGGGGCGACAAAAAAACCTGGGTCTTGTGTTTCAGACGTCTGAAGGCGTTTGAAAAAACAATGCGATCCCGGTCGCGCTGGAATTCCGTGCGGATGGCGCATGGGGATTCCCGCCGCAACCTGCCTTTGGAGCGGACGCTCAGGCAGCCGTAAGAGGCGATAAAGCCTTTTTCGCGCAGTTCAAAATTTTCCCGGATGGACGGCACAATCCTCCTTCAGGCAGGCTTACGCATATTGATCTTCAGAGCAAGCCTGTCTTTTGTCTAACTGTCTACAAAAGAACGCATATGCTTTCACAGGGGCAGTGAATTGTAAAGCACTTTTTCACTTTCGCTTTTGCGGCGGATTCTCTATAGTGAGGCAGATCCCCAGCATGGCACAACCGGATCGGTTTGAGTTACCCGTATTCCTTAAGGAGTATATCATAATATTGGACAGCAGCGGCCACCATCTCATCCTCGGCCGGCTTACGGACTACCTTACCGGTGAAATCTTGGATGACACCCATGACGAGCGCTTTCGCCAGAAGATCGCGCGCCTGCTGGTGGAGTCACGGGGCTATTCCAAAACCGAGATCGCCACGCGCATACTGTTGCCGGTGCAGGCCGGTGAACTGCGGGCTGTTATAAAAGTGGATTTTTCCATTACCATTAATTCCAGAATCCTGATGGTGATTCAATACGGCCCGGGTTCATTGGTCACCCGCCAGCGTCCGGCCCTGGCCATTTCCAGAATGATCGCGCCCTATCAAGTACCCATGGTGATCGTCACAAATGGCGAAGATGCTGATGTTATCAGGGGTGATAAAGGTCGGGTGCTTGCCGGCGGATTGGACGCCATCCCGCGGCGGGCGGAATTGTTGAGCCTGGTGTCAGAAGAAAAGTTTGCATTGATTCCGCCAAAACGATTTGAAATGGAGTCGAGAATCCTCTATGCTTTTGAGGTCGACGGCAGATGCCCCTGCGACATGGAAGTATGTCGGCCGGACGAGGAATGGTAACAGGAACCGGATATGCCCATCAAAAAAGAACAAGCAGAAAAAGACCGATATTTCATGGAGCAGGCCCTTGTTCTGGCAGAGGCGGCCCTTTCCGACGGGGAATTTCCTGTGGGTTGCGTGATTGTGAATGGAGAACGTATTCTTGCCCAGGGAGGTCGCATCGGCACCGTCGGTGCCCTAGTCAATGAAGTGGACCATGCCGAGATGCGGGCGCTGAAGCAACTCTATTTGCAGGGAGATACGGTAAATCGCCGGGGCTGCACCATTTACACCACTTTGGAGCCCTGTTTGATGTGTTTCGGGGCCATTCTGCTGAGCGGCATCGGCCGGATCGTGTATGCTTACGAGGATGTCATGGGTGGCGGCTGCGCCTGCGATCTGAGTCGGTTGCCGGTTTTATACCGAGAGCGATCCGTGCAGGTCCTTTCGCAGGTATTGCGCAAAAAAAGCCTTGCGCTGTTCAAGACTTTTTTTCAAAAACCGGATTGCGCCTATTGGCCGGACAGCCCCCTGGCCCGTTATACCCTGGCTCAGGAATGAATTGAATCGGTTGGATGCATTTTTTGCTTGCATTTAAAAAAATTAGTCTATAGATTTCCAATCTAAGTTTTTTAGGTGACCCTTGCTGCTAATTTGGGGCTCAATAAAGGCCTGATTGCAAAGCTGAGTAATCCATTTAACCCAGGAGGTAGGATATAAAAAAACCAACGAAGAACGGTACCATTCGAACCAACATCAATCGCAATATCCGTGCAAAAGAAGTGAGAGTGATCGACCCTGAAGGCAACCAACTGGGTGTTCTTGCCATTCATAAGGCCCTGGCCGCGGCAGGAGATTTTGGACTGGACTTGGTTGAAGTTTCACCTACGGCAAATCCCCCCGTATGCAAAATCATGGATTACGGGCGGTATAAATATGAGCTGACCAAAAAGCAGCAGGAAGCCAAAAAGAAACAAAGTTCCTTTCAGGTCAAGGAAATAAAGGTTCGACCGAAAACCGGTGATCATGATTTGCAGACCAAGATCGGACATATCAAGAAGTTCCTAGGAAAAAAGGACAAGGTCAAAGTTACGGTTGTTTTCAGGGGCCGTGAAATAACCCTGGCAACTCTCGGACGGGAAGTCCTTGACCAGATTACAAGGGAAACCGAGGCCCTTGCCGTTGTTGAGCAGCGGCCGAAATTCGAGGGCCGCACCATGGTGATGGTGCTGTCGCCCAAATAGGTTCTTTGCGGTTCTCATACAATAAAGAAGTTCGTATGGAGTAGATCCGGCGCATTCGTGATGTGGCGTGATGCCGCTTGTGGGCATTCACGCCATACGTGTTTGTTATGATGCAGGCGGATGAGCGCCGAAAAAAGATATTCCCATGTCGCTAGGCGACATGGCCAAAAAAGAGTGAAGGAGAAGTAACCATGCCGAAGATAAAAACCAATCGGTCCGCGGCCAAACGCTTTAAAAAAACCGGCACCGGAAAATTTGTTTACCGGAAATCCCATGCCAGCCACATTTTGACCAAAAAGACCACCAAACGGAAAAGATCGTTGCGCCGCAGCCATATTGTCGATAAAGCCAACGCCAAAGGACTGAAACTGCTAATGCCCAACGGCTGATGCAGATATTTGAAAACGATGGGCCTGGAAATGGCGCCCTCGTTTTATGTGAAGGAGAAAAGCAATGCGAATTAAAAGAGGATTTAAGGCCAGAAGAAGACGGGACAAAGTGCTGAAATTGGCCAAAGGTTTCCGGGGCGGACGCAGCAAACTGTTCCGCACGGCGGCGGATTCCGTGGATAAAGCGCTCACCTATGCCTACCGTGATCGCCGCGCCAAGAAACGCAATTTCCGCAAACTGTGGATCGCCAGAATCAATGCCGGGACCCGCATGAACAGCCTGGCCTACAGCAAATTCATGCATGGCCTGAAACAGGCCAATGTGGAAATCGACCGGAAAGTGTTGGCTGATCTGGCCGTATCCGATCCGGCGGGCTTTGCCAAGATTGTTGAATTGGCCGCGCGCCAGAACTAGCGGAATCGACCGGCGGCGGGGGAGCTTGTGGAAAAGTCAATCGAACAAATCAAAAATGCGGCCATGGCGGAACTGCAAGCAGCCGGGGACATGGAAGCCATAAAGGCAGTGCAGGTCCGCTATCTGGGGCGCAAGGGGCAGTTGACCCAATTTTTGCGGAATATCGCCGCGCTTTCAGAGGCTGAGCGGCCCGCCGCCGGCAAGGCGGCCAATGAGGTCAAGCAGTTTCTAGAAGGCAAGATCAGTGAAGCCTTGGAACAACTATCCGCTGGTCAGGCCGACCAGGGCAGCGCCATTGATGTAACCCTGCCGGGCCGGCCGGCGGTTTACGGCAGCCTACATCCCATTTCCCAGATCAACCGGCAGATCATGGATATTTTCATCCGCCTGGGATTTGACATTGTCGAGGGCCCGGAAGTGGAAACCGATTGGTATAATTTTGAAGCCCTCAATTTTCCCAAGAACCACCCGGCCCGGGACATGCAGGACACCTTCTTTGTCTCCAGCGACATTGTCTTACGCACCCATACCTCACCCTTACAGGTGCGCATCATGGAAAAACAACCGCCGCCGGTGAGCATCATCGCCCCCGGCCGGGTTTACCGGTGCGATTCGGATATTACCCATACCCCCATGTTTCACCAGGTGGAAGGTCTGCTGGTGAACGAGGGGGTTAGTTTTGGTGACCTGAAGGGTATTTTAACCGCCTTTGTTCATCAGATGTTCGATGCCCATACGTCCTTGCGCTTCCGGCCCAGTTTTTTCCCGTTCACCGAACCCAGCGCGGAAGTGGATATTCTATGTGTGATGTGCCGCGGTAAAGGCTGCCGGGTTTGTTCCCAGACCGGCTGGCTTGAAGTTTTGGGCGCCGGCATGGTGCATCCGGCGGTTTTTGAAAATGTGCATTATGATACCGCCAAATACACCGGCTTTGCTTTTGGCATGGGGGTTGAGCGGATCGCCATGCTCAAGTACGGGATTGACGACCTGCGCCGCTTTTTTGAAAATGATCTTCGATTCTTAAGGCAATTTTAAAAAAATGAAAATCAGTTTGAACTGGTTGACGGAATATGTACCCCTGGACATGACGGCTGGGGAGTTGGCCGCGTCCCTCACCATGGTGGGGCTGGAGGTGGACAGTGTCACGGAGCGCTACGGCTTTTTAGATACAGTGGTCGTGGCCCGGGTTGTGGAAATAGAATCCCATCCGGAAAATCCGGCCTTGAAAATATGCCGGGTGGACACAGGCGACCTTCAGCGGACGGTGGTTTGCGGCGCGCCCAATGTCAAACCCGGCATACGTGTGCCCTTGGCTTTGCCCGGAACGGTCTTGCCGGACGGCGAGCGCCTGGAACAGCGCATGATCCGGAATCAGGTTTCCGAGGGGATGCTGTGCAGCGAAGGGGAACTGGGACTGGGGACGGACCGGTCCGGGCTGATGATCCTGCCGGAGAATACCGCCATGGGAACCCCCCTGGCCAAGGCCTTGAACCTGTCGGATGCCATCATTGAGGTTGATCTGACTCCCAACCGCGCCGATTGTTTGAGTGTTGTCGGAATCGCCCGGGAGGCGGCCGCCATTGGGAAAAAAATGTTGCGTTATCCGGATATCCCGGTTGAAGGCCCGGGCAAGACCATTGCAAACCACACTTCCGTGACCATCAATGCCCCTGAAGCATGTCCGCGTTATGCGGCCCGCTTGGTTTTTGATATCACCGTGGGGCCTTCCCCTTTCTGGCTGCAGGATCGCTTGATTTCAGTGGGATTGCGGCCCATCAACAACATTGTGGATGTCACCAATTTTGTCATGCTGGAAATGGGGCAGCCATTGCATGCCTTTGATTATGACCGGCTCGCGGAAAACCGCATCGTTGTCCGGGAAGCAGCCAAAGGCGAAACCTTTGTCACCCTGGACCAGAAGGAGCGCACCCTTGCGCCGGGTATGCTCATGATCTGCGACGGCAGCAATCCGGTGGCCCTGGCCGGGGTGATGGGCGGCATGAATTCCGAGATTCGGCCGGAAACCAAGCGCGTCCTGATTGAAAGTGCCTGTTTCCATCCCGGCTCCATCCGCACCACGGCCAAACAGTTAGGGCTCAATACGGATGCTTCCCATCGCTTTGAGCGCGGCGTGGACCCGGAGGGTGTTGTTCCGGCCCTGAACCGGGCCGCTTTTCTCATGGCGGAAGTAGCCGGCGGGCGTCTAATCGAGGGCGTCATCGACGTCCATCCGGGCCGCAAACAGCCGGCGGCCATATTGCTCAATACGGCCAAAGCCAATCGGCTTCTGGGATTGAAACTCAGCGCGGATGAGATGTCGGCCCTGCTCACGGCCATTGAATTTCAGGTGGAAAAACAGGATGAACATTCCTTGCAGGTGGTGCCGCCTTCCTTCCGGGTGGATATTTCCCGGCCCGAGGATCTGATGGAGGAAATCGCCCGGCTGTGGGGCTACAACAATATTCCCACCACCTTCCCGGCCATGCTGAGCGGCACCCGCAAACCGGAGCCCATGCTGGCGGCCCGGGACACCATCCGGCAGATGCTGCTGGGTTTCGGTTTTTATGAAGCCATTAATTACAGTTTTGTGAGCGCCGGGGCTTGCGATCAACTCCGGCTGACTCCGGCTGATGAGCGGCGGTCGGTGGTGGCCATCCTGAATCCCCTAACGGAAGATCAGGCGGTTTTGCGGACTTCCCTGATACCCGGTCTGCTGGATACCATGCTGCGCAACAATTCGCGTCAGACCCAAACCCTCAAGCTGTTTGAAACCGGAAAAATCTTTATTCATACAGCCGTAAACCAGCAGCCCAAGGAGATTGCAATGCTGGCCGGTCTCATAACCGGTCTGCGCGGCGATCTGTCTTGGCACCAGAAGGAACAGCCCTGTGATTTTTATGATGTCAAGGGTGTTCTGGAAGGTCTTTGCAGTTCCCTGGGAATCACGGGTCTTACCTTCACTGCCGTGCCGCCTTCGGACTGCCGCTATGTCAAACCGGGGATGGCCGCGACGGTCTCCATTGCCGGTGAGGCTGTCGGGATTTTGGGCGAAGTGCACCCGGAAGTGCTGGCTGGATTCGGGCTGAAGCAGACCGCCTTTGTTTTTGAGCTTGGCCTTCAAGCCCTGATTGGTTACATTCCCCAAGTCAAGACCGCACGGCCGTTGCCGAAATATCCGTCCGTGTCCCGGGACATGACGTTGATCATGGACAAGCAGATTCCAGCCAGCGACATTCTTTTGAAAATCGAGCAGGCTGAGCAGCGCCTGGTGGAGAATATCCTGTTGCTGGATGTATATGAGGGCCGGCCCATTCCGGCCGGCAAGAAAAGCATTTCCATCCGGATTATCTACCGGTCAGCGGAAACAACCCTGTCGGATGAACTGGTCAACCAGGTCCATGGCGGGATCACAAAGGATCTGCTGACGGTTTTCAATGCATCTCTGCCGGCCTAATGATTGCAAGGGATGATGGATGCAAAAACCTGGAACAACCGAACCGGAAATACCGGCTAAGCGCTATTTTCGCATCGGCGAAGTCAGCGCCATGACCGGCCTGGAATCCTATGTGTTGCGGTTTTGGGAAACCGAGTTCAAGGGTATCAATCCCAAGCGCACCGACTCCGGTCAGCGCCTGTACCGCCGAGCGGATGTGGAATTGATCCATAAGATAAAACATCTGCTCCATGAAAAAAGGTTCACCATCCAGGGTGCCAAACAATATTTGAACACCGGCTTGAAAAAAGATCCTGAGGAACGGATCACGCTGGCTGAAATCAGATCCGAGCTGTTGACCATCCGGGACCTGCTTACCCAAGACGCTGAATAAGTTACCTGTTGACAAAAGCGCGATTTTATCATAAATAAAGCTCCGCTTAAGAAGCGGGCATAGCTCAGTTGGTAGAGTACAAGCTTCCCAAGCTTGGTGTCGCGAGTTCGAATCTCGTTGCCCGCTCCAAAAAAGCCTGCCTTTTCCAGGTGTGTTTTGAAAAAGGGTAGTACTTTGTTTTGGGTTGTGATAAATGGATTTATTCTATGGTTTATGCTTAAGTAGATAAAGCTTTCTATTTCGCACGAAAAAGTCTACCTGATCAACGGAAACGGGCTATTGCCCGTTTTTGTTTTTCAGAAAGGGAAGGGGCCTTGAAGAAACAGAAAAGAAAGAACACTTCCGGCAGGCCGGAGCCGCAGGTTGAGAGTGCGGTAAAAACCGTTGTTCCGGCAAAGGTGGTGGTTGAACGGGTAAAGGAAATCGCCGGACCCTTGTGTGAGTCCCAGGGCCTGGAATTGGTTCATGTGGAGTATCATCATGAACCCAGAGGGTTGATCTTGCGGATTTACATCGACAAACCCGGCGGTGTTCAATTGGATGACTGTGTGCAGGTGAGTCGTGAGCTCGGGGATGCCCTGGACATTTATCTGGAAACCGGTAAGGCCTATAATTTAGAGGTTTCATCCCCGGGGTCGGATCGGCCGCTTTCAAAGGAAAGCGACTATATCCGTTTTAAGGGCCGAACAGCCATGCTGAAAACCGTAAAAGCCCTTGATGGGCAAAAAAATTTTAAAGGCGTCCTTTTGGGAATCAAGGACGGAAATGTACAAATGGAAATAGACAATCGAATCGCATCGATCCCGCTTCAGGATATAACCAAGGGAAGGCTCGTCAATTATAATGGAGACAACCGATGTTAATGTCAGATATCAAACGCGTTATTGATCAGGTAAGTCGGGAGAAAGGCATCCAGCCTGCCATTTTGATGAAGACGCTTGAGGAGGCTTTAAAATCGGCGGCCAGAAAGAAATTCGGCAACAAGATCGAAATTGAAGCCAATTACAATGAAGAGACCGGCGATATTGAAATTTTTCAGTTCAAAGAAGTGGTGGAGACCATAACCGATCCGGATCTCCAGATTTCTCTCAAGGCCGGCCGAAAATTGGATCCCGAATGTCAGGTGGGCGACAGCCTGGGCACGAAAATGGATGCCAAGACCTTCGGCCGTATTGCCGCCCAATCCGCCAAGCAAGTGATCATCCAAAAGATGAAGGATGCCGAGCGGGAAGCAGTCTATTCCGGCTTTATCAACCGCAAGGGTGAAATCATCAACGGGATTGTTCAACGTATCGATCGTCTGGATATCATCGTCAATGTGGGCACTGCCGAAGCGATTCTACCCCAGCGGGAGCAGATCCCGCGGGAAACCTACCGCCGGGGCGACCGCATTCGCGCCAACATCATGAAAGTGCATGGTGAATCCCAAAGAGGTCCCCAGGTTGTGCTTTCCCGAACCCATCCGGATTTTCTGATCAATTTATTTAAAACCGAAGTTCCTGAAATCAGCGAAGGGATTGTTCAGATTGTGGCCGCGGCCCGGGAACCAGGCAGCCGTGCCAAAATCGCTGTCAGCTCCATGGATTCGGATATTGATCCGGTGGGCGCCTGCGTGGGCATGAAAGGCAGCCGCGTGCAAAATGTGGTGCAGGAACTGCGGGGTGAAAAAATCGATATCATCCCCTGGCATGTGGACCCGGCTAAATTCGTTTGCAATGCCTTGTCGCCGGCGGAAATATTGCGGGTGATCATCGACGAGGAAGATAAATCCATGGAAGTCATTGTGCCGGATGAATTCCTGTCTGTGGCCATTGGCAAGCGCGGGCAGAATGTCCGCCTGGCCTCCAAACTGACCGGCTGGCATTTGGATGTTCAAAGCGAATCGGCCTACAGCAAGGCCATGAAGGATGGGTATGACTCCCTGCTGGAAGTACCCGGGGTCAATATCGGGTTGGCGGATGGGCTTTATGAAAAGGGTTTTTATTCAGCCGAGGAACTAAGCCGGGCCACCCGCAAAGATTTGACCCAAATCCGGGATATCGATGCTGAAAAAGCAGCTTTATTAATCAAGAACGCCAAGCTGGTGGTGGCGGCCAAACAGGAAAAAAACGCTGACGGAAACGAGACGGTTGAGACCGAGGCCGGATCGATTTCAGCAGAGGGCGAAGAAGACAGAATGCCGGAAGAAGGGGCGCCTTCTCCCAACGGCGTAGAAATGGAAAACGGCGGACCGACCGAGGATTAATAAAGGGGGATGAATGGCAAAAATCAGAGTGTATGAACTTGCCCGGGATCTGAATATGACCAATAAAATGCTTATGGATAAAATTTTAGGCATGAATATTGATGTCAAAAGTCATATGAGTTCCTTGGAAGATGACATGGTAAGTCATATCAAGGCCCACGTCCTTGGCCGGAAGAAAAACGAGCTGGAGGAAAAAAGAGTTCAGCCGACAATTATCAGAAGGCGGAAGGTTGCCGCGCCGGAGGCGGCAGCGCCCACTGCCTCTGAAGCTGCGGCAGCCGAACCGGTTGCTGAACCGGAACTCATTCAGACGGCCAAGCTGATGGAAGAGAGCAAGGTTGAGGCAAAGCTGCCGGAAGCTGCCAGGCCGGAACAGCAAAAAATGCCTGAACCGGAGGTTCCGGCTGCTCCTGAGTCTGTTGAAATCGAGACTGCTCCTGAGCCGGTGGAAACGCCGGCGGTTGTCGAAGCGGTCGCGGCCCGGCCGGAGAAGCCGGTTGTCAGGGTGGAAGCGGTTGCCGGGCCCATCCGGACACCATTGGAAGAAATTCCGGTTCAACCTGAGGCGTCCGCACCTGCGGCAGAGCCGTCTTTATTGGAGGCGGAAAAGGAAGAGCGGCCGGACAGACTCCAGAAAAAGACCAAGAAACGCATGGCTGCTAAAATCATCAGCTTGCCGGAAAGACCGAAACTTACGCCGGCTGAAACGGAAATTATGGAAGAGGCGCCACTGGTGCAAGCGCCTGAAACCGTAGTGGTTTCAGCCGAACTGCCTGCGCTGACCGAGGAAGGTGAAGATCCGGATGATCGGCGGGGGAAAAAGAAGAAGAAGCTTCCAGAGGTCGAAAAAGATAAAAAATTCTTTAAGAAGAAGATAGCCTTTAAGAAAAAGTCTATTGTTGAAGGCAAGGAACTGTATGATGATGAGCTTGTGCGGGGCCGCAAAGCCAAAAAAGGCGCCAAAAACAAGGCGCCGGTGGGGCAGAAAACCCAGATCACGGTGCCCAAAGCCATCAAGCGCCGCGTCAAGATCGATGACGCCATCATCCTTTCCGATTTGTCCAAGCGCATGGGCATCAAGTCCAGTGAAATGATCCAGAAACTGATGGGCATGGGGGTGATGGCCACGGTCAACCAGACCATAGATTATGACACGGCCGCACTGGTGGCGGCTGAATTCGGGTATGAGACCGAGCGCGCCGGTTTTGAAGAAGCGGAAATCCTCGGGGCACAGGAAGACAAGCCGGAGGAATTGATCAAGCGGCCGCCGGTGGTTACCATCATGGGACACGTGGACCACGGCAAGACCTCCTTGCTGGATGTCATCCGGAAATCCAGCGTCACCGCCGACGAGGCCGGCGGCATCACCCAGCATATCGGCGCCTACAATGTTCAAACGGAAAAAGGCTTGATATCCTTTCTGGATACACCCGGTCATGAAGCTTTTACCGCCATGCGTTCCCGGGGCGCCCAGGTGACGGATATCGTTATTTTAGTGGTGGCGGCCGATGACGGGGTTATGCCCCAGACCATTGAAGCCATCAATCATGCCAAGGCCGCCGGTGTGCCCATCATCGTGGCCGTGAACAAGATCGACAAGCCCGATGCCGAACCGGAACGGGTCAAGCGGGAACTAGCTGATCACAATGTGTTATCGGAAGAATGGGGTGGGGAAACCATTTTCGTGAATGTATCGGCCAAGCAGAATATCGGTATCGATGATCTGCTGGACATGGTCTTGCTGCAGGCCGAGATGATGGAATTAAAGGCCAATCCGGACAAGCTCGCCCGGGGGCATGTCATCGAGGCCAAGCTTGATTCCGGCCGGGGGCCGGTGGCCACCGTGCTGGTCAAGGAAGGCACCCTGCATGCCGGAGATTCCATTGTTTGCGGCATTCATTACGGCAAGGTCAGGGCCATGTTGAACGACAAGGGCCAGCCCATTGAAAGCGCCGGTCCTTCCATACCGGTGGAAGTTCTGGGTCTGAACGGCGTGCCGGGTGCCGGCGATGAGATGATCACCCTTGAGGATGAGAAGAACGCCAAGCAGGTCAGTATGCATAGGCAGCAGAAACAGCGGGCCAAGGACCTGGCCAAATCCAGCCGCCTGAGTCTGGAAGGCCTGTTCGAGAAACTGGAGGAAGGCGAAGTCAAGGATCTCAACCTGATCATCAAGGCCGATGTCCACGGCAGTATTGAGGCCTTGAAAGACTCCTTGATCAAGCTGAGCAGCCATGAAGTCAAGATCAACGTCGTCCATGCCGCCACCGGTACTGTCAGCGAATCGGATGTTTCCCTGGCCGCGGTCATGAATGCCATCATCGTGGGCTTCAATGTGCGACCCTCTGCCAAGGTCCAGGAAATGGCGTCTGAAGAGCATGTGGACATGCGTTTTTATAACATTATCTATAATGCCATCAAGGATATCAAGGATGCCATGGTGGGCATGATGGATTCCAAATTCGTGGAACGTGTCCTGGGACGCGCCGAAGTCCGGGAGGTTTTCATGATTCCCAAGGTCGGCGCCATTGCCGGCTCCTATGTGACCGAGGGTAAAATTGAAAGAAATCAGCATGTGCGACTGCTGCGGGAAGGCGTGATCATCTATGACGGCAAGATTTCCTCCCTGCGCCGTTACAAGGATGACGCCCGGGAGGTTCTGCTTGGGTATGAATGCGGCATCGGCATAGAGAATTTCAATGACATCAAAATCGGTGATGAAATTGAATGCTATTATCTGGAAGAAATCAAGCCGACAATGGAATAAAAGAAAGTTATAAGAGAAGAGAATGGTTGTCGGTATAGGCATAATCCGCTTCAGGTTGCATGATTGTCATAGCCTGAAGGAAAAGCGCAAGATCATCAAAGCCATCGTGGCAAAGTTGCGCAGCAATTTCAATGCCTCGGTGGCGGAAACGGCGGACAACGACGCCCATCAGCGCGCGGAAGTCGGCTTCACATTGGCCGGCAACGACCGCATTTTGATCAATTCCAAGATCGATAAAATGTTTAATCTGGCTGAAGAAATGGGCCTGGCGGAAATCATTGATACGGAGATGGAGATCATCAATCTATGAAGCCGTTTTCCAGAGCCGATCGCGTCAGCGGCCAGATTCGGAAGAAGCTTTCCGAGTTATTGTATAAAGAGATTAAAGATCCGCGCCTCAACGGGGTGCTCATCACCGGGGTGAAAATGAGCCGGGACCTGCGCCTGGCCACCATTTATTTCACCAAAACGCAGATTCCACCGGAGGATACCCAGTACCGGGAAGAGGCCATGAAAGGCTTTCAAAGCGCCCTGAGTTTTATTAAACGGACCCTTGCACAAAGTCTGGGCTTGCGTTATATGCCGGATTTTAAATTTCACTATGATGAATCGTTTGAATACGGGGCGCGCATAGAATCCGTTTTGAAAGCCTTACGGCAAGAAGAGCATGAATCAGATAATTCAACATCTTAATCAGTGTCGGCAAGTGCTGGTGGCCTCGCACATACAACCTGATGGCGATGCCCTGGGTTCCCAGTTGGCCTTGGGGCTGGCCCTTGCGGACATGCAAAAAAAAGTAACATTATATAATGAAACACCCACACCGAAGATGTATCAATTCTTGCCGGCTGTGGGTAAGATAACCAACTGCTTGGACGATGTGGAAGGTTTTGACACAGCGGTGATCCTGGATTGCGGCGATCTACCGCGCACCGGCGACAAGGCGGACCTGATCCGGCGCATTCCCGTTATCATCAACATTGATCACCACTTGACCAACACCCATTTCGGCCATTTGCAGATGATTGATCCATCGGCCTGTGCAACGGCGGAGATCGTTTATCGGATTGTAAAAGCCCTGGCTGTTTCGGTAACCAAAGCCATGGCCTTCGGTATCTATACCGGCATCATGACGGATACCGGCTCCTTCCGGTTCTCCAACACCAATAAGGAGGCCTTTGGTATTTGCGAGGAGATGGTGGGCCTCGGTGTGGACCCCAATCTGGTGGCCAACCATGTTTACATTACCTATTCCCTGAGCCGTATCAAGTTGTTGAATCTGGTATTGGAGTCCATTGAAGTGTCTGAAAACGGAAAACTGTCCATCATGTCCTTGACCCAGGAGATGCTGGAAAAGACCGGCACAAAGCCCGAGGATATCGGCCGGTTGATCAATTATGCAAGGCATATCGAGGATGTCCGGGTGGCAGCCTTAATTTTTGAGAGTAAAAACGGCGCCGGTAATATTCCCAAGGGCCAGGGGCATTTTCATATCAGCCTGCGATCCGACGGGACCGTGGACGTGGCGGAGATTGCGGCACGCTACGGCGGCGGCGGCCACATCAGTGCCGCGGGCTTTAACATGACTGCCAGCCTTTCCGAAGTCAAGGCCAAGATCTTGAGTCTTGCAGATGCCTTGTGATCCGGCTAAGATGGTACGGCAGGTTGGATGAACGGGGCCATTGCAGTCGATAAACCCCAGGGCATGACCTCGGCTCGGGTGGTGGCCTGTTTGAAAAAATGGTCAAGGGCCGCCAAGGTCGGTCATACCGGCACATTGGATCCATTTGCCACCGGGGTCATGATTTGCTGTTTTAATCAGGCCACGCGGTTGGCCCGGTTTTTGTTGGGCGGGAATAAAAAATATGCGGCAACCATGGTATTGGGCCGGGTCACCGATACCCAGGATGCCACAGGCAAGGTGACCGCGGAAAAAGATTGGCAAGGGATTACCGAAGCGGCGGTGCGCGAGGCCTTTCACGCTTTTACCGGGGAAATCCGGCAGCAGCCTCCGGCTTTTTCAGCCTTGAAACATGGCGGCGTGCCCCTTTATAAGCTGGCGCGTCAGGGCAAAGCAGTGGTGAAACCGCCCAGACCTGTTACCATTTGGTCCATTGAATTGCTTTCCATGGACCTGCCGGAAGTGCGCTTTACGGTGCATTGTTCAAGCGGCACGTATATTCGGACGCTTTGCCATGATATCGGCGGGAGCCTTGGATGCGGCGGGCATCTCCGGGATTTGCGGCGCACGGAATGTTGCGGTTTTTCCATTGACCGGGCTATGGATCTTTCAGAACTGGAAACCCTTGCTTTATCCGGCAAATTGTTCGATAAGCTGGTGGGTATGCCGGAGCTGTTGAAGGGCATGAGCGCCTATACGGCGGATGCGGCCCTGGTGGCGAAGATCCGTCACGGCCGCAGCCTGGATCACCAGGATGTGCAGGCCCGGCAAGTGGTTCCGGGTGCCGATAAGGGCTATGCCGGGTTTATGAAGATAGTGGATGCGGCCGGCGTCTTATTGGCGGTGATGCAAACCGATGCAGATACACAGTCGTTTCGATATTGTTGTGTGTTTGCCCCGCCTGGATAAAACGCCGCGAACGGGTTTTGCAGGGGCGAATAATTTTTCGTCCCTACAGCCTCAGGAGATAATGATTTTGGTATAAAAATGTTTAACAAGGAGACCTGAAAAGTGACATTAACAACCGAAAACAAAAAAGACGTGATTAACCGTTTTAAACTGCATGAAGTGGACACCGGTTCACCGGAAGTTCAGATCGCGCTGTTGACCCAGCGCATCACCTATCTGACAGAACATGTCAAGACCCATGCAAAGGACCATCATTCCCGCCGCGGACTGTTGATCCTGGTGGGCCGGCGTCGTCGCCTGCTCAATTATGTAAAAAGCAAGGATCTGAAACGCTATCAGACCCTCATCGAAAGTCTGGAGTTGCGAAGATAAGACCGTGGAACATCGCGTTTTCACTTTTGGCTTGGGTTCGTCCGGGTTCGGACGGATCGAGTCGTCGCGTTTATGCATCAGCATGGGAAGGTAACCACAATCATGCGAGGGTTGCGGCCGAGGTCCATGGATTAGGAGATGTAATATGGAATTTTCATTCAAAGCAGAAATTGGTGGAAAAACACTGAGTATCCAGGCCGGTAAAATCGCCAAACAAGCCTCCGGAGCCGTCTGGGTCAGTTACGGCGAAACGATTGTTTTGGTAACGGTGGTCGCCGACAAGGATGAACGGGAGGAAACGGATTTCCTGCCCCTGTCCGTGGAGTATCAGGAGAAAATTTACGCCGCCGGGCGGATCCCGGGTAATTATTTCAGAAGGGAAATCGGACGCCCCAGTGAAAAAGAAATTCTCACCTGCCGGTTGATCGACCGGCCCATCCGGCCCTTGTTTCCAAAACATTATCGCTGTGAGACCCAGGTGATCGCCACCGTGCTTTCCATGGACAAGGAAAACGAGCCGGATATCCTGGCCATGATCGGTGCTTCCGCTGCCCTGGAGATATCGGATATCCCCTTTGCGGGACCCATTGCCGCCGTGCGCGTGGGACGTCTGGATGGGCGCCTGGTGGCAAATCCCACCATCGGTGAATCCGCGGCTTGCGATATCAACATTGTGGTGGCCGGGTCAAAGACCGGTGTGGTCATGGTGGAAGGCGGCGGCAATGAAGTGAGTGAAGCCGATATGCTGGAGGCTGTTTTCTTCGGCCATCAGGCCATGCAACCTTTGATCGAAATTCAGGAGCAATTGAAACAAGCCTTGGGAGTACAGAAACGCCCATCGATCCAACCGCAAAAGAATCCAGCCCTGGTGGAAAAAATAAACGCTGTTGCGGCAGACAAAATCCGCGCGGCCCTGACCATTCCGGAAAAGGGGCAACGCAACGAAGCCATGCGGGCGTTGAAAATAGAACTGTTGGAAACAGTAAAAGCGGAAGATCCGGATTGTGTTACCGAGGCCAAAGAGATCTTGTATGACCTGCAGAAACACATCAGCCGTGACATGGTATTGAACCAAGGCCGCCGCATCGACAACCGCAAATTCGACGAGGTCAGGCCGATTACTTGCGAGGTGGGGATTCTGCCCCGGCCCCATGGCAGCGCCTTGTTTACCAGGGGGGAAACCCAGGTGCTGGGCGTGTTGACTCTCGGTTCGGGCCAGGATGAACAGCGCGTTGAGACCCTGAGCGGTGATGAAACCAAACCCTTCATGCTGCATTACAATTTTCCGCCCTTTTCCGTGGGGGAAGTGCGGCGCATCGGCGGTCCCGGCCGAAGGGACATCGGCCACGGCGCCCTGGCCACCCGCGCCATTGAGAAAATATTGCCGGATAAAGAGCAGTTCGACTATACCATTCGACTGGTTTCGGAAGTCATGGAATCCAACGGCTCTTCCTCCATGGGAACGGTTTGCGCCGGCAGCCTGGCTTTAATGGACGGCGGCGTGCCGGTGAAAGCGCCGGTTTCCGGCATTGCCATGGGACTTATCAAGGAAGGGGACAAGGTGGCGGTGTTGTCGGATATTCTGGGGGACGAGGATCATTTCGGCGATATGGATTTTAAAGTCGCCGGCACCGCCAAAGGTGTCACGGCCCTGCAGATGGACATCAAAATCAAGGAATTATCCAAGGAGATCATGGAAAAAGCCCTGGATCAGGCCAGGCAGGGACGCTTGCATATCCTTGAAAAAATGGCTGTGGCCCTGAAGGAGGCCCGCAATGATCTTTCACCCCACGCGCCTAAAAACGTCACCATTATGATCAATCCCGATAAAATCCGGGATGTCATCGGACCGGGCGGAAAAGTGATCCGGGCCATCCAGAGTGAGACCAACACCCGTATCGATATTGATGATTCCGGCGCGGTCAAGGTGAGCGCCACATCCCAGGCGGACAGTGACGCGGCGGTACGCAAAATCAAGGAAATCACCATGGAACCGGAAGTGGGGGCCATCTACGAAGGACTGGTGGTGAAAATCACGGATTTCGGCGCCTTTGTGCAACTGGCCCCGGGCACGGACGGCCTGGTGCATATTTCACAACTGTCAAACCATCATGTGAAACGGGTGACGGATGTGGTCAAAGAAGGCGAGACCTTGAAAGTCAAGGTGCTGGAAGTATCGCCGGAAGGTAAAATCCGTTTGAGTCACAAGGCTGTTCTGGAAAACAATAATGAGCCCACACGTTAAAAAGACGGTCATCGACAATGGGGTGCGGATTCTGACCAAAACTTTTCCCCATGTGCATTCCGTATCCATGGGGGTCTGGGTCAATGTGGGCGCCCGGGATGAGCGCGCGCAAGAAAGCGGCCTTTCCCATATGATCGAGCACATGATCTTCAAGGGCACCCAAAAACGGACCGCTTATCAGATCGCCAAGGAGTTCGACGCCATCGGCGGGCAGACCAATGCCTTCACCTCCATGGAGCTGACCTGCTACCATGCCCGGGTAATGGACTCCCATCTGGCTACCATGGTGGATATCCTGTCGGATATCTTCCTCAATTCCGAGTTTGCCCAACATGAGGTGGAACGGGAGCGCGCCGTCATTCTCCAGGAAATCGGCATGGTGGAGGACACACCCGAGGAATATGTGCATACCCTGCTCGGCAATTCGTTTTGGGGAGACAATCCCCTGGGGCGCTCCATTCTGGGCAGCCGGGAAAATGTCCAGGGCTTTTCAGCCGACATGGTCAAAGCTTTTTTTCAACGCTGTTACCAGCCGGATCGGATCGTTATTTCCGCTGCCGGCAATCTTGTCCATGACCGTTTTGTCGAGCTGGTGGGTTCGGCCTTTCAGACCGTGAATCCGGGCAATGGGTTGCCGGCCCGATCCACCCCCAGCCCCAATGCGAAAATATCCATTCACCCCCGGGATTTGGAACAGGTGCATCTTTGTCTGGGGACCCCGGGCTTGAGTACCACGGACCCCAAACGCTATGCCCTGTCGCTCTTGAATACGATTCTGGGCGGCAACATGAGTTCGCGCTTGTTTCAGGAAATCCGGGAGCAACGCGGGCTGGCCTATGCGGTTTATTCCTATATCTGCTCCCATGTGGATACGGGCATGTTCGGCATTTATGCCGGGGTTGCCCCGGAAAACGCCCATGCCGCCGCGGAACTGATCATGAAGGCCATAGGGCGCGCCCGCCGGGAGACCGTGGATCCCACAGAACTCCAGGATGCCAAGGAATATACCAAGGGCGGCATTTTACTATCCGCCGAGAGCATGGACAATCAAATGGTGCGGATTGCCCAGAATGAGCTAAATTTCGGCCATGAAATCCCTTTACCTGAGCTGATCAGCAAGATTGAAGCCGTGACCGTGGAGGATATCCATGCCACGGCCCAAATGATTCTATCCAGGGGCAATGTGGCCCTGACCATGCTGGGGCCGGTGCCCGCGGACGTTTCCTTTGATGAGTTGATGACCGAGATGTCCTAATGGCGGATCTTGAAATTAAAATCCGCAGGATCAGGCCGGAGCAGGACGCGGATATCCCCATACCCCGGTATATGACGCCCCATTCGGCCGGCATGGATCTGGCGGCGGCCGTTGCGGCGCCGCTCATCCTGGATAAGGGCGCAATCGCCCTGGTCCCCACCGGCTTTGCAGTGGCCCTGCCCGCCGGATTTGAAGCCCAAATTCGTCCCAGAAGCGGCCTGGCGGTAAAATACGGCATCGGCTTGGTTAACTCCCCCGGCACCATCGACGCGGATTACCGGGGGGAGGTCAAAGTCGCCGTCATCAATTGGGGGCCGTCCCCATACACCATCCGGCGAGGTGATCGCATCGCCCAGATGGTTATTCAGCCGGTGATCCAGGCGCGCTTTGCAGTGGTGGCGGTATTGGACGAGACCGATCGCAACGGCGGCGGATTCGGCCATACGGGCGTATAACCATGATCTCAAACCATGGCGGGCATTTATCTGAAAAAGAGCAGAAGACCAGGAATCCCGGCCTGCTTTCGGTTTGTATTTTGGCCAGCGGCAGCAAAGGAAACGCCATCTATGTGGATGACGGCGTCACCGCCGTTTTGATTGATGCCGGACTGCCCGGGGTCCAAATCCAAAACCGCATGCGGGAAAGGGGGCTTTTGCCGGAGAAGCTCAATGCCATACTGGTATCCCATGAACATATCGATCATGTCAGAGGTGTGGGCGTGCTGGCCCGGCGCTATGACTTGCCGGTGTATATCAGCGCGCGCACCCTTGCGAGCGCAGCCGCGGTCATGGGGGCGATTGAGTCCATAACCCATTTTGATTGCGGCCGGGAATTCGAGATCGGCAGTCTGCGGATTCATCCATTTTCCGTTTCCCATGATGCGGAAGATCCGGCCGGCTTCACCCTGACCGGCAACAACAGTAAAATCGGCATTGCCACCGACCTAGGCGTGGTCACCGGCCTGGTGAAACAGCATTTGCAGGAATGCCGTTTACTGGTGCTGGAGGCCAATCATGACCCGGAAATGCTCATCAAGGGCCCTTATCCTTGGCATCTTAAACAACGCATCAAAGGCCGCACCGGGCATCTTTCCAATGAGGAAGCCATGGCGTTGGTGGCGGAGCTTGAAAATGAGCAACTGGAGCATATTGTCCTGGCCCATTTGAGTGCGGAAAACAACACGCCGGAAAAGGCGCTGCAAAAGGTGGGGGAGGCTGTCCTGCGGGCCAAAGCCCGGATCAGCGTGGCGGTTCAGGATCAGTGCAGTCCGATATTCAAGTTGAGAGATTAAAGGCCGCGTTTTCCGAAAAGGACCGGATTTCATCTGCCTGCTGCATGCTGATGAAAAAATCCAGTTGCTTGATTTGTTGTTCTGAAAGAATCCCGAATCGGACGCCCCTGCGTCTCAGGGGGATTTGCTGGATGGGATTATCATAAATGATTTCAAAATCCGTTACGGTTTTCACATGGACATTGTTCAGTTGAATGGTTTGATCTTCCTGTCGGATGCTCAGTTTCAGAATTTCATCCAGCCGATTGGGATGGCCGATATAATAAAAAGCCATACCGCCGTCGCCGATATCGATCACCTGGCCGATGGCACCCATGCTGGTTCCATGAACCATCATGGCTCGATCCTTGACCTTTACCCGCCTTGCCTTACGTCGTTCAACCATATTTGTTTCGCCCCCCGGTGTGATGAAATATGGGTTGATTTGAAACCAGCCGGCTACATCAAATAGCTATAGGAATACACTCCTTTATAACAGAACCACGTTCCGATGGCAATGGTTTGTTGCCGGCAATTCTAATTTTGAGCTTTGATCTTTCCTTATTTATTTTCGACCGTAATCAGTTCATAGTCGCGCGAGCCCAGGCCGAGGCTTTCGGCATACGCCAACTGATGGGGCCAGTCCACATATGGATAAATGCCTTTAAATTTGTCTTCCCCGGCGGCCCGGTTGTTTTTCAGGGCCGCATCCGGTAAGGCGCTTTCCCGATTCACCAGATCGGCAGATGCCTGGTCGATGGCCACCGGATCCTTGGAAGCCAGGATGCCGATGTCCCGGACAATGGGCGCGTCGTTGTGGCCGTAACAGTCGCAGGCCGGTGAAATATCCGTGAGAAAATTGATAAAGAGGGTTTTACCGGTTTTGTCCTTTAGCACCCCCAGGGTGTATTCCACCATGTTTTCCAGAAAAGCCGGCACGGACTGGTTCCATTGGATCTGGATGGCTTCATTGGGACAAATGAGAATGCATTCCCCGCAGCCGATGCATTTCTGGGAATCAAGCACGGCCTTGCTTTCCACAAGGGCCAGGGCTTGCTGGGAGCAATGGGGCACGCAATCCCCGCAGCCCACGCATTTTTTGGCTTTGACAGCCGGGCTGACAGTGGAATGCTGGGCCAGTTTGCCCTTGCGGGAGGCGCAGCCCATGCCCAGGTTTTTAATGGTCCCACCGAAACCGGAGAGTTCATGGCCCTTGAAATGGGCCACGGAAATGAGGGCGTCGGCATGGATGATTTCCGCGGCGATATAGACTTTTTTGAAATTTTTTTGATTGACCGTGACGGCGATTTCGGATTTTCCGCGCAAACCGTCGGCAATGACCATGGGGGCTTGCACCACGGAATAGGCAAAGCCGTTGGCAATGGCGGTGTGCAGATGATTGATCGCATCGCTGCGGGTGCCGGCATAGACGGTGTTGGCGTCGGTCAGAAACGGCTCCCCGCCGGCTTTTTTGATTTCCTGAACGATTTTCCGCAAGAAGACCGGCCGGATATAAGCTGTATTGCCGAGCTCGCCAAAATGGAGTTTGATGGCCACCAGATCCCGTTTGTGAAAAGTGTCCTGCAAACCGGCGGCCTCCATGAGCCTGGCGAGTTTGTTGACAAGGTTTTCCTTGGGTGTGGCTTTCAGGTCAATGAAATAGACAGCGCTTTTGGACATGGTGTTCCCCCATTATGGCATAGGTTGTTTTTTCGGTCACAAGGAATTAAGCTCGAATATCGAAAACCGAAATCCGAAACAAATTCAAAATTTCAATGACAAAATAGCCAAACAAAAGACGGATGTTCAATGGCCGAATTAATTGCGAATGACGGTAGCATTATTTTCAGAAAAAAAAAAGAATATCAATGGCAGGGGTTCGGTAATATTCTTGACAGGGCCACACGTTAGCAATTAACCGCTAATTGGGTTTTGAAAATTGTTTTGGTCACAAAAATGAATTAAATTCGAATATCGAAAACCGAAATTCGAAATAAATTCAAAATTTCAATGAACGAATAACCAAAACAAAAGCCGGTTGTTCAACGGTTGAACTTTTTGCCAATGCTGTTTTATTTGAATTTTGGTAATTCGAAAAAAACCGGATGAAAGTTATGAAACCAGCTACAGATCATTTATCGATTCAGGACAGCCTTTTCTTGCTGATCCCTTTGACAGTGTACGGCTACACCTGCGCCCCGGGGATCGGTTTCGGAGATACCGCCATACTGGTGGACAATATTCAGCGCCTGTTGCTCAATTCCCAGGTCAACACCCATCCCATGACTGTGCTGCTGGGCCATCTGTTTGTCAAGCTGCCTTTTGATAACATTGCCTATAAAGCCAATCTGCTTTCGGCTTTTTGCGGTTCCCTGTCTGTCTTCCTTGTATATATTGCCGTGTTGCTGGCGATTGGGAACCGTTTCATCGCCGGGGTAACCGGAATTTGCCTGCTGCTGAGTTACAGCATGTGGTGGCACAGCACCATTATTGAAAACTATACTGTCAGCGCCGTCATTACTAGTTGTGCGTTGATTGCTTTTGTCCAATTGTGGCGCACCGGGCGGCAGGGCTGGCTGGTAATCCTTTTTTTCTGGGCCGGTCTAGGCTTGTTCAACCATGTTCAAATGGGTTTTTTGTCAGCCGGGACAGCCCTCACGTTTTTTCTGACTTTGCCGAGCGTGCAAAGAAAAGGCCGGATCTTCCTGCAATGCGCCGGCGCATTGCTGTTGGGTTTGCTGCCCTGGTTGCTGCTGCTGTTCATAGACTGGAGGCGCTCCGGCCAATTGGGCCTGACTTTGAAAAATGCCTTTTTCGGTCCTTTTGGCAATATCTTTTTTTCATCAGGGATCCTCGGCGGTCTGCGGGAAACCGCGGTGGTTTATTTGTTCCAATTCCCCAATTTTTTCTTGCCTTTTCCGCTGGCGGGGATTTTTTTGGCAGGCCGCAGGATGCAATGGGGGCCGGCCTATTTGGGGCTGCTGGCTTTTTTCACTCTGAATACCTTTGTTTTTGCTTTTTACGAAACCTGGGACCGCTTCGCCTTTCTGCTGCAATCTTTTGTGCTGCTCGGCTTTTTCGGCGCCTTCGGCTTGCAGACAGCCTGGGAATATTTAAAGGTGCGGCAGCGACCGCTGTTCCGCAACAGCCTGCTGTTGCTCGGCCTGAGCTCGCTTTTGGCAACGCCCGGGTTTTATGAATACATTTGGCGCTCGGGCCGGAACCCGCAAAGCCGCTGGCATCACAACTACCACAACAATTATTCGGCCAATCTCTATGACCAGGCCCGCTTTATCATCGTGCCTGATAAACATGATTACCGCGAGCTGGATATCTATGCCGGCTTGCTCTTTGCCAAGCTGCCGCAAAACGCCGTCTATCTGGATGACGATTCCCGGACCTATTACACCATCGCCGACTATTTTCAGAAGTATTATCGGCAAAGAACGGATTTGCAGGTGCTGCTGATCAATTCCTGGGGAATTGACGGCTGGGGCTATTCCACCAAGGCCCTCATCGATTTTATCCGTACCGCCCACCGAACTGATAAACCGTTCTTTCTACCTTCCCTGGGAAGGCCGTACAGTGATTTTTTAAATCATTTGCCGCCGGATTCGGGCATCCGCTTTGAGCGGTTTTATTTGTCGGATAGCCGCTGGATTTACAAAATGGTGCCTTTGAATAAAAAGACCCAACAGGCAGCAGGTCCTGATTCGACAGGCATTCAGGCTGATCAGGGCTATGTGGATTTTCATCTGATCCAGTTGACCCATCAACGAAACGCCCGGGGGGTGCAGCAGTACATGTCCGGTTTCCAAGGCAACTGGCAAGGGGAAGATCAGCTTTTTATCAATTTTACCGAACCGGATGGTGAAATCAGCCTGGCCGTTCCTTCGGACCGGGAAGGCTGGGCAGACCTCAAGCTGTATTACACCACGGCCGCGGATTTCGGCATTGTGGCCCTGTCATTGAACGGCGCCGAGGTTCAGCCAGCTTTTGATCTATATGCCCCGGAAGTCAAAAGAACTATGATTGCCCTGCCGAATAAGGTATGGCTCCAACGCGGCGCCAATATTTTCCGCTTTTCCCTGGCCGGCCGAAACCCGCGTTCGTCGGAAGCCAAGGCTGGTTTTGACGGGTTTGAATATCGATTTGAGAGATGAGACTGAAGGCTGAAGACTGAAGCCCGGAAGATGAAATGATCTGGTTTCAAAAATTAATGTATAATTTTAACTATTTTAAATCATATTAAATTGTATTTTAACCGAGGTCGCGGTTCAAGCCGGTAAAGGTGCCCGACTCTCCTTGTTTGAATAATTCCGCGTTCCGCGTTCCGCCTTCCGCGTTAGCGTAAGCCTTTTTTTTCTTGACAGAAAACCCCTGCCGGTATATTCATAACGAAGTAAAATCACGTCTTTTCAATATGGAGCCTCCGGATCGATTTTGCGGAACGACATGACCGAACGCGGCCGACGACTGCTATACCAGCCTCTCAGCAATTCATGCTGCCGGTATGTTGTTTCCCTGCAATTCCGATGCGGGGGCTTTGCTGCCTAATAAGGAGCCGCGAAAAATGAAGCTGAAATCATCGATCCTCTTCGCCCTGCTTTGTTGTTGTTTATTCTTCTTTGGATGCACAAGTTCGGACAAATCCGGCAGTATTACTGATGGTGGTAAAGGTCCTACGGGTACTGGAACAGGAACCGGAACAGGAACCGGAACAGGAACCGGAACAGGAACTGGAACTGGAACTGGAACCGCAGGACAAGGGGTTGCGATCCAATATGTATCCGCCACTTCCACAACCATTGCTATACGAGGTATCGGTGATGCAAACCGACCCGAATTCACCAAGCTTACTTTCAAAGTAAGTGATGAAAAAAGTGCACCCGTACCCAATGTCAGCGTCAGTTTTGAATTGACCGCAACTACCGGAGGACTGGCCCTGGACTTTAACAATGGATTGACCGGTACGGACGGCACCGTCGTAGTAACGGTAACCGCAGGGGATGTTTCCACTTCTTTTAGCGTTAGAGCGACGATTACAGGGACAAACTACTCTACTGTTTCACCGAATTTGATCGTCAGTACAGGGCTGCCGGATCAGAACAGCTTATCTTTATCCTTAAGCAATCACAGCCCGGAAGCATGGCTTCAAGATGGAGTGAATGTGGAAGTCTATGTACAAGCGGCCGACCACTTCAACAACCCGGCTCCGGATGGAACGAAAGTCTATTTTCTTACAACAGCCGGTAGAATTAATGATAGTTGTTCTCTTTCGAATGGTACGTGTACAGTTACATGGACGAGTGGTGGTGATAGACCGCTTTCCTATAGCTCAGGTAATCACTATGATCGAAGCGGTATTGTTACCATTACGGCAGTAGCTGTTGGGGAAGAAAGTTTTACAGATGTGGACGGCGACGGCCGATTTACACAAACGGATAAACCCGTATGGGATGATCTGGTTCAAAGAGGATACTTAGCTGATCTGCCGGAAGCTCATTTGGATTTTGATAAAGATGGTGTATATGACGATGGCAGTACTTCTCCTTTCCAAAAAGAAGAATATCGAGATTTCAATCATGATGGGCAGTTCAATGCGGCGAATACTATCTATAATGGTTCACTATGTGATGAGGATAGTGGACAGGAAACTTACTGTACAAAGCAAATGATCGAAGTGCGTGATAGCGAGTTACTATCGATGTCGGGTAATTCACCTGTCATTATAGATATTGGCCCCAATTTCATTCATTTTTCAGATCTTAATGGTAATGCGATGCCCAGTGGAACAGTTGTAACTTTAAAAGGAACGGATGAAAACGAAATTGATCCAGCTTCATATACACTTCCCGATCAACTTGATCCGAACACTATAGGCTTTACTAACAAAGGTGAGAAAGGATTTGGGTATAGAGCGGATTTTAAGGCTCCTGGCGGTTTAACGACGATTGTTTGGTATCCATGAAAATTTTGAGTTGTTCAAATATCTTTTAGTCGCGTTTCAAATTTATCGAATTTAAATAAGTTTATAAATTACAATTTAATTAAAACCAAAGGCAATCACAGGAAAGCTGAATTGCAGTGCTGAAATAGTAGGGATATGGAGGATGCCATGGAACGCAGGAAGATGAGTGTTGCGATTATCGTCGCGCTGTTGCTATTAGCGGGAGTAGCATGGGCAGAAGAGGAATATACCGGCCATTTTGAAAAAAAGGGCAGTGTGGCCCTGAAATTCGGCACTCACATATTTCCGAAAAGTGACATGACGGATTACTGGGACCTTTCACCGGATATAGGATTTTATCCGGTCCAGCTTGCGTATGAGCACAAACTGGGGCAAAAGCTCGGTCTGGAACTGGCCGTGTGCTATACCCAGATGAAGGAAAAAAGGGATTATGTGAATTCCATCAGCAGATCCTCCGAGGTGGACCTCATGAATTTTGCCTTTTCCCCCAGTCTGAAATACAATCACCGTCTGAATAATTCCATGATCTTGTTTGTCGGTGCCGGTCCTGACATTGTTAACAGCCGTGGGAAAATAGAATATGCCGCCTATCCGGGAGGAATCGGAGTCCCAGGGCAAGTGGGGGTTGCGATCCTTAAAGAATACGACGAAGATATATCCGAGGTCACTTGGGGTGTGCACGGCCTGATAGGGATGGAGTATTTTGTCTATAAGGAACCGGCCAGAGACGGCCTGTATGACTGGCCCCTCAGCATCGGTCTGGAATACAGATATACCTATGCAAGTTTTGATGACTTTGACGAGGATATTGCCAGAAAAGTGAATGCGGATCGCGCCACGAATGGCAACTCGGTAAGGTTTTCGCCCAGCAAGCTGGACGTGGGTGGTCACACCATTGCCTTTATGTTGAAATGGCGTTTCCTTTGATTGGTGAACTCAGCATCCTACCCATGTGATTACAGGGTGTTGCCCCAATAAAAGAAAAGAGAGGGTTGCCGGTTTTGATAAAGGCCTCGAAAAGGTTATCAAAACCGGCAACCCTCGACTATTTTGATAAAAGAGTTGATCCCAAATAACCATAGCAAGCAATGCCATGAAAAAAGCTCGAATCCAAATCCGTATTGATCCAGATGTAAAAAAAATTGAACGGGCGGCACAGCATTCACGCAAAATCCTAAGTGAGTTTGTTGTAAGTCGGTCACTTGCCGCTGCAGAGGAATTAATTAATGATCATGAGAAAATCATTTTATCCGATGCAGATTGGGATGTTTTTTACAATGCATTGGTAAGACCGCCTAAGCCGAACAGGGCATTGCAGGAAGCATATAGACAATATGTCAATGCCAGCTAATCGTAACAATTTGGCTTTTTAAAAATTAGGCCTTGATCATCATTTGGGCCGGGTGGGAAAATCCGAAATTCGAATATCGAAATACGAAACAAATAAGAATTACCAAAATTAAAATAAAACAGTCTTGGCAGCAGAAAAGGTTGGCCAAAGCCTGACATATACCATGCTTTTATGAAAGCTATAACCCCATAAAATGGCAGCAGGCAGGGCGCGCTAAAGCGGCCTGCCTGCTTTTCAAAGCTGATGAAGAGGAGGGTCAGCTTATGAGGGCTTTGCGCCGGATGCCGACAAAACAAATCAAGGCGGAAGCGAACAGCCAGATGCTTTCCGGGATCGGTACCATGGAAGTGATCGGACCGTACGAGGAACCAACAACTTGACCTTGGTTGTTGAATGTCAGTGTCCCGCTATGACCCGCTTGGATTACTCCGTTCAGTACTTCGGCCCATTCCATGATAAAGGCGTCCCGGTTGTCGGAGAATTGAATCCGAAAACGACCAGCATTTGGATTCAGGGTGTTGCCGCTGAAAGCCAAGTGGGTGGATTCGAACGTATCCACACTCCATGATGGCGATAAACGGGCTTCATCCACATTCCGAAAAGTGACGGTGTCATCGATAATGAATAAATGGACATTGTCCGTTTGGAATTCATTCCAGAAACTAATCCAGAAAGGTGCTGCCGAAGCAGTGGCAGGTGCAAAGAAAATCAGAATTGCTAAGCTCAGCAGGTAGATTTTTTTCTGGGTGCGTTTCATAATTTGCTCCTTCAATTTATTTGTTTGGATCCTCAGCAGGATCTGGTCATCATTGTACGCCATAATTTTTAGCAACAAGCATGCCAGGCGGCCAAGATAAAAAACATTGAATTTTCAGCTCTTTGCCGATGGGGTGGGGCGGCCGTGGCCCGGCCGATGACAAGGATTGTCATTTTTTATGACAAAAATTGTCAAGAGCTTGAAACAGATTGAGATCATGGGGCTTGTTTGATATGGTTTCCAAGTCGGATGAAGGCCGATTTGCTTGATCCAAAAACCAAATTTAAATTGAGGTGCGGCGAGGTACACTTTTGTATTTCTCAGATGCTGTTGCAGAAATCGATCTGAAGAGAATTGCTTTAAATATTCAAGAGCTGCGCCGGATTACGCGGCCAAAGGCGCGTGTGATGGCGGTGATCAAGGCGGATGCCTATGGCCATGGTGCCGTGGCTGTGGGGAGATGCGCCCTGGAAAACGGCGCCGATACCTTGGGGGTTGCCAGAATTCAGGAGGCGGTCATACTCAGGGAAAACGGCCTTTCTGCTCCGCTCCTGATTTTCGGGCATACTTCGCCGGCAGCAGCCGACATGTTGATTCAATATGATCTCACCCAGACGGTTTTTGATTCTTCCATGGCGGAGGCCTATAATCAAGCTGCCGGCCAAAGGGGCGGCAAGCTGAAGATCCATCTGAAAATCGATACCGGCATGGGGCGTCTGGGATTTTGGGGAAGCACTCCCCTGGCTGAAGCAGATTCGGAGATATCCGGTGCGGGCACTCTCAAAGCCATTGAAGCCAT
Source organism: Desulfosudis oleivorans (assembly GCA_020723325.1). Taxonomy (GTDB): domain Bacteria; phylum Desulfobacterota; class Desulfobacteria; order Desulfobacterales; family SURF-7; genus DYJD01. The sequence continues at coordinate 162,308 of DYJD01000012.1, read as the reverse complement.
TACCCGGTTGCCGCATCTGGAACTGGAAGGGATTTATACCCATTTTGCCGCAGCCGACGAGGCTGACAAGACCAACAGCCTGGGGCAGTTGGAGAGCTTTTTGACATTGATTCAACGCTTGCGCAGCCGTTCGATTGAATTTCCGGTTCAGCATGCGGCCAACAGTGCAGCCATCATCGATCTGCCGGAAACCCATCTGGACATGGTACGGGCCGGGATCTCCTTGTACGGCTTGTATCCATCCGCACAAGTGGATCAAAAAAAAATAACTCTTTTACCGGCCATGCGTTTTGCATCCCGCATAATCCAGACTAAAAACGTGCCGGCCGGTTTTCGGGTGAGCTACGGGGGTGATTATCAGGCGACCCAAGCCACCACCATTGCTACAGTGGCGGTGGGTTATGCGGATGGATTGAATCGCGGGCTTTCCTCCCGCGGGCATATGCTGGTGCACGGAAGGCGGGCCCCCATTGCCGGGAGGGTATGTATGGACCTCACCATGCTGGATGTGGGCGATATCCCGGATGTGGCACCGGGTGATGAAGTCGTCATTTTCGGAAGCCAGGGAGATGCCTTTATCGGTGCGGACGAAGTCGCGGCCATGCTGGGCACCATCAACTATGAGGTGGTCACCGGGATTTCGAAACGAGTGCCGCGGGTTTATATACGGGCATAAGCACTATGTAAAATAGCTTATAATATCGAAATTCGAATATCGAAATTCGAAACAAATTCGAATTACTAAAATTCAAATTAAACAAGCCTTAATCATCATTATCGGCCATCCTCTTTCGTGGGAGCGGGCTTCCAGCCATGAAACGGACGAAACATTGACCAAAACCATTAAATAGCATTGGCAAACAGTTTAAACGCTGAACAACCGGCATTTGTTTTGGTTATTTTAAAATTAAAATTTTGAATTTGTTTCGGATTTCGGATTTCGAAATTGTTTTTTGGGGGGTTCTACAAATATTGCTCTATGCCTCCTGCCTTTCGGTCTCTACAGATGCTGCCGGCATATATTCCGCAAACTCCGTACGAATGACTTCATACAGCTCCGCGCCGATGGATAATCCAGTATCAATGAATTTGGGGCCGTATATCTTCCCGGTTTTGGTTCGAAAAGTTTCCTTGATTTTTGCGAGGCTTTTAATGCCTTTGGGATACAGACTGAAAAAGGTTTGAATAGGGGTTTGGGAGATCATCAGCATGTCCCAGACCGTATGGGTGAAATTGTCCGGGCCCCAGCGGAATTTGTCGGCGTCATATAAACAATCGGATACCAAGGCTCCCTGGGGGGTTTTGATTTCCACCAGGGTTTTAAACGCTTCGTGATTGCTGATGGCGTTGGCGACATCGGTAATTTCCTCGGCCTCAAAGCAGGCATAGCTCTCCAAGGTTTCCTTGGCAAACCGGGCGCCTTTTTCCGCGTGGGATTGCTGGGAGCGCAGGATATCATGCAACAGGCCCGCGCACTGGGCGAGCAATACACGGCGTTGAACATACGGTTCTGAATAGCCGTTTTGCCGGCCCTCGATGAACATGAGGGTGCCGGCGTCAAGGGTCACTTTGACGGCATGGTCCAGGCCGTGCCCCAGATTTTCGCCGATACTGGCAGCCACAAAGGCATGGACTTTACTCACAATCGGATTGGTTTGAAAAAAGCGTTGGGACTGGTCCACCGCCGGCTGAAAATCCGTATAAAATTCCTGGGTCGGAAAACGGGCGACGATCTTGCGGGCGCGTTCACGGATGCGTTTGTAGATTTCATTCATACTGTAAAAATAACATGGGGTGTTTGCGGAGACAAGTACTATTCCCAGGTCTATCTCAGTCCGCATTGAATCAGCTTCAGATTGGCCTCAACCAACTGGATGGTTTTGTTTATAAAAAACTCTCGCAGAAATTTGGCCTGAATGCCGGCATCAGCTTGATTCAGTATATTGGCGTTCATGGCCATCACCACGCAATCGGTTTCGGCTTTTAATCGGGCCTTGCGGGGCATGTTGTTGATCAAAGCCGATTCACCGAAGCAGTCACCGGGTTTCAGTATTTTTATTTCCCTATCCAGATGGATAGCGGCCTTTCCCAGGATCAGAATATAGATGTTGCGGTCGTTTTCCCCTTCTCCGGTGATCCAGGCTTGTTGCGGGTAAAGACTCCAGGAGGAAATGCGCAGAAGTTCTTCCAGATCCTTGAGCTCAAAATGCCGGAACAAGATCAGGCGTTTCATGTAGTCGATTTTTTTCCGGGCTTGTTTGTCAATATGGACGGAATCTTTACCCTTGATAAACGGCAGAAGCGCTTCGGCAAAGGCTTTGGCAGAGGCATGGCGCTCGTCGGGATTTTTACGGATGGCCTTTTGGATCACCGCATCCAGATCCGCCGGGATTTCCGGTTTATGAACGTGCAATCCCGGCGGGTCATGATGGAGGATTTGATACAGGATCTGAAAGGCATCGTCGCCTTCAAAGGGTTTGCGGCCGGACAAGACTTGATAGGCCACCACCCCTAGGGAGAAAATATCCGAGGCGCAGGATAAGTCCGAGCCGGGGTTGGTTTGCTCCGGCGACATATAATGCAGTGATCCGGAAAGGGAGGGTTTGCTTCTATCACCTTCCTGCAGCAGACGGGCGATGCCGAAATCCATGAGTTTGGCTTCACCCTGGTTGGTGATCATGATGTTGGACGGCTTGATGTCCAGGTGGGCATAACCTTGGCTATGGATATATTCCAGGGCGAAACAAATGCCGTAGAGGATTTCTAGTACTTGCAGGCGCGGCAGCAAACCATCCGGTTGCAGGCGGGTGTTCAGCCCTTCGCCGTCGATGCATTCCATGGCCATGAAGACCAGGTCGTTCTCAAAACCCGCGTCGTGGGTGACGGCAATGTTGGGATGAATGAAGCGCGCGGATAAGCGTGCTTCATTCAGGCATTGGCTGCGTTGGTCATCAAGGGTGCCTTTTAAACCCATATCCGCGGGTCTGATCACTTTCAAGGCCACATGGCGTTCCAGCACCGGATCAAAGGCCTTGTAAACCGTTCCACATCCCCCCTTTCCCAGGACGGAAACGAGCTCGTAACGGCCGATGGTTTTCAAGGGTAGAGAGGTTTCCATGCTAAAGATCTAAAATTGATATCCCACGGTCAGGCTGTAACCCCAGATGCAGCCGCCGGCATTCAGGCTGGTTTTGGAACCGGCATAGGAAGCGTTCAGGGTTTCGCTTTCACCGCCTATGTAGCGGTCCTTTTCCGAGATCGTATATTGAACCGCAGTGTCGATGGTCCAGTTTTTGAGATTCAGGCCGGCGCCCAGGGAATAGGTTTTTTTGTCCGCATCCGCCCACAAGGTGTCGAAAGTGGTATCCGGCACCGGTGTGGGATCGTAGAAATAGCCGCAGCGCAGGGCGAGAATATCGGTAGCCTGCCATTCCAGTCCCATGCGGAGCTGATTGGTATCATGCCAGTCGCGCTTTTTTTCAATATGGCTTTGGCCCAGCAGGGGGTTGTTAAAATTGGTGGTTTCGTGTTCCACAATACTCCAGTTGGTCCAGACCAGATCCATCTCTATGGAGACCTTTTCATGCAACTGGTAGCGTACCCCGAGCTGGAGTTGATCCGGGGCGTCCAGGTCCTTGACGGTTCCTTGGGCTTTGCCGTTCAATCCGAATATTTTAAGCTGATCAAGGGCTGTCATTTGAGCGGCACTGCCTTTGTACTGGACATCCCCTTCGAGATCGGTGCTGGCTTTGCTGCGGTAAGTCAACCCGATGGTCAAGGGTTGAACAGGTCGATACATCAGGCCCAAGTTAACGGAATAGTTGAAATCATCTTTTAGATCCGCATCGATGGTGCCGTTTGCCAGGGATTGGGCGGCTTGCATGATCCCTGCTATATATGCCGGCGGCGCGCCCATCAAAGTCAACTGCTGGCCGATTCCGGCTGCCAGCAGGTTGGCGTTGGCCTGGGATAGTTTGTTTTTGGCCCCGGAGGCTGACTGGCCCAACACCAAGCCCAGGCCGAGGGATAATTTATCATTGACCCGATAAGCCAGGGTGGGGGTGACTGCTATCCGGGCATACCAGGCGTCATAGGAGTCATGGGCTGCAGGGTTTCGGGCAGGGTCCTGGGGCCATTCCAGCTTGAACCCGAAAGGTGCATATAGTCCTAGGCCTACAGCGAATTTCCCGGCAAAGGGCACGGCCAGTCCGAAATGGGGGTCATAGCAGATGGAGGTGTCATCAGCGATGTTGGCAGGACCTAATTGGGAGGTGCCCAACATGGAATTGGATTCCACGGTATATGCTTTTGCGTTCAGCTTTGGGTCCAGGGCGGTTATGCCTGCGGAGACTGCCACTGTTTTCAACTGGGTCAATCCGGCGGGATTGTAATGAATGGCATAGACATTGTCGGCCTGGGCCGCAAAGGCGCCGCCCAAGGATGTGGCTTTGGCACCGATGCCGTAGGTGTCCACATTGCCGGCCGATGCGGAGTTGACCAACAGGGCTGAAAACAACAGGAACAAACAGACCTTTTTCATGATGAACCTCCTTTTAAGGCATGCATTGTAATGAAACGGACTGGAACCTGATTTTTACGGGATATAATGATTTTGGAGAAACAAGGAATTTTCCGGTCAGAAAGGAAGACACGACAAGCTTTATATTGGATTCCTTCTGAATATCCGGATGGTTGATGATCCTACTATAACGCAATCAGGGGGGGATATCAATAAGAAATTATTGGCATTGATTATTGTTTTAGCCAAGCAAAAATTTGAAATTCGAATATCGAAATACGAAACAAATTCGAATCACCAAAATTTAAAACATCCTTGATAAACGATTCGTCGGCCTTAGTCGTCGTTTCGGCCTTATCGCGGCTGGAAGCCGCTCCCACAATGGTGGATGGCCGAAACGACGATCAAGGCCGATTCGGCCGTTGAAGCACCGCTTTTTGTTTAGGATATACCCATAAGTTCAATCAGGGTAATTTCCGAAGGAGAGCCCAGGCGCAACGGCGGACCCCAATAGCCTGTGCCGCCGCTGATGTAAATCAGGCTGTTTTCATGCTGATGCAGACCGGTGACATAGGGCTGGGTGAGAAAGACCACATAATTCCACGGGAAAAACTGGCCGCCGTGGGTATGGCCGGAGATTTGCAAGTTGAAACCGGCTTTGGCTGCGTTGAAGATGCTTTTCGGCTGGTGGGCCAAAAGGATTTTGTAATCCGCCGGCGGAGCTTTTGCCAGAGCCTGAAAGGGGTCGGAACGATGGCGGGGATCAAAACGCCCGCCACTGTAATCCGTGACTCCGGCCAACAGCAGGCGGCCGTTCCCCTGTTGGATCAGGCGATGCTCGTTCAGCAAAACGGTAAAACCAAGGCTACGGATTTTCTCAATCCAGGCCTCGGCGCCGGCATAATATTCATGATTGCCGGTAACAAAAAATTTACCCTTGGTGGCCTGCAAATCAGCCAGGGGGGCCACATCCTGGGAAAGATAGGCCACGGATCCATCCACCAGGTCGCCGGTGATCACGGCAATATCTGCCCTGAGGCGGTTGGCGGCTTCCACCACACCAGCCACAAAGGGCCGCCTGATGGTCTGGCTGACATGAATATCCGTAAGCTGGACAATGCGGAAGCCCTTGAGGTCTTCCGGCAGATGGGCAATGGGGATGCGTACGGTTTTGACCTGGGGAATCTGTCTGGCCTCGGCAAATCCATACCCGGTCAAGACTGCGGCGCCGGTCAATATGCCTGTGTTCAAGCCGTTGAGCAAGAATCGCCGTCTTTCCGCATCCGGCATGGATTGAGCAGGGATGGCCTTGGGCTTGTCCTCTTTCCGGTTACAGAAAGGTTTGGAAACAACCAGCAACAAATCCCGCAACACGAGAAAGGTGAAGACGAAACTCATGAAACCCAGGCCGATGTAACCGGTCAAGGCCATGAGATCCACGGCCGGATTTTCAATGCCGGCATTACGAAAGACAATGGTCGCCGGAGTGGTCAGGACGATCAGCACAATGGCGGTCATGACCGCAAGGTTTTTATTGCGGCCGAGCCTGGCCGGCCCCAGCAGGCGCCAGGTAATGTAAGCGGCAAAACCGCCCACCACGATAATAAAAGCTATGACAAAAAGGGCAAAACGCATAGCTAATCCGACCCCTCTCCGGCACCCACCAGGGGAAGTTCCTTGTCGACCTTAAATACCATCAAATAACGTTTTTCAGGTTTAGCCTGGGGGTAGCTGCGCTTGGTCAAGGCCTTGATTTTTTCTTCATCCCTTTCTTCGCGGACCTTGCATAGAAACAGGCGCTTGCCTTTATATCCGCCGCCTTCTTCAATAAAAAGATAAACCGAAAAAGGATTGGTCTGCAAATTGGAATAGGTCAAGCGATCGCGCATGATAAAAGCCAGTAAGCCGTCTTCCAGAACATGGGGCCGGGAATAGATGGCTGCATCCACCCGGCCGTGATTGTCGGCCGTGGAGAGTACACCGATGCCTTTTTTGTTTTCAAAATACTCTTTGTAGTTCATATGCGCCTCCTTTGAAAATGGATCGGTTTGCTTTCTGATAACATAATGCACTGCAATTTGGTTTTCAATGCCGGGCCGAAAATGCGTAGTAGCCAGAAATCAGAATTCAGAATGACCCAAAAGCTTTTATTGCAATTGAGCGAAATAAGCTTTATGGTGACCTTCCGGAATCATCGCCCCAGGGTGGATGATTGTCATTTTATGTTCAAAACGATTAGGAAGGCCAAATGTTCGCAATGGCAAATGAAAATAATGATCGGGAATCCATAATCAAATTAATCACAATCTCCATATGTGCCTTGGAGCTGTTTATCGCTGTCTGCACCTTCATTTATCAGCAGGATGAATTAAAACATACGGAGACACCCATCACGGCAGAGATGGCCAGGCCCTATATCGAAAGCCCTGACAAGCTCAAGCCCAATGAAAGAATCGCCGAGGATCGACGCTATTCCGAATCCGGTCTACAAAAAAATTATGTATTGATCCGCGAGGAAACAGTGGTTCATCCTTTTCCATGGAAGGGCTGGCTCCTCTTGTCCATCGGCGCGCCCATCGCCCTTTCCTTTATCATCGTATTGATTGCCAAGGCTTATTTTCAAATCGTGGAAGCCGTGGATAAAAATGCCCAAGCACAGGAAGAGGGGGGGGCCAACAAATGGGTGAAAAGCCTGAATTCCCTGAGCAGCGTCAATGTGGTCTGGCTGATGCTGTTCTTCGTGGCCGTTATCTTTCTGTTTTGGTATATCCCCGAGGCCTTGAAATTCACCGGCAGTGTCGCCATGACATGGTTGAGCCAGTACTGGTGGATCCCCATGATCGTGCTGGCCTTGCTGGGCATAATCGTTTTGTTCAAGATTTTTTTGCAGTATAAGTTGAAGCTGAAGGCCATGGAAATGGATATGGAGCTGGCTAAATTCAAATATCTTCAAGGGGACATGACCATTCAGCCCGTATTGGAAGATAGGCGTAGCCGGCTTGCCATTGCCCAACCGGAATTGAGCCCGGACCGACCCGACCACATGGATCAGGCCTGAAGCCGCCCCTTCAGAAATAAAAAAAGCAGCGCAACCTTGGTTACGCTGCCGGGTGTCGTCGGGCATTAAAAGAAGATCAAAGCGCTTCTTTCAGTTTCTTGCCGGCTTTGAATTTGATGACATTCTTGGCTTTGATTTTAATGGCTTCACCTGTTTGGGGATTGCGGCCCTTGCGCGCTTTGCGTTGAGCCTTTAAAAAAGTGCCGAAGCCGACCAGGGTCAATTTGCCTTCCTTTTTCTTCATGGCTTTCATAACTCCGTCAACAAACGAATTGAGAGCCGCACCTGCTGCTGTTTTGGAAATACCGGCATCCGCCGCCATTTTGTCGATCAATTCCGCTTTGGTCATCTGTTTCTTTCTCCTTTTTGAAAGTTGAAGAACAATCGTGAAGAAGTACCGTTTCCAGGGATTTACAGAAAACAGGCCGAAAAGTCAATACTCAAAACCTTGTTATCAGATGACTTTTTTAAATTCGTGAGAAAGAAATCATTGCCAGACATCGTTTTACAAGATATGGTGACGGGACTTGGAGCTGCTTTTCCACTGATCAAGGCTATTTATTTCAGTACCTTGCTGCAAAGACAAACAGCATATGACGGAAACACCGGTCGGCAAACCAAAAAAGAATTTCATCCGCCGTGCGTTGACGGCCCTGGCTTTTATCAGCCTGATCATAGGGGGCTTGGCGGCGGCAATGGCCGTTTTTTTACCGGTTGTCGTTTCCTCCCGGTATTGCAAGCAGTGGATTGAGGACCAAGCCGGACAAAGCCTCCATCGCAAGGTGGCGGTGGGCGCCCTGGCTTGGACCTGGCCGGCGCGCCTGACCGTCCGCAACCTGGATCTGGCCGATGAACCGGAAAAAGACCGGCGGCCGGTTTTGTCGCTTAACAGCATTGAAATCAGCCTGCATGCGGAAAAAATTCTGCAACGTTGCCTGGGGGCGGAAATCCGCATCCACGGCCTTGATTTTCAATTTAATCGCGGGCCGGACGGGGTTTCCAATCTCGATCGCTTTCTGAAAGGGCTGACGCCCCCTGAAGCGCCCAAAACCGCCGAACCTGCGCCGGCAGGCCCACAGTTGCCGGATTTGCACGCTCTGATGCTGGCTTTGCCTGTGGATATTTGGGCCGGGATTCATTTCACCGGCATCAATATGACTGTTGAAGATCAGGTCCTGGATCAGCATCTCGCCATTCAAGACGGCGAATTCCATCTGGACATGCCCGATCTGTTCTCCCGTCCGATTCGGCTGCATGCCGGGGCTGATTTGCAGCGTCAGGCCGGGACCTTTCCCCTGCGCTTTTCCTTGTCCCTGGAAAACCGCTCCCAGGCACCGCGCACTTTTCTGGTGGAAAAAGCCGGGTTGGAAATTCAAGCCCGAATCCCGGGCGCTGGTCTGGCCGTTTCCGGTAATGGGGCGGAAGGCATCAGCGGTGCTCTGAATATGGAACTCGGCGAACTGCATGCCGCCCTTGAATCCTTTTTACCGCCCGCACTTGCCCGGATGGAGCCGTCCGGAAAAATCGTCTTGCGCTTTCAGGTTTCCACTCCGCAAAAGGAAACCATTGCCTTTGATTGCGGTTTAACGGTGGCCGGGGTTGAAGCTCATGGCGATTTTTTACCGCAAGCCGTCATCGGTCCCCTGGGACTGGTTCTCAACCAGGCCGGCAGTTATTATTTGCCTGACGGAAAATTAACCATCAACCAGGGGCAAATCGATTTCCTTGATCACACCCAGATTCCATGGAGTGGTGAAATCCGGGGCCTGGGCCGGGAACAGACCAATATCCGCCTGGCCGCGGATTCGGCTGATTTGGATCTGGGCGAAATCCTGGTTTTTGCCGATAAACTTCTACCCGCACACTGGACGGACAGGCTGGAGAAATGGCAGCAAGGCCCAATGCTCCACATCGGCCGGGTGGGTTTTACCGGGGAAATCCCGGCGGGTTTCGGCGGGCTTGAAATCAGCGATTTGAGCCTGTCTGTGCCGGATCTGGCCATCCGGGCAGATGCCGGGCAAGCGGGAGTCAGGATACAAGACAGCCGGCTGGCCGTGCAGGCCTTGCACGTGGTATTGGAGGATTTTTTCCCACGGGCGGTGGCCCTTACCACCTCCCTGGCGATCGGGGATCTGACCTTTGCGGCAGAAAAGCAAGTCAAGATCAAGAACCTGGTCATCCCGAGTCTCACCATCGGATGTGACGACATGCGACGCACCGAGGAAGCCCTGTTCGGAATCGCGACCGACGTGACTGTCCGGCAAAGCCTGGACATGGACTCGCTCGTGATCCCGGCCTTGCTGGGTGTGGAGGATTTGAAGCAGACCCTGACCCTGGGGTTGCATTTGCCGCCCCAAAAACAGGCCGCGGCCCGCATCGCGGCTTTTTCGCTGGCTGTGCCGGTTTGGCGCACGGAACATCCCGGGTTCTCCGGTTTTGAAACCGATATGGATCTGACACTGGCTGTGGAAGACATCCGTCTGTTGCAGGAAGAGGATACCCGCCTTGATCTGAGCGGACTATCCGCCGATTTTAGGCTGGGGGAACTCCTGGGATTGCATTTGACCGGGGCGGCCCGTGACATGGGAAAAGAAGCCTTGAAAACCGAAGGTGAAATCCGTGTGGATCTGGCTGAGATCAACAGGCTGTTACAGGATCGGCTGCCTGAAACGACATCTTTCACCGGCAGCGGGATCTGCCGGTTTCAAATCGAAGGCCGGCTGCCCCAGCCCGGGGAACGCAAACCCATAGCGCTAAGACAACATTTCAGCTTGAAAAAAGAGCTGGCCTTTATCGACAAGGTTGAAATCGTTTTGGAACTCCTGAACGCTGGAGCCGGTATAGGGATGCAAGACAAACAGCCCCTTGTGATAGGTCCGATCACGGCCGAGCCGCTGCTGCAATACCGCTATGACGGCCGGAGCGGCAAAGGCGCCGCCCAAGGCCGGATTCTCATCCAGGATGTGCGCGGCTTGCCGGCGGCCATGGCTATTGCGAAACCGGCTGCGCAAATCCAATACAATGGGCGCCATGATGACCTGAAATCCCTGAGTCTGGATCAGATCTGCACTCTGCCGTCCCTGGGTTTGGAGCAACGCACCACTTTTTCCCTATATGGTCTGAATCAGCTTCTGGAAGGCGGGAAAGTCATCACACCGGTGCTGCTGTTGAAAAGTGTCGGGGGTGATTTCAAATCCTCATTGACTTCCCTTGATCTGGAAAAACTGCCCTTGCCGGTCACCGGCCTGAAACTGAAAGGCGCTTTTTCCATGGAGGCCGGAGCCCGCTTGATTCCGGCCAAATCCGTGGCCGCCGATCTGCTGCTGAACCATGACAGTATTGATATGGAAATGCAGGGAAAAGCCGGCTTGCAGCGATTACATGGGCAAGTGAAGCTTGCCAAGCAATACCGCATTCAAACAGGCGCGGACCTGACTTCGGCCGATCAACCTGCTGATCTGCCGCCGCTTTCGGCCCTGGTGCTGGAGCCCGGTCCTGGTCCTGGGCCGGCAGGGGGTGCTGAAAACAAGGGCGAGGGCGGCTCTGGTTTGCTTCCAGGACCCTATTCCGCCGGTCGGAATCTGACTTTTGCTTCAGCTAGAATTGAAACCGGAGGCATGCCCTTGATGATCCGTTCCTTTCAAGCCAAGCTGCAATTGAATCAGGGTCTGCCGGAGATCAAGCCTTTTCGCCTGGATTGCCTGGGCGGTACCCTGGACGGCACCCTTGCCGTGGAGCCCCGCGGCCGCCATGCCGCCCTGGTGGTGCGTCTGGCTTTTTCCGGGATCGATACCACCCGTTTTTGGGAGTCGGACCAGGAAAAGAAAGCAGGGGAGGACACGGAAATCAACGGCCAACTCACAGCCGCAGTGCCTGTCGCCGGTGATTTGAATATGCTTATTGATCAGACAGAAGTGAATGCCTTCATCACCCATATAGGCGCCCGGGCCTTGGAACGGTTTCTGTATGCCCTTGATCCCCATGATAACAATGAAGCCGTGGTGGACCTGCGGCAGCGCTTGCGGACCGGATCCCCCAGTTGGATCCGGCTCACGGTGAAAGACGGCAGTCTGTCCCTTAACGGCGAGATGAACGTCCAGGGGGTGGTGCTGCCGATTCCGCCCATCGAGCGGTTGAACCTGGGGGCCCTGCCGGGGATGGCTTCCCTGGCAGGCAAATCGGCACCGTTGGACATGGTGGCGGAGATAATGAGAATCGCGGCAGCAGGCACAATCCTGGTGGATGAGAAGGAAGCAAAACTGACCTTTCAATAAAAAAGAGGCAGTCATGAAAAAAGCAATTGTTTTAGTGGCGGCGGCACTCATGGGTTGCACCTCCCTTGCCACGGTGAAGGTCGATGTGGTCAGCGAGCGCACCGCCCTGGAGAATCAGGTCCTGGGGACCTATAATTCCCTGGATCGCGAGATGCTGCTGGTGGCTTCGGTGCGGGGGGTGGATGCCACCGGCAAGATAAACCGGCCACCCCAAAAAAGCCGGGAACACCAGAATGTCATCGCTGCCATGCAGATTCTGGATTTCCACACGGATGACCTGCAGGTTTTCAAACGCTTAGGGTGGATCGGAGAAAACAATCAGGGGCTGGTGGAACCCTTTGCCATGCAAAGAGAGGGCCTCGGCCAGGAACTGCAAGCATTCGCCGCCCGTTTCACCCAGGCGGAATTCACCGCCGTGGTTGATCAGGTGAACAAGGCCCGGGAAGTCATCATGGCCCGGGTGATCGAGCTGAATGAAAACCTTACGGCCGAAGATCTGCCCAAGGTGCGGGCGATCTTTGCCAAACTGAACATGGAAAACGCCAAACCAGGGGAAAAGATCCAGCGCGCCGACGGCTCCTGGGGGCTGAAAAACTGATGGGGCTCAAGCCATGAAACAGAGCAGATCAAATTACATCACCTTGGTTCTGATAGGGCTGTGGGTTGTTTGTGTCCAGCCCCCCCGGCCGGCTCCGGCCGCGGAAGGCGCGGAAGACAGTTTGTCCCGCCACATCCGGCAGCCGGACCAGATTACTTCCGAGAGTGATCCGGTGACGGCCGTGGCGGTTTCCCTGGATGGAAAAAACATCATTTATGCCGTGGAACGGGAAGGCTTCAACGATCTCTGGATGACCTCGGCCGATCCTGCTGTCCTGACCTTTCCCAGGCGCCTTACCGATGACCCCTCCCTGAAAAGCTCCCCGGCTTTTTCTCCGGATGGCCGCTTCATTGCCTATCGGGGCAATGCCCATGACGTGAAAGGCGACATTTACCTGCTGAACATAGAAGGAGAAGGCGCCAAACCCCGGCGCTTGACCGACCGGGACAGTGAGGATGACGGTCCTTGTTTTTCAGCAGACGGCCGAACGCTTTTTTTCCATCAAATTTCAGAACAATTTCCCCTGGGGACCCTGGTGGCCCTTCCGGTGGAAGACACCGGCCCGGGCAATTTGACGCGTCTGCCCACCGGCGGGGATGCTTCCTTTCCGGCGGTTTCACCGGAAGGGCAAAAAATCTGTTTTGTCAGCCACCGCCATGATCCTGGCGGTGATCTATTCGTATTGGAGCTTCAAAGCGGACGGGTTAGCCAGGTAACCAGCGGTCCGGCCCTGGATTTTTCGCCCACCTGGTCCATGGCGGGGCGCGGCTTGTTTTTTATTCGTTTGGACACGGATACCAACCAGGACCACCGTGTGGATAGCCGCGACCGTGGGGTGATCCAGGTGTTCACGGAAAACAGGCCCCCTGGTCCCATGACCCCTTTGAACGAATCCGTGCTGCAGGTGCGCACAGGCGGGGGCAATCTTTATTATCTTTCAGACAGAAGCGGCGTGGTCAATTGCTGGCGCCTGCCGGAAACCGGCCTGTTCCTTCCGGCCGGCAGCGGCTGGGAACAACTGTCCCTGGCGGATCGGATTTCCGCCGCCGCGGCCTTTACGCCCCACTTTTCCCTGCCGGCCTACCAGGCGGTTCTGCAACATTTTTTGGAGGACAGGGCCAGCTGCGCCCAGGCCCTGAATCATATGGGGGACATGTATCGGAAGCTTGCCTATCCTGAACAAGCCCTGGCGGCCTATGACAGAACGCGGACAGACTACGCTGAACTCCAGCCGGCCGCAGCCCTGGCGGAAATCGCCGCAGTCATGACCCGCTGCGAGATGAGTCTTGCGGGAACAGCCGACGGCGAGGAACGCCTGGGGCTGACCAAAACGGCCCTGGAAGACCTATCCCGCATCAACGGCAACAAGGTCGAGGCGGTAAAGGCGCGGCTGAACATCAGTGCGGCCCGCATCCTATCCACGGCCGGAGTCGGGACCGATGAACTGCTGAAAGGCATGCGCTTGTTGGATCAGGTGTTGGAAAATAGGGGGGCAACCCGGAGCGAGCGGGCCGAGGCCTTGACATTAAAGGCGGACATGCTCCGCCAGTCCGGCTTGGTGGAGAACGCGCGTCCTTTGTATTCAGCCGTGGTCCGGGACTATTCCGACCAGCCAGAATGGGCCAAAACCGCCGTGGATAAAATCCTGGATCTGGTCCTTGGGGAAATGGCCGGGGCCGACATCACGGAAAAAATATTGACCCTGCGGCGGGTGGCCGAAGACAATCAAGCTGCGGTCCCGCTTCTGACCCTGGGGGCCTTGACGCGCATGGGGGACTTGTATTTTGCAGATGATCAATGGGAAAGGGCCAAGGAGCTTTATGGCGAAGCTGTCCGGCGGTTTCCGGCGCCGGGGATCCAGACTGGGGCCGCGCGGCTGGCCCTGGCGGAAATTCTGTATCGCGAAGAGCGTTTTCGGCAAGCCCTGGATCTTTACGGCAAGACCATTGAATTGAATCCGGCGGAAGAACATATCCGCCGTCTGGCGCGGCAAGGCTATATCCGCAAGTCCGTCGCCTCTGGGGAGTTTTTGTTTCGGCTGGGCGAGCTGGCCGCGGCCCAAAAAGTTTTCAAGGAGCTGATGGATTTTGACGACAGCATCGTGGAGGCTCACCGGGGCTACATCAAATGCGCGGCGGCCCTGAACCGGCTTGGGGAGCGGCTGGAAACCTACCGCAAACGGCTGGACCGCAATCCGGATGATCCCATGGCGGTTTACGGCACGGCCTTATGCCTGACCTATGAGGATGATGGGGCGTCCATGGGCCGGGCCAGGGATTTGCTGGTCAAAGCCGTGCGCTTGAACGGCCAGGTGGAGTATTTTCATCAAACCCTTGGTTTCACCCTGGAAACCCTGGAGACCGTGTACGGCCAAAAAGGCTTGTTGGAGGCGGCCCTGTCCTCCTACTATAAAGCTTACTACTTGAATGATCAGAATGTGAATCCGGACAACCGTTCCCATTTGTTGCTGAACCTGGGTAACATTCACTATCTGCTGGGGCAGTATCGCCAGGCCTTTCATAAATACCGGCTGCGCCTGGAGCGCAAAACAGCCTTTGACCATCTGGATACGGAAATCCTTTTCCACAAAAGGATGGCTGAAAGCGCCTTTCAGAATCGTGAAAATAAGGCGGCCCTGGCCGCCTATAGCCAAGCCCTGGCCTTGACCGATGGGGCCATTGATCCCCGGGCCGCGCTGCAGTCCCTGGAGGCTGTTCATCGTTGGAGCATGGACAATCTGTTGGTGCCGGCCGCTGCGGACCAGGGCCTGAAGGAAACAGTCAAGCCCCTCTTGGCCGAGCAGACCGATATCCAATTGGGCCTGGGCCGGTTGGCCCAGGATGTTGTTTCGCCGGCCCAGCCCGGGTGGCCTGAATATAAAGACAAATTGCGGGCCCAACTTTCGGCCCAGAAAGAACTGTTGCCGCAATTGCTCGCCCTGTCAAGACAATGGAACAATCCGGAGCTGCCCCCGGAAACCGTTGAACAGATGCTGGGTTTTCGCCTGAAAAAGGTTGAGCAGGATCTGGCTGCTCCGGACAGATACGCCCGCATGCGCACGGAACTGACCGATCGCCTGGGACTGATCCATCAGGAAATGGGGGCCTGGGAAAAGGCGGCGGATCAGTTTGAACAGGCCTTTGCTTGGCACAAGCGCGCCGGCTTGACCCAAAACCTGGCGCGCAACAAGCGGGCGGCGGCCTACTGCGAATACATGCGGGCCCAAGATCTGCAGGGAATCGAGCGCCGGGAAATGCTACTCAAAGCGGCGGCCCATTTTCAGGAAGCCCTTGAACTTGCGGAGCAGTATGGCGTGGTACCCCCGCAGGAAAAGGAACGTGCCGGTCTGATCCAGGTGGAGGTGGAACTGGCCCTGGACCAAACCAAAGCCAGTGAAGCCAGTCGCGGTTTTACGGCTGATCAGGAAAAAAGATTGGCCGAGACCTTCATTTCCCGGATCCACTTGGAACTAGGCCGCTTGAAAAGCGCCCGGGAAAACTTGCAACACCAACTGGCCCTTTATCCGCCGGGCAAACCTTTGGCTGAAAAGGATGTTTACGGGGTCGCCCTGCTGCACCACCGGGCCGGGCTTTTGGGCGCGGCGGAAACGGATTATTCGGCGGCCTTTGATGCCTTTGAATCCTCGGCCAAACTGTGCGAACAGATGAACAATCCGGTGAGCAGCGCCATCAATGTGACCAACATGGGCTGGGTCCTGACCAGGCTGGGCCCGCCGGCATCGGAAAAAGCGGAAAGGATCAGACGGTTGGCCGTAAGGGACCGGGCCGCCGTGAATCTGCTGGCCGACATTGCCGCCGTGGGCGGCAGTGCCTTCCCTGCCGATTATCACAATGCCATGGGCGGCTGTTATTTGCGTCTGGCCCAAACTGACCCAGGCCCCCTGGAAAACGCGGCTCAAAAAATGGGCCTGCTCCAGCGCGCCGCCATGCATTTCCAAGCCGGGATTACGGGGCTTGCAGCGGATACTTGGCAAAACGACCGGCATGCCGGCAATTTGCTGGCAGTGCTGCATTTAAACATGGCCGCCGCGGCCGGGGAGCTGGGTGAGGCCGAAGCCTGCGCCCAACACCTGACTGAGGCCCGGGTCATTGCCGAACAGGCCCTACTGCCGGATCTCGAATGGCGCGCCCTGGCAAGGCTCGGGCATTTAACCGAGGCCCTCGGGGTTCTGGAAAAGATCACGATCTTGCGCGCCCATTGCGAGCCGTTCGAGCTCCTGGGCCTTTTTGCCCCCCTGGTGCCGGATCTGATCAACCAGGGCCGGACCGAAGCGGCGTTTAATCTAACGGAACAGCTTGCCGAGCACGAACGTTTTCAGCGTACGGCCTTTTTGTTGGGGAGCTTTGACCGGGCCCAAAAGGAATTATTCAGCGATATTCAGCCCCGCCTGATGCGCATCCGCCAACTGCGCCGGGATGTGGCCGCGGCGCCCAAAGCGGAACTCGCCGCCCTTGCCCAAGCCTTGGAACAGGAGCAGAAGCTCTTGACCGGCCAGATCGGGAAAGGGGGGGGGAAATTACCGGAGGCCTTGGGCCGGCTGCCGGAGGGGGACCAGCGTGAAACCGCGCTGCTGCTGCTGGGCCTGGCTGCCCAGGCGGAATCGACCGCCGATGAATATGTGCGCGCAACGGACAAGGACGGGGCGCAACCACTTTTGCTCAAGTACAGGCGCCTGCTGGATGACTACCGGACTTTGCGACAAGAAGCCGCTGCTAAGCGCCCGGAAAATCAAGGGGCCGACATCCTCACCCTGTTGGGACCGGAACCGCTGGAAGCCATGGATGTCATGGCCCAAATCCCCAGGCAGGCCAAGCTGATTCGCTGGTTTGCGGGCAGCCCTGAAGGCGGGTGGGCCAGCGGGCCGACAAAAAACGGCGTGGTCGCCTTTGAACTCACCAGCGCCGACATCCGGGCCCTGGTCCACCCGGACATGACTGCGGCCCGGGGCGCCGCCCTGGCAGAAGCACAAAAGTCGGCCCTGACAGTGGCCTTTGAAAACCCGGGATTGCTGCCGGAAAATTTAGCCGGCGCCCTTTCGGCCGCCCATTTCATGCGCTCCAGGGCCAACCGCAAACCCTTCAAGCGTTCCCTGCTGGCCCTGCCCCCCCCATTGAATTTGCCCAAGGATTTTGAAACGGTCAGCCCCTTACCGGACTCCGGTGATCCAACCGCTTGGCCGTTTCCGCAAACAGCCGATGCCCATACTTTGTTGATTTTAGATCCCATTCGGCAGAGTATAAAAGTACCCACGCGTAGCGGGGAGCGGGGCGAATTGGAATTGAGCCTGCGAACGGATGATGCCGTCATCAGGCCTTTTCAACAACTGCTTCCGTCTGCCGAGCGATTTTCCCTGGCCCTGCTGCCCGGTGCCGGGGCTGAGGACCGCTATATCCTGGGGCATTTGTTGTCCATCCACGGCTGCCCCACCATGCTGACACCACAACAAAAAGGTGATCACGGCGAATTTCTTGACAGCTTCCTCCAGGCCTACCCCGGCGCTTCGGCCCTTGCTGCCAAAACCAGGGCGGCGGAGATCCTACAAAGCAAAGCGGGTTCCGGCCCTGAATGGAGCCTGCTGGGGGATGGGGGCATGGGGCCGGAAGAAGCCGCGGTTTTCATCGAAGGCTATCTGACCCAGGCCATTCAGAAAGGGCGCAAGGCCTTTGAAGCCGGCCGGTGGGACGAGGCCTTGGGATTTTTTCAAAATGCCGTCTGGATCGCTGTTGAAAATCCCAAATTCAAACCCCATTGGGCGGCCCTGTACAAATACGGCCGGGAAAGCGCCTTTCGGGCAAAAAACATGGAAAAGGCGCGGCTGTTTGCCCAAAAACTGGCCGACCTGGTGGCCGCGGAGCAGCCCGATACCAAGGAACACGGCGAAGCCTTGCTGCGCCTGGGCTTGATCGCGGCGGCCATGGAACAAAACGAGGCCGCCGTCCCCCTGCTCCAGGAGGCGGTGGAGATTTTTTCCAATCTGGAACTGCCTGGGGAGCAGGCCGCGGCGCTCTCCGACCTGGGTGTGGTCCTGGAAAACGCCACTGACTATGATCGGGCGTTCAGTGCCTTTCAGGACGCGGCCGAACTCAGCCGCAAGACCAACAAGGCGGATCTGCTGGCCGCCCAATACCGCAATATCGGCCGGCTGAACGACCTGCGTTTGAGCCGCTACCCTTCGGCCCTTGAAGCTTATCAAAAGGCCCTCGACATCTATGAACGCGGCGGCGAGGCTGCCACGGCCAATGTGGTTCAAGCCCTGCTGGACATGGGCCGCTGCTACCGCCTGCTGGGAAATTTCAAGGAAGCCGACCGGCATTATGCTGAGGCCCTTTCCGGGGCGGATAAAATCCCGGCCCGGATGGACTTGAAAGCCAAGGTGCTCATTGAGCAAGCCAACAATGCCTGGTTTCAAGCCCGTTATGAAGAAGCCTTTAAATTGCAGCGCAAGGCCCAAGCCCTGGCCCAGGAGAACCGCCTGGCTCAGGTGGAGATCATGGCCGCCAACACCGCCGGCTTGATCTGGTGGACCCTGGGGGATCATCAAAAGGCCATGGATATTCTGGAGGCAACCTTGACCATGGCCCGTGAAAAAGTCAAACGGCCCGATGAAATCGCCTCGACCCTGAACAATATCGGCCTGATCCATCGGGACAGGCAGCATTACGACGAGGCCCTGCGGGTTTTTGACGAGGCCCTTACCATCGACACCAAGCTGAAATCCCGCTGGGCCATGGCCTATGACCATCGCAACAAGGCCCTGACTCTGCTGCAAATGGGGCGGCCGGCCGAGGCCCTGCCTTTGTTCGAGACCGCTGTGCAGGAATCCCATGCCATCGGCAACCGTATCAACGAAACCAAGGCCCTGTTCGGACTCGGCCAGACCCAGGCAACCCTGGGCAGGCTGGCCGAAGCCCGGGAAACCATGCAGCAGGCCCTGGAAATGGCCCGCGCCATGTCCATTCGCGAGATTGAATGGCGCTGCCTTTTTGAATTAGCCAAGCTCTGCCTGCCCCAGGACCGGCTTGCGGCCGAAACCCATCTCAGAGCGGCCGTGGACGTTATTGAGGGTATGCGGGCTGAAATCCGCATCGACCAGCTCAAAGAAGCCTTTATCGATAACAAACTGTCGGTTTACGAAACCCTGGTGGAAATCCTGGTGGATCAGGGCAAGGCCGAGGCGGCATTTGAAGTGGCGGAACGCTCCCGGGCCAGAAGTTTCATTGATCTCTTGGGCAATCAGCGCCTGTCACTCAAGCGGGCCGTGGATCAGGCGGCTTATGACCGCCACCGCCAAATCCGCCTGCGCATGGAGGAAACCGAGCAGTTGCTGGCCCAATCCCGGCGGCCTGAGGAAAAAGCCGCCTATCAACAGCAATTGTCGGCCCTGAAACTCGAATTTCAGAATGTGCTGCTGGATATTCAGGCTGAAAATCCGGAACTGGCCAATTTCATTTCCGTGGTGCCCTTGCAAGCCGAAGCCTTTTCCCAAAGCATGGAAGCCGATACGGCCTTTTTGTCCTATTATATCCTGCCCAAAGAAATTCTCTGCTGGGTGGTGGGCGCCAAAAATCAGGATGCTCCCATTCGTTTGATCCGAACTCCGATGGATCGCGCGGCTTTCGGTCAATCCATCCTGGAATACCGGCGCTTGCTTCAAAACCTGGAGCCCCTTGAGGACCAGTCCCGCAGACTGTTTGCCCTGCTGCTGGAAAAGGCGCGCCCCCATCTCCAGGGCGTCAAGTATCTGGGGATCATACCCCATGGACCGGTTCATTATTTGTCCTTTGCAACCCTTTGGAACGGTGAAAAATATCTTATCGACGATTTTTCCCTATTCTATTTGCCCAGCGCCGGCGTCTGGCAATACACCCGTGGGCGCCGGACAACCCAAAAGAACTTGAAAGTACTGGCCATCGGCAATCCGGATCTGGGTGATCCGGCCCTGGCCCTGCCCTTTGCCGAACACGAGGTGGCGGCCATCCGCTGGAATTTCCCGGACATCACAGTATTAACCCAAGAACGGGCCACCGAGGAATGGGTCAAGCACAACATCGCCTCCTTTGGCGTGATTCATTTGGCTTCCCATGGGGAATTCGACCCTGTCAATCCTTTGTTTTCCGCGGTTAAACTGACCAAGGGCGGCGAAGGCGACGGGAATCTGGAAGCAGTCGAAGTATTCGGGCTTACCATCAATGCGGACATGGTGGTGCTGAGCGCTTGTCAGACCGGACTGGGAAAAATAACCCAGGGGGATGATGTCATCGGATTGAATCGCGCCTTTTTTTATGCAGGCACCCATACGGTGGTGGCCAGTTTGTGGCGTGTCAGCGATGTCTCCACCGCTGTTTTAATCAAGTCCTTTTATCGCAACTATGTGACGGAAAACAAGGCCGACAGCTTGCGTCAGGGGATTTTGCATGTTAAAAACCGCTATCAGCATCCGGGCTATTGGGGGGCCTTTGCCCTGGTGGGTGACTTCCGTTGAATTTAAGAGAACCGGATCAGGAAAAACCCCTGGTTTCTTTTTTGTTGATTGCACTATTGATTTGAAATTCGCAGCCTGATTGGATATATACGAACCTGAACAGCAACACCAAGGTTCCCGACTCCTTCCGGGGAGCAAGCATATCCATTTTTTTTCGCTTAGGCACTTATATAAGGTTCTGGAAAGGAAACCGATGAGACGGGACATTATCATTTTTTTGCTCATGGGCCTTTTGTGCACGCTGTTTTCAGCAGGCGCCGTATCGGCTGAAAAAGCATGGGTGGCGGCAGACGGCGCCGCATTAAAGGCGAGCGCCGACGCCGGCTCTCAAACCACGGCCGAACTGGCCAAAGGCACGGAACTGTCCGTGCTGGAGTCGGATAAAAAATGGTTGCGGGTCAAAACCGCCCAAGACCAGGAGGGCTGGATCTACCGCGGCAAGGTCGGTAGTAGTCCACCCCAGCAAAGTGAGTCCGGTAGCGGCAGTTCCATCGGCGGTCTGCTGGGGGATTTGTCCGGCAGCAGCGTTCAGGCGGATTCCGCCGATACTTCAAGAAGCATTCGCGGTCTTTCGCCGGAAGCCAAGGAGTATGCCAAGCAGACCGGTACCTCCGCCGACTATCAACGCGCCCTGGATGAGGTGATTGATGTCAAGGTCGGCAAGGCCGATATCGACCGCTTTCTCAAGCAAGGTAAAATCGGCGAATATGCGGATTAATTTCTTTACATGAAAAGGATATAGGCGCAAATGCTGCTCATACAAAACCGGCAAGCACAGCCAGAAACGGAAACAAGATCCATCAGCCGCCGCGGTCTGCTGCATATGCTCGGGCCCCTCGCCCTGCTTCTGGCTGACCCCGCCTTGGCTTTGGATTTGTTCAAGGTCCTTGATCCTGAGGGTAAATCCAAGGACCTGCAGAAAGCCAAACAAATCGTCCAGGGTGCCGGCAGTATCATGGCCAGTGCCACGGACCTGGATTACAAATCAGAATTCGCCATCGGCGAAAGCCTGGCTTTGGAAGGCTTCAAGCGCTATGGCCTGCCGGTGAAAAACAAGGAAGTTCAAAAATACATCACTCTGGTGGGCAATACCGTGGCCCGCAATGCCCTGCGCACGGACATCCCGTATTATTTTGTGCTGGTCAACAGCAGTTTATATAATGCCTTTGCCTGTCCGGGCGGGATTATTTTCCTCAGCGCGGCGCTTTTCAAAGCCATGAACGACGAGTCTGAACTCGCCACTGTTTTGGCCCATGAAGTCGCCCATGTCAGTCACAAGCATGCCCTGCAATCCATCCGGCGCGCCAAGTTTTTTGAGGGGGTCGGCCAGATCACCACGGCCAACATGAAAGGGGCCGACGGCCAGAAATTTCGCAACATGATCGGCGGGCTTCAGGATGTCCTGTTTGACCAGGGGCTGGACCAAAACATGGAGTTTGAGGCCGACCTTTCAGGTATGGAATGCGCCTATCGCACCGGCTATGATCCCACCGGCTTTGTTCGAGTCCTTGAAATGCTCCAGACCCGGCAGGGGGGCGCGGACAAGAAGGGTTCATGGTTTTCAACCCATCCGCCGCTGCCGGAACGAATTCAAAAATGCCGTTCAAAGACGGCGGACTATCCGGACGCCAAGACCTTGGCCACCGTAAAGGAACGATTTATCGCATATCGCGCCCAGGTATAACAGATGGCGTCATAACTACAAAAAGCAGAAGGAATGATCGCATAAAGTAAAGGCATTCAAATGGGGGAGGAAATGATGACAAAAAAAACAATATATCAGTGCCGCCAATGCCGAAAAACCATTGAACAGCAAGCTGCGGACAAGGATTTGCCCGAGTGCTGCGAAGAAACTATGGAAAAAATGGAGGATCCTGCCACTTGCCAGATGTCTTCCACAGCCGAACATGCACGACCGGATGATTCCATGGAACCCTGTGACGACGGCCGATCCGGTTGATTCGGATTATATAATTCGCATTCTATTGGGGAGATACCATGGTAAGCAAAAATATATTGATCGTCGACGATGACGATATGATCATCGACCTTTTTAAAAAAGGATTCAACCGGGCCGGTTATACCGTGCGACGAGCCCAGAGCGCTGAAGAAGCCCTGGCTATTTTGGACAAGGAATCCTATCCGGTGATGTTTTTGGATTTAAAATTACCGAAAATGGACGGCCTGGAATTGTGCCGGATAATTCGTAAAAAAAATCCCATGGCCATTATTTACGCAGTAACCGGATATGCTTCCCGGTATGAATTTTCAGACTGCCGGGATGCCGGCTTTGACGACTATTTTACCAAGCCGGTGGATTTAAAAATATTGTTTCGCGCCGCGCTGGACGGTTTTGATAAAATCGAACGCTGGAACAAACGTAAGAAACAGGAAAGCGGCGACTGAACAAATCGGATTTCGCCCGCCTTAAACTCTGCAAAGCGACGCCAAATTTTTGCCTGCAATGCCATGGATATTTATTTCCCGTCTATGAGGAGTTGAAGATGCATATCCCCTTTTTGTCTGCCCTGATGCGGTCGCCCTTGGAGGGCATTCAGGAGCATGCTGAAAAAGTGAAAGAATGTGTTTGGGCCTTTCAACAGGCCATTGAATGCCATGTTACGGAAAAATGTTTGTCTTTTGAAGAACACCGCCAGGAAGTCATTAAGCTGGAAAACGAGGCGGACATCATCAAACGCCGGATTCGCTCCCGGATTCCCAGGCAATTGCTCATGCCCTTTAATAAATCCCAGATTTTCATGTATCTGGGGGAACAGGATAATGTTCTGAATGCGGTGGAAGACGCCCTGGATTGGCTTTCCCATCGAGGCAGCGTCAAGATTCCCGGGCCCTTGGTCAAAGAGATCTATCTGCTTGTGGATGCGGTTATCGAACCCATTGAGGAACTCTGCAACATGGTGGCGGAAGCCCGTAAGTATTTCCGGAATTTATCTGAAAAACAGCGCCTGGCGGTCATCACCTGCATTCGCGAACTGCGAGAAAAGGAGCACGCGGCGGATCGGGCTGAAAAACTCCTGAAGCAGAAAATCTTTGGTATTGAGCTGGACCCCGTCACTGTTTTTCATTTGATCCGTTTTGCCGAGATCGTCGGCTCCATTGCCGATCATGCGGAAAATGCCGGGGATATCATGCGAGCCATGCTGGCGAGATAAAACCGTGGTTGCCGGTCCTTGGGCACCGGCAACCCGGTTGAACGATCCTTTCGGAGGTTTATTTGACTTTCAGGAAGGCCCACCAGACAAAAAACGCAAACAAGATCCATAAAATAATGGCAGACCCGTAGCCATACCAATTGAATGGTTTTTTGGCCATCCCGAATTGATCCACCTCTCCCAGTTTTTGACCGCAGGAGGTGCATTGGGTCGCATTCATCGGCAACCGGGCGAAACATTCCGGGCATTTCTTAAATTGTGCCAAATCACCTGGGCCGAAATTTTTTTTTCCCATGTTTCCTTTACAGATATCCTTCTTGGATGGAAATTTTGCTTTTGCTGCGCATTTGCGCCAGCCAGTTGCTGAATTGCTTGCTTCTTTTCTGCTGGGTCAACTGCTGAATCAGTTTTTCCTTTTCTATTTCAAAATTTTTATCGTCCGGTAATTTACGTTCCTTTAATTGAATGACGAAATAACCTTTATCGCCTTTAATCAATTCCGTGGGGCGTGGAGCGCTTTCTGTTAGACCGAAGGCTTTTTCATTAATGGCACGTTCCATGCCGATATGTGGGACGTCTGCTTCCCGATTGAAAAAGCCGGTTTCGATTACCGGCAGGCCGCGTTTAGCGGCTTCGGCTGCAAGCGCGGCCGGGTCGGCAGTGAGTGTATTAAAAAATTGATCCGCCTCGGCAGAAGCTTTGGCTTCTTGCAGCTCCTTGATCAAATCAGCCTTTACCTTGGCGGTTATATCCTCAAAATTTGCCGTTTTTTGAGGAACTTTTTCCATTGCCTGAAGAATATAATAGCCATCATTCAATTCCAATACATCGCTGATTCCATTTTCAGGCAAATCAAATGCTGCCTTGGCAAATTTCACCGGATCCGGCAATTGGAGTTCCATTGCCATTTTTGAAAAATATTCAGTCGTAGATAGCTTCAGGTTTCTTTCCTTGGCAACTGCGGCCAAGTCGTCGGTTGCCACGGCTTTTGCAAAGATTGAATCGGCATCTTCAAGAAGCTTGATTTTTGCTTTTTCAGCAGCCATGGACTTTTTAATGGTTTCCTTGACTGCCTCAAAGGCCGGCAGGGCCGGCTCATTGATTTTTTCAATCTTTATAATATGCCAGCCGAACTTGGTTCTGACCGGATCACTGACCTCACCTGGCTGCATGGAAAAAGCTTTATCGGAAAAAGGTTTTACCATATCTTCACGTTTAAAGGCCTTGAGCAAGCCACCGTCTTTTTTGTTGGAATCTTCTGAAAATTCCTGGGCCAGTTTGGTAAAGTCCTGATCCGGTTGATGGGCCTGATTGGCGATCTCCTGGGCTTTGGCCCGCTTTTCTTCCACCTCGGCCTCTTTTGCCTTTGGATCGACTTTAATCAGGATATGCCTGGCTTCGACGGTTTTGGGTGTTTCAAATTTCTGGGGATTATCCTCAAAATAACTCTGCATATCCTCATCTGAAATGGAGACTTTGTCCAAGTATTCCGATTGGGAGAATTTCACATAACATGCCTTCATCTTTTCTTCGGTCTTATAATTTTCCGTATGCGCCTCAAAATAGGCTTTTATTTCCTCAGAGGAGGGGGCGATGTCCTTATATGTCTGGGGTTTGAAGCAAACAGCATGTAGATTCACTTCCGCATTTTGCCAGTTGAACCAGGTTCTCGCTTCCTTATCCGTGACTTTCACATTATCGGCTATCAGGGATTGGAGTTTTTCCATGAGCATGGCATCGCGCTGCCTGGCCTCAAAAATTTCCGGCGATAATTGTGCGCGGGTCAGAACCCGGTCATAACGCGAGCGGCTGAACTCCCCGGCTTCGCTGAAAACCGTCATGGCGCGTATTGCCGCCACAAGTTCTTCATCCGTGACTTGCAGCCGAAGTTTTTTGGCTTCCTGCTGCATGAGTTTTTGTCCCACCAATTGATCCACGGTTTGTTTTTTGATTTTCAGCATTTCAATCATCTCAGCGCTGACGCTGCCGCCGAATTGTTGGCGCAATCGTTCAAGCATATTCTGATAGGCTTCGCGATATTCGTTCACGGAAATGGATTGCCCGTTGACCACTCCGATCCGGTTGATTTCCTCGGACTGGTATGACCCCACCCCCATGAAAATAAAGGCGATGACGATGAGGCTCAGTAGAATTTTAATGATCCATGAAGAGGCGTTTTTGCGCATATCTCTCAGCATAAAAGAAACTCCTTAATGATTTCAAGCGACCCTATGGCGCGTTTATAAATTGTAAAGCATCCTTCTCATATTTTTTATCCCTCTTTTTGTCAATCCTTTCTCTTCGTTCTTTTAATTTTATTGTTGACACCCCCGTTCCTTTTCTGTTAGACGTCTTTTGTCTTTTTTTGGGGCTGTAGCTCAGCTGGGAGAGCGCATGACTGGCAGTCATGAGGCCAGGGGTTCGATCCCCCTCAGCTCCACCAAAAACAATTAATTAATAGTAGGGGATAACTGATAGTAAAAGTTATCCCCTTTCTATTTTATGGACGCTCATTTCAATCAGGAGTAAACGAACATATCAATTCGTGATTCCTCATTTTACGATTGACAATAACAAAATTATTATATATGAACAATGTTTACTGCTTGGTTTTTATTGTGTTTATATTTCTAAAATAGAGGTTCTGCCATGAACAGTGCACGGCGCAAGGCCATTGTCTCAATAAACAGCTTGGGTTTAATCGGTTTGGCGTTTGCGTTTTTCCTTTTACCAGCCTGTGCTCCCTGGTACCAGGCCTATGATTTTAAATTCAAGGACCAACTCACGGAACTTGACTCGGTTCCCAAATTGCTTAATGCATTGGAAGATAAAAACTGGTTTGTCCGCAAGGAAGCGGCCCGGGCACTTGGAGAAATCGGGCCGGAAGCGGAAGAGGCTATTCCCGGTCTGATTCATGCCCTTAAGGACGAGAATTATGAAGTGCGCAAAGAAGCTGCCGCAGCCATGGGTAAAATCGGTTCAGAAAAAAACCCGTCGGTACCGGTTTTAATTCTGGTCAATGCCCTGGAAGACAAGGGCTGGTCTTCAGCCAAAGAAGCTGCCGTGGAATTATCCGAGATGGGACCAAAGGCCAAGGAGGCTGCGCCCACATTGATTATGGTCTTAAACAACGCCTTTGACAACCGGTCTCCCCGCTATGTCGTCGTCCGCAAAGAAGCTGTCAAGACATTGGGAAAGATCGGTCCGGAAGCAGAAGATGCCGTTTATGCTTTCATTAATCACCTTGGGGATTTCTCCCCTGATATCCGTTTGGAGATTGCGATTGCATTGCGTAATATGGGAAAGGATAAAGCCGTAGCGATCCCGGTTCTGACTGAAATGGTGGAAACAGATAAAATCGCCATGGTAAGGAAAGAAGCTGTCATTACCTTAGGCCTGATGGGCACGGAAGCGGAAACATCGATTCCGGTTTTGGCAAGAGTCCTGATGAATGACAATAATCCATATGTATGTGAAGCCGCTGCCGAGGCCATGGGTAAAATCGCGCCTGCATCCAAACTGGTCGTTCATTCCCTGGCGATCGCATTAGGGGATGACGACCCCATCATCAGAACCAGTGCCGGCAAGGCGATGGTGGAAGTCGGGAAAAATGCAGTTTCGGCATTGCCGGCATTGACCAATGCGCTGCAAACCGATATTCCGCAAATACAAGTTTATGCAGCCTCAGCCATCGGTAATATCGGTCCGGACGCCAAATGGGCCATCCCTGCTTTAACACAGGCCCTTGATTCTGAAGATGTTGTCTTGCGCAAAGTAGCAGCAAAGGCCTTGGGCGAAACCGGTCCGGGCGACATTACCACTATTGAAACCCTTATACGGTTGATGCAGGATTTTAATCCTGAGGTCCGTCTGAATGCCGTCAAAACACTCACAAAATATGAAACCAATAACCCGGATGTGATCCGGGCCTTTGAAAAGATAGTGGAAACAGAACAAAATGCCGAAGTCAAGACGGCTGCAAAAGCCGCCTTGTCCAAGCTGCAAAAGGTTTCGAAATAGCTTTAGGATTCGACTTTCAACAAGGGTCGATATAGTGTTCGTGTCTATCGAAGCGGTGCTCGTAATCACAATTAAAAGACAATTGAGCAGCCGATAACGAGCATGGTCAAGAAAAGGCTAGATTGAATTTTTCCGGATCCCAACCAATAATTCCGCCCCAAATATTCTTTCCAAATGCCAAAGCGTTGCCGCAAAGCATCTATGGTACTCCAATCAGGGCCATGGCGACATGGATAGACAGGTATTTTTCAGTGTGGTGACAAAACCAAAATTTGATGTACCTGGCATATTCGTTTACCTGGCAGGGAGGT
Organism: Desulfosudis oleivorans; assembly: GCA_020723325.1. Taxonomy (GTDB): domain Bacteria; phylum Desulfobacterota; class Desulfobacteria; order Desulfobacterales; family SURF-7; genus DYJD01. The sequence continues at coordinate 133,852 of DYJD01000012.1, read as the reverse complement.
TGTTGACAGATGGGTAGCGGACAAATGCAAAAGGCCCTAATCTTTTGTGCTAACAAGATATTTATTTAATAACAATGTTTATCAATAAAAACTTTGTGACGATATTTTGGTCGGATTTTGATATTTTGCTTGAAATATTGAATAGTAAACGATAGTAAGAAGGCTGGATCAGAAAATAATAACAAAGCCAACCGCTATTATTATCGGTTTATAAACGCAACATCGTCTTTATTGTTCAGCAAAGCGAGGTTGGGGAGAGCGTTCTTATGCCACGTAAGCAAATCCATTATTCCGCTGTTGCATTATTAATTTCCGGCCTGCTTTTTATGACCGGATGTACCAAGGAAAAAAATTCAGCCCCTGTGCCTGGAAATGGCGGCAAGATAGAAGTAACAAACATAACACATAATTCTGTGACCATACAATGGACGCGGTCCAGCGACGACAACACGGGCATGGAATTCCTTGATTATTCGGTGGTATATTCAAAGTCTAATAATATTGGAGATTTGGAATCGGCCATCAGCAATGGAAAGAAAGTGCCAATTTATATCGAGGTGCCCGACTCGGACAAGCCTGAGGAGTTTTATTGGAACAAAAACATCGATTCCATTAAAATAAAAGATCTTGAAGATGGGCAATTGTATTATTTCAACGTCATCTCCCGCGATACCCAATGGCTCATGTCCGCGTATCAAATGACTTCTGAAAAAACAAAGGATATCACCGCCCCGGTTCCGGGTAATGCCGGCCTGGTGGAGACCTCCATGGAAACAAAAGAGGGCAACAAGGTTTCCCTGCGGCTTGTCTGGACAAAGGCCACGGACAACAACAGCAGCGGCTCTGATGTATTAAAATACAGGGTGGTGTATTCCATCAATGATGTAACCAGTGTGCAGAACGCGATCCTTTTTGATATGACGCCTTATGAACCAGACGTACAGGAAAAAGATAAATGGGTACAAAATATCGACTTCAAGGAAATTTCGGGTCTTCAACTGGGAACTAACTATAATTTCAATGTGCTGGTCATGGATGAAGCCGGAAATAAAAACAGCTATGCTGGAACTTCACAAAAACCACAGGCCGGCAACAACGGCGAATTGTTCATTACAGAAGAAGAGAACACCAGCTTGCGGCTCAACTGGAGCAGGGCAACTGACGGCAAAAACAACCAGGATCAAATTGAATATCGCGTAATGATTTTTGAACAAGAATTTGTGGGGGGAGATAAGGTTGAGGATGCAGAAAAGTTTGATATCACACCAAGCGAAGAGCGAATATGGCGAAAAGTAAAGCAGAATGAAAACGATTTAATCGGTTTGAAGCTTGAGAATGATGTTCTCAGTTTAGAAATCACCGGCCTAACGAAGGCGAAACAATATTTCTTTAATGTGATTGCAAAAGATATTACCGGCTTTACGGTTTTTTATAAAAATCTTACCAATGTTCCAAAGCCCGGCGGAGGAATTTCAATTGTAGAACCAAAACCGACCGAGCTCACCCTAAGCTGGCCGACAGCCACAGACAGCGGCAGCTCCAGTGGAGACCTTTCCTATTGGGTTGTAATTTCCGACTCGGCTAATATATTTACTTTGGAGGGGATGAAGCAAAACGGCATTGAAAAAGCGGATTGGACAAGGAATTTGGATAAAATTCAGATTACAGGATTACAGCCGGATGCTTACTATTATTTTAATGTTGCTGTTAGGGATTTGACCGGGCATGAGGCTGTATATACAATGATTTCTTCCTCGCCGGACAGTCGCAAGCCTAAAGAAAAATCTGCATTGAACCGTACAGGTATGGCTTTTTCCGTGTCCATACCGCTTGTTCCGGGTAGATCCGCGCTGGGATCCATAGGGAACGGCTCAGAGCCTGTGGGTGTGAATCAAAATATGCCTGCGACCATTGATAATGGGAATGGGCATCTGATTGTTTGGTTGGATGGAGCTGATCCGGCCGGAAACAGCACCAAGGTCGATGGGGAGGTAGGGCAATGGCAGGACAAAAGCGGCCAGGCCAATCATGCCGTGCAGGCATTGGAAAATCGGCGACCGACAGCGGGAAACACCCAGTCGCTTAACGGGCTGACATCGCTTCGTTTTGAGGCCGGGCAGGAGCGGCATTTCCTGGTTCCACTGGGAGCGGATATAGATATGGCGGATAGTAATTCTGCCTATACGGTTATTTTAGCTGCCCACGATCTATCGGTTCCGACCGGTTCCAGGGCCTTTCTCTTAGACGTCCGGGATGAAGCCGGCAACCGCAGTGGCTTGATGTGCCGAAATGAGGCCGGAATGACCACATTTGCGGTTCGGGCCGAACAGGAATATCCCTTGCAAGCCGCCGTACAGCAAACTCCGTTTATTGCTCTGCTTGCAATGGGCCGTGATGCCAAAAATGAGACTTATTGCGCGCTCACGGTCAATGGCAGCCTTGAAGAAGCAAAAGCCCTTTCTCTGCCGAAAAATATTACAAATGTGATTATCGGCGGCAGTTGGGGGGAAGGACCAGCCCAGGTCGGTTCGGATTTCATGACCGGCAACATAGATGAAGTGATCATTTATGATCGCAGGCTGACGGTGGATGAACAAGAGTTGATTCAGGCCTACCTGCAGCAGAAATGGGGAATCAATAACTAGCTCTTTGTTTCTATCTTTTAATTCGTCTTAAAGTCCTTAGTCATGGCTTAGGCAATATCGCGGCTGGAAGCCGCTCCTACAAAACACAATCAAGGTTAAAGTACCCGTGGTTGAGACCGCAATCAAGACCTTTTTTAAATAAATTTTTGGGTGGCTTTAAAAAAGTTGTTGCATTTTATTTTTTTTGGTTATATTTATTAACACAATTGTTGCGGTAATTATTTCCTAATGCGGAGTTGATTATGGCGCTCACAAAATTTGATATGTTTTTGCGCAGGGTGTTTGATGCAACGGGAATCAGTTCTCAGAATGAGCTGGCTGAAGCTATGCAAATCAATCGTTCGGCCATAACCCAGGCGCGGAAAAAAAATGCCGTGCCGGAAAAATGGCTGGTCCAGTTGTATCGCCTCTTTGGTCTCAACCCTGACTGGTTGGAAACCGGAAAAGGGCCGACCTTCATGTCCCCTGACGCCCGTTCTGAAGAGGTGTTTACCAATATACCGAAGGTAAAAGCCCGGTTGTGCGCCGGCGGCGGTTCCTTTGAGGTCGGCTCGGAAATCGAGGGCTATTATGCATTTCGAAATCAATGGCTGCACAGCAAGGGCAATTGGAGTAAGATGGTGTTGTTGGATATTTTCGGAAACAGCATGTCGCCGGAACTGAGGGACGGTGATACGGTGCTGATCGACGAATCCCAAAAGGATATCCTGGCCGGCGCCCTGTACGCTGTGGGTATTGATGACACAATTATGGTCAAACGTTTGGAGAAACACCCCAATAAACTGGTTCTACTCAGTGATAATCGCGATTATACGCCCATTTTTTTAGAAAATGATGATATGAAAAAAGCGCGCATTATCGGCAAGGTTATTTGGAGTTGTCGTGAGTTTCGGTAGGTCCAATTTGTGGTGGAGCAGATTTTTTTGCTCACTGTGTTTATTTTTATATACAAATTATTGATTCATACAACATTATAGTTGAATAATTACAACATAGCAAAAGGAGGCCAAGGTATGACCAAGCATATTTTTGACCGAACCTATCATGAATATTTTGAATACCACGGGAATACGACCATCGAGCATGTCCGTAAAAAAGGCGGCGCCACGGTAGGGCGGGATTGGCTGATTTTCAATTCCGTGGAAGAGGCTCAGGATTTCTTTAACGACAAATCCGAATAAAAAAACAAGGAGGCAATATGCTGGACAGACTCATCGACGGCGCCCTTGACTGCATATTCATGGCACTGGTGCTGGCGCTTTCGGTCATCGTGACCTTGGCAGCCGGCATGTGATGATTCCCGGCCTTGATCATCGTTTCAGCCAACCTCTGTTGTGTGGGAGCGGCTTCCAGCCGCGATACGGCCGAAACGGCAACCAAGGCCCCGATTTCTCTCATTTACAAAGTGGTTACGCCCTCACCAGCAGGCGGGGATTTGGCTTCCACGCCGGGTGAGGTGTCGCTTTTATTATCCGGTTTGGGTGCCGGCGCAGCGGCACCCTCTGCATCCTTTGGCGTTGTTGCTTCCTTTGTGCCGGGATCTGGCGGAGTAGTGGACGGATTTACATTTTTTTCAGGCTCCGGATTCATTGCCGGTTGTTTGGCCGCCCCTTCTGCATCCTTATCCTTTGGCCCGGCAGCCGGTGCAGCAGCTTCTTTAGCATCAGGAGTCGGCTCGGCCGGGGGTGGACTGGTATTTTTTTCCGGTTCCGCCGGCTTGCTTTCTACAGCAGCAGGAGGAGTATTTGCCGGCTCTTGGGGGGGGGGCGACGGGGCTGTTTGAAAGCGCTTTTTCTGGCGCTCGGCCCTTTCAAGCAACTTGTTTTCGAGTTTCTGAAAAGCTTCTTCCAATGAAGGCGCCATGGCTACGATTTCGCCTTCGCTGACAATCAGCCGCTTGAGTTCGGGGATTTTCAGGCGGGTGGCAGAGCTGAGATAAACCGGTTGAACATAGAGAATCATATTTCCCACCGGCAGAATGATCATACGACCGCGGATGACTTCCGAACCGGCTTGATCCCATAGGGTGAGCTGCTGGGCGATTTCCGTGTCCTGATCAATCAACGTGTCGATTTGGGCTGGTCCATAGACCTGTTGTCCTTTTGGAAAACTGTATAGCAGAATTTTTCCATAATTGTCTCCATCACAGCCGGCCAAGGCCAAGGCCCTAAGGTTGTTACGTTTCATAGGGCTCATGGGGCTGAGGAGCAGAAATTCATGCTTGTCGCGGCTGAACATGTTGATGGTCAGGTAGTAAGGCCTTAAGGAAACCTCCTGATTGCCTCTGAACATTTTGGACAGTTCCCAACTGTCTTCCTCCTGAAAAAAGGTTTCAGGATTGGTCTGATGATATTTGGCGAAGATGTTCATCTGGATCTCGAAAAGGTCCTTTGGATACCGTAAGTGGGCACGCAATTCCGCCGGCATCTTTTCAAGGGGCTGGATCAAACCTGGATAAATCCGCTGATAGGCTTGGACAATCGGGTCTTGTGGATCCGACAAATAGAAAGCAACATCACCATGATAAGCATCAATCACAATTTTAACGGAATTGCGGATGTAGTTGAAACGTCCGTTATAAGATTGCGAGTTGGGATAGCGGTCTGAAACCGTATAGCCGTCCTGAATCCAGAATAACCCTTTTTCCGTGGCGACCACATACGGATCATTGTCCAGCTCAAAAAAGGGCGCCAGTTTGCGGACACGGTCGGTGATGTTGCGGTGTAGCAAAAGGCGGCTTTGGGAGTTGGTCTTGCTTGTTAATACAATGTTGCGGTCTTTACAGTATAGCGCCAGGGCCAATTGACGGAACATGGAGGAAATATCGATTCCGCCCTTGCCTTCATAATTGCTGAGGGCATTGCCTTCATCCAAGGGATAGTCGATCTCGCCGAGCTCATTGGGAACAATCACATAGGTGTAGTCCCCTTTACCGTAATAAATTCCTGGGGTCTCAACCTTGAAACCCACATCCGATTGGGTGGGGATATCCCGCACGAACCAGGTCATGGTCTCATCACCGCCCTGGGCCGCGGGGGTCATGACAAAACCGTATCCATGGGTGTATTGCAGGTGTTTATTGGTCCAGTTTTTTTCATCATCCGGCTGATCCGACAAATCCAGTTCCCGGGCCGCGAGGTAGACCTGCTGGTAAAGATTGGAAACCATGTAACGGTCCACATCCACACTAGGAAAAGCGTAGTAGGGACGAATGCCCTGAAGTTGTTTGTAGACATCATCCAGCAGGGCTTGGTCCCACACCGGGACGTTATGCAGGCTCTCAATTACATTTGAATCCTTGCTGATTTGCGCAGAACGTTTGAGGTCGAAATTGCGGGTTTCGATGTTTCGCAGGCCGTAGGCGCCCAAGGTTGCTTGGATATTCTCATTAATATAAGGCAATTCCTTTGCCAAAGCATTTGGTTTGACCACCCATTCTTCGGTTTTATTTTGAATAAATCCCGTACCGCCCATCCAAAGCATGGTTCCCAGTAATAAAGCGGATACAAGCAGAGCTACCAGCCCTTTTCTACGATGGAGATAGTAAAGGAGAAGAATGTTGGTAACCGCGAAAAGCGTCAGCGAGCACCAGAAGAAGGGAACATCTACGTTCATTTCAACAAAGCCCGGTCCGAAGAATTTGGGCTGATGTTTATCCGTATATACCAGCGCGTAACGCTGCAGAAAGAACCACCAGCCCTGGATGGCGGCAGCCAGCACAAACAGCAGGGACAAATGGATTTTGGCTCCCCGTGGTAAATTCCGCTCGTCTTTTTTCAGAATGCGGCGTTCAATATAATACAGAATAAAGATGCCGACCAAAAGCAGGGTAAAGGCGATGAGCAGCTTATTTTGAATCAGGGTATAGATGGGTAGTGAAAATAAAAAATAACTAATGTCTTTTTTAAATGTTGGATCAATTAGACCGGAATTCCGGCCGAAAAAAAACAGAAGGCCTTTTTCCCATTGCTCGAAAAACGGCAAGGCAATGGGAATGGCCAGGATCACGGAAAGGGGGGTATAGACTTTCAGTGAACCGGATTGGAACATTGTTAAGAGCTCACGATATTTTTTACGTTTAATACCGTCCTTGGGCTCTGTTTCTCTATCACCCCCACCGATGAATCTTGAGGCCAGCCAAAAATTCAGGAAAAAAATTAGAAAGAAGGCCAGGAACACACCAAGAAAGGTGATATAGCGGTAATTCATTCGCAGCAAGAAATAGCTTTCATAATTCAGCGAGCTGAACCACCAGTAGTCCACATAAAAATCCAAAAATAGATAGCTCAACACCAGATAAGCAATACCGATGAAACAGATCGATACTATACCCCACAACAGCCACTGCTTTAATGTTCGCATACCGGTTCCTTTTGGCTTATGGATCATCAATCGCCGCCCTAGCTTCGGTCAGGCAGAGGGAAAACCTGCGTGGATCGTTATATAAAAGCGAGCCAAGGGTCAACAAAAAAACCATCTTTGCATCAAGCTGCCGGATGAAAGCATTGAACAAGTTGACTTATCTTAAGATCTAAGGTAAAGTTTAGATATTAAAATCAATATTTAAATTTGCAAAATGCAGGACGATGCGGACCACATCATGATAAACCATTTTGCAATTGACCAGTCAGCGGTTGTTTATGCACACCGTTGCGCGATTTCGCACAGCGGATTTCAAATCTTTTTGCCAGCCCCACTCTTTTTCCGACCACTTTATTTTTTATATTATCAGATAGTTATTAATTTTATGCGCAATTTTAAAATACGAAGCGGTTGTAGCACCATTTTTGCTATCAACTCTTAAAGTAAGAGTTAGAAATACTGAAAAATATATTACCATATGGCCAAGGAGGCGTCCAATGCCGACAGGGATTTGCACATGGTTTCAGAAAAGATGTTTCAGTTTGGCTCTGACAGCACTGATTGGGGGATTGTTATCCATCCAGGGTGCAATGGCTGATTCAGTGAAAATCGGCCTGAATTATCCCAAGACCGGTCCATACTCGGTGGAAGGTTTGGATCAGTTTCGGGCAGCGGAGATGGCCACCGAGGAAATCAATTCAGCCGGTGGAATTCTCGGCCAGAAGATTGAAATTGTATGGCGTGATTCCCAATCCAAACCGGACGTGACCACGGTCAATGTAACTGAATTGATCGACAAGGAAGGAGTTAAGATGGTTTTCGGCGGCTCAGCCAGCAGCGTGGCCATTGCGGCCGGCAAGGTCTGCCGGGATAAAAACCGCATTTTTTTCGGAACCCTTACTTACTCCACGGAAACCACCGGCGAAGAAGGGCACCGCTACATTTTTCGGGAGTGCTATGATGCCTGGATGGGCGCTAAAGTGCTCTCTTCTTATATGAAAGAAAAGTTTGCAGGCAAGAAGTATTTTTATATTACCGCAGATTACACCTGGGGTTGGACCACCGAGACGGCGGTGCGGAAATTCAGCGGCACAGAAGATAAATCCGTGCACAAGGGGATGCTGACGCCTTTTCCCACGGCCACGGAAGAGGATTTTAAAAAAGCCATCAGCTTCGCCAAAATGGTCAAGCCGGATGTGCTGGTGCTGGTGCTCTTCGGCAAGGATATGACTACGGCCATCCGCATCGCCACCACCATGGGCTTGAAAAAGGACATGCAGATCATCGTGCCTAATATCACTTTGGGTATGGCCGAGGGGGGCGGGGCCAAGGTCATGGAGGGGGTCATCGGCGCTCTGCCCTGGGATTGGAAGATTCCCTATAAATACAATTATACTCGCGGCATTCAATTCGTGGAGAAATTCGCCGCCAAATATGACCGCTATCCCAGCACCTCCGGCGCTTCGGCCTATACCATCCTCTATGAGTATAAAGCCGCTGTTGAGCGCGCCGGTACCTTTGACACGCCGGCGGTAATAAAAGCCCTGGAAGGCCACGAATATACCTTGCTGAAAGACAAACAGGTCTGGCGCGATTTCGACCATCAATCCATCCAGACGGTTTTCGCCGTGCGCTGCAATCCGGAGGAGGTGGTTAATAAGGACAAATACAAATTGGACTATTTTGAAATATTAAGTTCCATGCCGGGAACGGAGGCTGTCAAAACCCGCGAAGAATGGAATGCGGCGCGTCAGGCTGCGGGAAAACCGACGAGTTATGAGAAATTGCCGGGAGAATGATGCTGAAGGCGGAACGTGGAAGTCGGAATGTGGAATGAGGATACGAGATACGGGATGCGAGCCCCGGGATACGGGCGATGATTTACTGGGAACTTAAGATAGGGGCAATCGGCTAAGGAGTTCAAACATGAACGCCGCTATCGTATTCTGTATAGCGTATCTCTAACCCTAAAAGGAGTACTGCCATGAGCTGGCTGATCAGACTTATTGCCGGTAGTCTAGGTCGCAAGATCTTGTTCGGTTTCCTGTTGTCCCTCATCCCCATGTTGGCCATTGTGGTAGCGACCTATCGTCCTGTCCGCGGTCGGGCCATGGACAACAATATGCGCATCATGAAACTGCTCATCGAAAGCGGGGCTGATGAAATCAATGGATTTTTTACGGCCCAGGAAAAGCAATTTCTGAAATGGACCGCCGAAGATATTTTCGGGATGGCCATTGAATTCAATACGGTCCAGGAGATCGGCAATCATTTTAAGTTGCTGCTTGAGAATCAAAACGGCTTTGCCTTGATGTTGCTCACGGATAAAACCGGCAAGGTGCTGGAGGCGGTGGCCGGCGGCTCGGCCAAAGGACAAAAAACCGAGGCGATAAAGGGCAAAACCTTGGAGGGCCTGGCCGGCAAGGTCGATGCCCCTGACCGTAGTGTTTGCGCTGTGAAAACCGATTTCATGAAGCAGATCGGCCGGCGATCCAATTTTACTTATGTTTTCAAGCTTAAAACCAAGGATTCGAGCGGCAAGCCCAACGGTTTTTTTCTGGCGTATTTGGATTGGGACAGCTTATATCCGTTTATTCAGGCCCTGGATGGAAAAATCAAGGGGAACGGGTATGAAAACAATCGCATTGCCGTGGTGGACATGCAAGCCGGGATTGCTGTTGCCCATTCCGATGAAACGTTGGTGGACAAGCAGTTGATAATAAGCAAGGCCCTGGATGATTGGTTGCATGTGGATAAGAAAGGTGGCGTGCGGCTTTTCGATACAGGCGTGGAAAACGATTTTGTAGGCTATGCGCCCCTTACGGATGCCGGCACCCTTTGCGGTAGTATGGCCGATTCCACGGTCCATGCCGACTTGATTTTAACCATCTTCGTGCCCGTGGGCCAGGTAATGGAGCTTATTGAAAGGATTTTTTGGATTTCCATTGCCATTGCCGGTGTGGGCTGCTTTCTGATCATGCTGATCGGTTTTTTTATTGCGCGCTCCATCACCACCCCCCTTGCCAAGGCCCTGAATCTGGCAAAGGCCATCAGCGCCGGCGATCTTTCCCAGCGGCTGAAAATGGAACAAATGGATGAGATCGGCCATCTGGCCGGTGCTTTGGATGTCATGGCCAATGGTTTGGAAGAAAAAGCCAGGATGGCCGACCAGATTGCTTCCGGCAATCTTTCCCAAAATGTAAAAATACTTTCCGACAAGGATATTCTCGGCCAGGCCCTCTATACCATGTTGCGGAGTTTGAGCGAAATCGTGGCGGAACTGCAAGCTGCCAGCGATCAGGTGGAGAGCGGCGCCAGGCAAGTGGCGGCCTCCAGTCAATCCCTATCCCAGGGGGCGACTGAGCAGGCAGCGGCTATTCAGGAAATCACCAGCACTATGACCACCATCGGCGCCCAGACCAAGACCAACGCTGAAAATGCCACCCAAGCCAATCAGCTTGCAGCGGAAGTACGCAATGCGGGCAACCGCGGTGCCGAGCAAATGACCGATATGATCAAGGCCATGGAGGCCATCAGCACTTCCAGCTCCCAGATTTCGAAAATCATCAAAACCATTGACGACATCGCTTTTCAGACCAATCTTCTGGCCTTGAACGCCGCCGTGGAGGCCGCGCGTGCCGGCAAGCACGGCAAGGGATTTGCCGTTGTGGCCCAGGAGGTTCGGACATTGGCATCCCGCAGCGCCAAGGCGGCCCAGGAAACCGCCGAGCTGATAGAAGGTTCCTTGCACAAGGTCGAGAACGGCAGCACCATTGCCGAAAAAACCGCCAAGGCCTTGGAGGAAATGAATCACGGCATTGCTAAGGTGGCGGATCTTATCTCTGAGATCAACTCGGCCAGCAACGAGCAGGCCCAGGGTATTTCCCAGATCGCCAAGGGATTGAATCAGGTGGATGACATCACCCAGCAGAATACCGCCAATGCTGAAGAAACTTCCTCGGCCTCGGAAGAACTCTCTTCCCAGGCCGAGTCCGTGCGCAGGCTGCTTGTAAGATTTCAACTAAAAAGCGGAGAGAGCCGTTCCACCGCCCTGCAAGTTTTGCCGCAATCAGGGGCGGGAGCAGAAGGCCTTCCCGCCGGCCGGGAAATCAGGCCTGGGGAAAGGATTGTCATTAATGATGAAAAATTCAGAAAATATTGACAAGCCTCATTAGGAACCAAAATCAAACAATAAATATGAACCGAGCTTGTCGTAGTGTTCCTTGGCGGTGAATTCCGCCCCGATATTTGTGTCGGTGATGCTGCGGACGATTACTTCCTTGGAAACCAGGGAGTGCTGTTTGTCATCCAAGGTGAATTCCAGCATCAGTTTGTCCCCCACCTGCACATCGCATTTAAAATTGAGTTTCAGGCGCAGTCCGGAGCGGGAAAGATCCGTTACCGTCATGGAGCCCCGCTGGGAGCTCTTGTTATGGTAGAAATGGCCCGGCAGATTCAAATTTTTGCGGACATGTTTCCTGCGCTCCAACAATACAGTATAGGCATGCCCGCACGGGCATTTCAGCTTGACCCGGACGGCGGTTTGAATGTGCCTGTAGCGGGAAACGTCGGCAGTTTTGGATTTGTCACATTGCGGACAGCGAAATGTGGCCATGTTGTTTTCACCGATGTAGACTTTTTCCGGCATATAATCCACCTATTCTGGGTTGGAAGGATATTGTTGCGCATAGCACAAAAAAAGTCGGAGATCAAACGTCTTTCTTTTAAAAAAGCGCGCGAATATTAGCATATGTTCACCTTGCCCCATTCCTGGGCCAACTGGTGCTGCACTGCCAGATGATCCAGGATCCTGGCCGTCACCGTATCCACAAGGGCCGGGATGGTTTGTGGATGGGTATAAAAAGACGGCATGGCCGGTAATAGAATGGCCCCGGCCCGGCAGACCCGCACCATGTTTTCGAGGTGGATGAGATTTAAGGGCGTTTCCCGGGGCACAAGGATCAACGGTCTTCTTTCCTTCAGGCAGACATCGGCGGCACGCTGCAGGAGTGTGTCCGCCAGCCCGCCCGCAACAGCAGCCAACGTTTTCATGGAGCAGGGGGCGATCACCATGCCGTCGTGGCGAAATGAACCGCTGGCCGGCGGGGCAAGCCAGTCATTGGGTCCATATACATTCAATTGCGCCGCTTCATGGAGCTTTGCACCCAGTTGCTTCAGGGATTCAAGGGGCGCATCCGGATCAAAATCCGACTCATGGCTCAATACCAGCCTGCCGGCCCGGGAAATGAGCAGGGATATATGGATCGGATTTTCCACCAGGGCCTGCAAAAGGCGGATGCCGTAAATGACTCCCGAAGCACCGCAAATTCCGACAATGATTCTTTTAGACATACACCCTCATTGCACCAGGTAATCCAAAAAGATCCCTGCGAAAAGGAGAATTGAAATAATGCTGTTCATGTGAAAAAAAGCCATGTTCACCCGGCTTAAGTCCTCCGGATGAACCAGGCGGTGCTCGATAATCAACAAAATGCCAATGGCAATGACGACAATTAAATAAATGCGGCCCAGATGAAAAACCGGCAGCAGCCCCAACAGGGCGAAAAAGGAGATCAGGTGCAGGCCGGTGGAAATGCCCAGGGCTTTGGGAACTCCCAGGCGGGCCGGGATGGAATGCAGTCCGGCGGCCTGGTCAAATTGAATATCCTGGCAAGCGTAAAGAATATCAAAGCCGGCAATGTAGGTCAAAAGGGCCAGGGACAGCAACAGGATGCCGGGGGAAAATCCCCCGGTGACGGCGATCCAGGCCCCCAAGGGCGCCAGGGCAATCACCAGGCCGAGATAGATATGGCAAAAAAGGGTGAAGCGTTTGGTATAAGAATAAAAAAACAGCATGGCTAGCACCGGAAAGGATAGATATAAACACAATTTTCCCAGCATGGCAGCGGCGGCAATGAACACCAGGGAGAAAAAAAACACGAAGCGGACAGCGGCTTTCTTGTCCAGTTTGCCGGTGGGGATTTCACGGCCCACGGTACGGGGATTGTTACCGTCGTACTCCGCATCCACGATGCGGTTGAAGCCCATGGCCGCACTGCGCGCGCCCACCATGGCCGCCATGATCCAGAAAAGGGTGCCAGTGGTAATCCCGACTTGCCGCTGGGCCAACACCAGGGCCGAAAGGGCAAACGGCAGGGCAAAGATGGTATGGCTGAATTTGATCATCCGGCCATAAGCCAGCCCGCGCGTCCATAATTCCATTAATATTTTCATTTTTTATCAGCTAGCCCATTTCCAAGCCATGAATCACGGCCTGGCAAAAAGGACAAAGACTGTTTTTCACCAGGTTCCTGCGGATGGAAAAACCAAAACGCTCGATGAGCATTTCCCCGCAGCCGTGGCAGAAAGTGCTTTCGCCTTTCTCACCCGGCACATTGCCGGTATAAACATATTTCAGGCCGGCGGCAAGGCCGATTTTGCGGGCCGTCAATAAGCTGTCAAGGGGGGTTAGCGGCCGATCCGTGAGCCGATAGGTGGGATGGAACCGGCTGATGTGCCAGGGGGTATCGCTTCCCAGGGATTCGGCGATAAAGCCGGCGAGGGCCCTGAGTTCGGCCTGGGAGTCGTTCAAACCGGGAATCAAAAGAGTCGTGATCTCCACCCATACCCTTTGTTTTTTCATGTGCATCAATGTTTCTTTTACCGGCGTCAGGCGGGCGTCGCAGTATTCCTTGTAGAATTCGTCTGAAAAAGCCTTTAGATCCACATTGGCGGCGTCCAGAACCGGCGCCGCCGTTTCCAGGGCCTCTGTGGTCATGTAGCCGTTGGTCACAAAGACGTTTTTAATCCCTTGGGCCTTGGCCAGACGGGCGGTTTCCAGGGCATATTCAAAATAAACCGTGGGCTCGGTATAGGTATAGGCAATGCTGCGGCAATGATTCCGCAAGGCGTCATCCACAATGGTCGCCGGTGCAATGGTTTCACCCACAATTCGTCCGCCATGATCCGCCGGCATCTGGGCGATGTCGGCATTCTGGCAGAAGCGGCATTTGAAATTGCAGCCCACCGTGGCAATGGAATAGGAACGGCTGCCGGGGGCAAGATGAAAGATGGGCTTTTTCTCAATGGGGTCGATATGCCGGGCGATCAGGCGACCGTAAACCAGGGTGTACAGGCGGCCGTCGCGGTTTTCGCGCACCTGGCAGCGGCCGCGGGTGTCGTCGCTGATGATGCACCGGTGACTGCAAAGCCGGCACTGAACTTTTTTCTCCTTAAGGGGCTTATACAAAAGGGCTTCCATGCTGAAGACCTCCATTTCACGAGGATTCATTCACCAGCTGAATCGTTCCGGCCTTTTCCCGCCTGCCATTCATTCGGTCGAAAGCGGGCATTACCCATGCATCCGGTCATGGCACTTGCCGGTGTTTGGGCGGTGTGCTTGAGGGTCAGGGGCCGGGTGCGGAAGCGGGGCACCAGGGGGGCCACCAGACCGGCAAAAGCACCAAAGGGGAAACGTTGGACCAGTCCGGAACCTGCCCATTTTTGGGCGATTCTCCCGGACCCCAGGGGCAATTGGCAAACCGTACGCCATTTGACGGGAACCGGGCCTAAAAGATCATGCAGTTCATGCTTCAACTCCCAGATACTGAAAAAACGGGCCTTGTTGTAAATCGTTTCGGTGAACAGGCCCTTGATCCGCCGCTGCAGGCATTTATAGGCATAGCGGTTCAGGACCCCGATGAAAATGCGGTCCTTGGCCACCCGGGAGGCCTCGGCCAGGGCTTTGCGGGGGTCGTCGACGAACTCCAGGGAGGTAAAAAAGCAGGCGTGATTAAACGAATTGTCTTCAAAGGGCAAATCTTCGGCAAATCCGCGGAAGAGATCCACCCGCTCTTTCACCTTTTCATAGGCGATGTCCAGCATATAGGGCGAGGGATCCAAACCGGTCACCGCCAGGCCCATGTCCAGCAAGGCTGCAAGGCTTGCACCGGTGCCGCAGCCGATATCCAGCACGGTTTCGGCTTTGACCGGCTGAAGCAAGGCTTGCATCAGCCGGATTTCCAGTCCGGTGGTAAAGGCGTTGCGTTCCTCCCGGAGCCAGGCTTCGTAGGCCTTGGCATCATGAAAATCAAATACATATCCCATAGTCTTGCTATTTAAAAGAAAACCGTTTTGAATGCAAGCTGAAACCGGGCCTTGAAATGCAATCCCGGCCCATGCTACATAACCCCGGACAGAACCCATGGATATTCCGGTCGAAATTTAGATGATAAGCAAGGCCGCCAAAGGCATTAACCGCAAACCCATACCGGAGTTTGATCGTGAAGAATTTTTTGGTAAAAGATTTGATGGTGCCTGTTTCAGAATATGCAACCGTTCCCAAGGGGGCAACCCTTTTTGAGGCGGTTACGGCCCTTGAAAAAGCCCAGGAGGAATTCGACGTGGAGCATAATCTCTACCACCATCGCGCCATCCTGATTCTGGATTACAACCAGCAGGTGATCGGCAAGTTGAGCCAATTGGGCGTGCTGCGGGCCCTGTTGCCCCGGGATGAATCCATCCGCCGGATCGAGGACATCAGCCGTTTCGGCTTCAGCCCGAAATTGGTCAACAATCTGCAGGAACGTTACCGTCTGGAGGCCGGCATCATGGAGGATGTCTATAAAAAAGCGGCCCGGATGAAGGTGGAGGATTATATGCAGACCCCTTCGGAAGGGGAGTATGTGGAAGAAAACGCGCCCCTGGATACCGCCGTTCATCAACTGGTGCAGGGCACGCATCTGTCCCTGCTGGTAACCCGTGAAGGAAAGATCGTCGGAATTTTGCGCCTGTCGGATGTGTTTGCGGCAATCTTTCATGTGATGAAGGACAGTGAACTCAGCAGTTGAGCACAGCCTGCATTTTTTCAATTCAAATATCGTTCCGGCGCGGTGGGGTCCGGCATACATATGAAGGAGCAGTGATGAAAGAACTTGAGAAACTTCAGGAAAGAATCATTCAGCGGGTGAACATCAACCTCAGGGAACTGGGTTACGATGTGGGGCCCTTTGTGGACGGCCTGATCCCGTTCAGTCAGATGGTCAAATTCTATGCTTTTTACGGCATCACGACCCACCATCCCTTGAATTTTCAATTCCGGCAGTCCAACCTGGCCGGCAGTTATTTCCTGGGGAAATGCCGGGTGACCAATTCCCTGCTGTATAAAAGCGACATCCGCGGAGACGAGCTGAAACAAGAAGGTGACCGTTTTCGCTACAGGAATTTTGAAATTCCCGTGAACCAGGACGAGGTGATCGACATCGAGGACAGTTATCTGATCAAAACCCTGGTGCACAGCTATTCCCATGATCCGGAAACCCTGGAAAAATTTTTCATCAAGGACACGATTTCCGGCCACTATGCCAATATCCACGGCTCTCCGGCCGACGGCTGCTTTTTCGGCCCTTTTTCCACCGTGGATTTGACCACCATTCGGGACTGTGTTGTGGGCGCTTATTCCTATGTGCAGGCCGGAGAAATCAGCCACCTCAACATCGAACCCGGCACTATTTGGGTGCGCAGCCCGGACAGTTTTAATTTTCTCTACCGTTTTCCGGTAAGACATTTGAACAATTATATTTATTTCGCCCCTGGCGCACCTCCCAAGGGGATGTTCATGGATTTTGTGGAGGATCGCAAGGACGCCTTTCAGCGGGTTTTTGACGTGGTCAACATCGAGTCCGCCCTGCCGGTGCCCTCCAGCGCCTCCCTGGATCGTTATGCCGTGGTCAAGCCCCATACCCATATCGGTGAAAACGTCCTGGTGGCCCAGCGTGCTTTTTTGCAAAACGCATGGCTGGGCAAGGGCGCCAATGCCCAGGAGAATTGCTACATCATCAATTCCAAACTGGAAGGTAACAATGTCACCGCCCATGGCGGCAAGATCATCGAAGCGGACCTGGGCAACAACGTGTTCGTGGGTTTCAACAGTTTTTTACGGGGCAGACCGGATTGCCGTTTGACCATCGGCAAGGAGAGTATCGTTATGCCCCACACCATCATTGACATTCGCGAACCCCTTGCCATTCCGCCCGGTCAGATTGTCTGGGGGCTGATCACCACAAGCAAGGACCTTGCGACCAACAGCATGCCTGTCAGCGATTTTTATAAGATCAACGGTCGCTTTTTCAAGGGTGACATGATTTTTGAAGGCAGCGGCGCGGCTTTTGTGTCGGCATTCATGAACCGGATTCATCATATTTTAAAAGCCAACGGCGCCTACTTCAACGGCGCTGAGAACAAAGGGCATGCCCAGAGAAACCAGCGCATTTCGTTCAATACGATTCAGCCGTATCCCCTGGGCCCGTTGGAAGGGCTGTACCCCACCATCAGCATTCAGCCTTGAGAATGATTCCCCGATGATAGGTCACTTCTTTACATTCAGTTCCCTTGCATTCAATATGCTGGGCGCAGCCTGGGGTGGATTCTCCGACAGGAAGGGGCGAATATCCGCTTCGGGCCAAACCCCATGGTTTTGCAGAATTGCCGCCACGTTGCAGGCGGTCAGCACGGCCATACCTTCCCGGGTCCAGCGGGTGGCCGAGGCGATGTGGGGCACCAGCACCACGTTTTCCAACTGGGCCAGTCCCGCTGCCAGTTCCGGCTCATTTTCAAACACATCCAGGCCCACCCGGAAGTTGGGATGGGTCCGGCAATGGGCCACCAGAGCGGTTTCGTCGATGACCGGGCCGCGACTGGTGTTGACGAGAACGGCATCGGGTTTCATCAGGCTGAGGCACCGGGCGTTGATCAAGTGACGGGTTTCGGCATTCAGGATCGTATGCAGGCTGACAACGTCCGCTGTTTGCAACAATTCATCCAGATGGGCGGCGCGCCGGCAAGTCACCGGCTCCCGGCCCCTTGCTTTCAGGTATTCACCAAAAGCGGTCACTTCCGCCTCCAGTTCCGGATTGGACCTTGGGCTGTAGTAGATTAGGTTCATTTCATGGCCCTGGACCAGCATGCGGGCGTAAGTCGACCCGATCCGGCCGGCGCCGACAACTCCCAGGGTCTTGCGCCATAACAATTCGCCCAGAAACAGATCCGGCTGCCAGCCGCTGAATTTGCCGGACCGCAGGAAACGTTCGGATTCGCCCAGACGTCTGGCGGCGGCCAAGGTAAGGGCCACGGCCAGTTCCGCCGTGGCTTCGGTGAGGACCCCGGGGGTGTTGCCCACCGCAATGCCGTTGCGGGTGGCGGCGGCCAGATCC
This sequence comes from Desulfosudis oleivorans, assembly GCA_020723325.1. Taxonomy (GTDB): domain Bacteria; phylum Desulfobacterota; class Desulfobacteria; order Desulfobacterales; family SURF-7; genus DYJD01. The sequence goes on along the minus strand of DYJD01000012.1, from coordinate 115,635 downwards.
ACATTGTTAAAGCCCACGGCATAGTTGCCGTACACCCGGCCGCCGGCGGTTTTCAGGGCCGCAAACAGATCCGCATCCCAGGTCTCGGTCAACTGGCCGATGGCGGCGTCACAAGCTTTTCCCAGGGCCGCCAGGATTTCTTGTTTGGATAGGCCTTCCGGGGACAAACAGATTTCCACCCGGCAATCGGCTTGTTGCAAGATCCTCAGCCAGCCCTCACCCGGTAAATTACGGGTGACCACTACCCGGAAGCGGCCGGTGGGATGATGCACTTTCCATTGGTTTGTGCTCATTTCAGGTAGTCAAAGCCTGAATCCGCATCATGAAATCCCCGATGTCCCGGCCGTATTCCGGCGAGCCCTCCACGGACAAATAGCCCCGGCGTATAGCTTCCACCATATTCACATCATTGAGAATAACGGGCAAAGCGCCGCTGACGCCGTTGAAACGCATGTGCACAAAGGAATGCCGCCGGGCGTAAAAACCCCGGCCGGATTTCGATTTGCCGGCCTTGACGCGCACATAGCCGGCGATGTCCGGTTCGCCGTCCACGGACATCTGGTAAATCCGTTCCGGCTGTTTGGCGGTCCATTTGGCCATTTCCGGATCACCGCCCTTGTTGTACTGGCTTAGGGCCGTGGTGATCATGTAAACGGTCAGCTTGACCTTCATGCGCTGTTTAAAGGGATCCTTGGGACGGGCATTGGGCATGAGGACCTTGAGGTACAGGAGCAGGGCGAACACCTTGATCAGCAGGCCCAGCTTCCAGAAGCCTTTAATAATCGGGATCACCGGCTTGCCGGCCAGCATGGCATTCATTTTGGCCACACTGCCGAAGGCAAAGGTGATGTCCGGGTTGGGGCAGAAGCCCTGAACAATTTCCAGGGCGCCGTTCTGGAAATTCAGGTAGGCGCCGATATCGCCGGCACTGTCCTTGGCAGCGAACTGCACATTGCCGGAAACCCCTGCGAATTTCTTTTTCATCTTGGGGTCGTCGGCCAGGACCACTTTCATCACCGGAAACAGGGCCCGCAAAAAGATGCGTGCGCTCATCAATTCAGTGGGGGTCGCCATATCACACCTCATCTTCCCAGTCTTCGTCTTCTTCAAAATCCTTGCCCATGACTTCCTTGACCTTGCGGATGATCCCGTCGGTGTCGAACTGGTAGTGACTGTAAAGATCCTCGGGATAACCCACGATGCAGAAGCAATCCGGAATGCCGACTTTTTCAAAGGCGCAGCCCTTGCCCGAGGCGGCAATGACGTCGGCCACGGCACTGCCCAGACCGCCCTGGATATTATGGTCTTCAAAGGTGATGATGCGCCGGGTTTCCCGCACGGCCGCCAGTACGGCCTCCGCGTCCAGGGGCTTGATGGTGTGCATGTTGAGCACGCGCACGCTCAGGCCGTCGTTTTGCTTCAGGTATTTGGCCGCCTCCAGGGCCTGCAGCACGGTGACGCCGCAGCAGATCAGGGTGATGTCCGTGCCCGGATGCATCAACACGGACTTGCCGATCTCAAAGCCGTAGTCTTCGTTCTCGTAACAGCGCGGTTCAAAGCCGCGGCCGATGCGGATATACACCGGTCCGGGATAGTTGACGCAGGCCTTGACGGCGTTGGCGGTTTCAATGCCGTCGGCCGGCGCGATCACGGTCATGTTGGCCAGGGCGCGCATGACGGCCAGGTCCTCGGTGCAATGGTGGGTGGTGCCGGCCGCGCCAAAGGAGGTGCCGGCATGGGTGGCGATGATCTTCACGGACAGGTTCTGGTAGCAGATATCCGTGCGTACCTGCTCGGCGGCCCGCAGGGTGGTGAATACCGCCATGGTGGAAACAAAGGGCAGGAGGCCGGCTTTGGCCAGGCCGGCGGCAACACCGAAGAGGTTTTGCTCGGCAATGCCCACATTGAAAAAACGTTCCGGAAATTTGTCGGCGAACTTGCCGATTTTGGTGGATTTGGCAAGATCCGCGGACAAGCCCACGATCTTGGGGTCGCGTTCCCCCAGTTGGCAGAGGACTTCGCCGTAGATGTCCGCCTGTGTCATGGTGTTGGCATCATATACATTCCAGGTTAGGCCTTCGCTCATATACCCCCCTATTAAAAATTATGAATTACGAATTAGGAATTAGGAATTGTGGATGGGGTCCATTTTTAACCATACATCCGGTCTACGGATTGTTTGGCCTTGTCGCGGCTGTCCGTATCCAGGCCGCCGTAGTGCCATTTTACTTCGTTTTCCATGAAGTCCACGCCTTTGCCCTTGATGGTGTGGCTGATGATCACCACCGGCGCCTTGTTCTGGGACAGGGCGAAGTCTATGGCTGCGGAAAGTTCCTTGAAATCATGGCCGTTCACTTCCTTAACGATGAAGCCAAAGGCCTTCCATTTGTCGGCAAAGGGTTCAAGGCCCATGATCTGCTCGGTAGTGCCGTCGATCATCAGCTTGTTACGGTCCACAAAGGTAAGGAGGTTGGTGAGTTTGTAATGGTTGATGGTCATGGCCGCTTCCCAATTGGTGCCTTCATTGCATTCCCCGTCGCCGAGAATGCAGTAGGTGCGCCAGTTTTTTTTCTGGAGCCTGGCCCCCAGGGCCAGACCGGCGGCAATGGGCAATCCATGGCCCAGGGAGCCGGTGGACACATCCACGCCTTTGACCTTGAGGCCGTCCAGGTGCATGCCGAAGGGTGATTTGAATTTGTTGAATTCCTTTAATTGATCAAATTCAAAATAGCCTTTGCGGGCCAGGAGCGGTGCATAGCCCACGCCGCCGTGGCCCTTGCTCAGGACCATGCGGTCGCGTTCCTCCCAGTCCGGTTTTTTGGGGTCCACGTTCAGGTATTTATAATATAGCAGCACCAGCATCTCCGCCATGCTCATGGCGCCGCCGATGTGGGCGCCGCCGGCCCAGTAGGTGATGTCGATGATGTCCTTGCGCAATTGCCGGGCCACGGCGGAAAGTTCTTTGATTTCCTGATCGGTGATGGGCATGGGTTCCTCCTGTTGATTAAAGCCGATTGTATTTTTTCCGGACCACCTGAAAAGCCTCGTCGGCAATGGCCAGGGTCTTTTCAATATCCTCGTCCGTATGGGCCGTGGACACGAACCAGTTGTGGTGGGGGGTGAAATAGGCCCCGCGCTTGGTGCATTCCGCGCACCAATCCTGGTGCAGCATCAGGCTTTCATCATCGGTGATGCGCAGATAGGGCATGGCCGGGGCGCCGGTGATACGCAAATCAAAGCCGTGGCGGGCCGCGGCCGACACTAGCCCGTTGCCGAGTTTCTCGCCGATGACCCGCATTTTTTCCGGTCCGTCCACGGCCTTCAGTTCTTGCAAGGTGGTGAGGGCCGCGGCCATGGGCTGGGACTGGAACCAGTAGCTGCCGGTATAAAAAATCCGGGACACCATAGGTTTCATGGCAGCGGTGCCCATCAGGGCCGAAATGGGATAACCGTTGGCAATGGCCTTGCAGAAACAGACCAGATCCGGTTGAAAGCCGAAATGATGGTGGGAACCTTTGAGGTCCAGCCGAAACCCGTGGCGGATATCGTCGCTGATGAGGATGATGCCGTTCTCACGGCACAGGGTTTCGATTTTTTTCCAATACCCCTCGGCCGGCATGACACTGTCGCTAAAGGCCGGAACATGGTAGGGCGTGGCGATGAAGGCGGCGATGTCCTTGGGATGCTCCTGAATGACCCGTTCAAAGGCGGCGGCATCGTTCCAGTCGATGCGGATGATGTTGCGCCAATCGTCGTCCAGCAGGCCATGGTGGCCGGGGGCCTGCATCCAGGGGGCCACGCCGTGATAGCCGCCCTTGATCATGACGATTTTCTTGCGGCAGGTGGCGTCCCGGGCCGCCATGACGGCATAATTGGTCACATCCCCGCCGTTCTTGGCAAAAAAAGCCCAATCCATGCCGCTGATCATGTCCACCAGGCATTCGGCCAATTCCACCATAAGGGGCGAGGCGCCGGTGAAACAATTGCCGGCTGCCACCTGGGCCGCGGCGGCGGCATCCACCTGGGGGTGGTTATAGCCCAGCACCATGGGGCCGTAAGCGCACATATAATCCACGAATTCGTTGCCGTCCACATCCCAGAAACGGGCGCCCTTGGCTTTTTCCGTATAAAAAGGATAGTCCGTGGCCGGAATCAGCGGCGCCGGGCTGAAATGACCGTAAATGCCGCAGGGAATCACCTGGACGGCGCGTTGGAACAAGGCTTGGGATTTGGGATACTGATAGGTTTGCATAAGATATCATCCTCTTTATGACAAATAATGGGGTATCCGGTCTAAAATCAGACTCATGGAGTCCAGCATGGGGGTCTGGCCCTTGATCATGACCTGGCCTGAGGCAATGGCGCTAAAGGCATCCAGCTTGCCGTTCAAAAAGGCATTGGCCACTTGCAGATCCTGCATGAACATGCAGGCCATGGGTTTGTCGATTTCACCCCGTCCGGGCTGGATGCGGCCGTTGTTGAAAATAATGTGCACCGCCGGGCCGTCCGGCAGGATTTTCATGAGCACCGCGCCGTTGCGGATATGGGCCGCCGCCAGCTTGGCAAGGGGGTCCAGCAAACCCAGCTCGGCCACGGCAAAGGCGGCGGTGTTCATGGTCAGGCGGGTGTTCATGGCCAGGTAGTCGGCCTTGGCCAGCAATTCGTCCTTGGGCTTCAGAAAATACTCCAGCCGGGACGTAAGCCGGGCGAAATCCTTGGCCAGAAAAGGCAGTTTGGTGAACCCTTTGAGGGGAATGGGATTGCCCTTGCCGTCCATCATGCGGTTCAAATGGGCCGGGGATAGGAAAAAAAGTTTTACCACCGGATCAGGCAAGGCCCCTTTTCCCACCTTGCAGGTACCGCCCTGGAACAAGATATAGGCTTGGGGGCCTTTCAGCACACTGAACTGGATGGAGATGTTCCAGTTTGCGGTGAAGGCCTTCATTTCCGGGTCCCAGGCCGTCAGGTCTTCCAGGTTTTGCAGGACTGCATATAAATTTAAATTGGATTTGATTAATTCAGCCGTCATAATGAAAATGCCCCCTTGCAAAGTGCTGTTGCTCAGAGTATAGTGAGCATGTGAGTGAGTGCTTGCTCACTTATAGCATATGAAGGCATGAAAAAGTCAAGGAAAAAGATACAGACTTTTATTTGATCCAAGGAATGAAATATGAATTATCCCAAAAAAGAATTTCAGGACAACGGTTATACGGTAAAGAAGCATTATACGGAAACATTTGAAAAAATAGATGAAAAAAAACGGGAGAAAATCCTTAAGGCCGCCGCTTCCGAATTTGCCGCCAACGGCTTTCGGGCCGCCAATATCAATGTCATTGCCCGCAAAGCCGGCATCAGCATCGGTTCCATGTACAAGTATTTTGTTTCCAAGGAAGACCTTTTCCTGACCATTATGGATTACGGCTATCAGGTCCTGGCCGGGGTCCTGGCGGAAGTGGATTTAAAAGCCGGGGATATTTATGATAAAATCGAGCGGTTGTTGCGGGCCGCCCAGCATTATTCCCGGGCCTATCCGGAATTAAACCAGATTTATGTGGATATTGCTTCCGAAGGGCTTTCCCATCTGTCGGTGATGCTTTCCCGCAAGATGGAGACCATCTCGGCCCATTTTTATCAGTCCCTGCTGACCCTGTCCAAACAGAACGGCGTGGTGGACGAGGGCATCGATGCATCGGTGACGGCCTTTTGCCTGGACAACCTCATCATGATGTTGCAATATTCCTATACCACAGAGTATTTCAGGGAACGCATGAAAATCTTTGCCGGCGAAGACGCCCTTGAAAACGATGAACGCATCATCCAAGGCATGATGCGCTTTATCCGGGGCGGGCTTGCGCCGCGCTAGTCATTTTCCAAAAATAAGGAGGAAGTCCCATGAAAATCGGAGTACCCAATGAAATCAAAATCCGGGAAAGACGGGTGGCCCTGACCCCGGCCGGGGTATTCGCCCTGGTGGAAAAAGGCCATGAAGTCTTTGTGGAGAAAAACGCCGGAATCGGCTCCGGCATCACGGATGAGGACTATGCCCGCATGGGCGCACAGATATTGGCCACCCCGGCTGAAATCTGGGGTGAAGCCGACATGATCGTCAAAGTCAAGGAACCCATTGATCCGGAATTCGAGCGCATGCAGCCCGGCCAGATCCTGTTCACCTATCTGCACCTGGCGGCGGACGAAATCTTGACCCGAAAATTGTTGGAGCGCAAGATCATCGGCATTGCTTATGAGACCATCCAGCTCAATGACTGCAGTTTGCCCCTGTTGACGCCCATGAGCGAAGTGGCCGGCCGGCTGGCGGTCCAGGTGGGCTGTAATTGCCTGGAAACCCGCAACGGCGGCAAAGGCTTGTTGATGTCCGGCGTGCCCGGCGTGGCTCCGGCCAAGGTGACCATTCTGGGCGGCGGCATCGCCGGGGTCAATGCGGCCCAACTGGCCATGGGCATGGGCGCCTATGTGACCATTCTGGATATCAATTTGAATCGCTTGCGCCAATTGGACCACTTGTTCCATTCCCATGTGATCACCCTCATGTCCAATCCCACCAATATCGAGGCGAGTGTCACCCAGGCGGATCTTGTGATCGGGACCGTGCTGATTCCCGGGGCCCGGGCCCCTAAACTGATCAAACGTTCCTACTTGCAGCAAATGGAACCGGGTTCGGCCCTGGTGGATGTGGCTATTGATCAGGGCGGCTGCGCCGAAACCAGCCGGCCCACCACCCATGACGACCCGACCTACATCGTGGACGGCATCGTGCATTACTGCGTGACCAACATGCCCGGCCAGGTGCCGCGCACCTCCACCTATGCCTTGACCAATGCCACCTTGCCCTATGTTCTGGCCCTGGCCAACAAGGGAGTGAAAAAAGCCTTGCATGATGATCCGGCCTTGGCCAAAGGATTAAACCTTTACAAGGGCAAACTCACCCGCAAGGAAGTGGCCGAGGCCGTAAACCTGGAATTCGAAGAGGTGAAATTCTAACAGCGGGAACCCGGCGGCTCCAACATTGCGCCCAGCAAATCAAGTCCCTGACGATGATACTCATCGGCAAAGGCTTTGTCCTCAAACGCCTTGGATATAAGCTCAAAGGACTCATCTGTTTTTCCGGCATCTGCCAGGGCCACGGATTTCTCCAGCCAGATTTTACGGTCATTGGGCGACAAGGCAATGGCGCGGTCGTAATCAGTCAGGGACTCATCAAAACGTTTGAGTTTGGCCAGGATTTCGGCCCGGATGCGCAGGGCGTGTACATTCCTGGGAGCGGCCGTGATCCATTGCCCGGCCGAGGCCAAGGCCTGGTCCAGCCGCTCCATGCGCCGCAGAAAGGTGGTGCGTTTTTGCAGGGTGGATTCATCCGTGGGAAAGCGTTCTATGATTCGGTCATAAACCGCGGCGGCCTCGTCCGTGCGGCCCAGCCTTTCAAGGGCCAGGGCCTTGTTGTGCTGAAAGACATCCATGGTGGGGTAAAGCGCAAGGGCGCGTTCAAAGCCGTTCAGGGCTTCCTGGGCCCGGCCAAGGGACATCAAAACCGACCCGTAGTTGTTCCAAATTTCAAAACTAGTGGAGTCGGCGGCAAGGGCGGCCTGGAAAGTCGCCAGCCCCTGATCAGGCTGCCCGGCCTGGAACAGGGCCATGGCCTGATCCTGCAACATGGCGGCCTTCTGGGGCTCCAGTGGTTGATCTGGATGTTCCAGGTTCCAGATCATTTGATGAACATTTTGAATGGCCTGTTGTTTTTCCGGGGGAACCAGGGTCAGGCATTGTTGCAAAGAAGCAATGGCCGCATCCGGCTGTTGAAGCCGACGTTGAGCTTCGGCTTTGAATAAGAGGGGCTGATAGGCCGTGGCGTCAATGGCAAGGGCTTTTTCAGCCGAAGCCAGGGCCTCGGGCCAGCGTTCCAGCTTTCCCAGGAAAAAGGAACGCCGGGTCCAGAGGGAAGCTGCCGCGGGCATCTGCTCCAAGCCCTGCTCCAACAGGGCCAGGCCGGCATCAAAACGCCCCATGCGCCCCAGGGTCACGGCCTTGTGATCATACACTTTGGGATCTTTGGGATCAGCGGCCATGGCTTGATCAAAGACCGTAAGGGCCTCTTCCATACGGCCAAGGAGCGCTAAACCCACTCCTTGCTCCCGCCAGGCATCGGCATGTTGGGGATTCATGGCCGTTAAGCGGCGGTAGATGTCCACAGCCTCCTGGGTCTTACCGGCTCCGGCCAGACGTCCGGCCTCGGCCTCCAGATAGCCGGGATGGTTTTCAACCGCCGCTTGACGCTCCAAGGCTTTTTGACGAATGCCGGCCGGGGTGAGGGAATTATCGAGCACCCGGCGATAAGCCGTCAGACATTCCTGCCACTGTTGCCGCTTTTCAAGGGCCTGGCCCAGTTTCCAGGAGGCCTCCATTCCAAACAAGCTCCAATCCTGGGCCTTACGCCAGCTTTCCAGGGCATCGTCTTTGCGGCCGAGCTGGTACTGGCAGTCCCCCAGGCGCAGCCAGGCGCGATATTCCACCGGCTCCGCTTCCGGACATAAAGCCTGCTCCAATACCGCCAACGCTTCCGCGTAACGTTTCAGGGCATACAGCCCCATGGCCTCGCTGATCCGACTTTCCTTATCTTCCGGCACAAGGGTCTGCACCTTTCGGGCTGCTTCAACTTGGGCCGCATGCTCCCCTTGGCTTTCAAAAATCCGCATCCTCCAGCGCCGGATTTCCACATCCTCTGCGCCCAGATCCGCGGCCCTTTGCAAATGCTCCATGGCTTTGGCCGGTTCTTTACCGATGGCCAAAGTCCACTTGCAGGCCAGCAGATGCCCGCGCAGGGAGTCCGGATTGTATTGCAAGGCTTTGAGAGCCATTTGCAGGCCCACATGGCGGTTGCCGGTAAAAGAATCAGCCTGATATTCGGCCTGGTCCAGCCAGGCTTCCGACTCATCCCCAACCGCCGGTATATCCTTGCGCTCGATGAGCAGTTTGCGGCAGAATTCGAACTGGGCGTAAACCGGATAGTCGGCGCCGCGCTCCAGGCGCTTGGAAAAATAGGTAAACGGGCAGGTCTGGAAACCGGAAGGCCAGATGATGTGACTGGCTGCAGGGAAAGCCGTATCCATCCGCCAGTCCCCGCCCAGGCGCCGAAAGACCTCCCCCAGGTAGCATCCCAGGCGCCATTCGTCTTTTTCGTAGGACTCCACCTCTTCCTTTTGCTTGGGTTCCGACCCCCAGTAGTGATACAGCCAGGTGTCGATACCGGCCAGACTGGCCGGGCTGTGGTCGGGTTTGACGCCGGCCAGCTCCAGCACGGAAACGATTTCCTCCTCGCCCTTCACGAAATCCAGGGTGGCCTCGTGCTGCACCTGGTTGCGGGCCTGGTTCATGCGCGCCTCCAACTGCTGCTTGTGAGAAAGCGGTATGGGCAGGCGCAGCAGGCGCTCATAAAAAATCAGGGCCAGGTCAAAGCGCTTGACCTTCTCGAAAAAGGCGATCTGGCGCAGCCAGGATTCCGGATTCTGGGGCTTGACTGCCAGGCGCGGCAACAGGGTCTGAAGCAAAGGTTCGAGGGCATCCTCCCGGCCGTTTTTGAAACGCTTATAGACTTTGGCAATGGGAAAGACCGTGATCCCGGGTGGCAGTTTCACCATGGTCCAAAGCGGATCACAACCGTGGTCCGGATCTTCGATCCATTGGCCGCCCCAGATGCGCCGCAGGACTTCACCAAAATAGGAACCGACATTTAAAATCACCGCCCACTTGCCCTCCTTGGGTTTCCAGGTCTCAGCTTCCGGCGCTTCGCCGGCCGTTCCCCAGGAGTCGTCAATGAAAACATCCAGGGTGGTGATGGTGGCCAGGGAAAAATCCACATCCAAATATATTTTATCCTGGGCGAACCTTTCCGCATAAGCCACATAGTCGATCTTCATGCCGGCGGTGGGAGAGCCCACCGGCACAGTGGGATTTTTACAAAAAGGGCAGGCTGCAAAAGTGGGGTTGTAGGGCCGGGAACATTTGACGCATTTTATGGGCTGGGGCATTGGGGGGCTCCTTTCTGATTCCTGGCTCCTGTATAGTTTTTGGGGGGTACAGGTGTTTTTTTCGGGGTCGGTATCGGGGTCGGAATCGGTATCGAAATCAATTCCCTTATTCAATACGCTAATAAAGCAAGCGGTTCATGATAGAAAGAGCTTTGACTTGTTTAATCGATTTCCATTTCGACCCCGATACCGATAGCGACCCCGACCCCGAAAAGCAAATGCGATTGCCATGAGTTATTTGGAGTTAAGCCTTGATTTTCTTCAACAGCCAGGCCATATTTTCGCCCAACACTTTCATGGTATGCATGCCTTCCTCATCGGCCTTGACTTCGCCCTTTTCCAAACCCATCCCCAGGTTCCAGTACACCGAGCCTGGGACAATCATTTGGTTGATGAAGAACAATTTATTGATGGCGTCAAAAACATCGGTGGCGCCGGCCCTTCTCACCGCCACAACCGCGGCGCCGACTTTGCGTTTCAGCAGATAGTCGTTGGCAATGGCCACCAGTCCGGCGCGGTCTATCAAGGCTTTGATTTCCGTGCTGACATTGGAAAAATAAGTGGGTGAGCCCAAGATGATGCCCTGGGCCGTGACCATTTTTTCGATGCATTCATTCAAAATATCCTTGCTGTTGGCGCAGCGTTGATCCCGGTTTTGCATGCATTTGAAGCAGGCCATACATCCGCGGATTTCCTTGCCGCCCAGTTGGAAAAATTCGGTTTCAATCCCATTGGTTTCCAGCTCTTCCAACACCCGATAAATAAGAGTGGCCGTGTTCCCGTCCTTGCGGGGACTGCCGTTAAAGGCAACAACTTTCATTTTTCTCTCCTTATGTTTTAGATCCGTGATCCAATTTTCAGCCTGCCCCCCTGTGCCCTGTGGGAGCGGCTTCCAGCCGCGATATGGTTGGAACGAGAAAAAGACTTTTTTCAATAAACAAGATTCATGTCACCCGTTGAACCGGTTGGGGTCATTACTTCAATAAAACAACCTCCTTTGGCCGACAAACCGTTGCTTTTAACTTTGACGCTTACGCCCATGGGCGGCGGCGGGGAGTCTTCTTTATCCTCCTCTTCGGTCTTTGCAGCGGCCTGTTTTTTGCTGTCAGCCATGGGGGCGGAAACAGCCAAACCGCTCAGCAGGCCTCGCTGGGCGGTCTCGGGGAATTTTAACATGAGGTTGGCCTTTTTGGCTTTTACCCAATAGCCGGTGTGGGGGGCCATGCGGGTGGTGTCGTCGGCATAGGCCCCGTTTTCCCAGCGCCACAGGCGCAAATCAATATAGGGATTGTCCACAGTCAGGGCGGATATGGCTTCCGGGCCGTAGACTATTCCCCCTTGGCCGTCGCTTTCCAGCACCTGGATGTCGGCCCAGTCATAGACCGCGAGATTCGGGCAGGCCACCATGTTCCAGCCGTCCTGGGAAACGGGCTCATAGGCCAGGGCCATTTCCAGATCCAGCCTGCGGGTCACGGGTATGCCGCTGAAATTCACACTCAAGCCTTCCCGGGCCAGAATCCAATAGGCCTGCCCCGGCCGGATGATCAGGTTGTCGGCGCATTCCGCATAACTGCCCAAGGCAGGGACATAGGTGCCCAGGCGCACATAGCGGGTGTCATAAAGGCCGTCTGTAAAGCTGTTGCGGAAAGCCGCCAGACAATCGGAATTGTCCGGCCACACCGGAAAAGACACCATTCTGTAATTCAGCGGGTCCGCACCGGCAGGAATGATGACCTCCCTGTCCACAGCACTATCCCCCACGGTGAACGCATACTCTTCGGACCAGGAAACCCCATTGCTGCCCGCGTCCTTATAGCCGACCTTCCAAACATATTGCATGCCGGTTTCAAGCCCGGAAATCGTGTGGGCGGTCAGGCCGGGGCCCTCGGCAACCACGGCATTGAAGGATGGGTCGTAGTCTTCGCAATTGTAAACCCCGCGGTCCTGGCGCCGGACCAGCCAATAGGTCTCCGCATGGGGGTCGTTTTCCGGGTCGGAATAATCGCCGGCTGTGAGGGTAACGGAGCTGGTGTTCGCTGCGAAATGGGCGCCGTTCAAGGGGTTGGCCGCCGTCGGTGCATTGGGTGGTTGATTGGCGCCTTCCTCCAGTTTGAAAACGGCTTTGCCAGTCTGAGTGGCAGTTATTATAAAGGTCATCGGGTTGGTGGTATGAATGTTGGTGTTTTCTTCCCAATGGTCGAAGAGGTAGCCGCTGTTGGGTGTGGCCTGAAGGGTAATGGATTCAGCAGCGGCATAACTACCGTCGCAATCACCAGGGCAGTTGATCTGGGATTTGTCGTCAGTAACACTACCGGCTCCATCCGGCCAAACGGCAATGGTCAACGTCACGCTTGCGGCCGAGGACTGTTCATAACAGCCCATGTCATAATCACCTCCCAGGGGGGCGGGTCGCGGATTGCCGTCCAGGTCCTGGGAAAGATAGGTGCTCAAATGCGCGGGCAAGGCCATGTTGTTGGGAATGGTGTCGATGCAGGCTGAAGTGCTTTGCAAGTGCCGGTCGAGCGCGTCCTGGTACAGGGGCGAAACCGACAGGTCGTTGGGGCCGGGATTCAAGCCGCTATAATCAGCCGCCAGGTTCCCATACACATCATTGTAGTCCAGGAGGGGGCTGCCGCCGTTGTTGAAGAGCCCGTATTGGCCGAAGGCGGTGATGATGTTGTATTTGATCTCCGGGGCAGCGGCAGTGCCGTTGTTTTCAATGACCACACCGTTATCCGTGCCGCTGTCCATGGTGTTGAAATAGATCAGGGCCTCGTTTGTGCCTGTGCCCACAGCATACAGCATGATGGCGCTTTTCATTCCACCTGCGGTTTCACCCTGGAAAAGATTGTTGAAAATTGAAGGCGCGGCCAGGGATCTGTCGCCGTGGACAACCATGCCGAAATTGTTGTCAATGAACCGGTTTTGAAAAACAAGGGGACCGGCGTCCTTGACCCCAAGCCCGCTTTGGCTGAAATGGCGGAAAAGGAAACCGGATATTGTGACGTTTTGGGCATTGATGATCATGCCGCTGGTCCAACGGGTGCCGCCTTGGCCCTCGATGACGGCGCTGAAGGGTTCTGGATATGCCTTGATGGTGAGGTTGTTTTGGTTCACTTCCAGCAGGTCGTCGTTTTCACCGTTGGCGACGCTATAGGTGCCCGGTGCCACATACAGGGAGTATTCGCCCGGGTCACCGGAATTGATAAGGTTCAAGGCATAATGCAGGCTGCGGAAAGCCCCGGCGCCGGGTGAGGTGCCGCTGGTATTCTGATCGCTGCCGTTAACCGCATCCACATAATATGCTCCGGGGCCGACGGCGGCGGCGGCAGCTTCAAAACAGCCCATGTCTATCAGGGCCCCCTGGGGCCGGGAAGTTCCGTTCCGATCCACGGTTACGGGGTGACTATCGGCCGGAATCCGGTTAATACAGGGTGAGCCGGATTGAAGATAGTAGCGCTGCGCATCCGTGCGAAACAAGGGATTGACTGAAATATCGTTGCTGCCGGGGCTGACGTTGAGATAATTTTCCACGCCGCTGTTCCAAATATCATTGTAATCCAGGGCGGTCGGTGTCCCATTGGTGTTGGAAATGCCGTACTGGGAAAAATTGGTAATGATGTTGAAGCGGATGTCGGGCGCCACGACGCCGGCTTCGGCATACAGATAAATGCCGGTTTCGGATCCAGTGTCGATGGTATTGTGATAGATGGAAGGAGCCAGGCTCGCGTTGGTGGAAAAGGTTTCGACTTTGATGCCGTATTGCATGCCGCCCTGGCCGTAGATCAGGTTGTTCCAGATTTCCGGTGCAAACGGTTTGCCGGCGGTCCCGGAATCGGCCTGGACAAAAATGCCGTAGGTGTTGTTGAAAAACGTGTTGCTCGTAATGGATGGGTCCGCGTTCCCGGCCTGGACCCCGATGGCATTGCCGCTCAGATTGCAGTCGGTGATCAGGCATTTCCCGGTCAAGTCCTGAAAAACCACGGCAGCAGTGCTGAAATGAATAAAATCCAACCCGGTGAGGCGAATGGATTGCCGGGCGCTGATACGCAGCCCCTCCAGCCAATCGGCGGCTCCGCTGCCATCGATGACCACCCCGGGGCCATCCCCCTGGATGGTGAGGTTGTCCACGGTGATTTCCAGGGCCTGGTCCGCCTCGCCGTTGGCGGTATTGTAGTAACCGGGCGCCACATGCAAGGTGTCGGTTGCGATCAGTTGGGGCAGGGCATGGTGGAGGGTCTTCCAGGGGGCCGCGGCGGAACCGTCGCCGGTGGCGTCGCTGCCGGTGCCGATGTTCACATAATAATCACCTGCCGTGTGGGCTGCGGTAAAAACCGCCGTGACCGCATGATCCGTGGTAAGGGTGAAGACCATGGGGTTGGCGGTGCTGACGGTCTGACCGCCTTCCTCCCAATGATCCAGGCGATATCCGGCGGCAGGGGCTGCCGTGAGGGAGAGGATATCCGAATTGGAATAACTGCCGGTGCAAACTCCGGGGCAGGCGATCCTGCCAAAATCATCCGTGATGCCGCCGCCATCCGCCGGCGAGATGGTGACGGTGACGCTGAGGGAGGCGCCGGCGCTTTCATAACAACCCATGTCGTAACTGCCGCCGCTGGGGACCGGCCGCACTGTTCCATCCAGATCCTGACCCACCTGGGAAATCAGATCAGAGGGGAAAGTGGTGCCGTTGGGGATGGTGTCGATGCAGGCCGAAGTGGTTTGCAGATGGAAGTCACTGGTGCTGATATACAAGGGCTGCACCGAAATATCATTGGCGCCGGCGCTGACACCGGTGTAAGCGGCCGTTACATTGCCATACAGGTTGTTGTAATTCGGAGTAAAACTGCCGTTGATGTTTTGGATGCCGTAATTTCCGAAATGACTGATGATGTTGTATTTGATTTCCGGCGCCGGCGGGGCGGCTCCACCCGTGCCGGTGATGACGATTCCGCTTTCCGATCCATTGGCCAAGGTGTTGAAATAAATATAGGGACCGGCGCTGACGGAAGAATTCACCACAATGCCGTCGGTCATGGCATTGGCACCACCGCCCCAGATCAGGTTGTTGATGATCTTCGGGGATACATCGGCATTGTCCCCTTCCACGATCACGCCGGTATTGTTGCCGATGAATTGATTGCGGCTGATGAGCGGACTGCTGTTGACAGCGATCAATCCGGCCCGGTTGAAGCGCTGAAAAATCAAGCCGCTCACGGTTACGCTGGCAGCATTGACGGCCATGCCGCAGGACCAGCGGACTCCTCCCAAGCCGTCGATCACGGCGCTTTGGGGTGGGGCCGGTCCCTGGATGAGAAGGTTGTTCCTGTTTATCTCCAACCATTTGGTGTCTTCACCATTGGCGGCGCTGTAAGTGCCGGCAGCCACATTCAGGGTATAGCCGCCCGGATTGCCGGTATTGATGCGTTCCAGGGCATAGTGCAGGGTGCGGAAGGCACCGGAGGCCGGAGCGGCGCCGCTGGTCAGCTGATCACTGCCGTTGACAATATCCACATAATAGGTTCCAGGGGCCATGAAGGGCTCGACGATTTCAAAACAACCCAGATCCTTTTGGGAGCCCAGGGGCCGGCCTCGCCGGCGCAGGTCTTCCGTGACCGGATCCGCATTGCTGGGTATCAAATTGATGCAGGGCGAGGTGGATTGAAGATAGTATTTCTCCCCGTCCAGCATATAATCCGGATCGGCTGAAATATCATCGGTGCCGGCGGCAATACCCCAGTAGTTGCCGCCGGCATTGTTCCAGAGGTTGTTATAGTTGAAGGCGGCAGGGCTCCCATTGATATTTTCAACTCCGTATTGGGAGAAATTGGTGATGATGTTGAAACGGATATCCGGCATGGCCGTGCTGTCCGGGTCCTTGTTGATGTAAATGCCGGTTTCGGAGCCGCTGTCGATGGTGTTGTGCTGAATCAAAGGCGAGGCCGCGGCCGGGGCGAGTATATCCACGGTCACGGCCGTGATTTTAATGCCGAACATGCTGACGGCCTGGCCCACGATAAGATTGTTGCGGATTTCCGGTGAGGCGGCGATAAATCCAGACACCCCCATGACGGATATACCCATTGTATTCAGATAAAACCGGTTGCGTTCAATAACGGGGGCGCCGTTTGAGATTTGAATGCCCATCTCGTTTTGCTGGAAGCGGCAATCGGTCACATAACAGGTGCCGGGCAAATTTTGAAAATAGACCCCGGCATTCCCAAAATTATGGAAAAAAAGGCCTGAGATCCTTATATTGGTCACGGCGATGATGTTCAATCCATTCACCCAATTGGCGGCGCCGGCGCCGTCGATGACAGCGCCGGGCTCATCGGCCTGGATGGTGATATCGGCAGTGGCAGCATTGAGGGCAGCGTCGCTTTCGCCGTTTGCAAGATTATAATAGCCGGGGGCCACATGCAGGATATCCGTGGCTACCAGATTGGATACGGCATAGTGGAAGGTCTTCCAGGGCGAAGCGACGGAACCGTCGCCGGCGGCATCGTTCCCGCTTTTGATGTCCACATAATAATCAGCAGCCGAGGCGCTTTGAATTCCTGCTGCGGCCAGCAAAAACACCAAGGCGGCACTCCATTTTCCGAGCATCTTTTTTGAAAGCATGGTCACCCTCATTTTATTGCGGCCGTCCCGGCATGGGCGGCAGTTCGGAAATCCTGCTGGTGTCATCCTCTTTTTTATCGGTTATGATGGTTTTGATATCGCTTTGGATTTCCTGTACATTTATCACCAGTTCCCTTTTTTCCGTCTCGGAAAGCGCTTGGTCTCCATTTACCGGAAGTTGATCGGTTTGCAAGGGGACCGGTATTTCTTCCGGAGGTGGTATCACAATATCAGGTCTTGCAACCAGGGGAGCGTTTTCCGATCCAGCGGCCCCACCCAAGGATTCCGGGCCGGCGCTACTTTCCCGCCGTGGACCGGAATCAGCCCCGCCCCGCTCCCCTGGCACGCCGGGTGCTTCCTGAAACCCGATGCCTTCCAGGGAAAATTCCTCTTTCAGGGATTCGACTTCATTGCGCGGGATCTCCTCGGGCAGCCTGGGCAGTCCGCCCAGGTCCACGAAGGTACGCTGGAAATCCGTTAATAACACGGGCTCGGCTTCGGGCGCGGCCAGACTCAGAACTTCCAGGGTCGTATTGTCCAGGGCCGCCACCGCAGCGGTATCAACCCCGGCCGTGATCACAAAATCGGAGCCACGCACACCGGCCACAAAGGTGTTGGTTTTGACCTTGAAGGTATTTTGTTTGAACTGCATCATTTTGACCACATAAAAGCGCGCCCGGCCCAGGGCCATTTTCAGGAAAGAGGCGCGGGTTTTTTCAGACGGATTGTAGACGCTTTTGGTCAGGGTCAGTTGGGTTTGGGATGCAAGGGCGATGATGCTGCCGTCAATCATTTGAAAGCGCACCATGGCCTGGTTCTCGGTATAGATCGTATCGCCCTTGAAAATCGGCGTTTTGTCCTGCATGGGATAGGCCGGTTCCATACCGGCGTGCACCACATAGACTGTCCCTTTCAGCATCAGGACAGTTCCAATGGCTTCGCCATAGCCGGGTTTGAAGGCGGCTTCCTTGGACAAACTCTGGGGCAGGATGGATGCAAGCACCCCGGTATGAAGAAAAATCAGCAATAGTATTACGTGGAGACCATTAAAGCGGAGGGACTTGATGAATCTCATAGGCCTACCCTTGTTTCCTAAGGTTTGAGTTCGGGTCAGAATTTGATTACAGCCGCAAGGGCCGCCACATTGGACTGATATTCATAATTTTCGATATTGGCGCTGTTCTTGGAATAGGTGTAGCTGCATTCGGCTGCCAGCCAGTCGCTGTACAGATTGCGGGATAGGATTATATCAATGGAATATTTCCCGTCTTTTCTTTTTTTAGCGTACACGGAATCCATGTTTTTATACTGCTTGAAAATGACTCGTCCGGTGACGCTCAGGGCGGTCTCAAAGGGCAAGGGCAGTCCGCCGCCTAACCGGGCCCCAGCCTGGCGATAGGCATAATCCCCGTGCTCGGCGAAATTGTCTTCATAGGAAAGGCCGCAAAAAATTGCGGCGCCGGTAGCACTGAAACGATAACGGATTTCCGCCTCACCTCCCAGGCTATGACCGCTTCGGCCCGGATTTGTCAAATACCGGTTATGATAATAATTGAAGCTCAGCAGACTGTCCAATTGGGGAGACATCTTCCAGGCGATTTCCGGCCGAACCTGATGGCGGCGCAAATACCGCTCCCCATCGATCCAGTAATATGTCGGCAAATAATTCAAAGAGAAGGTCATGGGGGCGATTTTATAGGAAGCAAAAACATTCGGCGTACTGGCAATGGTATTGAATTGGGAAAAGTCCTTATAGAAATTCTGATAGTGGTTGTATCCCAGTCCGAAATCCATATTTGACTTTTGAAGAAGACGATACCGGCCGGAAAGGAAGCCTGCCAGGGCCCAGTCCTCTTCTTTGGAATACAGATCCTGATCCACAGGTTCCAGGGGAACGTTGGAGTCGTACTGGCCGCCGAGGCGGCAATATAGGCGATAGGGTTTATCGGCCTTGATCCGCTCCTGAACCGCTTTTTTCCACTTCCGGGCCATATCTTCCAATTCTTTTGAGCCGGCATGGCCGGCGGCAAAATCAAACTCCTTTTCCGCCTGCTGTAATTCCCCTGATTTCAAATGACAGAGTCCGGCATACAAAGCGCAATTGGGCTTGATGCCGGCGTTTTTTTCCCCGGCCCGCTGAAAATATTCCAGGGCATTCTTGTAGCGCTCGCGTTTGAAATTGCAAAGACCGAGATGATAAAGGGCCAGCACATTGTCAGGCTTTTCCGCGGCCACGATGGAAAACAGGAAAGTGGCCTGGGGCCATTCCTCCAGGTGAAAATGGGTGAGGGCCAGATCGTACTTCAAGCCATCCAGGTCGCCGTTTTGCTGGATGACTAGGTTGAACAATTTTTTGGCTTCTTCATAGCGTTTGGTTTTCAAATAGGTCTTGCCCAAATAATATTGATACAAGGGATTTTGCGGATCAGCGGCAACAGCCTTCTTGAAATGCTGCTCCGCCCCTTCAAAATCATTATCCTCTAAGGCGAAAACGCCGAAATCATAAAAAGCCGCGCCTTTTCCTTCACCGGCATGCAAAGGGGCGGGAAGCCAGAATAAGATCAAAAGCGCAGTCATGCAGATTCGAAAGGCCGGGCTGAAGCAATGGATCAGGTGCATATCGGGCTCCGCAGTGAACATTGAAAGGATATCGCGTAACAGAAGAACCCCCCGGAACAATCCGCCGGTTGATTATTTGGAGGATGGTTTTGTTTTCCTTTTGCAAAGTGGGGGGGCTGGTTTTTCCCTCTTGAAAAGGCGAATGAAGCAAATAAAAGATAGCATATTCCCGGTTTGAAGTAAAGGGAGGGACTTTTGGCAAAAAAAAACCGCATCCGAGGGACCTTTCCGATCCCCCGAATGCGGTTTTTATTACAATGACTCTTGCTTGAACTACTGGATGGGTTTCAACTCCACTCTGCGGTTGGCGGCCCGCCCGGCTTCCGTATCATTGGATTCCAGAGGCATGCTCAGGCCGTATCCCTTGGCGGTCAGTCTCTCCGCGGCGATTCCCTTGCTGACGATGTACTCCATCACAGCTTTGGCCCGCTTATCCGAAAGGGCCTGGTTGTAAGGAGCACTGCCTTTATTATCCGTGTGGCCCTGGATTTCCACCTTCAGGTTGGGATGGGTTTCCATGGTTTTAACGATTTTATCCATCACGGCATAAGATTGGGGCTTGAAGGACCATTTGGCGGTATCAAATTGAATGCCTTCGAAAATGTAAGTACCCTTTTGGGTCATTTTGGCAATGGGGCAGCCATCCGCGTCAACGATTACGCCTTTGGGAGTACCCGGGCATTTGTCCTTATCGTCGGTGACGCCGTCGCCGTCGCTGTCAAGGGGGCAACCCACTGCATCCACTTTAACGCCTCTGGGAGTTCCCGGACATTGATCCTTGTCGTCGGTGACGCCGTCGCCGTCGCTGTCAAGGGGGCAACCCACTGCATCCACTTTAACGCCTCTGGGAGTTCCCGGACATTGATCCTTGTCGTCGGTGACACCGTCGCCGTCGCTGTCTTTTATCGTCAACTCTTCAAAAAATACGGTTTTTACAAAGCCGTTCATACCAGCGCCGGAGGCGATATCCTTGGCCTGGAAAAGCTGACCGCATTTGCCGTTCTTGGCCATTTGCTCCAAAACTTTTTTCCCGGCCGGGGAATCACCCACCTGGACCGTGTAAACACACAGCCGTTCGCCGAATTGGTCGGCCAGTTTTTTCAGGGCCGCCAGGGTTTCCTCCTGGACCACATCACCGTCGCTGACCACAATCAAGGCGGTTTTGCCGTCAACGGCTTTCAGTTCGGAAATGGCCAGGTTCATGGGGCTGGTGCCGCCGGGGGCCGCCACTTTATCCACAGCTTCCTGAAATTTCTTTTGGTCATATTTGCCGAAATCATATTGGGTTAAAACCGGTTTATGGGACAAGTCCGTGGCATGACCGTATGTCGTCAAAGAACACTTCAAATCAATTTCCTTGGGCAGGGTGGCGTTCATGCGGGTGACAATGCCCTTGGCCCAATCGAACTCCGTGGAATTTTGATAATTCTCATCCAGCGAGGAGGAGGAATCCAATATCACCATGAAATTGTCGACCTTTTTTTGGACCGTGCCCATGGGGATCCCCTGGGGAGTAAAATCCGGCAGAGGGCCTTTTCGCTGGGTAGCGCATCCGGCGGCGATTAAAGCAGCACCCATTACCACACCCAATAAATAAAATTTTGATTTTTTCATTAACGACCTCCTTGGCATTTTAATGGATTATGATTTTCAACTGGCTAGAGCGTGTAAGGGACGCGAATTTTTAAATAAGAAACGGCCCTGTTTTTCTAAGATCAATTAAATCGCTAAAATAATCCCTTTTTTGGAAAAAGCAATCATAATTTTTTCGGCGTTTCAATCTTCCCCGGCACCGATAAATCGGTAAACCATGGCACCAATCACAGCTCCGAGCATTGGCGCTGCCCAGAACAGCCACAATTGCGCCAAGGCCCAATCCCCCACGAAAACGGCAACACCTGTGCTGCGGGCGGGATTAACCGAAGTGTTGGTCACCGGAATACTGATCAAATGAATTAACGTCAAACAAAGGCCTATGGCAATCGGCGCCAGACCCTGGGGGGCACGCTTGTCAGTAGCTCCAAGGATCACCAATAGAAACATCATGGTCATAACAATTTCAGTAACACATGCTGCAAGCAAGGAATAACCGCCTGGGGAATGGGCACCATAGCCGTTGGAAGCGAAACCTGCTGCAACATCAAAGCCGGACTTGCCGCCGGCGATGAGCAGAAGAACCGCGCCAGCAAAAACAGCGCCTAGAACCTGGGCCACGATGTACTGGGGCAACTGATTTGCCGGGAAACGGCCGCCAGCGCAAAGTCCTACTGAAACGGCCGGATTCAGATGGCAGCCGGAGATATGACCGATGGCATAAGCCATGGTTAGTACGGTCAAGCCGAAAGCCAGGGAGACCCCAAGCAAACCGATCCCCACATTGGGAAATGCCGCTGCGAGCACGGCGCTGCCGCAGCCTCCCAGAACCAGCCAAAATGTCCCAAAAAATTCAGCTGCATATTTTCTCATATTGAATCCCCTTTCAGTGAAAAAGGTGAAGAACTCAGTAAATAATTTCGTCAGCTATAATTTCTGAGCAATAATGTTGATTGAATAGCGAGTCTGTTTCTGATATGGGGGCATTATAGAAAAGTTTTTACTCCCCAAAAATAAATAATGATAGTCCCTTTACAATAGAGCCTAAAAAAAGTAAATAAAAATAAAATGGTTGCCACTTATCGCATTCTGCCGCTGCAAAATCCCATTCAGACTTATCCCTGGGGATCACGCACGGCCCTGGCTGAATTTTTGGGCCGGCCTTCCCCCGCGGCCACTCCCCAGGCCGAGCTCTGGATGGGAGCCCATCCCAAGGCACCCTCCCAGGTGCAGCAAGACGACGGCAGTCTGCTGGCCTTGGACAGCCTGATTGCCCGTGATCCTGAAAGCATACTCGGACACCGGACTGCGGCCCGGTTTTCAAACCAGTTGCCGTATCTGTTCAAGATTTTGGCTGCCGAGCAGCCGTTATCCATTCAGGCCCATCCTGATCAGACCCAGGCCCTGGCGGGTTTTGAAAGGGAAAACCGGGCAGGGATTCCGCTGGATGCGCCCCAGCGCAATTTCAAGGACCCCCATCACAAACCGGAATGTATTTGCGCCCTCACGCCCTTTTGGGCCATGTGCGGATTTCGCCCCATCCTGGAAATGTTGACCCTGTTCTCCTCGGTCAATTCCGAAAGATTGGCCCCGCTGCTCCGTGATCTGGAGCAGAGTCCGGATTCCACCGGCCTGAAACTTTTTTTTGGGTCCATGTTAACCATGCCGGCAGCAGACCGGCGGACGATAATTGCCCAAGCCGTGGAAAAAGCCCGGCCCCTTTCCTATAACAATCCGGTTTTCCGCTGGCTGACGGCCCTGCAAAAAAGCTATCCGGACGATATGGGGATTTTCGCCCCCATCCTGCTGAACCTGATCCGTCTCATGCCGGGACAAGCCCTGTTTTTACCGGCCGGTGAGCTGCACGCGTATCTGCACGGAGTTGCCATCGAACTGATGGCCAATTCCGATAATGTCCTGCGGGGCGGCCTGACGCCGAAATACATTGATGTGCAGGAGCTGTTGAAAACCTTGAATTTCGCTCATCACAAACTTGAGGTGCTGACGCCTGAAACCCGCGGCCGGACGGAAAAAGGCTATCCCACCCTTGCCACCGAATTCTCCTTGTCGGTCATTACGGTTCAGGAGGGCGCGCCGCATACAAGTGATAACCGGGAAAGCGTGGAAATCCTGTTGTGTGTGGAAGGCGCCGCCACTTTGCGGCAAGGCTCGCCCAGTCCTCCGCTCTCGCTTTCAAAAGGGGCATCGGTTTTGATCCCGGCCGCGGCCGGGGAATACACCCTCAGCGGCAAGGCCGTGGTTTATAAGGCTTCTGTGCCTTAAATAAACTCCCCATTTTCATAGATCGTGATTTTTTTTCCATTGGTCAGATGGGCCGAAACCCGTTTTTTCTGGGTGTTCACCATATCCCAATGCAGGGCCGAGTCATTAAAGCCCAGTTTCTTCTTAAGCCCTTTGGTCAAACGGGCGATATCCCCGGCATAGGTGTCGGAATAGGAGGAACCCAGGGCAACATGGCAATTGCCGAATTTGCCGCCGAAATTTTCATCGAATAAGGTATTGGCCATGAAACGGCTAATTTTAGAAAAGCGTTTGTCCGTTAGGGAAAATTCGCCGAGTTTATCGGCGCCGGCATCCATGGCAAGTTGTTGGCGGAGGAATTTTTCACCGATTTCCGCCTGGGCTTTTACGGCCGCGCCGTTCCGAAATTCCAGCCGGATACCTTTTACGTAATTCCCGTTGCGGAAGGAGGGCTGGTCCGCATAATAAATTCCTTGGGTGCCCCGCCAATCCGGTGAAAGAAACAGCTCGAAACTGGGGATATTGTGCCCGGAAATGCCGATCCAGCGTCGTTTTTCGCCTGGTGTGATGATCAGGTCAGTATTTGCGGATTCCACATGGAAATGCTTGACGGACAGACTATTCAGCCGGTCTTTGATGGCCTGGGCCCGGGCATGGATATCCCGCCACTGGGCCACCGGATCACTGCTGCCGAGAAAGCAGGCGGCTTTGACTTGTTCAGTATAGGCTTTCAGGCTGAGGCCGGCTTGTTCCGCCAGGGCTTCCGTTGGATATATGCAGAGAGTCCAACTGAAGTCCCCGACTTCGTCCCGTCGATCAAGAATTTCCTTTAAATATTTTCGCGCAATGGCCGCCTTGCCGATTTTTTGCGGATCGGTATCCCGCAGATGGGTGAGGGAGGTCGGGGCATGTAAAAATATACTGGCGTTCAAGGCCTTGTAAAAGATATCATCCCCCGGCGTTCGAAAGGTCAACTGGTGGTCATTGGTGAGTTCATAAAAATTTTTTTCCATAGCCGGGGTGAAGGTGGCCCGCAGCACCACATCCCGGCCCAATTGGTACAGCTTGGCCTGAAGGATCTCAGCCAGGCGCAGCGCCGGCAGATCGTAACGGACCAGGACCAGATCATCGGGTTTCAAACCGCCCTTGCGCGCGGTTTCGAGGCCCCACAGGAGCACATCGGCATAACGGTGAAGTTGTTTTTCTGTGAGCATAAATCATCCTTTGTGAGTATGGGGCCTTGATCATCGTTATGGCAGCAGCGCGGCTGGAAGCCGCTCCCACAATGGGGGGGCGAAACAGTGATCAAGGCTGAATATGGGTTTGGTCTTTCAGGAAAAGCGTGTGATATTCGGCATGGGAAAGATGTTTTCTCAACATGCGGTTGATAAAAAGATAGAGCTCATTCAATTCCGTATCCGTCATCCGCTGCACCAAGGCCTTGATCAGCGCATCATCGGAAAATTTTTGAAGGTAATAAACAACCGCCTCTTCGTCGGTCTTGCGTTCCAGACCGAATGCGGCCATGCCTTCATAGGTCTCGACAAAATCGTGGCTGTGTTTTTTCATGGACCTCCATTACCTTTTTTAAAATTCCGATAAAGCAAGCGGTTCATGACAGCAAGCGGCTTGACTGGTTTGTTCGATTGGTATTTTACGACCCGGTACCGATAGCGACCCCGACCCCGAAAAACAAATGCGATTGCCCTGGTGGATCTTTATTTTAAGATCGCCAGGGCAATCGCATGTATAATGGAAAAACCAAGGCAGGTCAACCGTCGTTGACTTTCAATCGTGCGGTTGTTATGGTGCATGGCCATGGAAATCGGACAAATCGTCGAATATATCGAAAAGCAGAAAATAATCTGCGCCCTTGTCATGGAAGTCAAGAACCAGCGCTTGCGGGTTTTGAATGAAACCAATCGTGAAGTCAACCTTTCGACAACGCGTTTATCCTTTAAAGGTAAAGACCGTTTGAACCTTTCCCTTGGAAGGGATAAGCTCGTGGAGGCCCTGAAGAATGCAGGCGCACGCCGCAAGCAGTTGGCCGCCGGCATCGATATCAAGGGCCTGTGGGAAGTATTGCATACGGAAGAAGAATGGGTGGACCTGAATACCATGACCTCCTTTTGTTTTTCCGGTGAGCCCGACGCTGAACATCAATCCGCGGTGATCCGTGCTTTTTTTAACGACCGAACTTATTTCAAGTTCGATCATGACCGCTTTTTGCCGTATGGCCGGGAAAAGGTGGAGCAGATGCTCGCCGAAGCCGCCGAGGCTGAACGCAAAGAGCGCCTGATCAAAGCCGGCGGCGACTGGTTGAAAAGGGCGGCCGGCGACACGGAGCTGAAACTCAGGGGTGAGAGCGCTGTCTTTATCGAAATCATGAAATCCTATTATCTGTTTGAAAAAGACAGTCCGGAATTAGAGCTTGCCAGGGCCATGCTGGCCCGGGCCGGTTTGGAAGGCGGGCCGAATCTGTTCAAGCTGCTGGTAAAACTCGGTGTCTGGCATAAGGATGAGAATATCGATCTATTGCGCAACGGCCTTCCCCTCGGTTTTTCCCATGAGGTTGCGGCCAGGGCCGAGGAAATCGTGCAAGCTTCGGACGGCGCTGCAACCTGGGAGCCTGGGCGCCGGGATCTGACCGGCCTGTCTGTGATGACCATTGACGGCCCGTCCACACTGGATTTTGATGATGCCCTCAGTCTCGAGCCGGAAGGCGACGGCTATCGTTTGGGAATTCATATCGTGGATGTGGCGCATTATATCCAAAAAGGGGACCCCCTGGATCAGGCCGCCATGGAACGGGCCAGTTCCATCTATATGCCGGATCTGCACATACCCATGCTGCCGCCGGTCCTGGCTGAAAATCATTGCAGTCTCCGGGCCGGCAAATACCGTCCGGCCATCAGTGTAATGGCCAGGGTGGATCGTTTTGCCGCCCTGCAGGATTTTGAAATCACAGCCAGCGTGATCAAGGTTCAACGCCAGTTGACCTATGCCCAAGTGGACGAGGCGGTGGAGACCGATGAAAAAATTAGAATCCTTTACGATCTGGCCCTGGGCTTTCGCCAGAAACGCCTTGCAGCCGGAGCCATTCAAATTATTTTGCCGGAAATCGGCATTCAGTTGGGCAGCAACGGCAAGGTGGATGTGACCAGCACGGACAGGGAAAGCCCGGGCCGCCTGTTGGTGGCGGAAATGATGATAATGGCCAATTGGCTCATGGCCAAATTTATTCATGGGGGGCAGATCCCGGCCATATTCCGCTCCCAGCCGCCGCCCAAGAACCGTTTGTTACGGGACACGGAAGGAACTTTTTTCCAGAACTGCATGCAAAGAAAACATTTGAGCCGGTTGGTCCTGTCCTTGACGCCCGAACATCACACCGGACTGGGGCTAGATGCCTATGTCACCGCCACTTCACCCATCCGGAAATATTCCGACCTGGTCACCCAGCGCCAGGTGCGGGCCGTCCTGGGACTGGAAACAGCTTATCAGGTTGAAGAGATCCAGGAGATTATCCAGGCCCTGGAAACCCCTCTCCAAATCGTATCACGGCTCCAATTTCAGCGACAACGGTATTGGCTGCTGCGCCATTTGGAAGGTCGGATCGGCGCCAAGGAAGAGGCCCAGATACTGGAAAAACGCCGGGATGGCTACCAGGTGATCCTGCCGCACTACATGCTCGAATGCCGTATCCCTTTTTCAGGTAGTCCGAATTTGAAGCCGGGTGATTTGGCACGGGTGACCATTCAGCATGCCAATGCCCGGAACGACATGCTGTCCATTTTTCTCGGCTGAAATTATTCTTTATAAAGCGCTGCCTGCACCTGTTCGAGCGTATTCACCACCAGGGCTTGAATTTCATCCAGGCGTTGTTTGGACATGGCTTCAAAACGCAGCACCAGTGCCGGTTGGGTGTTGGAGGCGCGCACCAGCCCCCAGCCGTCCGGGAAAAGCACGCGGACGCCATCGATGTCGATGATTTTGAACTCCTTGCGGAAGCGCTCGGTGACTTCCTTGACCACTTGGAATTTGATGTGATCCGGGCACTCCACGCGGATTTCCGGGGTGGTTACGGTTTTGGGCACATCGGCCAGCAGCTCGGAAATGGTCTTGCCGGAATCGGCCAGGATTTCCAGCAGCCGGCAAGAGGCATAAATGGCATCATCAAATCCGAAATAGCGGTCGGCAAAGAACATATGACCGCTCATCTCACCGGCCAGCTCGGCTTTTTCCGCCTTCATTTTTTTCTTGATAAGGGAATGCCCTGTGCGCCACATAATGGCCCGACCGCCGTGCTTTTCAATGTCATCGTACATGGTTTTGGAGCATTTTACCTCGGAAATGAAGGTGGCGCCGGGTTTGCGGCTCAGAATCTCCCGGGCAAAAATAATGATGAGTTGATCGCCGAAAATTAGATTGCCGCTTTCATCCACCACGCCGATGCGATCGGAATCGCCGTCATAGCCGATGCCGATATTCAGTTTGCGGGTCTTTACCAGTTCCACCAGATCTTTCATATTGGCGACCACAGTGGGATCAGCCTCATGGTTGGGGAAGGTTCCGTCCATTTCACAATAAAGCTCATGCACATCGCAACCGAGTTTTTTCAGGACCGGTGCAGCCACAACACCGCCGGTGCCGTTGCCCGCATCCAGGCCCACCTTGAGCTTGCGGCTGATTTTGATGTTGCTTACAAGAAAATTTTGATAAGGCGAAATAATATCCGCCGAGGTTTTGGCTCCATTTCCTTTAGGAAAAGTACGTGTTTCAATGATCTTGCGAACAGCCTGGATTTCCTGGCCGTGGATTGAATCCAGATTTATGCACAGCTTGAAGCCGTTATATTCCGGGGGATTGTGACTGGCCGTGATCATGACTCCGCCCTGGGTGGGCAGGTGCTGAATGGAAAAATAAAAAACCGGCGTGGGACAAACGCCGATATCCACCACATTGCAGCCGGTGGAAAGCAGTCCCGCGATGATTTTTGTCGCATAGGCCTCGGAAGTCGTGCGACAGTCCCTGCCTACGGAAAGCGTCGTGCAGCCCCTTTCCGCCAGATAAGCACCAACCGCCTTGCCGATGAGCAAGACATCTTCTTCGGTAAAATCTTTGCCGGCCACGCCCCTGATATCATATTCCCTGAATATTTCCGGATTCATCCCATATCTCCTGAAGGATATTGAATAAATAAAATATCAATAAAATTAATTGTTCAACAGCTAGGGGTAAATTGAAAAATCGATGAAGGGATACTATGTATGTATTTGAAAGTCAACCATTGTAAACAGGCAGGGAAATCGCATGCGTTTTTTTCAGGGTCAGGGTCGGGGTCGGTATCGGGATCGCAATCGAAATAGAAAGATCGGTAAAGTA
Source organism: Desulfosudis oleivorans (assembly GCA_020723325.1). Taxonomy (GTDB): domain Bacteria; phylum Desulfobacterota; class Desulfobacteria; order Desulfobacterales; family SURF-7; genus DYJD01. The sequence goes on along the minus strand of DYJD01000012.1, from coordinate 87,115 downwards.
TTTTCTTTCCGAATAATTCGGAAGAATATGAATTCGACCCCGATACCGATAGCAACCCCGACCCCGATGATAGGACACTTCTTTATCATTGGGAAAAGGCGCTAATGAAGCACCCCCCGCCGCCCGAATCGCTTTCAGGTTGGGTATTCAGTGCGGTTGTGGTCTCAGCCGGGGATTCATGGGATGTGGTTTGGGCCGGTCCAAATGTGGCGGAAATGACGCTGTTGGCGGTTCCGTCTTCATCACCAAAGCCGCCGTCCACCAGTGCCAAACCGGCAACGGTCGCGTCCGTATTCAGGGCAACAGTATTGGTGATATTGCTCCAGCCTTCAAAATTTGAATAATACAACCATTGATGCCCTTGGGGTAAGGCTTCGGGCAGGTCGATATCCAGATTGGCGGTCTGCCCGGGCGCATCCAACTGAATGGTCAGATCAAATAGCTGATGTATAAACCTGACGGTGGATCCTATGGGAATATTAATTTCCGACGGATCGACGATATCGGCATTGATCAATTTTGCATTGGATCCCAGCCGGAAACGTATCAAGCCGGTATCTTGGTTTGCTTGTGGATCGGTATTCTGAGGAGAATTTGTCGGATTTGGGGTTGTACTCGGGCTTGTGCCGGAGGCCGTGCCTGAAGCAGTGCCGGTGGTTGTGCCTGAGGGCTTGCCCGTGCCAGAACCAGTGCCGGAGGCTGTGCCGGCGGGCGTGCCGGTGGCGGAGCCCGAACCAGTACCGGAGGCTGTGCCGGCGGGCGTGCCGGTGGCGGTGCCCGAACCAGTACCGGAGGCTGTGCCGGCGGGCGTGCCGGTGGCGGTGCCCGAA
>DYJD01000012.1:0-86185 GCA_020723325.1 Desulfosudis oleivorans | reverse complement strand
CGGAGGCTGTGCCGGCGGGCGTGCCGGTGGCCGTGCCTGAACCAGTGCCGGAGGCTGTGCCGGCGGGCGTGCCGGTGGCCGTGCCAGAACCAGTGCCGGAGGCTGTGCCGGCGGGCGTGCCGGTGGCCGTGCCTGAACCAGTGCCGGAGGCCGTGCCGGCGGGCGTGCCCGTGGCCGTGCCTGAACCAGTACCGGATGTATTGCCTGGTACCGGCAGGATATTCGTATAGCTGACTTCATTGGAATTCAGGCTTTCAATTCCGATATAATTGTAAGCCCTGACAACAAAATAATAGGTTGCGCTTTCATTCAGGTCGGCAAGAAATCGTGTTGTGGTGCCAGTAAAGATCGGATTTGAATAATCATAATTCTGGTTTGCTTTGCGTTGGAAAAGCCGATACCCGCTTACACTTGGATCCGGACTCTGATTCCAAGCCAATGTTATTTGAGCGGCAATGCCATATGAACATGTTAAAATTATTGTAAAAATTAAGAACTGAAGAACGATTGCAAATTTACAAATCGAAGATAAAAAGCGCATATAATCCGGTCCTGCTAGAGTGGATGATTCTGTTCAACATATGCTTAATCTCAGGTGAAAAGAACTACAAGGATATCATGATGATGTTAATTGAAAACCAGCTCATTCCGTTGTGGAAAAACTCGAATAAATCATTTAGGCGGCATTTTTTTCCGAGATCCGTTGAGCAAAAGCTGCCGGCCCATAATCAGCCTGGTATCCAAGGGCATGACTTTCGCGACGATCTTCACCGGATCTTCTCTCAGGGATATAATGGGAATATGAAAAAATTCTTCTTTCCACTTGCGTGCGCCGGATAATATTCTGTTTGATTGTCATGGCTTGCTCCCCTTTTGGATTTCGATTTCGGTCTTGGATGAACATTGGACAGGTGCTCATTCGTTCCATGCAGTTGGGTAAGCGCTCGGTAAGGACTCATACACTGTTAACAAATGACTGCAAATTGTGTACCACGGCAGGCATGTAGTGCCCTCTTGGGCTGTTTCAACGATTCCAAATGTATTTCAGGCAAGGCAGTTACGATTCTTTCACTTACCGGTTACGATTTTTGCACACTGACCTTAGGGCCTATTAAAATATTAATGGGACCGGTCTGATTTTTAAGTTGTCATTTTCCCGACCATGAAGTAATTCAGATGAACATGTTTTCCGGCGGTAAAGGTTGACTTTACCATAACGTCGGCAATTCATTCCATGAAAACGGATAAGTGGCAGTGAACAAATAAGGGACCGTAATGAGTTTCAGGGTCGGGATCACCGGAAAATTGCTTATATGGTTCAGTCTGTTTGTGCTGATTTTTTACGGCACCATCCTGGTTTTGTTTGTAAATATCCAACAAGTTGTTCAAATTTCAGAGAATATTGTCAATAGGCATTTTGAAATAACATCCCTATCTAAAAAAATGATCGAAAATCTGCTGTTAATGGAGGAAAGCGATAAAAAGTTCCACTTGCTTCGAAAAGATGATTATATCGGCTTTTTTACCACCGCCCGTTTGGAATTTGAGCACAATCTCAGGAAAGTTTTGGAAATGGAATCCGGTTCATCGGCAAACCCCTCCCAGTGGTTGTCGTTGTTTCAAGACTATCAGACAGTTGCGGCAAATTTAGCGCCGACCTCTTTGCTCCAAGACAGCGGTTCCACCTGGATTGAGGAAAACAAGATCAACGAATGGGTGGAGTGGATTAAGAAAATGCGAGCCGCCAACGAACGTACGGTGGAATTGTCCACCCGGGAATTGAACCGGCGCGGGCGCCTGTCCGCCAGCAATGGCCTGATCGGGCTCGGGATTTCAAGTGCCGTCGGTTTCTTCGGTATCCTGTTTCTATCCTATTCCATGATCCGACCCTTGCGCGATTTGATAAAAGGCATCCGCTCCATATCAAAGGATCGTTTCAGCAAACCCATTGCCGTTCGATCGCGGGACGAATTCGGTGAACTGGCCGGAGCATTCAATGAAATGGCGGTTCAGTTGAAAGAAGAGGAACGCATGCGTTCTGATTTTATTTCCATGTTAAGCCATGAAATTAGAACTCCCTTGACTTCAATCCGTGAATCGGTAAATATGATCGCAGAAGAAGTCATGGGCCCCATCAATGAGCGGCAGCGGAAATTCCTGGAAATCGCCAGTGGGGAAATCGGGCGCATATGCAATCTGCTCAATCACCTTATGCAGGTCTCCAGACTGGAATCCGTCAGCCTGACAATCCGGCAACGCCCCATGGATACGGCTGCATTTGTCACCGAATGCATCCGGCATTTACAGCATGTTGCCGAAGCGAGAAAAATCGAGATCGCGGCCCATATTCCCTCGAAAATCGCAAAAATATCGGGTGACCCGGAACATTTGCAACGGGTGTTGTTCAACCTCCTGGACAATGCGATTAAATTTTCCCCTGAAGGTGGTGCTATCCGGGTGAGTGTGTCCCCAGGAGGTCGCAATCATTTGAATATATCGGTTTCCGACAGCGGGCCCGGGATCCCGGATGAAGAACAATCCCTGATTTTCAACAAATACTACCAGACCAAAAGCGCCAGAGACCACATGGATGGAGTCGGTTTGGGTTTGAACATATCAAAACATATTATCGAAACGCATGGCGGTGCCATTTGGGTTGAGAGTAAAATCGGTCAAGGCAGCACTTTTTCCTTCTCCCTTCCCATAGCGCGCGATCGATAAATGAATCGCAACAGCGGCGGGATTATCAAGAAGAAGTGCAGGGTTGCCATGCTGACGGGAAGCTTTCGGAAAATGAAATTGAAAGATAAAACCAGGTCTTTCATTCGCGTGCAAAATTTGCTACTGGTCATTGTGGTGTTGTGGGGTTTTTCGGGTTGCGGTCATTTTCCCGGAGCCCAAGGAGCGTTCGAAAACGAGGATTCCTACAATGCGGATTGGATCACCCTGCAAAGGGGAAACAAAGCCCTGCGAAACGGTCATTATGAAAAAGCCCTGGAAATTTATCGCATGCTGAGCCAGTTGGCCAGGCAGGATAAGATCAGGCGCATGGCCCTTTACGGCATGGCTTGTGTGCAGTTGATCCGGGCCGAGGATGAAGCGGAAATGGAAACCTCCATCACCTTGTGGGATACATGGAGCGGGCTGGTTCAGGATGAAGTTACCGGGGAAGATCCCCGCCTGTTAAAGGATTTGCTGGAGCAGAAAGCCAACGTCAAGCAGTCGGAAGCAAATCCCATCGTGCTTGAACCAAAGCCCAAGTCGAATCCGCCGGACACCAAGGCAATCAAAGAGAAGGATAAGGAAATCAAAAGGCTGAAAACGCAAATCAAATCCCTGAAATCCGAACTGCGGGATCTTGCCTATCAACTTGAATGCCTGGAAGCAATCGATCAAAAAATTCAGGAAAAAAAGAAAGATATTGCTTTGCCCTAGGACAATATCCTGGAAAGGTGACACATTTGAATACAAAACAATCCATTTTAATTGTTGATGACGACCGGAATGTTCTGGAGGTCTTGGAGGCACGGCTTTCATCAGCCGGATTCTCGGTTTTCAAGACCGCCGAGCCCAAGGATGCCATGGACATTTTAACCGCCAATCCCATCGACTTGATGATTTCGGATATGAAAATGCCGGGTATGAGCGGAATGGAGCTGTTTCATGATGTGCGCTCTTTCCAGCCTTCCTTGCCGGTGATCTTTCTGACCGCCTACGGCTCCATTCCGGATGCTGTAAGCGCCATGAAGGCCGGCGCCGTGGATTATATCGCCAAGCCTTTTGACGGTCAGGAACTCCTGAAAAAACTCCGCAAAGCCTTGCCCGCATCAACCCCGCGCCAAACCGATAAAGGCAAACAGAATCCGGTTCAAGCCGGAGGGGTCATGAAAAGCTCCGTCATGCGGGAGCTCTACGAACTCATCGATAAGGTGGCGGTCAGTCCGGTGAATGTGCTGATACTGGGCGAAAGCGGTTCCGGCAAAGAACATGTGGCCCGCATGATTCACCAAAAAAGTCCCCGCAGGGACGCACCCTTCATTGTGGTGGATTGCGGCTCGACCCCCACAGGACTTCTGGAAAGCGAGCTTTTCGGTCATGTCAAGGGGGCTTTCACCCATGCCATTCGGGATAAAAGGGGGCTCATCGAGGAGGCGGACCAGGGCACCTTGTTCTTGGATGAGATCGGCAATGTCTCGCCTGAAATGCAAATTCGGTTGTTGCGTTTCCTGGAGGACCGTAAAATTCGCCGTATCGGTGAGACCCGTGAGATTCCGGTGAACTGCCGCGTAATTGCAGCCACCAACGCCGATTTGCTGGAAGACATCAATGCCGGAAGATTCCGGGAGGATCTTTATTACAGATTGCGGGTGGTGACTATAAAGATTCCGGCCCTGAAAGACCGTAAGGAGGACATCCCCTTGCTGGCCAAACATTTTATCGAATCTTTTTGCCGGCAAAACGATCTGTCCATGGTGGAACTTCCCCAGGAGACCACCCGCTGGCTGAGCAGCTATCCTTGGCCGGGGAATGTCCGCGAATTGAAAAATGCCCTGGAAGCCGGAGTCGTCCTTTGCAAGAATCGAATGCTGCTGCCCGAGGATCTCCGCTCCAGCGGCCTACCGGATATCAAGGCCAAGCCCGTGCCCCAAAAGGATTCTTTTTCGCTGGAAGAAAGCGAACGTAATGCCATCATCCGCGCCCTGCAACAAACCGGCGGAGTGCAGAAAAATGCGGCGGATTTGCTCGGGATCAGCCGCAGGGCGATCCATTATAAGATCAAAAAATTTGAGATCAATACCGCTTCCATACGGGCCAATGGGATGAGGCCCGCATCCGGCTAGGGCAATTCATACCGTAGAAAAGCAGTGATAGAACCGGATCTATTGCCAAGAAGAGGAATTCACCTAATGATGCCAGCCCCCAAACCACTGCTTCTGTTTCTGATCGTTATAGTGTTGCTTGCGGCGGGTAGTCTTTCCGCAACTGAATCTTTGGAAGGAACCGTAACCGCAGAAGGCATGGCCGGTATTATCAACAACGATAAACCCAAGGCCCGGGACCAGGCCATGAACCACGCCCTGCGCAACGCCGTGGAACAGGCTGTGGGTACCATCATTTCCTCAGAAACCATGGTGGCCAATTATGAAGTTCTGAGCGACAACATCTATTCAAGAACCCACGGTTATGTCCAGAATTATCAGGTCCTGAATGAGAAAGCCGAAGAAGGCCTGTATCACGTCACCATCCGGGCCTCGGTAACCACCTCCGGGTTGAAAAACGACTTGGCGGCCCTGGGGCTGCTGATGGCCCGGAAAAATATGCCGCGGGTGATGATCGTCGTGGCCGAGCAGAATGTGGGCAGCGAGCGCTATACTTCCTGGTGGAGCCCCATGGGGGCCGGCACCGATGTTCATGCGGGCCTGGCCGACTTGGGCATAACGGAAAATTCCCTGATGAAGTTTTTGACGGAGAAAGGTTTTCATCTGGTTGATCACGGCATGAAGACCGGCCAGGTCAAAATCGCCGGCGCCTATCAGATTGATAATCTGTCCAACAATACCATACGGGATATCGGCCGATTGTACGAAGCCGAAATCGTCATTTACGGCAAAGCCTTGGCAAAGCTCGGCGGCGCGGTTTTGGAAACCTCCATGAAATCCGCCCAGGCGGATCTTGCCCTGCGGGTGGTCAATACCGATACCGGCCAAGTCATCGCTTCCGTCTCGGATCATGGCGCCGCCATTCATCCCAATGAAGTAACGGCCGGTACCGAAGCCCTGCGCAAGACAACCGCAACCGCCGCAGAAGATCTGGTCCGCCAGATCATGAACCGCTGGGGGGCGGATGTGGGCGGAAAAGGCCTGGTGAATGTCAGACTTTCCAATATCACGGCCTACCAGGATCTGGAGCTGGTCAAAGATTTATTGCAAAACCGCATCCGGGGGATCGGCGGGATTTATCAGCGGAGTTTTGCCGGCGCAACCGCCGTGCTGGATGTTGAATCCCCAGCAACAGCAAAGGAAATCGCCGATCAATTGGCCGGCCATAAGGATGGCGGCTTGACCTTTCAGATCCTGAATATCTCGCAAAACAGCATTGAAGTTAAACTCAATCGTCCGGTAAAAAAGAAATAAAAGGGGGCTGAATGAAACGTTCGATGATTCGGTGTGCATGGTTGTTCCTGGCAGTTTGTATCTGCAGTTGTATTTTTCCGCAAGCGGCAAAAAAATATCCTGCAAACCCAAGCAATCCCATCAAGCAGGTGGCGATTCTGCCGTTACAGAACGACACCAATGATGTGGAAGGGCCGGAATTTGTCAGGCAAAAATTGATTCAGGAATTTCAAGCGCGGAATTATAGCGTGATGCCGGCAAGTGAAGTTGATTCTAAATTAAGGGACAAGCTGGGCGTTTCCCTGGGGGGCCAGCTTCAAACCGTGGCAGCCTCGAAGTTTAAAGACGCCTTGGGAGTGGAAGGTGTGGTATTGGGGAAATTGATGGATTTTGGCGAGACCACCACCGGAATATACAATGTCCGCAAAGTGCGCGCTGTTTTTAAAATGCTCAATACCGGCAATGGCAAGGTCGCTTGGGAAAAAGGCATCGGCGTCAAAAGCGTGAATCAAACCGCTGATATCGGTGGTACAGCCACTGCCGTGGCAGCAGAGCTGATAGATGAACAGGATAAGGATGTTCCCTGGATAACGGTTGATGCCCAGGCCCGGGATCTAAATGCCAAAGAAAATCTCGCCCTGGATGTGGGGCAACAGATCTTCCAAAAAGCCACCGGCACCCATCTTGAGTTTGAAACCAATGAAATGATAGAAAACGTAACCAGTAGTCTTCCAGCCGGACCGGGAATCAAACCATAAGGAGATAGGTGATGAACAGGAAATTCTATGGAGCCGTTTTCATTTTTGTTGCCATCATGGGACTGGGCCTGAATGGTTGCGCGCCCACCATCTCCGGTGAGGTTCGCGATGATTCTTCCCGTACCGGGATCGCCGAGCAACTCAAACCCCAGGGGGGCTATACCGGCCCGAAACTACGGGTGGGCGTGGTTAATTTTCTGAATAAAACCCCTTCCAAAACCATTGGAATCGGCGAAGCCGCCGCCGACATTCTGGGCACCATTCTGCAAAAAACCGAGAAATTCATCATCATTCCCCAGCAGGATATGAAGTCCATTCTCGAACAGCAGTCCTTGGGCACCACCGGCGCCATTGAACCTACCACGGCAGCCAAAATGGGCAAGATTTTGGGCCTCAATGCCATTGTCACCGGCGCCATCAGCGCCTATTCCGAGGCTGAAGAGGGCCAGGACTATCTGGTGTATAAAAAGAAAAAGCAAATCGCCCGGGTCACGGTGGATTATCGCATTGTCGATACCACCACCGGCATTCAACTGATGGCCGACTCCGGTCAGGGCGTTTACGCCAAGGATACCGGCGGCGCCTTGGGTTTGGGCTCAAAATCCACCTATGATCCGGACCTGCGGGACGGGGCCCTGCGGGATGCCCTGACCAAGGCCATGGTGAATATGATGCAGCGGTTGGAAGCCAAGGAATGGGACGGCCGCATCGCCCAGGTCAAGGACAAAATCGTCTATATCAATGCCGGGCAAAAAACCGGCCTGCAAGTGGGCAATGTTCTCCTGGTTCAGGAGTTGGGCGAGGAGATAATCAATCCGCAAACCGGAGTCTCCATGGGCAAGGCCCCGGGCAAAACCAAAGGCGAAGTCATGATCACCGGTTTTTTTGGGGAAGACGGCGCCATGGCCACCACCCAGATGGGCGGCGGGTTTAGTGTGAATGATCTGGTGAAAATCAAGAAATGATATACGGCGGCCTTAGAGCCGCCAATAAACCACGCCGTTTTCCCGGGCCATTCCCGGCGAATAAAGGCTTTTCACATCCACCAGGATGGGGGGGTGGGCCGGATCGCAAAGGGCCGTGATCCGTGTCAAACCCAATTCCCGGTAAGCGCGGTGGGCAACCGCGAGGATGACGGCATCCACCGAACCCACTTGATCAAAGGGGGTCAGCGCCACATGGTAGTAGTGCAAGGCCTCGGCCGCATCCGCCAGGGGGTCGTGCACAATGACCTCAATGCCGTATTCCTTCAGTTCTTTAATGATGTCGATGACCCGGGTGTTGCGCAGATCCGGCACATCTTCCTTAAAGGTGATGCCTAAAACGGCCACCTTGGAACCATGCACCTGCTTTTTCTCGGCAATCAGCATTTTCACGACCCGCTCGGCAATGTATTTGCCCATGTTGTCGTTGATTCTGCGGCCGGCCAGGATGATTTCCGGATGATAGCCGATGGCTTCCGCCTTGAAGGTCAAATAATACGGATCGACCCCGATGCAATGCCCGCCCACCAGGCCGGGTCGAAACGGTAGGAAATTCCATTTGGTGCCGGCGGCTTCGAGCACATCCATGGTGTCAATGCCCATGCGATCAAAAATCAGCGCCAGTTCATTCATCAGGGCGATGTTCAAATCCCGCTGGGTGTTTTCAATCACCTTGGCCGCTTCCGCGATTTTAATGGAGGCCGCCTGGTGGATTCCGGCGGTCACGATCCGGCCGTAGACCGCGGCCAGAAGTCGCGTGGTGGCTTGATCCGAGCCGGAAACGATTTTGATGATCTTATCCAGGGTATGAACCTTGTCGCCTGGATTGATCCGTTCCGGGGAATAACCCACGGTAAAATCCCTGCCGTATTCAAGGCCGGACATCTCGGCCAGTATGGGTACACAGACTTCTTCCGTGACACCGGGGTAGACGGTGGATTCAAATACCACGCAACTGCCTTTCTGAAGCTGGCGACCCACGATGGTTGCGGCACTGCGGACCGGCCCGAGATCCGGAATGCGATGGGCATCAATGGGGGTGGGGACGGCCACGATAATCAAGCGACAGGTGGCCAGATCCTTTTCCTGATCCGTATAGTGGATAGCGGCGCCGGCCAGTTCCGTATCGTCGACTTCCAGGGTGCGGTCATGACCTGCTTTTAATTCGGCGATGCGATCCGACTTTAAATCAAAACCCACCACACGGAAATATCTGGACAAATGGACTGCCAAGGGGAGCCCCACATAACCGAGACCGATGACGGCGATCCGGTCTTCGCCGGCTGTCAGCGCAGCAAAAGTAATCATTCCCGACCTCTTTTTTTGATTCGATTCATCATATATTCATGCGTCAGCCTTCAGTCCCCTTAATCGGTTTTGCAACCGATTTCAAGAGCGCCGACACCTCTTGTTCCGTTAAATGGCGCCAGGCGCCTTCTGCCAGATCCCCAAGGGCAATCCCGGCAATCCGCACCCGCTGCAGGGCCTTCACCTCATTTCCGATTTTGGCCACCATGCGGCGGATCTGGCGATTGCGCCCTTCTTTTAAAATGATTCGAAAGCGTCGCGGCCCCAGACGTTTAACATCCGCGGGTCGTGTTTTTCGGCCCAGGACCGGAAGGCCCTCGGCCAGTTTACGCAAGGCGCCTGCCGGAATGGGCTGGGCGACCTCGACAACATATTCTTTTTCATGATCAAAGGATGGGTGGGAAAGACATTGATGCAAGGCACCGTCGTTGGTCAGCAACAGCAAACCGGTGGAGTCCTTGTCCAGGCGGCCGATGGGGTAAATCCGCTGGGGGAGTTGAATCAAATCCAAGACGATTTTTTTTTCCTTTTGACTGCAAGTCGTCACATAGCCTTTGGGTTTATGCAGGGCGATATATATCGGTTTTTCCCGGATTTGTACCGGACGGCCGTCCAGCTCAACCCGGTCTTTTTCCGGATCCACGGCCACGCCCAGGGTGGTCACCGGCCGGCCGTTGATCCGGATGCGGCCGGCCTGGATATAGGTTTCGCCCTTTCTTCGGGAACAGACCCCGGCCTGGGAAAGAAATTTTTGGAGGCGCATGGACGGCATGGCATTGAATTTCCCTGACCCGGGTTGAATCAGGACCGGTAATTGGCATTGATCTTCACATAGTCGATGGAAAAGTCACAGGTCCAAATCCAGGCGCGGCCATGGCCCTGGGCAAGGCCGATGTGAATCATGAATTCCGGTTTTTTCAAGACCCGGGTGGCGGCGGCTTCGGCCGCGGCCCCGCACCACCGGCCTTTTTCCACCAACCGCACTTCATCGAAAAAGATGGAGATCTTGTCCGGGTCGATGGGCAGGCCGGCCCGGCCCACGGCGGCGATGATCCTGCCCCAGTTGGCATCCTCGCCGAAAAAGGCGGTTTTGACCAGATTGGAATGGGCCACGGTTTCGGCGATGATGCGGGCGGCCTGATCGGTTTCCGCTCCGGTCACGGCGATTTCCACCAATTTGGTGGCGCCTTCGCCGTCCTTGACCACTTTTTTAGCGAGGGTCGTTAGGACTTCATCCAGGGCTTTCTGGAAAACCTCGATCTGGCTTTGGTCTTGCAAGCGGACGCCGGAAAGACCGCCGGCCATGAGCAAAACCATGTCGTTGGTGCTGGTATCCCCGTCCACGGTGATGCGGTTGAAAGAGCGTTCCACGCCGCTCACCAGCAGGCGCTGCAACACTTCCGGCGCTCCAGCCGCATCCGTGCAGATAAAGCACAGCATGGTGGCCATATCCGGCTTGATCATGCCCGAGCCTTTGGCCACGCCGGTTATGGTGACGGGCACCCCATCCATATCCACCTGCAGCGAGTGGATCTTGGGCGCAAGGTCGGTGGTTAAAATGGCTTGGGAAAAGTCGTAAAGTCCTGTGGCTGAAAGGGCTTCCACCAGCAAAGGCGCTGCTGTTTCTATCTTGGACACCGGCAGCCGCTGGCCGATGACGCCGGTGGAAGCCACCAGGATCTGCTCGCCGGGTATGTTCAGGCGGCCGGCGATGATTTCAGCGGAGCGCACGGCGTCCTGCATGCCTTCCGGGCCGGTGCAGCAATTGGCATTGCCGCTGTTGACCACCACGGCCCGGCTTTTGCCGGCGGTCAGTCTTTGTTTATTGAGGGTCACGCAAGCAGCCTGCACGCGATTCTTGGTGAACACACCGGCTGTGTCGGCCACGGTTTCCGAAAAAATCAGGCCGAGATCCTTGGTGTTGTTTTTTTTGATTCCGGCCGTAATTCCGGAAAAACGAAAGCCGGGGCAAAGGTGGTGTTCCATAAAGACATGTTCCTGTAATTGATCTTAAGTTGATTGTAAAAAATTTATGGACTTACTAACAAATGAACGCGTATATTGCAATCGGATAGATGAAAGGAGGCCAAGATATGCTGAAAATCACCAAAGCACGCTGCCGGAATTGCGATGCCCGGCTGATCCTGCAAAGGCTCTGAGGTAAGGTGGTATTGCGCTGCAGGGACTGCGGCGCAGAATATCCATTGGAAAGTTGCGTGGATTTGTTCGACCAGTTTTTCGAAGATGAGCTTGCCAATATGCGTTGCGATCGCCTGTAACCAGGTATAAGGAATGGAAAAAAATATTAAGCTGGTGATCGAGTACGACGGCGGTGCCTACCACGGCTGGCAGCGGCAAAAAAATGAGCGCACCATCCAGGGCGAAATGGAAAAAGTGATCCGCACCATGACCTGTCAGCCGGTTGCGCTGATCGGTTCCGGTCGCACCGATGCCGGAGTACATGCCCTCGGCCAGGTCGCCAATTTTCATTGTTCCACCACCTTGACCGCCGAGATCCTGTTACGGGGCCTCAACCGCTTGTTGCCCGAGGACATTGTGGTGCATTCCTGTTGCATAGTGGAAGCGGACTTTCACGCCCGCTACGACGCCAAATCCAAAACCTACCGCTATCAAATTTTGAATCAATATCCGCCCCGGGCAGTGGGTCGCCAATATGCCTGGCAGATCAGGCAGACCCTGAACCTTCCGGAAATGCGGCTGGCGGCCTGCTGCCTCATGGGCGAACAGGATTTCAAGGCCTTTGAAGGCAGCGGCAGCCCCCGGTCCAGCACCATCCGGAATGTCCTTAGGGCGGATTTGCGTGAAGAAAACAATTGCGTGATTTTTGAAATCCAGGCCACCGGTTTTTTGAAATATATGGTTCGCAATATCGTGGGCAGCCTGGTTGAAGTGGGCCTCGGCAAAATGACTTCCGCGGACTTCAAGGCCGTCCTGGATTCCCGGGACAGACAGCAGGCTGGTTTAACCGCGCCGCCCCAGGGCTTGTTCCTGGTGGCGGTCGATTATGGGCTGGTTTGACAGAAGAGTATAATTTTAGATATAATTAAGCCCAAAATCTCCAATCCAAGAGGGTTTATGGAAAATTACGATGGGGTGTTGAAAGACATGACCGCCGGAGAATTGATTGAACTTCTCATGGTGGGCAGGCAGAAACAGGATGATCCTTTTTTTTGGTTTGAACAGGTGGAACGTATCCTCACGGAATTGAAAACCAGGCTCAAGCCTGATGAAATCATGGATGTCAAAGCGACGGTCAAGATGATTCGGCAGGAAAACTATCGCTGACAGGAGCAGGAATGTCGGACGACGAAATGGTAGAAGTGACCCGCTCACTGGAAAAATATTATAAAAACTATACGATTTATATGCGTTCGCCCGACGGGAAAGGCTATTTCCTGTACAAACAAAAAGGCGTGCCCATTGAAGCCGTACGGATCAAGGAGAAACGCCATCCGGATAAGCTTTACATCACCTTGCAGGACAAGATCAAGGAAGTCACCGCCTTTCAACGCAAGTATAATGCCCAATTGCGCAAAGAAATCAAAAGCAATCCGGCAGCAGCCAAGGAGATTCTCTGGAAGACCATGGAATTAAGCCTCGCGGAGCCGCGCACCCAAATATTGCAAAATATCAAGGAGACCATTGATATCGTGGTGGCCGAATACTTGGAAACCCCCGCGGTGGCGGCCAACTTGCTGGAAGTTTCCGCCAAAGACTATTCCGCCGCCATCCATAGTGTCAATGTCATGCTGTTTTGTCTGGGCCTTGGCCAATACAGTCAATTTTCAGCGGAAGATATCAAACTCTTGGGCTTGATGGGGCTCTTGCATGATGTGGGCAAAATCAAAGTGCCGGATGAGATTTTAAAAGCAGACCGGGATCTGACCGTGCGGGAGACCAAGATTTTAAGACGTCACACCGAGCATGGATACCGGATTATAAAGGACGGCCAATTGGATCTAAGAGTCGCCCTTTCAGCCCTTGAACATCATGAAAGAAGCGACGGCTCCGGGTATCCGGATGGAAAACTCGGAAATGAAATCCTACCCCAATCGGCCATGATCGGGATTATCGATGCATTTGAGCAAAAAACAAGTTGTCGACCCGGCCGGACCCCGCTCAAGCCTATTGAGGCCCTGACCGCCATTCGTGAGGAGGTCGGCGCGGGAAAATTCGATCCGGAGATATTCAAGACCTTTGCCCGCAGTATTGTGGGATTGCACTGATTTATGAAAGATCAGAATGCAGCCTTGCAACAGCGCATCACCATGCTTCAGGCCTATATTGTCAAGATGCCGGCGCTTTCACCCACGGTCTCCAAGGTGATGATCACTTGTCGGAATCCGGAGGCATCGCCCACGGATCTATCCCGCATCATCAACATGGATCCGGTTTTGATGGGCAAAATCATCAGCCTGATCAATTCGGCTTATTATGGGTTTCAACAAAAAATAACATCCTTGCCCCATGCCATCATCATGCTGGGGATGAATACCATCAAAAATCTGGTATTGAGCACGGCCATTCTCAGCAATGTCAATACCCTGGAAAATGAGCAGACCTTGGACATGGATGCCTTCTGGCAGCATTCCCTGAGTGTGGGCGTAACCGCCAAAATGCTGGCGGAAAAAAGAGGGGTGCGACAAAATTTACATGAAACCTATTTTGTGGCAGGTTTGGTGCATGATATCGGCAAGATTCCCATGAACAACCGCCTGCCGGTGATTTATGCCCAGGCCCTGGAGGTTGCGGAAAAAAGACAGGAATCTCTTTATCGGGCTGAAAAAAGAGTAGTGGGAATCGACCATGCGGCCATGGGGGCGTTGATTGCGGAAAAATGGCGGCTGGGTAAGGAAATCACGGATGTGATCCGCCATCATCATGAATTGCCGGACTATCAGGGTGAACACGAGGAACTTGTCATGACAGTGGCATTGGCAGACTATATCGCCAATATATTGGGCCTGGGTTTTTCCGGCAACAAATATGCTGAAAAAATGCCGCCGGAGATCCTGCAGCGCCTGCACATCCCCCACGCCGAGTTCAAGGAAGTGGCCGGCGCAGTCAGACAAGAGTTGGAAAAAGCAAAAATATTTTTGGGGTTGGCATGAACGACAAACAAATGCGAATTCGATTTTGGGGTGTGCGAGGCTCTATTGCCTGTCCGGGCCCGGACACGGTCATCTACGGCGGAAATACCTCCTGCCTGGAATTGCGCTTCGGGGAACAAAAACGTCTTATCATTGTGGATGCCGGGTCAGGTATTCGCCCCCTGGGCAATCATCTTACACGCAATGATTTAAAAAACGGCCCCATCCGGGCCGACATTTTTTTGACCCATACCCACTGGGATCATATCATGGGTTTCCCTTTTTTCAGTCCGATCTACATTCCGGGCACGGAACTGCATATATATGGACCGGTCACCTTTGAGGATGAACCCCTGGAGGAAATTGTGGGGGGCCAGTTGCGTTACCGGTATTTCCCGGTGATGTACAGTGAACTTTCCGCCAAGATAACCTATCACCACCTGGTGGAATCCAGGCTGGACCTGGGGGACGGAATCACCGTAACCACCAAATTTTTGAACCATACGCTTCTTTGCCTGGGCTATCGTTTTGAATATCAGGATAAAGTGCTTTGCACGGCCTTTGACACGGAACCTTTTCGAAATTTTTTTACGGATATGGCCAAGCTGGATGATCCGGACCCGGCCCTGGTGGAGCGGGGCGCAGCCGCGGCCCAGGAGGAACGGATCAAATTAAGTAAATTTTTCAATGGAGCGGATGTGCTGGTCCACGACGCCCAGTTTACGAGAAAGGAATATGAGCAGTCCAAAAAGGGCTGGGGCCATTCCCCCATGGAAGATGCGGTTGAAACCGCCCTGGCAGCGGGAGTTAAAAAACTGATCTTGTTTCATCATGATCCCCTGCGCAATGACAGCGAGCTTTCAGCCCTGGAAGAAAAATATTGCCGGGAATGGGCTTCTGAACGCTTGGAGATAGTGGCGGCCAAGGAAGGCATGGAGATCATCCTCTAATGAATATTCTCGTTTACGGCGGCGGGGCCGTGGGGCTGGGCCTTGCCGGCGCCTTGATCCAAGCCGGCGAAAAGGTGACCATTATTGCCAGGCCGGACACGGCTGAGGCCTTGATAAAAAAGGGTCTGGCCCGTTGCGGGATTTTCGGCGATTGCCAATGGCCTTCCCGGCTGTTCAGCGTGGCGACAACTCCCCCTTTGGAAGCGGGCAGTGTCTACGATTTTATCCTGATCTGTACCAAATCATACCATTCCAAAGCCATTGCGGAGATCCTCGCTAAGAATCCCCGGCTTTTGGCTGCCCAGACCCGGCTGGTGCTTTGCCAGAACGGCTGGGGAAATGCCGAGGAATTCGCCGCCCGACTCGGATCCAGTAGGCTGTATAACGCCCGGATCATCACCGGGTTTCAACGGCCGGAGAAAAACATGGTGCAGATCACCGTGCACGCGGATGCGGTCCGCATCGGCAGTCTTTTCACTAGGGATACCGAGCCGGTAGTGGACTTGTGCGCGGCCCTTACCAAGGGCGGGATTCCCTGCGAGCCCACCCGGCACATTGATCGGGATTTATGGGCCAAGATGCTTTACAATTGCGCCCTGAACCCTCTGGGGGCGATTTTTCAGGTACCATATGGGGATTTGGGAACATCGATTCACACCCGTCAGATAATGGACGCCGTTATCCGGGAAATCTTTGCGGTGATGGCCGGGGCCGGGTATGGCACCTATTGGGCCGAACCCGAAGCCTATATTCGTCACTTTTATGAAAAATTGATCCCCATGACCGCCCGCCATGAAGCCTCCATGCTGCAGGATATCCGGTCCAAGAAACCCACGGAAATCGATGCCCTGAACGGCGCCGTGGTACGTCTGGCGGAACGTCACGGCATTCCGGCGCCGGCCAATCGGCAGATCTACCATATGATCCGGTTTGCCGAGGAACGATACTTGACGGGCGCTCTTGGCGCTTAGGGAGATGGAAGTTTTTTCTCCTATATTTTAAACAGATAGGCCAGCCGCAGACTACTTGTAAAAACCGGGTCCCCATCTGCGGTACCGGCACTGAGCCGGATGACTACCGGCAGGTTCGGAATAAAATGGAGCCCGGCGCCGCCGAACCAGCCGAATGCGGAATAATCCCAATCTTTGATCTCATATTTCGGAACGGAAAGAGTTGTTTTAAAAAAATAAGCATAGTCAAAACCTGCGTGGAAAGAAAAGGTCTGAGATGCCCAAAGAATGTAACCAATCTGAGCTAAGATAGTATCACCAGGCTGAATTTTCAGCCTATGCTGAAAGACTGCATATTGAGACTGGGAGGTCCGCGTAAAACGAGAGGAATTTAAGTTCAGCGACAAATCTTCCGCAACGAGGATTTCTTTTGAGTCAAGATAGTGTTTATAGGCAACCATTCCGAATGCTATGTTTTCTCCAAATTCTTTGCTGACGGATACTGCCGGGTTGATCAAATGATGGCCGTTACCAGTTGCCAAATTCATTTTATAAAATTGAGAAATGAGAGCTTTGTCAGAAATCCGAATTCCATTATACCAATCTATGAAACTGATCAAGTAAGGTGAAACTTTCTGTTGATAGAGGTAAGGGCCGGTGTCATAGGGTTTAGAACCGGTGGGCATGTAATAACGAATGTTCAGATGAATCAGCGGATCTGCGGCTAATTTGATTTTGATATTTGCGGAGATGTCGCCGAAATCATATTCCGATTCTTTTGCTATATATGTTTCAGACTTATACGTGACCCGCTTATGGACATACGGGAAAGCGGCATCCAGCGATAAGCGGTCGAAAAGGCCGTAAGAGAAGGAAAGAGTATTCCGAAAATCCTGTACTTTCACATCCGTGAAACGATATTTGGCACTGAAAAAACCATAGTCGTCATGGGTATTTTGAGCATGACCCAATGAGTATTCGAGATCCAGATCTCCCTTTTGTTCAGGAACATATACCTGACCGGCACTCAACAAGACATCCTTCAGATTGTCGGCAAGGCAAATTGCCGGCACCAGTGCGATTATAAATAAAATTGCAATTGCATGGCCTTTTTTATCTGCCATTTAGTTCAATTCCTGTTATTAAAGTCGTTCTGTCATCTCTGCGGCAACCAACATGCCATCACAATTAAGTTGCTGCCCTGTCGATAATGTAAGCTATTTGCCTGACCCCATTGGTCATTTGCCTGACCCCATTGGTCATTGGTCAGAGAATACACATATATGTAAATCGTAAAGTTGTTGTAAAGAATGGATCAGCATCCGCGGTACCGGCGTTTACTCGAACGGTTATCGGTATTTGGGGGATGAAGTTGAACCCGGCGCCGATGAACCACCCGAATGCAGAATAATCCCAATCTTTGAACTCATAACCGGGACCGGAAAGAGTGGTTTTGAAAAAATAAGAGTAATCAAATCCTGCGTGTAATGAATAGTTTTGGGATGCCCGAAGAATATAGCCAAGCTGGACTAAGAGAGCGTCACCTGGTTTAATGGTTTGCTTATGGCGTGCGACTACATATCCCGAATCCAAGTAAGGTGAGCTACCTATAAATCGATAGTAATTTAAATTAGATGACAGATCTTCCGCAACGAGGATTTCTTTTGAGTCAAGATAGCGTTTATAGGACACCATTCCGAATGCTATATTTTTTTCGAATTTTTTGCTGACAGATATAGCGGGATTAAGTACATGATGTCCGCTGCTGGTGGCTAAGTTCATTCTGTAATATTGAGAAAACATGCTTGTGTCTGGAATCCGAACACCGTAATACCAATTTAACATGCCTAGAAAGTAATTTGAAACTTGTTGTTGATATAGACAGGTGCCTTTATCATAAGGTTTGGACTCGCTGGGTATGAAATAACGAAAATTCAAATGAATCATCGGGTCGGTGGCTAATTTGATTTTGATGCCTGCGGAGATATCGCCGAAATCATACTCTGATTCTTTGGCGGTGTGGGTTTCGGATTTATACGCGACCCGTTTGTGGATATATGGGAAAGCGGCATCTATCGATAAACGGTCAAGTAGGCCGTAAGATAGGGAAAGGGTATTCCGGAAAGCCTGTTCTTTCACATCAAAGAAACGGTATTTGGCACCAAAATAACTATAGATGTCATGGGTGTTTTGAGCATAGGCCGTTGAGTATTCAAGATCCAAATCACCTTTTTGCACTGGTATATATTCTTGCCCAGTGCTGACCAAAAGAGATTTAAGATCCTCGGCAAAGCATTCAGCCGGAAGTATCAGCGCAATATAAAATAAAATTTCAACTACCCTATTTTTTCCGGACATCTTGCTGTAATCCTCTCCCATTGAATGGAAAGGGCCAGTGTGTTTTCGTAGCCGGCCCAAACCATTGTATGAAATTGTAATGGAAGGTGTCGTATCAAATCCGGCAAGAATGAGCAAGGGCCTGATAGGATATTTTGCTCATGGAAAAGAGTATGAATTTATTAAGTTGCGAAAAACGAGGTGTGGATTTCAGCACCTGTGTCTTTCAAGGCAACGGCCGTAACATCTCCCGGATGCGGCCGGTGGCGGTGGCATCCGCAAATTCATCCGCGAGACGTTTGCTTTCCTTTACTACGGTTTTCCAGTAGGCGATGCGCTCGGTGTCCTTTTTCTCAAAAAGCCAGAAGTCGTTGCGGTCCGGTATTTTGTGCAGGGGCAGGTTGCGGATGAAGGTTTCCGTGGGCGAGATCATCACCACGTTGCTCATGTTGGCCGGGGTGGGTTTGCGCCATTTCATGTGTTTGTCGAACCAGCCCGGGATGATGCGCGGCATGTAGTGGGGGAACAGCACCAGACCGTCGTCCTCGTTCAGAAAAGGAATATCCAGATGATAGTCGGTGATGCCGCCGTCCCGGTACATACCGGCCGGCGCGCCGGGAATTCCGGTGACGCCTTCCATGACCATGGGAATGGAGCCTGAGGCCAGCAGGGAAGGTCGCAGATTCTTTTCGCCTAAGGCCACCCGCTGCACCGAGGTGTGATTCATGGCAAAAAAAGGCGGCCGGCTTTTGGGATGGAAAAACAGGCAGCGCTCGAAAAACAGGGCAAGCAGTTTGCGATGAACGGAATTGGCCATGGCCGCCATTCCGAGCCCCAGGGCCAGGGGCGTCTTTTTATCCGTGTCCATGGGGGGGCGGCAGCGCACGGTCATGATGTTCAACCGCAAAAAAGGATGGCTCAGGATATCTTCGATGGCTTGGTCGCTCAGATAATGGTCCATGATGCGCACGCTCTCCCGGCTCACTACCGCCGGAGTGGGTCTGCGGTTATAAGCCTGGTGGATGTAGGCTTCCTCAAAGCGATCCAGGGCCTGGATGGGCGCCTTTTGGGAAAGGGCCGCAAACCGCCAGGCGCCGATGGAGGCGCCCATCAGAAAGAGCGGCTCAATGCGCGCCTTCAGCCAGGAGGAAAACAACAGGCGGTCCAACTGGCCCAGCACCAGCCATTTGGGCCCGCCGGCAGCACCGGCGATGACCTTGATATCTTCCGGCTGCAGCCCGCGTTCTTGGATAACAGCCAATGCTTTTTTGCCTGCAAAAACCGCTAAATTATTTGCCATGGTTTTTGTTCCCTTTTCAGTTTACAGCCTTGATCATCGATTAGCCCATCCCTGTTGTGGGAGCGGCTTCCAGCCGCGATTCGGCCGAAACCATGATCAAAACCTCATTTTACTCAGCGCCAGGTAATGCGCGCCGGATTTCGAAGCGGCAGGCGGTGATATTTGAATTTGGGATACCCCACCAGCATGGCGCCGAAACTGCCGTGATTGGGCGGCAGACCCAGGGCCTGCTGCATGGGCGGCCATAGTGTTGCGGCTAGATTGAAATAGCCGGCCCAGCAAGCGCCGAGACCAAAGGGTTGGGCCGCCAGTTCCAGATAGGTCAAGGCGATGGTACAGGAAACCGGTGTGGTGGGATCGGATTTGTTCCCATGGGCCAGAATCAAATGGGGCGCGTCCCTACAGATCACGTCCATGCCCACTTCCCAGCCGGCCACGATCATATGGAGATGCATGGGCGCGGCCAGGGCCGGTTGCTCTTTTATCATATGCCGCATCCAGTCCACTACAATACCGGTCAGGCCCTTCAATTCCTTGGTATCCTGAATCACCAGCCAGTGCACCGGTTGCCGGTTATGGCCGGAAGGGGCGTAGGTCGCCGTATCCACTAGTTTCGCCAAGGTCTCTTTCTCCACGGTCTTGTCCTTATACACCCGGATGGATCTGCGGTTGCGCAGAAAATGCTCGACCTGTTCCGGCCCCAGCAGCCATTCCTTTTTGACTTCCGGGCAGTCCTCCGGTTTCATGGCGCGCTGGCTCATGGCTCCATGGGGGCAGACCGCCACGCAATGACCGCAATTGATGCAAAGTTCCTCGGCGCCGTTCACAGGCTCCGGCAGGGCGCCGGGCTCAGCCTGTCTTAAAATTTTGATGGGGCATTCGGCCACACAAATGCCGTCCCGTTTGCATTTTTTTTCATCAACCGTAATTAGAGCCATTTCATTTACCCTTCAATCCTAAAAAAAGCTTCGTCGAATTCCGGATTCCCGGCATAGCGCGCCATGAAAAAACCCGGCAATTGATCAATGTTGTCAAACATGGCCGGATCAGCCTCAATGCCGGCTTTGCGCAAGGCCTTGATGATATCTTCCGGTTTGGGCGGACAGCCCTTGATGGGGATGACTTCCCGGATGTCGGCGCTGTCCTTGTTGGCCTTGACCATGCATTTGCCCAGCAGGATGGTTTTTTTCATACCCGGCGCGGGTTTCATCATCTTGCCGGTTAAAACCTCCACCTGGTCCCAGGGCCGGCCTTTCCAGGCATAGCGGATGGCCGATAGCACCAGGCCGTTCAGGCCTGAGCAGTACGTGCACATGGACAGATCATGCTTGCGGTAGTACAGGCCCTTGATGCCTTCCTTGGCCATGGGCAGGGGCATCTCGCCTTGGGCGGAGCGGCTGTACAAAAAGTCGTATTCATGCCGGGAGGCCACGTCTTCCAGTTTTTCACCTACTAGACAGATGTCCGCGAGATCCAGGGAGCGCCCGCGCCTTGCCGCCGCATTGACGATGTAAGGCACCGTGGCCGGCGCATGTCCCAGGAGCACGGCCCCCACCATGTCCGCCGACAGGATATCGACCGAAGCCACCAACAGATTGCTCCTGCGCATTTTGCCGTCAAAGGCCGGGCCGCGTTCCAGGGTGTAGATGCCGTCGATGAGGGTGAAAATGGGCGGCAGCTTGTCCGCCAGGCGAGCCACCCAGGCATTCAGGTCTTTAGCCGGATCAGCGCTGTGGCAGCGCTTGCGCGAAGGGATGTCGATGACGCCTTTGAGATTCTTGATTCCCAGGCTCACCACGGTCTGGTTATGGGATTTCATTACCGGCAGATCAATGATGAAATCGCTGTGCAGAATGTCCGTGTTGAAACTGAGGGCCATATCATCCCCCAGGTCGACCTTTTCAAAGGGCCGATCAAAAATATTGATGGCTTTAACGCCGTAACGCTGCTGCAAGCGCCCGTAGCCCAGGGTTTCAAAAGCATGGGCCGGGGTTTCCTTGTCACGTTGATCAGCCACCACTATGCCTTCGCCGATGGTGATGTCGTCAATGCCGCGCTCCTTGAGCAGCACCACCATGTCCTCCACCACCCGGCTGGTGGTGATCACCCCCCATTTGGGAAAGGCCACGGCCTTGGTCCAAAAAACGATGTTGGGCTTGATAAAGACTTTGGCGCGTGGCGGAAGCTGCTCCAGGCCCTGGGAAAGCTCCACGGCTTTCCGCACCGACTCCAACGGTTTTTCATAGCGCACGACGGCGACAATGGGTGCAGCCATGGTAGCTCTCCTCTATTTGATTTTTCCTTGAACAAAATCCGCCTTGGCAAAGGCCGGATTGGGATAGGTATAGAAACCCCGGCCGGATTTGACGCCCAGGTCACCCCGTTCCACGTATTGTTTCAAAAAAGCCGCATTGGTCAGGGCCTGTTGGGTTTTTAATTGGTTGGCCCAATAGTCGGTGACCTTCCAGACCGTATCCAGACCGATACTGTCCATGATGCCGAATGGTCCGATAAGGGTGTGCATGACGCCCATCCAGGAGCGGTCGATATCCTCCACCGCGGCCACCTGATTGGCGGCCAGGGTCTGGGCCGCCTTGAACAAATCCATGAGCATGGCGTTGAACACGTAACCGAAGTTTTCCTTTTTCAGGACAATGGCGATCTGGCCGATACGTTCGGCAAAGCCCTGGATCAAGGCCGTGGTTTCCGGCGAGGTGCCGGGATGGGGCATGATATCCACCACGTTGGTCACGCGCACATCGTGGAAATGAAAGGCGGCGAAGCGGTCCGGCCGGCCGGTGGCCTCCGCGAACATGGAGGGAATCAGGGTGGAGGTGTTGGTGGTGAACACGGTGCGATAGGGGCAGAGTTTGTTGAACTGGGCGAACACGCGCCCTTTCAGGGCCGGATCTTCCGGCACGGATTCGCTCACCAGATCGGCTTCATGGGCTGCCTCGGCCGCATCCGGAATATACTGAATCCGGCGCAGGGCCGTATCAGCCTTTTCCCGGGTCAGATGGGACGAGGCCACGAATTGGGCGGCCAGCTTGGTCATGCGGTTTTCGGCGCGTTTAAGTTCTTCCTTGCCCACATCATACATGATCACGTTGAAGCCGTTCATGGCGCAGAGGAATCCGATCTGCTGGCCCATATTGCCGGCGCCGATCATCAGGATGTTGCGAATATCTTCCGGTTTCATCTTCATTCTCCTTATGAATCTTTCATTTCCCCAAATCCGAGCGTTCAATCAATTCCTTGGCAGCCTGCTCCAGGACCTGCACGGCCACGATCAGCATGGCAAAGCGTTTGTCCTTGGTCTGGCCGTGATAAAAACGGTAGTAAATCTGTTGGGCGATCACCGCCAGTCTGAAAAAACCGAAACACAGATAAAAATCAAAGGAAACCGGCTTCAGGCCGGTTTTGGCAAGATACAAAGCCACCAGTTCATCCCGGCGCATCATGCCCTCGGCATTGGTGGGCAGCATGCGGATCAACTGCAAGGTATCCGGGTCGTCGCGGTTGACCCAATAGGCCAGGGAGGCGCCCAGATCCATGAGGGGATCGCCGATGGTGGCCATTTCCCAGTCCAGGACGCCGATGATTTCCAGGGGATTCTCCGGATTCAAGACCACATTGTCGAATTTAAAATCGTTGTGGATCACGGCCGGCCTTTGGCTGTCCGCGGGCATATGGTCATGCAGCCATTGCATCACCTGTTCATAATCCGGGGCGTCTGGGGTTTTGGCATCCCGGTAGCGTGAGCTCCAGCCTGCCACCTGGCGGCGCACATAGCCTTCGGGTTTGCCGAAGCCGTCCAGGCCGATGGCGACATGATCCAGACCATGCAGCTTGCACAGCACATCCATGAGATTCTCACACAAACGCCCGGTCTCCTGTTTGGAAAGGAGGCCTGGGGGCAATTCCCGGCGCAGGATCGTGCCCTTGATGCGCTCCATGACATAGAAAGGGCTGCCCACCACGCTGGGATCCTCGCTGTAGACCAGGGCTTCGGGTACATAGGGGAAAACCGGTTTCAGGGCCTTTAAAATACGGTATTCCCGGGACATATCATGGGCGGTTTTGGCCTTTTTACCATGGGGCGGTTTTCGCAAAATCATTTCCCGGTCCCCTACCTGCACCGAATAGGTCAAATTGGAAAAACCACTGGGAAACTGCCGGATCTGTATGGCGCCGTGCAGATCCTTCAATGTATCCTTGAGGAAGGTCTCGACTTTGGCAAGATCCAGTTCCTCGCCCTTGCGGATTTCCACGGACTGGTCGATATGGGTCATTTTTTGTTCTCCTTGCCGGTGGATTCTGAATTGGGACTCATGACAAATTTCTCCACAAAGCCGAGCACAAAGGCGGCGTATGCTTCCACGGAGATGCCGCGGCGGGAATATTTCCAGCGCTTCAAATACCAGTCCTGCAACATGGCCTTGATCACAGCGGCTGTCAGCAACGGGTTTTCCACGGAAAACACCCCTTGACGCATGCCCTCTTCCAGAATGTCGCTGAAAAGCTGCTCGGTGAACAGTTCGCTGGCAATGGCTTTTTTGTGCTCCTCCTTCCGGAAAAAGCGGGTCTCCATATAGGAAAAAAAGAACCAGCCCTGCAATACCTCGCTCAAATACAGATGGGTGCGGATGGCGGCATCCAGTTTGCCGCTGGCGGTGCTCTCCTTTTGGATATTCTCGGTCATGATCTTATAGGTGATCCGCCGGCCCTGATCCTGAATGATGGCGAGCAATTCCTCCTTGCTGGAAAAATAGGAATACAGGGCGCCCATGCTGAGCCCGGTTTCCCGGCACAGGTCCCGCAGGCTCATGGCCTGAAAGCCTTTTTCATTGCTGAGCTTGAGGGTGGCCTCAAAAATGGTGGAAAGGTTTTTTACTCCCACCGGCTCTTTTTTGATTTTTATGGAAGGCCGGTTTTCCTGGAAAATTTCCCGGCAAATATCTTCCATGGAGATGACGGCCAGATTGCGAAAGTCTTCCAGTTTCATTATAATGATCCGAGTGCCTTTACAGGAAAAAGTCTTATCATATTAGGATTTGAGATTTGAAATTTGAGATCTGAACTGAAAATTATTTTTTCCCTCGCATCCCGCATCCGCTGTTTTTTCATTAATAATTAACCGTTATTTATTTAATTATTAATAATCAATTGCTAATTGCTAACGGTTAATGAAATGCCGTGCCATCCCACATCTCATTTCTCGACCCCGATACCGATACCGATACCGACCCCGACGCGACATCCCACATCCCGCCTTAATCCCCAAAACAATTCACCGGCATTTCTACGGTAAGGTTGTCCGCCGCGGTCAAACGTTCCGCCAGTCCCAGCGTCTTGGGCAATTCATACCCGAAAAAATACCGGCAGGCAAACAGCTTTCCTTGATAAAAATTCATTTCTCCTTGGGAACAATTTTTTGCAAGGGCCAGGCGGGCAGTTTGGGCCTGGAGCAGCCATTGCCAGGCGATAACGATGATCCCGAAGAGTTCCAGGTATAAAACGGCGTCGGCCAGGAAAGGTTCCACCCCTTCGGTCCGGGCCTTGCGGCCGAGATGCAGGGTTACATTCTGAAGTCTGGTCATGGCTTCCCGGAGTTTTTCCGAAAGGGGGGCCAGCATGGGCTCGTCCTGGGCGGCTTGGATGACCCTGTCGACTTCCCCGGCAAATAGCAAAAAGGCCTGGCCGTCCTTCATGACCACTTTGCGGCCCAAAAGATCCATGCCCTGGATGGCGGTGGTGCCCTCATGGATGGGATGGATGCGGGCGTCCCGGTAGTATTGCTCCAGGGGAAAATCATCGCAATATCCATAACCGCCGAAGCATTGCAGGCCGGCGCTCACGGAAAGGATACCCATTTCCGACGGGTAGGTTTTGGCCACCGGTGTCAGGAGTTCCAGCAGCAGATGATTCCGTTCCTTTTCTTCACCCTGGGTGATTTTTTCCAGATCGGCATATAGGGAGCATTGCAGCAGCAGGGCCAGCGAACCTTCCACTACGGCCCGCTGAAACAAGAGCATACGCTTGACATCGGCGTGTTCGATGATGGGAATCTGGGGCAGATTGGGATCCTTCTCGTGTATTTTACGGCCTTGGGTTCTGGCCTTGGCATATTCCAGGGCCGCGTAATAGGCGGCGGAGGCAATGGCCGTGGCGCCCAGGCCCACCCCCAGGCGGGCCTCGTTCATCATTTGAAACATGTATTTCAAGCCTTGATGGGGCTCGCCCACCAGATAGCCGATGCAATCGTTTTTTTCGCCCATGCTAAGCTCTGTTATGGGTGCCCCGCGGTAGCCGAGCTTGTGATAAACCGCGGTAACGGTGACGTCATTATCCGCCAAATAGCCGGAAGCATCCGGCCGTTTTTTGGGGACCACAAACAGGGAAATGCCCCGGGCCCCCGGCGGCGCCCCTTCGATTTTGGCCAGCATCAGGTGCACCACGTTCTCCGCGCCGTCATGATCTCCGGCGGAGATGAAAATTTTCTGGCCCTTGATGCGGTATACGCCTTCTCCCATTGGGGCAGCGCTTGTTACGATGTCGGACAGGGAACTGCCGGCCTGGGGTTCGGTCAGGGCCATGGTGCCCTGCCAGGAGCCGGACAACATCCTGGGTACATAGGTTGCGATCAACCGGGGGCTGCCGAAGGCGGCGATCAAATGGGCCGCGCCAGCGCAAAGATCGGCGTAAACCGCGCCGGAATAGTTGGCGGCGGCAAAGATAAACCGCGCGGCGCTGCCCACCATCAGGGGCATTTGCTCGCCGTCCAGCTCCGCTGGAAAATGGGCGCCGATCCAGCCGCCGGCACCGGCTTCTTTCAGGATTTTTTTCACATCCGCATGTACCTTGACCCGGCCGTTCTCCAACCTGGGCGGATGTTCATCCATTTCCTTTAAAATCGGCCAGAGCAGATCCCCGGCCATTTTGGCGGCAGCCGCAAGCACCATGTCCACGGCCTTGCGGTTGTGCTGGCTGTAGTAGTCATAGCCCGCAAGGGCCGGACAATCGAAGACTTCATACAAGAGAAATTTCAGATTGCGCATGCTGAAAAATTTTCCAGCCATTTTATCCCTCCTTCTTATTCAATCCCAATGGGTTGCAGCCAGTATCAGATATTCAAGGCGGCACGGTAACCGGACTCCTTATGGGCCTGGAGAATCCGCTTGGCCACGGCCATTTTATGCACTTCGTCGGCACCGTCGTAAATGCGCGCGGCGCGCTCGTGGCGGAAGAAATAGGCCAGAATCGTGTCGTCGGTCATGCCCAAACCACCGTGCACCTGCAAGGCGCGATCGATGACCTGCTGCATGGTATTGGCCACCATGAATTTGATGAAGGAAATGTCGTAGCGAGCCGCCTTGGCGCCCTGGGTGTCGATTTTCCAGGCCGCATGCAGGGTCATGAGCCGGGCCGCCTGAATCTCGGCCGCGGATTCGGCGATCCAGGCCTGGATGATCTGCTTGGTGGCCAGGGTCTTGCCGTCCGGTGATATCAGGCGCTGGTTGGCCCGTTTGCACATGAGGTCAAAGGAACGGTTGCAGATCCCCAGCCAGCGCATGCAATGATGGATGCGGCCAGGCCCCAGGCGTTCCTGGGCCATGATGAAGCCGTGGCCTTCCGGTCCCAGACGGTTCTCCTGGGGCACCCGGCAGGACTGGAACAGAATCTCCCCATGGCTGGCATAATCACTGCCGCGATGGCCCATGACCGGAATATTGCGCACCAGGTTGTAGCCGGGGGTATTGGTGGGCACGATGATCATGCTGGCCTGCATATAAGCGGGCGCATCCGGATTGGTGACGGCCATGACAATGGAAAAGGCGGCGCCGTCGGCCGCGGTTGAATACCACTTGTGGCCGTTGATCACATAGTCATTGCCGTCCTTCACCGCCGTGGTTTCCAGCATGACCGGATTGGAGCCGGGCATGTCGACCTCGGTCATGGAAAAACAACTTCTGATTTTGCCTTCCACCAGGGGCTTCAGGTATTGTTCCTTTTGGGCCGGGGTGCCATGCAGATGCAGGATTTCGATGTTGCCAGCATCCGGGGCCTGGCAGCCGAAAACATAATGGCCGATGGGCGTGCGGCCCAGGGCTTCGGACACCAGGCCGTGTTCCAGCAGGTTCAGGCCCATGCCCCCCAGCTCCTTGGGATGGTTGGGGGCCCATAATTCCATCTGCTTGACCATGCGACGCTTTTCCGCAAGGGCCGGCACCATGTCCACAAACTCCTTGTTGATGAACTCCGGTTCCAGCGGGATCAATTCCTTGTCCACGAATTCATTGATCATGTCCAGAATGATCTGCATTTTTTCAGAGATTTCAAAATTCATTTTTTTGCTCCTTTCAGCATTTTCAGGATCGGGGTCGGTATCGGTATCGGAATCGGTATCGAGATTTTATGCTAAATTTCGATTGCGATCCCGATACCGACCCCGACCCCGAAAAAATTATACGCATTTCCAGTGGTTGTTCGTATCCCGCAGCTCGCATCCCGAATCCGGTTCCTTTCACCGATAGGTCACCAACCCATTCCGGCCGGCTGTTTCCAAATGGGCATATTCATTGAAGGTGGACAACGTAATGCGCTCGGATGTATATTTAAAGCGGGTGATGGAAGCATTGGCCACCTGCCAGCCCAGGCCCAGGGTTTCGGCGTTGGAAAGGGCCAGGGCCTTCTGCACGGCCGCGGAAATGGGTCCGCCGGAAGTGAACACGACGATATTCCGGCCCTTGCCGTCTTCCGACATGATTTTATCTATGGCTGTTCTTACCCGGCCGGTGAAATCCGGCCAGGTTTCCAGATCCGGCCAAGCATAATCCCCGGCGGCCCAGGCCTGCATCACTTTTTTAAAAACCAGTTGAAAGGAACGGGCGTCGTCGAACATTAGGGCCGCCTGTCTGCCGATCTCCGGATCCCTTTCCACCATGACCGGCAGGATTTTTTTCAGGGCCGCCTCTGAATCATATTCATTGAAAGCCGGCCATTGCCGTACCTCCGGCAGCGCTCCACCCACGGCCGCAAGCTGATCCAACAGGGCTTGGGCGGTTTCCTGATGGCGTTTGAGGGTGCCGGTTATCACCACTTGGAAAGCCATTCCCATTTTCATCAAATGTCCTGCCAGGATACGGGCCTGGATATGTCCTAGTTCGGAAAGGGCATCATAATCGGTTTTGCCGAAAGAGGCCTGGGCATGTCGGATAAGATATAAAGTGCTCATGGTTTCCCTTGTCTTGTGATGCCGAACCTTAGCGAAAGGGGCAAGGCTTGTCAATAAAAAATCGAGCGTTCGCTCGATTTTTTTATTTACAGGCGATAATTCATGGTATATAAAGGGGCATGAAAAAAATCTTGGTATGCATCAAAGCCGTGCCGGAAATATTGTCCCCCCTTTTGGTCGATACCCGGATTCCCTGGTTGGCGGAAACCAGCCTCAAGGAATACCGGATGAATCGCTTTGACGAATTCGCCCTGGAGGAGGCCTTGTGCATTCGCGAGGCTTTCCCCCAAGTGACGGTGGATGCCGTCTCCGTGGGGCCTGAAGATGTGCAGCCTGTCCTGCGCAGGGCCATGGCCGTGGGCGCGGACAATGCCGTCCACATCCGCCATGAAACCCAGGGATTTTGCGAAGCAAAGCAAATCGCCGGCCTCATTGCCGCCTATGCCGCTTCCGGCAATTACGATCTGATCCTAACCGGCGTCATGGCCGAGGATGACATGCAATCCCTGGTAGGGCCTTTTTTGGCGGCGATGCTGGATTTCACTTGTGCCACCAGTGTGGTTCGACAGACCATCATCCCGGCTGAAAAACGCATCCAAGTGGAATGCGAAATGGAAGGGGGCTTGTCGGAAAAGATCTCTCTGGCCATGCCGGCCTTGCTGACCATTCAATCCGGGATCAACCGCCCACGCTATCCATCCTTGTCCAATATGCTACGCTCCCGGTCAAAGCAGTTGATTTGCCTGGACAGCACAGGTATGGCCGCCGGCCAAGCCGAGATTGCAGTGCACTCTCTAGGACCGCCACCGGAAAGCTCCCGCTGCGTGTTCCTCACAGGATCGGCTGCTGAAAAAGCGGAAAAACTGCTTCAGATCCTTAATGAAAAATCCTTGTTGCAAAAATCCATGGGGATTGGATGAATATGGAGTTGCTGCTCATTGCTGAAACCATCGAAGATCGTCTGCTGCCCTCCCACCTGGACTTGCTGGCCTTGGCAGGGCACTTCCCCTTGCCTGCCGGCAGCCGCAAGGGCCTGTTGCTTCCTGGAAACAATATGGCGGAAACCGCCAAAACCCTCTCCGAAACTCATGGTCTGGACATCATAGTTCTGGAAGCTGAAAAACCGGATCTGCCCAACCCATATCGATTGCTGGAGGCGGCTAGGGAGGTTGTGAAGAAATATGCCCCCCGTTTTATCTGTCTGCCCCATACCATGCGGGCCTGTCAGGTTGCCGCCGGCCTGGCCCAGGCCTTTGACGGCGCCTGTATCACCGCGGTGGAAGATATCCGTATGGAAAACCAACAGCTTTTTTTCCGCCGGGCCCTGTTTAACGGCAAATTGCAAATGGAGATCACGCCATTAAAGACGCCCACGGTTTTTACCATCCTGTCCGGCGCGTTTCCTTTTCAGAAAGCACGGCCGGTTTTGAATCAAGGCCGTATGGAGCAGGCAATTATCCCCCGGCCAACAGCGCGCTTCATGCCCCTTGCCCTTGTATCCACAGAGGAAAAAGACAATGTCGTGGAAACAGCGGATGTCATTGTGGCTGCCGGCCGCGGGGTGGGCAAGATTGAAAATATGGATCTGATTCGGGAACTTGCCGGAATCATGCAAAACAGCGCCGTGGCCGGCTCGCGCCCGGTGTGCGACCTGGGCTGGCTACCGTATTCCCGGCAGATCGGTGAAACCGGCAAACAAGTGGGACCCAAACTGTATCTGGCTTGCGGCATTTCCGGCGCCCGGCAACATACCATGGCCATCAAGAACGCCCAAACCATCATGGCCATCAACACCGATTCCCAGGCCGTGATTTTTTCCGTGGCCGATATCGGGATTGTGGAAGATCTCACCACCTTTCTGCCCCTTCTCATCGAGAAATACCGGCAGAGCACCCAGGGTTGAAAAAATATATGGCTGTTTAAATTCGGTCGGTTATTTGCGCCCTGGGCTGCTTTTGATTTTTACGCGGATGTCTTGACAAGCAGGTGATGGTGATTAAATTCAGTCATTCCGGCTTTGGGTGGTTCAAAACCCAGGGGATGATTCGGCGTGGTTTGTAAAAATCCCATGGGCCGGATGTGCGTGATACATCACGGATACAACGGAAGGCACGTTTTCCTGCTGATCCGTTCTTCATTCCAGAATTCATTTAATAATGCGAATGAAACAAACCCTTAAGACTGCAGCAAGCATGGAAGGAGGAATTTTTAAATGAAAATCAGGCCCTTAAATGATCGCATTTTGGTACTGAGAGTGGAAGAGGAAAAAAAGAGCGCCGGGGGGATCATCATTCCCGATACTGCCAAGGAAAAACCCCAAGAAGGCAAAGTGGTTGCAGTAGGACCTGGGAAAATGGGCGATGACGGCAAGCGCACGCCCCTGGATGTGAAAAAGGACGACCGGATTCTTTTTTCCAAATACGCCGGTACGGAAATCAAGGTCAATGGCGTCGAGCACTTGTTCATGAG
The DNA here is from genome assembly GCA_020723325.1 of Desulfosudis oleivorans. Classification (GTDB taxonomy): domain Bacteria; phylum Desulfobacterota; class Desulfobacteria; order Desulfobacterales; family SURF-7; genus DYJD01. The sequence goes on along the minus strand of DYJD01000012.1, from coordinate 54,671 downwards.
AGAAGATGATGTTTTGGGTGTAATCAATTAATGTGAAGGAGGACAATCTATCATGACTGCCAAAATGATCGCATACGGCGAAACCGCCAGAACAAAAATGCTGGACGGAGTCAATATTCTAGCCAATGCAGTAAAAGTGACCTTGGGGCCCCGCGGTCGCAATGTGGTTATTGAAAAATCCTTTGGGTCACCGACAGTCACCAAAGACGGTGTGACCGTGGCCAAGGAAATCAAAATAGAAGAACGCTTTGAGAACATGGGCGCCCAGATGGTGAAGGAAGTCGCCAGCAAGACCAGCGACGTGGCCGGCGACGGCACCACCACAGCCACTGTTCTGGCCCAATCCATCTATGTGGAAGGGCACAAACTGGTGGCGGCCGGCGCCAATCCCATTGCCCTCAAACGCGGCATTGACAAGGGGGTGGCCGCCGTGGTTGAGAAGCTGAAAAAGATCTCAAAGCCCACCAAGGACAAAATCGAGATTGAACAGGTGGGCAGCATCTCCGCCAACAACGATGCCGCCATCGGCAAACTGATTTCCGATGCCATGGAAAAGGTCGGCAAAGAAGGCGTGATCACGGTGGAAGAAGCCAAAAGCATGGAAACCTCCCTGGAAATCGTGGAAGGCATGCAATTTGACCGGGGTTATCTGTCACCCTATTTTGTGACCAATGCGGAAAAAATGGAAACCTCCCTTTCCGAACCGTATATTCTGATCAATGAAAAAAAGATCACCCATATGAAAGACATGGTTCCCATGCTGGAAACCATCGCACGTCAGGGCAAACCCCTCCTGATCATCGCTGAGGATATTGAAGGCGAGGCCTTGGCCACCCTGATCGTCAACAAGCTGCGCGGCACCTTGAAAGTGGCGGCTGTAAAAGCGCCAGGTTTCGGCGATCGCCGCAAGGCCATGCTGGAAGATATCGCCATTCTCACCGGCGGCCAGGTCATTTCCGAGGATGTAGGCCTGAAACTGGAAAACGTCACCGTGGCGGATCTTGGAAAATGCAAGAGCGTGACCATCACCAAGGACAATACCACCATCGTGGACGGCGCAGGCACAGCCAAAGCCATTGAAGGCCGCTTGAAACAGATCCGGGCCCAGATCGAGGAAACCACCTCGGATTATGATCGCGAAAAGCTGCAGGAACGGCTGGCCAAGCTGGTGGGCGGCGTGGCGGTCATCAATATCGGCGCAGCCACGGAAACGGAAATGAAAGAGAAAAAAGCGCGGGTGGAAGACGCCCTCAATGCCACCCGGGCAGCGGTTGAGGAAGGCGTGGTGCCGGGCGGCGGCGTGGCCCTGGTGCGCTGTATCGAAGCCCTGGACAATGTCAAAGCCACGGGTGAGGAAAAAGACGGGATCAATATCCTGAGACGGGCTCTGACCGAGCCGTTGCGCCAGATTGCTGAAAATGCCGGTGCCGAAGGTTCTGTCGTGCTCAAAACCGTCATGGAAGGCACAAATGATTATGGTTTCAATGCTGCCAGCCTTGAATACGAAAATCTGATTGCCGCGGGTGTCATCGATCCCACCAAGGTGGTGCGCTTTGCCTTGCAAAACGCTGCCTCGGTTGCCGGTCTGATGATGACCACCGAAGCCATGATCACGGATAAGCCCAAAAAGAAAAAAGCTCCGGCCATGCCCGCCGGCGGCATGGATGACGATATGTACTGATGAACCGTTTGTTATAAATGCCGGAACCCCGTTGTGCTGTTTGCAACGGGGTTTTTTATTGTTTTTAAAACTGCGCGGCTGCGGAAAAACTATTCATTGTTTTTTATGTTTTTTTGTGTTATCAGTGTTCATGAGAAGAAACAAACGATTTTATTTATGAGGTTTTATTATGCATGGGCCCAAAGATAAAGAGCGCCGGTCAGGGGAAGAGCGCAGAAAATGCCATCTAAACCTTAAAGGGACTTATTTTATCGAACGTCGCCGTCAAGGTTTTGATCGCCGGGGGGCGGACCCCAATGAAGTGGATCAAATGCCGAGTTCCCTGTCCATCTCCAAAAAACTGCAGGATTGTTTGATGGATCTGAAGTGATCACCGGCGCTGGTCGGCGTTGATGGTCATCTGCGATTGCCATTTCCACCCCATCCAAATTAAGCCAGGATGGGTTCGAACAATTGTTTCAACTCCATATCGGTCATCACCCCCATGCGCCTCGCCATTTGCGGGGTCAGTAAAGCAAACAAACCCTCGGACCGGGCGCAAAGATTATTGCCGCTGTCATAAATCGCTCCTTGAATGCGGACCTCCCGCTTGCCGCATTGATTCAGGATTCCGCCTTTTACCGTGAGCGGATCACCGATGCGCGCCGCTTTTAAAAAATCAATTGACATGGTTTTGGTAACAGCGATTTTTTTAAGCAGGTAAATCCCTGCCCAGCCCATGATCTCATCCAGGATGGTGGCAATGACACCACCGTGGACGATCTGATTATAACCGCAGAGATGCTGCGGCACTGTGAGATATGCGCACACTTCGGTTTCGTCGGTGAGGATTTTCATACGCAGGCCGAAATCGTTTTTCGGGCCGCATCCGAAACAGCCATTGGTGGGATCATTGTGAATGAGTTTGAGCCGGTTTTGCTGGTTCATGGGAATCTTTTATCCTGAGAGCGAGGGGTTGTGATTTGGGTCCTTGATCATCTTTTCGGCCGTCCTGCCGCGATGGGAGAGGTTTCCTGCCTCGATACGAACGAAACGATGATGAAGGCCGGTTTTTTCTGCCTCCCTTAAGTCGCCCTCTTTTTCACACAGCCAGCCGCTATCTGTCAATTCGTATCGCATAATGACGAGATACTCTGTCTGCAGGCAGTATTTTCCGGCAGGTAACGGCCTCCGCATTTTTATCCTGAAGCAAAATTTATAAAGATAGAGGTCTAATATCTATTAAAAAAAACTTGACACAGGACCATAATGCAACATAAGGACCTATTTACACTCACTCCTGGCTTTTCCTGGCTTTGAAAAAACAAAATTTGATTTAAGTCCTATAATTGCGGTGAATTTCACTTTTTATGGCAATTATTGGGAAAACGCCGGGATGAAAGATTTTAAAGCGCCTGGTGAACCGCCAACTTCGTTAAAACTTACAAATTGAAAAAGAATTTTAGAGCGCATCCAAAGGAAAGCGGATGCGGGGAATATTTGTTCATACTCGTAATGTATTAATAATACAGATACGGTGCAAAGGAGATTAATCATGACCCGACGGAGACATCTTCATTCACAAACAGGTGGGAAGAAAAATGTTGTCCGAATTTTTCTCGCAGTATTTTGCCTGCTGACAACTGCGGCGGCAGTGGATGCTTCCAGCATCCATGTGGCAACCATTAAAACAGAAATAGAAAGTCTGTATCTGACCGGTGTGCCGGTGAACATGCCCCTTGGTCAGGGCTACAATCCGGTCCAGTCCCTTATCGTGATTCAGGAATCACTCAGTAAGGCATCCCAAGGCATGAGCCTGATCTCCCGGGTGCCGGGATCAACAACAGACTTTTACGTCACCAGTTTTTTTGACATCTTTCTGGATATGTCCCTAACGGACGTGGACAGCGTCAACGACTTTTTCGGTCGGCCGGATGGTTCCAGCATTCAATTCAGCACCAAAGCCAAACTTAAAAGCGAATATACAACCTCCCTCAACGCCAATCAGTCGTTGTTCAGTCTGTTTCCACCGCCGGAACAGGCCAGCCTTTCAGGCAAATTATGCCCGAGCAAAATTGACTTGGGCGAAGACTTAAACGCGGACGGCAAAAAGGATTTTATAAAATTCGATACATTTTCCATCAGCATGATCGGCAGCCCCATTTTTGAGATCCTTCCGGACGGCAGCGTCGTTTTAAACTTTAATCTCGGTGGGAGCCTGACCGGCAACGTCAACCCGCCCTTCACCATCGGCCCCCTTTATGGTCCGACCACGGCCAGTGCAGAACTTATCGGCGGGCCGGCAGTGCCTTTGCCTGGGTCTTTTGGATTGCTGTTTTCCGGTTTATTCGGTCTTATTTTTTGGAGGAAACGCAACAATTGACAGCATGTCGCCAAGTGCTATTTATAGTAGGAGAACCCTACAGCCTATTGTTTGTGTCTTTCCTCCCGCCGGCGTCTAATGCGCACAAGCCCAGGGCTGTTGTGCAGGTACATGAGGGGCGAGCGGCAGCCCCTGGCCATGAATTCATGCTCAATGGTCTCGAATAGGACCGTTCGGTCCGGCCAGTTGAAGGTTTTTTTAAGGGCGCTGAATTCCTCCCAGCATTTGCGCGCTTGGGCGTCATGCCCGAATACCTTGTTTTCCGCCTCATCGCACAGGAAGAACTCGCAGACAATCGGTTTGATGCGCCAGCGGCAACCCTCGGCAGTGAGATAGATGCATTTGAAGTCATTGGCAGGCGCAAGGATGGTCCTTTCCATCTGCGCCAGTTCTTCCAGCCCGGAAGCCAGGACATTGACGACCACATCGGCAAAAAACGTGATGATACCGTCCTTGGAACAACAGGCGCTCAGCCGGTTTTGGTAGCATTTATCCGTGCAGATGGACTGAAAATGAGTTTTTAGAAAAGCCGCCACCTGGGTCCGGAAGGCGAGATATTCCGTAATTTTAGTTTTAAGCTGAAGCAGGTCCTCGGCGCCACAAACGGCCAATTCCTGCCGGACCAGACGCAGGGTTTCCAACTGTTCTGTTTGGTAAGTGTTCATGGAAATAATGCAGGTGCATCCTCCACAGCAAAGAATTTCACGATTTCCGTTATCCCCCTGAACTTGCACATCCAAACGACATTCATGAGAATTTACGCTCCTTATGGGTGAAAGGTAAATGGATCAGCCCATAATTGTCAATAAATTTGGATTACAAAGATAGATCCCGTGTTGGTTAATGATCGGACCACTCAATTCACGGCCAAGGACGTTGCACTGGAAGAATCTGGGAGAAGCCGGAGGTTTCCATATTTTATGCAAACAGGCTTATGAAAAGGCGATTTCAATAAGATAAATTTCGAGTTTCCCGTAGCGTACATCTCGACTGTTTTTGTTAAAGTCGAAAAGGTCCAAAAATTTGAGCAGCCCCAAAAGCCCGCCAAGATCGATAGGGACAGGTTCTATGCGCGTTATTGATTATCGATAGCTCAATCCATCTAGCCAATTGAAGGAAATTAGATTGATCAAAACTGTGTTTTTAAAAAAGGATTGCTACGTCAATCGGACATCGTGTATTGCCGGTTGAAAATCAGGGGTGAGGGTTGGGTGTAGAAGATCATGAAGTGCCGCCCTGCAATAAGCATGGAACAATTGAATCAAAATAATTAAATTCGATTGGTTTCAGTTGAAACCATCAGGAGATAATTTGGGTCGTTGGTGAAACCATTCACTCTGTAAGGCGCTTCAAAGAGTAAAGCCCTTTTAAACCCGAAATGGGTTTTGGTTTCTTCTCCTTTGGGGCTTGGAATAGATCCTTGACGTGTAAGTATTGCTGCCGCACAAACTCCTTGGAGCCAATGATGCCGGAATCAGTGAAATAACGTGTGCGATGAAGAAACCGGTCCGTGCGGGTGAAGCGGTAACCTTTTTTCCGCTCCTTTTCCACGGTTTTCTGCTCTATGCCTTTTTTCTTCCCACCCGTCTTGATGGCCCCGGCTTCGTACAAAAATTTTCGATAAAGACGCAAACGTTCCTTTGTATCCAGTACACCGAATTCTTTCAGGCCGAAATCCAGGGAAAGAAAATCCCCCTTGTTTTTCTGCTGGGCATGGTAGCCGATGGAATTCCAGCGATACTCCTCGGGCTTTGCCACCAGCCCGGCCCGCACCGGATTAAGGTCGATATAGGCCAAGCAGTTGATCAGGGTTTCACCCTTCTCCACAATCAGGCTTTTGAAACGATCGCCCCAGAAAAAACCTCGGCGACCATGGCGCTTATTGTAAAAACGGGAAAAGGTCTGCTTGAGTTCCTTGCAGAATTCGGAAAGGCTGGTCCATTTCTGTTTCAGGAACGGAATCTGGCCGTCCAGACATATCTTGTCCTGGCCATGCAGGCGGGCATAGTGTTTCTTGACATCCTCATCTGATACGGAGTTTTCCGGAAACATGCGCAGCAGGGCATGGATGTGGTTTCCCATGATACAAAAGCCGAATACCTCAATAAAATATACCTTGCTCAAGCGCCTGATCAGATCCACCAGAAAGTCCTTTTCCACATCTCCCAAAGGATATCCCCCAAGAGCTGTCCGGGTTATCACATGATACACTGCCGGTTCATTCGGAATTAAAAGACGCGCGGTTCTTGGCATGGCCTTATCCCCCCTTTTAATTTCTCAATGGGTTACAGCGAAATTATTTTATATTTTCAGTACATTTTACTCTATTGATCAGGTTTTATACCACGATACATCACGATACATAGATCAAGAAAGATTGCGTGTCAACTAATAATTGTCGTATCGGACCTGTCCCCATTTTTACTGGATACTAGCGGCATTACGAAACCATCGATTTTTCTCGCTGGCGGAATTTAATCAGGCCATCCAGGAAAAGCTTGTCGAATTTAACGAGCGGCCTTTGCAAAAAATGAAAGTCTCACGCCGTCATCTGTTTGAAACCGTCGACAAGCCGGCATTGATGCCCCTTCCTGCTTATCGATATGAGTTCGCCCAATGGAAGCAGGCCACCGTAAATATCGATTACCACATCGAGGTTGAACGGCACTTTTACAGCGTACCCTATCAGTTGCGGGGTCAAAAGCTTGATGTCAGAATAACCGCCACCACGGTTGAAGCCTTTCATAAAAACCAACGGGTGGCCGGTCATCAGAAGAGCCACAGACCCTATGCTCACACCACAGAGACCCAGCACATGCCCAAGGCGCATCAAAAGTATTTGGAGTGGTCCCCTTCACGGATCATCAACTGGGCCGGGCAGACAGGTCCCAACACCCAGCGTGTGGTCACGGAAATCATGCAGCGGCGCATGCACCCGGAGCAAGGCTTTCGGGCCTGCCTGGGCGTCATGCGCCTTGCCAAACGCTACAGCCCCCAACGCCTGGAAGACGCCTGCAAACGGGCGGTGGCCATCAGTTCCTATTCGTATAAAAGCGTCGAGTCCATACTGAAAAAGGGGCTCGACCGGCAGCCGATGGAGTCGGCCACAAGAAATTCCACGGTGATTCATCCCAATATCAGAGGCGCATATTATTATCAGAAGGAGGAAACCCCATGTTGACCCAACAGACACTTGAAAAACTCTACGACATGAAACTTGCCGCAATGGCCGAAGCCTTTAGCCGGCAGCTTACCCAGCCGGACGTGGGAGGGCTGAGCTTTGAAGACCGGTTTGCCATGCTGGTAGACCGGCAATGGGCATTCAAAGAAGATCGTCGCATGGACCGCCTACTGAAAGCAGCCCGGCTCAGAGACAGTGCCTGCATCGAGAATATTGATTTTAAGACGCCCCGCTCCTTGGACAAATCCGTGCTGGTCAGGCTCACCGGCAGCGACTGGATCAAAAAGACCCAGAATGTGATTATCATCGGTCCCACCGGCGTCGGGAAGACTTATATCGCCAGTGCCATTGCCAACAGTGCCATCCGTAACGGCCATTCAGCTATGTACAAGCGGGCTCCGAGGCTCTATCAGGAAGTCGCCATTGCCAGGGCCGATGGCTCTTACCCGAAATTGATGAATAAATTTTCAAAGATCAAGTTACTCATCATCGATGATTTTTGCATTGCCCCCATGAGCGACTCGGAACGTCGGGATCTGTTGGAGGTGCTGGAAGACCGGCAGTCCATCTCTTCCACTATCATTACCACCCAGGTACCGGTTAAAAACTGGATCGAACACATCGGCGATCCCACCTTGGCGGATGCCATCCTCGACCGCCTGGTTCACAACGCTCATAAAATCAATTTAAAAGGAGACTCCATGAGAAAAATCCATTCTTCCTTGACGAAATCGAACAAGTCTGAAAAATAAAAAAACCACAGCGTCGCTTCGCTCCGATAAAGTGGACAGTTTACAGCGGAACAGGTGGTCACAATAAAGCGGAACGGGTGGTCAGTATCCTCCGGAATCGGTGGTCAGTTTGAGCGGAATAGGCAGCTCTCCGGGTTGTCGCTGGAAGTCAGCCGGTACAGATCGTCATACCCGTAATTGTAATTTCCGTGCTCGGTGAACTTGGACGTAACATTATTCACCTTGTCATGCTCGTAGTAGTAGTTGAGCAACGGGTTCTGGGCCGGGTCCTTGGCGTGCAGCTCTTTTAGCCGCATCATGGGGTCGTAAACAAATTCCTTGGTGGTGCCGCCGGGCAGGGTCATGGATTTCGGCCGCGTCCAGGTGTATTCGTTGACCGTGATGGCTCCCACGTTGGGGATGGTGACCGCGGCAAGCTGGTTGTTGTCGTCGTACGAGTAGGTGTAGGTTATGCCGTCCGGGCCGGTGAACGTCTTTTTACTTCCGTTCGCGTAAAATTCGTAGGTGTTGGTCTTCTGGAACACTCCGTAGTTGGTAGTCTCGGAGGTCTTGCGATAATTGGCGTCATAGGTATATTCAACGGGGCAAAGGCCACTCGTCTTATTGAGTGGCCTTCGCCTGTGATCGATACAATTATCAGGGCTGCATTTTTTTACTTTTGGGGTAAGCAAAGAAAGGGCGCCATTATCATTTGTTTAAGTATTTCATTTTCAAATTGGCAGTGATGAGCCAGGCGGCCTCGGCTCGCTGAGGCAGGGTTTTCAGTATTTCGGCTGTAAGCGCCTGGGGATCTCCGCCCTGGGCGGCAATCGCTTTGGCCTGCTGGTCGAATTGCAGCAGATATTGTTTCATGGTCGTAAGGTCCTGCTTACCGGAAAGAGGACCGTGGCCGGGAATAATTTTCTCCACATCCATGGCTTGGAGTTCGTCCAGCTCAGTGCACCAGCTCTCGATGTTGCCTTCGGCCAGGAAGGGGTGGTAGTTCGTGAACAGGATATCGCCGGTAAAAAGGATTTTCTTGTCCGGCAGATAGACCAGGGTGTCGCCGTCGGTATGGGAGACGAGGGCATGGCGTAGCTCGATGAGCTGGTTGCCCAGGTCAATGGTTATCCGATCACCATAGCTTAAAGTCGGATAGGCGATGGCGGTGCCCTTCATGTCCTCCATGGTCAGGCCGAACTGACCGATATCTTTCAGAGTCGCCTCGGCACTTTTTATCATGGCCTGTTTGTTGTTCTCCTGGGCGATGATCACTGCCCCCAGTTTGGCAAACTCGGAATTCCCAAAAGCATGATCCAAGTGGTAATGAGTATTGATCACGTATTTGATGGGCTTTTTGGAAACGGACTTGATGGCTTTGATAAAACGTTTGGCCTCTTTGGCGGAAACCAGTGTGTCAACCACGGCGATGCCGTCCCGGCCGATGATGATGCCGGCATTGGCGCCGAAGCTGTTGTTTTTGGAACTCTGTTTGGTGTCCACATAGGCATAGACATTGTCGGCGATCCGCGTCAGTTTCTCGGCAGCATGAACAGCTCCGCCGAGCACAAACATGCACAAAACAATACTGAACAGCAAGATTTTGCTTGATGCGATAATGTGCTTCATTTTGGTTATCCTATTTGCCTGGTGTGATTGGGGGGCAAGCCCACATGGTTTACATTTTTAAACTGTGCCTGGATAGTGATCCGCACTGCGCAAAAAGTGATGCATTCAAATCAAAGTTGGACAAAAAACTCTATTCGAGCACCACCGCCACCCGATTGACGAATTTCAAGACCGCTTCCTTTATTTCCTTGGAGGGGGCCATGAATTGGACGCCGGCACCTTTGTCCTTGCTTCCGCCGGATGTATTGACCCAGATGACTTTGGCCGCCACATTGAATGGCGAACGATTTTCATCAATGGCAAAGGAAAGCCGGGTGGTGGTTCCCACAGCGGGCGGATTTTCCGTATAGATGAACATGCCGTCGGCCGATATGTCCTTGCTGAAAGAGATCAGGTAGTCACCCTCATGGACATAGTTGATTTCAAAACTTGCCTCAACCCGTCGGTTGATTCTCTGCTCTGATGTGCTCATGGGTTTACCCCCTTTATCCATGGAGAAATGCTCATGTTTATGGGTGCCGACTATATGCGAAGGAGTATTGCATGTCAATCCGTCTTAACATGACAATTCCAAATTATTAAGGCCGGCCGTCTTTATCGGAGTCACAAATCATGATTGTATTCTTTGTATACATCAAAACCACCAAATGTATATTGGAGACATTTCCCGGTGGCTGCCGGTGAACTGGATTCATGCTCAACCTCTAAAGATTTCGGTAAATATTTCTGAAAAGCCAACTTGGCACATTCTTTGATCCAGCCATGGTAAACGCTATCAAGCCAGAAAGGGGGCAAGCCATGAATCGCAATGAGAATGATGACCGGATTAAAACTGAAACCATTTCATTTCTTTCTTTTCTTTTCACCGCAGCACTGCTTACTACCGTGCTTCTTTCCGGATGCATCATCGACAAAATCGGCGGGGCTTCCAAATTCAAACCGGACCAACTGAAAACCAAGGCTTCCAAAGGTGCCCTGGCTCTTATCGAACAAGCCTACAGCGGCATCGACCCTTCGCAACTGCAAGACTACCACACCCATATTGTCGGCTTGGGCACGGATGGCAGCGGTGCCCATGTCAATCCCCATATGCAAAGCTGGCGTCATCCTATTGAGCATCTGAAATTCCGGGTCTATGCCAGTGCCGCCGGCATCCGGCATTTTGAAAAGGCGGATCAGGAGTATATCCAACGTTTGGTAAGCCTGATCCGAAACATGGAACACCATGGGAAATTTCTCATTTTCGCCTTTGACAAGTATTATTCCCCTGACGGCGTTGCCGATCCAGCCAAAACGAGTTTTTATGTGCCCAATGAATATGTCTGGAATCTGGCCGGGCAATATCCGGATATATTTATTCCGGTTGTTTCGGTTCACCCCTATCGGCCGGATGCCTTGGCGGAACTTGAACGCTGGGGCCGGCAGGGCGTGCGTTTCGTCAAATGGTTGCCCAATGCCATGGGCATCGATCCCGCGGATCCGGCCGTGGATCCCTTTTATCAAAAAATGCTGGTCTACAATATGGTCCTGATCACCCACACCGGGGAAGAACAGGCCGTGGAGGCCGAAGCGGATCAGCGCTTCGGCAACCCGCTGTTACTGCGCAGGCCCTTGGATGCCGGTGTGTGCGTGATCATGGCCCATTGCGCCAGTTTGGGGGATTGTGTGGATCTGGATGATCCGAATAACGGCAGGGCTTCCTGTTTCAGCCTGTTTATCCGGATGATGGAAGACAAACGCTATGAAGGGCTTTTATTTGGGGATATCTCCGCCCAGGTTCAGTTCAACCGGATGCCGGTTCCCATTTCCACGATTCTGATGCGGCAGGACCTGCACCATCGCTTGGTCAACGGCAGTGATTACCCCTTGCCGGGGATCAATGTCATCCTGCGCACCGGCGACCTGGTGAAGGACGGATTTATTACTGAGGAAGAGCGGAAATACCTAAATGAAATCTATGACTACAATCCGTTGCTATTCGATTTTGTGCTGAAGCGGACCGTGCGCCACCCGGTGACCAAGCAGCGGTTGTCCCCGGAGGTTTTCCTGGGAAAACAGTTGAACGGCAAAAGACCGCCCAACAAATGAGTATTGATCAGGAGCACTTTTCAATTTAGATTGCCCCCAATCCAGGCCGCCCCCCACGTTTCCCCTGCTGACCCCAAGACCCAACGCGATGGCCTTGCCGTAAGGGCGGTTCGCGAACCGCCCCTACCCATCGGCGGAATGCCTCACCCCGCTCCGCTGGGAATCATCTTTGGGGAGGACGAAAAAATGAAAAAACTCGCTGGATGAAATGTTAGAGGTTAATAGCTGTGCACCCTGCGCCAAGTTTTTATGCGATTCCCCAAGTGATCGGCCCAAAGAACATTGACAGATTTTGAAGCAGGAAATATGAGTTTGGTGTTATCGAAATTATTTTCACCATTCCTGAATGGGCACCATGACCAAAGAGGCCATACTAAACCGAAGCTTGCTATTGGATATAGAGACCACCCGCTCCGGCCGGATTCGTCAGGTGGGCGCGGTTTTAAATACTGTGGTTTTTGAAAGGAAAACCCAGGCCCATTCCCGGGGAACCCTGGAATCCCTGGATGCCCTGGCCGACAACGCGGATTTTGTTCTCGGGCATAATTTGCTGGGGCATGATTTTCCCATCTTGAAGGCAAGTTTGCCGCATCTGCGCTTGCTGAAAAAACCGGTGATCGACACACTCTATTTATCTCCGCTGGCCTTCCCGCAAAACCCCTACCATAAACTTGTCAAAGATTACAAATTGGTCCGGGCTTCAATCAACGACCCGGTATCCGACGCCCGCCTGGCCGCGGCGGTTTTTATGGACCAACTGGATAGTTTTGCAGCGATTCAGGGGAAAAATCCTCAGCAGCTTGATTTCTTTAAATTCTGTTTTGAAAAGTCGAATTTTAATGGTTTTAGCGGTGAAGGCTTTGCGGCTGTCTTTAACAGCTTTTATGCGCCGGGGTTTGAAAAGGCCGAATCCGCAATGGCATGTTTTCTGGAAAACACGGGCGGCCTGGTCTGCAGCCGGGCCGTTGTTGATACGATTTCCGCGTTTTTGGAGGATGCCGCGCGCAGGCCGGCCTTGGCCTACTGTCTGGCATGGTTGCAGGTTTCCGGCTCCAACTCGGTGCTGCCGCCGTGGGTGCGACAGCGCTTTCCGGAGATATCATTTATTTTGAAAAAGTTGCGGGATGAATCCTGCGGCCGCAGCGAGTGCGGATATTGTGCTGAAAATCATAATCCCGATGAGCAGCTCAAGCGGTTTTTCGGCTTTCCCTGTTTTCGTGAAAAACCCGCGGACGCGGATGGAAAAAGCCTGCAAAGGGCTATTGTCGCCGAGGCCATGAAGGATCTGCCCCTGATTGCCATCTTGCCCACAGGAGGCGGTAAATCCCTTTGCTATCAATTGCCGGCTTTGGTGCGTCATCGCCGCAGAGGACTTCTAACGGTTGTGATCAGCCCGCTGCAGGCGCTGATGAAGGACCAGGTGGATAATCTCGCAAAAAACACCGGAACACCTTTTGCGGAAGCCATATACGGCCTGCTCACACCGCCGGAAAGGGGCGCGGTTTTGGAACGTGTCCGGCTCGGCGATGTGGCCGTCCTTTATATCGCCCCTGAACAACTGCGCAGTCGTTCCATTCGAAATGTTTTAAGACATAGAGAAATCGGGTGCTGGGTCTTTGATGAAGCCCATTGCCTGTCAAAATGGGGGCACGATTTCAGACCGGATTATCTTTACGCGGCACGCTTTATCCGGGATTTCTGCAAGGAAGACAATCAGACCCCGCCGCCCATTTGCGGTTATACGGCCACCGCCAAGTTGGATGTCATTGACGAGTTGACCACCCATTTTCGGGATGTGCTTCACCAGGATCTGAAACTATTTGCCGGCAATGTGGAAAGAGACAATCTCACCTTTGAAATCCTGCCGGTCACGGAAGCGCAAAAATATGAAAAGGCCGCTGAAATCATCAAGGATCTGCTCGAAAGGAATGCCGCGGCCGGTGCTGTCATCTATTGCGCCACCCGTCAACGCACGGAAGAGGTCAAGGATTTTCTCAGCCATGCGGGGATTAGTATCGAGGCCTTCCACGGCGGGATGGAGGCTAAAACCAAGCGCGAGGTCATTGATGCTTTTGTTGCCGGCGAAATACCGGTGATCAGCGCAACCAATGCCTTCGGCATGGGGGTTGACAAGCCCAATATCCGGCTGGTGCTGCATTTCGACATGCCCGGCTCTTTGGAAAACTACATTCAGGAGGCCGGTAGGGCCGGCCGGGATAATGCGCCGGCCCACTGTGTGCTGTTTTATGAGCCGGAGGATGCCAACCGTCAATTCCATATGGGGGCCATGTCGGAAATCAAGCGCATTGAAATTGAGCGGATATTGAAAGCCTTACGGCGGGTCAAACAAAACGCGGCCGGCGAAATCGTCATTACCAGTGATGAATTGCTGCGGGACGAGGAATTGACTTATCTGGATGATAAAAAGAAGGAGATCCGCGATACCAAGGTGAAGACCGCCATATCCTGGCTGGAAAGATCCGGTTTCCTGAAGCGCAATGAGAATTTGACCGATGTTTTTCAGGGGAAACCCGTGGTCAAGAATCTGGATGAGGCCCAGGAAATCATCCAGCGCTTGAATCTTGCTCCCACAGCAAAGAATTTATGGCTCAACATTCTGCGTCTGATTTTCAACAGTCCCACTGACCGGGGCTTGAGTGCGGACGGTATTGCCGAAGGGCTGTTTCCCGACCGGGAACAACTGAAACAAATGGAAACCCAAAGCGGTTTGCGGGCCGCCCAAATTGTTATCAACGCATTGCATGATATGGCCGAGGCCGGTTTGCTGGATCGCGGAATAATGCTGTCGGCGATTTTGCGGCCCAAAGGCAAGAACAACGCCATGAAGGTGCTCCAGTCGGTCATTGCGGTTGAGCAGCGCTTGCTGGCCATAATGCAGACGGAGGACCCGGAAGCGGATGACGGCAGTTGGGTGGAATTAAATGTCCGCGGGCTATGCCAGAAACTGAAGAATGAATCCTTGGAAACAAGTCCCCATGTGATTCAAGGCCTGATAAAGGGCTTGTCCTATGACGGCAAGGGACTTTCCGCTTCAATCGGCAGCTTCGAATTACAGCATGTCGGCCGGGATCACTACCGCGTCCGCCTTCAGCGCAGTTGGGATGCGATCAAAAAAACCATGTCACTAAGGCACGATGTGGCCCACGCCGTATTGGAAACTTTGATCCAATCCGCTGAAAAGCAAATGAAAGCATCGGAGCTTGGCGATGGGGAAGTAAATATCGCGTTTTCGAGCACGGATCTGACTGGGGCGATAAAATTGAATATTTCCTTGAATGCGGCGGTGAAAAAACAACTACCGGCCATTGATCGGGCCTTGATGTTCCTGCATGAGCATAAAGCCATTCATCTGCAAGGCGGCATGGCGGTTTTACGGCAGGCCATGACCATCCGTCTGGAACCGGAAGCCCGCAGGCGCAGGTATACCATCGGAGACTTCAAACCCCTATCCGTGCATTATCGCGAAAAACGCTTTCATGTTCATGTGATGGTGGAATATGTCCAGCTCGGATTGGAAAAGATTGCCAAGGCGATCGCGCTCGTACTGGATTATTTCACCCTGGGGCGGGTGAAGTTCATCAACAAATATTTCAAAGACCGAAAGGAGTTGATTGAAAAGGCCGCCACCCATGAATGCTATCGCCAAATTGTCGAGCGCCTGGGCAATCCGGTTCAGATCGCCATTGTCGGTGGTCCTGTGGAGCAGAATACCCTGATATTGGCAGGTCCTGGTTCGGGTAAAACCACCGTGATTGTCCATCGCTGCGCTTATCTGCTGCAGGTGGAAAGGATCCCGGCCCAACGGATTTTAGTGCTGTGTTTCAACCACAACGCCGCTGTCGGTTTGCGCAAAAGGTTGAACGAACTTGCGGGAAAGCAGGCGCGGGCAGTGACGGTTGCGACCTATCACGGCGCGGCCATGCGGATTGCCGGGATTTCGGTCCGGGACATGGTGGAATCGGAAAAAATCAAAGAAGTTGATTTTGATAAAGTGATTCAAGCCGCCGTTAAATTGTTAAAAGGGGGGATGGACATTACCGGCGCCGATCAGGATGAAGTGCGGGAAAAGCTGCTGGGGGGCTACAGTCACATTTTGGTGGATGAATATCAGGATATCGACCAGCATCAATATGAATTGGTCGCGGCCATTGCCGGCAAACCCTTGCGTGCAGGCGACGGAAAATTGGCCATAATGGCCGTGGGGGATGATGATCAGAATATCTATGCCTTCAGAGGCGCCAATGTTCATTTTATAAAGCAGTTTCACCATGACTACCAGGCCCAGGTGACTTATCTTGTTGAAAACTACCGCTCAACCCGTCACATAATTCGTAGCGCCAATCAATTGATCAGCCAAAACAAAGATCGCATGAAGACCGGCTACCCCATCCGGATCAATCGGGAGCGTGAGAACAGCCTGCCCGGCGGCAGGTGGAGCTTGACCGATCCGGTATCCAAAGGCCGGGTGCAAATTATAAATGTTCGGAATCCGTTTCAACAAGCGCTCGGTGTGGTTGAAGAGATTGAGCGCCTCATGGCTTTATCACGGGATTTTGATTTGAAAGATTGCGCGATTCTTTCAAGAACCAAAAAAGGCCTGGCCCACGTTCGTTCGGTCTTGGAACAGGCCGGCTATCCAATAAAAACGACCCTTGAAAAAACAATCCCGGTTCATCGCGTTAGAGAAACGGCATTTTTTATCGATTTTCTGCACCGGCAGGAAAAAGAAGCCGTCCGAGCATCCGGGATTCTGGAAAAATATCTTGAACATATTCACAACCAGGCGGACACCATTTGGAAGCAAATGGCTGTAAAATTCTTGGAAAACTACCGGGATGAGACCGTTGATGCACTGTTGCCTTCAGAATGGATGATAGACCAATTGTATGAATATCTTGCTGAACAACGGCGAGAAAAAATGATCGGCAACGGCATTTTTTTGGGGACGATCCATTCTGCCAAGGGAATGGAATTTTCAACACTATTTGTATTGGACGGCGATTGGAACATCCCGGCTGGAATAAAGGAATGGGAAGAGGAACGCAGGCTCTTGTATGTTGCCTTGACCCGGGCAAAGGAAATGCTGGTGATCATGAAGTCCGCTGAAAGAACCAATCCGCATATCAACGTATTTGCAGGGGACGGGATTGTATCAAGAAAATGTCAAATTTCTGCGGCGCAATGCGCCAATATGAATTTTTTTGAATACGAAATTATGGGCTTGGATGATATTTACATGGATTATGCGGGTGGTTTCAGCAAAGATCATCCGGTCCATGGGAATCTTTCCCGGCTCGAAGCCGGTTCCGAAGTTTTTTTGGTCCATGGAAAGCGCCACATTGAAATTCACGATGCTGATAACGCTTGCATCGGCAGGCTGGCCAATAAAGCGGTCGAAACCTGGAAAAAAAGGCTGGAAAGGGTCCATAAGGTAAGGGTCCTGTGTATTCTTACTCGCAATAGTTCGGACCCTGATGAATCGTTTCAGAAACGGGTCAAGGCGGAAAAATGGGAGTTGCCGGTTCTGGAGGTTGTCAGCAGATTATAAGGAAATGATTTTTTTTCATTTATACTGTTTCCTTTATTCCCCGTAAAGCGGTCGGAGGAGTGATTGCAATCACCAGCCTTGCTCAACAACGACATCGCTCATGGGGTAATGCTTTTTATTGAGCGTGTAAAGCCGGCCTCCGGTTTTGATTACGGTGGCGGCAAGCAAGGCATCGTTGATGTCGATACCATGGGTGGGATGCCACTTGCGATATAGACTGCCGGCACTGTCGACAATTGTTTGGTCCACCGATGCTGTTTTGAACTGCGATAAAAACAGCAGGGTATCGCGTTCTTCCTCTGGACGCATGAAGAATACGACTTCCGCGCGTTGAAGTGCGCCGGTCCAAAGCTCGTACTTTTCTTTTTCACGTAGCTTTTTCAGAAGCTTCAGCGATTTGGGCTCGCCCCGCAGATGCCAGATCAAGATATCGGAATCGATGTAAGCTCTCATCGTTTATATCTTTCCAGAGACTTTCGGAATTCTTTACGAATGGTTGCAACGGTTTCATCCGTCGTTTCGTCTCTATTCCATGCCCCGAGGGTCTTTTCAAACAAATCGATTTTATATTCCTTTGAAACTTTTTCCGAATAGCATAGGATGGCATTTTCAATGACGGATTTTTTAGAAGTTCCCAGCTCCTTGGCCAGCAGCCCGATTCTATTGAGAATCGATTCTTCAATTCTGGCTGATAATATCTTGTCCATTTGTCCTCCGATTCATTGTATTGTAATACGTAAGCAATATAACGTAAGCATGGTGACCTGTCAAGCTGTACGAGTTTCGCCGCCCTTTACTTGGCAATTCTGCAACGTTCGTCAATGTGTCGGGGACCGTCTGGCAAACGGATTGAGGGCGTTTTTCAATCCTGACAAATGAAGTTCTCAGATGACTTGTAGTGCTTCAATTTCAGCCGAGAAGTCGTTGATCAGTTCCGCAAATTTCGCGCCTTCGGCAGCAGAGATATGGGCCAACTGCAATCTTTTGGAATCGATGCCCCTTTTGTTCAATACGATCTTTATTCTGCGAATTGTATTTTGGGCATGTTGCATGCCGGTAAGATAATGACAATCCTGGAGATGACAGCCCACAATCAGGACGCCGTCCAGACCTTTGGCAAAAGCCTGCTCAATGAATTGGGGATGGAGCCGGCCTGTGCACGGGACGCGGATCATCCGAATGTTGGGAAAATAGGGAATCCGGGATGCACCGGCCAGATCCGCGCCTGGATAGCCGCACCAATTGCATAAAAATGCCAGAAGTTTGATTTTGGATGCGGTTTGCGACAAGGGAACGGAATAGGCTGCATGGATTTGCGCCAGGATTTGTCGGTCAGTGGAATGGGCTATTGATATGGCCTGTGCCCGGCAGAGGGAGCCGCAGATGCCGCAGCCTTTGCAAAGGCCGGCAGCCACCTTTGCTTTGGACACTCCGTTTTGATTTTGGATATGGATGGCATGGTAGGGGCAGGCCCGTTCACATGCACCGCATCCGGTACAGACCTCGGCAGCAATTGCGCAAACCGCGCCGCTGCGCTCAATGGTATTTTTGGAAAGCAAGGTGGCTGCGCGCAGGGCAGCGCCGTTGGCCTGGCTGATGGTTTCCGGAATATACTTTGGATATTGGGCCATGCCGCAAAGGAAAACGCCCGCCTTGGTGAAATCCAGAGGCCGCAATTTCATGTGCGCTTCCATAAAAAACCCGTCTGAACATAGAGGTACTTGCAGTAACCGGGCGATTTCCCGGTGGCCTTCGGGAAAAACCGGCGTGCTCAGCACCAGCAGATCCGGCTGGATGATGGCCGGCCGATCCAGAATCTTTTCGTGAAAGGTTAAAGCCAGCCGATTATCTGTAAGGGCTAGCTGGGGCGGGTCGTCCTTTTCAAACGCGAAAAAACGGACGCCTTTTTGCAAAGCCTGATGATAATATATTTCCTTGAGGCCATAGGGCCGCATGTCCCGGTAGAAGATGGCAACATCGCATTGGGCTTTCAGGGCTTTGAGTGCCAGGGCGTTTTTCAGCGCTTCACCGCAGCAAATCCGGCTGCAATAGAGCTGTTGATGGTTGCGACTGCCCACGCATTGAATCATGGCCACCTGTTGCAACTCAGCGGGCAAG
Source organism: Desulfosudis oleivorans (assembly GCA_020723325.1). Classification (GTDB taxonomy): domain Bacteria; phylum Desulfobacterota; class Desulfobacteria; order Desulfobacterales; family SURF-7; genus DYJD01. Next base: position 35,312 of record DYJD01000012.1, on the reverse strand, counting down.
GTGCCATTGGCCAGCATCTCCTCCAACTCCAGTTGGGTGACCACCTGTTTGGATTTGCCGTAAAGATATTCCACCGGTGTCCGCAGGGTTGCGCCTGTGGCGACGATGATAACACCGTGTTCCAAACAGGCTATGTCGCCGGTGTCGGTGCGGCTTTGAATCCGGCTGCGGAAGTTCCCGGCGGATCCGGAAACGGATTCAACTTCAAATCCGTTGAAAACCGTGATCTTGTCTTGGCCGGCCACCGCCTGTTTTAATTCTTCCAGATAGGGTTGGACCGCTTCCTTTTCCAGCGTGTAGTGGAGTCTCCGGAGATGCCCGCCGAGTTGGTTTTCCTTTTCCACCAGATCCACGCTAAAACCCTGGCGCGCCAGGCCCAAAGCCGCGGTCATACCGGCCAGTCCGCCGCCGATTACCAGGCCTTTTTTATGCATGGGCAATTGCAGATTTTGGATGGGGTCTAAGCAGCGTGCCCGGGCAATGGCCATGGATATGATGTCCTTGGCCTTTTGCGTGGCGCCGGCCTTGTCGCCGGGATGCACCCAGGTGCAATGCTCTCGGATATTGGCCAGCTCTAAAAGGTAGGGATTCAAACGGGCTTCCCGTAAGGCTGCTTGAAATATACGTTCATGGGTTCTGGGGCTGCAGGCCGCCACCACCACCCGGTTGAGTTGTCGGCCCTGGATGATTTCCGTGATTTTAGCGCAGGAATCGGCAGCACAGGCAATGCCTTGATCTTCGCAGTGGACCACATCTTCCAGTCCGGCAGCATGTTGAATCAGTTCCGGCAACTGTACCCCACCTAGAATATTGCTGCCGCAGTGACAGATGAAAACCCCTATGCGCGGACTTTCATGAGCAGTATCCCTGGCCGGGGGATATGTTTTGGGGGTGATAAGCGTGCCCCGCTGACGATGCAAAAGCTGGGCCGCCAGGGAAGCGGCACCGGCAGCGGAGGCGATGGCATCCGGAATGTCCATGGGACCTGTAAAGGTACCGGCTGGAAAAATGCCGGGCCGGGCTGCATTGGGAGCAAAGGATCGGGTCCTGCAAAAACCATGACCGTCCAAGGACAACTCCAGGGCTTTTGCCAGGGAAGCCTGGGGTTGTAAAGCCGGAGCCATTCCCACCGATAAAATCACAAGATCAAATTCTTCCTGAATCAATTTTTGGTTTAAGAAGTATTGCACATGGGGCTGCCGGTTTTGGGGATGCTCGATAATTTCAGGCCGGATGCGGATAAAGCGGACATGGTATTTGGTCCTGGCCTGCTGGTACAAGGCTTCATAGCCCTTGCCATAGGTGCGGATATCATGGTGAAAAACTACGGTCTCAATATCCGGCTGGGTTTGTTTGACGAGCATGGCCTGTTTGACGGCATAGGCGCAGCAGACCGCCGAACAGTAAGGGCGGTTGAAACGTTGCTCCCGGGAGCCGACACATTGAATCCAGGCGATGCTTTTGGGGCTTTTCCCGTCGGCGGGTCGCACGATGCTTCCTTGAAAAGGGCCTTCGGCACTCAGAACTCTTTCAAAAGCAGGGGCGGAAAGGACATGTCGCAGACGGCCATAGGGGAGTTCGGCTGGAGCCTTGGGTTCAAAAACAGCACTACCGGGCGTGACGACAACGGCGCCCACGCGCATCCGCCCCTGCTTTTTCTTTTGATGGAAATCTATGGCCTTGGACCGGCACAAAGGCAGGCAAATGGAACATTTTCTTTCCTGAAAATAGAGGCAGGCAGCGCGATTCACCACCGCTGCCGCAGGTATCGCCTGTGTTCGGCCGACATCAATGGCTTTGATATGGGCAAGATTTTCATCCAGGGGGTTGGGCAGGGAATAGGGGCAGTAGGAAGCACAGGTGCGGCACCCGCGACAGCGGGTTTCATCCACATAGCGCGGGCGCTGGGTGACGGTAACCAGAAACCGGCCGGCTGTGCCCTCGATGGCATCAATCTCAGTACAGGTCAAAATCCGGATGTTGGGATGCCGACCGACATCCGCCATTTTCGGGCCCAGCACTCAGAGGCTGCATTCCATGGCGGGGAAGGTCTTGTCCAATCGGGCCATGCGCCCGCCGATCACGGCCTCTTTTTCAACCAGATAGACTTTCAAGCCTATGTCGGCCAGGTCCAGGGCCGCCTGGATGCCGGCCACACCCCCGCCGATCACCAATACCGCACCGGTTTGTTCTTCGGATTCACTCGGCATTAAAGTTCTTCCACTTCATCCGCATATTCCGCTTCCGCCGGAAGCACCGGCCCATTTTCTTCGACCCTTTTATGAAAGGTCAAGGCGCCCGGCAGACACCATTTGACGCACAAGGGTTCTTCAGGTGCCGGTTCACCGCACATATCGCATTTTAGAGGCAGGCCCGAGTCCGGTTCTTTGAACAGGTCCCGGGCCGGACAGGCGCTGCGACAGAAGGAGCATTCCCCGTATTCCTTGCCCTTGATGACCAGGATATTCCGGCCGCTGCATTCCGCTTCGGTATAGGGGCCGGCTTTGACCGGAACGAACAACTTGTTTTGCTCATCCCGCTGGACGCGGATGCGGGAGCGCTTTGGATTGATCGTGCTGTATTTGGGCTCGGCATGAAAACCGGCGCAGGCAAGCTCGCAGGCGCGGCAGCCGGTGCATTTATCCGTGTCAATTTTTATGGTTCGTATGATGCGCATGGGCGCCCTCCATTTTTTTCAGAGCAGGAAAAACCTCTTCCAGGCCAAGTGCTTGCAAGGTTTGGGAAGTGGGAATCCCCTCCTGGTTCCAGCCCTTGAGTTCATAATAGCGGTCCAGCCATTTATCAAAAACCACCGGATCCAGCGGTTTTAAAAATGGGGAGGGGGGTGTTTTGTGGATGATTTTCGACAGGGAATCGTCCTTGCGCTGCAGTCCGCTACGCACATTGATGGCGCGGACAAGGTTCAGTGCTCTTCTACCGACCAGGGTCAGATCATCTTCGCTGATATCCAATCCGGTGGTATGGGACACCAGCTCGGCCATCAAGGCCCGGCTGTTGATGGGGGCGTTCATGAGAAAAACCGTCCAGTAGGCGCATAATCCAATGGAATCCACAATGGAATAGGTTTCATCATCATAAGCCGCGAAGCGGCATCCAGACTCATGATCGCTGCCGTCCAAACTGAAGTTTTGCAAAAAATAGCGCTCATAGTCTTTGGGATAAATCCAGGCCGGCGAATCAACCAATGCCTGTCTTTGTTCGGTGGTCAAGCCGGCCCAGGCTATCGATGGGCCGCTCACATTGCGACTGATATCCACCTTGTCGCTGATGGCTTGCGTCAGCCCCAAATAGGGCAGATAAAGCAAAGCCGCGGAAGGAACATATTCCAATTTTTTAATATGGTGGGCATGGTTTTCGGCCCCCCTGCAGATGTAGCTTGCAGCGGCGTGCACACCTTCGGCCAACATCCGGCCGAATCCACGACGAAGACTGATATCATGGATCAGGCTATACACCACTTCCTTGTCGTTCCAGCGCAAATCCATGCCGCCGGTATCTTGTTTGGTAATAATGCCCTGCTGGTAAAGGTCGATGGCAAAGGCGATACAGCGTGAAACGGCATTGATGTCCAAGCCATTGTCCTGACTCAGGCGGCAACATTCCAGGACAAAGCTGTAATCGACAATCTTGGCGCCGACCATGAACGCATTCCACAAATGACATTTCAGGTAAGCATAGCCACCGCCGGGCAGGGGCAGGGCTGTTCGGCATTTCACGCCGCAATTGCTGCAGGCGGCCGAGCCTTCCGCCTTTTTGAGCCACTCGTGGAAGCCCAGCACAATCCCATCCAAATCCTGCTTGAACAAAGATTCCGGCGATAAATCCGGATAGGTTTCATTCAGGTTGCCGAACATACCGGTGCCCAATGTGTTCAAGACCGCCATGGTATAGGAAAAATTCTCCATGTCGCGTTGAAACGGCCCGGATCCCGCAAGAATCTGTTCGCACTTTTCAAAAAGCGCATGGGGTCTGGCCAGGCGTATGTCGCGGGTTCCATATACCGCAATCGCCTTTAAAAATTTGGCGCCCATTACGGCTCCAGCACCGCCGCGGCTGGCGCTGGCCCCCACACTGCTTTCAATGCTGGCGGCGTAACATAGATTTTCGCCGGCCGGACCGATACAGGCCACCTGAAGCTTGTCGTTGTTGAGTTCCTTGCGGATCATTTGGGTGGTTTCATAAGTTCCTTTGCCCCATAGATGGGCGGCATCCCGCAGCTCGATGATATCATCATGAATCCAAAGGTATACCGGTTTCGCGGCTTGACCTTTGATGATCAGGCTGTCATGACCGGTTTGCTTCAATTCCACCGGCCAGAATCCGCCCATGGCAGAATGCATGTGCAGCCGGTTCTGGGGGGATTTGAAGGAAAAGATAGCCCGATTGGCACTGGGGACCATGGTGCCGGTCAACACCCCGGTGCTGATGATGAGGAGATTGTCCGGTGATAAAGGCTCGACCTCCGGATGAATGCGGTCATAGTAAATGCGGGCGTTCATGCCTTTACCGCCCAAATAAGTTTCATAAAAATCAGTGGCAACAGCCCGCTTTTTTTTCTCCCCAGAAGAAAGATCCACTTCCAGGAGACTTCCCATCCAACCATAAACCATCGCAATTCTCCTTGTTTGAAATTCATTTGTCTCCTCTTAAGTGGCTCTGCTTAATATCGGCTTAAATTGCATTAATTTTTTCTGGTATGGCGCTAATCGTTGTAGGAATTCGTCAACGGGGCGGAACGGGGCGTCCTGCAGATGAGTAAAGGCGCTTCGCGCACCGCCCCTACGGCGAGGTCATGGCGTTGGCTCTGGGGGTCAACGGTGGAAAACTTAAGATTTATGCTCCAAGGCCACCATGCCAGGTACAGCGGTGCATGATCAGAATTTGCACAAAGGGAATACGGGCAGACGCTCGTATTCCCTCTGTTGAAATGGGGCTGAGGTTAATGACTGGAAACAATGCCCATCAGGGGTTCATGGTATAGGCCCCCTTCATGGCATAGACATGGTTTTTCCATACCCGGTCGTAGCGGGCCTCGTCCACCACCGGCCTGCGGAGCATTTTTAAACAGATTTCCTGCTGTTTGGGGGTGGCGATTTTTTTACTGTAGATTTGCAGGGAGAACTTGGAAAAATCCCGGATCATGAAGTCGAAGATCTGCTCGATGAGATCATCTTCGATGCTGTAAATCTCCTTGTTTTCCAGAATGAGCTGGCCGTAGGCCACCAGAGTGAACAACTCGCCTACATTAAGGAGAAAATCAATATCCTCGGACTGGGCGTTCATGGATTCCATGGAAACCATCATGAACTCCTTGAAAACCTCGATCTGCTCCCGGAATATTTTGATATTGGGCAGATCGTATTTCCCATAGGCGATATTGTAGTCGTGGAAGCGCGTCTTGCCCAGGCCTTTGGTGGGGCCCTGGCAAAAGAGGAAATCATCGTTGCGGGCGTCATCCCGTTTGGGAATTTCCGGAAACCGGCCGGGATTGAAGAAGTAATTGGGCATGAATTTGATGATGAGGGCCATGTTCACATGCACAGTGCCTTCCAGCTTGGGCAGGGCCCGGATATCGATGGCCGCATTGGAAAAATAGGTGTCCTTTTCAAAACCTTTGGCGGCGATGATGTCCCAGAGCTGGTTGATGACTTCTTCACCCTGGGTGGTGACCTTCATTTTCACCATGGGGTTGTAAAGCAGGTAGCGGCGGTCATTTTCCGAAGCCGAGCGCATATAGTCCGTGGCCCGCAAGGCAAAGGCCTTCATGGCGTAAAGACGGCAGTAGGCATCCACAAAAAGCTGGCGGATATGGGTGAAATCCGTGACGTATTTGCCGAACAGATTGCGGCCTGCGGCATGGTCCATGGCCTCGTAAAAAGCATGCTCGCAGATGCCGATGGAAGCCCAGCCCAGATTGAATTTCATGATGTTGATGGTGTTCAGAGATGCGTCCCAGGCTTCCCGGCCCTTGTCCGTGATATCGGCTGCGGTGATGGGATAGTCATGAAGCACATACTCGGCCACATAATCCTGATTGAAAATGATGTTTTTGGTGCATTCATATTTTTCGTGTTTGGAGTCCACCACGAAGAATACATAATCATCGGTGCCGGCGATTTTGCCGAAGGTGGAAACCAGGGCGGCTTCGTTGCCGTTGCCGATATAGTATTTGTCGCCCTTGGCCTTGTAAGTGCCGTCGGGTTGGGGATGGAGCATCATGTCGGTGGAATAGATGTCGGCGCCGTGTTCTTTTTCCGAAAGGCCGAAGCCGAAAATGGCGCCTTCCTTCAGGAGCCGGGCGGCCTTTTGCTTCACCGCCTCATTCTTGCCGATCCAGATGGGGCCCAGGCCCAGGGCCGATACTTGAAAGCAATACCAATACGTAAGGCCGTAAAATCCCAGAATCTCAGCGAACTCCACGACCCGAGCGGTGTCCCAGCGGGCGTTTTCGCCGTAGCCGGTGGGGGTCAGGAGTTTGGCCATGATTTGTTCCTTTTTCATGAAATCGATGAACTCGGTGTACCAGCGGGCTGAAAAATAATCCTCCTTGCACTTGGCCAGGCCCATGTTTTCGAAAAAGTCGATGGTCTTTTTCATGATGTCCCGGGTTTCTTGGTCCGGATAGGTTTTGTCCAGTTTTTTGGGATTGAGCAACATGCGGGTTTCCTCCAAAATGATAATATTTTAAGTCACAGCAAAAAAATATATTTACTTGGACAGCCCTGGGGATGACAATCCCCGTTTTTCACTTGCCAAAATACGAGGTTTTACCTGATAATAGCAACAGCGCTTGCAGGTTATATTCGTTTTGGAACATTAAAAAACTTGGATTTTCTATATGAAAATGCCATGCGGGCCATCCACAAAGACCTTGTCAAAATACGGTCAAAGAATCCCGTATACGCATTAAAAAATTTGAATCGGGCCGCGGCAATTTCCGGAGCGACTGCAATGAAAAATCAGGGAGCTGATAGTGATGCCGTGGATTAATATCACAAAGGATATCGGACGGATGATGGATTCGGCGGGAAAACCCACAGACCCATGGGCGCCTATTTCCAGCCTGCTCATCGAGCATGGAAATTCCGGAATCGCGGTTATGGACAAGGGCTTTCGCTGCTTGTATGCCAACCAGGCCATGGCCCGGATTGTGGGATGCGCCATGGCCGATATCCTTGGACGGGACTTGCGGGAGCATTTATCAGAGAGCAGTCGGGCTGTGCTTGGTGACTGGAAACGTCTATGCCGCAAGCCGGGCAGGGGGGATACCAAATTCGAGCTTGATTTTTTAAGGGGGGATGGAGGGCCGAGAACCGTGGAAGTCGCCGCGGCCGAGATTAAAACCGCTGACGGCGGGGTCATCCGGGTCTTGTACGCCTTTGATATTTCCGACCGCAAGCGTATGCGGGAGGAGTTGGCGGAAAGCGAGCGCAAATACCGCTTGCTGGTTGAGAATATCGAGGAGTTTTTCTTTGAGCAGGACGTGGCGGGGAATCTCATCTTTTTCAATGAAGCCATGGTGCGGCATTCCGGATTCACCCGGACTGAATTGATGGGAATGAATTTCCGGGAATATGTCTTGCCGGAAGATTGGGACCAGGTGGTTGCCTTTTACACCGGGATTCTGAAAACCGGCCGGCCGGCAAGCGGTTTGCTGATCCGGGGTCGGATGAAAGACGGGCTGATCCACTACTACGAAGTGCGCTCCAATTTAAAGCGCAACGAGGAAGGCCGAAAAATCGGGTTCCGCAGCTACGCCCGGGATGTGACCGCCGAAAAGCTTTATGAACAACAACTCAAAGCCATCATCGAAGGTTCGCCCATACCAACAATCGTGCTCAACAAAGCCCATTGCATCACCCACTGGAACAAGGCTTGCGAAGATCTCACCGGCGTTCGGGCCGGGGATATCATCGGCAAGGACAAGCAAATCGCGGCCCGATACCTGAAACAGCCCATTCTGTCCGACTTTCTGATCGACGGTGCCCCCCTGGAGGAGATTTCGGCTTTTTACGCCACCGAGTGCCGCCGATCTGAAGTGATCAAGGATGCGTATGAAATGGAAGCTTTTTTTTCTGGTCTGGGTGAAAAAGGGAAATGGCTGTATCTGACCTCGGCCTTTTTGCGGGATTCCGACAATCGCATCACCGGCGCCATTGAAACCCTGTTGGATATCACGGTGAAAAAGAACGCGGAGACCAATTTGAAGAAGATGCATGGGGCTCTGGAAGAGAAGGTCAGAGAACGCACCCGGGAGCTGCAGGACATTAACACGGCCCTTGAGGTGCTGCTGAAGAAGCGCGAAAACGACAAACGGGAACTGGAGGAGCGAGTGGTCTTCAGTATCAAGGAAGTGCTTTGGCCCCATCTCGAACTGCTGAAAAAGTCCCAGTTGAACCAGCATCAGCAAATCTATCTGGAGATTCTGGAGCAGAACTTTCTGGAGATCTGCGCCCCATTCATCCAGCTTCTTTCCGGTGGTATCCATAAACTGACTACAACGGAAATTCAGGTCATCAACCTTATCCGCCAGAATAAAGTCTCCAAGGAGATTGCGGATTTTTTAGGGGTCTCGCCCCGAACCGTGGAGTTTCACCGGGACAATATCCGTAAAAAGCTCGGCATCAAAAACAAGAAAGTCAACCTGCGGGCCTATCTACTGCAGGGGAATCGCATGTAAACGTGGCGCGGAATGTGCTGCCGAAACTATGATCAAGGCCTTATTTCATTCTTTTAGAACAGGTCGAGCATGTCGTGCAGTTGCAGGCCCATTTTCTTCAGGATAAAGTGGTTGGTGCTGCCGCCTAATCTGTTGATACGGCTGCGAAACTGTCCTACGGCACTGGGCTTTTTCCCCTTGACAATCTTGAGTAAAAAGTTTTATAGAGTTTACACTATGGCAGTGTGCACTTTGTTAATGTTGCCAGGAGGGGGCTATGCTAAAAAATATTACCCTGAGTGCCGACGAAGAATTGATTCGAAAAGCACGAAAACGAGCCGAAAAAGAAAATACCAGCTTGAATTTAGCCTTCCGCGAGTGGCTTAGAAGGTATACCAATGCGGGTATCGATGATAAGTCCTATGATATTCTAATTAATTCTTTGCAATATTCAAGAGCTGGCAAGACCTTCTCGCGGGACGAGCGAAATGAAAGATAAATTTTTCATTGATACGAATATTTTGGTTTATACATTTCATCCGGATGAGCCGGATAAGCAGAGATTATCCAACAGCATTGTGCGAAAAGCGTTGATGGATCGCAATGCCTGTATCAGTTATCAGGTTGTTCAAGAATTCATTAATGTGGCTACAAAAAAATTTGTCGTTCCTCTCTCCATTGAAGATTGCAAAAGATATTTTGATATGGTGCTGGGGCCTTTATGTGAGATATATGCCGGTGTCGGCCTTTATCATAGTGCCATGGATATCATGGCAAGATGGAAACTTCCTTTTTATGATACGCTCATCATCGCTGCAGCCTTGCAAGCGGATTGCAATATCCTTTTCTCTGAGGATTTTCAACATAAGCAAAAGATAAAATCGCTCACAATCATTAATCCGTTTTATTTAAGATAATGACATATTGTTGATGGACAGCATGGCTTAAAAAATGGTTAAGGAAGTAATTAAAAACGTTTTTGCGGTTAGTCTATTGCTTTTTATCTGGGGGCTGTTGGCGCCGGGCGAAAGTCTGGCCGATTATACCTATCTGGTAATCCGGGGCGCAAATTTAAAGAAAATTCCCTTGGCCGTACCGCGCTTTCAGAATTCAATCAAAGCGGAAAGCGGAGATACCATGGCCCGCGAAGGAACCAAACTGATCGAGGAGACTCTGGATTTCACGTGCTATTTTAAGATGATTGAGCATGGCGCTTTTTTGAAAAATCCCCAGGAAAAGGGCGTTTCCATCGAGAAAATCAATTTCAAAAATTGGACAAGTATCGGTACCGAATTGCTCATCGCCGGCGGATTGATCCAAACCGGAGGAGACACCTGGCTGGAATTGCGTCTTTTTGATACCTGTAAATCGACGCTCCTGCTGGAAAAATCATATAAAATCGATGCGTCCAACCAGCGCTGTGTTATCCGCAACTTTTGTAGTGAAGTCATAAAATTACTAACAGGTCTAGAAGGACTTTTTGACAGCAAGATTGTTTTTATCTCCACCGGGACCGGCACGAAAGAAGCATATATCTGTGATTTCGACGGGTATGATCCCAAACAACTAACCAGCAACCGAAAAAGAACTTTGTCTCCGGCCTTGTCCGCGGATGGTAAGTAATTGGCTTAACAATATATGTTAGCCTTAAATACTGAAAAATTGAAAGAATGATAGAGAACAAATCATCCATAGATGAAATAAGGCAAAGATTTGATAAGGACGTTGAACGGTTTTCAAATGTCGAAACTGGACAAACTGCAACGATTGATGCACCGTTGGCAATGGAGCTGATAGCGCAGGCGGCCTACAGATCAACCAAAAAGATACAGAGCGTTCTGGATATTGGCTGCGGTGCAGGAAACAATACAATTAAATTATCAAGTTATGTTTCAATATTTGACTGTGATCTTGTTGATCTAAGCTTGCCAATGCTGAAAAGAGCTCAAGAGCGAATCTCTGAAGTGAATTCTGGCAACATCAGAATATTTCATGGAGATTTTCGTTCTGTTGATTTGCCCGAACAAAAGTATGATGTAATTTTGGCGGCAGCTGTTTTGCACCATTTGCGAGATGACCAGGATTGGACATCAACTTTTCGCAAAATCTATCGTCTAACGGCCCCTGGCGGCAGCGCATGGATAACAGATTTAGTTTCGCATGAAACAGCCGCTGTTCATTCGCTGATGTGGAACCGATATGGTGAATATTTATGTTCGATTGGTGGGGAATCCTATAGAGATAAAGTCTTTGGCTATATCGATAAAGAAGATTCTCCAAGGCCAGTTACATTTCAATTGGACCTCTTACGTAGGGTTGGTTTTAGTGATATTGAGCTTTTGCACAAGAATTCTTGCTTTGCTGCTTTCGGCGCAATTAAAGCAAACTGAGGGCTAACTGCACGGCTGAGTGGCATCAAAAACAAACTGTTTATTTGTCAACCGGCGAGCTTTTGGTTTCCTTCTCAAGCCGCTTGGGCACTTCTAATGTTTTTCTTCGAGAATCATCACTATGCTTTGAACACACGGTACACACAATTTATTAAGCAAATCATTCTCTTTGAAGTATTTTTGACCTTCTTCTGTCATCAAATCACAATCGTTTAACAACTTACGACAGATAACCGTTCCATGCTTTTCCGAAAATTCGTCCATCAGTTTTCGTGTTTTTATATATGTCAGCTCCTGGGCAGATCGGTCGTCTTTGGAGCCCCTTCCATACCGCATTCCCAAGACGAGAATACCGCCTGTCACTGCTCCGCAGACTTCTTCTTTTCGTGCCATGCCTGCTCCCAAACCACATGCAATCTTTAAGGCCATTTCCTCTGACAAGTCGCCTTCTTCCCGGAAAGCGTAAAGTGCTGATTGTGCTCAATTATATCCGTTTAAAAATTTTTCAGTTGCGGTATTAATTTTACTCGATATCATTTTCCCTCTTTCTATTAGCCCAACATGGCATACCCGGCAGACCCCAAGCTCGATAGGCCCTATTTGTGTAGGCCCGACATGGGCGTGATCTTATAGGGTGAAAGTCCCTCGTACGTGAATCCTGATAGAGATAATAAATTTATTGCTCTATTATCATAACTATTAGCCGAAGACAATGGCGGAACCACATGAGTCCATGACCATCTGCTGAAGTTCGAGCGAAAAAGTTATCGGTAGAAGGAGGGCGCCAAAAGGCGCATGCAAAGCAAAGATAAAACGAGGAACGCAGGATGAAAAAGATTGACGATTTTAAGAGATTAGATTATATTTTCCATCTTGTTGCTTGGGGATTTTGACCTGGCCAATTCTACAATTCGCTCGGATGGAAGAAACCAGACGTCACGTTAGTGTTCAAACGATTAGATGAAGATACATAGAATACTTAAAGACAATGATTTGATTTTGATCGAGGGCTCAATCGAAGAAGCTCTCAGGAGATCAAACGATGTTAGTTTGCATCCAAGTCTCGGAAATGCGCTTCTGATTTATGACGGCATCCAAAAAAAGATATTAACCGAGCTTTATCATAGTTACATCTCTATAGCCCATCAAGCAAATCTGCCCATCTTGATTTTAACTCCCACTTGGAGGGCCAACCATGAGCGACTTTTGGAGGCAAAAATCCATAAGAAGGTAAATGCCGATGCTGTTCAATTTTTGAAAGAACTTTCTGAAGCGTTTGGAGAATTCGACAACAATATTTTACTTGCTGGTAACATCGGCTGTAAGAATAACCCTTATCGTCCTGAAGAGGCGCTTTCCGAAGATGAATCACGAAAATTTCATGCCTGGCAGCTTGACCAACTTTGTGAATGTCAAATCGATTTATTAACTGCTGGGCCTTTGCCAGCAGTTTCTGAGGCAATCGGTATCGCTTTGGCAATGGAAGGAAGAGGGGTTCCATATGTCTTAAATTTTATCATTAACCGTCAAGGAAAATTACTTGATGGCAGCAGCCTCGAGTATGTAATTGATAGGATCGATGGCTCTTTTATTGAACCTCCACTTGGCTATATGATCGGTTGTTCCTATCCCTCTTTTCTCAATCCTCAAAAACAACCTTCATCCGTACTTTTGCGATTAATAGGATATCAGGCTAACGCTTCTTCACTTGAGCATTCTGAACTTGATGAAACTGGGGAAAACCGTGCTGATGATATTACGGATTGGGGCATGCGAATGATTGAATTGAACAAACGTTTTGGTATAAAACTGCTGGGAGGATGTTGCGGAACAAGAACTAAGCACCTTCAGTACATTGTAGACAACATGCGCAGCGAACAAAAGCATTTAGATCAATCAGTTGAACCGATCGGCAGGAAAGCGCATCAGCACTTCTGGAATCTTGACAAGTTCAATGGTTTTTGTTTTCCCACTGTATGAGAGACGCTGTTCTTCCTTCGGTCGTACAGCATCTCTCCACCTGCGGCTAACATAACTATCCCTGCCCCTGATTGGTTAAATTTAATTGACGTTTTCATAAGTGATTCTCCTACCCACCCGCCCTACACGAATTTTTTAATGGGTAAGTGTCTTACTTACATTAGGGAAAAAGATAATTCCTGTTAATCGAAACAAATGACCTATTCACCTCCTACAATAATATTTCTGCCAGAATGTTGGAGTATTTTTACAATGTCATATAGCTCTGAAGGCTTCATTGATGCTATTCCAAGGCGTGCTTGTGCGGTTTGAAGGGTTTGGATTTTATCTTCACCCAAATTATGATAGGGGAGTAGATGAACCTCCTTAGCATGGACGGAACTTAGAATATTGTCCAATTGCCGGATATCCTCTAGTGAATCGTTAAGCCCCGGAATAATCGGTATCCTGAAAATTACCTTGTGATGGGTATACGATAGATTTTTTGCGTTTTGTAGAATCAAAGAATTTCCAACAGCCGTATTTTGTCTGTGCCGCTCTGGATCAACTCCTTTAATATCCAGATAAACAATATCGATTTCAGGTAAAATTTTTTCCATTTTTTCCCATTCCAACAATCCATTTGTTTCAAGGACAATATGGTATCTGTTCGCTTTTAATGCTTTTAACAGTTTATTCAGAAAAGCAAACTGTGATGTGGCTTCACCCCCAGAAATGGTAACGCCACCCCTGGATTTTTTATAGAAGGCGTCATCTTTTCGAATCTCTTTCATGATATCATCAACCGTCATATAGCGGCCGATCAGTTCAATGGCTTCCGCAGGACATTCGACAGTACAGTCTCCACAGCTATCACACTTATTCCAATCAAAACGGTACGGCTGGTCGATGTTAATAACGCTTTTGGTACAGCGTTTCTGACATATACCGCAATAAATGCATTTTTTTTGGTGGAAGGAAATTTGCGGCTTAAACGTTATTGATTCGGGATTTTCACACCATGCACACCGCATAGGACAACCCTTGAAGAAAACGATTGTCCTAATGCCGGGGCCGTCATTGACACTATATCTCTGAATATTGAAGATAACACCTGTTTCCATTACTTTGTACCTCCAAAATTTTTAAGCCATTGCTGTTCTGGAGATGATCTCATCCTGAGTTCGCTCCGTTAATTCAATAAACCTTGCACTATACCCGGAGACTCTGACCAGTAAATCTTTATAGTCATCAGGAACGACTTTTGCTTTTTTTAATGTTTCAACATCCACAACCGTTGTCATTAAATGCATACCGCCAAATTCAAAAAAATACGTTGAAAGCATATCTCGAAAACGATAAATTTTTTCTTTACTCTCAAACATTGAGGGAAGGAGATTAATACTTATGGATACGCCGCCGATGACTTTTTTCGGGTCATATTTAGCAAAAGATTTTAATGCCGCGGTAAGACCATTTTTTTCGCGTCCCCGACCATTACCCCCGCCAAGGGAAAGTGGTTCTGTCATTCTCCTCCCGTCAGGTGTGGCTCCCACCGTAAGACCAAAAACAACCGCACCATTTTCAGAATGGACGCCTACTGCATATTTACCGCCGCGATAGGTTGTATATTTTTCAAATTCATCATTTAAAGCATCGATCAAAATTTTGCCAAGTGAATCAACCTTATCCACATCATTTCCAAATTTATCGATTTTATTTAACAAATAAAGTCTTTGGGCCTCAAACCCCTTAAAATTATTTCTAAGCATCCGGTTCAATTCCTTAAAGCTATATCGTTTGTCTTCAAAAACAGCCGCTTTTATCGCCATCAGGGAATCGACTGTTGTTCCAAATCCCTGGAGGCCTATACCCGTCATGTTATTTTTAGAACTACCTTTTTTAATATCTTTCCCCTGATCCATGGGGCCATCCCCAATAGCTGAGATAAAAATGTTCGGGATCAACTCATCGTGGATACGATCCACAGATTCCAAGGTTTTTGTGATATTTTTTATTATATCGGAATGAAAAGCCAGATATTGCTTTAAAAACCTTTGAAAAGAAGCTTCTTCTTTGTTTTTTTTCAAAAACATTTCCAATATTTTCGGAAGGCTCAAATGGCCTGCGCAAACAGACCCATAGGTAGATTTGGGAATCGGTTGAACGCATCCGGTAATAATGTAATCCCTTGCGTCATGCGGAGAGAACCCTTTTTCTTCAAACCCTTTTATGATACTTTCATCGTTAAACACCTGGATCGTATTGGCACCATCCGCCATAATCTCGACAACCCGGCTTAGAAACGTTTCAGGGGTTTTGGAGTGCAGCCGAACAGCCGGATTTGGCTTGGGAAGCCTAGTATTGGAGAGGGCTTCTAAAAATAGATAAGAAATTTCATTGGTCGCATCGTTTCCGGATATGTCTACACCGCCAATTGTCAGGGTTATTCTGGCACTGTTACCATCCTCGAAATACTGGGCTTTATTCATAAGCAAAAATTCGACTTCGTCCGCTTTAATCAAATAGGCTTCAAGCAGTTCTAACGCTTCTGCTTTTGTCACCTTTCCCGTGTCAAGGTCGGCTTTATACAAGGGATACAATACTTGGTCCCAACGCCCAAAAGGAATCTCATGACCGCCGTCATCATTTGCTACTGCAATAAATGCAAACCAGAGCGCTTGTAAACCTTCTCTGAAATTGCTTGCTTTTTTTTCAGGAACAGTTCTGCAAACTTTCGAAATCTCCAACAATTCCTTTTTTCTATCCATTGAGATTTCAATTGATGCCATGGATTCAGCCAGGTCAGCATATCTGTGCGCAAACGTTATCACGGCTTTGCATGTGATAATGACTGCCTCGTAAAAATCTCTTTGATCGGCTTCATTTTTGGATTTGCCCTTTATCGAATCAAGCCGGTTTTGGGCGCTTTGGATTATATCTCCCAATCCTGTTTGTGCGACTCTTTCCAAATTCGGATGAAAAAGAAAAACGCCACCGACAAGCTGATGTTCAGCTGCATAAGCAATGGCATGCTCCATCAAAGATTTTTCCTTGAAAGATATATATTTGCGATATTTATTATAAGCATTTTTTTCTTTCCAATAGGGAAGTATTACACTGTTTAACTCGTTCTTTTCTTCCGGTGTGATCGAGAAATTTAAAGTAGATCGGTTTTCAAAATTATCCAGTTTCGCTTCCAAAAGTAAATTGGCAAGTGCCAGCTTACCTGAGATAGATGGATTTATCGGGGAAATTACACTGGATGCCGAATCAATGATTTTTCCTATACTTTTCTTTTGGACTTGGTTGAATTGTCCTCCGGTGGCCATTCCATCGATATTTGTCTCCGGAATCAGAAAGGCCCCGCGTCTTTTTTCAGTAATAGCGCCCACAATCAACTCATTTTCATAAATACGAATGGGCACTGTCTCAAAATATTTTTTAAAGGCAAGGGCTCTTTTCATTGTTAGGGGTTTATCTGGAAAATTTTGATAGATTTCAGTAAACGCTCTTGCCCTCAGTATTGATATTGTTCTGGGCTCTTTTAATGATGCTCTCTTTAGTGCTTCTGTCCGTTCAGTCGACATGCTTCTTTTCTTATTCATCTTTGACCTCTCAATACACATTAAATGCTCTTATGTGCATAGATACACATAAAAAGGTTAAAATTAAAAAGGTGATAGAAACACCTCCGATTATGTCAGTATTTTGCTTTTTTGATTATTCATGGGATTACCCCCCAATAAATGTGCTAAAAACATCTTCGGGTGAAAGGGGGCCACCATGACCTACAAAAAATCGTTTTGGAGAAAACCCCATTATTTTTTGAATGCTTTTATCAACTGCATCCGGATCATTGGCAAACATATGATGATTAGGGGATCTCTGGTTGAAAACACCGCCAATGCCACCAATCATCAAGTCTCCAACAATTGCATCCCCATTTGGAAGTATGATCGAGATTGATCCAGGGGTATGCCCAGGGGTATGAATTACATAGCCTTGAACACCGAAGGGGTCTAAATCCATTTTTTCGTCAATTAAAATATCGGGTTCAACAGCTCTCATGGAAGATTTCCCGATTCGGCTGAGAACTGGGCTGAGGAGATGCCCTAATATACTCCTTGGCTTAATTGATGAGTTAACACCGTTTTTTAAGCAATCCGCATCTTCCAAATGAATTGCAATCGGTGCACCTGTCAGATCTCTCATATCGGCGGTACTGCCAAAGTGTTCCATATGGCTGTGAGTCAGGATAATGAGGGAAATTTCTTTTGGGTTTATATTTATTGCTTTAAGTTGATCTAATATGGCTTGAGTATCCCCAGGCCATCCGGAATCTACAAGAATTGATTTTTCACCTTTAATGATATAGAGATTTACAAGCCCGATCTGCAATTGAATCACAGATGTATTTTTTTTTGTGGCCAACTTTTCCATTCCCAAACCATTCAAATCTTGAGTTGATGAAGCACAACTCAGCTTGGCTGTTTCGATGACAAGAGGGTGATCATAGTCAGCAAGCCTCCCCATTGAGCTGAACGCAGCGCAGCCGATAATCATGATCGCCAAAGGTAACAGGCAGATACCTAAAAGGACAGTTGCTTTTTTTAAACCGCTCGATAAATTAAAATTCACTTTGAGAGCCCTTCTTTTTTTTGATTATCTTTTGTTACTGATCCAATAAATCAAAAATTATAGGAAACCTGTAGCAATCATCTTTCACCCAATTTCTAAAAAACAGCACTATGTCGGGATCTGCGTACAGCAAGATGCAATTTTTGCAAAGATAGCCTTTTGGGATAGTGCCACCCATCGATTCCAGCGACGCATGCCGCCTTTGATGCTGTATACTTCGGTAAATCCATTTTCGATCATAATTGAGGCCGCAACTTTGCTTAATTTACCAGTGTCACATACCAGGACGATTTTTGAGTTATTGGAGGGAGCGGAAAAGCTGCCCTCATATATTTCTTTAAGGAAGTCATCGATCGGTTTTGATAAAGAACCATCGATATGTTTTTTCCCATAAGCCCTGACGTCTCGCAGATCCACAATGATAATCCGGTCTTGATTGTTGAATATCAGATGACTTGTTTGAGGTGGAGTAAGGTTGATGTAACCCTTACCCGTTATCATGTGTTTTAGGATTTCCCTTACATCCAATTCCCAGGTCCGTTTGCGATAATTATTCACTGACTCGAAAACCGCTCCAATGTCAATGGCGCTTAAAAATGATTCCAGCATTATTTTTGAATCCATGTTTTTATTTCTCCTTGTTAAGACAAAGTTTGGACGATAACTTACTAATGAGTCCGTTTTTCTTTAGATATAAAGCTCTATCAATGTTTATTAATTCAAGCTTTCATGAAAAATAAATGTCTATAGACATACAGACTCATTAGGATCAATCAGGTTACTGTTTGCAATCAATCCCGGAAATCTAACTCGATACTCCATTTCAGGGCTCAGCCCTGGTCTGAAGGTTTAAAAACCCATAATTTGTCAGAATTTCATTCACTTTATTGTATGTATCGAAGATCAGTTTACCGCAAATCTGTTTGCCTGCGGTAGTTCCCACCTGATCTCCTACAATTTCCCTGCAGCTTGTGCCTTTGAATTTTAAGGCGGTTTTTTGCCGAAACCATTCTCCCAAATCCTGAAGCATCGGAAGTAATTTTTCAGATTCTGCTTCGCTGTCGGACCCTTTGCCCCCATACCAGGCAAGCACGCTGGCTGCACTTGTCATAACCCCGCATGTTTCATTAAAAAAACCACAGCCGTCGCCCAGGCCGGACATCGCGCGTACCAGACCTGGATTTTCATATTTTTCCTGTTCCAGAGCGAGGTGCATCATAATTTGGCTGCAATTATATTTGTTTCCTGCCAATTGGATCATTCGGTTTATGATTTCGTCACTTGATCTCTTCATTTTATTCTCCTTTTTTTTGGGCATAGAACTCGGCGCTCCAGACATTCCCGACTGCTTTCTTAGTCATCTGATGGATCAGATTTTCGCGGTTTTGTGTGGAAATGTCATGGATCACTTCTTTCAGGCCAGGTACTTCCCCTGTTTCAAAAAACGCCTTAATCTGTGATGCTTCATAGACAAACCGGTTTCGAACCGCCACATTCATCAAGCCTGCCTTGCGAAGCCCGGCCAGATATTCTTCTTCGCTGATGGCGCCACCCACACATGTGGCGTAGACCTGGTTGTTCTGACGCAACCAGTCCGGCAGATTTTTCACCACGATATCCGACACCAGCATTTGCCCGCCGGGCTTGAGTACCCGCTGGATCTCCGAAAAAACACGTGCTTTTTCCGGAGAAAGATTGATCACACAATTGGAAATCAGCCAGTCCACGGACGCGGATTCAACCGGCAGATTCTCAATCAGTCCTTGCCGGACTTCCACGTTGGTCAATCCCTCTTTCCGGATATTTTCCCTTGCTTTCTGGATCATGGCTTCGGTCATATCCACGCCGATCACACGACCGCCTGGCCCGACTTTTTTGGCAGCCAGAATCAGGTCAAAACCTGCGCCGCTTCCAAGATCCAATACTGTATCTCCTTCTTTGACACCGCTGAACGCCAGGGGATTGCCGCAACCAAAAGAACTGGCGGCAGCATCGGAATTCAGCGAACTGATATCCGTCTTTTCATAACCTGCCATGCTTGCGATGGAATCTTTTTCATTCAAAGGTTTGCATCCGCAACCGCATCCTTCAGAGACCAAGCCAATTGCTTTCCCATAAGCGGTTGAAACCATCTCTCTAATTTTTTCATTTTGATTCATTGCCATTCTCCTTAAAAATCTTGGGTTAATTGTTATCATGATTCCAGGGTCGCCACTTGTATGGAATCAGCATCGGAACACTGCGCCGGTAGTTTTGATATGCATCGCCAAAAGAAGCGATCAGGTCTCTTTCCTCCAGGAAAGTGCCGATGATTATCCATAAGGTCCACAGACCGTTGAAAACCAACCGGTCCGTGGTCACGGAAACCTGTGCCCATATCATTAGAAGACAGAAGAAATATAACGGATGCCGGACCCACTGGTAAGTCCCGCGTACTGTAAAGATAGGTTCCTTTGCGGTTTTGCCTTTTAAATGAGTCGAAATTTCCCGGATGCCAAAGGGGTCAAAAGGCCTCAAAAAACGGGAGGATATATAGAAGCCGATAATGGAAAGAAAGAACAGGACGCGCATGAACCAAAAAGCCGCTCCATCCAGCTCAACCTGGAAGGAGGTTGATTTTTGCCAGAAAAGCATGAGTATCAATAAAAACAATCCGGAAAAAATCGAAAAGAATGCGCTGAGGTAATCCTCGGGAATAAAACCCGACAACCATTTGCGGAAACTCTTGCGAACCATGAGGCTGTGTTGAAAGAAAAAAAGAAGGCAAAGCATTGTGTTGACATAAAGATTCGCCTGTTCATCAAGTCCCAGATCGATCTGACTGGGCAATCCGGTATAAAGGAAAGCAACGAAAAGAATCATGGAAAAGCCTCCCAGTAAAATGGAAAGCGCAATCGCCACATACGATTGGATACGGTCTTTTGGCTGATATGAAGTATTTTCTGAAATTTGGTTTTTGATTTTCATTTCTCATTCCTTTGTTTAATGTAATAATGCACATCTATGCATATATTATGATCAAAAAAAATTTCCACCTTATTTTGAACAGCAATCAGGCGGACAACATACTGAAATACTTTCCTTGATTAACGTCAAAAACCGTTCCAGCTTATCAACAAAGGACTGGGCATTAATGGCGTAATACACGTGCCGGGTTTTTTTTTCACAACACAACATGCCGACCGCATGCATTTGATTCAGATGCCTTGAAACAACGGACCGGTCCTGAGGCATGTTTTCCGTAATGGAGCCGATATCGGAACGTCCGTTAAGCATCAGATAAGATAAAATCTGAATCCGGACCGGTTCAGCCAGTGTTTTAAAAAACCGGGCATCATAGGCTTCGGCAAACTCTTTTAGAACTTCATCTCTTGTTTTTATGCGTGTTTGTATTTTCATGATTATGTTTATACATGTGCATTAATGCATATGTCAAGAAAAAAATGGATAATATCCAAAATCCCCTAAGACCTTGCCTTTTTTTGATATCGAACTATATGCAAACGGCGTTTGTGTGTCAATGATATCGTGAATACAACCTGTTGAACCAGGTCGGAATTAGGGCTGATAAGGTGCAGCCGTCTTTTGTCGTTCTCTTCCTTAAACACCATTGCGGATAAAAATACGACGAATTGGCAATTGGCGTCGGATCAAAATAAATTAATACCTGTCGAGACTTTCGGAAAAAGCTGCTTAAAAGCAAACAGTCAAGTGCAACATAACGGCTATCTATCTGCACCTACAATCCACCACCAAAAAGTGCGAGGGTGACCATTTAACTCAATTATAACAACTTGAAATTTAAAATAATAATTTTTGAAAATAAATATTATACCCCCAAAAATACCCCCAATTTTTGCAGTGAAAGCATTTTTATATCGGCCAGGGGAGCCGCTTCCGTGATGCCGGCTGAAGTCTCATTTTTTAAAAATGCCTTATTCAGTCACTGCAAAAACCACAAAAAGGCCTTTTAAGGATGGCTTCGGTCCCCACCTTCATTTTTTCATTTTCTGAGAGCTGCTACAGCTACAGCCGCTACACCTGCTACGCTCAAAGCCTGGAAGGTGATCCGATTTGATGGCCGGTCATTCTCCAGGGGAATCGGTTGTCACTTGTAACAGGACTTGTCAATGCCTGAATGGTAAGGGAGATGTAATTCTATTGACAATCCCTTCTCTTTTTTATACTTTTTTACGCCAAATGCGGTCAGCTTCAGTCGTTTGCTAGTTAGAATACTGTCTGTCATCTTGCACCAGCAACTCAGGCTCGAATCACAGTGGGATTACCACAAAAAAATCAATGCCAGGAAAACAGACAATATGTGGGGGCCTTCATGGGAAATGATTTTTATAACGACATGAATAAAATTCTTCAGGAAATTTCAGAATCAAAGAAGATCGATGTTTATTTTTTTGCAGGACCTATCTACCAGCCATATGATAATCAATTTGCTCAATCCTGCAAGGAACCTAAAAATAAAAACGCTATGTTGATGATAGCCACTCGTGGAGGCGATTCAAATGTTGCCTATAGAATAGCCAGGCAGCTTCAAAGGTGTTATGAATCTTACACTATTTTTATCTGTGATATTTGTAAAAGTGCTGGTACCTTGATCACACTAGGGGCCAGAGAAATAATAATGGCCGATAACGCCGAAATAGGCCCTCTCGATGTTCAATTGCAAAAACCTGACGAACCTGGAGAGAGAAGCTCCGGCTTGGAAATTTCCAATACTATATCAAGACTTCAGACACATGCATTTGAAATGTTTGAAGATTATTTTTATCGCTTAAGATATAGAACTAATTTTCAAATTACAACAAAAAGTGCTACTGAAATTGCAGCCAAGATTACAGTTGGATTGTTTGAACCTATTTATGCCCAACTTGATCCAATGCGTTTAGGGGAAATTGATCGAGCTATCCGGGTTGCATTCGAATACGGTAACCGCATAAAAACGGACAATCTTAAAACGGATACAATCGGAAAACTTATATCCGAGTATCCTGACCATAGTTTTGTTATTGATTTTAAAGAGGCAAGCGAACTCTTTAATAAGGTTAGAAAACCAGATAAAATTGAAGCGGAGCTTGCTGAAAAAATAAAATTTGCGGTCGAAGAACACTTGAAGAACAGCAAAACTATTGCAATCAATCTTACGAAGACATATATTGATATTAACGATAAACAAGGAGGAGTCAAAGATGCCACCAGCAACGGACAAAATGATGGAGCAGGTGGACAGGATCAGGCGGCGGAAGGACAGACAAATTGCGCCACTGATCAAAAGAATGTCAATGCCATTGCCGCCATCAACGACGAAACAGATAAACCCGGAGTATTACTACGGGCAAAATAATCCAAAAAAATCTGATTTAAATCCAAAATCTTAATCGATATTTATTAAGGGAACCCATCATAATATTGTGGTGGGTTCTTCCATCTGCCCAAAAGACAGGGCCAAGCTGTTCACGCAGTTACCTTGCAAAAATCCCCCTGGCGTCGACAACCGGCCTATTGCCCGGGAACAGTATCACCACACCTTTGACCGGCTTTGTGGACCATGGCCGGCAGCCGGAAAAGTTCTATTCCACAGCTCAAAATCGTTCATCGATGAAAGATGCAAATTGATCAATCTTTGAAAGCGTCCTTAAACGCCCACACAGGCAAACCAGATTTTCCCGCCAACCGAGCAAACATCTTGTCGTATTTGTGAGACTCCCGGCAGGATTGATATGTCAAATGCTGGCAGGCTCTGCACTCGAAATATTTTGAGCCTGGCGACTTGTAAAGCTTCATTGCCCGTCTGCCACAGCTTGGACATTGAAAATAAAATTGAAGGCCGCCAAAAAATGGATGCTTACGAATCAGGTCAATTTCATAATCGATCGATTCGGTTTCACGCCATCTATAAAAAAGCTGAATGTAACCTTGTTCAATGTGGAGCCGATACCGAATTGAAGCAATCGGCTTCTCGTGAATTGACCAAATTATCGTTCCGCCTGGTCGCCATCCTTCACGCCTCAAAAAACCGATATCGAGCTTTAATGCATCCTCAACCCGGTATTGAAAAACCCACGGCCGTCTTCCGGAGCCATAACCGCCCATAATCCACCTTTCAGATTTTCCTAAATATGTTACAAAAATGTAATCAATATTTTCATGTTTTGTTGAATATTATATTGTTTTCATTGATTTTTATCAAACTTCACCTTGAGACACCTGACAAAAAATGTCACAAGTCGGACAATTTACGTTAACGTTAAGTTTATGACAAAAATAAATCATGTGGCCGAGCGTTATCATACACACGCTGCCGAGCCTTTGCCGCAGCCTGGAGCACGCCGACCGGATCAACGTAATCAAACACCCTGGCCTTGGTCTTCCCCGGCG
The DNA here is from genome assembly GCA_020723325.1 of Desulfosudis oleivorans. Taxonomy (GTDB): domain Bacteria; phylum Desulfobacterota; class Desulfobacteria; order Desulfobacterales; family SURF-7; genus DYJD01. Next base: position 11,249 of record DYJD01000012.1, on the reverse strand, counting down.
CCGGTCGCAGTATCCGCCCCAGGTATTGGAGCAGGCGCCCGCTAAATTTAACCGGCGTCGCAAGGAACAAGGTGGACAGCCGCTTGCAGTCGAAGCCTTCGCCTATCAACTGGCCTGTTGCAATCAATACGCCGATCTTGCCCTCATTCAGCCTGTCAACAATCGCTTGGCGTTCCTTTGTTGGAGTGCTGCCGGTCAGAATTTCCGAATCAATGCCGTAATCGTTGGATAGAAGACTCTGCAAGGCTTCACAGTGATTTTTCCGGTCGGACAATACCAAGGATACCCCTTCAGGTTGCTGCGCTTCCTGGGCTACATCTCCGGCAATCAGACGGTTCCTTTCGGAGTCTGTCGTCAACTCGGAAAGCATCTTCACGTATTCCGCCGAAGGGTCATGGAACGGCTTGAAGCTGGTTTGCCGGGTGACCACTTCAGCTTGAAGGATATCCACATTGCCTGTCAGTTCCTTCTGACTCACCGTATGAACAGACGCGCCCAGATGAAAATATATCGACTTGGTAAGCCCGTCGCGCCTGTAGGGTGTTGCCGAAAGGCCGAGCATGAATTTACAGTCAAAGGCGCTGACAATTTCGGTGAATATCCGCGCCGGTGTTCGATGACATTCGTCAACGATAATTTGGCCGATATGTGGTGAAATATCACCAGTGCATCGATAAAGGGTTTGTGCCAAGCCAACGGTGATCTTGTCGCCGATGGTTCGCTTTCCCGCCCCAATGACGCCGATGTCCCAGGACGGAATACCCAGGAAGGTTTCAATCCGGTCCCGCCACTGATTCAACAGCTCTTTGGTATGCACCACGACAAGGGCAGGTTGCTTTCGTGTCGCAATGACGGCAAGCGCCCCCACTGTTTTTCCGCTGCCGGTCGGTGAGTGCAAAACACCAAAGTCTTTCCGCAGCACATTGACAACGGCTTCCTGTTGAAAGGGCTTCAGGGTTCCGCCAAAGGTGAAATCCACTTCCTGAAGCATTCGCCTTTGATCGTCAATGGTGAAGGTATCGCCGCACTGCCTGGCCAGTATGACCACCTGCCCGGTGAATCCTCTTGGAACAATTAGCCCGCCATTAGGCAAGGACTCATAAAAACGGAAATATGGTTGCGTATTGCCGTTCCATCTGCCCTTTCGGTTGTTTTCTTCCCAGACAGGATTCGAAAGGGTCAACCGGCCGGTGATGTCTTGGCGTATAGAGTCATAATCCTCAAAATCTATCTTTAGCATGTTGGAAATCGTCAATTTCATCGAATATAAAATCCTTTCTGTTCAGTTCGACCGGCATTCAAAGAGTATCCAGAAAAGCGCAGCCGCACAGTTTTGAATCATCATGCTGATTGTTCCAATTTGATCGATGATCACTGAATTGAGGTCTTGAATGTTCACCCTGTCACCCCTCCAATCCTGCTTTGATCCATTCGCGAATATTCACCCCGGCCTTGTATGCTTCCCCTGGGTCTTTTCCTGCTGGTGTTGGCCATCGTTTCACCTTTGCCCCGTATTGGCCACACCACCATTTACTTTCTTTTTTCCCGGCTTCGTCGTAGTCCAGGGAAAGCAAGATGATACCTGCCGCTTTCAGATATAAATGGGTTTCCGCATCCGGCCGCAGGGATACGCTGCCCAAAGAAACAGCGCTCACGAGGTCTCCGGCTTCCTGTGAAATCAGGATTGCATCCAGGTCCGATTCAACAATGGCAATCCGGTTGACCCTTCCGAACTTCATCGGCTGCTTGCTGCTGCCGGAAATCGTTTGGTATCTATACTCTGGTTGTTCCTGCATGCTTCGGACCCTTATCCTGTGAACCTCATCGTTGAATATGGCCGGTATGACCAGGCCCGCAGGCAAGGACAGCACTTTTTTTTCTTCTTCCGGCAGGCCCCAGGATTCACGCTGCAACCATTTGTTGCTGGGATTGAAACCAAGCCTTGCTGCCTTTATGCTCCGGTTATCGGCACCACGACCATGCAGGAATTCCCGGATATGCGCACCACGTTCCTGCCAGAGGATTGAAACGGTTTGCTCCACGAATGCGGCCGCGTTCTTCCGCCAAATCAAAGGAGGTGGATAACCCCTTTCCGGTTCGTCCGGCCTTTGTGCCCTTGGCTTGAATTGCGGTTGAATCCCCAGGCTGTGACATGCATCAACATATCGCTTGCCAGTCCTGAGCATATGATATTTGACGGCATCGCCGCCTTTGCCGCATCTCCGGCACCAGAAAGAACCACGTCCGTCAAAGTGGTCCGGTTTAACGCGAAACCTATCCCGGCCGCCGCAGAAAGGACAGGGGGCTGAAAACTCTCGGCCGGATTGCCTGGCAAGCTTCACGCCATCAAGATCAAGTAGGGTGATGATGTTCATTGCATCCCTCCTTGAAGCGTCGCCGTTTCCCTTTTGTCGTGTCAAAAACCCATCGGTTGTCACTGCTTTTGAACCATAGGCCAGAAGGGCAGGCCATCAGGTCAAGGACTGCCTTTTCGACCATGCCGCACCAGAGAAAAGGGCTTCCTTTTTGATTACTATATCGGGAATGCTCGCATTGGTGACCAAGGCAGTTTGTTTGTCCATTAATTTTTAAAATCGGGCCACTCGCACTGCTGCAAAAACTGCAAAAAAGGGCTTTTTGTGGTTTTTGCAGTTCATTGGGTAAGGGTTTTTCAGATTTTAAAAGGTTCAGATATTTCATACTGCCACCCCCTTGGGATTTACTTCGTATTCCTCAGACGGCCGGCCGCCGGTGTATTTTTGATTCATTCGCAACCATCCGTAATCAACAAGTAGATGGAGCGCGTCTTTGACGACATCCCTATCGGTAAGCCCAGACCACCCAGCCCGCCATATTTTCCATCCTGGGAAGGGGGATTCAAGCGCCCCTGCTCTGAGTTTTTTCAAGATTAGTTCTGCGGCCGAGATCTCTGGAGCTGTAACACTCGCATAAAGTCTGTTTGCATGGGTCTCAAGGTAATCAGCCCATGCTAAAGCCTTAAGTGCAGCACCTCTGGTAACTTTCCCGATGTCGCCATTTGATAAATGTATGATCAGTGCAAGCCCCGGCACTAACTTCCTGTACTTCGCTAAGTGAGACTCCATAGCAGGATGTAACTCTCCACTGCGCAGCCGATCCTCAAGGGCCTTGCGCCATTCACGAAATAATTCCAAGGCATCAGGAGCAAACCGCAAGTAGGGGATACCATCTGGATTACCATTGAAATCTTTGTCTTGTTCTGCTCCGATCTCGGCAGGAAACAACCCATCCAACTTTGAAAAAATTTGAAAAGCTACGTTTTTTGCTTCGCTGTCCGGGGGGCGATCAACGTCAACCCATTTCCCGTCTGTATCCGGCCAGACAGTCAAGTTAAATCGCTGGATCATTCCGTCATCGCCGAAACCACCATTCAAAGCTGATCTAACGTAATGGGCTATTTTCCCCGGTTGGGTGGAGCCCAGCAAACTTAAGCAGACGGCAGGAATATAAAGGTTCAGGCCCCTTCCAATTCTATCGAATACATAGGAAGAGTCTCCATTCCAGCCCGTAAGATAGAATCCACGAGCTTCTGATTTTTCATCCCGTTCCAAGTTCTTGAGGAGTGAGACTAGCTCATCCCTGAAAACCAAGAGACCGTTTGGATTCTGTCGCATCAAGTCGCCCAAGGCTTCCGCTGTCGAATCATTCGTCTTATATCTTTTCAATATTGGTGCGGGATTTTCGTCCTGGCATATAAGATCTGATAAATCAGCATTTGGATTGCTTTCTAATTTTTTAGATGCTTTCTTTTTAACAGCAACCAGACGAAGTTCCGTCTCTAATTGTCTTTGGACAAATGTCTTCTGCTCTTCTTGATATTTCTCCATCGCTTGCGCTTCAAGTCGTTTCAATGGGCCGAGCGCTGCCTCCATCGCTGGTGATTTCAGAACACCAGGACGGCCGATGAGGGCTCCCCACATATTGGGGATAACGGTCCAGTCCGTTTCCCCTTGTGGTCGAATACCAATCTTCCTGCCGATAACTGCCCCGAGTGCCACCATCACAGCAACACCAACATAATCAGGCGGGCATTGAATCCGCTCACAGATATCTCGCGCCCAAGGTTCCAGAGTTATGGGGAGTAATCGGAAATCAAATGCCTCAACAGGAGGCAATCCTTTTGGTAGTGGTTGCAATTCAGGCCACTCAGCAGCCACTCTTTGTTCGACCTTCTCAGCAATTGATTTGCCAGGATCAATCTTTAAATCTGTTTGACTACTGGCTTCAGGCTTGATATTATTTTCATCAATAAAAAGATTTCCCTTCAGCCCTCCCCCGACCGGTTGACCGCCGGCGGGGGTTTCGTTTGTGATGATAGGCGTTTCACTATTCATGGTTCACCCCCTCATCCTGAGATAAGCCAGAATCACAAAGTGGTTTTACGTCGCGGTATCTCCATGCTGTTGTCCTGGGACCGAGCTTGACAGGTTGCGGGAATCGTCCGGACTTGACTCCGGACCACCATGTCGAACGGCTTACCGGAACAAGGGCAAGCACCTGGGGAAGGCGGAGAAGTGCTTCAAGATAATACTGTTGAAAGGCTGGATGAATTTGTTCGTTAGAGGGGTTCTGTTTTTTTGACATGTTTATCTCCTGACTCAAAAATTATTCCAAATAGACCGAGATGATCTGTTTGAGTCCGAAGATAACTTATAAGAATTTAACAAGAAAAGCCTTAAAATCGTTAACGGCTTAAAGGCTTTTTATCGGGGGTTTTTTCTTCTTATAGGTGGTTTTATAGGTGGTTTTTACTTTTTCGCTTAAGTCGTTTCTGTAATTTTTCCCGATCAAGCACCTTTTCGGCCCCTGCATAGTTAGTCCAAATGAGACCACTTTGTTTGGGGTCCCAAGATCTGATGCAACTATCCTCTTTGCCTATTCTCTTTTTTAGCTCTTTCATAACGTCTTTTGGTTTTGCATTCGGGCCAAGGGATTGAAGCACTGCCTCGATTTCAAGGTTTATGCGATCATTACGTTTACTGGATTTGAAAAACGTCTGCGCGCCATTATCCCCAATTTGTGCAGGATTATTGTCAGGCGTAGCAACTGTAGCGGTTGTAGCAGTAGCAGCCTGTCCGGAATCGTCTTTCAGGGGGTGATCCGGCTGACTCTCAGGAGGATCGACTTGATTGCCGCCTGTAGCAGGCGTAGCAACTGTAGCTGTAGCAAGATTCTCAAAAACATCTTTTTTGATCTTTTCCGGGAATTCTTCAGCCTTCTGCCTGATTTCAGCAATTTTACTTTCCAGCTCTTTTATCTGCCGTTGCAGTGATTCATGCTCAGAAGGGAGTGGGGTAGGCATCAATTTTAATTTCTCAATTTCCTTTTCTAGTTCCCCAATCTCTGAGAATAAGGCAAAGTCTTTTTCGTATTCTTCGGTGAGTTCTGGGCTGGGAATGCTTAACAGAATGCGCCTTCGCTCTGAATCGTTTGGCGCATCATTCAGCGCTCTAAATATTTTGTCCGGGGAATCCAAAGGAACATTCTCAGCACCATAAAGAACACAGCAGGGCTCATCAAACCGAATCCCAACGGTTGGGGCTCCAGGCGCTCCAGGGCGGAAAAATCGCCATTCGTTTTTGAAGTCTTGCGGAGCTTGCCCTTTATAGACACGGGTAAAGTCGCTTGCCATCAAATTGAAATAGTCTGGTGGAAGCGTTTCAAGACAACCGATGTCTGATAGAAAATCATCATACAGTTCTTTCGGAATGCTATCATATTCCGATATATCAAAGACAACCGCATATTTGGTTGGAATTCCCTGGCTGTTTGGAATTTTTCGGGCAAGGGCGGCTTGAAAATCAGAAGCATACGGGAAGAGCACAATACTTTTGAAGCTTATACCGGAATACTTCTCCGCCCATCGTTTAGCCTGTATCTTCAATGCAGGTATGTTCAATTCCGGAAAGTTACTCTCTCCCCCTGGCTTTAAATTTACCATTTTTTCTTCCCATTGCCGTATGTTTGTCTCTTCATCCAGATGGATTTTTTTAAAATCATTCTCCTTGAATCGGAATTTTTTAAATTCTCTGACAACAGCTTTTGCTCTATTTTCATCTTGTGGCATGGCATAACTGATTCCATAGTATCCGTCTGGGAATTCCGAAACATCTGCATTGGGGGGACCTTGGTCGCTGTGTCTCCTGTTCGTTTGCTCTTGATTAATCCAGTACTTACGGATAGCCTTTTTTCTCTCAGACATCGGCGGTTCTAATGTTTCAAGATAGGCTTCTTGTCCCATCATTTTTTCCTTTAACAGATCATTATACCTTTTCCATTCTTCCTCTGTTTCGGCTTTCCCATTCCTCGTTTTTTCTATGAGTTCTGCTATATCTGGATTTTCTGGTATATCCGCATTATAGACATGCTTCCCGCTTTCCGTTTCCGCAGGTAATCCAAGCTGCATATACTTGATGAGTGTTGAGATTGTGATTCGATATTTTTTGAGGATTTCAGCGCCAGTAAGATAATCATGCATTCTGCGATCTCCCTTCATCACCCCTGTGGAGAAATGCCGGAGAAGCCGGGCAGGGAAACCCGGTTTTCGGTTCGCGAAACCTATCCCCGGCAAGAGGATAATCTTTTCAAACGACCTTGCGTAACGGTATCACCTTGGCGCCTGCCTTCAAACCGTCAAGATAATCCGCCCAGGTCTGCATCATCTTCCGACGTTCGGCTAAATGAGCTGTCCGGTTATAAGCCCTGCCGTTGGGATCTCTGACGGCATGGCCAAGCTGGTGCTCTATGAAGTCGGGACGGACTTGCAGCACCTCATCAAGGATGGTCCGCGCCATGGCCCGGAATCCGTGACCACTCATCTCTTCCTTTTCAATCCCCATCCGCCGCAAAGCCGATAGGATGGCATTGTTGCTCATGGGGCGCTTGTCGGTTCGTGGGCTTGGGAAAACATAACGACCGTTTCCGGTCAGGGGGTATAATTGGCGCAGGATTTCAACTGCCTGGTGGGCAAGGGGGACCAAGTGGGGCTGTCGCATTTTCATCTTTTCAGCCGGAATATTCCATTCCGCCTGGTCAAGATCGATTTCTGCCCATTCTGCCTGTCGCAGTTCGCCAGGGCGGACAAAAAACAGCGGCGCAAGCTGTAAGGCGCATTTCACAATGAATGATCCCTGGTAACCGTCAATCGCTCGGAGCAGGCCTGCTGCTTTTTCAGGCTCAGTCACTGCTGCAAAGTGTTTGGGTTTTACCGGAGGGAGAGCGCCGCGCAGGTCTGAGGCCGGGTCGCGTTCCGCCCGGCCGGTGGCAATGGCATAACGGAAAATTTGGCTGCAAATGCTTCTGATCCGATGAGCCGTAACCAATGCCCCGCGTGACTCAATCCGATGTAACACCATCAACAAATCTGGCGCTTTTAATTCAACAACAGGACGATTGCCGATCCAAGGGAAAACGTTTTTTTTAAGTCTGGTCAAGGTCAACTCGGCGTATCTTGGTGTCCATGTGGGGGTATGTTTTGCATGCCATTCCAGGGCCACCACTTCGAATATGTTTTCATCCTGTTCCTTGGCAAGTTTCTGGGCCTTGCGTACTTCGCCCGGATCAATGCCTTCGGCAATTTGTTTGCGGGCTCTGTGGAGCCTGTCGCGGGCTTCGGCAAGGCTGATTTCAGGATAGGTTCCAAGCGCCAGCAATTTTTCCTTTCCACCAAAACGATATTTGAAACGCCACCTTTTCCCGCCTGAAGGGGTCACCAGTAAAAACAGCCCGTCACCGTCAAAAAGTTTCAGTTGTTTGTCCGTTGTTTTCGCGTTTCGTACTTTGACATCGGTTAGAGACATGGGCTTGCCTCCTTGTTGGGGGTATCTGTTTTCCGTTGGGGGTATTTTCCCTTTAAAAATACCCCCGATACCCCCGGATGTCAACGGTTTTTCTTGGACGTTACTGGACGTTTGTAAATTAAAAAACCCACTGATTAAGTGGGTTTATGTATATCTTTGGACTTGGTTGGATTTTTACTGAGCGGAGAGGGTGGGATTTGAAATCACGATCGGCCATTTTTTATTCAATTATTTCAATATGTTGCAAAGCAAAAAATTCGCTGTTTGAAAAGTGTTTGAAGTGCAATGCGTCATGAGTGCGTCATGAATCAAATTTTATTTTTGAATTATTGACTCTATGGTCAATTGAGTTTGCATCCTGGTTTGGGATTTTAATTCAGTTTGAATCCCAAATTAAATGTCAAATAGATTTGTAACGTTTAAGATGATGAGGGGGAGATAATTTAAGGCCTGATCTTACGGACATTGTCGATGATGCTACGCATACTTTCAATGCTGTGATCACCATAATGCTTTTTGGTTATTTGGATTGTAGAATGCCCGAGAGCCTTAGAAACGACGCTGATGTTGTCGGTTGCTTCAAGAATCTGGTTTGCAAAGCTATGGCGCCCCGCATTATTCAATGGGAAAATGGATCCAATGGCTTTCATACTGGCAGGATTCCATATATCTCTGTTTATATTTTTTGTGTATGGTCGCCTTGTTTTTGAATTCAGAAATATATAGTGGCTTAGGTTTTTAGGTATTTCATTCAGCAGTTCACGCAGCCCCGCTGTGATAGGAAAGGAGCGCTGTCTCTTGTTCTTAATGGGTTTCAGTTCTTCAAGAGGTCCAAAGGCATGTGTGAAAACAATACGGTCCTGTCGTATGTTACGCCACTGGAATGCTCGCGCCTCTGATGGCCGACAGCCGGTTAAAAATATAAATTGGAATATATATTGATCGGCCGGCTGAATCTCGGCAAGGATCTTTAATTGATCTTGTATTGAGAGCCATTCCGGAACCTTTTCTTCTATTGAATCCCTCCCTGTGAATCCTGGAAACACCGGCATCTGTGAGATGTAGCCCGATTTTATAGCATCGGTAAGCATCTTGTGTAATGCGCCCATGACGTTTTTTTTACCTTTATTAGAGCGTTTGATTCGGTTCTGCAGGTCGCGCAAAATGTCATAATTGATATCGATTAGATATTTGTTGCCAATTACCGGCAGGATGTGATTCAGAAAGCTATTCTTATAATCTTTAATGGTAGCGTTTTCAACCTGGATTGAGCTGATCCATTTTTCAAAATAGTTCTTAAGGTATAGGGGGCTATTAAGATGATGTCGGCCCGGCTGGAAGATTCCCTTATCAATCTCTGAATTGATTTCTGATGCAATAGCCGCGGCGATTTTGCAAGGCTGGTCAGGATTGGTACCCGAACACACTTTGCCCAGGTATTTTGAATAATAATATCGTCGGCCCTGCCATTCGACATAGACATACCAGCGGCGCCGCTGTTCATTGAAGTAAGTTTTGGCATTTTTGGCCATGACGAAAATCCCCAGGTGGTTAGTTTGTGTATAATTTGCGTTGGGGATGGTTGTCAAGGTTTTTGGGTTCCCGTGGTTGAATATTTGAATTATTGAAATTGATATCATGCTATAAGGTATAAGACAAAATTTTTGGTCATTTATAAATAAAATCAATTCTTTAATCACAAATAATCCCATCCATATTTCTAGCAATCGATTCAAATCCATCCTCACAAAAAATAAAAAAAACGTACGTGAAAATTAAAGAAATAAAAATTTTGTACGTCAATTTTATTTAATGAAAAAAGAGGCTTGGACTAAAAAAGTTTTATTGACCCGCCTTACAGTTTCCACTAAAATTTTTACCAAATGTAAGAGAAAATTAAATAGGAGGAATAATGCTCAAAAAACTAATAAAGAAAAGCAAGTTCAGGTTTTTAACAGTAGTGGCGGCAGAACTGGGGATTTCGGATGGTATGCTCCATCGCATATGTCGCGGTGACCGGTTTTTAAAATATGCGCAGGCCGTGCGATGTGCCGAACTGCTAGGCGCGGGAATAAATGATCTTTTACCGTATGTGAATCTCAAAACACTTAATCGAGGAAAGGGGAAAGTCAATGATACCAGTGTTTCAAGACCGCTTGAATTTTAATGATGGTGATTGTTTCCGCGCCTGTACCGCTTCAATTCTGGAAGTAGATGTCACCTCGCTGCCTGATTTTACCGAGCGCGGCGAGGAATCGTTTCAGAAGAAAATACAAGAATTCAATAATAACAGTGGGTTCTTGATGTTCACATTGCCGGTAGTGGATTGGAAGTATTTCAAAAATGTTCATTGTGTTGCTGTGGGCGGTAGCCCAAGGGACGAAAGAAAAAACCATGCTGTTGTTTTTAAAAATGGTCAATTGGCCCATGACCCGCATCCTTCGGGCCGGGGAATAGTTGGAGAACCGGTTAGTTATACATTCTTTGTAAAAAAATAAAAACAGGAGATTTGTAAGATGATTGATCAAGAGCAAGTAAAAAAAGTCGAGAACATGAACTTGAGGATTAAGTTCAGCAATTATCGCGGGTGGGCCGGTGTGTGTGGGGTTTCCGATCCTGCGATTTTGGCGCAGGGGGAGGCCGTGTTAGAAAGACTATTGCAAGAATGTCTTAAAATTCATGAACAACTATGGTCCTTCCATGACCGGTATACCGGTCAATATCTGCTCAAAAAGATGAATGAAGAAAAGCAGAAGTTCCTCAAAGATACACGAAAGGTCTGCGGCGATTTTCTCAATGGCCGCGCTTCCTCCTTTGTCTATGACAGCTTGTTGCGAAAATTTTCCGCTTTCATTCGAAAAGTAGTAGAGGAAAAAGCCGGTAGTAACGAGGTTGTAGTCTATCAAAAAATGAAGGAAATCAGACTATTAATTGCAGCCATGCCCGAGACTGAAAGAGAGGCCAGATTGTTGAAGATGGCGGAAAAGGGTGGGGAAGATTTTGCCATTGCTGCGGTTTTTGACTCTCCGCTGAGGGTAGTTGAGAACAAAATCCTAGAAAAAATTCGATATTTGGTTATTGCCAGGATTGTTCCCGGAGAATACCAATTACTCCAGGATTTGCGCGGAGTGGAAGCGATTGTTCAAAATGTTTTCGAAGCGATCGTAAAAATCTACGCGCCGACAGATGGCAGCATTGCGGCAGTAGGATAGGCGTAGAAAGAAAAACCCTGCAATCGTCCAATTGCAGGGTTTTCGGGCGGAGCCCAATGAAAATGGATTTCAACCTCTTGATTGTCCATTAGCATATCGGCTTCCGCGAAAAATGTCAATAAAAATTTTTAATAAAGGAGCCCTTATGTATCTAAAATCACATGAAATTTATTTATCCAAAGCACTCGAACAGCAATTG
>DYJD01000011.1:15372-208587 GCA_020723325.1 Desulfosudis oleivorans | reverse complement strand
GGATGTCCCGCAGTCGGTTCAACGCTTCCCGGAACTGGACCGGGTTCACCAGGGCTCGGCCGTTGACATAGGCTTTGTCATATTCGGTCAGGTTTTTGCCGTTAAAAAGAAAGGTGGCTATCCGGCCGCCGTTCACCCGGATGGACTCAAGATCGCCGCCCATGCACAGGTAAAACGCCCCCCGGAAGATGTCCGTGGTCTCAAGGCTTGCCAATGAAGATCACCCCCTTTCTTGTGTTTTCGGGAGAGATACGATAGAAAAAGAAAGCCGTTTCGAATGGAGACATCCGTCCGAAGCGCATTTCCAAGCCATCAACCGGGGACCGGCCAAAGTCAGGGTTGATGGCTTTTCTTCTAAAAAACCTCTCTCGGATGACAATATTTTTTATTATCATATCCTCTAAATTATTTTTTCATATTTCGCAAGTCATAATTTAGCTTTTTATCTATTAAAATCTTGCCGAAATTCTGCATTGAAAGCAATTTATTTTATATTTTTATTTAATTTGCTATAGTATGGGCGATTTTCAACCATGCCATAAAAAGGATGGACCAATGAAGCTACCTGAAAAAATAAAACGAATGAGAAAGAATGCGGGCTTGTCCCAACAGGATCTTGCCGACAGACTCGGAATACATCTCACGCATCTTAGCAGGCTGGAAAACAATCACCTGCAGCCCTCCCTTGAGGTAATCCGGAAGCTAATGGATGTATTCGAGGTTTCTGCCGATTATCTCTTGAACGATGATATGGATACCTATGAGGTCGATATTAAAGACAAGCCTTTATCAAATAAAATCAAACTAATTGATAGTCTGGACGATAAAGACCGAGAGGCTCTCGCCCATGTGATTGAAACAATGCTTACCAAACAGCGTATGCGGAAGGTGCTGGAAGAGGCCACCGTAATGCACTAAATCGAGGATCATCATGGAACTTATGGAGATAAAAGACAGGCTTCACAACGCGATTAACGTCCTACCTGCGCAAAAATTAAAAATCGCGTTGGATTTTTTGGAAGATCTAAAGCGCACTGATGAAGATGAGACCGAAGCGCTTATCAATGACCCTGGCTTCATGAAGGATTATCGGCAAGCCAAAAAGGAGATCCGGACAGGCAAGACGATAAGCTGGAAAGACATTAAGCGGGATGTATAGGATCGAGTTCGCCAAGAAGGCGGCCAAATTCTATCAGCGGACCGATGCCGTTACCGCAAAACGTCTCAACCTGATTTTTGAAAGATTGTCGGAAGACCCCCTCAATCTGCCGAATATAAAGCGGTTAAAAGGCGAACTTCTCGGAAGTTATCGGTTAAGAATGGGCGATATCCGGATAGTCTATTCAGTAGATGAAGAAAATGAAGTCGTTTACATCGAAGTCATCGGCTTTCGTGGAGATGTGTACAAAAAATAATTAGGAGATCCAAAGCAACCAGGTGCTGACGAGAATCAACTACGATGAACTCTTAAGTCAACTGAGGGAGGCAGCCTCTTGGCTTTCTGAAAAAGTACGAATTAATACAGCGGGAACTCGTTTTGATAAGATATACTCGAATGTCCAAGAAATAGTTAAAAAATATCACACTGGGGACACTGAATCTCTTATTAAAGAAAAGGGCAATGAGGAACTTTGGTTTTCTTTAACAGAATGCGACGCCTTTATTAGGGTTCACTCATTTTTGAAAAATTTTAAGAGTTCGGAATTACCTCGGCAAACGTTGAAGGATGTAGTGGGTGGGCCTCTCTTACCCAGGGATGAAATGCCAAACTCCGCACAGAGTAGGAATAAATTATTCGAACTTGAATTAGCGGCACGGTGCCATGAAGCTGGAATAAATATAACAGGTTTTGATGATATTCAGCTCTATCTTTATGGACACCATATTGGAATCCAATGCAAAAGACCTTACTCGGGAAAAAGAAAAAGTGTAAAAGAAAATCTGCGCTCGGCGAAAGATCAAATCAGAAAAAGGCATTCTGCAATTAAACAATGGAATTGCATTTGCGATTGACAAGATTTATGAGACTGACCGCAAAATCCTTGTAGTCAACACCGAGCCCGAAATATCCCATCAAGTCACCAAATACACAGACGACTTCTTTGAGAAACACGAGCATGAATGGTTTCGCTTGTTGAATACAAAGATTATAGCGATACTGATATGCATGAAATACATTTGTCACATAAAAGACATCGATCTTCTTACCACTGGATTTCAAATCGATATACGTGACCGCGGAATATCAGAGCATGACAGCAACTTGTTACGTGAGATCAAATCAAAATTGGCTTTAAAATGTTAGCCGCATATTGGGTGAATAAGCCGAATCTCGCGATTCAAAAAAGAATAAGGAAGATAGAAGAACTCCCCCCAGCTAAGCAAAGGATCATTCTCCAAACAATAGATACATTCATAAGGGGCGTAGAAACAGAAAAACAATTGGATTAGCGTTACAAGGTAACAAAACTAATACAGCCGGGGAAAGGCTTCTTAGGCGTGAGAGACCGCGCAGACGGCTTCCCTCCGGGTCGGAGAAAATTCATGTAAGGCTGCCCAACCTTAAAATTCAGCCGACTCCAAAAACCGGGCGGCGATTAAATTATTTTTTATGTGTAAAGGGTAAGCGGCTGTCTGATTTATAAACCTGCTGCGCAGTGCCGCGCGCGGCGGGCGCGGCACAATTATAGCCCTCCAAATTGAAATTCTTTTAGTAATTTAATTTTACTGCTTTCTATTGAATAAATTTCGAAACCGTGACTCTCATATTCACGTTTAAAGATAAGAAATATTAAGTGATTTTCGTATTCAAAAATATCCCATAATGACCTGCTATATAATTCATTTTCAGGATCTACCTTCTGTGCTGCAAATTCATGAGTTAATATGGATCCATTCCGAATAAAAATAAATCCTTCACAAAATAGCCTTTCGCTATCCGTTAAATCATCAATTGAAATTTTACTAGATAATACTTGTAATTTATTTAACCTATATGACAAGTATGTTCCATATTTAGTTTGTAAAATTTCAGTAAAAAAAATATCTTTATGTAGATTTTGTTGTAAATTTACTTTTTGAATAACTTCACTCAAGTGAATTTTGGAATCCAACAATAAATCATTAAATTCAACTTTTTCAACCGTAATACTATTGTTTGTAGACAAAATAACCTTAAAAATACCATCATCAAGCGCAATGATTTCTGCGGAGATAATATCTTTTTTAGGTAATTCTTTTGGTAATAGTTGTTTCACGCTTATTAATGACTTGAAATTATTTATAGGGCTCTTTCCATACTTTTTATCTTTCGCCAGATAGTTATAACGCACATAATTCTCTAATTTATCAATCGCAATTGACTTTGCTTCTCCTCCACTAAAAACTATAGCGGCATTAATTATGAAAAGAGATAAAATTACCTTTTGACCGCTAATGTTATATTTAGTCATAACAAATCCTATTCTTTCACAAGTTCGAATATAGACATCATCGTTTTGTCATTTTCTTCAAACTTCTTTTAATTTGATATTTTCGTGTTTGTTTCTTAAGGCTATGTTTAACCTTCCATTTTACAACTTTCGGTTTTATATGCGTATCATATTCAATGTGGATATGGTCATTACTCGGATTTTTTGGGAAGAACTCAGGGTCAATGTCGTAATCTTTGCCTAATCGTTGCTTTAGTTCCTCTGATATGTCTTTCATCTTAAAGTCATCAACATCGTTACCTCTTAAGTCAATTGCTTCATCAGTATAATGTTTTGAACCTGACTTATGTTTGCTGTCATTTGCAGATGTTATTGTTGCTTCTGGAACATTACAGTACTTATAGACGTCATCAATTGTGTCAAATGTATCCTTTATTTCTTCTTTTAATTTGCTGATATCGATTCCTTTTTTTACTTTTATTAATCCCCAAGGATCCAGAAAAATAGATGGGTTATTTGAGACATAACCATAATTAGTAAGACTAAAATCAAAATTTATTATGTCGGGACTTAAATATCTATCGGAATCAATATCATAATACCTAAACCAATTATAATGCAGTCCGGTCTCTTGATCGTAGTACTGGCCTGGTAATCTCAGATTGCTCGTAACCGTGGATGCCGGATCAACTTCCGCTTTTCCAAACGAAGAGTATTTCGCCGACCAGGCCACGGCCCCGCTGATGGTAGTCATCTTCTGAGGCGTGCCGAGGTGGTCGTTTTGATAGAAATAATATTCGGTGCCGACCTTCATGAACAATGGGTCTGTTCCCCATATCGATTCAGGATCCCAACCATACGTCTTGATTTCAACGCCGGAGCCGTCATATTCCCCGATCAATCCTTCATCCGCATAATGAAAATACGTCCTTGATCCAACATCCTTCCAAAGCCTGCGGCCGAACGGATCGTAATGGTATGAGGCGATCAGATCACCGGTCCCGGCTTCGCCGTTCCAAACCTGCGTCAGGCGGTCTTCTGTATTGTACACGTAACTTGTAACGACCCCGCCAGCGGTCTTCTTAACCGTATTTCCGTTGGCGTCGTATTCGTAGGTTACGTTGTCAAAGCTGTTCAACTCGTTGTTCTGGTTGTAGGCCCACTGGCCGGAGGTGGCGGCCGAGGTCAACCGGTTGCCGACAGGATCGTACGTGAACGTTTCATCGGCCTGGCTCTCCGGATTGTCGCTGCCGGTCAGCCGGTACAGATCGTCATAATTGTAATTGTAATTCCCGTGCTCGGTGAACTTGGACTTGATGTTGTCCATCTTGTCATGCTCGTAGTAGTAGTTGAGCAACGGGTTCTGGGCCGGGTCCTTGGCGTGCAGCTCTTTGAGCCGCATCATGGGATCGTAAACGAACTCTTTGGTGGTGCCGCCCGGTAAGGTCATGGACTTAGGCCGCATCCAAGTGTATTCGTTGACCGTGATGGCTCCCACGTTGGGGATGGTGACGCTGGCAAGCTGGTTGTTGTCGTCGTACGAGTAGGTGTAGGTGATGCCGTCCGGCCCGGTGAACGTCTTTTTACTTCCGTTCGCGTAAAATTCGTAAGTGTTGGTCTTCTGGAACGTTCCGTAGTCGGTAGCCTCTGATGTCTTGCGATAATTGGCGTCGTAGCCGTAGGTCGCCGACGTAACGCCGTCATCATATCCGGTCAGGTTCCCAACATGATCGTAACTGAACGTTACCGTTTTTGCAGGAGCAGTCCCGCCGCTTTCAAAATACTTGATGTCCGTGAGCTGGCCCGCGTCGTTGTAAACGTATTCGGTCTTCTGATTCTTGGCGTCTAGTTTCCAGTCAAGATTCCCGGCCGTATCGTAATGATAAGTCGTGGCCTGGTTGAGGGGCCGGATTTCCTTGGTAAGGCGATTGTTTCGGTCGTATTCGAACCTTGTAATCTGGTGTTTCGCATCCTCAAGAGCAATCAGGTTGTCACGATCATCGTAAGTATAGATGGTTTCATTGGTTCCATCATCGGTTGCATTGGCTACCTTGGTCAGGCGTCTCAGCTCGTCATAGTCGTAGCCGGTGAGATTGCCCTCCTTGTCGATCTTTTGGGTCAGGTTGCCGACCGGATCATAGGCAAAATGGGTGGTCAAAATGGTAGAACCCATGATGTCGCTCTCCGCTGTCCTGCGGCCGCGGCGGTCATAGGCATAGGCCTGCTCGTAGGTCGGGAAGATGGTTTTGGCGAGCTGGCTGCCGCTGCCGGTGCCGCCCGAGCAGGAGGAACAACCGGATGCCCCGGTTTTGTATTGCATATAGATCTGATTATTGTTGCCGTCGGTGGTTTGCACCAGATGGCCCTCATTATCGTAATGATACTCTATGATCCTGCCGGTGGGGTCGGTCTGTTTAATTAACTTGTTGTCCGTGTTGTATTCGAACAAGGTAATCTTCCCATCGGCATCGATGGCTTTGACCAGGTTGTTGCTGTCGTCGTATTCAAAGAATTTTTCCCTGCCTTCCGCGTCGATCTCATGAACTTTATTGCCCACCTTGTCATAGAAGAATCTCGTGATATTGAGCAAAGGATCGGTGGCGGTCAGCATGTGACCCGCGGCATCATAAGTATAGGACCATTCCTTGCCGCGCGGGTCGATCTTGGTCAGGACGTTGCCCATATTGTCATAACTTGTAAATTGGGTCAAGTTGCCTTCCGCGTCGGTAATTGTTGAAATATTACCGGCACTGTCATAGGTCATTTGGGTGAGGGCTGCCGGTGTGTCAGCATCGCCCAATTGCGTGATCGTTAAAACATTGCCGTTCGTACTATAGGTGTATTCAGTGATGCGCTCATTATCTGTACCGATCGCCTCTCTTTTTCGAATAAGGTTGCCTTTTTCATCGTATTCAAAACGTGTCAGGACGCCATTTTCATCCACACTCGATACAGGTTGGTTGTATTTATGCTCGTATTCCTTTTTAATCATCGAGCCGTCTGGGTAAACCGTCTTTGTCTTATTTTCCCATTCATCAAATTCTTCTCGGGTTACAAAACCGTTTTCGTCGGTTAAATACAGAATACGATTGTCTTTATTGATTTTCTTGATCGTACGACCGTTCAAATCCACTCTATTCGTATCGCCATCCTTATTGTACCAGGTCTCCTTGATCATGCCGGATGTGGTGCGAACCCGGGCATACAATTGCTTTTTATACTTGTCATAATTAAAATCAAATAAATGGCCTTTCCCGTTCTGATCCAAAACAGATTGAATCCCGTCCTCCTTATCATAGGTGATATTGCTTTCTCCGCCCTCCGGATTTGTGGTGCGGATCAGCCGGCCTTTGTCATCATACGTATAAGAAGTATTGTTCCCGTTAACATCCTTGACATTCGTCAGATGGCCGTTGGTATAGGTGTACTCAACCCGTCGGCCGGCACTGTCGTAAAAGGCCGATATGAGATTATCCGCATTATATTCGAACCAGACAATCGGCTCACCGGAAGAATCGGTCATTCGGAGCAGTCTGCCGGTGGCATCATCGTAATCGAATTGGGCGATGGTTCCGTTTTTATCACCGTACGCCTTAAGGCGACCACTACGGCCTTCGTTGAAGCTTTCAAATTTTCGCCATAAGCCGCTTGGCGATACCCAACGAGCCATTCCGTCAGTCGTTTCTTCGACGTTATACCCCCTATAAAAATAATTAATCGATCTGCCTTCCACAATGCAGTCATACCATTGATCAATCAACCTGCCATCAGGATCATATTTGCTTACAAGCGCAATGTCGCTTGAGAATACCATCAAATTGCCGTAAATAACCCCTTCAATGGTAACTGCTTCCGAGAGTAGCTTTTCATCCCGACACGGAATCGTAAGGAGTTTCCTATGGAAGTCGGCGCCCATATAGCCGGCAAAGAGTGGCCAGGACCTATCAGCATAATCTGTAAATCCCATGTACCACCGACCATCGCGATAATAACGGTTAATTTCAGCAAGCCCTCCCGGAACCTTTACAGATAGATCCCTGTCATCGCGTTGATATTTGCGCAGACGCGTATGAACTTCCGATTTGGTTTCTTGCGTTTGATCTTGTTTGGTTGCTTTATTTCTACAAGGCTCGCATTTGATATCATCCACATCCGACTTCTGTTCAGGATAACATTTAGAGCCGCTTACCGGCGTAGACTCTTGCGCTGGATTGTCCAAAAAGGAACCTGTACCACCACTACCACCTCCGCTCACGTTGATGGTGCCGCTTCCGCCACCTTGGCCGCCACCCGTATGTTCGTGGCTACAGGATGTATATGTCACGCAATAGTCCGTTTTGGATACGCTCTGTCTCTTATTGGAGCAGATGAAATCATAAACCAAATATCCGCAACGGACATAATTCACGCACCCGCCGCCGGTTTCCGTTTCCGGCTCAAGCGGCGATAAACAAGTAACTCGTATCGGGACGGTAATGACTTGCTTGGCAAAAAGGCTGTCCGGCAAACCTCCCAGCATTTCGAATTTGAAATGCTCGTCATCGGTCGGCAATGTGAACTTAAGATGATCGGCCTTGATCAGCCCATGGTTGGTGAGGTTGATCTCGGTGTTGAGCACATCCCCGGCCTTCATTTTAGGTAGAACGGTGGCGGACGGTTGCGCAATGACTACTGCTGCGGGTACGTCTGTTTGAAAAGTCGTATTCAGCGTGATCTCGTACTTGTCCTGGATGGTGATTTCGTTCACCGACCATTCCACGGTGACGAGGTTGTAGTCCAGGAACACCTCCTGGGTGGTGGTCACGGCCGGTTTGATCCAAATACGCCCAGTCTGCTCAGAATGGTTGGCGGCTGTCACGCGGTACTGGTATCTGCCGGCAGGCAAATCGAGGAACTCGATTTCACCATCTGTATTGCTGGGGCCGCCGTTGAATATGTCGGTGGGCACCAGTTCGTTTTGGAGTCGGATCTTGGCACCGCTCAGGCCTGGGATGGGATCACTGTTGGCGTCCAGGGTGCCGGTATAGATATCCGAAAGATGGAACAGGGCTTTGCCCCGGCCGGACTGGGTCACGGTGGCGACCACGTAAATGTCGCGGGTGGGATGGTTGCTGCTGATCACGCGCAACAGGAACGTGTAGATGCCTTCGGGTGTGGTGCCCTCCACGGGCGAGAAGGCGATGTCGATCTTCTTGCTTTCACCCACGGCGATGGTGCCCTGGTCCGCGGCGGAGTTCAAATACACCCAGGCCGGGGCCGGACTGCCGTTCTGGCTGAGCAGGACCACGCGCACGTCGTTCATGTCAGCCACGCCGGTGTTGGTAAGGGTCTCGCTTTCCACCACGGTGTTGTCCCAGGACACGCCGGTTTCAATATGATTGGGGGTGAATGACAATACCGGCTTGGCTTCCAGGAACTGGGCATTGATACGCACGCAGCCGTGGATGGTGGGTGTTTCGCCGCTCAGAACCTTTAAATAAAATACAGCGGTATTGGCCGCGCTGTTATCGGCCCAAATGGTGAACGGCAAGTTCACGGAGCCGGAGGAGGGCACATTCTGGGGTGTGCCCAGGGTGATGTTCACGCCCTGGGGCAGGACCGCGCCGGGCTGATCCTCGGGTTCAAAGACCAGCCGGGCGGTCTCAAGGGCGTTGCCCGCGCTGGTGCTCAGGCTGATGTTGATGGTCTTCTGGTAATTACGCGACAGACTCAGGTTGATCAGGGCCGGACTGTAGGTGGTGCGGCCGATGGTGAACGTGCCTTGCACGGGCTTGTCGGTCAAATCCGGATGCACGGCGCGCACGGTATAGACCCCGGCCTCGCCGGAAAGGGGCGTGAAGGTATAGCTGAACAATCCGTTGGTATCCGTATAGACTTCATAGGTACGCTCAAAACCCTGGACTGTGATCACCAGCTTGAGTTTGACGCTGCCAAGGGGATTGTTGGTGCCGCGTTCCACGGCCCGGCCAAGGATGGTGATATCCTGGTCGCCCTTGGACAGGGCCGGGGTCACGGCGGTGATCTCGCCGAAATAGGAGGTGTCGACCAGGGACACCTGATGGGTTGTGGATAGGCCGGTCATGGAGATCTGGTCCGTGCGGCCCTGGTGATGGTAAATGGTGCTGATGTTGAGACGCACGGTGACCTGGTCCGGCGCCGTGGCTGGAATGGGCATTTCGAACAGGGCCGACGTGAAGGTTGCGCCGGCCGGGATGCGGGCCACGGTGTTGGCGTTCACCAGACCCACCAGCATGTCGCCCACAGCCTGCTTGAATGGCTGGGTGGCAATGACGTTGTTGTCCTTGTCCAGCAGGGTGAAGGTCACCTGGTCCGAGGGCTGGGAGCCGGAATTCCGGGCTGTGACGATCTCGATCTCCTCGTCGCCGGTGTTCTGCAGGGTGAAGCCCACCTTGCCCATGGCGCCGCGGGTGAACTCCTCGTTGAAGAGCTGCAGGATCAGGGAGCCGTCCATGACCTCGATCTCGCCGGAACGGATGATGCGGACGGTCTCGCCGGTATTGGGGCTGATCTCCATGGTGGTGGTGAGCGGGGTCACATCCGGCAGCTCGCTGTAACCGGCCACCACCACGGGCACAACCCGGCTCTCGCCGGGGGCCAGGCTGAAAGTCGCGGACAGATGGGTGCGGTTGTTCAGGGCCGTCTTGAGGGTGATGCCGGTTACTTCCGCCTCGGAGCTGTTGGTCACCTGGTATTCCAGGCGGTTCATGATACCGCGCTTGATGCGGGCCGTTGCCGGCAGCACCGCCTTGATCTTGGGCAGGGTCAGGGTGCGGGCCAGGCTGTCCTGATTATCATTCACGGCCGTGAGGGTGTAGGCGCGGGTGTCGCCGCTGTAGCCCACGTCCGTATAGGTGGTGGTGGTCAGAAGGTTGCTGTTCAGCTTGACGCCCTGGGACACCGGACCCAGATAGAGATTGTAGCCGTCGATATTCGCGGCGGACGGATGGGTCCAAGTGATTACCGGCAGGCTTAAATCCTGCTGGGTCACGGTGATGCTTGCGACCGGCAGCAGGGCAAAGTCCAGATACTGGGGCGCGCAGGGCGCGGACTCGTTGCCGGTGGCATCCACGGCGGTGATGAAATACCAGTGCTGGGCATTATCCGGATGGAAATCAATCCAGGAGGTCTGGCTGAACCCTTCCTGGATCAAAGTGGCGTCGGCCACGGGCGTGGTCTCGCCGGGGGCGCGATAGAAGGCGTAGGTCACGGGCTCGGCAGAAACCGTGGCGGTCCACTGGGCGCGGATGCCCTGGGGGATCAAGTCCAGCATGAGATTGGTGGGCGCGGCCGGGGCCGTGGCGTCGGTGGTGACGGTCACGGGAGTGGACAGACCGCTCTCGGACTCCTCGCTGTTCACGCTGCGGATGCTGGCCACGGCATAGGTATAGACACCGTCTTCAGCGACGGTTTCGGTAAATTCCAGGCCGGAGTTGACCCGGGCGTGGGAACCAAGCTCGCTTTCACCCGGGGCTTTGCGATAAATCTGATAGCCCACGGCATTGGTTACGGCCTTCCAGGACAGCATCACCTGGCCGCCGGGCAAGGCCTCGGCGGTTAAACCGGTGGGGGCCGCCAAGGGCGGCAGATTGCCCTGGTAGACCTGGAACTGGTTCGCCGCCAGGATTTCATGGCTGATATTGTCCAGCTCATCCTGGCCGGTGTAGCGGAAGCTCAAGGTCTCCGGACCGGCCTGACCGGCATTGGCCGGCAGGGTAAAGACCGCCTGCCAGGTCTCGGCATCCCCCGGGGCTGTGTCGATTTTGTTCAGGCTGCTGATGGAAATGGGTTCACTGCCCTGGCTGGGCAGGACATAGCCCAGGGTGGGATTGGTGCCGGTTTTGACTTTTTCATTCAGGCCCAGGGTCATCTGGACCGCCACCGGGCCGGCCGCATTGTTCTTGATAGGCGCCTGGGGCTGGACCACCAGACGGGAGACGGCCGGGCCGTCCGTGTCGATTTTGATGCTGTTGCCGGAAAGAATATCCGTGCCGCGGTTGCCGTAAAGATCCCGGCCGGAGAACACGGCCCAGGCCGTGGCCGTGGGGGTGTTTTCCGTGATGGTGAAGAAGCCGCTGTAGGTCAGGTCGTCTTCCTTGGTCAGTTCAATGGCAATGGGCGTGCCGCCTTCCGGGGTCACGGACAGGAACGGCAGGGCCTGGAGGGCCTCACTCACCGTGAGCAGCAGGTTCACCCGGCCGGGGGCCATGGTGCCGTCAGCCCCCACCCGGCCCTGGGGCGTGTAGACAATGGCAACCGCCTTGGGTCCCAGTCGGTCCGAGACCCCGGTGGCCTGATTGGACAGCTCGCTTTCGTTCTGGGCTGCGTTCACGGCCGTGACCCGGTAGTAATAGGTGCCGTCCGCGGGCGGCAGGTTGTCGGTCTGGGTGGCGGTGATCAGGCCGGTGTTCATCTTGAGCCCGCCGGCCGTGGTGGTAAAGGGCTGACCGGCGCGGTAGAGATTATAGCCGCTCACTCCCGAGCCGGCGGAAGCCGGCCAGGACAGGCGGATGGTGCCGCCGGCGCGGGTCTCGGCCGAGAGGCCGGCCGGGGCCAGGGGCACGGCCGTGTTCAGGGTGACATTCACCGCCGCGGACTTGGGACCAATGCCGGTGCGGTTGACGGCCGCGGC
This sequence comes from Desulfosudis oleivorans, assembly GCA_020723325.1. Classification (GTDB taxonomy): domain Bacteria; phylum Desulfobacterota; class Desulfobacteria; order Desulfobacterales; family SURF-7; genus DYJD01. The sequence continues at coordinate 196,506 of DYJD01000011.1, read as the reverse complement.
TTCGAGCTTGTTCAGGCCTTCCACAAGTGTCAGGCTGCCGGCGAAATTGCCTTGAGAATCCACAGCCAGGGGGCTGCCCACCGCCGCGTCGTTCAGGTACAGTTGAACCGTGGTCTGCTTTTCGGCTGAACCCTTCACGGGACATGCCGCCTGGTTCACGGTGATGCCGGTGGCGGGTTGGGTGATCACCGGCGCGGCCGGCAGGGCCAGGGCCACGGTGATATTGTATACGGAAAGAGTCTTGTTCCCCAGGGTGTCGTACACGGCAATGGAAATGGTATGGTTGCCGTCGCTGAGGCTGAAAAGATCCAGGTCAAAGCTATAGTTGGGGCCGGTGTAATCCGTGCGCACCAGGGCTCCGTCGATCAGAAATTCGGCCCGGCTGATGCCGGCGGGATCATCGGCCGTGAGGGACAGGGTCAGGGACTTGGTCAGGGTCAGGCCCTCGGTCAAGGGCGTGGTCCCGGCCAGGGGGTTGACAATGGCGGGTCCCTGGCTGTCGGCCACCGGGGTGGCGGTGATGCTTGTGACTTCCTTTTTCTCGCCGTTGGACAGGTTCACGGCCGTGACCGCAAAGAAATAGGGCGTGTTGTTGGTGAGGCCCGCCACCTGGGTGGAGAGGCCGGTGGTGGTCAGGGCCGGATTGCGGCCTTCCACGCTGCCGTTAAAATCCGTGGTGCTCACGTAAACCGCGTAATGCTTGACGTAAGCCGCAGGATCGCTGGCGTTCCAGGCCAGGGTCACCTTGCCGCTGAAAGGCGTGGCCGTAAGACCCGTGGGGTTGTTCAAGAAGGTGTAGCCGGTGAGGCTGACCCCGGCAGAATCATTGGCGCCGTCCGTGGCCTTGATCTTGAACGGATAGGCGGTGGCGGGGGCCAGGCCGGTACGTTCATAGGTGAGCACATCAGCAGTAAGGGTTGCGCCGGGCTGGGTCGCGTTGTCAAAATAGAGTTTATATCCGGCAAGGTCTGTTGCCAAAGCGGGCTGCCAGTTGAAGACCAGGCGGTCCGCATAGGCGGTCACCGTGAGGTTGCGCACCTCGTCCGGAGCCTGGGTGTCCATGGGTGTGGCGGCAACAGCCGTGACCTCGTAAATGAAATTGCCGGTCTGGTCCACGGGCACCACGGCAAAATAATAGGCCGTGTTGCGGCTAAGACCAGTGGCGGCATAGGTGAAGGTGCCGGCATTGACCGAGCCGGTCTGGCTCACGCCGGCGTCGTCGATCCTGGCAAAGCCGGTGGTGGAACGATAAATGCGATAGGCGGCAATGTCGCCGTGCTCGGCCTCGTTGTAGCCGGCCCAGCTCAGGGTCACGCGGGTGCCATCGCCGTTGGGATTGATGGTCAGATTGGTGACGGCCAGGGGCGCTACGTCATCATAGACAATGGTGACCGTGGCCGGCTGGCTCAGGTTGCCGGCCCGGTCCCGGGCCGTGAAATTCAAGGTGTTGGTGCCGGAAGCCAGGGTAATGGTATGCTGGAAGCTGGTGCCGGACACATTGCCCAGAACCTCCGTGCCGTTCAAGAGGATGGCACTATAGGCTTCGCGGGTGCCGGACACGGTCTGGCCGGGGTTGTAGGTCGGGCTGGTCACAGGGTTGATAACCGGCGCGGCCGGCGCCACCCGGTCCAGGGTAAACTGGTACTGGAGCAGACCGGTCTGATTGCCGGTCAGGTCCTTGAGCTGGAGGGTGACGGTATAGACCGAATCCCCCAGGAGCACCTGGGGCGTGAACACTAGCTGGCTGCCGGTGAGCTGCCAGTCGCCGGGCACAAAGGCCAGGCTGTTGTCGCGCACGGCAAGGGTGGAGCCTGGCAGATCCAGGCCGGAGCCGGTTTCTGCCAGGTTGAGGATGATATCGGCCGGGCCGAAATTGATGTAGCTGTTATGGGCCGGGGTCATGTCGCTCACGGCGGGCGCAATGGAATCCACCTGAATGATGACCGTCACGGCCGCGCTTTCATTGCCGGCCTGGTCTTGCATGGAAACGGAAAGGCTGTTTTCGCCTTCCGTAAGGGTGAGGGCCACGGACCAGTCGCCCGAGCCCACGGCGGTCTTTTGGACCCCGTTGATCCAGATGGAAGTATCGGCCTCGCGGGTGCCGGTGAGGGTTACGGTTTTGCTGCTGGAACGGTTGATCACCGGTGCGACTTGGATCAGGCCGGAGGTCACCGTGCCGCCGGTAATGGTGGGCGCGTTCGGCACCTCACTGTCCACGGTAAAGGCAATGGCATAGGCCTGGCTGTTGCCTTCCATGTCAAAGGCGGTCAACGCAATCTGGTAAATGCCGTCCGCAAGGGGCGCCGCATCCGGGGTAAAAATAAACGTGCTGCCGGAGACCGTGACGCTGCCGGTCAGGGTCTGGGCCTGATGGTTGGTGACCACCATGGTGGCGGCGGTGGCCACCGTGTCAATGGCGCCCTGGCGGTCCAGCAGGGTGAGGCGGATGTCGTTCACCAGATTCACCAGGCTGCCGTCCGCCGGCACGGCCGAGGACAGTTCCGGCGGCAGGTTGTCCACATACAGGGCCGCAATCTCGGCCTCGGTGAGGGCGTAGTTGTAAATCCTAAAATCATCGATCCGGCCGTCAAAGAAGTCGCTGGGGCCAGTAGTGTCCCATTCCTGGCCGATGCTGTGGAACACGGCGTTGGACCAGGCCGCTGCCGTGGCAGTGGCGGAGCGGATCAGTTGATTGTCCACATAGATCTTGTAGGCGCCGCTCCCGGACTGGACCAGGGCCAGGTAATGCCAGGCGCCGTTGTTGAAGCCTGTGCCGTATTCGCCGCCGGAGGCGCCCACGGCATGATAAATGCCGCCGCTGTTGCCCGTGCCCAGGCGGAACAGATCGCCCTGGGCGTCGTTATTGGAGGCGAACAGGATGTTGCTGGTGTCATTGGTCTTGGCGGCCGTGGTCTTGAACCAGCAGGTCAGGGTGATGTTATCCCCGGTCTTCAGGTCAAGGGAGAGGGAATCCACGCCCAACCAGTCGTCCACGCCGTTGAGATCCAGGGCGTTGCCCTCATAGCCCGGCACGATCATGGCCGAACCGTACACCGTGGCGGTGTGCACGCCGGTTTCATCATAGATCTGATCGCCCACCATGCCGTCCATGGTGTAATGGGCCGTCAGCCGGCTTACGGGGGTGGCCTGAATGGATGTGACCGCGGTCTTTACACCGTCCGAGATGTTCACCGTCGCCACGGCAAAATAATAGTCCTGATTAGCGGTCAGGCCGGTGATGTCCGCCGCGGTACCGGTTACGGTGGCCACCGGCGTGAGCCCCGCGATGCCGGCGAAGGGGCTTGCACCTATATAGACATTGTATTGTTTGACCAGGCCGGCCGGAGAGGCCGGATCCCAGCTCAGGCTGACCCGGGTGGCGCCGGTATGGGCTTGGACATTCACCGGGTTGTTCAGCAGGGTGGCGGCATTGATGGTTGCGCCGCTGCTTTCATTGCCGCTCTGGTCCAGGCTGGTGACTTTCACAACATAACCCGTGGCCGGGGCAAGCCCGTCAAGGGTGTGGGTGTTTTGCTCCTTGGCAATGGTGGTCACGGCATTGCCGTCGCGATAAATTTTATAGGAAGCCAGGTCCCCGGCGCTGTCGACTGAATGATTCCAAGTGAGGACCAGGGCGTTTTCCTGGGAAGCGGTCACCCGCAGATTGGCGACATTTTCAGGCGCGAGATTATCCGCCGTGGTGGTAAAGCTGGTCTCGTTGGACCAGGCTGACCAGGAGCCGCGGCTGTCCTTGTAGCGCACATGGAAATAATAAGTGGCGGACCAGTTGAGGGTGCCCACCGGCACCGTGGCCTGGATCAGGCCGGCGCCGGAAACCAGGTTGAACACCGGCGTGTCAAAGGTGCCGTTCTGTGCCCGCACCTGCCACTGGCCGGCGGCATGGACATCGCCCTCCGCATCGGAATAGGCCGAGGCGGTGAGCAGGACCGGCTGGTTGACATTCACGGCCCCGTCGGCCGGGCTCACGTTGGCCGGCTGATCCGGGACGGTGTTGGCAAAGGTCACGGTGATGGTGTCGGCCGGGCTTTGCTGGCCGGCGGCGTTCATGGCCATGACCGAGAAGAAGTTGGCGCCCACGGCAAGCTCGCCGCTATAGGACCAGGTGGTAGCGCCGGGCGTGTATGTGACACCTTCGGCCGAGCCATTCACCAGAATGGCGTTGCTGTCCGCCGTGCAGGTGCCCTGGAGCTGGACCTGGGCGGTCTGAACCGTGAAATCCCCGCCGGAATTGGTGGTGATCACCGGCGCACCCGGCGGAGTGGAATTCAAGGTCACCGTGATGACAGCGGCCCCGCTCTGCAGGCCCATGCCGTTTTGGGCGACTACGGAAAAGGTGTTGGCGCCTTCCGTAAGATTCGTCGAATAACTCCAGGAGGTGGTTCCCGGGCCATGGGTCACGCCGTCGGCCGAGCCGTTCACCAGGATCACCGCCGCATCGGCAAGACAGGTGCCGGTAAGGGTCAGGGCTATGTTGCCGGTGGAAAAATCCTGGCCGTTGTTGGTGGTGATGACCGGGGTGGCCACTTCCGGGATGTAGATGGTGCCTGGTTGGCCGTTTTGATAACCAGTGCCGCTTACAACCGCAACGTTAGCCATGTTGAAGGTAGATGCTGGATGGGCTGAATGGTAATAAATAGCGATGCGACCGCCAGCGCCACCGCCGCCACCGCTCGAACCTGTAATGCCACCAATGCCGCCATTAGCGCTGATAGAGCCGACACCTGTAAGCTCACCAACTGTCAAATTAATAAAACCACCAGCACCGCCCCCACCACAATATACAGAACCACCACCAACTCCATTGTTACCATTTGCTCTTATTATGCCGTTGTTTTCAAGCCGTCCGCTGACACTCAATCTGATACCACCACCGCCATTTCCACCTAAGCGGTCGCCATTACTGCCAGAACCACCACCGCTGCCGATCTGGGATGGATCGGTTACGGAATCGTAACTTACACCTCCGGTATTGCTGGTACCATTGCCACCATTGCCGCCATGGGCACCACCGCCGCCGCCATAGTAGCCTGAACCTCCTTTGCCAGAACCTTGACCACTGGTATAGCCCCGACTATTGGCATCAATCAGGCCGCCGGTTTCTATGATAAAATTACCCGAAACTACCATGTCAACAATATATTCCTGATTGTTGCTGTTTATCCCGTGAGTTAAAATGCTGTTGTTTGATACTATACAACTGGTTGCTGTTATTGTTCCGGTAGCGACAACCATGGTTTTATTGCGTATGGTTATATTCGGCAGGGTCCCAGAAATATACGTATAAGCACCATAGTTTTGATTATTATCGTAAATAACCTCGCCATTTGCATCAGCATTGGACTTTATATATACACTGCCGCTAGCGCCATTCTGATAGCCTGTACCGCCATAAGTTGTAACAGTGCCTGTATATGACTTACTATTATAATAGATGGCTATTCTACCGCCGGCTCCGCCGCCGCCGCCGTTCGAACCTGTAATGCCGCCAATGCCGCCATTAGCGCTGATAGAGCCGACACCTGTAAGCTCACCAACTGTCAAATTAATAAAACCACCAGCACCGCCCCCACCACAATATACAGAACCACCACCAACTCCATTGTTACCATTTGCTCTTATTATGCCGTTGTTTTCAAGCCGTCCGCTGACACTCAATCTGATACCACCACCGCCATTTCCACCTAAGCGGTCGCCATTACTGCCAGAACCACCACCGCTGCCGATCTGGGATGGATCGGTTACGGAATCGTAACTTACACCTCCGGTATTGCTGGTACCATTGCCACCATTGCCGCCATGGGCACCACCGCCGCCGCCATAATAACCTGAAAGTCCTTTGCCGTTACCTTGATCGCGGAGAAAGCCGAGCCCGCTGGCATTGATCAGCCCGCTACTTTCTACAGTCATATTCCCTGAAACCGCCATGTCAATTATATTGGTCTGAACATCAGTGTTCTGAGAGTGAGTCAAGACGGCATTATTCGATACAGTGCAACTAATTGCGGTTACGTTACCGGCTACAATGACTACAGAATTACGAATAAGGATATCTGGAAAATCCCCTACGATACTTGTAGAAGCAACCGTGTTTACACTGTTGTCAAATATGATCTGCCCTTCAGTGGAGATTTTGGATTTCAAATAAATACTGCCGGCAGAACCGTTTTGATAGCCCGTACCACCATATGCTGTAGTAGCGCCTGTATATGTCTTTGTATTGTAAAAAATGGCTATTCTGCCGCCGGCACCACCTCCACCCGAACTCGGAGATCCTCCAATTCCACCGTTGGCGCTAATTTCCCCGACGCCAGCAAAATCTCCAACAGTTAAATAGATAAAACCACCCGAACCACCACCAGAAGACATATCAAAAGAGCCAACGCCATTATTGCCATTTGATAGGATTTTCCCTCTGTTTTCAAGCCGCCCTCCGACATTCAATCTGATACCGCCGCCACCATTTCCACCTAAGCGACCACCACTCCTACCATAACCGCCTCCACTACCGATTTGTGATGGATTCGTTATGGAATCATATTCTACGCCGCCAGGACTTATTCCTGTAGCGCTATAGTTATTATAACAATAACCACCATTACCGCCATGTCCTCCTCCTCCGCCACCGTAAAAAGTTGCAGACCCTTTGCCAGGTCCCTGATCGGTGGTAAATCCGCAACCACTGGCATCAATGGACGCGCCCGTATCAATCGTGACATCGTTTGTGATATTAAGATCCAAAATATTAGTCTGAGTGGTGGAGTTGGCGATATGGGTGATTTTGCCGCCGTTTATAATTGAAAGGCTTTGGAATTGGTGTGCGCCATCAATAGTTAAGGTGCATCCACTGACAGTAATGTCCTGATTGTCAAAACTTGTGTTGGTTGCGGAAATGGTCGTGTTGGTGGAGATCACCACTGGGTCGGCCAAGGCACTGCTTGCCAGCGGATATAGGAAGAGAAGCAAGATAAAAGCGATGCGGAGCATGGCCCTGAAAGATATGTTCTGATTTTTAGCAGAATTGTCATTTGAGCAACGGATCGCTTTCATAAAAGCCTCTATATTTGCTAAATTGGTTCTATTAGTTTCATTGGTTGAATTGGTTGAATTAGTTTTATTGGTTGGATTGGTTTTTGTGGTTTTCATTTTCATCAATCGCTGTATTGAAAATATAGAATTCAACTCGATTATCTCCTTAACCAACTAATTAAACTAATCAAACTAATTAAACCAATCAGACAGTTTTATTAATCCAACGCTTTTTTTTTACAGGAAGGACAAGCGCTGATGCTTTGCATGCGCTCATCCTGGGGTCGCAGGGACATGGCCAGGCTGTTTTGAAAAGCCTTGTATCCGGCCATCCCGCCTGCCAGATAAAACACCGGCCCGGCACCGACTTTTTCAATTCCATAATGTATGTTTTCATAGCCCGCCCCATTTTGGGTATATAATAGAGTTGGCTGATGCTGTGGTTTTTGGGTAGATAAAATATCTTTTACTTGACTCCATTTCGAGGCGTCGATCACAAGAAGGTCAGAACGATTTTTCTCTTGTTGAAACACATTGGCAGAGACCATGCGGGCTTCGGATAGATAGAGGCGGTCGCCGTCCAGCGGGCCTTTGGCAGCATCCCAAGCCACCAGGCCGCCGATGAGGGCCGCGGCGTTGAAGCCTTTTTCCCGCAGGGCGCGGCATTCGGTTTCAAGGGGTGTTAAATGAAAACCCTCGTTGACCAAAACGATAGGGCCAGCCTTGAGGAACGACTTGGTCTTGACGGCGAACAAGGGAACGTTCAGGGCGCCGGGGATATGCAGTTTTTCAAAGGCGGCCGGGTCACGGACGTCGATTATAGTAATGCTGTTTTGCCGATAGGACTGCAGGGCCGCGCCTGCTTGCAGCAGCAGGTCTTGTTCGGCGGCAAAGGATAGGTTGGCGAAAAATAGAAACATAAAAAAAAGTTGGATTGGTTTAATTGGTTTAATTAGTTGGATTGGTTTGGTTGGTTGCATTGGTTTAGTTGGCCTTTTTGTTTAGATAGGTGATGAAGTTGTTTATTTTTTTCCAGACGAGTTCGGCTTGTTCTTTGGCTTGATGCATCTCCGGTTCGGTGATGTATTTCTGATCCAGGGCAACATAGCAATGACTTACTGTTTCGGCTATTGAAGCACGGCTGTAATCCAGAAATTTCATAAAATCCTTATTGCTGTTTCGGTGAAAACCCTCGGCGATGTTGGCCATGCCGGACACCGCGCTGCGCCTGATCTGGCTTATCAGTTCAAAATCCGACTTGAAGCCTTTTTTTTGGGTGAACGAATAGATCAATCCCACCAGCTTGCGTGCCTCCTGCCAGCACTCCAAGTCTTCAAATCGTCTGACCGTACCCATTCCACCCTTTCCAACCAATAAAACCAATCCAACCAATAAAACCAATCCAACCAATTAAACCAATCCAACTAATCCAACCAATCCAACTAATCAAACCAATCAAACCAATCAAACTAATTTAACTCCACCTCAACAACATTCTCCCCCCCCGGCGTAACAGTGACCACCCCGCTCCACACTTGCTTACCACTGTGGTCCACCCGGAACTTGAAGGCCTGGTTGGGAATCAGGAACTCAGCCAGGCCGGCGGCATTGGTGTCCACGTAGCGGCTCTGATAGGACCCGGCGCCGGTGAACAGATAGACCCGGGCGCCGGGCTGGTCCACACCCGAGCGAAGGGCATGGACCTTGGCCAGGCCGTGGGGGATTGAAACGGTCTGATCTGTCCAGGTGAACGGGTCGGACCAGAACTGGTACCCGAGATAGTCGGCCCGGACCTTATAGGCTTTCTGGGGCAGGCTGAACACCACCCGGCCCTGGGCATCAGTATTCTGGTAAATATTCTGGTAGGCCCCGCCCTGGGTGAACAGGTACACGCGCACGTTCCCGAGGGGCGCCGCGGTTTGATACAGGCTTTGCACCGTGACGGTGGTGTTCTGGTGGGCAATCACAAAGTCATCCGCAAGGCTGGTGGGCACAGTGTGCAGGCCGGTCCAGAACTGGTACCCGAGATAATCCACCCGGAACTTGTAGGTGCCGTCCGCCAGGTTGAAGCTCACCCGGCCCTGGGCATCGGAGGTGCCGGACAGGCCGAGATACGACCCGGCGGCATTGAACACATAGCAGCGGATGCCGGCAAGGGCCAGGCCCGGCTCCTTGAACAGGGTGAGCTGGAACACGCCGCCGCCGGTGGAAATGGGCACAATGTTGACCTGGTTGGCGGCAAGGGCCGCGTCATCGGCCCAGTACTGGCTGCCCTGGTAGTCGGCCCTAAAATCATAAACGCCGGCGGCCGGCAGACGGAACAGGGCCTTGCCGTCCGCGGCGGTGGTTTGGGTCAGGTTGAGGTAAGCCCGGCTGCCGGTAAAGGCATACACCGGCACATTCCCAAGGGGCTGGCCCGCGCCGCTGACGGTGACGGCTGCTTCAGCCATGGGGATGTCCACGGTCACATTGGTCTGGCTGAAGTACGCGGACCAGAACTGCTGGCTCAGGTAATCCACCCGCAGGCGGTATTGGCCGGGCGGCAGGTTGAAGGCGGCCTGGCCGGCCGCGTCGGTGGTCTTGTTGACATTCTGGTACGCCCCGGCCTGGGTGAACAGGTAGACCTTGAGGCCGGCCATGGGCTCAAGCACGCCCTGGTACAGGCTGTTCACCGACACGGTCACATCCGCATGGGGGATGGTGAACGTGCCGGAAAGGCTGCCCGGGATCTGCATCACCGGGCTCATGTACTGATAGCCCAGGTGGTCCACCCGGATCTTGTAGCGGCCGTCGGCCAGGCCGAAAGACACCTGGCCTTCGCTGCTGGTCACGGCGTTGAGGTTGAGATAGGCCCCTTGCTCGTTGAACACATAGCAGGTGGCGCCGGTAAGGGGCATGTTCTCGGCCTTGAGCACCGTGAACGTGAACAGGCCACCGCCGGTGTTGATTTCAACCGGGTTGAGCTGGTCGGCGGTCAGGCCGGCTTCGCCTGACCAGAACTGGCTGCCCTGGTAGTCGGCCCGGAAATCATAGACCCCGGCGGCCGGCAGGCGGAACAAAACCTTGCCCTCGGCATTGGTTGTGGCATGGAGATTAAGATAACTATGGGTCGCGGTAAAGGCATAGACCGGCACGCCGGCCACGGGCTGGCCGGCAAAGGTCACCAGGATCTCCGCGTCGGCCATGGGGATTGCAACGGCCGTGTCCTGTTGCTGGAAAGCCCCGGACCAGAACTGGCGGCCCAGATAATCGGTCCGGACCTTGTATTCCTGGGTCGGCAGGTTGAAGGTCACCCGGCCGTTGCCGTCCGTGGTCAGCGAGCGGTTCTGGTAGGCGCCCTCCTTGGTGAACAGGTACACCGGCACGCCGGCAATGGGCGTGACCGTGCCGTTGAAGCTGCCGGAAACGGTGATCGCCGTATCCTGGTGCGGGATGGTCAGCAGGCCGGAAAGCACCTCGGGCACGTCATGGTTGTAACTCCAGAACTGGTACCCGAGATAATCCACCCGGATGTTGTAGATGTTGTCGGCCAGGTCAAAAGTGACTTCGCCGTCGCTGCTGGTGGGGCCGTGCACGCCGAAATAGGCCCCGGTTTCGCTGAACACATGGCAGTTGACACCGGGGATGGGCTCGCCCGGGCCTTTTTGCACGCTGAAGGCAAAGGCGCCGCCGCCGGTGCTGATGTCCACTGCTTTGACTTCGCCCGGCAACAGGCTGGTGTCGCCGCTCCAGAACTGGCCGGCCTGGTAATCGGCCCGGAACCGGTAAATTCCGGCAGAGGGCAGGCGGAATTGGACCTCGCCCGCAGCATCAGTGGTGCCGTGCAGGGAAAGATAGGCCCCGGCCGCGCTGAAGGCATAGACCGACACGCCTGGAATGGCGGCGGTGTTCCAGCCCACGCGCACATTGACGTCGGCCATGGGGATGGCCACGTTCACATCGGTCTGGGTGAATTCTTCGGACATGAACTGCCGGCCCAGATAATCGGCCCGGATCTTATAGGCCTTGGCCGGCAGATGCAGGGTCACCCGGCCCTCTCCATCGGTGATGAAGTGCCGGTTCTGGTAGGCGCTGTCCTTGTTGAACAGATAGACATTCAGGCCGGCAAGGGGCGTGCTTTCCCCCTGGAACTCACCGGTTACGGTTCCGACCAGATCCGCATGGGGAATGAGCAGGTTTGCGGATGTATCGGCCGTTACGGAGGTTTCAGCGCTGAAGAACTGGTAGCCCAGGTAATCGGCGCGCACCTTGTAGGTGCCGGCCGGCACGTCAAAGGCGGCCCGGCCCTGGTCGTCGGTGACGCTGTTCAGGTTGAGATAGCTTTCATTCTGGTGGAAGAGATAGACCCGCAGGCCCGGCAAGGCCGTGGTGGCATTCTCGCCCACATAGACGGCCAGCTCCCCGCCGCCGCTATTGACCGCAAAGGCATTGGCCGTGCCGGCAACAACCTGCTGCACGTTGCTCCAATACTGGTTGCCCAGCAGGTCGGCCCGGAAATTATACCCGCTGCCCGCGGGCAGTTCAAAGGATACATGGCCCTGGTCGTCGGTATCGGCGAAAAGGGCTAAATACGATCCGGTGGGACTGAACACGTACACATGCACATTCTCGGCCGGCCCGGCCGCCGTGGTCACGGCCAGGGTCACGGTCTCGGTGGGGATCACAAGGTTGATCAGAGCCGTGCCCGGCAAGGTCGCCACCGTGGTCCAGAACTGGCGGCCGAGATAATCGGCCCGGAACTTGTAGGCGCCGGCATTGAAGGCCGCGGGATCAAAGGCGGCTTTGCCGCCGGCATCTGTCTGGGCATGGATGCCGGTATAGGCCCCGGCCTGGGTAAAGGCATAGACATTCAGGCCCTGGAGTTCCACACCCTTGCCGGTCTTTACCTGCACCGCCAGGGAGGCCGGCGCTGCCTCCTCGCTCACGAAGAAGCTTGCGACGGGCGACCAGGGGCTTGCCAGGCCGTGCTCATCCCTGGCCTTACCCCGGAAGTAATAGCGGGTGTTCACGGTGAGTGCCTGGGGCACGACCCATTCAGGATCAGCGGCGTCCCCGGCTTGGATCAGTTGGGTCAGGTCCGCGTCATCATAGATCTCAAAATGATAGGTGAGTTCATCTTCATCCACATCCTTGGCCGGACCCACACCCAGGGTGGGCGCAAGGGTGGTGGTCCAGGCCAGTTCGTCCGGGTTCTTGACCACCGGGGTTGCCGGCAGGTTGTTGACCGTGTTGACAAAAAAGCTGCTGAAGCTGAAGGGGCCTGGGGCCAGGCCGTCATCGGCCCGCACCCTGAGATAGTAGCGGGTGTTGTCGGACAGGCCGGTCACCGCAAACATGGTTTCCACATCGCCGGCCGGGAGGGGGCCGGAGACCCGCTTGGCCGGGCTGTTAAAGTCCGCCTGGGTGTCCAGCTCAAACTCATAGGTCAGGGCATCGCCGTCCGCATCCAGGGAATTTGTCACGGTAATGTCCACGGAAAGGGCGGTCACCTCGCTGCCCGGGGCCGGCAAAATGATGCCGGGGGCCGTGGGGGCATGGTCGGCCAGGTTGACGGTAAAGGCCATGATGTCGCTTGCGTTTTCCAGGCCGTGCTCGTCGCTCACAAAGACCTTCCAATAATAGGTGGCCTGGTCAGCGAGGACCGCATCCGTGACCGCGAAAACCACCCGCCGGCCGGCGTCGGTGAGCATGCCGGGTCCGGTGGTCAAGAGGTTGGCCATGTCCGCGCTATCGTAAATCTCAAAAGTATAGGCAAGGCTGTCGTTGTCCGCATCGCCGGCGGCCATGGCGGTGAGCACCGGCGTGAGGGTGTCCACCATGCGGCCCTGGGCCGGGTCGCAAGGCAAGGGGACAGAGGGCGTATCATTGGCCGTGTTGACCATGAAGCGGCCGTAGGCCCACAGGCTGCGGGAGGCTTGATCGCAGGCCCGCACCCTGAAGATATAGGTCGTGTTATCCGCTAAAGCAACGGTTACGGTCCAGGAGGTCTGGTTGTTGCCGGCGGCGATACCGGTTTGAACCGCCACCGGCTCGGCCAGGCTTTCATCGCTGAACACCTGGAACTCATAGGTGATGGGGTCGCCGTCGGCATCCGTGCTGTTTTCCACGGTCAATTGGGGCAAGAGGGTATCCACTTCAGCGCCCGCGGCTGGGGAAATGATCAGGGGCACGCTGGGGGCATGGTCGGCCCGCTCGGGATCCGTGCCGTTTAAAAATTCATCCAGATCGGAAATGCCGTCGCCGTCAAAATCGCCGGTGCCGTCCCGGTCCAATGTGCCGAAATGGGCCATTTCCCAACTGTCGGGCAGGCCGTCGCCGTCGCTGTCCCCCAGGGAATGAATGCTGACAACGGCCCGGCGGGTGGAAGACAAGACCCCGTCCGAGGCCTTGAAGGTGATGGTGTAAGTGCCGGCCTGGCCGGAATTGGGGGTCCAGTCGAATACGGCGCTGCCGTTACCGCTGTCGGTGAGGGTGGCGCCGGCCGGCAGGGCCTCGGCGGTAAGTTTGGGTACGGTGCCGTTGGGGTCCGAGGCCTCCACCAAAAAGCCGAGCTGCTGCCCTTCCACGCCGGCATGGTCGGCGATATAGCCCAGAACCGGGGCCTGGGGCAGGTTGCCGGGATCATCAAAGGTCAGGGTATATGAAGATGTGCCCTGGGCGTCGAACAGGTTCACGAAATAGTTCCAGCCCGCGGCCGGATCAGCCTTTCGGGTCTTGGAAAGCCAGGCGTTTTCGGGCTTGATGAGCTTGCCGTCGGAGCGCACCGCGCCTTTGAGGATACGACTACCGGCATGGGGGTCGGACAGGCAAATGTAACTGAACCCGGCATTGGCCGTGGTGGTCAGGGTGAAATTCGTGGTGGTGCCGGAGGCGCCTGCCGGCGTAAGACTGGAATCCCCGGAAAAATCCACCACCTGAGTGTCAACGCCGCTGCTCTCATACAGTTTGAAAAGAGAGCCGTCCTTGGCCAGAAAATCTCTTATTCCGTCCCGGCCGGGCAAATCGGTGAGCACGTCGCGCACCAGGGTGTGGGGCTTGAGATTCTCGGTTTTGATCAGGGAAGTCAGGTCCCCGCCCAGCTCATTGGCATGGGCCACGGAGGCCGTGAAGTTGGTGAACCTGCCGGACAGGGTGGTGGTCATGATCCAGCGGGCCGTGCCGGCGCTCTCCGGGGCAATGTCCCCCAGGGCCGCCAGCAGGGAGGCCGGCGCGATCTTGCCGTTGGCCTCGGAGGATTCGATCACAAAACCCACCAAAAGGCCCTGCTTGTTTTCAATGATCTTGGGCTGGGCCGACTCGATCTTGACATTGCGGGCAATACCCTGGCCGATGTTCTTCACCCGCAGGCCCAGGGCATAGGGCACCGGCGGCTCGATGGCATCGGTAAAAGCGTCGTCGCCATAGACATCCTCGGGCATGAAATAATCCAGGGCCAGATCCGGCAGGGGTTTGACATAGATGTAATCCGGGGTCACCTGGGTCACGTTTTCTTCACCCCCCAGTTGATAGGTAAGGGTGGCGCCCACATAGTAGAGCTTGCCCTGGATCTGGCCGCCGGCCGCGCCCTGGGTGGGAATGATCAGCCAGTGAATGTCCGCCGAGGTGGAGGGGGAAACCACCCCCTGGCCGTCCACATCGGTGATGTTCTCCATGGAATCCACCCGGATGAAAAAACGGGTGGTGCTGGGGTCGGCATTGGGATCAAAACTGGCTGTCACCGGGTTGTTGTTCTCGTCCATGAAATTGACCACGATCTTGACGTGATCAAGGGAAATATTGGAAAGACCGTTGTTGATGCGCATGTGGGCGTCGAAGGCCTGGCGCTCCAGGCTGAGCTCCTGCTTGATCTCTATCTTGACCTCGGCGCACAGGCTTTCGGCAGCCCAGGCTTGGACCGGCACAAGGCCCAGGAGCAAAAAGCTGATCAGCATCAGAATCGATTTAAAATGTGGTCGGTTCATGGTTGTCTTTCCAAAAAAAAGGGTTTTATAAAAATAGTTTTATTGGTTTTATTCGTTCTATTGGTTATTTAAAACTTTGGTTTAATTGGTTCTATTGGTTCTATTGGTTATTGTGGATTCAACCAATCCAACCAATCCAACCAATCCAACCAATCAAACCAATCCAACTAATCCAACTAATCCAACTAATCAAACCAATGAAACCAATGAAACCAATCCAACTAATTAAACTAATCCATACTAACCTTCAGTCCCTCGCCCTTGACCTCGAAACGGTCGAAACCCATGGCCGGATCTTCCAAAGCCGGACTGATGATCCGCATGACCACGTAATCCCGTGCCTTGGTCATGAACATGCGGTTCTGGGGGTCGGCCGGCTGCCAGGTCTTGCCGTCGTAAAACTCGGCCCAGTTGTGATACCCGGCCGGCGTCAGGTTGGCGCTTTCCGGGCAGATAAAACCGCCAAGCCCCCGGGCCGGAATGCTCGCGGCCCGGCTCAGAGCCACGAACAGATCCATGTATTCCGTGCAATCGCCCTTGCGGTTCTTGAAGGCATAGCGCGCCCCCCGCTCATTGGCCACATAACCGGCGTAAGTGATGTGATCCGCAGTCCAGGCATTGATCTTGGCCGCAACGGCCTGGGGGTCCCCTGCCGTCAGTTTTTGGGCCTCGGCCTTGATTTCGGTATCGTCCGCCTCCACAAAGGGCTCGGCGGCCAGCCAGACGGAACGCTCGTCCAGGTCGGTCCTTACCGGGGCCTGAGCCATCATCAGATCCACGGACACGGTGATTATGCGGCTGCCGAAGGGCGGCAGGTCGGCAAGGGTAAAGCGCAACACCTGGTTGCCCACTTTGTCTTTCAGGGTTTCAAAAGTCTGGGATGCGGTAATTTCGCCACATTTTTGGCTGGGGGTGCGCAGCACCGGCGCCCGTACTTTTAATTCGGCGGACTTGATCAACTGATTGGTGGTGTTGGTGACGGTGAAGGCGTAGCGCACCAGACGCGGCTGGTTGTAAGCTTTTTCCAGATCCCCCTTGCGTGAACTTTGGTAGATCCATACGGCGGAGATACCGAGGATGATAATAGCAATAATCACAAAAGGTTTTTGGGGCCGCATCAGTTAACACCGTTTATTTACTGGTACTAAAAAACACGCAATTCAACCCGCGTGATATTCATTATTATTATTATTATTTAAGGGGGGAAAAATAAATGCTTTTTGCCTTACGAAAAAAATCGTAGAAAAATTATTATTAAATTATTTGACTCTTCTATCCCCCCCAGCGAATCAAACTTGGATATCCTCTATCATTGTGCGGCCGCAAGTGTCAATTATATTTTTTTATTAAAAATACCGCCAGAATAGTACCCACAATCTCGATATAAAAATATTATCAATGCCAAAGAATTTGAGTGGCGATTTTTTTTCGTAAGTCAATTCTTTTTCGCATATTAGCGCAAAAGGCATGCCAATCCCTTAGAAAAAAAATTAACTGGTCTATTCAATAATCATTGGGGGATTGATCCGAATTTGGGGATGAAATGAATGACAAAGTTTGGCATTTTTATGACAAAAATTGTCAAATTTTATAGATTGACCTAATATGTGGCAATCCCAATATTCATGCAATGAGGGGCCATTTGCACTTTGTCATACATGGGGCGCCTTCGTCGCTCAAGGCCAGAAGCACAATGAACTGCACGCCGGCAGCGATCAGGTTTTGGGTGCCATAACCGCGCCGAAAATGCTGGAATAAACCACCGAAGAAGCCATGGAGCCGCCTTGGTCGATAGCCAGAATGATATCCCGTTGCAAGCGCCTTGATTTGCGGCCCTAGCCGTTCAATTGCTCGGGGATGATGGTTCGATAGATAGGTTGATAATGCTGTAAATTGGCCCGGATGGTTCGGTTCCAGGCGATCTCCGCAAGTCGCGGACGGCGCCTTGCGGATTGCCGGTTCACCGCGCCGGTTATGGCCGAACCCAGGGGTTCTTCGAGCTTTTTCATCAGTTTTGCAACCACCTTGTCAACCACGCTGCGGGCGGTTGCTTTGGTCTGATCGGGAATGACGCTGCTGAGGGCGATGAGGTCAGCCACCAGATGAACATCGGGTTCCACGGCTTCCAGCCCCTCGTCTGCAGAACTTAAGTTATGCTGGAACAGGGCGATCAATTTGGTGCGTACCGAGGGGGTTTCAAAAGCGCCTGCCCAGGGTACATTGGTACAAGGCCCGCTCCTCAACGTTCAAATCCAGCGCCTCTAGTTCCTAAAAAAAGCGCGCCAGACCATCCGGCAACGCTGGTATGGCCGTGTTTTCCCGGCGGGTGCCGATAAAAAAACGTTTGCCAAGAATATCCATCACAAACATCAAGTTTTTGTTTATGATTTGTGGTATAAGATTTTTGATTATCATGGGATAGAGAATTATCCATGGATTCAATGCGGACCTCATAGGGCTTGCTGCCGCTTCCCTGGCAATGTCCCCAGACGGGCAACGTCACTGCAACCCATGTCCGTCCATTTAGAAGGCGAGAGCAGCTTTTGGATTAAACAGGATCAACTCATTGGAGTTTAACCTACGGCAATAAAAGCCGATTGGACAAACAGGGAAAAAACGATCCCTCCGATTAACAGATTGATGATATTTATCGGCGGTTCAAATGCAATAATCAAGCGGTAAGGCAATAGACCGGTTGCCACCAAAATAAAAAAAAGCCGGAAAATATCCGGTGTATAATCGTTCCGATGCATGATCGCAATATATGAGTAGATATATATCTCACTGAGGATGCTGATCAAAATCGCCATTAGGATATAAGCAATCCCTTTGGATAAAATCTTTAATGACCGGATGAGCTTGGAGGGCAAATCCAGAGTAAGCTTTGGCCGGTAATTTGCTAGCAAGCGAGCCAAAGAGCGATACAACTGTCGCAGCCCGAGAGTAGACAGCAAAATAAATAGCAGCGAAACCATCACTTTAATCAACATCTGTACCTCGACATACCATACTGCCAAGGCCGCCATCAGAGATGCATAGGCCATTGGCAGCAGGGCAATGAAAAGGATGGGATGTCTAGAAGAATACCATCTCTGTTTTAGTTGATGATCATGGGGGGCTGGATCGCTGCCAAACCTCCATTCGCCCCAGAACCCCCCCCATAAAAACGCGATCACGGCAATCAAATAGGCAAGGGCCGTTTTAAAGTCGGTTGGGATGATGCCGCATAACTTGAGGATGTAGGGGGTGTAAAGATCGATCATCAAGGCGGTAAGACCGAATATGATGAGGATGGCCAGGGTCAACAGTCGGTTGGCATATGCGTGGTATCGATTCCTGACCTGGGCCATGTTGAAGGTGATTGAAGCATTGATCATAAAGATCAGGAACAAGGCCAGCGGATAACTGATATGGGACAATAACTGGGTACCATTTAAACATTCAAACTCCAGTATCGTGAAAGTAAACAGAAAGAAGGTTACGTCAAAAACCGCTTCTTGGATATCTATCTGTTTTAATGAAAAAAAGCCAATGACATTGGGTCGGACCAAGCTGAATGCACTCCAGTCAAGAATTCGACTTCAAAACAAGACCGTCTTTAGGTCTTAAAACTAGCTTTTTAGGGCCGAAAAACGGCTCGTAAGCATTTTGCCCATACTGAGGGGAGCCCACCTAACTTGCCGGGCGGGGCTGCCGTTGCCGCAATCGGCCAGCTGATTTTATAACCAGCTTTATCATTGTTGCCTACTTTCTATGGCGCTGACAGTTTCGGCGATTTCCGCGGCGGTTACCGTTTGCCGCAGGGCTTCCATGGCGGTCATCACCTTGGCAAAGCGGATGCCTTCGGCGGCGCTGATCCATTCCAGTTGCAGCCGTTCCGGCCGGATTCCCAGTTTCTCCATTTTTTTGCGAACCTTGGCTACGCGTTTTTCGGTCCAGTGGTTGGCATTGATGTAGTGGCAGTCACCGATATGGCAGCCGCTCACCAGCACTACCGGCGCGCCTTTTTGAAAGGCGTGCCAGATGAACTTTTCATCCACCCGGCCGGAACACATGGTCCGGATCAGGTGCACACTGGGCGGATACTGCAGGCGCGACACGCCGGCATAATCCGCGCCGGCATAGGAGCACCAGTTGCAGGCAAAAGCCACCACTTTTTCCCAGGGATTTTCCGCCAAAAGGGCGTCGGTCTGATGATTGATCTGGTCGTCGGTGAAATGGTTCATGGAGATGGCGCCGAAAACGCATTCCGCGGCGCAGGTACCGCAGCCGGAACAGGCGGCTGAATTCACCACGGCAGGGGTCTTGCGCTTCACATCCACGCTGATGGCGTGATAGGGGCAGACCTCGGCGCATTTGCCGCAGGATTTGCAGTGTTGGGCCAGGATCTCGGAAGTGATGGGTTCGGTGGCGATCTCGCCCTTGTGCATCAAACGCACGGCCCGGGCCGCGGCGGCCGAGCCCTGGGTGACGGATTCCTTGATGTCCTTGGGACTTTCCGCGCAACCGGCATAGAACACCCCCCGGGTGGCGGCATCCACGGGCTGGAGTTTGGGATGGGCCTCCAGGAAAAAACCGTCCGGGGTCAATTGCAGGCCCAGCATCTCCTGGAGTTTGCGAGCGCCGGGGGCCGGTTGCATGCCCAGGGCCAAAACCAGCATTTCCAGGTCATGGAATTCCACCTTGGCAGTGGCCATGTTTTCCACGGCCACCCGCAGGCTGCCGTCGGGTAGTTCTTCCACTGTACCGGGCAGGCCGCGCAGGTACTGGACCCCTAGTTTGCGGCTGCGGTTGTACAGGTCTTCAAAGCCTTTGCCAAAGGCGCGAATATCGATGTAAAAGACCTTGATGGTCAGGTCCGGGTTGTGTTCCTTCAACACCAGGGCGCTTTTGATGGTGTTCATGCAGCAGATGTTGGAGCAGTACTCGCCCCCTTTTTGTTTGGAACGGGAACCCACGCACTGGATAAAGCCGATGGAAGCGGGGTGCTTGCGGTCCTTGGGCCGGACCAGTTCGCCCTTGGTGGGGCCGCCGGCGTTCACCAGGCGTTCCAGTTCCAGGCTGGTGATGATGTTTTGAAAACGGGTATAGCCGTACTCATCCATTTCCCTAGGATCATAGGGTTCAAAGCCCGTGGCCACCACAATGGAGCCCACCTGTTCGTGGACTTCCTCATCGGACATATGAAAGTCGATGCATTTCTTGTCGCAGACATCCAGGCATTTGGAACAGCCCCGTCCCAGGCATTCGTCCATGTTGATCAGATAGGAAGCCGGCACGGCCTGGGGAAAAGGCTTGTAAACAGCCTTGCGGGAGGACAGGCCCACGTTGAATTCATCCGGATAGACCACCGGACAGACTTTGACGCATTCACCGCAGGAAGTGCAGTCCTTTTCCCGCACATAACGGGCTTTTTTCACGATGCGGGCCGTAAAATTGCCCACGGTCCCGTTCACTTCCACCACTTCGCTCAGGGCATGCAATGTAATCCGGGGATGTCGACCGACATCCGTCATCTTGGGCCCCAGAATTCAGATGGAGCAGTCCATGGTGGGAAAGGTCTTGTCGATCTGGGCCATGACCCCGCCGATGGAAGGCCCTTTTTCCACCAGGGCCACTTCATAACCATTGTCGGCCAGATCCAGGGCGGTCTGGATCCCGGCAATGCCGCCGCCGATGACCAGGGTGCGCTTGGTCAGGGGCAGTACTTCCGCATAAAGGGGCGTCAGCAGCCGGGCCCGGGCCACGGCCATAGCCACCAGATCCATGGCCTTGCGGGTGGCGGCGGCGGTATCCTGCATGTGCACCCAACTGCATTGTTCGCGCAGGTTGGCCATTTCCATCAAAAACGGATTCAGGCCGGCGTTTTTCAGCAACTGCCGAAAGGTCGGTTCATGCAGGCGCGGCGAGCAGGAAGCGATAACGATCCGGTTCAGATGATTTTCCAGGATATCGGTTTCGATTTCCTTCTGACCCGGCTCTGAGCAGGCATAGGCAATGTCTTTGCCGAGGACCACATCCCCGAGCCCGGCGGCCCACCCGGCGGTTTGGGCGCAATCCACGCTTTGGGCAATATTAAGACCGCACCGGCACACATAAACGCCGATGCGCACATCTTTTTCCACATCCATGGAAAATTTTCCCGACTTGGCTTTTTCCATTTTTTCCCTCATTCTTATTCCCAGCAAATGGTTTCGGCAATCACGGATGTCAAATCCTTCATTTCCATCCTAAGTTCATCCCCCCGGAAGGGATCTTCCATGGCGCAACGCAGATGAATCTGGCATTTGGGGCAGGAAGTCAAAAGGAGATTACTCCCGGTCTCCTTGGCCTGGCGGATGCGTTTCACCTGCAGGGCCTTGCTGTAGGCATCGCAGCCGGTCCAGGCGCTGTTGCCGCAACACAGGGCTGCGTTTTGGCTTTCCTTCATCTCGCTGAATCCTTCCGGCCGCAGGCGCTGCAAAAGTTTGCGCGGAAAAGCGCGCATGTGCTCCGAGCGGTTCAGGCGACAGGCATCCTGATAGGTGAGGCGGCCCGCAAAGGGTTTGAAGGCCACCGCGTTTTTATCGATCTCATGCTCCAGGAATTCATAGATATGCTTGACGTTGAAGCCGGTTTCAATTCCATGGGCAGCATAATCATGGGCCATGGTTTGATAACATTCCGGGCAGGCAGTGATCACTTCGGTAATGCCCAGGGCCCGGATCATTTCCGTATTCAACCGCGCCAGCCTCAGAAAATTGGCTTCATCCCCGGACCAGAGCAGATCATGACCGCAACATTTTTCCGCCGAAAGCAGGGCGGGTTTGACATCGAAAAAATTCAGGAGGCGCAGACTGTCCGTCAAGACGGCCGCGGTCTTCACGGTCTGGTGGCGCCTGAAAAACACATCAAAATAGGGCGCGCAACCGCCGAAGAACAGGGTCTTGCTGTGGGGATTCACTTCAATGTCCTGAGGCAGATCCAGCCATCTTTGGGGTTGCAGTCCGCCGGCGGTCATGGCGCGCATCAGGGATTGAAAGAAGCCGCCATGGGCCGGGCCGCGGCCATTGTCATGGCCGGCCACATGGGCGCGCAGATCCCGGATAAAGGCCGGAAAATCCACCTGGGAGGGGCAGCGCTGAAAGCAAATGCCGCAGGTCAGGCAGGACCAGATTTCCTTTATCACCGCCTCGGTTGCCAGCTTGCCGGTGATAATGGAATTAACGATGCCCCGGGGGGAATAGGGCTTGCCGCTCAAGGCCAGGGGGCAGGCTGAAGTGCATTTGCCGCAATCCTGGCAGGCCGATACATGGTGCTCCGCCAGGATGGCGGCCAGGGCTTTGCCGGGCCTTGGGGCGGCTGCCGTGGCTCCGCCGGGGCGGATGGGGCTGGCCGTCATGCGGCGCAGATCATCCCGGAACTGAAAAAGAAAGGTCTTCAGAGCCTCAACATCTTCGGGCAGAAATGCGGCAAAACGCAGACGCTCCTTGCCCAGTCCCAGTAGATCCAGGATGCCGCGGGTATCCTCCGTGTTGGCCGCTGCATTGTCCGTGCCGCGGCCGTAACGGCAGGTGCCGGTTTGGCAGCCCACCAGGGCCACCCCGTCCGCGCCCATTTCAAAGGCTTTAAAAAGCAGGGCCTTGCTGATTCTGCCGGTGCAGGGAATCCGCACCATTTTCACTTCCGGCGGGATCAGGTAGTCTTGGTCCTGCAGGGTCTGAAAAGCCACATGGGGCCCCCAGTTGCATAGATAGAGTATGATTTTAATTTCTTGCATACCTGTTGCATCCGTCACTCAAAACGTTATTGCAGCAATATGGCCTCGATGCTGCGTTCCAAAAAGGTCTGACTGCGATAAGGGCTGTCCGCCGCATTGGAAGGGCAGACCGATATGCAATTGCCGCATCCTTTGCAAAAAGCCTCATCCACCACGGCATGCCAACCCCCTATGGAGTTGGGTTGCAGGCTCACGGCCTGATACAGGCAGGCGGAAAGGCAACGGCCGCAGCCCCGGCAGATTTCCGGGTCCACGTTTACGGTATAGCCCTTGCTCTGGCGCGGACCGCGCGGCATGACCGCGGCGGCCAGAATCGCGGCCGCGGCCGCGGTTTGACGAGCGGAAATGTGGATGCCGGGCGGATCTGCCAGAAACAAGCCGGAAATGGAGGTCATGCCGGGATAATAAAAAGGCGTTCCGGTCACCCCCGGGGCTTGCATGGCATAGTCCACGATGCCGCCGGCCAATCCTTTCTGGTGAATGTAGGGGATTTTCCTTCGGGATTTGTCGTCCAGGATCACCGCGCCCACCTGGACGGTCTTTTCCACGCCGTTGCTTGTCAGGGTTATTTGAAAATCCCCCAGGGTGCCGCTCAGGGCGGTTACCGCGGCGTTTTCAAAACAGAAGATATTCGCTTGCTGGAGCAGGGGACTCTCCTTCAGCGGCCCGCTGCCGAAAAGATAAACTTCCCGGCCGGCCGCCGCCAGGGTCAGGGCGCTGGTCTTGGCAGCTTCGGATTCACCGATGACGGCAGTGGCGAAATTGTACATGCGCGCCGGTGTGGCCAGCAATTTCAATCTGCGGCTGTTGCGGATGACCCGGTCCAGCAGACCCGTAAATTTCTGAAAAGCCTGCTCCGGATTCCGGTGGATCAGACTCAAGGCCTCGCCGCGGATATTGCAGGTGGCGGCCATGGAACGGCCGATGCCGCTGGCGCTGAACAGAAAATTTTTCAAGCGGCTGCGCTGGTCCGTGCAGGCGCTGCAGACAAAATTAAGGGAACAGCAGACACAGGAGGCCAGGGCGATGCGGGTGATGTCCTTGGCCCGCACCGCCTTTAAAATGGCCGCGGTTCCCTGGGGAATACAGGCCGCCGGCAGCACTTCCACATGGGCCACATCCGGAATGGCCTCCAGGGTCTGGATATAGTCATCCATTTGATCCAGCCAGCCCAGGGCATCATTGCAGCGGCAGACAAACACGCCGATCCGGACATCCTTGGCCAGACCCGGGTCCGGCCTGGCAAAGGACCAGCCCTGACCCTTTTGCCCCTGGGAGTCCTTGCCCAGCAGCACCAAGGCCTGGGCCGCGGCCGCATAGCCGCGCACCAGCAGGTCATAGACATCGGGCCTGGATGAAGCAGGACCATAGGCCCGGATCACATCCTCGCCTTTAATCCCGGGCGCAAGGTCCGGATCGGCTATGATGATCACGCCGGTTTGCTCCATGAAGCTTTGGGCCTGGGCCGCGTGGTCCACGGCACCGACAGCCCGGCAGGCTTCCACACATTGGAGACATTCGGCGCAGCCGCCGCATTGCAGACAGCGTTCGGCTTCATATTGCACCTGGGCCGCGGCTAAACCCAGGGCCACCTCGGTGAAATTGCTGCCGCGCTGGTCAAGGGGCAGCTCCGGCATTTCCGCCCGCTTGCAAACAGGCAAATCCTGGGGGATTTCATCAAAATCCTTGTCCAGGGGTCTTGGGGAACCAAGCCCGGGAACCGCGATGCCGAATTCATCCTGCAGGATCTTACCGGCCGCGGCCTTACCCTTGGCCATGGCCTGCACCACAGTGGAAGGCCCCAAGGCCGCATCGCCGGCCGCGTAAACCCGGGGCAGGGAGGTCTTGCAATTCTCATCCACCTGAATGAATCCGGCGGCGTTCAATTCCAGGCCCTCGGGCAAATCCGCGGATTTCAAGGCCGCCACTTGGCCGATGGCCACAAAGGCCAGGTCAAAGGGCAGTTCAAAGGCCTGGGCCTCGGCCTTGATTTTCGGCCAGGCGATTCCGGCCGGGTCC
This sequence comes from Desulfosudis oleivorans, assembly GCA_020723325.1. Classification (GTDB taxonomy): domain Bacteria; phylum Desulfobacterota; class Desulfobacteria; order Desulfobacterales; family SURF-7; genus DYJD01. The sequence goes on along the minus strand of DYJD01000011.1, from coordinate 171,720 downwards.
TTTTCACCTGGTTGGGTGGGCCTGCAGCGCAAACGGGCGAAACGGCCTTCATAATCCAAAAACTCCACCACTTGGGTATTGTCCTGCAGCACGATTCCTTCCGCTTCCGCTGCCGTGGTTTCCTCGGTATCGGCCGGAATCTGTTTTTTGTCAAACCAGGACACGATGGTGACCTGGGCGCCGAGGCGGGTGAGGGTGCGGGCCAAGTCATAGGCGGCGTTGCCGTCGCCGATAACGGCGGCTTTCCAGGGCAATTTGCCGATTTTGCCCTGGTGAAAATCGCTTAAAAACGCAAGGCAGCCTTGCACCCCCGGCAGATTTTCGCCGGGCACGCCGAGCTTGCGATCTTTCCAGGTGCCGGTGCAAAGCAAAACAGCATGGTACTCCGCGGCCAGGCGATTCAGGTCCTGCTTTAAATCTATGGGATGGTCGGTTTTGAAGTCCACCCCCAGGTCGGCGATATGGTCCAGCTCTCTTTCCAGAATAGGGCGCGGCAGGCGGTGGGAGCCGATGCCGTAGCGCAGTAGTCCGCCGGCCAGCGCTTCTTTTTCAAAAACCGTGACCTTGAAACCAAACCGGGCGAATTCGGCGGCGGCGGCCAGACCGGCCGGTCCGGAACCGATCACGGCGATCCGTTCCGTTCTTTTTTCGCCAAGTTCAAAGGGCCGGGGCCGGCGGCCGGTTTCTGTTTCATAATCCGCCAAAAAGCGCTTGATGCCGCGGATGGCCACAGCCCCCTCAAGCTCGCCCCGCCGGCATTGAGTTTCACAGGGATGGGTGCAGATACGACCGCAAATCCCGGGCAGCACATTGTTTTCACGGATGAGGGCCAAGGCCTGGTCAAAGCGGCCGGCCTTGGCCAGGGCCACATAGCCCTGGACATTGACCCCCAAGGGGCAATTGGTGCGGCAAAGGGGTGTTCTCCTTTTGTCGATGACCACCCGGCCCGGCAGACTGCGCCGGCTGGTGAGTTCCACGGCTTTTTCATCACCCGCCTTGGTCACCGGACAGATGGACAGGCAACGACCGCACAGGGTGCATTTTTCCGGATCTATATAAGTCTGGGGCCGGGTCAGGCCCACCCGGAATCCCTGGGGACTGTGCTTGATGGCGGTGATGCGGGCCGGGAGAATACAGGCGATCCCCGGATTTCTGAAGATGCGGATCAGTCCGGGGCGGTGGGCATGGTTAAGCCCCATGCCGGTTTTTAATTTCCATTCTTCCCTGGCCAGTCTGCGGTCCACATCCGCTTCTGAATCCACCAGGGTAACCGGGATCCCCAATTCACCCAATTTATTCACCGCCGCAATACCCGCCGGTGTGGCGCCGATGACCATGACGCGATTCAGGCGATCTTTAGTCATTTTCATGCAACAGCTCCTGATTTGCCTTCGGCTTTTTTCTCCCGGCCTTTCAGTTTGGACAAGCCGTATTCATAACCTTTGGTAAAGGCTTTGATATTCATGGATTCGGTGCCCTTGGGCACCGAGGATTGCACTGCCTCCTCGGCCGCCTTGCGGGAGATCAATTGCGACACCGCCGTGGTAAAGCCCAGGATGATGATGTTGGCCATCATTTTACGGCCCAATTCTTCAGCCATGCGGGTGGCCGGGATGGCAAAACATTCCCTTTTGCCGTCGGTCTGCACCAGGTCCTGGTCAATGATCAGAATCCCGTCTTGCGCAAGTTGTTCCTTGTATTTTTGGTAGGCGGACTGGGACATGCAAACCAGCACATCGGCAATGGTCACGTAGGGATATTGGATCACGTCAGCGGAGATGATCACCTGGGCGCAACAGGCCCCGCCCCTGGATTCCGGACCATAGGACTGCACCAGGGTGCTTTCCTTGTGATCCCCCAGGGCCGCGGCCATGCCCAGGATGCGGCCGGCTAGGACAATGCCTTGACCGCCGAAACCGGTGATGATGACTTCGCAATTTTTCTTTGTCTGTTGGGTAGTCATGGTAATGCCTGTTTATGGTTGTATTTGGATGCGGCTCATTCCTTTTCCCGCAGGTAAATCTTCCGGTATTTTTCATCATGGGTGGGTTTGTCGATATCCACAAACTTGCCCAGAATCACCCCCTTGCCATAATCAATGTCCAGGGTGACCGGGTCGGCGCCGTTCTTGATGATGGTCTTGTCATGATAATTTTTCAACGTGTCGATGGATTTCTCCTTGTTGCGCCGGCCGTAATTGATCGGGCAGGGGGACAACACCTCGATAAAGGAAAAGCCTTTCCGGTGAATGGCTGCCACAATGGCGTCGGCCAAATCCCGGGTATGCAACATGGTCCAGCGGGCAATGTAGGTGGCGCCGGCAGCATAGGCCAAAAGCGGCAGATTGAACGGGCTTTCCGGATTGCCGGCCTCGGTGGTGGCGGATCTGGCTAGATAGGGGGTGGTGGCCGCCACCTGGCCGCCAGTCATGCCGTAGATCATGTTGTTGACGCAGATCACGGTGATGTCCATGTTTCTGCGGGCCGCATGGATGAAATGATTGCCGCCGATGGCGAACAGGTCGCCGTCGCCGGAAAAAACAATCACGTTGATGTCCGGATTGGCCATTTTAATGCCGGTGGCAAAGGGGATGGCCCGGCCGTGGGTGGTATGAAAGGAATCGATGTTGATGTAGCCCGCCCCCCGTCCGGAACAGCCGATACCGGAAACCATGGCGAATTTGCTGTAGTCGATGCCGGTATTCTTGATGGCTGTCAGACAGGAGGAGAAAACAGAGCCGATCCCGCAGCCGGAACACCAGATATGGGGAATGCGGTCCATGCGGACCAGGTCCTCCAAGGGATGTTTTGCTTCCCCAGCCTGCTGTTTCACATTTTTCGTCATTTGGCCTGCATCGCCTCCTTGATCGCTGCCATGACATCGGCAGGCGGAATGATGGCCCCGCCAGGATGTCCGACAAAATAGGTGCGCGCCCGGCCTTGGGCGCAACGCTGCACTTCCCGGCAAATCTGGCCCATGTTGATCTCCACCGTGACAAAGGCCTTGACCTGTTCGGCCAGGGCCTGGATGCGGTCGTCCGGAAACGGCCAGACCGTTATCAGACGGAGAAGACCGGCTTTGATGCCCATGCGTCTTGCGGTCTGCACCGCCGTATAACTGGTACGGGCCGCCACGCCGTAGGATATCAGGACGATCTCAGCATCCGCAAGCTGGTAGTCTTCGGTTAAAATGATGTCCTGAAGATTGTTCCGGATTTTTCCCAGCAAACGTGCCATCATTTCCTTCTGGGTATCCACGGACATGACCGGATAGCCTTTTTCATCATGGGTCAGGCCGGTGACGTGGACATTGTAGCCCTCGCCGATGGCCGGCATGGGGGCCACGCCTTTGGGTCCAGGGGCATAGGGCTTGAAGTTTTCCTTGCGGCCTTTGGGTTTGGGCCGTGACACGGTTCGGATCTTGCCGGCCGGCGGAATCACCACCTTTTCGCTCATATGGCCCACGATTTCATCGGACATGATAAAAACCGGGACCCGGTAGGTTTCGCTCAAATTAAATGCGGTAATGGTCAGATTGAACATTTCCTGGGGTGAGGAGGGCGCAATGGCGATGATTTCATAATCGCCGTGGGAACCCCATTTGGCCTGCATCATATCGGCCTGGGCCCCCTGGGTGGGCAGGCCGGTGGAAGGCCCGCTGCGCTGCACATTGACCACCACGCAAGGGGTTTCCGTGACCACCGCCAGGCCCACGGTTTCCATCATGAGGCTGAAACCCGGGCCGGAGGTGGCGGTCATGCTCTTGGCCCCGGTCCAGGCACTGCCCAGGATGCAGGTCATGGCCGCGATTTCATCCTCCATCTGAATGAAAGTCCCGCCCACGTCCGGCAGGCGCAAGGCCATCTGTTCCGCCACCTCGGTAGCCGGGGTGATGGGATAGCCGGCAAAAAACATGCAGCCCGCGGCAATGGCGCCTTCGGCACAGGCTTCGTCGCCGTTGATGAAATGTTCACCGGTTAGTACTGCTGATTTCATAGGCTCCTTTCAGTTTTTTCCACTGAAAATATGGCAAATTCCGGGCACAGATTTTCACAATAATGGCAATTCAGGCATGTGTCGGCCTTGACCACCGGTGGGTGATAGCCCTTGGCGTTGAATTTTTTGGAAAATTCGATCACACCCTGGGGGCAGTATTCAATGCAATAACCGCAGCCTTTGCAGCGGTCTTCAATGATATGAACCACACCGCGCACAACCTTGATTTCATCCGCATCCAGCGGCACCCGCCAGTATTTCATAACCCCATCCTTCATTACGCCTACATTGCCGATCCGGTTTGTCTTGAAATGTTGATCCATATACCTATTGCCGAAAAATCTCAATGCGATATTTTTTCTTTTTTTTTAGGATGATTCCTGCTATAAGACGGAAAAGAAAATTATCATTTTTGCCCAAGGCCTTTCCCGGCCATCTGAAACACTTTACCACCGGGTATTCATTTTTTTCAGCTTTACAATATAAACGGCAACCGGCTTGTTTGGAGATTTCCGGACAAGCTTGATCGAACAGGACAAACGCTCTCTGCAGCAAACAGAACGCGCCGGCCGGCGCACCCAAGCCCCAGCTTCTTGAATCTGTTTTCGGCTTATGATGCTGCACATGGAAATCCAGCGCTCATTGGAAAAAGCAGGGCGTATCAAATGGGAACTGAGGTGAATGCGAATGAAAAACATTTTACAAGATTTTCGGCGCAAAGACTTGATGGAGCAAATTCAGGCCCTGGAACAAGCCAAAAGCAGTCAGCCCTCTGAAATACTACCTGAGTTGTATGAGCTTTATCTCAATCCCTTAGAAGACAATGCCGTGGATTATATGGTCGGTATGACCTTGCGGGAAATTTTAGCCGCCCATGAGAACGAGGCGGTGGCCGGTCTGCAACATGAACAAGCGGAGATTCAGAAACTTTGCATTCAAATCTGCGGCCAAAAAAAAATTCAAAAATCCATTCCGTTGCTGATGAAGATATTGGCAAGCAACAGTCGTCTGATCAATGAACTGCTGCTGGCCATGTCCCAGATCCAGGCGCCGGAATTCCTTGGAATATTCAGACAGTTGATTGATTTTCCGGATGATGTGATATCCGCCACGGCCATTGAAATGCTCAGTCATTACAATGATACAGAGAGCATCGCACGGTTGATCCAGATCATCCAGCAGGGGGAGAGCGACGAAAGTTATATGGTCTGCGATTTGAAAACCGGTGCCGCCATTGAAACTCTCGGCCGCCTGACAGCCGTTCAAGCCCATGAATTCCTGGCGTCCAAACTGCACTATCGCAATCCCGCCGGCCGCCAGTTGATCCATCGCGTCTTGATCGAGCGTGGCAAAGAGGTTCTGCCGCTCATTGCCCATGTGTTTGAGGGGAAAGATGTGGACATGATGATCATGGCCGCCAATGTGATCGGTCAAATCCGTGATAAAAGCGGTGGTGAGATCCTGATTTCAGCGGCCGATCGCGGCTTGCTCAAGGACCCCAATGTACGCTACGCGGTTTATGAGGCCCTGGGTAATATTCCTTTTATGAAAGGCATTGTATTTTTACTGGATGGTCTTGGGGAAAAAGACCCCCTGTTGCTGACAGCGGTATTGACCGCCTTGGAAAACCAGATCAATCCAGGGGTGATCAAAAAGATAACGGAAACTCTCCATTCCGGCGTGGCCCAGGCCCGGCTGGTCCTTGAGGCGATTGTTACGGCCCGGGCCTTTGCTATTTTTGAGGCCCTCTATCCGGAGCCGGCCCTGGCCAAAGCCTTGCTGGAATGCATAGCAGCTTCAAAAGATCCTGTATTGGTGGCGGCTTTTCGTGAAAAACTAAAAAGCATGCCCCATGCCGGCGCAGCCGCGGCAGCCGAACAGTTGTCGGCCTATTCCACTGCCGCACCCGGACGGAAAATTTTAGCAGCAGACGATTCCAAAGCCATGCTGGCTTTTTATCGAACCGCCCTGACAGGAATGGGATTTGAGGTGACCACGGCCCTCAACGGCAAGGAGGGCCTGGATCTGATAAAGGCTGATGACTCTTTTACCATGATTTTAACCGATATGAACATGCCCATCATGGACGGCATCGAATTTACCAGACAAGCCCGGGCCCAGGTGCATTTCCAGCAGATCCCAATCATCATGATCACCACCGAATCCGATGCTTCCCAGAAACGCCTGGCTGAAAAAGTCGGCGTAAACGGTTTTATCAACAAACCCTTCACCGCCGAGCAACTGAAAGCAACCATCGGCAGATACATTACCTTGGATAAATAGGAGGCGGGCGATCTGCTGTGAATCATTTGCTGAATGAACAAGACGGAGCCGTTCCCGGCAAGGTTTTAATTGTAGACGATTCCATTTCCATTGCCAATTTCATTTCCAAAGCCCTGGAAAACGAATTCACCCTTAAAATAGCCCATAGCGGTGAAGAAGCCCTTAAAATCATAAAAAATTACAAGCCGGATGTGGTCTTGCTGGATGTGGTCATGACCGGTATGGACGGCTATGCGGTTTGCAAAAAAATTCGTTCCGATCGCAGCCTCGGCTTTATTAAAATCATCATGGTTTCCAGCGAAAGCCAGTTGAAAGAACGCTTGAAGGGCTATGAAGTCGGTGTGGACGACTATATTGGAAAACCTTTTGAGAAAGAGGAACTGCTCGCCAAAATCCGCGTGTTCCAGCGCCTGAAATCCGTGGAAGACAAATTGGAGCAGATGAACGCCACCTTGAACGAGCAGGTCAAAAAACGCACCGAACAGTTGCTGGAGGCAGCCCAAATGGCGGCCATCGGTAAGAATACGGCCGGGATTGTTCACAACCTGAAAAACCCCTTGCAGGCCATCATGGGTTATACCGAACTCATCGAGATGAGCTATCCGGACAATGAGGACGTGGCCATGCTGCACAAGGCCGCTGAACAAATGCAGGAAATGATCGCCACTTTTCTCACGACCTGCCACAGTCAGAGTCAACAGGAAGTAACCTTGCTGGATATGAACAAGGTAATCAAAGAGCAAGTGGAATTGATGCAAGGAAATTCTTTTTTCAAATACAAAGTTCAATCAGAACTGAAGCTCAAGCCGGTACCCTTGTACGCCGGAGTGTATTCCCATTTTTGCCAGATCATCGCCAATTTGCTGAAAAATGCTGTTGATGCCATGTATGATGCCAACGAGAAATGCTTGACCATTAAGACGACCAGTGATGAAAAAGCCATCCGCATCGACATCAGCGATACCGGTAGCGGTATTCCGGAAGAAACCAAAGCGAAGATTTTTGAACCATTTTTTACCACCAAGCCGCTCTCGGCCCAGGATGGCCGGCCCACCGGCACCGGCTTGGGTTTAGCGTCCACAAAGGAAATGATTGAATCCTATGGCGGCCGGATTCTGGTTGAATCATGCGTGGGGCAGGGCACCACCTTCACGCTCAAGCTACCCCTCCGCAGCCGCCAATCGTAAACCTCTAAACGTTCGCTATAGGCAGGTCTTCCCATGACAAATCAAACCACCCAATTCATCGACACCTTTCGGCAGGAAGCGGACGAACTGTTGGCTGAAATAGAACAGACCGTGCTGGAACTTGAAGCACAGCCCAACGACCAGGAGAACGTCAACAAGCTGTTTCGAGCCATGCATACCATTAAAGGGTCCGGCAGCATGTTCGGTTTTGATGAGATCGCCGCCTTTTCCCATCATGTGGAAACCGCACTGGATAAAGTCCGTTCCGGTACCGTAACGGTGAATAAGGCGATGATTGATCTGATCCTGTTGTCCCGTGACCATATTCAGACCTTGCTGCAAAGCGCCGAGACCGGCAGCCCCGTGGACCAAACTGCGGCGGAACAAATCATCCGGGGCCTGGAAGCAGCCACACGCAGTCGTCCGGGTGAAAAAGAGAGAAAAAGCATCAAGGAAGACGCCGGCGGTGTTGAACAAGTGTATCGCATCCGTTTTGCGCCCCTGCCGGATTTCGGGAATTCCGGGGTGGATCCGGCGGATATTTTAAATGAATTATGCAGCCTGGGGGATTGCCAGGTGGTTCCCCAGACTGAAAAAATTTCCGCCGCACAACAACAGGAACAAAGCTATCCTGCCTGGGATATTACCCTGACAACCCGCCATGATGAGAATGCCATTAGAGATGTCTTTATTTTTGTGCAGGATTTTTGCCGGATCACCATCGCCCCCATTGAAGCAGCCGAAACCTATGATTTGGATTCACCAGTACCGTTGCTGGGGGAAATTCTGGTGGAAAGAGGCGACGTGGCCCCCGGAGACATCGAGGAAGTCATGGGGGGCCGCAAAAAGATCGGCGAGCTGCTGGTCAAGTCCGGCAAGGTTTCCCCGGATAAAATCGCTTCGGCCCTGAAAGAGCAGAAAATCATCGATCAGCGCCGCGCGGCTGCCAAGGCCGCCACCATTCGGGTGCCTTCGGAAAAACTCGACCATTTGGTCAATCTGGTGGGCGAACTGGTCATTACCCAGGCCCGCCTTTCCCAGGTGGCCCAAAACATCAGCGACATGGAATTGGCCGGACCAGTGGAGGAAGTGGAACGACTGACAGCGGAGTTACGGGATGTGGTGCTGAATATCCGCATGCTGCCCATCGGCACCACTTTCAGTAAGTTCAAACGGCTGGTGCGGGATCTGGCCGATACATTGGGCAAGGAAATCGAACTGGTCACTGAAGGGGCCGAGACCGAACTGGATAAAACCGTGATTGAACGCTTGAACGACCCCCTGGTGCACCTGATCCGCAACTGCATCGATCACGGCATTGAACCTCCAGACCAGCGCAGCGCCAAGGGCAAGCCGGCCACGGGCATGATCCGTCTCAGCGCCGCCCATCAGGGTGCCGAGGTGATCATTACCATCCAGGATGACGGCAAGGGCCTGGACCCGGTCTTGATCCGGGAAAAATCAATTGAAAAGGGGCTGATGGCTCCGGATGCCAAGCTGTCGGAAAAGGAAATCCAGGCCCTGATTTTTGCGCCGGGTTTTTCCACCGCCGAGCAAGTCACCAACGTTTCCGGCCGCGGCGTGGGCATGGATGTGGTCAAAAGGGAGATCGATTCCCTGGGGGGCGGCGTTGAGATCAGCAGTAAAAAAGACCTGGGCACCACCATCCGGCTTTCCCTGCCCCTGACCCTGGCCATCATCGACGGCCTGCTGGTGAAGGTGGACGCCAACTTCTTCGTCCTGCCCCTGTCCATGATCGAGGAATGTGTGGAACTCACCCAGGCACAAGCCCGCACCACCCACGGCCGCAACATGATTCCGGTCCGGGGGGAATTGGTGCCGTTCATCCGGCTGCGGGAATTTTTCGACTTGCCGGGCATTGCTCCGGAAATCGAACATATCGCCATTGTTCAAGTGGAAGACCTGCGGGTGGGCATTGTGGTGGATCACATCATCGGCGATCACCAGACCGTGATCAAATCCCTGGGAAAAGTCTACCAGAACGCTGAAGGAGTCTCCGGCGCCACCATCATGGGCGACGGTACCGTGGCTTTGATTCTGGATATTCCCGAACTGGTGCGCAAGGCCGATCAGGAAGAGGAGGAGCTGATTGCGGCTGGAAAGTGAAAGAGAGAAGTCAAAATACAGAAGTCAGAAGTCAGGAGACAGAATCTTTCGATTTTATCCCCATTTTTATTCTGACTTCCGGCTTCTGACTTCTATTTCATGAGTCCTGATCTTCAAATCTCGATTGTACGTTTTCCAAATCCCGAATTTATAGAACAGCCTTTAGTCGTTTCCAAACAGACAATTGTTTCGCACACCATGGACGGCCATTTGTAACTTAAGGAGGCGAAAAAATGAAAAACTTGAAACTGATGACCAAACAGTTGCTGCTCATGACCGTAACCCTGACTTTCATGGCTGTGGTGGGCGGCGCAGGATATCTAGGGCTCACCGAAGTCTTTTCGGATTTTAAAACGTTCATGGATTGGTCCGACGTGGATGAGGAGATGAATGAGAATGTGGTCCAGAATTTTTTGAAATTAACCACCGCCATTGAAATGGTCAAAGGCGCTCCGGGCCGGGAAACCTATCAGATCTATGAAGAGGCTCTGAAAACAGCGGATACGGGTTTGAAAAATTGGCGCAAGATCATTCAGAATAAAAACGAAATCCTGGAAGAAGCTGCCAAGATGGAGCAGGCCCTTGCCGGAATTAGTCAAAAAATGGCGGAATTCCGCAAACACAATGATGAAATCCAAAGCCTGAAAACCACCCTTGACAAGGATGTTACCGATATCTTCACCCAGCTTGAAAAGGTGATGAAAACCATTATCGATCCGGCCAGGGGAAAGGCCCAGAACACCCGTAATTTGGATGAAATCGTCAAATGGGGCCAGATCGACATGACCATAAACGAAGAGATCATTGCCCTAACTTATAAGCTGCTGATCGGGGTCCACGATTTTATGGCTGAACCCACCCCCCAGCATTTTGAGATAATGGAAACACGGTTTAAAGAAACCGCCGCAGGCCTCGAAAACTGGCAGCAGCTTGTAAGGGGCGAAAGCCAACTGGAAAAAGCCGCGGCCAACATTGAAACCTTACACAAACAAATCCACTCTGCCTTAGTGCAGGCCCGGGACCTGTTTCAAACAGAAAGCGCTCTTCACACGGCCATGCTGGGCCTCACCAGCGGTGTGAATCAGAGCATTGAAAGAGTCATGGAAGAACATGTGGATGCGGGCAAAAAGAATGCCGTCACCCATGCCCAAGGCACCAAAACCGAGATCACCTGGACCATTGTCTGTATTTTCCTGGTCAGTCTGCTCGTGAGCGCAATGCTATCTTTTGTATATGCGCGCTCCCTGTCCAAGGCCATGAACCAGGCTGTGCACATTGCCGACGAATTGGCCAAGGGCAATCTGAATCTCTCCATCCAATCCTCGAGCACCGACGAAGTGGGACAATTGCTGGAAGCCATGAAGCAGATGGTCTTGCGGATCAATGCCATTTTATCGGAAATCAATGGTATTATCCGATCCGTGCAGGACGGCAAGCTGGATGTACGCGGCAATGCCCAGGGGTTTGCCGGCGGGTGGTCCGACCTGATCAGCGGCTTGAACGGCATCATTCATGCCTTTGTTGCGCCCATCAATGTCACTGCGGAATATATGGAACGTATCGCCAAGGGCGACATCCCTGAGAAAATCAAGGAGGAATACAAAGGTGATTTCAACGAGATCAAAAACAATCTCAATAGCCTGATCGATTCCATGAAAAACGTCACCCACCTGGCGATCCAAATTGCCGACGGCAATCTGGAAATCGAGGTTCATCGCCGCTCGGAACGGGATGAGCTCATGCAGGCCATGGAAAAAATGGTGCGGGATCTCACGGAAATCGCCGTGAATATCCAGAGTGCCTCTGAACAGGTGGCGGCCGGCAGCGGGCAAATCAATTCCAGCGCCCAGCAGATGTCCCAGGGGGCCACGGAACAGTCCGCCAGTGTGGAACAGGTTTCCAGCTCCATGGAACAGATGTCGGCCACGGTTCAACAGAACGCCGACAATGCCAAGGAAACCGCCGTCATCGCCCAGAAAGCGGCCCTGGACGCCCAGGAAGGCGGCCGGGCCGTGGCGGAAACCGTGGCGGCCATGAAAAACATATCTGAAAAAATCAGCATCATCGAGGAAATTTCACGCCAGACCAACATGCTGGCTCTCAACGCGGCCATTGAGGCCGCCCGGGCCGGCGAGCACGGCAAAGGCTTTGCCGTGGTGGCTTCGGAAGTGCGCAAACTGGCGGAACGCAGTCAGGCCGCGGCCAAGGAAATCAGCCACCAATCCGTTTCCAGTGTGCAAATTTCGGAAAAAGCCGGCAAGCTGCTGGAACAGATCGTGCCGGGCATTCAGAAAACCGCTGACCTGATCCAGGAAATCAATGCCGCCAGTGCGGAGCAGTCCAGCGGAATTCATCAGGTCACCCAGGCGGTGCAGCAACTGGACCAGGTGATCCAGCAAAACGCAGCGGCTACGGAAGAACTGGCTTCCACCAGCGAGGAACTTTCCACCCAGGCGCAGAAACTCAACGAAGCCTCGGGTTTTTTCAAGGTCAACGGTCATCGGTCCCACGGCACCTCCCGGCTTACCCAAATGAAAAGCCGGGCCAAGGAACTGCCTGATTCATTATCCGAGCCATCCGGTCATGGAATCAAGTCCAAATCAGCCGGTGTTGGTTCCCGGGGTTTTGATTTCAGGGTAAATGAAAAGGAAGATGAACATTTTGAACAGTATTAATCTTCATTAAGGAGAACTTATTATGCTGAAAACCATCTCGGAAACCCTGTTTAAAAAAGATTTGAACGAATGCCGCATGGCCTTGACCCAGGCCAGAATGGAGAGCCGCTTGTTGAATCTGATCCCGACACCGGTGGTGGCCGTGGATCTGAACATGAACATTACCTATATAAATTCCACCGGCGCCCAAGTGCTGGGACGATCAGTTAGCGAGTGCATGGGCAAGAAGTGCTTCAGCCTGTTCAATACCACCCATTGCAACACTCCGGAATGCCGTCTGGCCCGGGCCATGCGCGAGAATCAGGTTTTGATCGGCGATACCAAGGCCCGCTTACCCGCGGGAGAAGTACCCATCCGCTATACCTGCGTGCCCTTGAAGGATGAAAATGGCAGCATCATCGGCGGCCTGGAATTTGTAGTGGATCAAACCGAAATTCAAAAAGCCATGACGGATTCGGCTGTTAAGGTGGAATATCTGAACAATATCCCCACGCCGGTGCTGGCCGTGGATCGGGATTTCAACATCACCTTTATGAATCCGGCCGGTGCCCAGGCTGCCGGGAGAAGACCGGAAGAATGCAAGGGAATGAAATGCTTCAACCTGTTCAACACGCCCCACTGCAACACAGCAGAATGCCGTGTAAGCAAAGCCATGCAGATGAACGGGGTCTTTACCGGCGACACCCTGGCTCGGCTGCCTTCCGGCGAAATTCCCATCCGTTATACCGGTGCACCCCTTAAAGATAGCCAAGGCAACATCATCGGCGCCCTTGAATATGTCCTGGATATCCGCAAAGAAAAAGAAATAACACGGGAAATCATTAAACTCGCCGATCATGCCTTCGCTGGTAAGTTGGCCGAACGTATCGATGCGGATCAATTCGAGGGTAATTATCAACAGATCGTCAAAGCTGTCAACCAGACTCTGGATCGGATCATCGCCCCGCTGCATTTTGCAGCCGAATACATTGATCAAATCGCCAAAGGCAATCTGCCTGAAAAAATCACCGCAGTCTATCAAGGTGACTTCAACACGATTAAAGAAAATCTGAACAGCCTGATCCAGGCCTTGAATGAGATCGCCCTTACAGCCGAGAAAATCGCCGGTGGTGATTTGACCGTAAAAATTCAGGCCCGCTCTGAAAACGACCAGCTCATGAAAGCCCTGGACAAAATGGTTCAGGATTTAAGCGCCATTGCCCGTAATCTCCAGGCGGCCGCCGAGCAAGTGGAATCCGGCAGCCAGCAGATCAGCGCCGGCGGCCAGCAGTTGTCCCAGGGTGCCACGGAGCAATCCGCCGCCGTGGAGGAGGTTTCCGCTTCCATGGAAGAAATGAACAGCACCGTGGAGCAGAATGCGGACAATGCCAAAGAAACAGCATCCATCGCCGCCAAGGCGGCGGCGGATGCCCGTGAGGGCGGACTGGCTGTGGCGGAAACCGTCAAGGCCATGAAGACCATTTCCGAAAAAATCAATATCATTGAGGAAATCGCCCGCCAGACCAATATGCTGGCTCTAAACGCGGCTATTGAGGCGGCCCGGGCCGGGGAACACGGCAAGGGTTTTGCCGTGGTGGCTTCGGAAGTGCGCAAGCTGGCGGAACGGAGTCAGACAGCCGCCAAGGAAATCAGCGCCCATTCCGGATCCAGTGTTGAAATCGCCGAAAAGGCCGGCATGTTATTGAACACCATTGTGCCGGGCATTCAAAAAACCGCAGAACTGGTGCAGGAAATTAAGGCCGCCAGCGCCGAACAGGCCAACGGTATCCGGCAGGTGACCGAAGCGGTTCAGCAATTGGACCAAATCATTCAACAGAACGCGGCCGCCACCGAAGAAATGGCCTCTACTTCCGAGGAACTTTCCGGACAGGCTTCCATTCTGAAGGAAACCGCCTCGTTTTTTTCGATCGACATGATGGCGGTAAAACACCTTTCGGATAGCCCTTCCAAGGCAAGGCCTTTAATCACCATGCCGAACCGTAATGTTTCCAAGCCCGTAAAAAAATCGGGCCGTGAACCACATCGCGCCGCTTTGTCCGCCAGGGCCAAGGACAATCAAAAAGCCGTTGCGGAAAAGGGCGTGCATCTTTCCATGGCCGATGCCGGGGATGAAGATTTTGAACGCTATTAGCACCAATCCCAATAAAGGAGATCAGTATGAAATTCGCTGACATGAAAATCGGCAATAAATTATTCGGCGGTTTTATCTGTGTGGTGGCAATTTTTTTGATCATCACAGGTTACCAGATCATCCAAATGCAGGTGCTTAGCCGCTTGCAGGATGACGGGGCAGAAAGGGCCAAGGCCTCCATTGCCATCGGCCAGGTCAGCCATGAAGCCGCGGAAGTATACGCCATTATGGCGGATGCCGTCATCAACCGGAACCTCGCGGAATCCAAGAAGGCTTTTGCCCGTGCTAAGACCATGGCCATAAAAGATATGACTACGGTAAACACCCTTGCGGATACGGAGCAAGAACGGGCTTGGGCCAAAGAGTTTGAAAGCGCCTATGGCGAATATCTGCAGGTTTTTGAAACCGGCACCCTGCCCATTCTTGAAAAAATGGAAAAAGAAACGACCGCTGCCGGCGAAGACGAGCGCCGCATCCGCGAAAACGACGCCAGGATCGATGAACTCAGGGAAGCCACCATGCAGCCTTTGGGGAAAATGATCGAATCCCTGAAAAAGGAAAGTCTTGAGTCGGATGAACTCTATGACAGTATTGCCCGGCGCGTGCAGACGGTTTCCATGGTCTTGACGATAATAGGTCTATTGTCGGCCCTGGGATTCGCTTGGATCATCACCCGAGCCATCACCACACCGATTGCCGCAGCCGTTGCCACGGCACGGCAACTATCCCTGGGTGATATCTCCATGGATATTCAGGTACCGGGCAAGGATGAAGCCGGCCAACTGCTGGCGGCCATGAAAACCATGGTGGAGAATCTCAGAGCCACGGTTCAAGTGGCGGAAAAACTGGGGCAAGGCGATCTCGCGGCAACGGTCAAGATTCTTTCTGAAAAAGATACACTGGGCCAAGCCCTTACCGCCATGGTGGACAATATCCGCAAACTGGCCGAGGAAATCAATTCCATTTCCCGCAACGTGCGCGAAGGCCGGCTGGATGCCAGAGGAGATGGAACCCGATATTCAGGGGGTTGGCGCCATCTGGTGGAGGGGCTTAACGAATTGGTGGAAGCCTTTGTGCGGCCCATCAATGTGACTGCCGAATATATCGAGCGGATTGCCAAAGGCGACATTCCGGAACAAATCAGCGAGGCATACAAAGGCGATTTCAATGAAATCAAGAATAATCTCAATTTCCTGATCAAGGTTACCAATGAAATGACTGCCATTGCCCAGAAAATTTCCATGGGCGACCTGCGCGTAACAGTGGAAAGGCGCTCACAAAATGATGAGCTCATGATCGCCCTGGAAAAAATGGTAAAGGACCTGACCGAAATCGCCGTAAATGTCCAGACCGCGGCAGACCAGGTGGCCTCGGGCAGCCAGCAGATCAGTTCCAGCGGCCAGCAAATGTCCCAGGGCGCCACGGAGCAATCCGCCAGTGTTGAACAGGTTTCTTCTTCCATGGAGGAAATGAACAGCACGATTCAGCAGAATGCCGACAATGCCCGGGAAACCGCCGGCATCGCCACCAAGGCTGCTGCCGATGCCCAGGAAGGCGGCCGGGCCGTGGCCGAAACCGTCAAGGCCATGAAAAACATCTCTGAAAAAATCAACATCATCGAGGAAATTGCCCGCCAGACCAACATGCTGGCCCTGAATGCGGCCATTGAAGCGGCCCGGGCCGGGGAACACGGCAAGGGTTTTGCCGTGGTGGCTGCGGAAGTGCGCAAGCTGGCCGAACGCAGCCAGACCGCTGCCAAGGAGATCAGCGCCCAGTCCATCTCCAGCGTGGAGATTTCCGAAAAAGCCGGCATGCTTTTGGACAGCATGGTGCCGAGCATCCAGAAAACCGCGGAACTGGTCCAGGAAATCAATGCCGCCAGCGCCGAGCAGGCCGACGGTATCCGCCAGGTGACCACCGCAGTCCAACAACTGGACCAGATTATTCAGCAGAATGCGGCCGCCACGGAGGAAATGGCCTCCACCAGCGAGGAACTCTCCGGCCAGGCGGAACAACTCAAGGATGCCGCCGCTTTTTTCAAAGTTGAAAAAGGCAATGGGCAATCCTATTTCCTGCAACAAAAGCAAACACACAGACTGACAGATATCAAGACTTCCAGAATTTCCAAATCCAAGCCGGATGTAAAAAAGAATTTGAATCCGGCGGCTTTTCAAGGGGTCGCCCTGGAAATGAAAGAATCGGATGACAGTGAATTCGAAAAATATTGATTATTACTCTCAACCTTGCAGGAGGATACTTATGAGCAATCATCAAATTCAACAATACCTGACCTTCACCATCGGCGATGAAGTATTTGCATTGGAAATCTCCAAAGTTCGGGAGGTACTGGACTACACCACCATCACCAAGGTGCCGCGCATGCCCGACTTTTTACGGGGGGTGATCAACCTGCGGGGCAATGTGGTGCCGGTGGTGGACATGCGCCTGAAACTAGGCATGGGTGCCGTGGACCGCACGGTGGATACCTGTATCGTCATCGTGGAACTGGATATCGACGGCGACATGACCCAGATGGGTGCCCTGGCGGATTCAGTCAAGGAAGTCATCGATCTGGACACCGCCAACATCGCTCCGCCACCCAAGCTGGGAACACGCCTCAAGACCGAATTCATCAAAGGCATGGGCAGACAGGACGACAAGTTTTTGATCATTCTGGACATTGATCGGATCTTTTCCAGTGAGGAATTGACCCTGGTGCGTGAAAGTAGCGAAATGCTCTTGCCCGGCAGCTTGAAAGCGGACGTGGGCCCGGCAGCGGAGTCCGGTCAGGCGCATGCATAGGGAGTCATTGTTAACAATTAATAATTAGCAATTGACAATTAATTATTGAATTCAAATTGTTAATAATCAATTATCAATGAATAATTGTTGATTTTTTGGATCTGGGGAAGGTGCAGTGGCCACCGAAAGCTTGAAAAATGTGGATGCGGCCGGCAATCCCACTATGTCGGACAAGGATTTTCAGCGTTTCAGCGAATTTATTTATGACGAATGCGGGGTGAAGCTGCCGCCGGCCAAAAAAACCATGCTCACCTCCCGTTTGCTCAAGCGGCTAAGGGCCGTGGATATGAACGCTTTCGACCAATATTTCGAATACGTCACCAGCGCCCAAGGCCGGCAGCATGAGCTGACCGCCATGATCAATGTGGTCACCACCAATAAAACCGATTTTTTTCGCGAACCAGGCCATTTTGATTTTCTAGTGGAAACCGCTCTGCCTACCTTGAACCGTCGGGGCCGGGGAACCCTCAGCCGCAAATTGAGTGTATGGAGCGCCGGCTGCAGCAGCGGCGAAGAGCCTTACACTCTTGCCGTTGTGCTTGCGGATTATTACTCCAAAAAACCCGGTGATTTCCAGGTTCTGGCCACAGATATCTCCACCCATGTACTGGAAAAAGCCCGCCAGGCCATCTATCCGGAAGAAGCCATCCATTCGGTGCCCAAACATCTCAAGCATAAATATTTCCTGCGGGGCAAAGGCCGCCAGACCGGTTTTTGCCGGATTGTGCCGGCCTTGCGCAACCGGGTCCAGATCGCCCGCTTGAATTTAAACGAAGGCCGCCGGTTTGAACTCAATATCCGCATGGATATTATTTTTTGCCGGAACGTGATCATATATTTCGACCGGGAAACCCAAAAAAAATTATTTGTAAAATTTTACGAACAACTGGCGCCCGGGGGTTTCATGTTCATCGGTCATTCAGAGACCTTGCACGGCATCAACAACCAGTTCATGCCGGTGGCCACGTCGGTGTATCAAAAGCCGGAGTATTAACGATTTGGAAAGTAAAAAAAAGGTATCCATACACATCGGCGAATTTTATATAAGCGAAGAGCCAACGATTATTCATACCCTCCTGGGGTCGTGTGTGGCGGTTTGCGTCCATGACCCCATTCAAAATACCGGAGGGATGAATCATATTTTACTGCCCGGCCAGGCCGCTCCCGGTTCCTTGTTGGATCCGACCCGCTATGCCCGCAATGCCATTGAAATCCTGATCAGCGGGGTCATCGGCCTCGGCGGCAAACATCGTAATCTGATTGCCAAAGTATTTGGCGGCGCGCAGCTGCTTGCGACATTACCTAATGAACGAGGCGTGGGACAAGCTCTTGCCGATTTTGTTTTGGATTTTCTGCGTCAAGAAAGGATCGACATTGTCAGCTCTGACCTGGGTGGAACCGACGTTCGAAAGATTTATTTCCATACGGATACCGGTGCGGTTTTTTTGAAAAGGACCGCTCTGAAGGAACAGAACAGGCTGGTTCAAAAGGAAAGGAATGGAATCCGAAAAATCAACAGCGGATCTGAACTGATGCGGAACCCTTACCCCCATTTGCCGAAATGATAAAAGCCTGTTTAAACGGTTTACTATTAAGGATGCGTGTATGACGAAGAAAATTCGGGTACTGGTGGTGGACGATTCGGCCGTGGTGCGGCAGACCCTGGAGGAAATCCTGAATTCAGATCCGGGCATCGAAGTGATCGCCACTGCTTCCGACCCTTTTATCGCTGCCGAAAAATTGAAAAAGGAAGTGCCGGATGTAATCACCCTGGATGTGGAAATGCCCAGGATGGACGGCATTACTTTCCTGCATAAAATCATGAGCCAGCATCCCATCCCGGTGGTCATGTGCAGCAGTCTCACGGAAATCGGGGCCGAAACCACCCTAAAGGCCCTTGAATACGGGGCGGTGGACATCATCACCAAACCCAGACTGGGTACCAAGAATTTTTTAAAGGAATCATCCATCCGCATCTGTGATGCGGTCAAGGCAGCGGCCCAGGCTAGAATAAAACCTATTCCAGCAGGACCAATAAGGCTGGTGGCCAAAAAACTGAGTGCGGATGTGATCCTGCCGCCGGTCAAATCCCGGGCCATGCTCCAGACAACCGAAAAAGTGGTGGTGGTGGGGGCCTCCACCGGCGGCACCGAAGCCCTGCGGGAATTCCTGGAAGCCTTGCCCCTGGATTCCCCCGGCATTGTCATTGTCCAACATATGCCGGAGAAATTCACCACCGCCTTTGCCAACCGCTTGAACGGCATCTGCCGCATTGCCATCAAGGAGGCGGAAAACAATGATACAGTCATTCCGGGCCATGCCCTGATTGCCCCGGGCAACCGTCACACCTTGCTGAAAAGAAGCGGGGCGCGCTATTTTGTGGAGATAAAGGACGGCCCCCTGGTCAGCCGCCACCGACCTTCCGTGGATGTCCTGTTCCGCTCAGCCACACGCTATGCCGGCAAAAATGCAGTAGGGGTCATCATGACCGGCATGGGCGACGACGGCGCCAAGGGTATGCTGGAGTTGAAAGAGGCCGGGGCCTACACCATCGCCCAGGACGAAGCCTCTTGCATAGTTTTCGGCATGCCCAATGAGGCCATTAAATTGGGCGCTGTGGACAAGATCCTGCCTTTGGATCGCATTGCTTTTGAGGTATTATCCGCCTGCCGGCGATAGGGATACGGATTGCTTTGTGCGAAAAAAACAGGTAATACCAACCCATGGTTGGTTCCGGAACTATTGCCGAATATGTGAACTCGCTGATAAGCTCCCAGCGAATGAAATCCCAGATTGCCTTTCATCAGGTGATCGAATCCAGTCCTGCGCACACATCCAAAACCAAACAGCCGCTGCCCAAGGATCTTAAAAAAATTTTGGCGAGTCTGGGTATTAAGGCCCTTTACAGCCATCAGGCCGAAGCCATAGACCTGATCCGTTCCGGGATTCATACAGTGACAGCCACACCCACGGCCAGCGGCAAGAGTCTGATCTACAACCTGCCGGTGCTGGAGCGTACTCGGCAGGATGCCGGCGCAACGGCCCTCTACCTTTTTCCCTTAAAAGCCCTGGCCCAGGATCAACTACGCAGTTTTCAACTCATGGCCGCGGCAGTTCCCGGCCGGCCGGCCGCGGCAATCTATGACGGCGATACCACCGACTGGTTTCGCAAAAAAATCCGGCAAAACCCGCCCCATGTGATCATGACCAATCCGGACATGCTGCATTTGTCCATGCTGCCCCATCATCACCAATGGGCCGCCTTTTTATCCAAGCTCCGGTTCGTGGTGGTGGATGAGCTCCATACCTATCGCGGGGTCATGGGCTCCCATATGGGCCAGGTTTTTCGGCGTTTCCGGAGGATCTGTGAGCATTACGGGGTCGCGCCCACCTTTGTGTTCAGCTCCGCCACCATTGCCAATCCGGCCGAACTGGCCGGGCAGTTGACCGGTCTGCATGTTGAGGTGGTAAGTCAAAGCGGCGCCCCCCGTGGCAAGCGCCATGTGATCCTCTTGAATCCGGATACCGGCCCGGCCCAAACCGCCATTCTGCTGCTTAAGGCCGCCCTGCACAGGGGCCTGCGCACCATTGTTTACGCCCAATCCCGCAAGATGACCGAACTGATCGCCATCTGGGCCGGCAGCGAATCCGGTCTGTTCAAGGAGCGCATCAGTGCTTATCGGGCCGGCTTCCTGCCGGAAGAACGGAGGGAAATAGAGGCCCGTCTGGCCAATGGAGAATTGCTGGCGGTCATCTCCACCAGTGCCTTGGAATTGGGCATCGATATCGGTGATCTCGATCTATGCATCCTGGTTGGTTATCCTGGCTCGATCATGGCCACATGGCAGCGCAGTGGAAGGGTAGGGCGGGGTGGCCAGGAATCAGCCTTGGCCTTGATTGCCGGGGAAGACGCCCTGGACCAATATTTTATCAAACATCCCCAAGTACTCCTGAATAAAGAGCCGGAGGCGGCGGTCATCAATCCCTTTAATTCCAAAATTTTGCAAAAACATCTGGTTTGTGCAGCGGCAGAACTACCCTTGGAGGTCATGGAGCCCTATTTACAAGAAGAAAAAGTTGCTCAGGCCGCCGGGCATCTGGAACAAAAAGGGGAGTTGTTGCGGGATTCGGAAGGGAACCGACTGTTCGCGGGCCGCAAACGCCCCCATCGGGAGGTGGATCTACGAGGCACCGGCAGCCGTTTTGCCATCATCTGCAGCCGCACCGGTCAAAGTCGGGGGGAAATCGATGGATTCAGGGCCTTCAAGGAAACCCATCCTGGTGCGGTTTATCTGCACCACGGTGATACCTATCTCGTGGAAACACTGGATCTGGCCACGGCCACAGTGAAAGTCGTTCCGGCGGTAGTGGACTACTATACCCGGGTAAGGGGCCATAAAGAGACCGAGATCCTGGAAGTTACAACTCAAAAAAATGTCGGCAACACCACCTTCTCTCTGGGAAGGTTGAAAGTCACGGAACAGATCACGGGTTACGAAAAATGGCGGATTCATGCCAAGAAAAGGCTCAACATCATTCCCCTTGAATTGCCGCCCCTGGTTTTCGAGACCGAGGGGCTCTGGTTTACCATCCAGGATCAGTTCCAGCAGGAAACAGAAAAGGCTTTTCTCCATTTTATGGGCGGCATTCACGCCCTGGAGCACGCCCTGATCGGAGTGATGCCTTTTTTTATCATGACCGACCGCAATGACCTGGGCGGGATTTCCATACCCTTTCATCCCCAGGTGGGCCAAGCCGCGGTTTTTATATATGACGGCATTCCCGGCGGTGCGGGCTTGAGCGCCCAGGCCTTTACCAACGCCCTGGATTTGCTCAGGCACACCCACGCCGTGATACATTCTTGTACTTGCGAAAACGGCTGCCCGGCCTGTGTGCACTCACCCAAATGCGGTTCCGGCAATCGTCCCATTGACAAGGCGGCAGCAGTATTTTTATTGGATCGGATCAATGCCGGCCAAAAATCGAATAGAGTTCAAGCCAAAATCATTGCGGAAAAGGCAACTCCTCCACCTGCTGTGAAAAAAGAAACCGAGCAGTGCATTCGCCATTTCGGCGTGTTGGATATTGAAACCCAGCGTTCAGCCCAGGAAGTCGGCGGCTGGCACCGGGCCGATCTAATGGGCATCAGTTGCGCCGTATTATATGATTCCAGGCAGGACGCTTATTTTGAGTTCCTGGAAAACCAGGTGGACCGTTTGATCGGCCAAATCAGCAGCCTGGATCTGCTGGTGGGGTTCAATATCAAGCGTTTTGACTATCAAGTCCTGAGCCATTATACGGATACGGATTTCAGCCGTTTCAACACCCTGGACATCCTGGAACAGGTCCATGACCGCCTGGGGTATCGACTTTCCCTGGACCATCTGGCCGGCAACACCCTCGGCATTGAAAAAAGCGGAAACGGTCTGCAAGCCCTGGCCTGGTGGAAGGAAGGCAAAATCAGCGAGATTCTCCAATATTGCCGTGCGGACGTGAAAATCACCCGGGATCTGTTTTTATTCGGCCGGGAAAACGGTTATCTGTTATTCAAGAACAAGGCCGGTCAAAAAGTGCGTGTGCCGGTAGTCTGGTGAAAAGCTTGGCGGCCAAAGGAGCGGAGTATCATGAATGCCGATTGCATCAATAAAATGATCGAAGCCACCATTCATACCCTGGAAACTACTGCCGGCGCCAAGATCAAGGCCCGTAAACCCTTTGTGAAAGACAACCCGATTGCTACAGGTGCCATCAGCGGATTGATCCACCTGAGCGGGGACTTCAGCGGCAGTTTTGCCGTCAGTTTTTCAGAAAAATTCATTCTGCATGTGGTTTCCACCATGTTCGGCGAGGAAATGAAGGAAATCAACGACGAAATCAAGGATGCCGTGGGTGAAATCGCCAACATGATTTCCGGTCAGGCCACCATTAAGCTGACGGAGTTGGGAAAGGCCCTCAAGGCCAAACTCTCTTCGGTCCAGACCGGTCCTGGTCATAGCATCGTTCATCTTGAAAACCATCCGGTGATCGCCTTGCCCTATCGCACGGAACACGGTGATTTTACCATTGAGGTCTGCTCGGAAATTTGGTGAATGCCAGCCGGCATTTACTGGAGGGCGACGACTTTATTGCGTCCGGTATTCTTGGCCGCATAAAGGGCGTCGTCGGCTTTTTTCAGGAGGGCTTCCGCACTTTCAATATCCTTGGCCAGGCTGGCCACTCCCTGGCTGAGGGTCAGGCGAATTTCTTTATCCTTGAAATGGAAGGTTTCGTCGGAGATCTGTTTGCGGATGTTTTCAGCCACTACTTTGGCGGAATCCAGGCTTGTTTCCGGCAGCAGGCAGCAGAACTCCTCTCCGCCGTAGCGGGCGAAAATATCCACGTTACGGATCTTTTTTTCAACCAGAAGCGAAATGGATTTCAAGATGTAATCACCGGCTTGATGGCCATAGGTATCATTGATGTGCTTGAAATGATCAATGTCCAGCATGATCAGGCTCAATGATCTGTTATAACGGCGATGACGCTGAAATTCTTCTTCCAGGCGCGGTTCGAAAAAACGGCGATTGAATACGCCGGTCAGGCCGTCCTTGATATTCATTTCAATCAATTTTTGTTCATAGGCGACGATTTCAGTTACATCTTGAATGGTGATGTAAATATACTGGATCTCATTGCTATCATTCCGCAGGGGGCCCAGGGTGCAGCTTTGCTGCATAAAATCAAACCGGTAACCCAGGCTGTTATAATAAGACTTAAAGGGAAAGCAGTATTTGTGAAGTTTCTGGGAGATGAAGGCGAAATTGCCGAAAGTGAAGACGGATTTGCAATTGCGCAGAAACCAGGATTTGTTGAGTTCCGGATAAAAATCAAAAAGCGGCTTACCTACGATTTCCTCAGCGGAAATTTTGCTATGGGTCGACATCCAGCGATTCCATTTAAAAACATTCAAATCCCGGTCCAGGACAACGATTCCTGCATCCAGCATATCGAATATTTGCGAGACGATCATTCGTAGGAATCCATAAAATTTTTCAAGGCCTTACGCAACCAACCAATGGATTCGTGATTGGTGAGAATCAGCAGGAATCCATTGATGTCTTTTTCTTTGAAATTAAAAAGGGTTTTCATGACAATAGCGGTTTGAGACGGATCGAATTGCTCGATCAAAAAATTACAATTATTGGTATCTCCTTGAAGAACTTGAGGGGGGGAATAGGTAACAAAGGTGTCCAGCAGTTCAGATACTTTTCCGACACAAGCACCGATCAGGATGTTGCCGATCTCGAGTAATCCCCCTTTTTCCAATGCCGCCATCTGGATATTGGAGATATCTTCCCGATCCTGATCCTCCAGAATGGCCATTAAATCCCTTTCCGTGCCGCCGGGAAAAACCAACAGACCGGAGCCTTTGAAATTTCCCCAAAACTTTTGTTCGATAATATTGCTGGTTCCATCGGTTTTAATGGTGGTTCGAAGATACTCGGGTAAGGCGCCGATCTCGATAACTTGAACGCTGGGGACGCTGAGCTTTACATATATGTCCACCACATCGGCCAAATCCGCGGTGGCGTTGCCAAAGGCGATGTTCATGATCTCCTGTAAGATATCTTTTTCTTCATCAGAAAAGATCTCCACGGTTTCATTCGCCATTATTTGTTCTCCCGGAGCTTTTTAAGTTTCATTTCGACCTTATTGAGCGCCTCAACAATGGATTCGGCTTTGGCCGGTTTTTTCAACAAGGTGAAAGCACCCAATTCCATTACGCTGGCAATGGATTTGGGCTGGATATCTGCAGTAGTGACAATGACAATGGCGTTCTTGTCGATCTCCCTGATTTTGGCAGTGGCCTGGTATCCGTCAAGTACCGGCATGGTCAAATCCATAAAAACCACATCAGGTTTCAATTCTTTGAATTTATCGATACCCTCCTGACCATTTCCCGCCTCAAAGATCTCAAAGCCCTTGTCCTTGGGGATGCTGGTTCTCAACATTCTGCGCGCCACAGGAGAATCATCAACAATTAGAATTTTATTTATCATGGCAAGATCACCTTTTTCGATTAATTTTGGTGCAAAAGAAATGGTTACTGGTTACCGATACTTATACCACATCGCTCTAACTTTAGGTGATTTATTAAGGGCTGTCAAGATGTATCCTTCCGTTGAATATTGTATCTAAATAAAAAGCAGATATAGGATCTTTTCCGGTAAAAGCATGCTTGGGATCTTTGTTGCGTTTTTTGATTTCCAGCCGAATACCATCAGCCAGGGTTTTACCCAATTCAACCCCGAACTGATCAAATGGATTGATATTCCAAATAAAGGCTTCAAACACCGTTCTGGCCTCATAAAAGGCAAGCAAGCGACCAACATTTTCAGGGGATAGATCTTCCAGCAAAATGGTGGATGAAGGTCGGTTGCCGTCAAAGTATTTAAAGGGATTTTCGTCTGTCTTGCCCAAGGCCAGGGCCATGGGCTGGGAAATCAGATTGGCCCATAGCTCCTGATGGTTGGAAACATCTGAGGCGGAAGAGCAACAGCCTTCATATTGGGGTTTGACGACACCTATGAAATCAATGGGAAAACCGCGACCTTGATGGGCGAGCTGGAAAAAGGAATGCTGGGCATTAGTGCCGGGTTCGCCGAAAATGATTACACCGGTTTCATGTTCCACCTTTGCTCCGGTTGTTGTCATGGACTTGCCGTTGCTTTCCATATAAAGCTGTTGAACGTGGGGGGTCAGTTTGGCAAGGGGCGAAGCATAGGGAATAATGGCCTGGGCCGGATAACCAAGAAAGTTGTTGTTCCAAACACTCAGCAGAGCCGCAATCAAGGGCAGATTTTGTTTCAAAGGTGCTTCGGCGGCGTGTTGATCCATCTCTTCCGCTCCCCGCAAAAAGCGTTCATAGCGATCAAAACCAAGATAGAGGCTCAGCGGCACCCCGCCCACGGCGGATGTAACGCTGTAACGCCCTCCGATATAATCAAACATATGAAAGCAAGCCAAGATCGGATTGGTGGGATCATCACCCGGGCTGCCTTTGCTGGTGACGGTTACAATGTGCTTTTCCGGAGAAAGCCCGCGATCGCGCATGAATGCATGGGCCAGGTTGGTATTGGCCGTGGTTTCCACGGTTGTATAACTTTTGGAAATGATGATCCAGAGGGTGGTTTCTGCGTGGATTTCAGATGCGATTTCGCCGAAATTATGAATATCAACATTGGATAGAAAGTGCAATTTCATGCCCTTGTCTGCATAAAATCGCATAGCGCCGGCGGCGAATTCAGTGCCGAGATAAGATCCGCCGATTCCAACCACCACGATATCCGTAAAGGGCTTTCCTGTGGAACTAACGATGCGCCCATTATGGACATCTTCCACAAATTTTTTAATGTTATCACGAATAGCCTGCATTACCGGGATGATGTCTTCACCGTTCTGCATCACTTTTTTATTTGCAAAGCAGCGGGTGGCGGTATGCAGGGCCGCACGATTTTCAGACCGGTTTATTTTTTCACCGTTTATCATGGCTGAAAAGGTTTGTTGAACGTTGCAGGCTTCAGCCAGCTCAAACAAAAGTCTAAGGCCGGCCTGATCGATGCGTTGGCGGGAAAAGTCAAAAAATAAACCACCCCCGGATCTGGAAAATTCGCTCAAGCGGTTCTGGTCCTGTAGTAATCGCCGTAAATGTTTTTCCGGTTGCCCCATTTTTTCAGCTTCTTTAAACAAGCGTTTCCATTGAGGCAGCTCCGTCAGCTTGGCCGGGAACATATAATCCTCCATGATAATGTTTTCTTGAGATGCATCTCCGGTTTCTTCAGAGTAGGGAAAAGTGGTTTGAAAAATAAAGGACTGCTGAAGGCCCAATTACCAATTCCAGCATTATGTTATCTTTTTTTGATTCTCAATTCAATAAAAATCAGGCCTTAATCAAATGGTTTCACCTCGTCCTATTTTCAATCGCTTTTCATTGAAGAATTCCTTGACAATCAAAACCGTATCAGTAAAAGATTCCGCCAATACTGAAACCGGCTCAAGACAACGGGCAAAAAATGAATGAAAAAATTACAAAGCTGATACAAAAGGGAGTTCGTATTCCCAATCCTTCTTCGGTTTATCTGGATGACTCCATTGATCTGGATCGAATTTCAGGAAAAGGCACCGTCATTTTCCCCGGATGCAGACTGCTGGGAAAATCAACCCTGATTCTTGACCATGTGAAATTAGGCCATGATGGACCTGTTACAATCGATGATTGCATGCTGGGTCCTAAAGTGGAACTCAAAGGGGGGTGTTTCCGGAAATCGGTTTTTTTGGAAAAGGCTGCGGCCGGATTCGGTGCCCAGGTCCGCGAAGGCACCATAATGGAAGAGGAAGCCAGCATTGCCCATACTGTGGGACTGAAGCAGACCATATTGTTTCCATTTGTCACCTTGGGAAGTTTGATCAATTTTTGTGATTGCCTCATGGCCGGAGGCACCGGACGACACAACCACAGCGAAGTCGGCAGTTCTTTTATCCATTTCAATTTCACACCCAACCAGGATAAAGCCACGCCCTCCCTGTTTGGAGACGTGCCCGGAGGCGTCATGCTGAACCAGCCGCCTATTTTTTTGGGGGGGCAGGGGGGGGTTGTCGGACCCTGTCGATTGGCCTTTGGTACAGTAACCGCTGCCGGCACCATCGTACGCAAGGATGAGTTTCAACCAGGGCGGCTGATTTTCGGAGGCACCGGCAGAGGCGGCAGCATTGCTTTTACCAGCGGCGTTTACCAGGCGATTCAACGCATTGTGGTCAGCAATATCGTTTACGTGGCCAATCTGATTGCTTTAAAACAATGGTACCGCCAAATTCGTTCACGCTTTATTTCTGAACAATTTCCGTTGGAATTGTTGAATGGATTGATTTCCGTGCTTGACTTGGGTTTGGAGGAGCGCGTCAAACGCTTGGACGGTTTGACTCAAAAGGTCTTTGATTCCATTGGGATTTTGAGGAAAACGGATAATACCTCAGCTTTGCTATTACAACAAAAGGCCTTTGTTGAAAACTGGCCGCATATAAAAGAAATCATACAAGAATCTTGTTCTGTAACCCCGACTGCCTCATTGCTGGAGCCCTTTTCTGAGCGAATCAATGCCGGTATTCAATTATATGGCCGAAAATATATCGACGTTATTCAAAATTTACAGCCGGAAGAAGCGGTCATGGGGCAGGATTGGCTGCAATCCATTATCAACGAGCTAACCAGCAGAGTGTCCGGTCAACTGCCCACTTATCGATTTTTTCATGATAGCGATTCAGCAAAATAGGCCTTGATCGTTGATTCGGCCATCCCCGATTGTGGGAGCGGCTTCCAGCCGCGACAGGCTGGAAACGATGATCAAAATAGGGCAACTATGTAATCGTTTACAGTATGAGTATGAAAAGCATTTCGTAAAACTATATATTTATTCTCTTAATCGGCCGGGCATGATTTTGAGCCAATACAATCCAATGATTTGTTTTTATATGTTATTTGCTTTTTATTACGAATTGGGCATGTCTATTGCTTGGCAACAAGTATATCTTTTCAACAATTTTATTCAAAAAATTTAAAATAAAGGAGGCGTAACATGAAAAAGTTTCTATTCATTTTATTGGCCATTTTATGTTTTTCATCCAATGCCTTTGCATTGACCATTACAGCCTTTGATTCAGCCAACAACATAGCCCAGTCTTTGGTGGGATCAGGGATTGTTATTTCCAATATCAACTATACAGGGGCTACTGCCGCAACCGGCTATTTCACCGGCGGAATCGCGGCCGGGATCGGGATTGATGATGGCATTGTCTTGACATCCGGTTTTGCATCCAATCTGGATGGAACGACCAATACAAGTGATGCTATAACCGGTAATAACGGTTTAGCCGGCGATTCGGACCTGAATGGTTTGATACCAGGATATTCGACACATGATGCCACCATTTTATCCTTTGATTTTGTGAGCTCCGGTGATGCCGCCTATTTTAATTATGTTTTTGGTTCAGATGAATACAATGAATGGGTAAATTCATCTTTTAATGATGTCTTTGGATTCTTTTTCAATGGTGCCAATGTTGCTCTGCTTCCCGGAACAACAACACCGGTGTCCATCAATAATGTCAATCTCGGCTCTAATTCAAGTTATTACAACACGAATGACCCTTCCAACGGCACGCCTACTCCCTTTGCTTTTGAATACGACGGGTTTACCGATGTTTTAACCGCTTCCATTACCGGTCTCACTGCCGGCGAGACATATCATTTAAAACTAGCCATTGCCGATGCAGGTGACTATATTTTGGATTCCGGAGTATTTTTACAGGCCGGCAGTTTCTCTGACACACCGACCAATCCAGTGCCTGAGCCGGCAACCATGCTTCTTATCGGAACAGGTTTATTCGGCCTGTTTGCCGCAAGGAAAAACCGTAAAAACTAATTACAAAAATACTGTCTATTAAAAATAAACGGCTGGATCTGTGATTTCGATCCAGCCGTTTTTCATGTATCAAGCCAATAAATACTTAAATTTAACATCCATCAATATAATATCAAATTCCCCCTTCCTTTGTAATGAAGAAAGTGCTAC
Organism: Desulfosudis oleivorans; assembly: GCA_020723325.1. Lineage (GTDB taxonomy): Bacteria > Desulfobacterota > Desulfobacteria > Desulfobacterales > SURF-7 > DYJD01. Next base: position 141,912 of record DYJD01000011.1, on the reverse strand, counting down.
CTAAATTTTTACCCTAACAAATACAGCATGTCTTGTAGCAGAAGAGAGAAAAAGGAATAACAGAGATGACAAAACTGTTTGGAACCGATGGTGTCAGGGGCATTGCCGGCCAATATCCCATGACCCCTGAGATGGCCATGAAAATCGGCAAAGCAGTTGCATATCTCCTGAGTCCTGCCAAGCTTGAGGGGCAGGGGAGAGGGAAAATCATAATCGGTAAAGACACGCGGGTGTCCGGGGATATGATTGAGCATGCACTGGTGGCCGGCATCACTGCCATGGGGATTAACCCGTGTTTGACCGGCATTCTGCCGACACCCGGTGTCGCCTATCTCACAAGGCAGCTCAAGGCCGCAGCCGGTATCGTGGTTTCCGCTTCCCATAATCCATTCCAGGACAATGGTATTAAAATATTCAATCAGGAGGGCTGCAAGCTTTCCGAAAATCAGGAACAAGCAATCGAAGCCCTTGTACTGAAACACCAGGAAGCGGACTTGGGTAATGGGCGACAATCCATAGGAACTGTGGAGCCCATTGCGAACATGGCCATGGATCAGTATATTTCATTACTAACAAGCTCCTTGGAACCAGGACTTGCTTTCAACGGATTAAAAGTCGTTATGGACTGCGCTAATGGTGCTGCTTCCAGGATCGCTCCAAGGGTATTTCAAGATCTTGGAGCCGATGTGGACACCCTTTTTGCCGCGCCTGATGGCATGAATATCAACCAAGATTGCGGTTCCCAGCATCCCCAGTATCTGATTCAACAGTTAAAAGCAAGCAGGGCTGAAATCGGGTTGGCTTTTGACGGTGATGCCGACCGATTGATCGCTGTGGATGAAAACGGCGAACCGACTTCCGGCGATCAAATTCTGGCGATTTGCGCCCAGGACTTGCAACAGCGCGGACTTTTAAAAGACAATATGGTTGTCAGTACGGTGATGAGCAATATGGGTTTGGGGGTTGCCTTGAAAAAATTGGGTATAGGGCACATCACAACCCAGGTGGGTGATCGTTTTGTGATGGAAGCCATGAAAAAACACGGAGCGGTCTTGGGCGGTGAAGATTCCGGTCACATGATTTTTATGTCCCATCATACCACCGGAGACGGGATATTGGCAGCCATTCAGTTGATCGGCGTCATGCTGCGCACAAATAAATCACTATCTGAATTGAAGAAAATAATGGATGTGTTCCCCCAGGAACTTGTGAATGTGACGGTTAAGGAGAAGCGCGAACTGAATTCCATCCCGGAAATTGCGGCGGTGATTGCTTCAGTGGAAAAAGAACTGGCTGAGCAGGGCAGGGTGCTGGTGCGTTATTCCGGCACCCAATCCATTTGTCGGGTGATGGTGGAAGGTCCTACCCTTGCTCAAACCCAAGACTGCTGTCAGCGCATTGCCGCAGTGCTCAGAAAATGTCTATCTTAGCCTCGGTTTTAATCCCGGCTATTACCGAAAATGCGCAACAGAAACAGGAACATGTTGATAAAATCAAGATAAAGTTCCAGTGCTCCGAGAATGGCGCCTTTGCGGATAACGCCGGCATCCAGGCCGGCCGGCTGGGTCAGGGCCATGTGCTTCAGTTTTTGGGTATCATAGGCCGTCAAACCCACGAAAATAAATACACCAAGATAGCTGATGATCATTTCCATGCCAGAGCTTCTGACAAACAGGTTGACCACCGAGGCAATAATTATGCCGATCAAACCCATGAGCATGAACTGCCCAACGCCGGTCAAATCCCGCTTGGTGGTCATGCCGAAAATGCTGCATGCTGCAAATGTGCCGGCGCTGATAAAGAAAGTGGCAGCCACCGAGGACATGGTGTAAGCCACGAACACCACTGAAAGCGTTGCGCCGTTAAGAGCTGAATACAGTAAAAAAAGCCCGGTGGCTGTGGAGGCCTCCATTTTATGAACTCTGGCGCTGAGATAGAATACCAAGGCCAGCTCTCCAATAACCAGCCCCCAAAAAACAAGTTGATTACCAAAAATAAGATTCAGCAAGGTTTCGCTGCCGGCCACCCAAAAAGCGACCACGCCGGTCAAGGTCAAACCAATGGTCATCCAGTTGTAAACCGATCGGATAAAGGAATTGACCAAAACCTGGGTTTGTGAACCTTGATAGCCTATTGAATTCTGCATATGTCGACCTCCTTAATTGGCTCGATCTTGATAAAAGATTATGCTATCGGATATTACAATACAAAGTAACGTATTTTCCATATGAACATAACACAGTCATGGGTATTTTCAAGGCTTAATTGATTTCTGCAGGTCAAAGACTATGAGGATATATAACAGAACATGAAACCAGAGCAACTCTACCAGGAATTAAAAGAAGTCGCTGAAAAGCTGGAAATCCAGGTGTTGGAACAAAATCTGCGGGACACGCCCGGCATCAAAGTGCGCAGCGGTCTATGCAAGGTCAAGGGCAGTTTGAAATTCATCATGGACAAGCATAAGCATATTCGGGACAAAGTAGCCATTCTGGCCGGCTGTTTAGGCCGAATGCAGTTGGATCATTTGTATATCGTACCGGCCGTGCGTGAGATTATCGATCATTACGCTGCCCAATCCCAGAGCGAAGAGGATGAAGATTAAAAAGTTTACATAATATATCTTATCAGACGTTATTAGGATCGATTTTCCTGAATGGATTTTACGGTTGAATACAGCCAAGACTTATGCTAGTGGAATTAGGCTTCTAAATTTAAGGATGTTGGATTTTCATGGCCGAATCGCTGCGTCATATCTATACGGTTTCCCAAATAACAACTGAGCTTAAACTGTTACTTGAGGAAACCTATTCAATGATATGGATTACAGGAGAAATATCAAATTTCAGTCGTCCTGCCTCCGGACATTATTATTTTGTTTTAAAGGACGAATACGCCCAGATTCAGGCGGTCATTTTCCGTGGTCAAAACCGCAGGCTGGCTTTTGCACCCAAAGACGGTATGCAAATCACCGGAATCGGACGAATCAGTATTTATGAACCCCGGGGCTCTTACCAGGTCATTTTAGAACATATTGAACCCAAAGGCATCGGCGCCTTGCAGATCGCCTTTGAACAACTCAAGGCCAAGCTGGCTGAAGAAGGCTTGTTTGATCCCCAACATAAGAAACCGCTGCCTTTTTTACCGGAAACCCTGGCAGTGGTAACATCGCCCACGGGCGCGGTCATTCATGATATCATCCAGATCATCCGGCGCCGTTTTTCAGCAGTAAAAATCCAGGTCGTTCCTGTGCGTGTGCAAGGCGCTGAGGCTGCCGACGAAATTGCCCAGGCCATCCATTTTCTAAACCAATCAGCCGCACCGCCCCAGATTATTATTCTTGCCCGTGGCGGCGGTTCCCTTGAAGATTTGCAGGCATTTAATTCAGAGGTTCTTGCCAGGGCGATTTTTGCATCTAATATTCCGATTGTATCAGCCATAGGCCATGAGACCGATTTTACCATAGCGGATTTTACAGCAGACTTGCGAGCCCCAACACCTTCTGCCGCTGCAGAACTTGTGGTTCCGGACAGACAGGCCCTGATTCGCCAATATGAGGCACTGTTCTATCGGTTGCGATCAGTCATTTCAACCTATTTGTCTTTTAGAAAAAATCGTTTGGTCCAATTAACCCGCAATCTCAGAAGTCCCCAGAAAAGAATTCAGGATTTGCGTTTACGCATCGACGATCATTCGGAACGTTTGCGTCTTGCCCTGGACCGGCAGATTCACAAGCAAAGACAATTGCTGAATTTTTATCAGCATCGTTTGCTGTCTGTCTCACCCCGCATCCGCTGTAACCAGACAAAGATCTTGCTGGAGAAATATATTTCCAGTGTTCACAATCATGCATTCAATATTTTCAAAATCAACCAAATGCGATTACAGGCCCTGATCGGCAAACTCCTGACCCTTGATCCGACCGCTATTTTAAACCGGGGCTACAGCATCACCCGTTCCCTGCCTAAAAAGGCCATTGTTCGCCGAAATACGGATGTGGCCATTGGTCAGATGGTTGAAGTATTACTTTCAAAAGGCGTTATAACCTGTCATGTAGAAGGAACATATCCCAATGACGAAGAAAAACTTTGAACAATCCATGCAGCAGTTGGAGCAGATCGTCATGGAAATGGAAAAAGGCGATCTGCCCCTGGAAAAAGCCTTGAAAAAATTTGAGGAAGGCATGTCCCTGGCAAAATTTTGTTCTGAAAAACTGGATGAAACCGAACAAAAAATCACCCTGTTGATGCAAACTCCGGATGGAAACGCTCAAACAGCTCCATTTCCCAATGCCGCTTCCGCTGCTGATCCTGCTGTGGACAATACTGAAGAAGGACGCGACCAAGATGGATTTTGATCTCAGTGGTTATTTATCCACCAAGCGACTTGCCGTGGATAATACCTTGGATGAAATACTGAACGGTTTTGAAAAAGACCAGCGGCTTATCACGGCCATGCGCTATTCCCTTATGGCAGGTGGCAAGCGCTTGAGACCGATTCTGTGTATCGCCGCTGCTGAAGCTGTGGGCGGCAAAGAGCCGGAAGTCATTTATACGGCCTGTGCCCTGGAAATGATTCATACCTATTCTCTGATTCATGACGACCTGCCGGCCATGGATAACGACGATCTGCGCAGGGGGAAGCCCACCTGCCATATTGCCTTTGATGAAGCCACCGCCATTCTGGCCGGCGATGCCTTACTGACACTTGCCTTTGAGGTACTGGCCCAGCCTTCATATCAGATAAAAAATATCGCGGACCGAGATTATCTATCTGTCATTCACAAAATCAGCCGGGCAGCCGGCTGCCAAGGGATGATTGCCGGACAAATCCGGGATATACAATCAGAAGGTGTAGCCATCAATTTGGAGGAACTTGAAGCCATGCACCAGGCCAAAACCGGTGCCTTAATCGAGGCCTCGGTGCTTGCCGGTGGAATACTGGGAGGCGCCCGGGTCGAGGAAATGGATGGATTGGCCCAATATGCCCGCAATCTCGGACTTGCTTTTCAGGTAACCGACGATATTCTAAATGTGGAAGGTGATCCGCGTATATTGGGAAAAGCAGTGGGAACCGATCATTATCGCCAAAAATCAACCTACCCGGCTTTACTGGGAATTGAGGAATCCAAAAAACGTGCAAAAAAAGCTGTTGAAAACGCCTTGAAAGCCATTGATTTTTTTGATATCCGATCTGAGCCTTTACGGCAACTGGCCCGATATGTTCTTCGGAGAAAACAATAAATGCAATTGCTTGAAAAAATCAATTCACCCCAGGATCTGAAACAGCTTCCGATCTCCGAACTCCCCAAGCTGGCATCTGAAATCCGCCGAATGATTGTGGATGTGGTTTCCACCAACGGCGGTCATCTGGCTTCCAGCTTGGGTGTGGTCGAGCTGACCATTGCGATTCATTATGTATTTGACATCCCAAAAGACAAGCTGATCTGGGACGTGGGACATCAGGCCTATGCCCATAAAATTCTCACCGGCCGCAAAGAGCGCTTCCCTACCCTGCGCAAACATGGTGGCCTTTCCGGCTTCACGCGCCTATCGGAAAGTCCCTGCGATGCTTTTACCACAGGTCACAGCAGCACGTCCATTTCCGCCGGTCTCGGGATCGCCTGCGCCAAAAGTCTGAAAAAGGAACGTTGCAAAGTGATTGCCGTAATCGGCGACGGCTCCATGACCGCCGGGATCGCTTATGAGGGCCTGAATCAAGCCGGTGATCTTCACAAGGATAAAGACCTGGTCGTGATCCTCAACGATAATGAAATGTCCATCAATCAAAATGTGGGGGCCCTCTCCTCGTTTTTAAGCCGTAAGTTCTCCTCTAAATTTCTTCAGGATTGGCGCCGGGAATTCGGCGAATTTCTTAAGTCGCTTCCCAAAATCGGCGATGATATTTATCAATTTGCCAAACGTTCGGAAGAATCCTTTAAAACTTTTGTTACCCCCGGCATGCTGTTTGAGGCTTTTAATTTTGAATATTTTGGGCCCATCGACGGCCACCGCCTGAAGCATTTAATCAACATCTTAAATAATATAAAAAATTTAAGCGAACCGGTGTTGCTGCACGTCACCACCCAAAAGGGCAAAGGCTATGTGCCGGCAGAAGAAAACCCGGTTTATTTCCACGGGGTGGGAAGTTTTGAAATCGAAACCGGATTATGCAACAGCTCCGATCCTTCCACACCCACTTATACCGAGGTTTTCGGCCGGGCCATGGTGGATCTGGGATGCATGGATGACAAAATCATCGCTGTTACCGCTGCCATGCCCGAGGGAACCGGTTTGGCTGATTTTGCCCATTCCTTCCCGGAACGTTTTTACGATGTGGGCATTGCCGAACAACATGGAGTGACTTTTGCAGCCGGCATGGCCACAGAAGGCTTTAAGCCGGTGGTGGCCATCTATTCGACTTTTTTGCAGCGCGGATTTGATCAGATTTTGCATGATGTCTGTATCGAGGGTATTCATGTGGTCTTTGCCATTGACCGGGGTGGTCTGGTGGGCGAGGACGGTCCCACCCATCACGGCGTGTTTGATTTTGCCTATTTACGCAGCTTGCCCAACATGGTGATCATGGCTCCCAAGGATGAAAACGAGCTGCGGCGCATGCTGCTTACTGCCATTTCCCACAATGGTCCGATTGCCTTTCGCTACCCGCGCGGCAAAGGCACCGGTATACAGCTTGAACCGGTCATTCACCCCCTGACCATTGGAAAAGGCGAAATTCTCACCCAGGGCGAAGATCTTTTAATTCTGGCCATCGGCCGTTGCGTGTGCGAAGCGTTGGAGGCCCATGCGCGGCTTTTGCAGCAGGGGATTCAATCAACGGTGGTCAACTGCCGATTTGTAAAACCGTTGGATGAGGAACTCATTCTTGGATTGGCCAGGCAAATCCCGCGTATCATCACCATTGAAGAACATGTGCGCCAGGGTGGTTTCGGCAGTGCGGTCTTGGAATGCCTGAATGATGCCGGGATCCAGAATATTTGTCTCGAAAGAATCGGCCTGCCGGACCAATTCATTGAACACGGCCCGCAGAAATTTTTGCGGGCCAAATACGGCGTCAATGCTGCCGCCATCTTGGAAAAATTTCAAGTAATCCAGCGGAAATGCCCTCTGAAATAAATCATAAACGCCTGGATGTCCTGTTGTTTGATAAAGGCTTGGTCCAAAGCCGTGAACGGGCCCGGACCTTGATCATGGCCGGCAAGGTCATGGTGAACGACCAAATAGCCGATAAGCCGGGTTTGCGCGTTGCAGAGGATGCGGCAATCGCTGTTAAGGAAGACCTGCCCTATGTCAGCCGGGGGGGGCTGAAACTGGAGGCGGCCATCAATAATTTCAAGCTGGATGTGCGCGGTAAAATCTGTCTGGACGTGGGTGCTTCGACCGGCGGTTTCACCGATTGTCTGCTTCAACATGGGGCTGAAAAAGTCTTTGCCGTGGATGTGGGCTACGGGCAGCTTGCCTGGAAACTGCGTCAGGATCCGCGGGTGGTTGTCATCGAACGCACCAATATCCGTTCCCTGCCGCTGGAGCGAATCCCTACTCCCATTGATCTTGTTGTTATGGATGTTTCTTTTATTTCACTGAAAATCGTCATCCCCTGCGCTCTGAAATTTTTAAGACCCGGGGGCTGGATGGTTGCCTTGATCAAACCCCAGTTTGAGGTCGGCAAGGATAAGGTGGGGAAAGGCGGCGTGGTGCGCGACCCGTATTTGCATGCAGAGGTCATTGCCGACATTTCCTCCTTTTGCGAGCAACTCGGTATCATGGTTTTTCATGCCATCCCCTCCCCTATTTTAGGCCCCAAAGGCAATCAGGAATATTTGCTGGCCATGGAGTTGAAACAGCTTGGCTAGCCGCCTCAATATTTTTTTTTGCCGAGCATTGCTTGTTTCAGATCTTCTTGGGCAGGATCTGCTCCAAGCCAAATCCCAAAAAATGCCTTTTTAAAATCAAGTCCTTTAATAGTACCGAGCATGCGGGTATTTTTATAGATCGTTATACCTTCTTGGGGGATATATATAAAATCAAAAATATCATCCTGTTTATACTCGCTTTTTAAAAGGTAAACCATTTTTTCAATCCGGGATTGGATGGGAGCTAGATTACCTTTGGATGATTTTTCAAATCCTGCTCTCAAGAAATCATTCATTATTGAATCATTCACCAAACCCAAGATGATCTGAACTTTTATGGCCATGGGTTCATCCGCGTCAAGCAGCTTTATTGCATCCTGGCTTTTGGTTTTCACATACAAACCACAGGCATAGACATCCATTGCGAGCTTTACTCTAACGCCTCCGCCGTTCAGCATGAGGATTTCTTTTCCAGCGATAATTGTATCCGGTAAGTTTTTCCCACCCACCTCTTTTGCAATCGCCGTTGGAGAAACCATCATCAAGGACACAATAGTGATTAATATTCTTTTCATCGCCACACACCCCTTTGGAGTCCGAGTCGATTCACGCATCCTTGTATATTTCGTAAGTATTTTTAGGGCCATATTTTTATTATCGTATATTTTTACATTATTAACAATAACCCATGTGACCGGTTTACGTCAAAACATTTTATAAATCCTTAAAATCGGTATCGCGGTCGAATTAAGTTTTCGACCCCGACATTGACCCTGAAAAAGCCTACATGTAATTCCCATGATGAGATTTTTTTGCACTTGCTTTTTTAGGCCTTACCATATAAGGAATTTTGATTGTTTGCCTTCAAATTTCTAATCTTTGTGGAGAGGAGCACAAATGAAGGAGATCGCGGAAAAAATAAGAAATATCGCCCTGGTGGGTCACACCGGAGCAGGCAAAACCTCCTTGGCGGAGGTGATGCTCTTTGATGCCGGAGTCACTACACGCATAGGCCGGGTGGAAGACGGCAACACCGTCATGGATTTTGAGCCCGAGGAATTGAAACGCCAAGCCAGTATCAGCAGCGGTTTTCATCAATACAATTGGAAAAAGCATACGATTTCCATTATTGATACCCCTGGTGATCAGAATTTTTTCTCGGACACCAAGAACTGCATGCAGGCGGCGGATGCGGCTGTGGTGGTGATCGACGCGGTGGACGGTTTCAAGGTGCAAACCGAACAGGCCTGGACCTTTGCGACTGATTTCAAGCTGGCCTGTGCCATTTTCATCAACAAGCTTGATCGGGAACGCGCCGATTTCCAGCGAGCCTTCAAGGATGCGGCCGATTCTGTACAACCCAAGCCGATTTTAATTCACCTGCCCATCGGCAGCGAGGCCGGTTTTAAGGGCGTAATCGACCTGATCAGCATGAAGGCCTATATTTACGATGACAATGGCAAAGCCACCGTCGGCGAAATTCCCGCGGATATGAAGGAAACGGCAGCCATCGAACGCGAGGCCATGATAGAGAATGTGGCTGAAGCAGATGATGCCTTGATCGAAAAATACCTTGAAGGCGCCACTCTCACAGATGACGAGATCAAGGACGCCCTGCGCAAAGGCACCCAGTCCCGCACCTTTGTGCCGGTTCTTTGCGGCACGGCCACCAAATATATCGGGATCGGGCTGCTTGCCGATTTCATTGTCAATTGTTTCCCTTCGCCCCTTGACCGGGAAAGCTGGCGGGCAATGGATGCTGCCGGCAAGAATGAAATCCTGCGCAAGCCCTCCCTGGAAGAGCCTTTTGCCGGCTTTGTTTTCAAGACCGTGGCAGACCCTTACGCCGGCAGGCTTTCCATCATCCGGGTGGTATCTGGGGCTTTGGATTCGGACGGCACTTTTTTTAATGTGAACAAGGATACCAAAGAGCGTTTCAATCAATTGTTGACGATTGCGGGAAAAGAACAAAAGCCCGCTCCCCATGCAGTTCCCGGCTCAATTGTGGCAGTGGCCAAGCTGAAGGAAACCACCACCGGCGATACCCTGTGTGATGACAGCAGCAAAATCCGTTTCATTCCGCCGGAGCCGCTACCCACTCTCATTTCCTTTGCCATTGAAGCCAAATCCAAAGGGGATGAAGACAAGATTTTCAGTTCCCTGAACAAACTTGCCGAAGAAGATTCAGCCCTGCGTCTTGACCGCAATGCGGAAACCAAGGAAATCCTCGTTTCCGGACTGGGCCAAGTGCATATAGAAGCGGTTGTTGAAAAATTGAAACGCAAATTCAATGTGGAAGCAGTGTTAAAGACCCCCAAGGTTCCCTACCGGGAAACCATCAAGAAAAAAGTGCGGGTCCAGGGCCGACACAAGAAACAGACCGGCGGCCACGGTCAGTTCGGTGATTGCTGGGTTCAGTTTGAGCCTTTGCCCAGGGGCCAAGGCTTTGAATTTGTGGATGGCGTGGTGGGCGGCGTGATTCCCAAAACCTATATTCCGGCGGTTGAAAAAGGAATCATTGAATCGGCGAAAAGAGGTGTGCTGGCCGGTTTCCCCTGTGTGGATTTCAGGGCCACCGTTGATGACGGCTCTTACCATGCCGTAGACTCTTCTGAAATGGCATTTAAAATTGCCGGCTCCCTTGCCTATCGCAAGGCCGCCCAGGAAGCCCAGCCGGTGCTGCTGGAGCCCATTATGAAAGTCGCGGTAAAAACCCCGGATGAATTCATGGGCGATATCATGGGGGATCTGAATTCAAGGCGTGGACGGGTGCTTGGTATGGATAATGAAGGCAAATACCAGGTCATCAAAGCCATTGTGCCCATGGCGGAGTTTTTGACCTATGCCCCAGACCTGAATTCCATGACCGGTGGCCGCGGGATTTTCTTCATTGAATTTTCCCATTATGAGGAAGTCCCGGTCCAGTTGGCTGAAAAACTAATCGAAACCTTGAATGCCCAAAGGGAACAAGAGAAGTAAAGATAGTTTTAAGTGATCTAAAGTGATCTAAAGTGATCTAAAATTAAGGAATGCTTGCCATATAAAATGGTTGACTTGATTGGGATTGCTTTAGTCACTTTGGTCATTGATTTGATTTTTGACCATTAAACCGCACACTCTGATAGCACTCTCATCCAGCATTTTGCCCAGCCCGCCCTTGTCTTCCGGAATAAAACCCAGTGAATGCCGCCACACTTCGTCGTCTTCCATGCAGAAATAGATAGTTACCTGGGGAGCATGGGAACGAATAGCGGCAATGATTTCACGGTAGAGTGCGATGCGCAGGGGTTTAAAATAGCGCATTTTTCCGTCCAGACCAGGAATAAATTCTCCGTATACGATTTTAGATTCCGGGAAACGGATTTGAATCAGGGGCTTTAATTCCGGCATGAAGCGAAAACTGCCCAGACTGATCCAGACCACATTGTCCGGGGAAATGCGCTCAAACAATTTGGCAATCACTGCGCGGTATTCCTGCTCACAATTATCGTAAATCACCAGGGGATCAAAATGAAACGACAGGGGATAGCCCCAATCCTGGCATTGTTCCGCGGCCTTTAATCTGGCATTCAGAGACGATGTCCGGCGTTCATCGGTTCGAATGATCCGTTCGGTATTTAATGACCAGGATAGAATGGTTTTGCGGTTATGGCCAAGATCTTTCAGAATGTCGATGTTGATGGTCTTGGTTTTTAATTCCAGTACAGCAGAGTGCTGATGGGCAAAAGCCGTCACCAATTGCCTGGTAAGATCAGTGCAAGACTCCCAGATCAGACTATCTGTAAACTCCCCTGTGCCCAGCCGGGTTACCACACCGGTTGCGAAAACCTGTTCCAATTCCGTCATGAGTTTTTCATGGTTGAGGAAAAATTGCAGCACCGGCGGATGAAAATAGACTTGCAGAATGCAATAAGCACAATCCATGTTGCAGAAAGAGGCCATGTGGATAATCCGGTAATCGCAACAGCGATAAGTGCGGGTCCCCGGGCATTTTTTAATGAACGGCCCTTTGTTTTCCGTCAACAGGAGAATTTCTTTTCCCCTTTGTATTGGATCATCCGCCTGTTCCAACTCGTGAAAAACCGTGGAAACGTCAGCAACGGTTTTGCAGGGTGCCTGCAATTGTGCGCAGATCCTCATCACCAGGGGATGGGCCGCCACGTTCCGATCAACATAAATCGATGCAATTTTCAAAAAAAACTCCTGAATTCATACGGGCTGTTCAGCCCTGGGAAACCATCTGCAACAGTTTGGTCAAAGACGGGTGGTGCACCAGGGCCTGCATTCTATCATGGGCCTTGGTGAACTCATCCATGTTTCTGAATTGCAGGGAAAAGGTATAGGTCGTGTCTTCCAAATGGGGCGGTGGAGTCAGGCGCATGTCATCTTGCAGGGGTAAATCTTTTAGGCATTCCATGATCTTTTTTTCAGCCGCGGCAATCCGCGGGTAACGTCTTTTTCTTAGATATTCGCGGATCTTTTGGGTTCTAAGCCCACGATCCAGGTCGGATGCCGACAGCAGGCTTTTCAGGGGCTCCTGGCTGAAGATAGCCATCAAATCCACATCTTCACGGGCCGCGATTTCACCTGCGATTGTGAGGATTTCCCGCTGCTTATTCAAACCGATTTTTAAATCGGTAAATAACCGGGCAAACAACATACCGGCGGGGCCGGGTAAATCCGCCAGCAGCAGGGCAATGGTCAAGGGAATGCTGTCTCCCAGCACACAGGTCTGCAGCATTGCGGGGAAACTATTGATTCGCTGAATTTTTGCAACCTGGACAGGATGGTGGGGCAAGCCCAGGGCCTGGTAGATGCGGGTGCGTGCCGGCTCTGATTCAATTTGTGCCGACAAGAGGGTATAGGATCTTGCCTGCTCCAGGATATTCAAGGGCCGCTCAAGGGAATTCTCGGCAACGGCAAGCATGGCGCAGTCCTGGAAAGGTGTATCATCAGGCAGAATTCGGGCAGGGATTTTCAGAAGCGTTGACTCTTTGCAGGCAGCCATGCGCCGCCTGCCGCTGACAATACAGTACCTTCCGTTTTTCAGCGGCAGCAGCAGCGGCGGGGAGAGCAGACCAATAATTTTGATGGATTCGAGCAGGTCGGCCCAGTCCTCGCGCGTAGTAATGAGAAAACGCCGGTCGGACTCATCAATTGCCGTAAGGGCAATGGTCTCAATGCTATAACCCATGATCATTGCCGGTCAGGGCAGTCAATGCTTCCAGATATTTCTTGCGGGTATTGGCAACCACATCCGCTGGCAGGGGCGGGCCTGGTGGGGTTTGATCCCAGTCCAGGGTTTTCAGATAATCCCGGACATACTGCTTGTCATAACTCTTTTGTGAACCGCCCGGCAGATAACTGGCTTTGGGCCAAAATCTGGAAGAGTCCGGTGTCAGAACTTCATCAATCAGGATAAGCTTGTCGCCCACCAGGCCGAATTCAAATTTAGTGTCGGCAATGATGATCCCTTTTTTGGCAGCATATTCCACACCTTTTTTGTAAATGGCCAGGCTGAGAGCTTCCACTTGCCGGGCCCGCTCAAGGCCGATGCGCTGGGCTGCTTCAGCAAAATCGATGTTGATGTCATGCTCACCGATATCGGCTTTGGTGGAAGGGGTGAAAAGCGGTTCCGGCAGTTTATCGGATTCTTTCAAACCTTTGGGTAGTTGAATTCCGCACACGGATTGGGTTTCCTGATAGGATTTCCAGCCCGACCCGGAAAGATAGCCGCGCACCACGCATTCAATGGAAAGCGGGTCGGCCTTTTTCACCAACATGCTGCGCCCTTTGAGAATATCACTATGGGGCCGGCAGGCGGCCGGATATTGGGTCACATCCGCGGTGATAACATGGTTCTCCACCAGACTCTTCATGATGTCAAACCAGAATAAGGATATTTGGGTCAAGATTATACCCTTATCCGGTATGGGGTCCGGCATGACCACGTCAAAGGCGGAGATCCGGTCGGTGGCCACCATCAACAAACAATCGCCTAAATCATAGATGTCCCTTACTTTTCCTTGTTTAATGCGCTTCAGACCTGCAAAATCGGTTTTCGAAATACTGGTTGTCATTTTCCTCTTCATGCTTTTTTCTGGTGTTCGCGAAAAGCCGCGATATATTTATTCAATATCCGCAATGAAGTTTCATTGATTTCCTTAAACTCAATGCCGGATTCGTATTTGCCTTTGGTTGCTTCCCTGCAATAAATTACCTGGCCTTTGATATCGATCATTTCATCTTCCAGACCGATGGATAATGCCACGGAATAATGGGCGTACATGGGCACATGGGTTTCCAGCAGAATTCCGCCCTGGCTGACATTGAGGGTCCGCCCCATTCCCTGGATTGTTTCCTCTGATTTCCGATCCACACAGGTATAGTTCAACAGGTTAAGTGAATTGATTCTTTCATGCTTTCTGTTGGTATGTTTTTTCATCTAGATCACTCCCTGTTTCCTTGCCTGAACAAGATGCTACCGGATCTTGGAATAAAAATCACAGGTGGTTTTTGTCAGCGCCGAAATACCGGCCGCCGTGTTTTCAATCAAATTTTTCATGGTTGTAGAAAGAGCCTCGAACTCTTTTTGAATTTCTTCCTTTGAAAGCTGTTTCAGTTGAAGATCCTCGGAAGCAAAGACAGCGGCTGAATAAGGCTCATGCCCGACTTGCAAGAAAGGCATCTGGCCGACGAAATCCCCTTCTTCTATTCTGGCAAGCGGAATATAGCCCCGCTCTGTTTTCCGCGCGATGAAAGCATTGCCTTGCTCGATCAGGAACAAACCTTCTTTGCTCTCCCCTTCCCGAATGATCGGTTCCTTGCCCACCAGAAAATCATCCGACTTGCGTTTTTTTTGAAATATATCCGCCGAAAGATTGGCGCACTGCTTATAGCGTTTATCAAGGCTTTTGATAATTTTACTGAAATTATCGGAAAGCAAAGCATTTTCTCTGGAAAGGCGCTGTGAGTCCAGCACTCCCAGCTGCACATCAGTGATTGCCACCACTGTGGAGGCACGCACACTCCCCTGAACTATAAACGCTGCAATACTGCCGATAAAGGATCCGACTCCGATACGGATAATGGGCACTTGACCGCTGGGGGTTTCTTTGCGAATTTCCAGAATGCCGTCCAACACCACCCAGATCCAGTTTCCATGGCGTCCCTGTTTGGCAATGGTCTCGCCGGCGACATAGTCCTCCTCGTCCGCCACATACATGTAGTCCACCAGGGGACCTTTTACTACCGGCAGGGCAGTAGGATCTCCTTGGGGTTTATAGACGGCCTTTTTGCCTGGAGCAGATGAACCCATTCGATCGATCAGCCCCTCATCCAGCATTTTCATGCCTTCCAGGGTGATTTCCATTCTGTTTTTTTTGATGGTGGTTTTTTGGTCAATGGGTTCTCTGATAAACTCGAATTCACCATCGGACCAGCCGAACAAGGCATAGATCGCATCCAAACCGGTAAGGCTGCCAGCAGTGGCATTGATGGGGTTGCCGCTTTGGAAATAAATAATTCCCGGCTCTTCTGAATATCGGCTGCTGATTCGCAATGTACCGGTGCTGTTGTTTGCTCCAAGAAGCTGAAACAATTCGCCGAGATTCAAAAAATCTAACATACCTGCAAGGGCGTAACTGCTTTTCATGGATCGTATTTATTGGGCCCAACTGAATTGTTTTTGTAATGAATGCAAGGTCAGTTTCAAGCATTCCTGTAAAGTTTTACCGACCCCCTCCCCTTTAACTGCACTGGCAGGAAAAGAAGGAACTTTCAGTTGCCGGTTCAAGTCTTTTTCCATTTTTTCAATGGGCATGATCGGGATGCCTTCATCTGCCAGATCACGTTTGTTGTATTGCATCACAAGCGGGACTTTAAATATATTTAAACCGTAATCCTTCAGGTTTTGCTGCAGGTCCTTTAATGAAAGCATGTTTTTTTCACGGCGGACATCCAATGAATCGGCGACAAAAACGATACCGTCCACTCCCCGTAAAACAAGTTTCCGGGTGGAAGCGTATTGAACCTGGCCGGGAACTGTGAACAATTGCACTCTGACGTCGCAGCCCTTGATCTTGCCTAGATCCATGGGCAAAAAATCAAAAAAAAGGGTCCGATCACCTTCTGTATTGATCGAGACCATTTCGCCGCCCACCTGTTTCTTGTATGATTTGAAGACATATTCGAGATTACTTGTTTTGCCGCACCTGCCAGGGCCATAGTAAACAATTTTGCATTCAATCTCGCGCTTTTTGATGTTAAACACTGCCATATGGTTTTCAGCTCCAAGTCCCTGACCATTTATAATCGCAAGGATATCATATTTTGCCCGGTTTTTAAAGGCTTTCGATTTTTATATCAATGCTGAAATCACCCTTTTTAGGTCCGGATTTGATCTGGGTTTTAGCAGAGACGATACCGGACCCGCGGAAAATAGCCACCGGAGAATAGAAGTGAACATCGTCCAGCCTGACACCGACCTTCAGACTTTCAATTAAATGTTCATCCCGGCTTGAGATGATCAGACTGATGACATTGCCGGATTGAAAGCTGACATCCAGCTCGACTTGTTCTCCCTTGTGGGGTCCGCTGTCAAAGGTAATGGCAACAGCACTGATGTCAAGAAATTCTTCTTCTTCATCCTCCTCCATTACACTGACTTCGGCGGTTGCGCCAGGAGCTTGGGCGATTTCTTTTTTCAAACCTTTCTTCTCCAGAATTTCATCGAAAAAAGCAGTGACTTTTTCGAATTGTTCCGGTGAAAAAAGATCGCTTCCCTGCCATTGAGCGAGTTGGGTATGAGCACCATCCGGATTGCCCATTTCCAAATGACAGCGGAGAATATTTTTGGCAGCAGATACGCGCACGGACATTACTTGAAGCAGTTTATGAAATTCTTCCAAGGCCCCATCAAATTGCCCGAATTTGGCCAAGGCAATAGCCCCTTCAAGGGCCGCGTCGTTTTCATCTTTGTCTTTTTCGGCAAAGGAAAAAAGTTTTTTTATTAATTCATTTACATGACTAGACATTTCCGGTGTGGAAGGCGCTCTTTCCACTGCTTTGACATCCTCATCCAGAGCAGCCACTTTTTTGGCTAGCCCTTCCAGCAGTTTTTGCTTGTTGGGCAGTTTGTCACTTTTCAGAAGTATCTCTTCGACGAGTTTGTATTTTTTGCGGGCATCCCCCAACAAACCCTGTTTTCGGAAAAGTTCTGCCTGTAATAAAAGTGCCTTTATATTTTTTGTCATTTCACATTCCTCAACGCGCTTTCAGACATCACCTCATCCAGTTCGATTGGTTATCTATATTTTTTTTTGGGCTGGATGTCAATATTTGATAGCCTTAAATGGCAAGAATCCTTCACTTTTCCATAGGCCATCCAGCAACATCCAGTTCGGCAATTGTTGGGCCATCCGCGTCTTGCAGCTAATTTTATTACCGATTCAGCTATTTATTGAAACAGGTATCAAATGTCAACAACATATCCATTTTCCTCCAGGTTGCATTTGAAGCAAGGCTGTGATAGGGACTACGCTTTAATATTTGGCTTCAACCCTCCGAATGGATAAACTCAATAAAGCGGCAAGGAGATAAACATGAATCGAAAAGTCACTGTGGTGGGCGCCGGCAATGTCGGAGCCACCGCTGCCCAGCGTTTGTGTGAAAAAGAGCTTGCGGATGTGGTTCTCATTGATGTGGTGGAAGGCATGCCCCAGGGCAAGGCCCTTGATCTGGCAGAGGCCGCTCCCATCGAAAAACATGATGCCCGTCTCACGGGCGCCAATGTTTATGATGCTTCTGAAAAGTCCGACATTATCATCATCACCGCCGGGATCGCCAGAAAACCCGGAATGAGCCGGGATGACCTGCTCAGCACCAATGCCGGCATCATGCAAAAGGTTTGTTCACAAGTGGCGAGATTATCGCCGGAAGCCGTCATCATCGTGGTCAGCAATCCCCTGGATGCCATGTGCCATGTGGCCTTTGACGCCACCGCTTTTCCCAAGAACAGAGTTATCGGGATGGCAGGGGTGCTGGATTCAGCCAGATTTCGGGCTTTTATTGCCATGGAGCTGAATGTATCAGTTGAAAATACCCATGCTTTTGTCTTGGGCGGACATGGGGATACCATGGTGCCCCTGCCCCGCTATTCCAGTGTGGCCGGCATACCCATTACCGAACTGATGTCCGCTGATCAGATCGAACGCCTGGTTCAGCGCACCCGTAACGGCGGTGCTGAAATTGTTTCCCTGCTGAAAACCGGCAGCGCCTATTATGCACCGGCCTCGGCAGCGGTTGAAATGGCCGAAGCCATTCTAAAAGACAAGAAAAAAATTCTGCCCTGCGCTGCCTATCTGGATGGTGAGTACGGGATCAAAGGCCTTTTTATCGGCGTACCGGTCAAGTTGGGCGCGGGCGGGATCGAGGAAATCATTGAAATCAAGCTGCGGGAGGATGAACAGGCCGCCTTGTTAAAATCCGCTGATGCGGTTCGGCAATTGGTCAAAGATCTGGAAAAGCTGAAAGGTCGAAGCTGAAAGCTCAATGCTCAATGTTCAATGCTCAAAGGTCCAAGCTGAAAGGTCAAAGCAAAAAAGCAATGTTTGGTTGATCCCTTCAGCCTCAAGCCTTGGAGCGATGGTTTGCATGCAGCAGCTCTAAAATTTTAACCGCCACCAATTGATTCATACCGGGCAGCCCTCCGATCTCTTCCGGAGTGGCTGCCCGAATTTTTTCCACGCTGCCGAAATGCTGCAACAAGGTCTTTTTTCTTTTGGCGCCGATGCCTGGAATCTCATCGAGTTCTGATTGTAAGGCAGCGGCCGTGCGCTGCTGTTTATGAAATGCCAGGGCGAATCGATGGGTTTCATCGCGAATTTGTTGAAGAAACAACAGCAAATCCTTGTCCATGCCGAATTGGATCGGGTTGGTTCTTCCCGGCAGATAGATCTTATCTTCGGTTTCACCTTTCAAGGCTTCTTTTTTGGCAATACCGGCACAAGGCACTTCTTTTTCCAGACTGAGTTCTTTTAATATGGTTGTGGCTATCCCGAGCTGCCCCCTGCCGCCGTCCACCAGCAGCAGGTCAGGCAAGGGGTCGGGCCGGTTTGCTTTGCCGAAGCGCCGCTTGAGCACCTCTGCCATGGCAGCATAATCATCCGGAAGATCCATTGTGCGTATCCGGAATTTGCGATAGGCGGATTTGGCCGGCTTGGCATGCTGATAGACCACCATGCCGGCCACCGGCGAACTTCCGGAAAGATGGGAGTTGTCAAAACATTCAATGCGCTCCGGCCGCCCGGGCAAGTGCAGTTTGGCTTGCAGACGATCCAGCAAGCCTTGCAGGGAATGATCCGCGTCTACCAGATTGCGTTGTTCCTTTTCCGCGTTTTGCCGGGTCATCTGGACCAATAAGGCCTTTTCTCCCCTTTTGGGGGCTAACAAGCGCACTTTTTTGCCTTTCAGGACTTGCAGCCATTCTTCCAGCAAGCCCATGTTCTCCGGTGTCACGGAGAGCAGAATTTCCCCTGGAATAAAATGAGCCGTCTCATAAAATTGACGGACAAAGGCTTCCATGAGCTCCATCTCATCTGCCATGGTTTCCCTGAAGACAAAATGGCGTAGACCTTGGATGTAGCCGCTCCGGACAAACAGGATGGTCAACACCGTCAGTTCCGATGTCCCGGCTGTGGCCACTACATCCCGATCGACCACATCGGCGGAAACCGCCACCTGTTTTTCAAGGGTTTTTTCCAAAGCAAACATTTTGTCCCGCAAAAATGCCGCACGCTCATATTCCTCGGCGGCAGCCGCGCACAGCATGTCCGCTTTGATGGTTTTAATCAAAAGGGGGGTCCGGCCGGATAAAAACAACACGACCTCTTCCACCATGCTTCCGTATTCCCGGGGGTTGACCGGCATGCAACAGGGCCCAAGGCAGGCATTCATTTGATAGTTCAAACAGGGGCGCGCTCTTTTGCGCACATCAGTCCCGCGACATTTGCGCAGTTTAAAGGTCTTGTTGATGATCTTGACGGTTTGGGCCACGGCCGAAGAGGAGGCATAGGGACCGAAATAGAGTTTGCCGTCATTCAGCCGCTTGCGGACAATGGCAAGATATGGATAGGCGGCAGTGGTATCCAGACAAAGGGATGGATAGCGCTTATCGTCCTTTAAAATCACGTTGTAGCGCGGCCGATACTGCTTGATCAGGTTGGATTCAAGGATCAGGGCTTCCTTTTCCGAAGCAGTGATGATGGTTTCCAGATCAACCACTTGTTGAATCAGGATTCCGGTCTTGAGATCCGGCAGGTCCTTGCGGGCAAAATAGCCGGACAGCCGGCGCTTGAGATGCTTGGCCTTGCCTACATAAATCACCTCACCGGCGCTGTTTTTCATCAGGTAGACGCCGGGTTTGGACGGTGCCTGGGCCAGCCATTCCCGCTGTTTTCCGGCAGGCTCTTGTACCGTATTTTCATCGAATGTTGGATTCATCAGACTTATCTAGAAATCGAATACCAGCATTTTTTGCAATTGGCGGATGCGATCCCGCAAGCCGGCGGCCCGCTCGAATTCAAGCTCACCGGCAGCTTCCCGCATTTCTTTTTCCAGAGCACGGATGCGCTCGGCTATGTTATCATCGCTGACTTCATAAACAGAAAGCGGCTCGGCTATTTTTTCTGCGGCGGTCCCTGCAAGACCCGGCAAATTCAAAAATGAAGCCGGAATCTCCTTGCAAATGGTTTGAGGCGTTATGGAATGCAGGGCGTTATACTTGGTCTGGATAGCTCGGCGGCGGTTGGTTTCGTCCATGGTTTGCCGCATGGAGGCGGTGATGGTATCCGCATACATGATCACCATCCCATTGACATTTCGGGCAGCCCGGCCGCAGGTCTGGATCAGGGAGCGGGTGGAGCGCAGAAAACCTTCCTTGTCGGCATCGATGATGGCCACCAGGGAGACTTCCGGTATATCCAAACCTTCCCGCAGTAAATTGATACCGATGAGCACTTGAAACACCCCCAGGCGCAATTCCCGGATGATTTCCATGCGCTCCATGGTCTTGATGTCCGAGTGCAGATAACGGGCCTGAATGCCGATGTCCGTATAATAATCCGTCAGATCCTCGGCCATGCGTTTGGTCAGGGTGGTGACCAGCACTCGTTCGTTGCGGCCCGCCCTGAGTTGGATCTCGTCTAATAAATCATCCACCTGGTTCTTGGCCGGACGCACTTCGATGAGCGGGTCCAACAGGCCGGTGGGCCGGGCGATCTGTTCCGCCACCATATGTTCGGATTGGACCAGCTCAAAATCCGCCGGCGTAGCTGATACATAAACGATCTGCCGCGCTTTTTGCATGAATTCATTAAATTGCAAGGGACGGTTGTCCAGGGCCGAAGGCAGCCTAAAGCCGTAATTCACCAGGGTTTCCTTGCGGGAGCGGTCGCCTTTATACATGGCGTTTAATTGGGGAACGGCAATATGGCTTTCATCAATAAAAATCAGAAAGTCATCCGGATAATAATCGAGCAAGGTGGGCGGCGGCTCCCCAGGGTTGCGACCGGTCAAATGTCGGGCATAGTTTTCAATGCCGTTGCAGTACCCGATCTCCATCATCATCTCCAGATCAAAATGGGTACGCTCCTCAATGCGTTGGGCCTCGATGAGTTTGTTCTCATTCCGGAAATATTCAATGCGGGTCTTGAGTTCAGCCACAATGGTCTCAATGGCCCTTTCCCGGGTCTGGCGCTGGGTGACATAATGACTGGCCGGAAAGACCGCCGTGTTGCTCATGCGCCGCAGAACCTGGCCGCGCAGGGGATCGATTTCCGCCAGGCTTTCGATTTCATCGCCGAAAAACTCCACCCGGAGGGCGCGGTCCTCTTCATAAGCCGGAAAGATTTCCACCCGGTCGCCCCTAACCCGGAAGACACCCCGGAAGAAATCCACATCGTTACGTTCATAGTGCATGGCCACTAGATCCGCCAGCAGTTTTTCCCTGGACAATTCCATGCCGCTGGTAAGCTCCACCCGCATGGCCAGATAATCTTCCGGCGCACCCAGGCCATAGATACAGGAAACGCTGGCCACCACCACCACATCCGGGCGGGAGAGCACCGAGCGGGTGGCGGAATGGCGGAGCTTGTCGATGATCTCATTGATGGAGGAGTCCTTCTGGATATAGGTGTCGCTTGAAGGGATATAGGCTTCCGGCTGGTAATAATCGTAATAACTAACAAAATATTCCACGGCGTTTTCCGGAAACAGGGCCTTGAACTCGCTGTAAAGCTGGGCTGCCAGGGTTTTATTGGGGGCGATTACAAGGGTCGGCTTTTGAACCTGCTCAATGACATGGGCCATGGTAAAGGTCTTGCCGGAACCAGTGACACCCAGCAGCACCTGATGAGGTTTGCCCTTGTGGACCCCCTGGGCAAGGGCCTTGATGGCCGCGGGTTGGTCGCCGGTGGGCTTGAATTCGGAAACAATTTTAAAAGCAGACATGAACCGATCGGATTATGGTTTTTCAATGCGCCAGAGCGTGCCTTCGGGACGATCCTCCAAAACAATATGCATGGCAGTCAGTTCTGCACGGATGCGATCTGCCAGGGACCAATTTTTGGTTTTGCGGGCTTCGGCCCGATCCTTGATCAATTGTTCGATCCTTTGACTGTCAACATCCGCTGTCTGGGCGGCCAGGGTTTTCTGTTTTGCAAAATAGTCCTGGGGTGATTCTGCAAAAATACCCAGAATCCCTCCGATGCGCAACAGATCAGTCCGCATGGCATTCAGGCTGAAGGACACGTCACCTGCATCTGCCTCTTTATGGGCTTCCAGGAAGCGGTTGATCTGATGCACGGTCTCAAACAAGATGCCGATTCCCTTGGCTGTATTGAAATCATCATCCATGGCTTCCTGGAATTTCTCCCAAACACCCGGATTCGGTCGCTTATCATCTGGAACAGCCGCGGCGGCTTGATCCAGTCTTTCCAGGGCATTGTAGAGTTTATCCAGCCCGGATGAGGCCTCTGCCATGGTCTTGTCTGAAAAATCAATGGGATTGCGATAATGATGGGACAGCAGAAACAAGCGTACGGCCTCTGGATGGAAATCCTTGAGAACATCCCGGATGATCTTAAAATTCCCCAGGGATTTCGACATTTTTTCCTGATTGATATTGACGAACCCATTGTGCACCCAGTATTTGGCAAAGGGTTTGGCATGGGCTGCTTCGGATTGGGCGATTTCGTTCTCATGGTGGGGGAAAATCAGATCCTTGCCGCCGCCGTGGATATCAAAGGTTTCCCCCAGAAAACGCATGCTCATGGCCGAGCATTCAATGTGCCAGCCGGGGCGTCCTGGGCCGAATGGGCTTTCCCAGGCCGGTTCGCCGGGCTTGGCGGATTTCCACAGGGCAAAATCAAACGGGTTTTCCTTGCGTTTGTCCACGTCGATCCTGGCGCCGGCTTCCATGTCTTCCAGGCGCCTGCCGGAAAGCTTGCCATATTGCTCAAAGGCCGTGATCCGAAAAAAAACATCACCGTCGATTGTATATGCCAGCCCCTTGTGAATCAGTTTGGTGATCACCTGGATGATGTCGGCAATGTGCTCTGTAGCCTTGGGTTCATGGTTCGGCCGCTGGACATGCAGCGCACCCATGTCCTCGTTGAATTCCTGGATGTATTTTTCGGCAATGGCTTTGGAAGATACACCCAGTTGGTTGGCCCGTTGAATGATTTTATCATCCACATCCGTAAAATTGCGCACATAAGTGACTTCATAGCCCTGGTCTTTGAGATAACGGGCGATCACATCAAATACAACCACCGAACGGGCATGCCCGATATGGCAGGAATCGTACACCGTGGGGCCGCAGACATACATGCCCACCTTACCCGGCTGAACCGGTTCAAAAATCTCTTTTTTGCGTGTGAGTGAATTGAAGATTCGAATGGTCATTACCGCTACTCTACTACCCTTTGAATGATTAACGCTCTTCGAGAAGAACCACGCACATGGCTGCCATACCCTCCCCGGCTCCGATCATACCCAGCCCTTCCGTGGTCGTGGCTTTAATAGTAATTCTTTTGGGATCGATATGCAATGTCCGGCCCAAATTATTGCGCATGGCTTCCCGATAGGGCGATAATTTGGGGGCCTGGGCCAAAACCGTGGAGTCCACATTGATCAACGTGAACCCACGCTCCCGGGCCATCTCCATGGTCCGGTCCAATAACACAAGACTGTCGATATCCTTGAATTGGGGATCATGGTCCGGAAAAAACAAGCCGATGTCACCCAAACCCGCGGCCCCCAAAATGGCGTCGCAAACCGCATGCACCAGCACATCCGCGTCCGAATGGCCCAACAAGCCTTTTTCAAACGGAATGGTCTCACCACCCAAAACCAGCCTGCGGCCCTCAACCAATCTGTGAACATCATAACCAATACCGACTCGCATAATAGCTTTCTCAAATATCATTTGAAAAATATGATAAATTTAAATTTTTAATCTCCCCTACCTCCGTTAATTTTCTACTCCCCCCCTACCCT
Organism: Desulfosudis oleivorans; assembly: GCA_020723325.1. Taxonomy (GTDB): domain Bacteria; phylum Desulfobacterota; class Desulfobacteria; order Desulfobacterales; family SURF-7; genus DYJD01. The sequence goes on along the minus strand of DYJD01000011.1, from coordinate 117,482 downwards.
GGTCTTCATCCAAGTGAAAAATAATTCCACGCATTCCGGACAGAGTTGCTTGCCGCTTACCTCCGCAATGATTTGAAGGGCGTTTTCCCGATTCACCGCCTTGCGATATGGCCGGTCGCTGGTCAAGGCATGATAGGTATCGGCAACCGCAGTCATGCGGGCCCACAAGGGAATCTTATCCCCTCTCAGGCCGGATGGGTAACCCTTGCCGTCCATGCGTTCATGATGATATTGCACAATGGAAATGATATTGGCAAGACTGGGAATGGATTTGAGGATATCGGCGCCGATAACCGGATGTTGTTTGATTTTTATTCGTTCAGCCTGATTGAGTCGACCAGGTTTCAGTAAAACATCATCCCGGATTCCGATCTTGCCGATGTCGTGCATCCGGCCGCCCAGCAAGGCATTTTCAATGGTGGTACGTTCCGCACCGGAAATTGTCAGCATGCCGGCGACGATATTGCCCACATGTTCCGAATGCCCGCTGGTATAGGCATCCCGTGCTTCCAGGGCTGCCACCAGGCTGGTGATGGTGGCAATGATCAAGCTTCTTTCCGTATCCAGGCGTTCCTTTTCTTTGAGCAGCAGCATGAACTGATCGGAAAGGATTTTTTCGATCAAAATGGCGAGTTCATCCATGTTGAAGGGCTTGACCAGATATGCGGCCGCACCACGCTGAATCATGCGACGCATATAGCCCACATTGCCGTTGGCGCTCATCACAACAAAAGGAATGGCCACATATTGCGAATCCTGATGCACGGCTTCACAAAAATCAAACCCGTTCATGACCGGCATGTCGATATCGCTGAGGATCAAATCCGGTCGGGTATCGGCCAGTTTTTTCAAGCCCTCTTTGCCGTTCGCGGCCGTAACCACCCGAAATCCGGCTTGGGCCAGACCGGATTCCACCATTTGACGGATGGCGGGGGAATCGTCCACCACTAGTATCAACTGTTTTTGTTTAAAGCGGGACCGGGATAGAATGGCCTCAATGGTTTTCAGCAGGCTATTAACGGCATCGTTTTTGGAAATATAAGCAGCGGCCCCGGCCTGAAACCCCATGTCCACATCCCGGTCGGAATCAAAGGAGCTGACCACCACCACCGGCACAGCGCAAGTGGATTCCCGGGATTTCAGTTTGCGGCAAAATTCGATCCCATTCATCACCGGCATGTCGATATCGCTGATAATGAGATCAAAGGGCTCGGCACAGGCCAGATCAAAAGCCGCTTGCCCGTTTTCCGCCTGGATAATGACGGCATTCAAAGGCATCAACAGATGCGCAAGACTTTTTCGAATCGCAGCGCTGTCATCAACAATCAGAATGCGCGGTTCGGTCATTCAAATTCCTTTTCCAAAGATATTCTGGGCAGATCTATTACCTTAAATATCATTGTCCGGCTTAGGTCAAATGATTTGTTTGTTGTTTTTTTGAAAAGAAGGGTCGGCCGGGTGGTCAATCCTGTATCTTCTGGGCCAAACTGACGATATGGCCTTCCATGACAGCCGTGTCTGTTCCTATCAAAGCAATTGAATCACCGGCAAATACTTTCAGAACAGCGGCGGTCCCGATGGTTTTTCCGAGTTGGTCGACGATGGTAACCGAGACTCCGGGTAAAACCCCATGCCGTTTTCCCAATGAAAAACCGATCTCATAGGCATTGTCTTTTTTCACAATGCGATAAATTTCAGCTTGTCCCATCTGCTGCAGGAGATACTCCCTTTTATGGGAAAGCAGATAAATGGCGCCCATGCAGAAAAGCGTCAGCATAAAAGACCAGCCGAAACACCACCAGGGTGAGAGTCCTGACAACCGCTGTATCAGGGACAGTGAAGCGGCTTGTTTGGCTTTGGAATCTGGACATACCTGGATTTTAAAAACAGAAAAGGGTTTTTGAGCAGAGGTCTGTTTGGTTCGGACTTGGAGTTCATATGCCCCGGGTTTGATGTCCGCATCGATTACAATCTTTCCACGCCACATGGTGCCGCCGGTCCAAAAGCCGGGATGAATGGCCTGGAAGATCAGATGAATTTGCTGGGATGTACTTTCATATATTAATTCACTTATATCGGCGGGCTTGTTCGGCAGCGGGCCGTTCACTTCAATGGTTTCACCGGCAAGGAGCGGCAGGGCATTCAAGGGCTGACGGAACACGGCTATGAGGCCGTCCAGGGCTGAGAGGCTGAAAAGGATAAAAAAGAGCGGCGCAAGCCGGGCAATCGAATTGCGCCAATAAGTTGTTTGATCTAAGTTCATTCGGCTTTGCTCTATGGGATTGCAAGAATTATTTTTTGATTTGGCTGTCTCTATCACTCATCCATAACCGGCGGGGAATCAGCATGGGCACTTCCTGCTGATAGCGCTGATAATTTTGACCATGGGCCTTTACTAGATCCCGTTCTTCCAAGAAAGTACCCATGATCAGCCAGGCGGTCCATAACAAGCTGAACATCAGTCGATCCATGGTCCAGTCCGGACAAGCCCAGATCATCACCAGGGAAAAAAAATAAAGCGGATGCCGCACCCATCGATAGGGACCGCTAATCATGAAGGGCATTACTCTAGGCTGGCTGTTCCGCAAATACCGAAGGACTGCATGAATACCTAAAGGATCAAGGGCTTGAAGGGCCACATTCCCCCAGATGGAACCGGCAATGGAGAACAGAAAGAAAATACGGGCCAGAATGCGAAAGGGATTTTCCATTTGCAATACCGGCGGCTGAATGGATTGCCACAGAAGCATCATCAACCAGAGAACCGCCCCGGAGGCTGAGGCATAAACGGCCGGTGTATATTCTTTGGGAATGTATTGTTGGATCCGTTTCTGAAACCGTTCGCGCACCATGCCGCTGTGCTGTAAAAAGAAAAGCGCACATAACAACGCATTGAGACCCAACGCCGCAGGTTTGCCCAAATGGAGATCCATGAGACTGGGAGAACCGGCAAACAGAAAAAGCGCAAAAGCCGGCATGGATGTCCCGCCCAAGAGCAGGGACAAAGCGATCAGGGCATAACCCGATATTTTTGAAACAGATCCTGTTGAATGGCTGTGCATGAGCGGATATATATGCATCCATGGGCCGGGGTTGTCAAGGCTCAATGAATAACCATCAAAGATTTGATAATTCGGCGACAAGATGCTACACAGGAAGCCGGTTCGCAATTCAAGGAGCCGGCAAGGCTGGATCAACCACACCGGCTTTGGTCATATCCTTTCGGCCTTCCTCCATTGTGGGAGCGGCCTCCAGCCGCGATACAGCCGAAACAATGATCAAGGCCAATACACCAAACAAAAAGGGGAAAAATGGAAAAAGAACTCCTTTTCATCACCGTCATCGGCCAGGATAAAAAAGGCATCGTGGCCAAGATCGCAACCTTATTGTACCAAAGCGACATCAACATTGAGGATATCAACCAGAAAATCATGGGGACCTATTTTGTCATGATCATGCTGGTGGATATGAAATCCTCCAAACATAAATTGGACGAGGTGCGCAAGGGGCTTGAAAAAATCGGCGAGGAACTTCAGCTCAATATTCAGATCCAGCATGAAAACATCTTTAAAATGATGCACAGGGTGTGATCCATGACCATTTCCGTTGAAGAAGTATTTGAAACCGCCAGCATGATCCTGCATCAAAATCTGGATATCCGCACAACCACTTTGGGGATCAATCTCAAGGACTGCATTCATACGGATTTCAGCCGGTTCACGGAGCGTGTGTACCGGAAAATCTACACCAATGCCTGCCGGCTTGTTCAGGAAGCCCGCAGGCTCGAATCCAAGTACGGCATTCCCATCGTGAATAAGAGAATATCCATAACCCCCATAAGCCTGATCATGGAAACCCATTGCGAGCCGGAAAAATTCATTGAAATGGCTAGAACTTTGGACAGGGCGGCCCTGGATGCCGGAATTGACTTCATCGGCGGATTCGGCGGTCTGGTGCACAAAGGCCTGACTCCTGCGGACAAGGTATTGATAGAAGTCCTGCCGGAGGTCTTTGCCGCCACGGAACGGATCTGCGCCTTTCTTAATGTGGGCAGTAATGTGGCCGGCATGAACTTGGATGCCGTAAACATGCTGGGCCGTATGCTGAAACAAACTGCCGTAAAAACCGAAAATGCCGTGGGCTGTGCCAAATTCGTGGTCTTTGCCAATGCACCCGAAGACAATCCTTTCATGGCCGGTGCTTTTCACGGAGTGGGCGAGCCGGACATGTCCTTGAACATCGGAATCAGCGGTCCGGGTGTGGTCTACCGGGTGGTGGCCCAAAACCAGGACTGCGATCTCACCCAGTTGTCGGAAGTCATCAAAAGAACCGTGTTTAAAATCACCCGCAGCGGCGAGCTGATCGGCCGGGAATTGGCCAAAAACCTAGCCATACCCTTTGGAATTGTGGACATCTCCCTGGCCCCCACCACCGCGGAAGGCGACTCGGTGGCTGATATTGTGGAAGCCTTCGGCATCGAGGCCTTCGGCGGCCACGGCACTACCTTGGCCATTGCCCTGCTCATGGATGCCGTCAAAAAAGGCGGGGCCATGGCCAGCGGCAATGTGGGCGGACTCAGCGGCACATTCATCCCGGTCAGCGAAGATTCCGGCATGATTGCCGCTGTTAAAAAAGGCGCCCTTGATCTTCACAAACTGGAAGCCTTGACAGCGGTCTGCTCCGTGGGGCTTGACATGTTTGCCGTGCCCGGCGACACCCCGGAAGAAATCATCAACGCCATTATTGCCGACGAATTGGCCATCGGCATCATCAACAACAAGACCACGGCTGTGCGCATCATCCCTGTGCCTGGGAAAGTCGCCGGCCAGTCCGTGGACTTCGGCGGTTTGCTGGGCGAAGCCCCCATCATGACCGTGAACCCATATTCCGCCGGCCGTTTTTTACAGCGGGGCGGACGCCTGCCCGCGCCGGTGACCAGTCTGCGGAACTAAAGGCATTTTATAGCCTTGATCATCGTTTCGACCTTTCCTCTTGGTGGGAGCGGCTTCCAGCCGCGATTCGACCGAAACGATGATCAAGGCCGACATTTTAAGAGAAATGAGATAACCAGAAATGAATACACAAAATGGATCCAGTATGTCGCCAGATAAAACCTGTGAAAGAGATTGCCGAATCCATGGAAAGTATACGGCTGTTTTTTTAAGAAAACTAGCTAATAAGGATATCTTCACATTATGCCCTGAATGCGAAAATGAGCGACTTGTTTCTGAGAGAGATCGAAAAAAAAGCGATGAGGAATCAGCACAGATTAATCGTAAATTACTAGCCAGGAGGGAGGCAACCATACCGGAACGCTATGCCAATGCCACACTGGATGCATTCAAAGTTGAAAGCGACTCTCAATACGGAGCCCATTACATTGCCAAATACTATTGCGACAATTTCCATAGCAAACCGGTTTGGAACCTGATCTTTTACGGATTCGTCGGAACCGGCAAGACCCTGCTGGCCGCGGCAATTGCAAACACATTACTGGATAAAGGCTATTCCGTCAAATTTTCATCCGTACTGAAAATCACCGCCGAATTAAAGGGGAGTTATAACGAAGAAAGCCCCACAACCCACAATGAAATCATCGAAAAAAATGCTGGTTTTGATTTATTGATCCTGGACGAAGTCGGGGTTCAGAACAATACAACCTGGGAATTGAACGTGCTCTACGAGCTGATCAACCGCAGATACGAAAAAAAGCTGCCGACCTTGGTGGTGTCGAATATCGATGCCAACGAATTGGAAAAGGATCCCAAGAAAATTTTGGACCTGCATCTGTCCCGTCATTTAGGTATCCGAGTACTCGATCGTTTAAGGGAAAATGCCGGAGAAACGGTTTTCTTTGACTGGGAAAGTTATCGGAGAAAATCATTCAAACAATGAATTCTTAGGTCTATCCTTACCGGATCTGGACAATGACGACACGAAGATCAGAAATAACTTCCTGACTACAAGCAATTCTTTGCTGTTTTAAATTCGACTGTTTCTATTTCAGGGAATCAATCTTTTCTTCAATGATTTCAAAAAGTCTTTTGCAATACCCGGCCTTCGCGCAGACGAGTTCCGGATTGATTCGCTCCAGTAGTTCAGAGACATGCCGTATTTTATGATATCTTCCTTTTTGACTATGTCGCGTTGCCGCGATTAAAGATGGTTCAAGTTTGTTTTTCGGTATGTTTTCGACATCAGAGTGCCGTGGAATGTCTTTTTGACGAAATCCCTGCCCATAATACAAAGCCAAAGCATTGCTGTCGGCAATCAGCCAAGCTTCCATGGCCTGAACCATTAAATGGCAATGATTTTCCGATATATCAGGAGTGTGCCACTGATCTTGTTGCCGCAAATGAGCCCAGGGCGTTGCCTTCACAACTCCTTCGGAATCCACAAGCAAAATATTGTATGCCTCAGGATGAATTCGAAGCGCTGTATGAAAATCTTCAAAGGCACTGGATCTTGATCCACAAGCCACAATTTGCCAGCGTATCCTTTTATTCCGTGCCTTTTCCCGCAAGGAAGCGAGAAAGGAGTTGAAGCCCTTGCGCATCTTCGCTCTAGTATTTTTTTCATCGCCGCCGCCTTCAAGATAAATACGGATTTCGTCAGGCATTATACGCCTCCTATTTCACCCATGCGCCATAATTCCCCAAGAGAATATTTATTCAGCCATTCTTCGAGATTTTGTTTACTAAGGCGCTTCAAGGATGTGCCATCTATGTCTTGCTCGCAAACGATGACGCTTTCAGGAACATCGGTAAGTTCGGAAACAAGAACATCCGAGTGTGTTGTAATAAAAAGCTGTGTCCTGTTAGAAGCCTCAATTAAAAGTTCGGCAATGATTGGGAGAACATCCGGATGGAGCCCGAGTTCCGGTTCCTCAATACAAACAATTTTTGGGGGAGTGGGATGGCATAAAATGGCAAGCAAACAGATATAGCGCAGGGTCCCGTCCGAAAGACGAGTGGCGGGTATGGGATGCTTCAAGCCCTTTTCATGAAGAAACAATTGGACGGTCCCGCCATGCACTTTGGTTGTTAGATCTTCAATATCGTGATTGAAGGCTTTCAACTTGGATAGAATCATTTGTTTGGTTTGAGAGCGATGCTGCAAATCATTCAACACAAGGCCAAGATTGGCAGCGTCTTCCAATAAAAAATCCTCCGGCAGATCCGGCTTTTGCGGTAATCTCGGTGGGGTATAGCGCCCAAGGTTCCAGTCCCGGTACAATTTCATTTGTGCAAAATGGCTGGAGAGATAGGTAATCTCCGGATATTGGTCCGGATCCTTGCGTTGGGACAAAACAGACTGGTTGACATCCAAGTCTTCCCTTTTCAGTTGGCGATGTGTGCGTGTTTTATTACCGGCCGGGGCGCACTCGGTGGCAATAGGCCTCACATTAACCACCGGCGTTCCTTTTTGATAGCGATAATAAAAATATACATCCGCTTCTTTGGGACTGGTTTTTCTTTCACATTCGATCACTTCGTCTATGATTTCAAGTCGTTGTTTAACCTCTGTAAACCCAAGGCGATAGCGAAGCGGGATCGGGTCATCCGGATAATCAAAGGTGATATCAATTTCCGCCACTGGCACGCGATTTGAACCTTTATACAACCATTCACTTATACCGCCCCCCTCCCGGATAGGCGCCGCCAGATCCTTAGGCGTTGCATTCAGCAAACTGAGCGCTTCAATGAGATTTGATTTTCCCGATGAATTTTTTCCGATCAACACATTTAGCGATTCAAGTTGAATGGCTTCATTTCTTTCACCGTATGATAAAAAATTCTTGAGGTTCATGGTGTAAATCAATTTTTGAGTTCCAATCATACCCTACTCCTTGCTGCGCAAGCCTTTAAGCAGAGTGAGGATTACAGACCATCTCTGTTTATCATGTCCTACTCTGTGAAACGGTCTTCAAAGGCGAATACATATAAGGCGAATACATATACTGATCACGCCGCCCACTTCCTGCCCTTGCTGGCATGATCCAATATCAATTCATACACGTTATTACATTTTTTCCGGAATATTTCCCGATCATAGCTCGCCGGTAAAGTATCGTCCAGCACCTTTTCAACAGCGGTGCGCACTTGCTTTTGAGTCTGGGAGTCCTTGAACCAGTCCTGCACCAACACCTTGGGATGCTCTTCCAATAGTCTGCGCAGCAGGTGTTTGGCCGCAAGTTTCACCTTTTGGATTTCTTCCTGGGTCATCTTATCCTGTTTCAGCAGATCAAACAACTCCAGTTCATCCGCGGTAAGGCCTTCCCGGATATGGCGTTCGTCTTCGGCCTGCATGTCCCTGGTAAAGGACATGAGTTCGTCGAAATAATTCTCCGTGGATGAGCCGCCGGCGTTATAAGCATCGATGATTTGTTGCAAGCGTTGAGCAAAATTAATGCGGGTGATGTTCTGATGGATCATCTGCTCCAGCTTTCGCTCAATAAAAGCCCGCAAGTCGGCGATCTCAATATTTTTAAAGGCAGTGGCCTTGAACTCCTCCTTAAGCTTTTCGAAGTTGATTTTGCTGAGGTCCCAAGACCGGCCTTTTTGAATGATCTGCCATTCCGCCCGATGCTCCTGAATGGAAAAGCCTTCGGCATTGTCCACGACAATGCTTTCATCCAGCAGATCCGCAATTTTCAAACATACCGCATCAATATCCTTTTGATCGATGATGCTGTCGAGGACCCCTCGCAGATATTCAAAAACAGCCACGATTCTTTGCTGTCTGCGCCCCAGGATTTCCGGCTTGCAGGCTTCGTACAGACTGGAAATGGTGTTGTCATGCACGACAAACCCTTTGCGCCGGTTGTCATTTTCAAGGAGAATGTCGGCATAATCCTTGAATGTGTTGATGCTCTTGAATACTTCCTCTTTTTCCAGCAACAGGGGGATATCGATCCCGCACCCCCGGCAAAAAGCAATTCCCTGCTCAATAGCATCATCCAGCAAGCGAAACAAAACGGCTTTCTCCCGCACCGGCGGATCTTCCAAGCCTTTTTCGCCCTGGGCATAGTCCTTCAGGGCTTTTTTCATATTGCGAAAGACATTGTAGTAATCGATGATCTCGCCGTTTCGTTTCACCACCCCGTTGATTTGAACGGTCGTCACCCGGTTGGCCCTGGCAATGGTCTGCATCAGGGTATGGTCCTTCATGGGCTTGTCCAGGTAAAGGGTGGACACTGTCGGCGCGTCAAAGCCGGTCAGCCACATGGCGCAGACAAACACCAGTTGCAGGGGGTGTTCCGGGTCCTTGAAATTGTATTCGATGTCGTGCCCGTGTTCGTCCACCTGTTCCGTGCGGTCCCGGTGGGGCTTGATGTCCAGTCCCCGCTCGGCGAACTTCTTTTCCTCACCGGCCTCGGCGCTGAGCACCACCCCCATTTCCACCCGGCGCATGTAATCCTTTATCTTTTTCAGCCGACGCTTTTCGACTTCATTGCCGGATTTCGCGATGCGGCCCAGCAGGGCTTTGATTTCCGCTTTCCAGAGCCGTTGAACCTTGTCGTACATTTTTACGGCGGTGAACTTGTCCACCGCGATCACCATCCCCTTGCCCAGATAGCCCCGCCGGGGAAAATGATAGACAATGTCCTTGGCAATGGTCTCCAGCCGGTCGTCCCGCTTGATCACCTCGATCTCCTGGGCGAATTTTTTCTCCAGCTTGGCCTGCTGGATCTCATCCAAGTTTTCGTCTTCGAGGATCCGGTAAAATTCGTCGCTTAAATCCTCATTCTGGATCAACATTTCAGGCACGCGTTTCTGGTAGAACAAGGGCACGGTGGCCCCCTCGTCCATGGACTGCTGGAAATTGTACTCGCTGACATAGTCCCCGAACCAGGCGTTGGTCTTGCGTTCCCGGCCCAGGAGCGGCGTGCCGGTAAAGGCCAGGTACTGGGCGTTGGGCAGGCCCTTGCGCATGTTTTCGGCCAGGGATTTATACTGGGTGCGATGAGCCTCGTCCACGATGACGATGATATCCTTGTCATCGGACAACAGCGGATAGTCCTTGCCTTTGTCGTAGCGGAATTTTTGGATCAGGGTGAACACGATGCGCTTGTTCCGGCCCAGGAATTTCCGCATCTCGTCACTATTCTTGGGCTGGGCCGCCTCGTGCTTTTGGACCGTGCCGGTATTCAGGAAGTTTCGATAAATCTGCCCGTCCAGATCCTCCCGGTCGGTGACCACCACAAAGGTGAAGTCACCCTCCAGCTTGCGGGAAATCTTGCGCACGTAAAAGATCATGGAAAAACTTTTGCCCGACCCTTGGGTATGCCAGAACACGCCGAGCTTGCCCTGGCGCGTCTCTCGTTCCTTGAAGGCCTGAAAGGCGTTGTTGACCCCCATGAACTGGTGGTTCATGGCAATGATCTTCTGGGTCTCCCGATGATAGAGGATGAAATTTTCGATGTAATCGAGCAGTCTTGCCGGCGCGCAGAGCCCGGCCGCCGCGTATTCCAGACTGGTGCCCTCGCGTTTCACCTTTTCCCGGTCCACTTTCTCTTTCTCATCCTCCACCCGCAGCCAGTTGAAGAAATGTTCCCAGCCGGCCGTAAAACTCCCCACCCGGGTCTCGATGGCGTTGGACAGGATGCAGAAGGCATTGGTCAGAAACAACTGGGGAATGTCCTTCTTGTAATTGGTGAGGTTGTCGTCAAAGGCGGTTTTCAATTTCACATTGGAGTTCTTCAGCTCGATGAACACCAGGGGGATGCCGTTGACGTAAAGGAGGATATCCGGCCGCCGGTAATACATCTCCCCTCTGATCCAAAGCTGGGACACGGCCAAAAATTGGTTGGCCTCCGCATGGCTGGAGTTGAAGTCGATCACCTTTACCCGGCCGTGTTCCTTTTTCCCTTCCTGGTTTTCGTATTCCACCGGGATTCCGTCCCGGATCAGGGTGTAGATTTCCCGGTTGGCCGCAATGGGGGACATGGCCTGGCGCTTGTCGGTCAGTCTGACCAGAGCCTCTTCCACGGCGGGTTCCAGGATGTCGGGATTCAGGCGCAGCGCCGCTGCTTTCAAACGGTCTCCGAGGATCACATTGCGCTTATCCGCCCGATTCGACCCGTCGTTCAGATCGTCCTGGGTCGCGGTGTAGCAATTAAGCATCTCAAAGCCGAACTCCTTTTGCAGTTTCTGCAGAACGGCCTGCTCAATCTGATCTTCGGAGATAAAGTTAGGCATGGGCGGTTTCCTGTTGTTCGGTTTCAATCTCCTCACGCATGCTGGGAGGGAATTGGATGTCGAGGTCTTCCACAGAAAGTTTGCCTGAAATCAGACGGTTTAAAAAGAGATCCCTAGTCATATTTAAAATCACGTTAACAGACTTCAGTTTTCTTCTTAGCACGATTAAATTACGTACATGATCATCATATTGTTGTTGGAGATTATATTTTGGTATCAATACTTCCTTTTTTATTAGTTCCGTCCAATGCCTTTTATATTCCTCAGTTTCTACTAGAGAGTTTACCAAATAAAAAAGAAACAGTATTGGCATATCAATTTTCGCAGAAAATGGAATGACGTTTTCAGCTAAAGAAAATGGTTCAATCATAATCTGCATTTTACAACTATGATCCCCAAAAAGAATCAAAGGATTTTCTATAGAAGCATCATGATCTGGCTTATTATTATGAAAACCAAGCCATTCTTTACGGGATTGATCAATAACGACAATATTACCATCATGAAATAGCTCTGTTTCTCTGTAAATTCGACCGAATCGTTTTCGCTTCACAATATCTTCAACTTTTTTTATTTCCCATCCCTCCGGCACTCCCTTCACAAACTTCACCTTCTCATGGCCGGGAAAACGAAAGCGCACAAACCATTCCCGGTAGATCTCCTCGGTCATTTTTTCCAGCAGGGCAATGCGGCGTTTGTTGTTTTCGATCAGGTCGTCGTAGGCGGAGAGGATGGCGGCGATTTTTTCCTGCACTTTCGGCTTAGGAAAGATCACCTTTATTTTATGAATATGATTCCTGTTAATTGTCGGATTTGAAGCCCCAGTGTCAAAATTTTCCAAATGTAAAGTTTTCAAAAAATAATAAACAAAACGTACTTCATTTCCCTTAAAATCCTTGACCCACAGTGTAGTATCATGAGGCCAAAAATTTCCTTTCAGATAATGCACTGTACCAAGGGTACCTTTCCGTCCGATAACTACTCCCGGCCCTCTGACCTTCCATTGGTTATGATAACTTGCAACACCAGATGAAGAAACTATTGGGATATTTCCTTCATTCTGCTCATTTTTTGTGATGTCAAATCCACGCTGTAAAAGGATTGCATCTCCAAGTTTGATCAAATCAAAACTTTTATTCTGGGACAATCTACTTTTCATTCTTCCCCAATAATTTTAGTAACAGTATCCTTAAGGATTAACTCCAGGCTATTAGCCTCCTTATTGAGTTTTAATATTTCTTCATGCATGACCAATAGCTCCTCCAAAAACTCCTCCTCCGTCTTTCCGTCCTCCTCAATCACAACTCCCACATAGCGCCCGGGGTTAAGCGAATAATCCTGCTCTTGGACATCTTTCAGGTCGGCCAATTTGCAAAGCCCGGTGACATCCTCATAAGTTGCCTTTGGAAACCGATCCTGGAGCCAATGAATGTGTTTAAAATACGTCTCGGCATTCCGGACTTCGGCCTGGAGTTCTTCCAGAGCGGTTTTCAATGCCTTGGTCTTTCGGTCCATAGCCTGCCTTTTGTTCTCTTTTTTAGCTGCCTCGGCCTGGGCCTTTTCATGGTTACGGATGATCTTGCCCAGTTGCTTCAGTCCGTCATGGAGGCCGGTAAAAAAAGGATCAAAGGCCTGCCGCAGTAACTGCTGGGACGTGTTCTTCTTATCGATGTCGATCTCTGATTCGTCCTTGCCGAGATAGGCCTGATATGCAGCCTGCAATTTCTTGAGCCCGGCCCACTGGCTCACCAATTCGGCCACGGCTGTTTTGCCGCCGTTGTTTTCCAGCACCTCAAGGAGTTGCTCGGATACCGGCCCCACCCGTTCTTTGTTTTCGGCGAGCTTTTCCATTCCTTTTGAAAAATAACGGTCGATGAGCCGGACGAATTTATCCCGTTTGCCCCGGCGCAGGTGACTGATGATGGCGATATTGCTGATCTGTTCTTCGGAAAACTCTCGGTGGGCCCGGTCGATCTGGATAAAGATATTGCGGGTGTCGATGAACAGGATGCGGTCATCATCCCCCTTGGCTTTGTCGAAAAACCAGAGAGTGGCCGGCAGGGTGACCGTGTAGAACATATTGGAGGGCAGGGTCAGCATGCCGTAGATCAGGTTCTTTTCGATCAGGGTCTGGCGGATATCGGCTTCGGAATGCCGGGCGTCCGAAGCGGAATTGGCCATGACCAGGGCGGCCCGGCCTTTTTCGTTCAGCGAGGTGGCAAAGAGATTGATCCACAGATAGTTGGCATTTGGCACGGTTTCCTTGCCCTGCTCGCTTTTCTTGACCTTGGTTTTCTTGCGGGGGATGCCGTAGGTGTTGAAGCGCCGGTCTTTTTCCACGCTGCTGAGGCTGACCTCGTCCACGTTAAAGGGCGGATTGGTCAGCACATAGTCAAAGCGGCCGAAACTGTCGTGGGGGTTTTCGTAGTAGGTATTGGTCTGTTTGATGTCCCCGCGCAAGCCGTTGACCGCCAGGTTCATCTTGGCCAGTTTCACTGTCTCCCTGGTCTTTTCCTGGCCGTACACATAGATATCCCCGCCGGTGCCGTTCGCCAGTTCATCCCGGTGCCGCGCGATGAATTTGGCGGACTGCACGAACATGCCTCCGGAGCCGCAGGCCGGGTCGAACACCGTGCCGCCAAAAGGTTCGATGATTTCCACCATCAGGCGCACCACCGACCGGGGGGTAAAAAACTCGCCGCCGCCCTGGCCCTCGGCCATGGCGAAATTGCCCAAAAAGTATTCATAAATCTGGCCGAAAATGTCCCCCACGGCGGTTTGGGGAATGGTGGAAAAATTTTTCAGCAATTGGCCGGGGATGCTCTTGTCAGTCCGGCTCAGCCGAAAATACTCGTCCCGGGGCAACACGCCGTTCAATTCCGGCTTGTACTCTTCAATGGCCTCCATGGCCTTTTTAATGGAGCCGGCAACGTCCGCCTCTTCGGGCAATTTGAGCAGATAATCATAGCGGGCATGGTCCGGCAGGTAAAAGCCGCATTTTTCGATGGCGATATCACTCAAGGGCTTTTCCCGGCGGGTGCCTTTGAGTCCGGCGTATTCTTCTAAAATTTCCTTTTCAAAGCGCCGATAGCGGTTGTCGGCGAATTTCAGAAAAATCAATCCCAGCACCGGGGTGGAATATTCACTCGATTTCAAATCCGAGTTGGCCCGCAGCGTATCGGCGCTGCGCCACAGATCCGCTTCCAATTGCTTCAGCTCTTCCGCATTCATACTTCCCTAATTCCGTTATGCCACTGTATTTTCCGGTAAACTTGAAATGATAAAAACGATTTTTAAAGGAACATAGCCCACGGGTGAAAATGTGTCAATGGATTTGCAAATTCAATATGTTGATGATTGTTTATTCAAATCGCACTTAAGGATGGGCGAGATTCGGCCATACAAAAGGCATGGAAAGGCAAACGCTTAAATAAGTACATTACTGTTATTATTTTGTTATTGAAATCTGATGATCTCATAAAAGTAGTAACGCTAAAATAACTTTCAGGCCCAGAAGGGCAAATAACGGGCGAATTTCCGGGATGCGCCGACCCGCTCATCGGTTTTGATTATCCCGGCTTCAATGGATTGGGCAATGACTTGGGAAACGACGGCGCTTTTATTCTCAGGTAATTGGAAGCGTTCGCGCAGGGATTGATTAGTCATGTGCTCGGCCATGACGTATCTCAAGGCACAGTGCTGGTAGCAAGCCCGAATGCGCTCCTCTCGATCCATGCCCTCGAATTCCCTGCGACCAAAAAGAACGGCAATGGTGCGCTGATGGCCGGTTCGAAAGTCCGGAGCCGGCAGCCGATTCATTTCCACTGCGTGGATCACTTTGTCGATACCGCTGCTTTTTTCCTCGCAGATCCCCATGCGACGCATCAGGTCGGCCAGGCGCTCGTTGCGTGACTGATATCCGTCGATAAACCGCTCCACTGGAACAATGGGCGCACCGGGATTGGAAATTTCCACCCGGTTGGCATATATCTCCACCATGACCGAGGCGCCGCCGATGCTGAAATCCTGGTGAATTAGGGCGTTAGCCGTTAACTCACGAATGGTGATCTCCGGAACCAGCAGATTCTCCTTGCGAAGGGCGTTTTCGATGACTTCATGACGGGGTAGTTGTCCCATGATAAAAGCTACCAGTCCTTGAAAACCGACGGCAATTCCTTTGGCCTCCAAATGATCCAGCCTTGTCTCTAACTTGGAATTGCCGGTATAGACCACGACTCGCGGCGCCTTGCGCATAAGATCATCAAAATCAGCCAATCTACGAGCCAACATCAAGCCCCCCAGACGACGGACGGCATAACCATCCTCGCTTTCATCCACCAGCCGTTCCTGGATCAGTCGCGCCAGCACACCCTTGCGATGGGTGGGATAGGGTAAATGCAATAAATCAAAAAAGGCTTGGGTATCCAACAAATCGACAACTCCCTGCTCATCGAGACTGGTTCGGGAAAAGGCTTCAAGCCAGTCCGGCTCGCCTTCAGCAAAGATACGCCGAAGCTGGTCCTCGCTCATGGGGGCCAGGGCTTCGCCGGAGCGCATCAAATAAGAGCCTTCAAAATGATATGCTGTTCCCCGAGGGCGCGAGGGGATATTAAAAACAAGGACCCGTCCATCCGGATGCTGAACTTCCTCGATATCCACACGGAACCCGAGGGCCTGAAAAATTCTGGCGGCCAAGTCCACCGGATTCGGAAACGCCGCCGTACCTACCACAAGTCTGGGTGGTTTATCCGCAACCCCGAGCAGTAGGCGGCCGCCACCCTCATTGGCTAGGGCCACACAATATCGATACAGTTTTCTACTGTCCAACTGGGTCTTGGCTTCCTTGAATTCAAGCCGCTGATGTTCCGAAGCAACACCACGCCATAAATCGATCTGCTCAGGAGTTGTGTTCATGAAATCCCTTCTTCTTCAATCTCCAAGAATACGTTTTGAAAATACATAACCCAAGGGTGATAATGTGTCAATGGATTTGCAAATTCAATAAGTTGACGTATTTCCGGTCCAGATACTAAACTATACACTAACTATTAAAATAATAAATTTAATACATAATTTTATTTGTAAAAGTTACTTGACTATATGGTCAATTTACAATACATCAAATCATGATGCTGGAGATACCACACTGATCCAGCCGGAGCCACCTGTTGGTGTAGGAGGGTGAATGCTGTCCGCCACCGTCAAAGCCGATTGTTTTTGCTTTATTCCAAGCATGGAGAAAACCGAACCGGATTTGTTGGAATCCCTGCCGGCTTTGGGAAAACTCCGGCAATTGCATCCGGAATACATCCGCCGGGCGGAAACGGCCCAGATCATTGTGCGTCAGTTTTGCCGTGAGGTACTTGCCCCACGGGTGCTGGAAATCGATCGCAAATGCAGCGAGGACCCCGCCTATTTTGACTGGGAACTGTGGCGCAAAGCCAATCAGGCCAAACTGAATATCAGTCCCATTCCCCAAAAGCTGGGCGGACTGGGCTGGAGCGCCCTGGATAATGCTGTTCTGGTGGAAGAACTCACCAGTGTATGCCTGGCCAGTGCATCCAACATCACCTTCAACACCTTCGGCTTGCTGGGGGCTTTGGTGGAATGCCGCACGGATGTGATCCTCAAGATCATCCGCCTGATGACCGAAGCCCAGGAAGCGGAAAGGCCCCTTTTCTGGTCCTGGGCCATCACCGAACCCGAAGCGGGTACGGACATGGAGGAAGCCGCGGCCATGGCCCGCATGCGACCGTCCACCCGGGCTGAAAAAGTGACGGGAGGGTATCGTCTCAACGGCACCAAATGTTTCATCACCAACGGCAGTCTCGCCCACTATGTCATTGCCAATATCCCCATGGACCCGGACCAGCCCCTGACCAGCATGGCCACTTTCCTGATCCCCACAAATACGGAAGGATTCAAGGTGGGCCGGGTGGAAAGAAAATGCGGTCAAAAAGCCAGCCAAACCGCGGAACTGTTTTTCAAGGATGTATTTGTGCCGGAAGAGAATCTCTGGGAGCCCCCTGGCCGGGGGCTGCACCATACCCGTGAAATCCTTTCCATCACCCGCGGCTATATCGGCCTGGCAGCCCTGGGCCTGGCCCGCGGGGCTTTGGAAACCTGCATCCGTTATGCTTCCCAAAAGAAAACCGCCCATGGCTTTCTGATCCAGGAAGACTGGGTGCGTTTTGCCGTTGCCGACATGCTCAAGGATCTGATGACGGTGCGCAATCAGTGCTACAATTTTGCCCTGGCCCTGGATACCTACCATGTCTGGAGCATGTTCGAGCGCCTGCCCATCAAGCTGGCCCTGAAAATCCTGCCGCGCAAATGGCTGTTGAGCGAGGCCCTGCTCTCCCTGGCCCGCAATCCCATCATCAGCCGGGCCGGCGGTTGGTATAAAAAAAGCCTGGTGTCGGATGTCATGGTGGAAAAATTCGTCAAGTACGGCTCTGCCGCCAAGGTGGCCGGTACAGATTTGGCGGTGCGGGTCACCGCCAGGGTTCTCGACATTGTGGGCCTGGAGGGCCTGGCCAATGAGCATGGTCTTGAGAAATATTTCCGGGATGCCAAAGTGACCCAGATTTACGAAGGCACCAATCAAGTCAATCGCCTGGATATCTTCAACCATGAAATCGGTGAACAGATACAGGATTGGAGAGGATCATGAATAGGATGACCTCCATGCGTATGGATGACATGACCATTGCCCTGAATGAATGCCGGCGGTTTGTCAAAAAGGAAATACGCGACCAGGTTCTTTCGGCCGACTCGGCCGCAGACCAAGCTTGGGCCAAGGCTATATGGAATAAAAGCACGGCCCTGGATCTGCCCGGTTTGCTTGTCCCGGAAGCAAATCAGGGTGTGGAGGCTTCCCCTTTATATTGCGCTTTGTTGCTGGATGTCATTGCAGGCGATTGTGCCGGAATCGCTTCCCTGTTTGCCGTGCATTTCAGCGCCTGCCTGGCACTTTTGAAAATGGAAGCCGGAAGCCGGTATTCGGTTCTCCAGGGAATATTTCAGGATATTGAAAAGGCAGCCCCCTTCATCAGCCTGATTCTCCCTTCAGAAACCGAGGCACCTGCTCTTACATTGTCCTTTACCAACAACCAGCCTGTGCTCGCCGGCCGCAGCCCGCTTGCCGCCGGAGCCTGGATGGCCGATTACTTCCTGGTCTTCCCAACGGCTGATGAATCCGCGGGAGAAGTGCATTGCTGTCTGGTTCACCGCAAAACACCGGGTGTTTCCATTGGGCCGACTGCCCAGCTTCCCGGCTTGAAAGTGAACCATTTTGCACCGGTTGTGTTTGATCAGACACCCATTGATCCAGATCTATTTCTATCAAATTCGGATCCGGGGCGAATCCTTTTCACAGCCGCCCAGGAAGGGTTATACGGCTTTACGGCGGCCATGGCCATGGGCACGGCCCGCCGGGCGTTGGAAAAGGCCATAGCCTATGCTGAAGCACGCTATCAGTTCGGCAAGACCATCATCAACCATGGCGAGATCCGGCGTATCCTGGGGGAAATGCGTATGAAACTGTGCGTGGGAACCGCCGCCTATACCAATTGGTTCAGCCCACCTCCCCTGCCCTTGCCCCATGCTGCCCTTGAGGCCGGCCTGACCAAAGCCTATTGCACGGATGCGGCCCTGGAAATCATCCTGGACGCGATCCAGATCCACGGCGGCTATGGCTATCTCCATGATTACGGTCTTGAAAAAAGCATGCGCGACGCCAAGGTGTTGCAACTTCTGGGTGGCAGCAATCCCCGCCGCCATATTCAAGCCGTAGTAACCGGGAACTCCTAAAATGAATTCGGGCGGACCGGCCTTTATTCCCCTTTTTTCCGAAGCGGAAAAACGCCGGCTCACGGAACCTTTTTCCAGAAGGATCCAACAAGCCCTGAGGCAGGGCCGTAAAACCGAGGCCCTGCAGCTTTGCCGGGAAATGGCCGGCTCCCGCATATTGCTGCACGATTTTTATGCCGAAACCTGCACTGCGCTTTGGAGCTGGATCGGCAGGCAATTGGGGGAGACGGAGCTGGAGCCCATGTTCCGCTTTGTTTTCAGCCACTCCGCCCAAAGACAATATTTTGATGCGGCCCGGGGTCAAGTGTTCCCCCATTTGACTGTAGCCCTATTGGCCAAATCCTGGCGGGCCCATAGTTGTTTCGGCGCCGGCGAATATCCAAGTACTTTTCACATCACCGAAGACAAGGAAAAATTCACATTTCACTTGCATCCCTGTGGCTCCGGCGCCCGGCTGCAACTCAAAGGCTGGTATAAAGCGGGCAAGCCCGGTGAGACTGCACGCCAAGCCCGCCCATGGACTTATGGCCGCAAGGACTTCCCTTATTATTGCATCCATTGTCCGTTTCTCAACGAAATCCTGCCGTTTGAATCCGGCTATGGGCATCTGCTTTGGCCGGTGGACCCGCCGCTGAATCCCGGAGATCCTTGCGCCTGGCATGTCTATAAAGACCCGGCCGCCATTCCGGAATTTTACTATCAGCGCCTGGGTCTGACAAAACCGGATTCCGGCTGCAAAAAATGGACGCGTTCCAACCGGCCGCGTTACTATTCGGATTCGGCCCTTTTGGAAATGGCTCGCCCTATTACGGACCTTCTGATGGCCGCTATTCAAATGGGAAATATAAAGTTTGCCGAGAGACTATGCCGGGAAACGAAGGACGAATTCCTGGCTTTACATGATCTGTATGTCATGATGGTGTCGGCAACCCTGACCTATATTGCCCAAAGGACCGGTGAAGAAGGTCTGGGAAAAGCATTGGGCCTTCAATATGAAACCTGTATCAAAAATCAGATGGGATCGAAACTCCGCGCCCTATCCATCCGTGAAAAAGCAATATTTTTGGCCGACCAAATTTTCGGCATCGATAATTGCGGCAGCAGCGGTTATCTGCCGGGGCGCTTCTTTATCCGCGAAGATGCGCATCATCTTTATTTTGTACTGAAACCCTGCGGCAGCGGTGGTCGCCTAATGCGTGCGGGCAGCTTCGGTTCAATGCCCATGCATGTAAGAATACGGGAAGCATTGGAAAATACCCTGGTGGTATTCGCCGCCCGTAGTCTGCCTTTTCCTGAAAAAATCGTTCAGGCCTTCTTTCCTATCATGGTAACCCATTTCACCCAGCGCAAGCCCTATGATCAAGGCCGATGCCGCAGCGCCCACTCCTGGTCCTTCCACCTAAAGGACATCCCCTATTTCTGCTGTCAATGTGGAACCTTGCTGGAGGCCTGCCGCGGATCCGGGTTGGAAATCATGCCGCCGACAAACAAGAAAGCCCCTTGCATCTGGAAACTGCCCAAAATGCAATATCAGCCCAGATGCACAAGCAATACAAAACAGTATTGAAGTATTTGTTTTTTGAGACAATGCCCGTGATCTTTTTCGTTGTCCAGGAATTGGCGTTGCAGAAAAACAGTTGCTTATTTTCTGAATCTTTTATTTATAGCAGGGTATCGCAATATCCTCTGCGAAACAGCGGTCTCATCATTGAAAGTCATGCAGGCGAAGGAGACTGGAACAAGCGAGCCGCGTTACGGTTTGCGCCGAGATTTCAGCCAATCAAACAAGATGAGGTTAAAAAAGTATGCGTCTTGATAACAAGTCAATAGTAAAAATCATGTTCCTTGGGTTATTCCTGCTTTGCTATCCATGTGTTGTAAAAGCAACGGTTTATCCCCCGGTTCTGAAATGGCAGAAGGGCGGTTGTTATTCATCCTGGTGCGAAAAAGGCTGGTATTCGTCCCCAGCGGTGGTTGATCTCGACCAGGATGGGAAGATGGAAGTGATCGGCTCAGCCTATTCCATTGTCTGTCTGGATGGAGTAACGGGTAATTTAAATTGGCGCGTCAGTTCCGGCGCCGACCGCTCCAATCCGGGCGCGGCCAATGTCGGGCGGACCTGGCCGGGGATTGTAGTCGCGGATGTCGATGGCGATGGCCGGCCGGAAATCGTGACCGCCCATGGCGGCGGATATATTTCGGTGTATTCCGCAAACGGCTACTTCAAACCCGGTTGGCCCAAACAGTTAAGCGTAAATGAATTCAGAGGGCTATCCGTGGCGGATCTGGACAATGACGGCACCAAAGAGATCATCGCCACCGGCGCCTATGGAAATAAAACCAATACTTGGGTGTATGGCAATGACGGAGTTCTGCGACCGGGCTGGCCCCAGTTGAATAATGACAGTGGTTACGCCTGGGGAGTATACAACAGCAATGCCGCCGTGGGGGATCTGAACGGCGACGGCATGGCTGAAATCATCGTACCCTCGGATGTACATTACATTTGCGCTTACAGAGCCGATGGGGTCCAACTCCAGGCCGATCCCATTTACGGCAACAAGGCCTGGGGCAAAGTCGGGGTGGCTGTTGACCTGGTTGCTGAATTGCGGGGCTATGTCCATTGCGGCAGCGAGCACCGGCCGAATTTCGCCCATTGTCCGGCAACTATTGCCGATGTCAACAACGACGGCGTCGCTGAACTAGTTGCCACCGGCAATGTGCACAATTGCGCCACCAGTCCTTATACCAATCTGTATCACGGCCTTTATATTTTCAATGCCGATCGAACCCGCTTCCACAAAGACGGCTTTGACTGGGAAACCGTACCCACCAACCTGGGTGCGCCCATTAATGAGGATTATAATGTTATCGAAAGCTGCATGCCCAATCCTGTGGTGGCGGACCTGGACGGCGACGGAATGAACGAAATCCTCTACTCCTCCAATGACGGCCGAATGCATTGTTTCTGGCTGGACAAAACCGAGAAATTCAATTGGCCCTATTCGGTTTACCAAGCCTCGGAAGGGGTCTTCCGTTTTGCCAGTGAACCCTTGGTGGTGGATTTGGATAATGACGGCAAGGCGGAAATCATATTCGGTTCCTGGACCCAAAAAGGCAGCAATCGTTTCGGCAAGGTTCACATCCTGGACACGTACGGCAACCTTTTATTTGAAAGCGATGTGCCTGCTGCGGGGAACTGGAACGGCGTATTGGCGGCCCCGACCGCTGCCGACATCGACCAGGACGGGGAACTGGAGCTGATTGTGAATACGGCCAACAGCGGTATCTGTGCCTATGATCTGCCCCATACGCAAAATGCCCGCATTCTCTGGGGCACGGGGCGGGGCAATTATGAGCGTACCGGCTCCTCCCTGGGACAAACCGCTCTTCCGTGTCCCGCTGATTTTGATAAGGATAAAGATGTTGACGGTAATGACTTGGCCGAATTGGTAAAGTCTCCGGCTCTGCTGAGTTTGGAAGTGTTTGCCAAGGCCTTTGGACGCGATCATTGCATGTAAACGGCCAAATGGGAATATGCTCCTGATCAGCCTTGACCATCCGAAATCCAGACGTTGACGGGACAGATTAAGAAGCGATTTGCTTCTTATTGGGCAAGATATTGATGTAGGCGGCATCGGCCGCATCCATGGTAATGAGCTTGGGCTGTTTCGGCGAAATCACATTGCCCTGGGCGTCGAGGATCATATCATTGTCCATGACAAGCAGGTTCATGTTCTTCATGACTTCCCGCTTGTATTCAAAGAGATGATCCATGTGTCTTTTTTTCAGTTTGTAGTTGGCAATGATCCAGACCACGGCCACGATTCCGGCCAGAAAAAGGCCCACACCGAGGAAAATCAGCAGATAGCGGACGGCTTTTTCACCGGCATTGGCAAGATAAAGAAAAATGACATCAGAATGGAAAAAGAGCACGGCGCCCACCAGGATGAAAAACAGGAGCACCAGGAACGGCGCCTTGCGCAAGGAAATCAAAGCATTCTGGAAACGCAGGAGCATTTTTTTAGGTCGCCCTTCCCCGCTGTCCGCAGGCTTTTCCAGCCGGCCTTCACCCCCTTGATCGAAAATATAGTGATTGAAGGCCATCACGCAAATGCCCAGCAGAAAAGTAACGGCAATGGGCACTGAAAAGGAAACCACGAAATAGAATTTCCATGGAAATGGCCCTTTTTCAGGACCCAGATTACCGATAAAGGCAATCAGAAAAATGAGCACTTCCAGGGAAAAAATCAGGTAGATATAATTGATGAAATAGGAACCGAGTTGATTGTTCTCAAAAAGCCTGGCAATCCCCACCCGCTCGTCCCTGTTGTTATCACTCATGACGGAATATCCTTCATTTCTTCAATATATATTCCTTTAATCCACACGACTCTGGTGGAAGCTTATTTGATTATCTGAAAGACGCGTGGAGCGCAACAGGTTTTTTGAAGAGCTGATCTTCAAAAAGACGACCTGGCCCTGCTTGCAAATTTTTGCATGCCCGCGTAAATAGTAAATATGGACGATATTTTTCAGCAGGCGGTTGATTTAAGCCATCCCATCGGGCCGGATATGCCGGTGTATCCAGGCACGGACCAGCCATGTTTGACCCACATTGCCCAAATCCCTTCGGATGGTTTTCAGGAAAAGAAAATTCTCATTACTTCCCACACCGGCACGCATTTGGATGCCCCCGCCCATATCCTGCAAGGGGCCAAGACATTGGATCTATTGCCCATCAATCGATTTTATGGTACAGGTATATGCATCGGCTTGAAGTTCCTCCCTGGGAAATTCATTGAAATGGAGGACCTCATGCCATTTAAGCAGCAAATCCACGGGAATGATTTCCTGTTGTTGAATACTGGTTGGAGCAAATACTGGGGCCGGAAACGCTATTTCAGGGACTATCCGGTATTGTCCCCGGCAGCAGCGGATTGGTTGATTCAATTTGATCTGAAAGGGGTTGGAATGGATACTGTCTCGGCAGACCTGATGAATTCCCACGATTATCCCATCCACAAGGCCTTTCTCGGTCAAGACCGCCTTATTATCGAAAACCTGACCAATCTGGACTTGCTGGGAGCGCAGCGGTTTCTGTTCGTCTGTTTTCCCTTGCCCTTACAGGATGCCGACGGCTCGCCTGTGCGCGCCGTGGCGCTCCTGAACGACCAACGGCAAAAATGAATCCCCATGAACATTATTCCAGAAATAAAAACCACCCGCCATCTTCAGGTTTCATCCCTGCTGATTCTGTGCATCATTGTCCTCGGCACGGTAGGTTATATGGTCCTGGAGGGTTGGGGCTTTATGGACGCCCTGTATATGACCGTCATCACCATCGCCTCGGTGGGCTTCAGCGAAGTGCATCCCCTGGATCTCACCGGCCGGATTTTTACGATTGTTCTGGTGTTATTGGGAGTGGGCCTGAGCGCCTACGTAGCCGGCGCCGTCATCCAGTTCATGGTGGAAGGCCGCATCCGCATTATTTTGGGGAGGAGAAGATTGGATAAAAAGATCGACCGTTCCAAGAACCATTACATCATCTGCGGCTACGGCCGCATCGGCCGGGTTTTATGTGAAAGCATCCGTTCCAAGTTTCCCAATCTGGTGGTCATCGACAGTAATCCGGAACACATCCCCATGATGGAGGCCGACGGTATTGTCTATATCTCCGCCGACGCCACGGATGAAGCGGTCCTGCGCAGGGCCGGCATTGAGCGGGCCAAAGGTCTGGTGGCGGCCTTGGGCACGGATACGGATAATGTATTTCTGGTGCTCACCGCCCATCAACTGAATCCTGAGCTGAATATCATCGCCCGGGCCGGCCGGGACTCGGCCAAGGCCAAACTCAAGGCCGCCGGCGCCAATTACGTGGAGTCGCCTTATGAGATGGGGGCCGCCACCATGGCCCAGCGCATTCTGCGTCCCACGGTGACGAGTTTCATGGATCTTGCCTTTACCCACAGGCGCAGCCACATTCAAATGGAGGAAATACCGGTCAGCAATTCATCCGCCATGGTGAATCTGACCCTCAAGGACTCCGGCATTCGCCAGAAATACAACCTGATCGTCATTGCGATTAAAGAGGCGCAGAGTGGTTCCATGGTTTTTAACCCCTCATTTGAAGCCATCATCCGTAGCGGCGATACCTTGATTGCCGTGGGAGAAGTGGTCAACCTTCAGAAACTGGAGCGGGACTTGAATCCAAAAGCAGTTACAGGTCCCTAACCCGGTCTGGTGGGGTTGTTCAGAAAAGGATTCCGCACTTGAATGCCATGGTAGCTTTGCCCGTCATTGAAATCTTCTGATAATATCTGAGAGCCTCCCTCTTTCCATGAAATCTGGAAAAACTCCTTGACAAGCATCCACCATTATACTATTTGCAAAAAAAATCAGGAAGGAATCAGGAATCGTAATGAAAGCAATTGCAGGCAGATTTTTTTATTTCTACTTTTGGTACTATTATTTTAGTACCGGTCTGCCTGGCTGATGCGCTGATACCGAACAATACAACATAAGCGAAAAAGCCGTGAGCAGATCAAAACCTCACGGCTTTCAAATTTTTCAAGGCCGCGGGGTTAAGAGACAACACGCGGCCTTTTCATTTCTTTCAGAATAAAAACCTAGGATTGATCCAATTCAGGCAAGAATGCAGGAGGAATCATGACCATCATCGGCAAACAAATCAGAATGGAACGTATCATCAACCGCAACACCCGCAGGACCGTGATCGTACCCATGGACCACGGCATTTCAGTTGGGCCTATCCCCGGCGTCATCGACATCAAGGCGGCCGTGCAAAAAGTTGCCGAGGGCGGGGCCAACGCCATTGTGGAGCATAAAGGGCTTGTGGGCGGCGGCCACCGCAAGAGCGGCCGGGACATCGGCTTGATCATTCATTTATCCGCCTCCACTAACCTTTCGCCCTATCCCCATACCAAAACCCTGGTCTGTTCCGTGGAGGAAGCCATCAAACTAGGCGCGGACGGCGTCTCCATCCATGTCAACCTGGGTGACAGCCAGGAAAGGGAAATGCTTCGGGACTTCGGCCGGGTGAGCTATGAAGCCCGCACCTGGGGCATGCCCCTGTTGGCCATGGTGTATCCCCGGGGCGAAAAAATCAAGGATGAGTATCATGTGGATGTGATCAAGCATGCTGCCCGTGTGGGGGATGAGATGGGCGCGGACATTGTCAAGGTTTCCTATACCGGCAGTCCGGAAAGCTTTCAGGAAGTGGTTGCCGGCTGCGGTATTCCGGTGGTCATTGCCGGGGGGGCAAAAATGGACTCGGACCGGGATATCCTGGAAATGGTCAAAGGTTCGATTGACGCAGGCGGCGCCGGTATCTCCATCGGCAGGAACGTTTTTCAGCACCGCAATCCCACCCGCATGGTGCAGGCCATGTCGGCCATTGTCCATGAAGGCGCGAATGTTGCGGACGCCTTGGAGATGTTGAAGGAATAATATTACAGTCTGATTTGTTGAATTGGTTTTATAGGTTGGATTGGTTTAAACGGAGGAGAAACAGATGCGCAAAATCTGGGTAAAAGTCGATCCTTGGGACAAGGAACTGGTCACCACTGCCTTGGAAGGCGGAGCCGACGGCATCATGGTGCCCAAGGGGTTTTCTGAAAAAGTAAAAGAACTCGGCCGTATTGAAACCATTGCCGAAGATGGCGATTTAAAACCGGGCCAGGATGTGATTTTTTTCACCATCAAGAGCGGAGCGGATGAGGCTGAAATCGTGAGCCTCAGTCGGTCCAAAAAAGTAGTCCTGGAATGCACGGACTGGACCATTATTCCCCTGGAAAACCTGATTGCCAAAAAAGCCGATGTCATCGCCCAGGTGAAAAATCTGGAGGAGGCCCAAATCGCCTTTGGAATATTGGAAAAAGGTGTGAATCACATTCTGTTTCATACCCAAGATGCTTCGGCCTTAAAGAGCGCTCTCACCAAATTGCGCGCCAATGAAGATCAGACGGCCCTGGAAATCGCCGAGATCACGGCAGTGACCCCCGTGGGAATGGGGGATCGGGTATGTGTGGACACTTGCACGGCCATGAACATCGGGGAAGGCATGCTGGTGGGCAATAGCAGCAAAACCCTTTTCCTGGTGCATTCGGAAAGCATTTCAAACCCCTATGTTTCCCCGCGGCCTTTTCGGGTCAATGCCGGGGCGGTGCATGCCTATACCCGCGTGCCCGGCGGCAAAACCCGTTACCTCTCCGAGCTGGCGGCCGGGGACCAGATTCTGATTACCGACTTTAAAGGGCGTTCCAGCATCGGTATCGTGGGCCGGTTGAAGATTGAGAAACGTCCGATGATGCTGGTCACCGCCAAGGTCGGCCAGGAAACCGTCACCACCATCCTGCAGAATGCGGAAACCATTCGTCTGACCACTCCGGAAGGCGATCCCATATCCGTGGTGGGCCTGAAGGCAGGTGACAAGGTTTTGGTGGCGATTGAGGCCGGCGGTCGACATTTCGGTCATAAAATCGAGGAAACCATAATGGAAAAATAGGTTCCAGCCATGAACAACACGATGGAAAAGCCCTTTGGTCAGGAAGAAAGTCTGGAATCATTGCGTCAGACCATCGACAGCCTGGATGACCAATTGCTGGCGTTGCTCAACCGGCGCATGTCCGTTGCCCAAAAGATCGGCCTGCTTAAACGCGAACAGAAGGAAGAAATTCCCAGACTGGATCGCGAGGCCATGATCCTCAGGCGCTTATGTGAAAACAATCAAGGGCCTTTGGACAAACAGGCCCTGGTGAATATATTTACGGATATCATCTGCGCCGGCCGGGAAATGCAAATGCCCTTGCGCATCGTCTATCTCGGTCCGGAAGCGACTTTTACCCATATGGCGGCCATGAACCATTTCGGCCGTTCAGCCACCTTTATGCCCCAGACCAGCATCCAGGACGTATTTTTTGATGTGG
This sequence comes from Desulfosudis oleivorans, assembly GCA_020723325.1. GTDB lineage: Bacteria > Desulfobacterota > Desulfobacteria > Desulfobacterales > SURF-7 > DYJD01. Next base: position 89,521 of record DYJD01000011.1, on the reverse strand, counting down.
AAAAAGGTCTGGGCCGGTATGGTGTCGTGCCGGTGGAAAACTCCATAGAAGGTTCGGTGAACTATACCCTGGACCTTTTTTTCGAGTCGGATCTCAAGATTTGCGCTGAAAACTACCTGACCATTTCCCATGAACTACTTTCCGTCAGCGGAGCCATGGAAGACATCAAGATCGTCTATTCCCATCCCCAGCCATTCGGTCAATGCCGTAGGTGGCTGCGCAAGCATCTGCCGGATGTTCCCCTAGAAGAATGCAGCAGCACTTCCGCGGCAGCAAAAAAGGCCGCGGAAACCAAGGCGGCAGCGGCCATTGCCGGCGCCGAAGCAGCCAGGCTTTACAACCTGAAGGTGGTGGCTTCCAAGATCGAAGATTTTGCCAAAAACACCACCCGCTTTCTGATCATCGGCAAGGAAAACACAAAGCCCACCGGCAAGGACAAAACTTCCATCATGTTTTCAGCCCCCCATGTGCCCGGCGCCTTGCACAAGGTCCTGGAGCCCATTGCCAAGGCCGGCATCAATATGATGAAGCTGGAATCCAGGCCCTCCAAACATAAAAACTGGAGCTATTTCTTTTTTGTGGACCTGGAAGGCCATTTGGAGGAACCCAGTGTTCGCGCCACGGTTGACCACATGGAGAAACTTTGCCGATTTGTGAAAATACTTGGTTCTTATCCCCAAGCGGTGCCTGGTGATGACCAGTGATAAATATTAACTATTAATTATTTAAAAGAGAAAAAGCATGAACCCAATTCAAATCAACTCCAAAACCATTCTTTACGGCGTAATCGGCGATCCTGTCTCCCACAGCCTGAGCCCCGTAATGCACAACCGCGCCTTTCAGGAAACCGGCTACAACGGCGCTTATCTTGCTTTTCAGGTCAAGGACTTGGCGGCCACCCTCACGGGCATGCGCGCGTTGGGAATCAAGGGCTTCAGCGTCACCATTCCCCATAAAATCACCGTCATGAAACATCTGGATTATATTGACGAGATGGCGCTGAAAATCGGGGCCGTCAACACGGTGGTCAATGCCGACGGCCGTTTGGGCGGATATAATACCGACTGTCTGGGCGCCATCAACGCCTTGCTGCAAAAAACGCCTATTCAGGGGAAAAAAGTAGTGCTGCTGGGGGCTGGCGGCGCCGGCCGGGCCATCGGCCATGGTATTCTGGCCCAGGGCGGGCATTTGACCATTGCCAATATTTTGGAAGATGAAGGCCGCAACCTGGCGGCTGAATTGGGAGTGAAATATTATCATTTATCTGAATTCCCCTCCCTGGATTATGATATTCTCATCAATTCAACCCCAGTGGGCATGTCACCGGATACGGAAGCCATGCCGGTAAAGGCCGAAGATCTGAAACCGGACAAAGTAGTAATGGATATCATTTACAATCCACTCAAAACCAAGCTGCTGGCCCAGGCTGAAAAAAAAGGCTGCCGCGTTGTTGACGGCGTGGCCATGTTTGTGTATCAGGGCGTGGCTCAGTTCGAAATGTGGACCGGGCTTAAGGCGCCGTCGGAGCTGATGCGGGAGGTGGTACTGGGGGCATTAAACAAGTGACTAAAGTGAGCTAAAGTTGTGGATTATGAAAGAAATTAGAACTATCGCGATCCGGAACACCTCTGTGACGGTGCCGGGATCAAAGAGTTATAGTCATCGTTTGCTGATTGCTGCGGCCCTGTCTGATGGACCTTGCACCATCGGCAATTTGTTGCGGAGTGAAGATACCTTGTTGACCCTCAAGGCCTTGCAGGCCCTGGGCGTTGCCATCCAGGATACTGGTGGGATTGTCTCAGTCCCGGGCACGGCCGGGTACCTGGGCCGCTCCCCTGCCCCGATTTATCTGGCCAATTCCGGAACCTCCATGCGGCTTTTAACCGCCGTGGCAGTGCTCGGCAACGGTGTTTGCACCTTGACCGGAACAGAACGTATGGGCCAACGTCCCATCCAGGATTTGCTGGACGCCCTAACACAACTGGGCGTTAAGGCGCGCTCCATCCAGGCCAATGGTTGCCCGCCGGTGGAAATCACCGGCAAACGGCCGGCTGGCGGACCGGTATCCATTCGTTGCCATGTCAGCAGTCAGTATCTTTCAGCCCTGCTGCTCATCGCCCCCTATACCCAAAACGGTCTGGACATTACCGTGACCCAGGGTCCGGTTTCCAGGCCTTACATTGACATGACTTTGGACATCATGTCCCGCCTGGGTGTTGTCACTCAAAAGAAAAGCGATACCTTTTATCATGTGGACGGCGGACAATGTTATCGCCCAGGCAATTACATTGTGGAACCGGATGCCTCCCAGGCCGGATATTTCTGGGCCGCGGCCGCCATCACCGGCGCAAGCATCAAGGTGCGCGGCATTGATTTTTCCTCGCAGCAAGGGGATGTGCGCTTTGCCAAAGTTCTGGAACTAATGGGCTGCCGGGTGGATCAGGAGGCCGACGGCATCACCGTGACCGGTGGTGCCTTGACCGCGGTTGAAGTGGACATGGCCGACATGCCGGATGTGGTCCCTACCCTGGCCGTTACGGCCGCCTTTGCCAAAGGCACCACCATCATTAAAAACGTGGCCCATTTAAAGGAAAAGGAAAGCGACCGCCTGGGCTCCGTGGCCAAGGAACTGCAAAAAATGGGCATTTCGGCAAGCGCCACGGAAAGCGGCCTGCGCATCCTGGGCGGCCGTCCCCATGGTGCTGAAATCGAAACTTACAAGGACCACCGCATGGCCATGAGCTTTGCCCTGGCCGGGTTGGTGACTCCGGGAATTCGCATTTTAGATGAGATGTGCGTGGAAAAATCCTTTCCCAATTTCTGGGAAGTTTTTGAAACATTATATTGAAAATATTTTGGGACCCAATCTTTTAAAAACAGGGGCGCTTCACGAACCCTACCTCACAATGCGGCCATATTGGCAGTACAGGAGATAGCCACCCCAGGCCAAGGCGATCAGAATGCATAGACTGCCGAACCCGTGGCTGAGCCAGGCCAGGGTATGGTCCCATTTTAATAACCCCAGGGTGCGCAGTAAAAATTCCCAGTCATGATAATCCACGGCTTCCTGGCCGGTGATGCCGCCCAGCAAGGTCAATTTCAGGGCCCGGGCATCGCCGATATAGGGCGCCAGATCCAAAAAATTTTGCCCCAGCCACCAAAACGCAACCGAAGCACCGAAGGGGTCACGGGTCTTAATCAGCAAGGTGAGCATGCAAACCAGCGGAATCAATAATTGTCCCAGGCTGCCGCCCAGGACTGTTATGAATCTTCCAAAAAGCCCAAAAAGAAGATGCCCGGCCTCATGAAAAGGCAGGTTCACATTATGCAAAAAGACCCGACCGGCATGGTTGCCCTCCCAGCCGGCCAGCACATATTTGATACCCAGCACGGCTATCAAGGCAAAAACCATCACCCGGCCCGCAAAATAAAATACATTCACCTCAGACTCAATTTTCAGCAGGATTTCCCGGATCATGGGCCAGACGCCGGTTTCGGTCTCGCTTTCATCCACGGTGACTTGGCCTATGGGTTTCAATTTGCGTGGGCGATATTTGGCAAAAATGATTCCGCAACGCGCGCATTCAAGTTTTCCATCCGCTTGTTCTGAACCGCATTGGGGGCAGATCATGGGCTTCTTCTCTCCATGAAAAGAAAAATTCAGAAAATCTGGTCGTCGTTATGGCCGGGAAAAACAAGCAATGGATTTTACAAGGGAAGGATCACCCGGACAACTACTTTTCCGTCTCCACCAGAGGCTTGAATTCCATGCTTAAGCGTTGCCCTTCGGCTATTTGGGTTGGGGTCAGATTGTTCAAAGCTGAATCCCGATTGATAATGGCAAGTTCATGACCCTGAGCGGCTGCCAGATTCCACCATTTATATGCACAAACATCATTCTGCGGCACCCCTTGTCCCATATCATACATCAACCCCAGGCTGTTTTGCGCTTCCACAAGTCCTTGGTTGGCAGCCTTGGTAAACCATGCGGCAGCCTCTTTGTAATCACGTGGTACGCCTTTGCCTTCATTGTACATAAGACCTAAATCATATTGCGCTGATGCATTGCCATGCTCAGCGGCCTTGGTATACCATTGGACAGCTTCATTATAATTTTTAGTTACGCCTTTGCCGTCACGATACATACGGCCCAAAGTTATCTGGGCCGATGCATTCCCAAGTGCAGCGGCCTTATTGTACCATTGTAATGCCTCTTTATAGTTTTGCTTTAAACCTATACCGCGCTGATACATCTCCCCCAATGCAATTTGCGCTTCCGCATGCCCTTGTTCAGCGGATTTTTTCCACCATTTGATTGCCTCTGAATAATTCTGATGCGCACCACTTCCAATAGTGTACACGACCCCCAAAGAGAATTGTGCCTTTGCATCTCCCAGTTTAGCCTTCTTCAGCAATTCTTTGAAACCTTCTTTTGCCCCTATGCTCGGCGTTGAAAATAAAATGAGGCCAAGTAAAACCATTCCTGAAAATAATCTTGTTCCCAAGGTTTCCTGCCCTCTCCTTTATCTCTCAAGAGTCTAAAGTTTTTTACTTCCTCCGGCCTGAACGCCTTTAACTCAAAGAGCCCCCTCACCCGCTCAAGCCCTGTGGTTACAAACGCCCACACCGATCGTGTGCGAGCTGCTTCCCACGTTCTGAGATAAACACCCAATCGGTCTTGTCCGCATCCTTGAACTTTTTTAATGAAAAAATCAATATATTTCTATCTACTACATCTTCGATGTTAAAATGCAGGGTTCTTTTTGATTGCGTTCATGTTTTTCATGATATATGCAAACAGAATAGGGATTATAACCATCTACGATTCATAGATTTTTTAAGGAGGTAAATCGTAAATGAGCTATCGGCACTGTTTTTGGATTATCACGTCTGTATTATTTGCTCTTGGTTTATTAGGTTGCAGCAGCGTGGTAAAGCCCGTCGCGTGGGAAGCGCCGCCAAACCCGGGTTATACCGGTGTGTATGCCGAGAATGAACTGCTGAAAGCGATTGAACAGTTTCCGATTGGCGGTGAGGAAGGACCTGAATCCATTACAGTGGATTCAGCGGGCCGGATATATGTGCCAACCCTTAGCGGGAAAATCGTGCGACTGGACCCGGACTGCTCCAATCCTTCCAAATGGGCGGATACAGGCGGCCGGCCACTCGGCATTGTTTTTGACCAAACCGGCAACCTGATTGTCGCGGATGCTTTTCGGGGGCTATTGTCCATTGCTCCGGATGGAACCGTTACCGAATTGGCAACCCAAGCAGACGGCATTCCCATCCTTTATGCCGATGACCTTGATGTTGCGGCTGACGGTCGTATCTATTTTTCAGATGCAAGCACCAAATTTGGCGCCAAGGAATTCGGCGGCACCATGGAGGCGGCCACCTTGGATACCATTGAACACGGAGGACACGGACGATTGTTATGCTATCACCCCGACACCGGTCAGGTGGAAACGCTTCTTACCGGCATCAATTTTGCCAATGGCGTGGCCGTCAGTCATGATCAGCGTTTTGTCCTTGTCAATGAAACCGGCAGTTACCGAATAATCCGGTATTGGATAACAGGCGAGAAGAAGGGACAATTTGATTATATCCTCGAAGAACTGCCGTCGTTTCCGGATAATATTAAAGCCGGGATGAACGGCCTGTTCTGGGTCGGTCTGATATCGCCCCGCGTCGGTATCGCCGACAGTTTTTCCAACTACCCGACTTTGCGCGGCATGGCTGCCGGAATGCCGAAATTCATGCGCCCGGGACCGAAAAAATATGGTCATGTTATTGCCATAGATGCCGAAGGCCGTGTGGTTTATGATCTGCAGGACCCGGATGCCGCATTCCCGATGATTACCGGAGTGTGTGAAACAGCCGATTATATCTATCTGGGCAGTCTGGTCACTCACCATATCGGGCGCTTGCAAAAGACCCATTTTCAGTCCGGAAAATAGATTCGCATATTTATCAATTCATTTTCGCGGATTAAATACTGGCGAAAAAACGGCATCACTTATAGCAGACGATCGCAGCAATATGGAAACGTCTAAGGACACCGGAGTTATGTGTTGTAACTATAAACAGTTACAATTTCCTCTTAGTGAGCGGTGACAGTGAGCCAGAGGAACCGAAGAACCGTATGCCTTAATTGGGCACGTACGGGTCTGTGGGGGGATCGGGGAGCAATCCCCGATTCTACCCGGAATACCGACCCCGAAAAAAACTACAAACGCGGCCTCTCAAACGGATTGATTGGAATCCGCTTGTACAGAATCCTTCATGTATGATAAAGCAGCCCATTAATACCATCACCATCAAAAATCACTTATAGGGAATCAATCTGAATGTCTAGCAGTGCAGCTTGGAAAAGGATCCTGCCCATGGGTGTTGTTCTGTTCGTCTTTTCCGGTGTGCATATTGGGCTTAAACTCGGACAAAGCACCCTTCCCAAGGAACAATTGGCCTTCCAACCTGAAAAGTCCATGGCTTCCTGCCCGAATTGCAGGGGTGATATCCAAAAGCCATGGCTGGATGCAGCCTTGTCCCATGCGGTTGAATTCATTCTCTTGCATCAAAACACCGACGGCTCCTTCCAGTATGGCTATGATTGGGCTTATAAAAAAAACTACCCCAATGAGAAGCCGGAATTCGTCGCAGCCGTGCTTTGGCGTCTGGTGCTCCTTTATGAGGAAACCCGCGAAAAGCGCTTGCTGGAATCCATTGAGCTTGGATTGGGCTTTTTGGAAAAAGGGATCTCCGCCATGACCCAGACCGGCCGGAAGGGGGAAGCTTCAATAACTGCGGCTGAAACCAATACCGGCTTTGCCGCTTTCATGGCCCTATTGCTGAGTGATTATCTGCGTGTGGCGGAATCCATTTCCGACCAATCCCGGATGGGCTTGTCCGCAAAACTAAATATCTGTATAGACCTGATGCTGCTGGCCAAAACTGACAAAGGTCGCTTCAGAAAAAGCTGTGCATTTTCCAAAAAACAATGCCAGGGTGAACCGGAACGAATATTGGATGGGCAGGTTTTATTGGCGTTGATCAAAGCCGCCAAATATCGCCCCGACCATGATATTCAAAATCTCATTCGCAATGAATGCCTGCCTGGATATCTTTCCAATCTGAAAAAAACCTTCATGGAAAAATCTCCCAAAAATCCTTGGCGGGAATTCCAGCCCTGGGCAGCCTTGATTTGCCATGAACTAGCAACCTCCGGCTGGGCCGAAACAGAACAATCCAAGGTCTTACTGCATGAGTCGGCCCGTTTCCTGATGGAACAGGAAGAAATCATCCGCCCGAAACAACCCTTGACCAATCTCCTGCCGGCATTGATTATTGCTTCTGATTCAGCAAATGAGGCAAGCGCGGCGTCAAGCAAGAACCATCTGATTCAGGCTGTAAATTGGCTGTTGGCAAGTTCCGCCGCTTATCAAATTTTTCCATCAACTGCCCATGACCGGCTTTGCCGGCCAAAAAGCACGGATAAACTGGCTGTGGGCGGCGTTCTATCGGACCCGAGATTTCCCTTGCTCAGCCTGGAAGCCACCACCCGGTGGATGCATGCACTGGTTTTGGCAAGACGCCATTGCCGGTGATGGGAAAGGTGATGTGGGATACGGGATATGGGATGAAGGACGGCCTTCATTAGTCGTTAGATATTAGCAATTGATTATTAGTTATTAGCTGTTTTTGTTGTATTTTTAATGGTTAATAATCAATTGTTAACGGTTAATGATTAATGAAAAAGCAGCTTTGCCGATCGGCTGTATTCATAGTGGGAGCGGCTTCCAGCCGCGATAAGATCAAAGGAATAGCCAAGGCCGATGTTTAAACTTGGGATAGTGGATATGGGCTACGAGTCACACATAGCATTCGTCTGGGTCTTGATCGGGATAATTCCGGGGCTGGCAGGCGTTTATCAAAGACTAAAAGATCTTGCCTATGAAAAGACCAAGATCTTTCTCCTATTGTTGACGATTCTGGTAGTCCTTTTTCCATCAGCCAGTATCGGCTCCCGGCTTTTCAACATGCTTTACTACCCGGCTTCCTTTTGGAACTATCGCTTTTTCTGGGATCAGTTCCAACTGGAACCTTGTGTAACATTCCATACCTCTTTTTTGTTTTGTGCCGCCATGGCGATGGTAGTCATGGGTCTGATGCGGTTAAAAATCGGCCGGACCTTGGATGTCTTCGCCTTATATCTACCGCTTAGCCAAAGCCTCGCCGGTTTTGCGGCTTCGCTGTCGGATTATTTCCAGGGGCAACGGTTGCCTTGTCTTCCGTCCGGTTTTATTCATGAAAAGAATATTATGATGGGACTCGTGGAGGCCGCGGCCTGTCTTGTTCTTTTTTTCATCCTGCGCTGGTTTTACCGGCAAATTGTTCAGAAAAACAGCCAATCCTTTGACGGAATGCTTTTTTCTGTATACTGCGTTTTTTACGGCAACCTGGGCCTCTGCTTTGAAAATCAATACACCAACCTGATTTTCCATGACCGGGTGACACCATACCGGCTCGTGATGCTGATCTTGATAGGAATAGGACTGATCCTCTTTTTCGCGCTGACCGCCGGCAATTCCATCGCCCGGCATGTGCAGGATGAAAGTAAAAGAAAAAGCAACCTTGCCCTTTTGGGTTTTGTTACGGTGTATCTTCCCTTTACAGCCCTGTTCACCACTTTACTGGTCACCAAAGTTGTTGCCTGGCCCTTTCGCAAGCTGCATACCTGGCCGGATGTCATAAGCGCCGTTTTGACTTATACCCTTTATATTCTCTTCGCGCTTTCCACTTTTATTTGGATGAAAAAGGCGGATTTGCCGATTCGTAACTTGTTCCACCGGCCACGGTTTACACCTGCATTTATAGCAGGCTTAATTGTCAGCAGCGGCGTGACTATTTATCTTTTGATGCGAATCCATTTTCGCTTCGATGCCGAGGGCATCTGGTCGTCCGTGATTTTATTCAGCGCCCTCAACGCCTTCAGCGAAGAAGTTGTTTTTCGTGGTGCCTTGTATCGGTTACTGAAAAATCTGACTCCATATCCCTGGCTGGCCAATTTTCTACAAGCCCTGTGTTACGCAACCCAGCATTTCTACCCTGCCGGACTGCTGCTGGCCCTGGCGGCGTTGCTATACGGGCTGTTGCTGGGTTATGTAATGGAAAAAAATGAAAACCTCACATCGGTTATCATCTGCCATTTTGTGATTGATTTGGGTATGCTTGGGCTTGCGATTTTGGGGAAGGTGAAAGTCTTTTAACAAAAAGGGGGGACGTTATCCGGGCCATACGCCACCGCTACTGTCCCCCTATAATCAATCATGCCGCAGGACTTGATCACTGTTTCGGCCCAATCGCGGCTGGAAGCCGCTCCCACAATGGAGAATGGCCGAAACAATGATCAAGAACCATGCCGCGCTTTTCTAGTTTAATGGAATTCTATGTACTGCCCCAGAGGGTGCTGTGCCCAACCAAGATTCTCCATCTTGCCATGAACCAATAACAGCTACTGAACCATCCGATGTAAGGGCAACTTGACCTCCGAAAGTTCCATTACTTCCGTAAAAGCCCCAAACTCCATAATCCAACGGGCGCAATTGGCTTACATCCCAATTATTACCATTCCATCTGTAAATTACCGTACCAAATACTATGACACTACCATCCGCATTTATGGCCTCACCTCCCGATCCTCCGCCTCCATATCCTCCAAAAGTTTCGAATTCTTGGTTGATCCAGGGAAGACCCTCAGGAATCCATTGACTGCCGTCCCATTTATAGTGCAGCCAGCGTGAAACAATATGTAATCCGTCCTCTGAAATCAATAAATTCTCAACTTCTCCCTCTAATTGACATGCCCAAACTGATGTTGTTGTCCATGCATATCCATCCCATTTATATATTTTAAGATTATATAAATCTTCGTATGTGGCTGTTACAATCGTGTTACCGTCTCCTGAAACAGCCACTGAATAGCCTAAATTGTAACTTGGGCCATAAAAAACATCTGATTCCAGCCATTCATTTCCATTTAATTTATAAACATGAACAGTCCCCTGGTCTCCATAGGGTGCACCGGCAACCAGTGTGTTCCCATCCGCGGATAAAGCGATACTTCTTTTTGAACGGCTTAAACCGGGCACCACTATTGTCTTTGTCTTCACCCAGTTCGTTCCATTCCATTGATACATGAGGATTTCGTTCATCAACCCATCGCTAACAATAACCATGTCCCCTTCTGCTGAAACAGCCATACCTTCAGATCCCAAAGTAATAGAACAAGCGGGCCCCGAACAGCGTTCGACTATGTTGCTGCGCTGCCAACCCCCATTTATGAATTTATAGATATAAAAGGTTCCGAAGTTGACCGTACCACCACGACATCCGGTGACAATGGTTTTGGCATCAGCCGAAGCAGCTACGCTATCACCGAATTGAGATCGAGTTTTATGTGCTACTATTTTAATAGGAATATCCAATTGACTATCACTGATAGAGAAATTCAGAACCATGGGATCGCTCGTTAAATTGACTGGTTGTGAAGCAAAGGATTTCCCGCCTACAAATGGTGCAACAATAAACTCGCGTCCATTTGAGGGTAGTGAATAAAAAGCATAACGACCTTCCTGATCAGTCACAGTGAAGGATATCCCGCCCACTACGACGGACACCCCATCGCCGATGGTGACACTCACACCGTCACCCAGTGAGGTGGAAACCCCTTGGCTGTTCAACGTCACCTGTACCCCAAAAACCGGATTGCCTAGACCATCGCTGACCTGTCCTTGTATATAAGCCATTGGTGTGGCAGCGAAATGCAAAGATGAAACCGGTACCGGTACATCTTGGATAACCACGATTTCCTGGCTTTGCGGCACAAAGGTGAATCGCTCTTTTGCGGGAACCACCGTATAGGTTCCAGGTGGGATCGTATTGGTGGCTATGGAAACATTTCCATTCAAATCGGTAGTCGCTGTGTAAGCCGATGTTCCATCAACAGCCATGAAATTCAAGGAAATCCCTTCCAGGCTGACAGTGTTGCCGTTACCGATCACAGCCCCCAGATCTCCGCTCAAACCCACCGCCCCGGAAACCCCGCCGTCGCCTTCCCCGCCGTCACAACTCACAAGAATCTTTGCAAAGGAAAAAAGCAATACCGCGAATAAAATGCTGAAACCCGTCTTTCTTTTCATTTCTCCTCCTTGATGTTGCATTTACATGGTTGATCTATAAAACAGCCCCTTGTCGAAAATGCTGCGAGATACGAGATATAGGATATGGTATATGGGATACGGGATACGGGTAAATGAACACAGGACAAGAGGCCTTGATCATCGCTTCGCCCGTATCGAGGCTGGAAGCCGCTCCCACAATGCGATGCCGGCCGGAACGATGATCAAGACTGATTTTCCTGACCAGACGAAATAATGATCATGGTCCGCAACCCGGATTTTGAATCCCGTATCTCGGATCTCGCAACTTTTTCGTATGTTCACGACATAGGTTAGTCCACGATGGAATGTCAACACGTTTTTCTACCCACATCCCGCAATGAATAGCGTTTGACTATTCCGGGCGGGCATGGTAAAAAAGCTTGGTTTTGTTTGGATTTTTCACCTTGTTGGGATTTAATTATACCCCTGATCACATATTGTTGGGACCAGGGATTTTATATCGATGGGTATTTTGCATAAAGCGCTGTCAAAGCAGATCATCATCCAAAACGAGTTGGGCCTCCATGCCAGACCGGCTGCACGCATAGCGGAAATCGCAAGAACTGCAAAAAAAAAGGTATGGCTGATTAAAGACGGAGAAAAGGTCGATGCCGGAAGCATCATTGATCTGCTGACGCTTGCGGCCTTTAAAAACACCAGACTTTCACTCCAAATTGATGATCCGGCGGATCTACCCGTAATGGAAAGGATTGTGGCACTGTTTGAAAATGGATTCGGAGAATAATATCATGACAGATATGGATACCGGCGAAATCCGTCTCAACGGAATCGGCGGATCACCGGGTATCAGCATCGGCAAAGCCTATATAGTTGACCGGGAAGGGGTCAACGTTGTCGAAAAATATGAAATCCAAAAGCAAAACCTCAAATCCGAAATCAATCGCTTCAAGATGGCGGTGAAAAAAGCCAAGGATGAGCTGGAAGACATCATTGCCGCCACCCCGGAAGATTTGCGCAAGCACATGAACATCCTGGAAACCCACATGGCCTTGTATCAGGATAAGATGCTCTATGTCCGCATCATTGAGACCATTGAAAAAGAAAAGGTCAATGCCGAATGGGCCCTTAAAAAAGTGGAAACGGATGTCAAGACCATGTTTAACTCCATCGCTGATCCATATTTGCGGAGCCGCGCCTTTGATATTGAGCATGTGGCCGACAGCATCCTGCGCCATTTGGTGGGGGGGGATGATGTGTATATCGCCGGCATCGATAAACGGGTGATTCTGGTGGCCCGGGATCTTTCACCGGCCGACACGGCCCAGATCCGACTGGACCGCGTCAAGGGCTTTATAACCGATCGTGGCGGCAAGGCCTCCCACACTGGCATCATCGCCCGCACCCTGGGCATTCCCTGTGTTTTGGGTTTGGGGGATATCACCAGTCTTGTGAAAAACGACGATATCGTCATTCTGGACGGTGAGGCCGGCATTGTCATTATTCATCCAACCGATCAGACCATTATCGAATATGAGAGCCTCAAACGCCAATATGCGGAATATCAGCAAGCCATCACCCGGGAAAGCCGAGTACCGGCCAGAACCGCCGATGGTTTCCGCTTGCAGATCATGGGCAATATTGAGTCCCCGGAAGAGGTTGCCTCCGTCATCGATCTGGGCGGTGAAGGCATCGGCCTGTTTCGCACGGAATTTTTATATTTGCGTCGCAAAGCTTTTCCGGATGAAAATGAATTGTTCGAACAATACCGCATGGTGGTGGCGGCCGTGGCGCCCTCGCCGGTGGTGATCCGCACCTTGGATATCAACGGCGACAAAGTGGTTTCCCCAGATACCAATGAAGCCAATCCGGCACTGGGCCTGCGGGCCATTCGCTTTTGTCTGAAACGGCCGGATGTATTCAAGACCCAGTTGCGGGCGATCCTGCGGGCCGCGGCCTTCGGCAATGTGCGGATCATGTTCCCCATGATTTCCAATTGCGATGAGGTGAAGGAAGCCAAAAGGCTGCTGCGGGAAGCGGCGGAATCCCTCGCACGGGAAAATATCCCCTATAAAAACGATATTCAAGTGGGTATCATGATCGAGGTGCCTTCGGCGGTGATCATTGCCGACGCCCTGGCTGAATTAGTGGATTTCTTCAGCATCGGCACCAATGATCTGGTGCAATATTCCCTGGCCATTGATCGGGGCAACAAAGACGTGGCCTACCTTTATCATCCGCTGCATCCGGCGGTTCTGCGCATGATCAACCATGTGGTGGAAGTGGGGCAGGCTAAAGGGGTCAAGGTTTTCATGTGCGGTGAAATGGCCGGTGATCCGTTATATCTGCCCATATTGCTGGGATTCGGTTTGGAAGGCCTCAGCATGACTCCCCAGTCCATTCCAAGACTGAAAAATGTGTTGAAACAACTCGACATGGGCATTTCCCGGCAACTCATCAAAGATGTGTTGAAACTGACCAATATTAAAGATATTCTGGCCTTGCTGAAGAAAAATTATAGTGATATCGTGCCGGAGGCCGGGTTCCGGCAAGGATAAAAATTAAAGGACCTGGGTTGCTCTGGTTCCGCTATGGGTGCTCCCCTGAAAAATGATCGGAGAATAAGGCAAGTTGGATAAGAAACATATCAAAATTGTGGCCGTCAACAAAAAAGCCGGCCATGACTATTTTATCGACGATGAATTTGAAGCCGGCATGGTGCTCAAGGGTACTGAGGTCAAATCCATGCGGGACGGCCGCATCAATCTGAAAGATGCCTATGCCCGGATCAAGAACGGCGAGGTTTTTGTATACCAGATGAACATCAGCCCCTATCCCTTTGCCTATTACGACAACCATGAGCCTGAGCGGCCGCGCAAACTGTTGCTCCATAAGCAGGAAATCAAGCGCCTGTACGGCAAGATCAATGAAAAAGGCTTTTCCCTCATCCCCATGAAGGTGTATTTCAAAGGCGGCAAAGCCAAATTGGTCATCGCCCTGGCCCGGGGCAAAAAAAAATTTGACAAACGCGAAACCATCAAACAGCGCGATGCCAAACGCGATCTGGACCGGGACCGCAAAAAACACTACAGTCGCTGAAGCGGATCAGAAACAGACCCGGCATTTGTGGAAATCCATGGAAAAAACCCGGCGCCTTTGCGATCCTGCTTGACAAACAAAACGGAAACGCTTAGCCTTTAAACATAAGTGCGGACTTCTTACCGGCCCGCACCGGTTCTTTGTAAATATCGGTAATTCCACATGGGGGCGAAACGGCTTCGACGGGGATAAAGAAGCTCTGGTTGCATGCCGAGTTCCGTCAACTCGTAAAAGGGCGGAATTAAACATAATCGCAGACGATTATAACTACGCCTTGGCCGCGTAAGCTGGCCAACGTTCTCCCGGGTCATGCCTGCAGATCCGGATGGAACGTCGACTCCGCAGGCTGGTCAACCTCGAATGCCTGTTTCAAGGTTGATGAGATTCCCATAGGCTAGCCGTTCAAGCATCCTGCCTGATGGAGACTTGAACCGGCGAATTTCAGATTTCAGGATAAGCATGTAGATGCCAGTGTGGAATGTCTTCGGACGCGGGTTCAACTCCCGCCGCCTCCACCATTTTTATTAAAAATTTCAATTTTTTACCTTTAAAAGCCTTCGACTTTCCCCAAGCCTTTCCCCAAAAGAAAAGGAGAAAGTTAGAAGGTTTTCCTATTTATGCCTTTAAAATCCATACCAAAATACTCGTATGGTCAAAATATTATTTAGCTAATTTACGCCGCAACTCAGCGCGGCATCTTTACGGAGGCATAAATAACAGTTGTTAAAATCACACTGCCCCCTGCCAACGTGCGCAAATTGGGATATTCTCCCAGTAAAAGGGCGGCCAGGACCATGCCGTAAACCGGTTCCAGGCCGGCGATGACACTGGCCAATTGGGCTTTGAGCCGGATCATGCTCTGGATAAAAAGGGTATGGGACAAGGCTGTGCATAAAATGCCCAGAATCAGCAGATTCAACAACTCATGGAATGGAAAGGATATATGTATAGAGAAGATAACGGGCCAAAGGCAAATGCAGGCGAATGTGTTTTGATAAAAAGCAATGGTGAGGGCTGAATATTGCCGGACGTATTTGCGGTTCAAGACCGATAAAAGCGCAAAAGTCAATCCGGAGAGGGTTCCCCAAAGGACCCCCAGGGTGATATGATTGGAAAGCCGATATTCCGGGATGATCAAAACCAAGCCGCCGAACACTGCCAGGGCGATGAGGAGATCGCTCTTTTTCAGGCTCTCCCGGAATAGAACCGGTTCCAGGAAAGTCACGAAAACCGGAAAAGTCGCATAGGTCAAAAGTCCGATGGCCACCGAGGAGCACTGGATGGAATAAAAGAAGGTAGTCCAATGCACGGCCAGGAGTGCTCCCAATAGGAAAAAGCAATAATATTCCCGCCAGGTCTTGAATACAAAGGTCTCCCTTTTCCAGATCAGGACCAGCACCAGAGCCAGGGCTGCGAAAAGCGTGCGGCCCCCTACCAACCCGATGGCCGGCAGGGTTGACAATTTGCCGAATAGACCGGCCAGCCCAAAGAGCAGAACGGCAATGTTAATCTGGATCAGACTGCGGGTTTTTGCTTGCATTAGGCATTGACCCCCATCAGCGCTTTTTATAGGCTTTTTTCCAGGGGGCTTTTTGATTTTCAAAAAAATCCGTTAAAGCCAGATGAAAGGCGGCCACAGCCAGCTCCGCGCAATGATGTTCGTGGGGCGGCAGGGTTTGGAGAAAATCGATGATGGCCTGGGGTTTGATCTCAATCACCTCGGCAATGGCCCGGTCTTCCGTGAGTTGAACCAATGTATTGGCGCAGGCGTTGGTGTGGATGCAGCCGCTAAGGGCAAAGGAAACCGATTGGATGCGCTTGTTCCGGATCATCAGGAATATTTCCAAGGTATCGCCACAGCCCCTGCTCTTCTTGCCATAGCCGTCCGGGTTTTCAATGCGTTCATGTCGATCCGAACGTATAGCCATTTCCAGGTAGCGCGGGGAATGATCCTGCCAAAAATCAAGCGTTTCACTATCTAGGCTTTTTGATTCACTCATTTACTAATTCCTCCCGACTTGATACCGGATTTTTCCATACTCCTGACTATTTTTAAATATTATAATAAAAAGCTTCTCAAAAAAAAGGGAGGAGCCAGGCCCCTCCCCCTTTGTAACAAAAAAAAATTCCGGAAACAGCGCGAATTATTTTTTTCCAAGCTTGAATTTAAGTGATTTGAGGGTATTCAGCATCAGCATGGTAATCGTCATGGGACCCACTCCTCCGGGAACCGGTGTAATCCAGCCGGCAATTTCCTTGGCGGCATTAAAATCAACGTCACCCTTGAGAATCGCCACTTTTTTGCCGGCCTCGTTGACTTTTTCACCCACCCGGTTCACACCCACGTCAATTACGCAGGCGCCTGGTTTGATCCATTCCGGTTTTACAAGATCGGGCACGCCGGCGGCCACGATGAGGATGTCGGCCCGTTTGCAATGTCCGGCCAGATCTTTTGTTCCGGTATGTACGATGGTAACCGTGGAATTGGCGCCTTTGCCTTTTTGAATCATCATGTTGGCAATGGGTTTGCCGACGATGTTGGAACGGCCTACCACCACGACCTCAGCACCCTTGGTTTCCACTCCGGCGCGAATGATCATTTCCTGAATACCGGCCGGCGTGCAAGGGGGAAATTTGACTTCATCACCGCCGATCATCAGCCGGCCCACATTCACCGGATGAAAGCCGTCCACATCCTTATCCGGATCAATGGCATTCAACACTTTTTTTTCATCAATATGTTTTGGAAGCGGCAACTGAACCAAAATACCGTTGATGGAATCATCCTTGTTGTATTTGTCGATCAAGGCCAGGAGGTCTGCCTCTGAAATAGTAACCGGTTGTGAATCCTGGACCTCTTTAAAGCCGACACGATGGGCGGTTTGAATTTTCAAGGTAACATAAGAGATCGAAGCCGGATTTTCTCCGACCAAAATCGTCACAAGCCCGGGCACCTTTCCATATTTGGCCTTGATCTCCGCGACTTCGGCGGTGATCTCTTCCAGGATCTGTTCCCGTATTTCCGTTCCTTTTATCAGTTTTGCAGTCATGCTTCATCTCCTTTCAAAACGTATTGGTTTATTATTCAGCCATATCCAGTTCATTGCCGGTATTCTGGTTTCGGTACGCAGGAATTTGCTTAAGAAAATATCTTTTTTATCAACTACAAAATGAATGTCAATACCGATTATTTTTCAACCAGGTTTCGAAAGGAATTTGAGTCAAGCAACTCAAGGCCGTGGGATGTCAAGGTTGCAATCCCCTTTTCCAGGTTTTCACAACGCAATATCAAGATGGCATAATCCTTATTGCTTTGACTGAGACCGTAAATATATTCAACATTCAAGTCGGCTGCTTCCATGGTCCGCAACAATCGTCCCAACTCCCCGGGCTGGTCGGGTATTTTTACGGCAAGCACTTCGGTTGTACGCACGGTGAATCCACGTTCCTTGAGCCTTTGCTTGGCTTTCTCAATATCACTGACAATGAGCCGCAAAATCCCGAAATTGGGTGTATCTGCCAAGGACATGGCCCGGATGTTCACCTGGATATCCCCCAGGGCTTCTGCAATGGTGGCCAGTCTTCCGGCCTTGTTCTCGATAAAAATGGTGAGTTGTTCAATCTTCATATCATGCTCCAGAAAACCGTACCTTTCACAGACGATGATGAGGTCAAACCGGGAACGGGGCATGATCAAGCCCTATGGTTTCGTTCAACCCCAGCATGAGATTCATATTCTGCACAGCCTGGCCGGCCGCGCCTTTGACAAGATTATCTATGGCTGAGACCATAATCAGGCGATTGGTGGCAGTCTCCAGTTTCAGGCCGATATCACAATAGTTTGTTCCACGCACAGCGGCGACGTTGGGGAAATTGTCCTCTGAATAGATACGAATGAACCTGCGGCCTTTATAGAAATCATATAAATAATTTCGGATTTCTTTTTCCGGGGTTTCTGTTTGAAGCGAGGCGTAAATGGTTGTCAGCATCCCACGATTCAAGGGCACCAGATGGGGCACAAAACTGATTTTAACCGGATTGCCGGCTGCATGGCTGAGCTGGGACTCGATTTCAGGAGTATGGCGGTGGGAAGCGATCTTATAGGCCTTGAAAGCCTCGTTCACTTCACAAAAATGCGTGGCCAGGGAAGGCGATCGGCCGGCTCCGCTCACGCCGGACTTGGAATCAATGATGATTGTCCGGGGATCGATCAGGCCCTTTCTCAACAAGGGCAGCAGCGGAAGCAATGCACTGGTGGGATAGCAACCGGGATTACCGATCAATACCGCATTTTTAATTTCTTCAGCGTATATCTCAGAAAGGCCGTAAACTGCTTTTTTACATAAATCTCCGGCAGAGTGGGCCTGATAATGGGTTTCATAAATGGATACATCACGAAAGCGGAAATCAGCCGACAGATCGATCACCCTTTTCCCCCGCGCCAGCAGCTCGGGCACAAAGGCCATTGGTAATTTATGCGGCAGGGCTGTAAAGGCGATATCCGCCTGCTCGCAGAAACGATTCATGTCATAAGACTCGCAAATCAATTCGGTTGTATTGGTCATGGCTGGAAATACCGCCGGAAAAGGGACGCCGGCATATTGCCGCGAAGTGATGGTGGTAAGCTCCACTTCCGGATGGTCCAACAATATTCTGACAAGCTCTGCGCCGGCATATCCTGTGGCACCAATAATTCCGACTTTAACCATATTTACTCCATCATAATTTATCACGATCCCGGACGACCATTACCGAGCAGGAGGCTTTGTGGGAAACCCGTTTGGCCACGCTGCCGAATACCACCAATCCCATGCCGGCCAATCCATAGGCCCCCAATATTGCCAGATCGATTTGTTTCTCATCAATAAACCGCAAAATCTCGGTGGATACATGCCCATCCAGCACATTCAGGCTATAGTCCATACCCTTGTCGATTCTGCTCCCATACTGGCTTTCCATTCTTTCTTCAACTTTTATGAACAGGGAAGGATCAGGCTGGGTATAGGCCACGCTGTCAAAATCCGTGAATACCGGATTGATATTCGGCGGCATGACATGAACAATATATAGTTTTGCTTGAAATTTGCGCGCCATTTCCAGGGCGCTTTCAAAGGCGAGATCGGCATTTTTCGAAAAATCCGTGCATACGGCAATCTGTTTAATCGACATATCGCCCTCCTTTATTACATTTCCATGGAACAGCAAAACTGTGAATACATGCCTTGCTAAATCTGATACACTTTTTTTAGATAGGCTTCAAACTCAGGATCTTCACACATTCCCCGGCCGTCACTATCGCAGATCTTGGCAACCGGCTGGCCATTGCATTCCACCATCTTGATGACGATGTCGGCAGGCACGATGCCCACGTCATTGGTCAACTGGGTGCCGATGCCAAAGGAAACCTTGATCATCTCATGAAAAGTCTGATGCAGTTCAACCGCTGTTTCAAAATTGATGCTGTCAGTAAAGACCGCTGATTTGGTCAAAGGATCTATGCCCAGCTTATCATAATGCTCAATCAGCTTCACGCACCAGGATACCGGATCACCGCTGTCATGCCGGCAGCCGTCAAACAATTTGGCGAAATACAGGTCAAAATCCCTGAGAAAGGCCTTAAATCCGACCACATCAGATAGAACAATGCCCAAATCGCCCCGGTATTCCTTGACCCAGTCATTCAGCGCCGCCATTTGACTGTCGGCAAAACGAATCCCGAGCTGCTGATGGGCCATCAGCCATTCATGGGACATGGTGCCGATGGGCTTGAGTTTGTAACGCATGGCATAATTGACATTGGTGGTGCCGACAAATAAGTGTGGACGGAATTTAGAGCGCAGAACATCCAGAACCGCCGCATGCCATTTGCGCGAATAGCGCCTGCGGGTTCCAAAATCAGCAAAGCGGAAGCCTGGAACCTGTCCTGTTTTCAGAAGATCGGTGAGATAGGTGGTCTTTTTCTCTAAATTTTTATGGCCGTTCTGAAAGGCTGTTTCCGGGTCCATCTGGTGCCTGGAATACACTTCACTCACAATGGCCAGCACCGGCACTTCAAATAGGATCGTTGAAATCCAGGGGCCTTCAATATCAATTTTCAAGGATTGGTTATCATCCAAAGATACTTTGATATACTTTCTGTTTAATTGAAAAAGGCGTAGATAATCGATGAAATCCGCTTTAAAAAAAGAGATGGTGGATAAGTAGCGGATTTCCTCATCCTGAAATCTCAATGAGCACAAATGATCTATTTCCTGGTTGATTTCATCGAGATAAGGAATTTTTTTATCGTTTCTGCATTTGAATTTATAGCGAACTGTTACGGCTGGATATTGATGCAACACCGCTTGGGCCATGGTAAGCTTGTAAAAATCAGTATCAAGCAGACTTTTGATGATCGCCATTTCTGTTCTCCGGTCCCCTCTGTTTTGCGTCGGCCGCAGGCGCAATTTCTCATCCGCTTGCGGCTATAAGGCTATCCATATTCGAATTCATATCCATAAACAGATGCTTTTCTTGTAACAAGGAATTGACAAATAATCAATATGATGATGCATTTAATTCATGTTGCAGGTTTTTCTTGACAAATACGGCAGCGAACCCATAATTTAACCTTTACGTTAATTTTATATATGCAGGAAAACCAATCTGCATGAAAGAACTAAGTTAATATACACATTACATTTTTTTCAGGTGATCTTATGCATTCCGCTCAAAATAGACAAAATTTCCAGCCGGAGAACCGGATGGTATTCACCGAATTTGAATCCAAACAATTCCTCAAGCAATACGCCATTCCGGTCATACCGGAAGTGATCGCGACAAACCTGGCAGAAGCAGTACAAGCGGCCCAATCCTTCGGTTATCCGGTTGTCTTAAAAGGGTTGGGCAAGACCCTCCTGCACAAGACCGAGCGCGGCTTGGTGCATCTGAATCTTTCCACTGATAAAGAAGTTGAAATTGCAGGTGAAGCCATTGTTACCGAAGCCGGGTCTGAGCTGGAAGGGATTTTGGTCCAACCCATGCTGGCCGGTAAAAGGGAATTCGTTGCCGGCCTGTTTCGCGACCGCACCTTTGGACCGGTGATCATGTTCGGACTGGGAGGAATCCTTACCGAGGCCCTTGCCGACGTGAGTTTTCGCTTGGCGCCCTTGACCTTCACCGATGCCCATGAAATGTTGGATGAAATCAAAGCGCGCAAACTCCTGGGCCCTTTTCGAGGTGAGGAACCGGCGGATCGCGAAAAACTGGTCGCCGTATTGATGGGCTTGTCGAAAATTGCTGAAAATTTTCCTCAAATTCGAGAGATCGATATTAACCCATTAATCATTGCAAAAAACGGGGCGCCCTTGGCTGTGGACGCCCTGATCATCCAGGATCCTGCCATTGAAGAACCAATGTTTCTGCCGCCGGTGGATCCAAACAGCGTGGGATCACTGTTTTATCCCAAATCCATTGCTTTTGTCGGGGCCTCCGGCGCCATGGGTAAATGGGGCTATACTTTGCTCACCAATACCATCGGCGGCGGCTATTCCGGCAAAATTTATATGGTCAATCCCAAGGGCGGCACCATTGCCGGACATCCGGTTTATCCAAGCGTCGCTGATATTCCGGATAAGGTGGATGTGGCGGTGGTTACCATTCCGGCTGAATTTGTGGCAGAGCTCATTCCCCAATTCCAGGCCAAAGGCATTAAGAGCATGCTGCTGATTGCATCAGGGTTTTCCGAAACCGGTGAAGCGGGAAAGTTAAAAGAGATCGAGCTGGTTCAAAAAGCCCGGGCCGCCGGGGTCTACATCATCGGTCCCAATACCATGGGGATCTGCAACCCCCACATTCATTTTTATTGCACCGGCAGCCATGTGCGCCCTTTGCCGGGCTCCATCGGGGTGGTGGCCCAATCCGGCAATATGGGCAACCAGTTGCTGGCCTTTGCCGAGCAGCAGGGAATCGGCATCAGAGGTTTTTGCGGCTCCGGCAACGAAGCCATGATTACCATTGAAGACTATTTGGATGCATTTGAAGCAGATCCGCTGACGGAAACGGTTATGCTGTATATTGAAAGCGTGAAAAACGGTCGCCGTTTTTTTGAAAGCGCCAAGCGATTGGGTCGCAAAAAGCCCATTGTATTGCTGAAAGGCGGGCAAACCCAGGCCGGTAATAAGGCTGCCGCAAGCCATACCGGCGCCATGCTGTCCGATACCCGAGTCTTCAATGCCGCCTGCCGTCAAGCCGGGATTGTGCGGGTGGACAAGCCCATGGACCTGCTTGACCTATCAGCCGCTTTTTCATCCATGCCCCTGCCGGCCGGCAACCGGGTGGCCATTATGACCCTGGGGGGCGGCTGGGGAGTGGTGGCAGCCGATCTTTGTGAATTATATGGGATGGAAGTGGCGCCTTTGTCCAAAGCGATTATAGAAAAGATCGATCAAATTTTACCGCCATACTGGAGTCGCGCAAACCCCATCGATCTCGTGGGCGACAACGATATGTCCATACCCATGAAGATTCTGGAAGAATTGATGAAATGGGATGGTTGCGATGCTGTCATCAATCTTGGTATCATGGGACGCAGGCACATGGTGGAGAGTTTGTCCAATTCCATTCGCAAGGCCGACCCTTCCCACGACGCCAGCATGCTGGAAAAAATCAAAGCCGGGATGCTGCGCTTTGAAGATAAATATGTCCGGCACATTGTTGCCCTGATGGAAAAATATCACAAACCCATAATCGGCGTGGCCATGCTGAAAGACGAAAAGGATCTCACGGTTTATCCCATTGAAAATGCGCCTTATAAGGGGGTGTTTTTTCCGGCGCCGGAACAGGCGGTGCATTCAATCGCCAGGATGTATGAATATCGTAAATTCATCAACCGGAAACAGGCTGGATGAATTTTAGGCTGGTGAATCCTCGCCAACGGACATTACCAGACCCATTGGCAGGGATTCCCCGAACAAATCCGTTTTCTCTTTGGAAGCAAGGGGAATCACCTGCTGGAGATATTTTTGGGATTCCAGGCTAGCATCATGAAGATTCAGCCAGGCCGATATCTGATCCAATAAGTCGGCAGGCAAGTCCCGCACCCGATCACCGGTCTTGCGTGCCATCTGAATGACGGCAGCCATCACCGGCTTGGGATTACGCCAATTTTGGTCTAATAGCGACCTGATCCAATCAGCCGCCTCATGGGCAGGGATCACGCGGTCCACGGGGCCATACAACAGCTCACGGGCCCCCAAACGCGACAGGGTCCAAAACAATTGCGGCTTGGTCTTTTTGGGTTTTAATTCCCTGAGCAAATGCCGTCCCCATCTGATCTTGTCATTTACCGACAGTCTTTCCATATTCGCGATGGCCATCCAGATTTCAAGCTGCTCCTGAACCTGAATTTTCTGAGGTGTGCCTTTTTTGGATAAAATCATGGCAGACAGATCCTGAATGATCTGCCGCTGCTGCCCTGGGTTTAAACCACCAGCCACCCGGCGCCAGAGGATCCACCATTCCGATGCCACCTGCGGGTGTTTGGAAAAAACCGGCCCTTGCTGATAGACCTTCCAAAGGATTTTGATCCGATGGCTGTCCAAGCTGTCACCAAACCCCGGTCGCAAGGCAAAGCCCACCAGATTCAACCAGCGGCTTTCATGATCCGGAGAAAGCCCTCGCACGGGTACATTATCGAGCAAATCATCGCAGAGACGCCGGATAAAGGACAGGGGCCATTTTTCCTTGGGCCTTTCCACCAAACCAGCCAGCTCTTTGATCAGATTGGTACGTTCCGCGTTGCTTGAACCCGACTGAAAGGCCTTGGCAATTGCTGAACATGCCGCCCTAACCGAATCTTCATCAAACACTTCGGATTCAGCCACGGAAAAACCGGATAGCGCTCCCCGCAATTGGAATTGAAGCCGCCAGCGATGATTGCTGGCCAGGGATCGGCACCAGAGGGCCAGGCTGCCGATTTCTGTATAGTCAGCCTCAATGGTTACCGGAATGCTGGTTTTCACGCCTTTTTTGCCGAATTGCACGATGGTTTGGATGGGCGGCAAAGGCGACAAGCTGTTATCGACTTCAATCAGATCGCCGGTACGATCCGAGGCCCGGTAGCTTGAACTGTAGATATCAAAACTGACCGGTTGATTGGCGAGGACTTCAAATTTCTTGTTTTCCAAAACAATGCGGGAGCCCTCATCCAATCCGCGCTCCACCAAGCAAAGTGCATATTTCTTTTGATCTGGCGTTTCGGAAGCCTGCTGATCCGGTTTGGTTGAAATCCCCAAATAATACCCGCGGGGACTGCCGCTGCCGACCTTTACGCCCCGACCGCTTTTCACCAAGCCATAGTAAGAGGCGCCCAAGGCCACCGCCAAATCCGGATGGGGATTATCAAGCACCCTGGGCAGGCGCTCATCGCCCTCCTGAAACCAACGGCAGATGGCTTGACGAATCCGCATCTGGATGGCTGCGGATTTCAAGGAGCCGCCGTTGAACAGGATCACATCAGGCATGGGCCGTTTGTTATGCAATTTTCGGACATCCTCTGCATGTCTTTCCAAGAACCAGCCCAAATGCTTGGTGATTGCCGGTTCAGATTCAAACGGCAAGCCGATTTCCGATATACCCTTGCGGATTGCGGGGGGTGCAAGTTTTTTAGAATCAACCAGTGGGAAAAAACCTTCCAGAATGATTTCTTCCAGTTCCTTGCGACCCAGTTCAGTGGATAAAGTCCCGGCAATCAAGCTGCCGCCCGCTCCCATGATGGTGATTCTTTCCTTTTCGGTTTTATGGCCCAGGATGTTTTCCTTGGCTTGGCGGCACTGATGGCAAAGGGTTTTCCAGCGATCCAAGGTCAGGGCCATGCTTTTCTTGCCGACCTTGGTCTCCACCATGCGCGCCAAAGCAAAATCAATGTTATCCCCGCCCAGAATGAGGTGATCACCCACGGCGATCCTTTCAAGGCGGGGGCCACCCTCAGCTTCCCGCAGGGATATCAAGGTAAAATCAGTGGTACCACCGCCCACGTCGCAGACGAGAATCAAGTCATGGGCAGTTAAATGACGAGGCCACTGGGCTTCATGCCGGGTCAACCAACTGTAAAAAGCCGCCAGCGGTTCCTCCAATAAAGTAACATCCTGAATACCGGCCAGGCGGGCCGCCTCCATGGTCAAATCCCGGGCCACCTCATCAAACGAGGCCGGCACGGTAATGATGACCATCTGGTTTTCAAGATGCAGCTCCTCATCGGCCCCGCGCCAGTTGTTCCAGGCCTTGCGGATATGCTGCAAATAGGCGGCGGTGGCCGCAACCGGGGAGACCTTGAAAACTTCTTCATCGGCCCCCCAGGGCAGTATTTTGGCTTTTCGATCAACATTGTCATGGCATAGCCAGCTTTTTGCCGAAGAAACTAGCCGAGCCGGGACTTTGCTGCCATGCTCCCGTGCAAAGACGCCTACAAAGGGTTTGGACTCCTTTTCCCAGGGAATGGCAATGGCCGTTGAGGATATATCATACGAACCTGGAATATAGAGAAAGGAAGGCAGGATCGCTTGGGGAGCGAACTCTCCTGGCCCGATCAATTGGGGTATTCGGAAGATTTTAATCTCAGGCAGCTTGTGCTCCGGACGCAGATCTGCATAGGAAACCGCTGTATTGGTGGTTCCCAAATCAATGCCGATAACAAATTTTTTTCCTTCATGATCCAAGGGATTTTTTCTCCCGCACATTGAATTCAAGTTTCCAGCGCTGCCCGTCCGGCTTGGATACACACCAGAATTCCAGGGTGCCGATCTCCGTGGTTTTCATTTCAATATGCACAGGTATGGTTTGTCCGGCTTGACCTTCTAAAACGGTTTCGATACCGGTCATTTCCAAAATTTCAGCTTCATCCCAGGTATCCAGCATCTGACCGAGCTGATCCTCATGCCTGGTGGATGAGCTGAAAATGTCGAATCTGACAGGTTGGCCCACCACCAACACGAACTCTTGATTTGGGATGGCCGCTTCGGTGCCCGCTTCCATTCCAAAGGGCGCCACGCAAAGGGCTTTGATGGGCGGCGGCATGCCCGGAACTGCCGGCATGGCCGCGGCGATCCCGATATAATATGATTTGCCCAGACCGCCGCGAATTCGGATACCGTTGCCCTGACGGACCAGGCCGTAATAAGCCGCCCCTTTTGCCACGGCCCCATCATAATCAGAAGCCTCAATGATCCGCAAGGCCGAGGAAGCCTGGCTTTGTTCGCCGACCCAGTCAGCCATGGTATCCCTTACCCGCTGCCGGATGGCTTCGGCCTTCATGACCCCGCCGTTGAAGAGTATGGCTGTCGGCGCGTATTGGGCTTTTTCAGGCCGCTGCATGACGAACTTGGCAAGATGTCTGGTAATGGCCGGGTCGGCTTCATAGATGAGTCCGAGTTCCTGCAGGCCGCTGCGTTGCCCATGGCGCGGAAGGGCTGCAGCTTCACATCTGGGGAAAAAACCGTCCAGAATCGTTGCGGTGATGGTTTCAATTGAAAGCTTGGTCTTAATCGTCCCACCAATAAGGCTGCTGCCTCTGCCCAAAATCGTCAGCGGATATTCACTCTGAGAAGGATCAGATAGCAACATCTCTTTGGCAGTGCGGCAACTCTGACAGAGTCCGCGCATTTGCCAGGAATCCAAACGCATCCCCTGTTGTCTCAATTGTTGGGCCACAGCATAGGCCAAAGCCAGATCCATGTTATCACCGCCCACCAGGAGATGATCCCCCACGGCGATTCTTTCCAGGGTCAGGTTCCCGTTTTCCTCTGCTGCCATAATCAAGCTGAAATCGCTGGTTCCGCCCCCCACATCACACACCAGGATACAATCTCCCGGCCGGATTTTTTCCCGCCATTCATCGCCTGCTGATTCGATCCAGGCGTAAAAAGCCGCCTGGGGCTCTTCCAAGAGTGTAACGTGTTTCAGGCCGGCAAGCTCGGCAGCTTTAACGGTTAAGTCGCGAGCGGCAGCATCAAAAGAGGCCGGCACGGTGAGATAGACAAGCTGATTCTCAAGCCGATGGGAGGGATCGGCAGCGCCCATGACATGATTCCAGGCACAATGGATATGTTCGAGAATCCTGGCCGAGGCAGCCACCGGGGAGATCCGCTGAATTCCTTCCGGAGCATTCCACGGCAAGATCGGCTGGTTGCGATCCACATGTTCTTGGCAAAGCCAGGATTTGGCTGAGGCGATCAAGTGTTCCGGAATTTCCGCCCCGCGGGTCCTGGCATATTCCCCCACCGGAAATGTATTTCCTTCTTTCCATGGCATTGCAAAGGCTTGCCGATCCGTCTCATGGGAAGCCGGCATGAGAATAAAGGATGGCAGTGTATGACGATTTGCCAAACTACCGGGAGCGATCAACTGCGGTATTTCAAGAACTTGAATTTTCGGCTGCTCTCCCCGCTTTATATTTGCTGCCGTATAGGCGACGATGCTGTTGGTCGTCCCCAAATCAATCCCGACAATAAACTCAGCTTCTAGCGACATCTGCCCTCATTTTTCAAAAAATTATGAAATTTCCACTTCTGCCGGCGCAATAATTTTGCAATCTTCGCCGCTGGTGAATGTCGGCAATTCGATCTTGGACACTTGCCAGCCCCGGTGGCGCAGCATCCCGGTAAATGGAGGTTCACCGGTAACATTACCGGTCAATTTAATCGCAGCCGGATTAAAATCCCGGGGTATGGTCACTTCCGTGCCTTCATTGTGATCCATTACCGCGCATAAGGAGAGATATTTGTGCAAGGCCTTTTTGCATTGGTCGTGAATGCTTCTCACAGCAGCCCCGATTTGGGCATCTTCATACAGGTTCAGATTTTCTGAAAAAAAATCAACCAAGCGCCCTTCCCGCTGTAAAACCGAAAGCAGATGCAAAAAGAGGCGCTGGTCCTCCATCAGCTTGACTTTGGGATCAAATGCCGGCGCACTGGCAGCAGTCGCCTTTGCGGTTGGATGAGCAGAAGCGTTCTTTTTTAGCAGACTGCCCAGGGTATTTCGCAGGGACAACCATAAGAAAAAACCGGCCAGGGCAAATACAAAGGCTGAAATGGGAACAAAATAGGTCCGCAACTGGCTTTGAATGAAAGCAATATTTTTGATCAGCCCCACCACCTCGGAAACATTACTGCCGATCTTGCTGGAAATGGAGATATTGCTGAAAATGGCATTTATTCCATAATAAAAAGACAAATTAACCAGCAACAGCAGGAAGGCCATAAGCAGGGCAGTGATTAAAAACGCTCGTCGTGAAAATGCGGCAATCAATTCCATGGCTGAATCTCCTTGGGGCTTTGGTTGAAAACAGCTTCAACTAAAATAAAGGTGGAATGTAAGGGCTTCATGCCCAACTGTCAAGAAAGAATTAGGACCACCGGGACTTGGGCAAGATCCGCTCCCAGTCCGTCGATTTGATCATAATTTCCAGCTTGTTCTGATAAGCGAGCTGTGATATGGATCAAGTCCATTTTCGTAAAGTATGAGGAGCCGCTAGGCTGAAAAAACAGAATGGCTATAAAAAGAGATAAATTCGATTTTGAACTGGGCTATATTAAAAAAAGCCCTTGCAGGGATTGCGATCAACGCAAGCTTTTCCCAAAATGCGCTGACGATTGTGTTATTATCAGTGCCATTCAGGCCATCCTCGCCCAGGGAATTTCTTGCTGCCGGGGCTATGTGGAATAATCATTGGTCGGCAAGCAGGCCATGAATCAGTTTTATCAACCCTTCCTGCCAAGGTTTGTTGACGATTCCCAGGTGTCTTTGGATCAAACTGCAATCTAGAACCGAATATCTGGGTCGTTTTGCCGCAGTGGGATAGGCTGCGGTTGGTATGGGTTCAATGGTGTGAACCTTTAATTCAATATACTTGCCGGCCAATAAAATGATTTTCTGGGTGAGCTCGTACCATGTTGTCGCGCCTTGGCCGCAATAGTGATATGTTCCCCAGGGCAAATCCTCTCCGGCGGCTGCGCGAACGGCGAGTTTTACGATGACCTCGGCCAGATCAAATGCGAATGTGGGACAGCCATGTTGGTCGTTTACCACGCGAATAATTTCCCGTTCCCGGCCGAGCCTCAACATGGTTTTGACAAAATTCTGTCCATGGAGGCCGGAAAGCCAGGAAGTGCGCAAGATCAGATGCTTTGCTAAAACGGAGCGCACGGCAACCTCGCCGGCTGATTTGCTTTCGCCGTATACTCCCAAAGGCGCAATCGGGTCGGATTCCGTATAGGGCGCATGCTTGGACCCATCAAAAACATAGTCTGTGGAAAGATGAATCAGCGGAATGTTTTGATCAGCGCAGAAGCAGGCCAGATTCCGGGGGCCGATTTGATTGACGGCAAAGGCCAGCTCCGCTTCAGATTCAGCCTTGTCAACCGCCGTGTATGCCGCTGCATTGATAATCAAACGGGTATCGGCATTGCAATTTTTCGCCACTGATTGCAAATCGGTGATATCGATTTCAGGCAAATCCTTGGCTTTTATTGGCAGCCCCATCTGCCGACCTTGACGTTCCAACTCCCAACCCACCTGTCCATTGCTGCCGATTACCAGGATGGTCATGCCTCACCTGTAAAACTTGGCAGTTTTTGCAGTTCAATATCTCCAAGGCGGACATATTTCTGATCCTTTAAGGACAATAAGGGATTCTCCACCGGCCAATCGATGTCCAGATCCGGGTCATTCCACATGATCCCTCCTTCGGTTTCAGGGGAATAAAAATCGCTGCATTTATAAGTAAACAGAGCCGTATCGCTGACCACGGCAAATCCATGGGCAAAGCCCTTGGGAATGTACAATTGTCGATTGTTGGTGGCACTTAAATATACGCCCACCCAGGCGCCGAAAGTCGGGGAACCCCGCCTGATATCCACGGCCACATCGTAGATTTCACCTTGAAATACTTGCACGAGCTTGGCTTGGGACCGGGGATATTGATAATGAAGCCCGCGCAAAGTGTTCTGTACCGAGAAGGAAACATTATCCTGAATAAAATCATCCTGAATACCGATTTCACGATAACGTGATTGATGATAGGTTTCCATGAAGAAGCCACGCTGGTCCTTGAACACCATCGGCTCAATAATCAGGACACCCTCTAGTCCGGTTTGTTCAAATCTCATCTGTTGCTGCTCTCGTGTTTCAGCATTGTGATCAAATATTGCCCATATTCTGTTTTCAGCATCGGACGGGCCAGCCTTTCCACCTGTTCTGCGTCGATATATTTCATTTTATAGGCGATTTCATCCACACAGGCCACCTTTAAACCCTGTCTGTTTTCGATGGCCTCAATATAATTTGCCGCTTGCATCAAGCTCTCATGGGTGCCGGTATCCAACCAGGCGATCCCACGACCGAGTTTTTCCACAAATAGCGCATTGCGCTCCAAATAGGTCCGATTCACATCCGTAATCTCCAGCTCACCCCGGACAGAGGGTTTCAGACCGGCGGCGATATCGAGAACTTGATTGTCGTAAAAATACAGACCGGTAACAGCCCAATTGGATTCGGGCTGGGCAGGTTTCTCCTCGATTTTGACAGCTTGCCCGGCAGCATTAAAAGTCACAACCCCATAGCGCTGGGGATCTTTTACCCAGTATCCGAAAACCGTGGCGCCATTTTTTATTTCCGCGGCTTTTCGCAACTGGCCGGTCAAGCCCTGACCATAGAAAATATTATCCCCTAAAATCAAACAGACCGTGTCATTGCCGACAAATTTCCGGCCGATGGTAAAGGCTTGGGCCAGTCCTGCGGGTTTTTCCTGGACTGCATAGGTAAATGCGATCCCCCACTGGGAGCCGTCATTCAATAAAGCCTGAAACATGGGCAGGTCAGTGGGGGTTGAAATAATGAGAATATCCCGCAAACCGGCCAGCATCAGGACAGAAAGAGGATAATAAATCATCGGTTTATCATAGATCGGTAACAACTGTTTACTCACGACCCTTGTGATTGGATACAAACGCGTGCCGGAACCTCCGGCCAGAATAATGCCTTTCATTTGGATTGCGACCCTACCCCAATCTAATAATAATTATTGTTTTTACTCGGTTTTTAACCTTGTATTACTTCCTGTGGCTTTACTGATCCCGTTTATCATAATTTTTTTCTATCCATTCACGGTATCTACCGCTGCGAACCGCATGCACCCAAGCCATATGCGTCAGATACCAATCAATGGTTTGGCTGATGCCGTCTTCAAATCCATGGCGCGGGGCCCAGCCCAATTCTGATTTGATTTTCCCAGCATCAATGGCATAACGGCGGTCATGGCCCGGACGATCTTTCACCATTCTGATCAGGTTCTTGCTACTCTCACCCGGCCCCCTTTGCAGACGCTTGTCCAGCAATTCACAAAGCAAATGGATCACGGCAATATTTTCATACTCGGCAGAACCGCCGATGTTGTATGTCTCACCGTTGCGTCCGTCCTCAAAAACACGGATCAAGGCCTCGCAGTGGTCGACGACATAGAGCCAATCCCGGATGTTTTTGCCGTCACCGTAAACCGGCAGGGGTTTCTTCTCAATGATATTCAGGATCATCAGCGGAATCAATTTTTCCGGAAAT
Source organism: Desulfosudis oleivorans (assembly GCA_020723325.1). Taxonomy (GTDB): domain Bacteria; phylum Desulfobacterota; class Desulfobacteria; order Desulfobacterales; family SURF-7; genus DYJD01. Next base: position 57,656 of record DYJD01000011.1, on the reverse strand, counting down.
TGATAAGGGCCGTAATTGTTGGAACAATTGGTGACTACCAGCGGCAGCCCATAGGTTTTGCAATAGGCCTTGGCCAAATGATCAGAGCCTGCTTTGGAGGCAGAATAAGGGCTGGAAGGGTCATAGGGGGTTGTTTCCGTAAAATAGCCCACCGGGCCAAGACTGCCGTAGACCTCATCCGTGGAAATATGTACAAATTTGAATTTTGGGCGCCCGGTTTGCTCCCATTGAGAAAGACTGGCTTCTAGAAGGCGAAATGTTCCAAGTACATTGGTTTCCACAAAAGCCTCAGGTTCCAAAATCGATCGATCCACATGGGATTCTGCGGCAAAATGGAAAACCCCTTCAAAGGATTCTTTCTGGAACAAATTCTTTAAAAATTTTCCATCGCGAATGTCTGCGTGAAAAAAGTGATGGCGCGGGTTTTGATCCGGGGAAAGGTCGGCCAGATTGTTGGGGTTCCCGGCATAGGTTAATGCATCCAGGTTGTAAATCTCCCATTCCGGCCTTGTTTGTAAAGCATGTCGAATAAAATTGGAACCAATGAAGCCGGCGCCGCCGGTTACCAAAATTTTTTTTAGGGATTTCATTTTATCCAGTCCTAATCCAGATTATCGAGCATGGGATTATATTCAGGCACAATCATCTTCAGCTTTTCTATGATACCGGAACGTTCCTGACTTTTTGCCGACAGCGCAAGTTCCATCACTGCTTTTTTCAAATCACCCAAATCACGGCTGGAGCCGCCTTTCAGCACCATAATTTTTTCATGACTAGTAGGAACCACGCCTTCATCGGCAGTGATCAGTTCCTCATACAGTTTTTCCCCAGGCCGCAGGCCGATATATTGAATGGCAATTTCCTCATCTGGAACAAAACCGGAAAAGCGAATCAGATCCCTGGCCATGTCCGCAATTTTTATGGGCGCCCCCATTTCCAATAAATAGATGGCGCCATGATTTTCATCTGCCAGGGCCCCGGCCTGCAGGATCAACTGGCAGGCTTCCGGTATCATCATGAAATATCGGGTAACTTCCGGATGGGTGACCGTTACCGGCCCGCCTTTTTCAATTTGCCTTTTAAACAACGGAATCACGCTGCCGACACTGCCGACCACATTGCCGAACCGGACAATCATGAAACGCGTCTTGGAATCGGCCTGGTTGCTCCGGCTTTGAACCAGCATTTCCGCCACCCTTTTGGAAGCCCCCATTACATTAACCGGCCGCACCGCCTTATCCGTTGAAACAAAAACAAATCGATCTATATCAAATTGGGATGAAATTTCAATCAGGTTTAATGTGCCTAAAATATTGTTATCCACCGCTCTCCAAGGCTGCAATTCCAGCATGGGCACATGTTTGTACGCAGCGGCATGAAAAACCGTATAAGGACGATACCGGTTAAAGACTTTCTCAAGGGCATCATGATTGCGAATATCGCATAAAAGGGGGATCACTTGGATTTGATCAAAATTCGTCTTCAATTCCAATTCAATCTCGTATAAAGGGCTTTCGGCATTATCCAACAGCAAAAGCTGACTGGGTTGAAAACGAGCCGCTTGCCGGCATAATTCCGAGCCGATGGAGCCGCCTGCCCCGGTTATTAGTACGGTTTGGGATTTCAGGTAGGCACCGATCTTTTGCTGATCCAAACGGACCGCCTCCCGGCCCAACAAATCACTATAATCAACCTCTCGAACAGCTTTCAGGGTTACTTTACCATTAATCAGTTCGCGATAGCCGGGTATGGTCTTATAATCAATTCCGCTTTGTCGGCAATTTTCAACAATACGCCGCATCTGCTGCCCGCTGGCGGAAGGAATCGCGATGAGCAATTCATCAGCGCGTGCTTTTTGGGCAGCCTCCTGAACGTCATTAATGGTTCCCAATACCGGAACCCCATGAATGGTTTTTCCCTGTTTTTGCGGATCATCATCCAGGAAACCGGCGACCGAATAGGCGAGCTGATTGTTCCCCCGTATTTCCCGGTATATGGTTTCCCCACAATTGCCGGCGCCGATGATCAGCAGCCTTTTTCGGTCTTTTTTAAGCGGGAAAAAAAAACCGTGCAAATCCTCAATGATGTTTGATATGGCGGGATTCTCTCCGATGCGTTCATAGTAATAGCGCACAGACAAACGAAATCCGCCGATAAAAAAAATAATAAGGCACCAGTCAATGATAAAGACCGATCGGGAAAAGCCTTCAAAGCGGTGAACAAAAGAAACAAGGCTGACAATCAAAAGGGAACTGACAATGGCGGCCTTGATGATATTGCTCAGATCCGATACACTGGTGTAGCGCCACATACCCCGGTATAGGGAAAAAAAATGGAATATCGTCATTTTAACAGGCACGATGATGAAAAGCATGTGTTTAATCTGTTGTAGGAAGTATAACGGGATGGCAAATTCGAAACGGATCAGATTGGCTAAAAAATATGCACATGCAATCAGCAGAGCATCGACCCAGAGCACTGCAATAGTATTTCGATTCAATTTCACAGATCAATCTTATCCAGATTCAGCCAGATGATTTATCCAAGGGTTTTTCCTTTGGTAGCAAAAATGCTTTGCAGTGAATGCCGCATCTGAAAACCGGCTTGAAACATTTTTCGATTGTCATAAACAAAACTATAGGCCAGTTTCTCATAGGCAGCATGAATCCATTTTCGCCTTGCCGGATTGATAATTCCCCATAAGCGCGTCACACCCAAAACCGCAGGCAAAGGAATCCAAATCACAGGAGCTGGGAAATGTAAACCGCTTTTTTGGAAAACGCGAATAAGCTCATTGAAACTATAGGCTTCTTTATCGCAAACATTATAAATTTCAATTTGTTGATCCGAGAACAAGGGCTTTTGGATCAGAAAGTCTATGAAATCAATTAGATTTGGACGCGCCAGGGCAGACAATTGCTGTCGACCGCTACCGAAACGTAAAAAAGCCAATTTTCTCGGCGCCAAAATCCGGCGATCCAGATTAAAATGCCAATCAGCATCGTAAACCGGTGCCAAACGCAATATGGTGATACATCCTGCTGGTCTTTTTTCCTTGAATGCGATTATTTTTTTTTCAGCAGCGTATTTGCTTTCAGCATAATCCCCGCTAGGGCGACAAGGATGGGTTTCCGTCACTGGCAATGCCAAATTGGTTTCACCATAAACCGATACAGAGGAGAGATGGATAAAATGAGCATTTGGGTTGGAACGAAATACTGCCGCAGCCAATTTGAAAGCAGCATCGCAGTTGATTTTGAAATAATGGTCACGATGACAACTGCCAAGCTTTTGATGAGCAATCCCGGCACAGTGAATTGTAATTTCAGGTTCAAAGCCACGGCAGAGTCTTTCCACCCCGGCTTCGTCGTCAAGATCAATCTGTTCCAATAAAGCCGAATCGATATCAATCGGTTTTCGATTGTGGAAAAGCCCTTTTATGTTGTGGTCTTTGGCCAGTCTTTGACAAACAGCCTTGCCAATAAACCCGGCTGCGCCGGTAATTAGAATTCTTTTCATACTCGATAATGGGCTTTCCAGGCTTGAAACATGAGCACATCCCATAGATGATACTGCCAGTTACGTTTTCCAGTTACATGCTCCAACCATTTCTGCCGGATATCTTGTGAATTTAAAAAACCTTCCTGGGCCAATTTTTTTTCAGACAGGAGTTCTTCGGCCCATGCCCTCAAATCGGTTCTCAGCCAGGTATCAATCGGAATGGCAAAACCGGTTTTGGGCCGATTAAACAATTGCCTAGGCACATATAATTCAAGTACTTTTCTGAAAATCCATTTCCCTTGCCCCCCCTTTATTTTCATGGACAAAGGTAAGCGCCAGGCAAACTCCACGATTCGATGGTCAAGGAGCGGAACCCGTGCCTCTAGACCCACTCCCATGCTGGCCCGATCTACTTTGGTTAGAATATCATTGGGCAGATAGTTGATCAGATCAAAATACATCATTTGGTGGGTGAAATCTTTATGTCGGGTAAGCCATGGGTGTTGAATCAGATTACTGGAGGGTTCCATACTGTTGATCACCAGTTTTTCAGGCTTGTTCCAATGGGAAATCAGCAACTGATACATGTCTTCCGGCCCATTTGAAGCTATTACATCGGCGAGTTTGTGTATCCTATCACCGGGTGTATCCAGCTTGAATCTGTCTGGTAGTCGCCTGATGATGGAATGAAACAGTGAATCCCAGGATAGAGGCGAAATATTTTGAAGTCCGGCAGCCATAACTTTTCGAATACCAACCGGTAACATACCGATAGTATTCCAAATGATACGCCCCCAGAAATACCGGTTGTAGCCACCAAACAATTCATCCCCCCCATCTCCGGAAAGACTTACGGTAACATGCCTGCGCGTCAATCTTGAAAGCAGAACAGTAGGAATTTGAGAAGAGTCGGCGAATGGTTCATCATATAAAAAGGGCAACTCCTCAATCACCTTGAGAGTCTCGGCCGCTGTTACATAGAGTTCGGTATGCGCGGTTCCCAAATGCTCTGCAACGTTTTTTGCATAGATGGCCTCATTATAGCCTTCTTCCGAAAAACCAATGGAAAAAGTTTTTATTTTATCTGTTGATTGAGTTTGCATCAAAGCAACGACCATAGAAGAATCAATCCCACCTGATAAAAAAGCTCCCAAGGGCACATCGCTGATCATGCGCAAACCAACGGCATCCTTTAATAGCGCATGGAGTTCTTCGATAGCTTGATCTGGGGAAGAGGTAATAGCTTGTTTTTGACCCGCATTAACCACTTCAGCGGCTGACCAATAGGGTTCAGGCTCAGGTAATTCAGATCTGTTCAGCATATGCTCCGCTGAAAGAGTTAAAATTGTTCCCGGCAATAATTTCCTAGTGTTTTGAAATATACAAAACGGCGCCGGTATACAATTAAACCGGAAATAAAGAGCCAATGCATTTCGATCGATAGCCGGCTTGAAATCCGGAAAAACTGAAAACGGTTTCAATTCCGAGCCGAACAAAAAACCGTCTTTGCATTTACCATAATATAATGGCTTTATGCCTAATCGATCTCGACACAAGCTTAGCCTTCTTTCCTTTCGATCCCATACGGCAAATGCAAACATACCGATGAATTGCTTGACAGCTTCTTTTATACCCCAAGTTTCAATGGCGGCTAGTATTACTTCGGTATCTGAACCGCCGCGCCAGTTAATTCTAACACCTTCAAGGTATTTACGGATTTGTTTAAAATTATAGACTTCACCGTTATAGACAATCACATACCGACCGGAAGTGGAAATCATGGGCTGGCGGCCGTCAGTGGAAAGATCGATAATGGAGAGTCTTCGATGGGCCAACCCCATACCTGCAGTGACATCATACCAAATATCTTGGTCATCGGGTCCGCGATGGGCCATGACTGTGGCCATGGACGTCAAAATTTGGGTCCATTGATCAATAGCAATAGACTTTGAAAAAAAACCGGTTATTCCGCACATATTATAATAACTTTACATGATCATGTTGCTGCCTGGAGCAAAAGATTATAAAAAATGGGTGCTGTTTGCGATAAGGAAAAATAGTTTTCTACTTTGAACCTAGCATTTTTGCCGAGTTTGTTTCGAACTGATTTATCCGCTCTTAATAATTCTAGATACTCAATCCATTCATTTATATTTCCTGCCAAAAAACCATTAATTCCATGCTCCACAATGTTTTGATTAACACCAACGGGCGAGGCGATAACCGGCACGCCACAGGCCATATACTGAATGAGTTTGTAGCCGCATTTGCCCTGTTCAAAAGGACTGTCCAATAACGGCATTATTCCGACATCAAAGGATTGAATAGTAGCGACTTCCGTCCTCTCGCTCCATGGTAGGATTTCCCTTTTCAAGCCAGACAAAGCATTCTGAGAAGCTCCAACCAGTGCAATCCGCACATCAGTTTGTTGTGCCAGGGCCGCTAAAGCCGGCTTGATTATTTCGACATATTTTTCGGTTATAGGTGTTCCGATCCAACCAATGGTAAAAGTTTTTTTGGGGGGACATGCAGCCGCCCTGTAACGTAACATGTCCACAACTGTAGGGATGACTTCCACATGGCCAGCATCGACGTTTCGGGCATACTGGGCAAGGTAGGCATTCCCGGCGGTGACTATGCTTGCATTACGCATAACCGCATGAATTTTATTACCTAGCAAAAAACGAACCAAACGAGATGTATGTGTATCATACATGTGGAAAACAGCGTCGTCGTAATCAACAATGTATGGTTTTTTTAATATTGAAAGAAGCACTTTTTCTAGTAAAGGTATCCAAGGGAAAAGTTCTTTTTCGATCCACACAAGATCATACTGTCCCAGCTTTAGGAGGGTTAGACAACGCTTGGTATATCCGAATAATATGGAGGGTAAAGGGCGTTTGCCGGTTGAAAAGAGTTCATGAAGATAAGTAGAATTAAAAAGCGGTTCAACCCGGATGGATATTCCTCTATTTTTTAAGTATGGTATATACTGAAATAAACGAAGTCGACTGCTGGGACCATAATGATCATATTTCGTTAAAGCGAGTAGTTTCATCTCAAAGAAATCAGCGTTTGATCTGACTGGATTTACAGAAGTTTTTATTGTGTTTGTTTGTTTTCAATGCAACCGACAATACTTTCGGAAGATCTTGAATCAGCATTAAGCCAGCGGTTATTGCCTCCCGAGATTCTTGATAATGCCTTATGATTAAACCTTTCAGGAAACGAATCAAAGGTTCCAAAAAAATCGTGCATAACAGAATGATGAATCCATTGAGGCATCCCATATGTTTGAAAACAAATAAAAGCCTGCTTCGCCAGCTATAAAAAAGGCGCAGGGCTTTGACTTGTTTGGAGCATCCGCCACCCTCGTGAAAAGCAATGACACCGGCATGATAGTAAGACCGATAGCCAATCCTTCGCGCCCTCAGAGAAAAATCCAAATCCTCTAAATAAACAAAAAACCTTTCATCAAAACCATTCAGTTTTTGAAAAAGCAAGGTTCTAACTAGAAAAAAAGCGCCGATAACATGATCAACAGCCCGAGAATTGGAATGATCCCAATCCCACATATGGAAGGATTTGATCCCTCGCAAAGATAAGCGATCGAGGCCCGTTGAAGTGGCCACCATAGTTTTCAAGGTCGGGAATCTCGCACAGGTTCTTGAGATTTCGCCTGTGTCGGTTATCAAACGCGGCCCACATATACCGAATGCCTTGGATTCATTTGACTCCAGAAACGTAATTAAGCCGTCCAATACCCCTTCTTGAAACCTGGCATCTGGATTCAGAAATAGAAGGTATTTGGAAGAACAATGGGCTGCTCCAGTATTACAAGCTGCGGCGAACCCTTTATTATTGTTATTAAAGATCAATTGTAAAGGAATTGATTTCTTATTGACACCTTGCATCGATCCGTCGCTGGAGCCGTTATCCACAATAACAATTTTTTTTATTTCGCAAATCTTTGGAGGATAGTCTGATATAGATCTAAGGCACCTCTTCAGCAGATCACCGGAATTCCAATTGACAATAACAATATCAACTGCGGCTTTTTCTTTGTAGTTAAATGCATCCAATGATATAAATTCCCATATGTTAACAGGCGCTGTTGTTTCTCCGAAAAAATGCTCTTAGAATAAACAACATGCATAATAAATATAAAAAATAGTTTGCTGCCCATGAATAGCTTACTCCGGCAAAACCATAGAATTTCATAAAAAGGATTGATAGGATAACATAAGTCAGTGAAAAAAATAGCTCTGTGATTATGAAAGTTGTACTCATGGCTTTAGCTACCATAATGAATGAGATCAACCAACTTGAGATCTTAAGAATATCCCCGATGAGATAAAACGCAAAAAGGTCAGCCATAACCATGAAGGATTCGGTAAATAAACAACGAATCACAAAATGTCGGAAACTGTATATCGCTATGGTAATGAGCAGTAAAGACGGAAGGATTACCCTAAAGAGAGATATAATTTCAAGTTTAATTTCATCATTTCTTCGAAGTGCTGATAATTTAGGAAGATAATAAACAGCCAGGGTTGAGGTGATGAAGCCAAGATAGGCGTCAGAAATTTTTACCATTCCCTGCCATATACCGGCGTGGCCCATGGACAGGTTCTGAATGATATAATTTCGAATCAGCAATTGAGAAATATTTACAGTTACGACAGTGGTAATCGCCATACCTGAAAATTTTAATAAAAGCTTTAATTTATCGAAATAGATAAGACACTTAATATTATTTCTATCAGGAATCCAAAATGGCCGGCAAACCCATAAGGAAAAAATTGAAATTATTGCTTGCGATAAGATTAAGACACTCATCACTCCATTTATTTTAAAGGGCGGAATTAAGATAAAACTGAAAATAATTAGCAATATTCCACTCAAGGCATTCAGGCTTGTAAAAATATGTATTTTTTGCAGGCCGTTTAGCAGCGACATCAGGCTATTGTAAAAAGATACCAGAAAGGCGGTGGGAATCAAAAATACAATAAAGATTGAAAATTTTTTTTCATGCAAAATATGTTCAGCAATAATCTCTTTTAGTATAAAAAACAATATGCCCACGATCAAGGCACTGGAAAAAGAGAGAAGGATTGAAGAAATTAAAAATTCTTGGCGCAACTTCTCATCATTCCGATACTCTGAGACATATTTAACAATTCCTGAAGAAATCCCTCCATTTGAAAAACCGTTTACAATTCCTAGAATGTTTGTGAATTGACCAACAACGGCCATGCCGGTTGTCCCACAGTAAACTGATAAAATCTTATTAAATATGAGTTGCGATAGTATTTTAACGGTATGGGAAATGCCGGACAAAAAAGAGGTTTTATAAAAATTCATGGGGGCCGTTATAACATTTAAATTCGCTATAGATCAAAATCGTTGGTACAATTTTAGTTGTTTAGCTTCCTTGATTCTTCTCGTCGCTTATTAAATCTATATCGAAGTCGGATATGTAATTCATTGACAAGAAGATATCCGAAAAAGAAAATGGAATGTCGGAATATACCTTTGAGGTAAAAAAAATCCCCGCGCAATACTTGACTGAGGTATTTTTGCAATCGGTGATAGGTCACTTCATGTAAGAATTGGGGATAATTCATCTCCACTAGAGCAAGCGTCAATAGGTGGTCATCCAGCATCGCTTTTCGATCGATACTGACTGAGTTGGCATGACGGCGATATTTTGTCAATATTTCATTCTGATGTCCTATTCTTCCATACAGGGACATTTCGATAAAAAAATAATAGTCAATCATCTTTTTTAAAGAAGTATTGCCCTGCAGTTTCCCGTTTCCTAAGTTTTTAAACATGACGGTTGGAGTATGTACTTGATTGCCATACTTAATTAGATTTTTGGTTGTTCGTTGATCCATTGTAGGAAAATAATGTAATGGATCAATGATTTTGCCGTCATTTGAATCAAAAGTTATGAAGTTGTGACTTACTGCGATACAATCATTGTTTTTTTCCAAGAACTCCACTTGCTTATTAAGACGGTTAGGCAACATGATATCATCACCCTCCAAAAGTGCTATGTAATCTCCTTTGCACATGGATAGTACCATATTCAAGTTTATCGCGATGGAGTATCGCCCCATGTTTTCCGGCATAACATTTAATTTGATTTTTCCAGGATGACGGCTCTGAAATTCTTTTATTATTTGAACCGTTTTATCTGTGGAACAATCGTCGGAAATACAAATTTCGAAATCCGGATAAGTTTGGCTTACACAGCTTTCTAGGGCTTCTTCAATAAATTTTTCATGATTGTAAGTTAAAACAGCTATTGAAACTTTTTTTATGCACATATTATATATTTGAAATAGGATTTAATTATTATATATCTTTCGATTGCGGATCAGTTGATAATATTCTCGTAGGGTTTGTTCAGCCACGAATTTATCGGAAAATTCATTCTCTACTATTCTACGATTTCTAATACCCATTTTTCTTCTAAGATCCGGATTTGCAAGAAGCTTCGTGATTGCATCAGCTAGTAGTTCCGAATCATAGGGTTTGACAAGAACACCATTGTACATGTGCCGAACAATTTCCCTGCAGCCTGGAACATCTGCGGTTACAATTGCACGTCCGCACGAAGCAGCTTCCAATAATACTTTAGGTAGCCCTTCACGATAGGATGGCAAAACCACTATGTTCGAATTTGCAAAAATTTGAGGCATGTCATCGCGATGCCCCCACCATTCCACAATCTCGGCTTTATGCCAGCCTTGTAAGACTTCTTCAGGAATCGACATGGGATTTTCAGGATCTGGATCTCCCACCAAAACGAATCGACAGTTTGGATATTCTTTCTTTACAATCTTGGCGGCTTGGATAAATTCCCCTACCCCTTTATCCCAGAGCATTCGGGATGCTAAAATTACTACCGGGCAGCCATCTCTTTCCGGCAGATATTGGAATCTGGCAATATCCACTCCGGAGCCGCGAATCAACATGGTTTTCGATTTGGTAACAATATTTGCATCCACAAATAGATTCAAATCATCGGGATTCTGAAAAATCGCTACTGTATTATCGGGTAAAAAAGCAAATCGATAAGCGAATTTAACAATTTCCCGAATCAAAGAGGATTGTCTACCTTTGGAAACAAATATGAATCCCAAACCGGCCACAGCATTCACCACCGCCGGAACTCGTGTAAAAACAGCGGCCCATGAACCGTATAAAATCGGTTTAATCGCCACATGGTGAACAATATCCGGCCGCTCACGTCTATAAATTTTAATAATTTCGATGAAGTCTTTAATTTCCTTTAATAGTCGTCGGCTTTTACGCTGGAGTTGGATCGGGATGACTTTAATGCCCTCTTTTATGATCCGTTCATGATGCAAATGAACACGGGTAGCAATCAACACTTCAAAACCGGCAGACTTGGCCGCCCTTGCAATCGGCAACCGATGGCTCCAAAAATACCAGTCCTCCGTGATTAAAAAAAGCAATTTGGGGGAATGGCTTATTGGCTTTGCTTTTTTTGAATTCCATGAGCTGCCCAACAGATAGGAAAGGGATAAAAAGAAAAACCGAAGGGATAATCCGAGCATTGCTAGTGGTTTGAAAATCAACATCGGTCTTGTTGTATACTTAACAAAATACCGGTAGCAACTCCTATGGAATTCAAATAATGATCGGATAGGACGTTTGCCGCTGCTGCCGCCTACATAATGGGTGATCCTCGCTTTTGGATAGTATACAACACGCCAGCCATTATCCCACATCCGTTTACACCAATCCACATCCTCCCAATACATGAAATAGCGCTCGTCCATCGGTCCTACGCTTAAAATTGCTGAACGCCGCACAATCATGCATGCGCCTGAAACCCAGTCCACATTCATGGGGTTGGTTCCGTTGATAGTACCTGTGAGAATGTTTTTTCGGGTGATCCAATTGTTTGGAAACAATCTGGTAAGCAAAGAGGTTCGACCGAAAAAACCGGAAAAAAGAGTCGGAAAGGCCCTTGCGGAACCTTGAATCGACCCATCGCTGTTCAATATTTTCGGACCGATTATTCCCACATCAGGATTCGCTTGCATGTATTTAAGGACGAGCTGAAAAAAGTCTTCCTCTATTTTTGTGTCTGGATTCAATAGTACAATGAAAGGCGCTTCTCCATCATGGATAGCCCGGTTTACGGCGGCGGCAAAACCCAAATTATATCCAAATTGCTCCAATTTAATCTTCGGGAAAATCGAAATTAGCGACCCCACCTCTTCATTTCCATTATCTTTGATGATTATGTCCGCCTGCAAATCACCAAGGGCTTGATAAGTGGTTCTGATACAATCCAGAAGATACTCCATGCTTTTATAGTTCACGATGATGATATCAAATATCTTATTTTCAGCAGTCATATTCTCACTCAAAACAGGCAGAAATAATCTCACAAATCACTTTAATTTGAGAGTTCTCCAGATATGGATGCATCGGCAGGCTGAATATTTCTTGAGAAATGGTTTCGCTTACAGGCATATCTCCGGGAGAATAACCTAAAAATCCAAATGCCTGTTGTAAATGTAATGGCATCGGATAGTAAATAGCGCTTGGAATTCCATGGGCTGATAGTCTGCTCAGAATCTCTTTTCTCATTCCGCTTTTAATTGAATATTGGGCCCATACACTTTTATATCCTTTGGGGATTTCCTGAAGTTTGATCTTGGGGAGACTTTGTAGATTTCGGCTATATTGTTGTGCTACTCTTTGACGCTCTTCGATTTCAGAAGGAAAAAGCTCCAATTTTGACAGCAAAACCGCTGCTTGTAATGTATCCAGTCTTGCATTTAAACCGATGCGGACATTGTTGTATTTGTCAACCCCTTGTCCATGAATGCGGATGGACAGCATTTTTTGATACAAATCCTCATCATTCGTAAATACGGCACCTGCATCACCATACGCGCCGAGGGGTTTTGCAGGAAAAAAGGAAGTGCATGCCACATCGGCACAAGCACATGCTTTTCGCCCCAGATATTCAGATCCAAAGGATTGGGCGGCATCGGCAATAACAAAAAGATCGTTCTCCAAGGCGATTCTTCGGATTTCATCATAATCGGCAGGCAATCCGAAAAGGTCAACCGCAATAATTCCTTTAATTTTAAGATTTTCTAGGGAAACATTTCGCGGCAAGGAAGGGAGCGAATTGTCCCGTAATTTAATGGCTTTCATTATTTTTTCAATTTCAGCCGGAGCAATATTAAAAGTATTCTGATCTATATCTGCGAATATGGGTACGGCTCCGGTTAGGGCGATTGCTTCTGCGGTGGCAACAAATGTAAACGGAGTGGTAATAACTGCATCGCCAGGCCCCAGTGATAATGCCATAAGCGCCATGAGCAAAGCATCTGTTCCGGAACTACAACCGATACAACACTTCATTCCAACAAAATCAGCCAATTTTTTTTCAAGCTCCTTTACTTCCGGTCCCATGATGTACTGACCGTGATCTAGAACTTTCCGAATATTGGCCTCTATTGAATTTCTGATTTTACCTTGCTGCGTTTCTAAATCAATAAATTGCATATAGCTACCTTTCTAAGCTACAAAGAGTGGAAGGTTCATTTGCCCCAAACTTTATCCGGGGAGTGTCGCTAAAATGGCCTTGCCTGTTTGCTTACCGTTGCTGAGCATGCAAATATATAATTATTGTTTACTGGTTGCCGGCAATTTCGAAAAATAATGATCCACCAGCCCTTCGGCCAAACCGACATATTGACTTACAGTCATTTGCTCCATTTTGCGTTTTATCTCAAAAGGTACATTTTGCAGCACACTGACAAAATTCGACAATTCCTCTCTGGTGATTTTTTTCCCGCGGGTAAGTTCCTTCAACTTTTCATAAGGATTTTCTTCACGAAAAACCCGCATGGCCGTCTGGACAGCTTCGGATAAAAGCGCCCAATTTTCATCCAAATCTTTTTGGATTTGTGGAACATCGATGTCAATCTTATCCAATCCTTTTATTGTATTCAACAATCCGATTTGAAAATAACCGAACAATGCCCCCAAATTTCGCAAAACCGTGCTGTCCGTTAAATCACGCTGAAATCTGGAATTTAATAATTTGACGGCCAGATGCTCCATCATGGCAATGGCGATGCCCATATTTCCTTCGCTATTTTCAAAATCAATGGGATTGACCTTGTGGGGCATGGTGGATGATCCGACTTCTCCTTCTTTGAGTTTTTGCTTAAAGTACCCTAGCGAAATATATCCCCACATATCTCGATCCAAATCAACAATTATGGAGGCGATTCGGATCATGGAATGAAGTAATCGTGAAATATAGCCGTAGGGATTGATTTGGGTTGTATAGCAAAGCGGCGTTAAATCAAGGCAGGTTGAAATGAATCGCTGGCTGGTTGCAATCCAATCGATATCCGGAAAAACAAAATAATGCGCGTTAAAATTTCCAGTGGCACCGTTCATTTTTCCCTGCATTTCGATCTGCATCAAATATTCAAGTTCTTCCCTAATGCGCCAAGCGAAATTTATAAATTCCTTGCCGATGGTTGTTGGAGAAGCCGGCTGACCATGGGTCCTGGCCATCATGGGTGTTGCTTTATATTTCCTGCCATAATTTTCAATTACTACAAGAAGACGTTTAATCAAGTCAGCCATCAATCTTCTTCCTGCTGTCAACATCAGTGCATAGGCATTGTTGTTGATATCTTCCGATGTGCAAGCAAAATGCACCCATTCTTTGATTTCATCCAAACCAAGGGCGCTAAGTCGGTCTTTGATATAGTACTCTACGGCTTTTACATCATGATTGGTTTTTTTCTCAATTTCCTTAACTATAGCGGCTTCCTTAGCAGAAAAGTTTTCGGCAATTGCATGAATGTTTTCGATTTTGCTTTTGCTTATCTGTACCAGCTTCAAATCTTGAATTAAAAATAAAAGCCACTGAATTTCAACATATATTCTTTGACGAACAAGACCATACTCGGAAAAAATATCATGTAGGTCTGCCGTAAGCTTGGCATAGCGTCCATCCAATACCGAGAGGGCCGTCAATTTGTCACTGATCATATCCGTCTTCCTTTCAGTTTTTTTCAAGGCACCTTAACATCTATGCCCACCGGTTTCAATTCGATTCGTTGTTTATGAAAAAAAAATCGATTAATTATTTGACTATCCGCTTGACAAGTATTTATGAGGATGCTAATGGACTAGAGATTCAAAGGAACTTCAATGAAAAAACTATTGGTCATTATCGATATATCTATTCTTATTAGCCTCGTTGTAGCGGGGGTACCCTGCTGCGAGGAACGGGGATGATAATGGCCTAACAAATTTTTTTTCAAAAAAACCGTTATCAGCCCCAGAGCTGATAACGGTTTTTTTTTTAAGGAGACCTGGATATGAAAAGCGACATCGTTAAAAAAGGAATTGAACGCGCGCCCCATCGCTCATTGTTTAAATCCATGGGCTATACGGATGATGAGATCAAGCGCCCATTGATCGGAATTGCCAACTCTGCCAATACCATCATTCCAGGGCATGTTCATTTAAACAATATCGTAGAGGCGGTTAAAGCCGGGATCTATATGGCCGGCGGTACGCCCATTGAATTCGGAGTCATTGGAGTTTGCGACGGCATTGCCATGAATCACATCGGCATGAAATATTCCCTTGGAAGCCGGGAATTGATTGCGGATTCAATTGAGGTGATGGCCACAGCCCATGCTTTTGATGCCATGGTCATGGTGCCGAACTGCGATAAAATCGTTCCAGGAATGCTGATGGCCGCGGCCCGGCTGGACTTGCCGACCATTTTCATCAGCGGCGGCCCCATGCTGGCTGGCCGTCATCCTTCCCAAGCAGGCAAAAAATTGGACCTGGTAACTGTTTTTGAATCCGTGGGAGCGGTCCTTTCCGGTAAGCTAAGTGAACAAGAACTTGCTGTTATTGAAGATAATGCCTGTCCCACATGTGGGTCATGTGCCGGAATGTTCACGGCGAACTCCATGAACTGTTTGACAGAGGTTATTGGAATGGGTTTACCAGGCCACGGAACCATCCCCGCGGTCATGGCCGCCAGACTGCGCTTGGCCAAACTCGCCGGTATCCGTATCCTATCCCTATGGGAAAAGCAAATCACCGCCCGAAAAATAATGACCCCAGAGGCCTTTCACAATGCCCTTACTGTGGACATGGCCCTGGGTTGTTCTACCAATACGGTTTTACATTTACCGGCGATTGCCCGTGAGGCCGAGATAGAAATCGATTTGAACATGATCAATGCCATCAGTAAAAAAACGCCGCATCTATGCTCATTAAGCCCTGGCGGGACCCATCATATTCAGGACTTGAATGATGCCGGCGGCATCAGCGCCGTCATGAAGGTTCTTTCTCAAGCAGGCTTAATGGACACGAATTGCATCACGGTCACCGGCGATACCCTTGCCGCAAATTTAGAAGCATCCCAGGTTCTGAATGCTGATGTCATCCGGCCGATAACGGCCCCCTATCATCAAGAGGGCGGCCTGGCTGTATTATTCGGCAACCTGGCTCCCAATGGCTGTGTGGTAAAACAATCCGCGGTATGTGAGGCAATGATGCGGCATGAAGGCCCGGCCCGGGTGTTTGATTCAGAAGAAGAGGCCACCAGGGCTATCATGAACGCGCAAATCAACAAAGGCGATGTAATTGTTGTGCGTTATGAGGGCCCCATGGGCGGCCCGGGTATGCGTGAAATGTTGACACCCACTTCCGCAATTGCCGGTATGAAACTGGATGCGGATGTTGCCCTGATCACCGATGGGCGTTTTTCCGGCGGCACCAGAGGCGCTGCCATCGGTCATATTTCACCTGAGGCCATGCAAAAAGGCCTCATTGCCATCATACAGGAAGGTGACCGCATCGCAATTGATATTCCCGGAAAAGCTATAACCTTGAAAGTTTCGGAAAATGAGATTGAGAAAAGACTGGCCCAATGGTCGCCACCAAAGGCCAAAATCACCAAGGGCTATATGGCGCGCTATGCCAAGCTGGTTTCATCCGCCAGCGAAGGGGCTGTGTTTAAATAATTCCAGGCTGTGAATTATAATGATCAAAGGAAAAGGACAATGCAACTGACAGGGGCTCAAATTCTAATGAAGGTGTTGAAAGAAGAAGGCGTGGATACGATTTTCGGTTATCCAGGCGGCGCAGTTCTAGATTTCTATGATGAACTGTCGCGCACAGATTTCAATCATATCCTGGTTCGCCATGAACAGGGCGCAGTACATGCCGCTGATGGTTATGCCAGAGCCAGCGGGAAGGTTGGAGTTTGTTTGGTTACTTCCGGCCCAGGCGCTACCAATACCGTGACTGGAATCGCCTCGGCCAATTCCGATTCCATTCCGCTGGTGATCATAACCGGACAGGTGCCGACCCATCTCATCGGCAATGATGCCTTTCAGGAAGTGGATATTGTCGGTATTACCAGGCCTTGTACAAAGCACAATTATCTTGTTAAAAACATCGATGATCTGGAACGGGTTATCCGTGAAGCCTTTTACATTGCCAGGTCCGGCCGTCCTGGTCCGGTATTGATTGATATCCCCAAAGACGTGACCAACGCCAAAGCCGACTATAAGGGGTTTGAATCGGTTAAATTACGTTCTTATAATCCCACTTATGAGCCGAATCTGAAACAGGTCCGTAAAGTAATTGAATTGATCCAGCAAGCACAAAAACCGGTAATTTTTGCAGGCGGCGGCGTGATCCTTTCCAAAGCTTCGGATGACCTGACCGAGCTGGCCCGTAAAACCCAAATTCCGGTCACCGCTTCCTTGATGGGACTGGGGGCTTTTCCAGGAACAGATCCGCTTTGGCTCGGCATGCTCGGCATGCATGGAACTTACCGGGCCAATATGTCCATTGGCGAGGCCGATCTGCTGATCTCCGTGGGAGTTCGTTTTGACGACCGGGTCACCGGTAAATTAGAAGCCTTTGCTAGGTACGCCCAAATCGTGCAGATTGATATTGATCCGACCTCTATTCATAAAAATATACCTGTGTCGGTGCCCTTGGTGGGCGATTGCAAGATCACCTTGAAGCATTTAAACCGGATGTTGGTTGATGTGGATCTGGGAAATGTCAGCGGGAAACGCCAACCCTGGCTGGATCAGATCTCTGCCTGGAGAAAGACCACGCCCCTTGCCTATGAACAGAAAGAAACCATTAAACCCCAATATGTGGTTGAAAAGCTGTTTGAATTGACCAAGGGGCAAGCCATTATCACAACAGAAGTCGGCCAAAACCAGATGTGGGCCGCCCAGTATTATCATTTTAACCGCCCGAACCATTTCATCACCTCAGGTGGTTTGGGTTGCATGGGTTTCGGACTACCCGCTGCCATTGGCGCCCAAGTGGCTTGCCCGGAAAAAATCGTTATTGATATTGCCGGAGACGGCAGTATTCAAATGAACATTCAAGAAATGGCCACTGCCGTGCAATTCTGCCTGCCTGTAAAAATTGCCATTCTGAACAACGGTTACCTAGGCATGGTACGCCAATGGCAGGAATTGTTCTATAAAAAGAATTATTCCTGTACCAATATGGAACACGCTCCGGACTTTGTCCGGCTGGCTGAAGCTTATGGTGCTGTGGGATTGCGGGCGAAAAAGCCTGAAGATGTGGAGCCGGTCATACAAAAAGCCTTGTCCATCAATAGGCCGGTGATCATGGATTTTGTTGTGGAAAGAGAAGAAGGGGTTTATCCAATGGTTCCGGCAGGTAAAGCCATTACTGAAATGCTTCTGGTTTGATTCTGGAGGGTCAAAATGATGACGGAAGGGAAACATCTTTTTTCAATTTTGGTGGATAATCAACCCGGTGTACTGTCCAGAATTGTGGGACTTTTCAGCGGACGAGGATATAATATCGAAAGTCTTTGTGTGGCCGAGACCCTGGATCCGCAAGTATCGCGGATCACCATGGTCACCATAGGAGACGATCAGATCATTGAACAGATCAAAAAACAATTGTTCAAACTGATTAATGTCATCAAAGTGAATGACTTAACAGGTTCCAACTGTATTCAGCGGGAACTTGTACTGATTAAAGTCATGGCAAAGCCGGAGCACCGTGCGGAAATTCTTCGTATCGTAGACATTTTCCGGGCCAAGGTCGTGGATGTGGGTCCAGAACACTATACGATTGAAATAACAGGGAATGAGGATAAACTCCTGGCAATCCAAAATTTGCTGAAACCAATGGGAATAAAGGAAATTGTGCGCACTGGGAATATAGCCTTGCTTCGAGAGACTAAATAAAAGACAGCCATTTATTTTTTAAACAATCGAATCTGGAATACTTGCCAGCATTAAAGACTAATAAACATAAAAAACAAGGAGATTATCATGCCGAAAATCGATTTTGGTGGGGTTCATGAAGACATTGTAACAGTTGAAGAATTCCCCCTTGCAAAAGCACGTGAAATTCTAAAAAGTGAAACCATCACCGTTCTGGGATATGGAGTTCAAGGGCCGGCCCAAGCCCTGAACATGAAAGACAACGGTTTCCAAGTGATTATCGGTCAGCTTGAAGGCGATGAATATTGGGAAAAAGCGATCAGAGATGGTTTTGTTCCAGGCAAAACCCTTTTTCCCATTGAAGAGGCTGCCAAGCGGGGAACCATCATTCAAATGCTGCTCTCCGACGCAGGTCAAGTGGCTGTCTGGCCTAAGGTGAAAAAATGTCTTAATAAAGGCGATGCGCTTTATTTCTCACATGGCTTCTCCATTGTCTATAAGGAACAAACCGGCGTTGTTCCGCCTGCTGATATTGATGTAATCCTTGTGGCACCAAAGGGCTCAGGCACCAATGTCAGAAGGAATTTCCTGGACGGCAGCGGAATCAACTCCAGCTATGCTGTTCATCAGGATTTTACCGGACGGGCTGTGGAAAGAGCCTTGGCAATCGGTATCGCCATTGGTTCCGGATATCTTTTTCCGACTAGTTTTGAGAAGGAGGTCTATAGCGATCTCACCGGCGAACGCGGGGTCTTAATGGGCTGTCTTGCAGGAACAATGGAAGCCCAATATAATGTGTTGCGCAAAAACGGACACTCTCCCAGCGAAGCGTTCAATGAAACGGTAGAAGAACTGACCCAGAGTTTGATCCGTCTCGTGGCTGAAAATGGTATGGATTGGATGTTCTCTAATTGCAGCGCCACGGCCCAGAGAGGCGCTCTTGATTGGGCACCCAAATTTAGGGATGCGGTTGCACCGGTTTTCAATGAACTTTATGATCGTGTAAAAACCGGAAAGGAAACCGAGCGGGTTTTGACCGTCAACAGCGCACCGGATTATAAGGTCAAGCTTGAAGCTGAATTAAAAGCCTTAAGAGACTCGGAAATGTGGCGGGCCGGGGCTGCTGTACGCTCTTTGCGACCTGAAAATAGAAAAAAATAATAATGACAGGCTGCTCGCAATAAAGCATTTACTACAGAGCGAACGGATAACTTGATATCGATAAACACGATAAATCATTTTACTAGTGCGCTCTGTAGTAAAAATTAGAATCAAGTCCTGCAAATAATATAGGAAACCTGACAAGTCCGTTTTATCGATCCCAAGATTAGTAAATATTATCAAGGAGCGTTGCCATCGATGTCTCATGATAAGAAATCCGAACCAGTATTGATATACGACACAACCTTAAGAGATGGAACCCAAGGGGAAAATATCTGTTTTACGGCTGAGGAGAAAATTCGCATAGCCGAAAAATTGGACGATATCGGAGTTCACTATATTGAAGGCGGTTGGCCTGGATCAAATCCACGGGATATGCAGTTTTTTAATATGGCAAAGAAAATGTCTTTTTCCAATGCCAAATTGGCCGCTTTCGGCGCCACCCGGCGCCCGAACATCGCCCCAGAAGATGATCAGAATCTCAAAGCGCTTATTGCCAGCAAAGCTCCGGTTGTGACTATTTTCGGGAAAAGTTGGGATTTACATGTTGAAAAGGTAATGAAAAACAACCTTGAAGAAAATCTGGCAATGATCCGCGAAAGTGTTCGTTTCTTAAAAACCGCGGATCGGGAAGTCGTTTATGATGCCGAGCATTTTTTTGACGGTTTTCGTGAAAACCAGGATTATGCCTTGAAAACACTGAAAGCCGCCATCCAAGGAGGGGCGGACTTTATTGTATTGTGCGATACCAACGGTGGAACACTTACTTTTGATATTGAAGGTACCATGAAAGCGGTTAAGAAATCGTTGCGCAAACTTTCCCACTCAACACCATCTGGCTACAAATGCAAAATCGGGATTCATGTCCATGATGACTGTGGTCTGGCGGTGGCCAACAGCATCACCGCTGTGCGCAGCGGTGCTTGTATGGTTCATGGAACAATCAATGGATATGGTGAAAGATGCGGGAATGCCGATCTCACTGCCATTATTCCGATTCTTAGCCTGAAAATGGGCCGACCTTGCATATCTTCTGAAAACCTTGAAAAACTGCGCAAGCTTTCCCGCTTTGTAAGTGAAACCGCCAATATGACTCCTTTGAACAGCAGGCCTTTTGTTGGCAAAAGCGCCTTTGCCCACAAGGGTGGCATTCATGTCAGCGCCATTATGAAACTTCCCCGGGCTTACGAGCATATCAAACCTGAACTTGTGGGTAATAAGCGCCGGGTTTTAATTTCCGACCTGGCGGGCAAGAGCAACATCGAGTATAAAGCCAAGGAACTGGGCGTTGATCTGGATGGCAAGGGCAACGATAGTCGTAAAATCATATCCGAAATCAAACGACTTGAGCAAGAAGGGTACCAATTTGAAGCCGCCGGCGGATCTTTTAAAATCCTCATGGATAAATTTACCGGTAAATTTAAGCCCTTGTTCGAACTAAAATCTTTTCGGGTCACTGTTGAAAAAAATAAAGATCGTCCTTGCTCCTCCCATGCCATGATCAAAATAGCGGTTGCAGGCAAGGAAGAGATCACCGCTGCTGAAGGCAATGGGCCGGTGAGCGCCCTTGACAATGCCTTGCGCAAGGCCTTGGGAAATTTCTTTTCCAAACTGGACGGCATGCATTTGGTGGATTTCAAGGTTCGGGTTATGGATGGCCGTGACGGCACCTCTGCCAAAGTTCGCGTCCTGATCGATTCCCGGGATAATGAAAAAATATGGAGCACCATCGGTGTATCCAGCGATATCATCGAGGCGAGTTGGCAAGCCCTTATGGATAGTTTTCATTATAAATTGACCAACGATAAACAAGATGCTTAATCAATACAAATCAACATCTTCGGCATGAGACGCTAATAACGGAGCATACATTATGACGGAAAAATTAATCATTTTCGACACCACCTTACGGGATGGCGAACAATCCCCCGGTGCCAGCATGAATACGGCTGAAAAGTTGCGGCTGGCGACGCAACTGGAAAAATTAGGTGTTGATGTTATCGAAGCAGGCTTCCCGGCTGCTTCACAGGGGGATTTTGAAGCAGTCTCGCAGATTGCAGCCAAATTGAAAAATTGTGAAATTGCCGCTTTGGCAAGGACCTCCAAGTCGGATCTTGACTGCGCCTGGAGAGCGATTGCGCATGCCGCCAAGCCGAGAATTCATACCTTTATCGCCACTTCGGACATTCATATGAAATATAAACTGAATATGAGTCGTGAAGAAGTGATCAAGACCGCCATGGAAGGGGTTCGATATGCCAAATCATTCACTGAAAATGTTGAATTTTCAGCCGAAGACGGCTCTCGCAGTGATCGTGATTTTTTGTGCCAGGTTTTTGCAGCCGCCATCTCGGTCGGCGCAACAACCATCAATCTGCCGGATACCGTGGGCTATGCCATCCCGGAGGAATTTGCCAACCTGGTTCGTTATGTGATAGCGCATACGCCGAATATCGAAAAGGCTATCTTAAGTGTGCATTGTCACAACGATCTCGGCCTCGCTGCTGCAAACACGCTGGCCGCGGTTTGCGCCGGAGCGCGCCAAGTGGAAGTGACGGTCAACGGAATCGGTGAACGGGCCGGCAATACTTCCATGGAAGAAGTAGTCATGTCCATTCATACACGGCCGAATCTTTTCCCAGTACAAGCCAGGGTGGACACAACGCTGATTCATCCCACCAGTCGACTGGTGAGTATGATCACCGGCATTATGGTTCAACCGAATAAGGCCATTGTCGGTGCAAATGCCTTTGCCCATGAAGCCGGCATCCATCAGGACGGCGTGCTGAAAAATCCCATGACCTATGAAATCATGCGCCCTGAAACCATCGGCCTGTCTAGCAATAAATTGATTCTTGGAAAACATTCCGGTCGGCACGCTCTGAGATCCCATTTAAAAGAAATGGGTTACGAACTTTCAGATGAAGAGCTGCAATTGATCTTTACCAAATTTAAAGAATTGGCCGACAAGAAAAAACATGTCATGGATGAAGACTTGGAAGCATTGGTGACCGAAGGCATATTGCGGACAGCGGATATTTTTCGCCTGGAATATTTGCATGTCAGCAGCGGCACTACCATTCATCCGGTTGCCAGTGTTAAAATGTCCATAAACGGACGTTCGGCTGAGAGCACTGCTTATGGCAATGGCCCGATTGATGCCACCTTCAATACCATTGCCAAACTGACCGGAACTCAATCCGAATTGCTGCGATTCTCCATTGCCGCCCTTACCGGCGGCACAGACGCTCAAGGGGAAGTAACTGTTCGCTTGGGAGAAAACGGGTTGATTGCCATCGGCAGGGGGGCTGATTCGGATATTATTACTGCCAGTGCCAAAGCCTATATCAATGGGTTAAATCGTTTGGAATATTTAAAGGCCCACCCGTTTACAGCTTCGGAAGTCCTATAGAAATGGTTGGAATTGTAACTGCCCAGGAATAAATCGATATTTCGATGAACCTAGGCAGTTACATTTACCAGAAAAATTGAATTATTTCTTGCCGAGCATGGCCTGTTTCAGATCCTCTTGGGCCGGTTCATCGCAAAGCCAAATTCCAAATAAGGGTTTTTTGAAATCAAGGCCTTTGATGGTGGAGAGCAATCTGCCGTTCTTGTAAACATTGACACCCTCTTCCGGAACATAAATAAAATCAAAAACATCATCCGGTTTGTATTCACCCTTCATAACGGCGATCAGTTTGTCAATGCGGGATTGAATCGGTGCAAGGTTGCCCTTGGTTGATTTCTCAAAACCTTCTTTCAGGGCATCAGCCATTTTGGTATCGTTCATCAAACCGGAAATGATATGAACCTTGATGGCCATGGCTTCATCAGCTTCAATCAATTTGGCCGCATCTTGGGTTTTAGTTTTAGTATACAGACCGCCGGCATAAATGTCCATCATCCATTTAACCCGCAACCCGCCGCCATTCAAGGCAAGTGTTTCTTTTCCGGCTGTTATGGAATCCGGTAAGTTCTTCCCACCGATCTCTTTTGCAGCCGCCATTGATGCAACCATCATTAAAGACATGAAGACAATCATCATTTTTTTCATCATTGGTCACCTCTCTCCTTAATAGTAAGTTGTTGTTTCTTTGCCTGAAAATATCCTTTTATAAATTCATCAGCAACTTCTTGAAAAACATACCCATGGAATATGCCCTTCCTCAATTACCAATGAACGGGCGTGTATATTTTCAAAAGCAAAACCCCGCTGTCATCATAACATTACGATAAACAGCTTTTAAGTTACCAAACAGTGCTCCGCCCAATATATCGTGTTCACCCCATATCATTTTTTTTTTGATTTTTCCAGTGTTGAATAATCTTTTTTTTATGAATTTTTAACTATCTTATTCAATAATCAATTGCCTGAAAAATAACTCACAAAAAATTGTATTTTCGTTTTCGTTTTCGAAAAAAAGTTTCAAATGCACAAATTCCAGATTCTTTTTCCTTGACAAAACATTCTTGTTTTTTCTAACATCGTTCCGTTTTTACAACATCGTTTGGACTTTTCATTTTTTATCAAAAACAATTTTATTTTTTACGCGAAAGCGGACGAGGAGGATTCTTATGCACAAGCGTGTATCCGTATGGATGATAACATTAACTCTAATTATGCTCATGCCTATTGCCTCACCGGCAGCGGATTACGCTGCCCTCGACGCGTTGAATGATGAAGTGACCATTCAAAACTATCAAAAATCCATAGATATTTGCAAAAAGGCGGTGGCCGAAAATCCGAATGATTTTGAAGCCAATTGGCGATATGCGCGAGCCTTGCGCTGGTATGCCGAACTTTCAAAACGAGCCAGTGCCGCCGACTGGAAAGACATTTGCGCTAAGTACGGCAAAGAGGGTATGAACTATGCCCAAAAAGCAATCGAATTACAACCGAACAAACCGGATGGCTATTACTGGTATGGACTGAATGTGGGGATTTACTCAGACGGAGTCAGTATTCTTACGGCTTTAAAGGAAGGCCTGAAGGATAAAACCCAAGAAAGCTTTGAAAAAACATATTCCATGAATAAAGCCCACGAAAAAGCAGGAAGCATTCTAAGCTTAGGCCGATTTTGGGCCGTACTGCCCTGGCCTTTAAACGACAAAGAATTATCATTGAAATACTACCGTGAATATCAAAAAACGGAATTTTTTGGACAGGTTGCTGAAGGACCGATCTTTTTGGCAGAACTACTCATCGAGTTGGGAGGAGATGAAAACAAGAAAGAGGCTAAAGCAATTCTCCAAAACAATGTAAAGACAGACAGCAAATATTTTATAGATTGGAAGGATCGGTTGCTTAAAAGCGTTCAATAAATATAATTTTCTCTAAAAAGCGCCCTGAACTGAACAGGGCGCTTTTTATTTACTAGTTCAAAGAACCAGCGTACCATATAGATTCCGCAATGTTGCCATGTTATTAGATTTCAAATAACGGGTAAGCCCTTCCAGAATTTCAATAGTGGCAGATGGATTCATGAAATTGGCTGTCCCTATTTGTACTGCTGAGGCACCGGCGATAAAAAATTCCAAAGCGTCCTCAGCACTCACAATCCCACCGATACCGATCACCGGAATTTTAACTGCATTGACTGCCTGCCATACCATGCGAAGCGCTATGGGTTTTATCGCCGGGCCGGACAGTCCCCCGGTAATATTGGCCAGCTTTGGCTTGCGGGTGTGAATGTCAATGGCCATGCCGGTAATGGTATTGATAAGAGATAAGGCGTCGGCCCCGCCTTCTTCGGCCCTTTGGGCAATTGTGGCGATGTCACTCACATTGGGTGAAAGCTTTATGATCAACGGCTTTTGACTTGCCTTTCTAACAGCAGATACTACCTGATAAACAGATCGCGGATCCACTCCAAAGGCGACTCCTCCGGCTTTTACATTAGGGCAGGAAATATTGACCTCAATGGCGCTGATACCATCTACATCATCGATACGCGCTGCCAGGCCGACATATTCATCAATGGTTTTTCCATAAATATTGGCCACCATAGGAGTTGACAGCTTTTTCAGAAAAGGCAGCTTATCCCTAACAAAAGCTTCAATACCGACATTCTCAAGCCCGATGGCATTCAGCATACCACATGCTGTTTCCACGATGCGGGGCGGCTTATTTCCTGGAGCAGGGGCAAGGGATAGTCCCTTGACGATAATGGCCCCCAATAAATTCAGATCCACCACATCTTTGAACTCCTCGCCGTATCCGAAGGTGCCGGAAGCGGTCATAATGGGGTTTTTCAGATGCATCCCAGCGATGTCAACTGATAAATCCGGTATAAAATTGTTATTTATAGTGTTCAATCTCATGTCCTCGCTGCCGGTCTGGTCCTTGGACCGGTCCTGTTCTAAATAATACCTGATTTCTGGGATTTACGAATGATAATGCCGGCATAAATTGCCTGGAAAAGAAGATAGGGAATGAAAACCAAGATCCGTTGATCGCCTGTGATTGTAACCATGTAAACAGCGCCCAGCCCTTGCAAAATGCACACAACAAAATGAAATCCGCTGACCAAAGTATGGCCTGGCCCCAGTTGATTAAACAATTGATAAAGATGCGAACGATGGGCTGCGAAGACATTTTCCCGTCGCAGCAACCTCCTTATAAATGTGAAAGAAGTATCGAAGATAAAGTTAAAAAACAATAAAGGCAGCACAAAAAAAGATGTATGTGAATGGTCATACAATGCTGCGATGACAGCCAGGTTGGCAAACACAAAACCCAAAAAGGCGCTGCCCACATCCCCCATAAAAAGCTTAGACTTGGGAAAATTGAAAACAAGAAATCCAAGCGTACCTGAAATCAGGGCATAACAAATGATATATACGAAAGTACTGCCTTGCTGAAAACTGATCAGACAGAAAAAAAAAGCTGCAATGGCTGCCGACCCAGCAGCCATTCCATTCAGACCATCCATAAAATTATAGGCATTGGTGAATCCCAACATCCATAAAAAGGTCAGTACCCAACCGATGCTGCCGAGATGCAGGCGCCCGATATTTGGAATGGAGATTTCCCGCAGAACGATACCGAAATTCAAAACCAGCAATATGGCCGCGATTTGGCCGATTAATTTAAAATGAAAAGGCCTTCCGCTGATATCGTCATAAAGAGAAATCATGGCGATAAAAAGCGAAGACAGGAGAAAACCAAAAAAATATTTGGTTTTTATCAGGGTGGCATCTCCAAAAAGATATATGGTTATAACGCCGATTACAAAAGTCAAAACAATTACGATACCACCTGATTTAGGGATCGGTCTATTATGGGAAGAGCGCTCATTGGGAATATCCATGATCCGAACACGCTTGATAATGACCAGACAAATGCAACAGGCAAAGACAAACAAACATATACCGAACAATAGGTGATTTAAAAAGGCTTCCCTTGTCATACCAAGTTTAACAATGCTTAAATTTAGACGACTTCATCCAAAGACATGATTTTTAAGACACCATGCATATGTCAATTCAATACCGGTACGCAGCGAAATTTGGGGCCTCCATCCTATAGTATTAATCCGCGATACATCCAGCAGTTTTTGCGGAGTCCCATCTGGTTTGGCGGTATCATAGCGTATCTCCCCATCATAGCCGATAATGAACTTAATCATTTCCGCCAATTCCCGGACAGAGATATCCTTACCGAATCCGATATTGATAAGCGGTATCGCGGCTGTTCCGGTTAGGCCCCCATAGGCTTCATCGTCCAGATTCATTAAAAAGAAACAGGCAGCAGCAAGATCTTCCACAAAAAGAAATTCTCGCCGGGGCGTTCCTGTTCCCCATATCTCAACAAAATCTCTGCCAAGGGTTTTGGCTTCATGAAATTTCCGGATCAAGGCCGGCAGAACATGGCTATTCTCTGGGTGGAAATTGTCATTGGGTCCGAAAAGATTGGTCGGCATTGCCGCCAGATACCGGGTGCCGTATTGCCGGTTATAGGATTGACACATCTTAATACCGGCAATTTTCGCAATTGCATATGGCTCATTGGTCTGTTCAAGAGCGCCGGTCAACAGATATTCCTCTCGCAGGGGCTGGGCGCAATCCCTGGGATAGATACAGGATGAGCCCAGAAAAAGAAGCCGCTTTGCGTGGGATTTCCAGGCACTGTGAACCACATTGGTTTGAATTGCCAGATTGATGTAAATAAAGTCTGCTGGATAAGTATTATTGGCCCAAATTCCGCCGACTTTGGCTGCTGCTAAAAACACATATTCAGGTTGTTCTTTTTGGAAAAAGGACTCCACCTCTGTCTGTCGGGTCAAATCCAGTTCATGGTGATCGCGAATCAATAGATTGGTGTATCCTTGCGCAGCTAGCATCCGGTATATTGCGCTTCCGACAAGTCCATTATGACCGGCGATATAGATTTTGGCGTTTTTATTCATCGCTTCCTATCTTTTTACAAATCATCACATATTGGCTTCAAAGCTACTCGGAATCAAAAATCCTTTTCTGCGGCAAACATCTTCACGGGAGGCCTCGGTCAAATCATGGCTAACCATCTCGAGTATCATTTCTTCAAAGGTGATTTCCGGCGTCCATCCAAGCTTTTGTTTGGCCTTTGTCGGATCACCGAGCAAAGTTTCAACCTCGGTGGGTCTGAAATAGCGAGGATCCACTGATATCAAGACGCGGCCCTTTTGAAGACTCTGACTGTTCTTTCCACGATCATGTTTTTGAAGCAAGTCAGTAGGGGCGACTTCCGCAATGATACCCTTTTCGTCAATGCCCTTACCCTGCCATTCCAGTTCGATACCCAAAGCCTTAAAAGCCAGTGTACAAAACTCTCTTACCGAATGCTGTTCTCCGGTGGCAATGACATAATCATCCGCTTGGTCCTGTTGAAGGATCAGCCATTGCGCTTTGATAAAATCCTTGGCATGGCCCCAATCTCTAAGTGCATCCACGTTGCCGAGGTACAAGGCCTCTTCCAATCCAAGGGCGATTCGGGCTGCTGCCCGGGTGATCTTCCGGGTTACAAAAGTTTCTCCGCGGATGGGAGATTCGTGATTAAATAAAATACCGTTGCAGGCGAACATGTCATAGGCTTCCCGGTAATTAATGGTGCACCAATAGCTGTATAATTTGGCGCAAGCATAGGGCGAACGCGGATAAAAGGGAGTATTTTCATTTTGTGGAACAGCCTGAACTTTCCCGAACAATTCCGAAGTGGAAGCTTGATAAAATTTGATTTTTTTAACCAAGTCCAGCATGCGAATCGCTTCCAATATCCGCAAGGTTCCAAGGGCGTCGGTATTGGCTGTATATTCGGGTGCTTCAAAAGAAACCTTAACATGACTCTGGGCTGCCAAATTATATATCTCATCCGGCTGAACCGTCTGAATGATCCGGATAATATTGGTGGCATCCGTCAGGTCACCATAGTAGAGGGAAAGATGCCGCTTTTCAACATGAGGGTCCTCGTATAGGTGATCAATGCGCTGGGTATTGAAAAGTGAAGAACGGCGCTTGATGCCATGGACTTCATAGCCTTTGGCGAGCAGAAACTCCGCCAAATACGCACCGTCTTGTCCCGTAATTCCGGTTATCAATGCTTTTCTTGCCAAGATTTTTCTCCTTTTTAAAAAATGTTCAGTGAAATTGATATTTAAAAATGCGTCAAAGCTGGCTTGCCAATGGGATAAACATTGAATCCGATATCAAATAAAATATTGTGATCAACAATATTGCGTCCGTCAAAGATAAAGGCCGGCTTGTTCATGCTGCTGAAAATCTTTTTGTAATCCAAATGTCGGTAAAGATCCCATTCCGTGATAATGGCAATGGCATGACAACCTTGGGCAGCCGCGTAGGGATCCTTAATATAGTGAATCTTGCCTGTAACCCCATGCATATCTTTTTGGGCATTTTGAAGGGCCTGGGGATCGGAAATAACCAGCTCAGCATTTTCTTCCAGTAATTTTTGGGCGACATACCTGGCCGGTGTTTCCCGGGTATCTCCAGTGTCGGCTTTGAAGGCAAATCCAAACAAACAAATCTTTTTCCCTGCCAAAGTATTGAACATGGCTTTTAACATATTCAATACAAACCTTTCTTTCTGGTGATTATTGATACTCACGACACTTTCCCAGTAATCAGCCACGATATTCAAGCCATAACTGCGGCAGAGATAAACCAAATTAAGAATATCCTTTTGAAAACAGGACCCGCCAAAACCGACACTGGCATTTAAAAACTTGTTGCCGATGCGCGTATCCATACCAATGGCACGCGCCACTTCTTTCACATCCGCTTCTGTTTTCTCACAAAGCTCAGAAATGGCGTTGATGGAAGAAATGCGTTGGGCTAGAAAGGCATTGGCAACAAGTTTAGAAAGCTCGCTGCTCCAAATATTGGAAGTGAGTATCCGTTCCTTTGGAATCCAATTTGCATAAATTTCAACTATTTGTTCCATGGCCTTGAATCCGCTCTCGGTTTGGGAACATCCGATTAAGACCCGATCCGGGTTTTCCAGGTCCTGAATCGCTGTGCCTTCGGCAAGAAACTCCGGATTGGAAAGCACTTCAAAATGAATGTGGCTGTTATCGGATTTTAAAATACGTTCCATGGCCAAAGCGGTTTTTACAGGCAAAGTACTTTTTTCAACAATAATTTTTGATGATTCAGAACAGCGTAATATCTGTCGGGCTGTTTTTTCCCAATATTGCAGGTCGGCTGCCATGCCGGCACCTACTCCAAATGTTTTGGTGGGAGTATTAACACTGACAAAAATTATATCTGCGTCGTGAATCCCTTTATCAATATCCGTAGTGAAAAAAAGATTTTTTCCACGGACTTCTGCAACGATTTCATCCAGGCCAGGTTCAAAAATTGGAAGCTCGCTGGAATTCCATTCTTGAATGCGGATGGGATTAATATCCACAACATTGACTCTGTATTGGGGGCATTTATAAGCAATCATTGCCATGGTTGGCCCCCCAACATATCCTGCGCCGATGCAAAGGATGTTTTTCTGAAAAGCGGATTCCATTCGAATTCCTCAAGTTTGATCATTACAAAAACAGCTATATTTATTAATATACCCTTAAAATGGCGAAAAAGGATGATATGCTGGTCCACTCCAGCAGCCGATTGTGAATGTAAAATTCATATCAATGATAATTATCTAATTCAAGAGGTTTTTCTTCTGGTGCTTTCGGCAACTTCATGCTACTTAAATTCAGGTGAATGAATGTTCAGGTCTAACTTCTGATGACAAATAAAACATTTCAAAATTTATCAAAAGCAAAGCAAGAACGTATTACAAGGGCTGCCATAGCTGAATTCAGTGAAAAAGGTTATGCCGGAGCCAGCATAAATGCCCTTGTGGATCAACTGGGCATTGCCAAGGGATCTATTTTTCAATACTTTGGTGATAAAAAGGGATTGTTCTTTTTCATCTTTGATAAATCCACCCAACTGGTAAAAAACAAATTGCGAACGATTCGCGATCAAACCCAAGATGATGACCTCTTCTCTCGTTTGGAAAAAAGCTTGCTGGTGGGTGTTTCCTTTTTAAAAGAACATCCTAAAATTTACCAGCTTTATCTCCATGTTTTATTTGGATCAAATATACCCTTCAGAAGTGAAATTTTAATATCCTTGCGCAAATACAGCTATGAATATATCCGTTCATTGTTGACCACAGCCTGGAAAAAAGGGGAACTTCGCGATGACCTAAATATTGAAAAAGCCTGTTTTATCATTGATGCTATTATGGACCGCTTTCTGCAAACCCATACCATCCAATATCTGGATGCCGGACTCGGCATTCATCAGGCTGATGATCAAATCGTTAAAGTATGGATCAAAGAATTGATGGAAATTCTTCGGAGCGGTATTGGTCTTGACCATACTCCCAACACAAAGACTGCTGTAAAAACTTCAAATATAGAAATCCAGCCATTCCCATGATCCCAGAGCATATTTTAATTTTTTCAGCAGTGTCTGAGGAAGTTAACTCCCTGTATCCTAGTGTTGATAACCAACAGCACCTTGTTATCGGTGGCCGGAATGTGACCACAGGCACCCTGTATAACAGTAAAGTCATGATCCTCAGCACCGGTCCTGGTATAGCCAATACCATTCAAGCTGTAACTGCCTGCATTGAAAAGAAACGTCCTGGGCTTATGATTCAGACCGGTATTGCCGGTGCTTTCAGAGATAGCAATTTAAGCGTGGGAGATATCGGCATTGCCAGCGAAGAAATCGATGTTCAGCTTGGTATCGAAGCTGAGTCGGAAGGAGAAATGCTTCCCCCCCTGCCCTTTCCGATTTTACAAAAACAAAAAATAGCCATCAGGAACAGATATCCGTTTCATTCGAATCTGACAAATGCGGCCTTCACCATCCTGAACCAATATTTTTCAACCCGGAACATTAAAATCAAGATCGGACCATTTATTACCGTCAGTACAATTACAGCTTCGGACAAACGCGCCCAACAATTGTCTACCCATTACCAAGCCTGCATGGAATCTATGGAGGGCGCGGCCGCAAGCCATCTTTCCTTATATTATGAAATTCCCTTGATTGAAATACGCTCAGCCAGCAACATGGTCGGCAAGCGGGAACTCAGTCAATGGAATATCCCCTTGGCTTGCGCCAATTGCAGTGAAGCAGTAAGAGTTATTCTGAAAAACTTGCCGCAAGGTTTCAATAGGGAATTCAAATGATCCAAAAAATGTCCATCGGTTTTTCAACCTGCCCCAACGATACTTTTATTTTTCATGCCCTTATTCACGACATTATAAAATGCGAGAACATTCTGTTATTTCCAGAACTGAAGGATGTGGAAACCCTCAACCAGGATGCTGTTTCGGGTAAATATGATATTTCCAAGCTTTCCTTTGCAGCTTTGGGCCATTTGCTTGATCAATATGCCCTTTTGCGCAGCGGCGCTGCACTGGGCAGGGGCTGCGGGCCGTTGATCGTTGCCAAACCCGGCATTCAGATAAAGGCTGATGGAAGTCAGGTGTTTGCCATCCCCGGCCTCTGGACCACGGCCTTTCTTCTCCTCAGTCTTTTTCTTCAGAAACAGCCGCAAGTGCGAATTATGCCCTTTGATCAGATCATGCCTTGCATTCAAAGGGGAGAAGCGGAAATGGGTCTGATTATTCATGAAGGACGGTTCACATTTGAGCAATATGGACTTGAAAAGATAATCGATCTTGGTGAATGGTGGGAGCAGACCACCTCTTTGCCGATTCCGTTGGGCGGCATAGCCATTCATCGCCGAATCGATTCAAGTACAGCCCTCCGAATAGAGCATGCCATTGCTGAAAGCGTTCAATATGCCTTACAGCATCCGGATGCTGCGATGCCTTACATTTTAAAGCATGCCCAAGAGCTTGACCCCCAGGTCATCCAACAGCATATTTCACTCTATGTGAACGATTTCACAATTAATTTGGGAAAAGAAGGTGAACAGGCAGTTGACGCCCTCATGGCCATGGCCGGTCAAAAGGGTTTATTACCTGCCTTGGGCAAGCCGCTTTTTATCAACTGACTCCCTGCTGTTTTTTATTCGCTTGAAAGATTCAACATAGATCACCTTGGGAACTTGTGGTTCAAAAAACGATGGCTGAACCGGCTGTCGAATCAAACCATGGTTGAATAAATGATCATAAAACAATTGAAGCCCAAGTTTCTTGTTTGAATCAAAATCAAATAACAGTTGTCGGTAATAATTCTGTAATAAATCCACTGGGAGTCCGGTGTATTGGGAAACACGTTTACAGATGGCGGGAATGGAAGCAAGACCTTGGATTTTTGAACGTAAGAAAGCAGCATGGATTTCAGAAACAACGTCAGGTCGCTCCTCTGCAAACTGCTTGCGAATCGCCCAAACCGCATAAACAAAAGGTAATCCGCTAATTTGTCGCCATATTTCTCCCAAATCCAAAACAAAGGGGAAATATCGATGCCACTTGGTTTTCATGGCTTTGTCACCAATGACTAAAAATCCGGCAATACTGGGGTCGAGTTCATCCGGTCCGGGAATTTCACTGATTGAGTATTCAGGCTCTACTTGATGATGGGCCAATATCAGTTTCAATAAAGCAGCAGCCGAAGCGGACTCATCCGTTATACACACCTTTTTGCCGCTCAACAAGTGCATGGGATGGCGGCTGACCAAAAGAACACTCATGACCTTGCCGAAACTGGAGATGGAAAGATCCGGCAACAACATCCAACGATCTTGATATTCAGCATAAGCTGCTGAAGAAACAGGACTGATATCAATGGCCCCAGTCGCCATCAAACGATTCAACACTGCTGGAGACCCTTGCACCCATTCAATATTTTCCCATTTCATTCCTTGGTCAAAGCCGTAATACACCGGCGCCACATTAAAATAGCGGATTCTTCCGATTCGAATCGATGAAGAAATATTATCTAAAAATTTCATATATTATTGCCATTTATTAAAGTATCGCTTTATATTAAGTAATCCTTTAAGCTGCCTGTTTTTCTTATTGATGAATAAAATGTATCTCGTTTTTAAAGTCCGCATGAACAATTTTCGTATACAATTGCTCGGCCCGGCCTGCTTGCACAGGAATATAGAGCAACTTACCGGATTTGCCCGGCTCGATGGTTCCAAAGTGATCAGCCAGGCCCAATGCTACAGCGCCATTGTAGGTTGCCATTTTCAGAATGTTATTGGGCGACAAACCTGGAAACTTGTCAGCCAGAAAAACCATTTCTTTAAAAATATTAAGGCTGTCAACACTGGCAAGACTATCCGTACCCAAACAAAGATTCAAAGCGTATTGTTGCATTTTTTCCACATCCGGCAATCTGCCATGCAGAGTTTGGTTGCTTCTCAAACAAAGGCAAACATTCACTTTTGCCTTTTGAAGCAAGGCCAAATCATTTTTTTCGGCTGTTATCAGATGAACAGCAAGGGTTTTCTCATCCAGCAAGCCGATTTCCGATAGGTATTGGACCGGAGTCTTCCCTTTGATGGGCCAGTCACTGAAATTAATATTCCGCTCTTTGAGCAAATCAGCCCAGGGTCCCTTGCCTGTATTGATGAAAAGGATTTCATCTTCAGATTCAGCCACATGAATGGAAAAGGGTAATTTTGCATTCAGCGTGCTTTCTTTTAATTGAATCAGCCGTTGAGGCGCGGTGGTATGGGGTCCATGACCTGCCAGGGAAAAAGCTTTATCTGAGGTGAATCCTTCTGATATTTCAATCGAATCCACTTCTGTGGGATTTCCAATCAATTCTTGGAACCAGATACCGCTGAATTGTGCTTCCCTGAATATATCCCGGCTCAATCCAAGGGTTGATATTTCACCAACCAAACCGCAGCCACTTTCATGCAGCATGCGAGCCCCTTCTTGTGCTCCTTTGCAAATGGTGCCGGAATCGAGGGCTTCCCGTTGCCGGATAAGCTCCCGCACCCAAAATCTGAATCCGCCAGCACAGTCAATTTTCCCTTGTAGGGCTGATAGTTCCAAATGAGTGTGAGCATTTACCAGCGGTGGCATCAACACACCCGGGCCATGATCCATTGTCTGAATGTCGCTGGGCGTCTTGCCTTGACCGATGGCGGCAATTTTTTCATTTTCAATAACGATATATCCGTTTTCAAGGGCAGTGTTTGAATCCACCAATACCCATCCTGCGCGATGGGCCATGGGGCCGGCAATAGATACTCCTGTGACCCGCCCTATATAAGGGATATCAGATAATTGCTGATCGGTCATCAATTTAAAACCCTGATGATATTATAAAAACAATCCCTTTGACGAGCCTCGTACCCGGCATCCTGAATCAGCCGAACCATTTCCGTTTGGGGTAAAGTAAAGCTTACACCGGTTGCAGCCACGACATTTTCTTCAATCATGGTGCTGCCGAGATCATTGGCTCCAAAGGCAAGGGCCAACTGGGCGACCTTATCCCCTTGTGTTACCCATGAGGCCTGTAAATTAGGCACATTATCCAACACCAGACGGGACAGGGCCAATACCCGCAAATACATGACAGAGGAAGCGGGTTTTACAGTTATCCGTGTTTTATTGGGCTGAAAGGTCCAGGGAATAAAGGCTGTGAACCCTCCTGTTTGATCTTGCAGTTTTCGAATCTTTACAAGATGCTCAATGATATGAACCGGCTGCTCGATGTGACCGAACATCATGGTGGCGGTTGTTCTTAATCCCAGTCCATGGGCGACTTCCATTACTTGTAACCATTCATCTGCTCTGAACTTATTGGGTGAAATTTTAGAACGGATTTCATCCACGAGAATCTCTGCCCCTCCGCCTGGAATCGAGTCCAAACCCGCCTCTATCAATTCGGACAACACTTCATGGATGGAACGCCCGGACTGGTTTGCCATGAACAAAATCTCCGGCGGTGAAAAACCATGAATGTGAATCCGAAACCGTTCTTTAATAAAAAGCAGTAAATCCAAATAGTCATCCAGAGTCAAATCAGGATTCAGCCCACCCTGCAGCAAGATCTGCGTTCCTCCCAATGCCAATGTTTCCGAGATTTTTTTTTCAAGCTCGGCTTTGGTGATCAAATAACCTTCGGTCTGGTTTGGTTCACGATAGAAAGCGCAGAAATCGCATCCGGATAGGCAGATATTGGTATAATTAATGTTTCGATCAATCACAAATGTAACGGCTGCTTCCGGGTGCAGGCGCATCCTTTTGTTATGAGCCAAAGCCCCCAAATCCAGCAATTCAGCTTCCTGCAGCAAATATAGCGCTTCATCAGCATCAATACGTTTGCCTGCGGTGATTTTTTGGATAAGTTTTTTATCCAACTCCATTTTGCCCCGATTCATCCACAATTTGATAAAAAGAATCCCGCTCCATTGGATCAAAGCCCGCATCGGAAATTAAAGAGCGCATTTGTTCCCGTGACATCCCCTTGGCCGAGGTTGCTCCGGCCATATGCGTAATTTTTTCCTCAATTATGGTCCCATCCAAATCATCAGCCCCAAATGAAAGTGCGATTTGTGCCAACCTTTCCCCGATCATGACCCAATAGGCTTTAATATGGTCAAAATTATCCAACATTAAACGTGCCGCCACAATGTTGCTTAAATCATCAAAAGCGGTGGTACGCGGCAAATGGGACAGAGTCGTATTTTGGGAATGGAAAGCCAGAGGAATGAAAGCCGAAAACCCGTGACTGCGATCCTGAAGCTCCCGCAGACTGATAAGATGAGCAACTCGTTCCTCCAGGGTTTCCACATGCCCGTACAGCATGGTGGCATTGGTCGACAATCCACAGGCATGGGCCTTTTCAATCACCTCCATCCAGCGCTCTTTCCCAATTTTTTGAGGGAATAAGGTCTGCCTTACTCTCTGGCTCATCACTTCGGCACCTCCACCAGGCATCATTGCCAGGCCTGCCGCCATTAACTCCTTGAATACCCCCTCAACTGTAAGACCTGAAATTCTAGCAAAATGATCAATTTCAACGGCTGTGAAGGCTTTTATGGTTGCATTAGGGCGCACAGTTTTAATGGTCCGAAGGAGATCCATATAATATGAAAAAGGGAGAGCCGGGTTGATTCCACCCACCACATGCAATTCCCGAATGGGCTCATTTATGCGTTCATGGAGTTTGTCTCTGATTTGATCCATGGATAGAGTAAAAGAATTCTCATCCCCGCTATCTTTCGAAAAGGCGCAAAAAAGGCATTGGTTGGTGCACACATTCGTATAATTGACATGCTGATTATATATAAAAAAAGCTTTGCGCCCATGCCGCTTTTTTCGTACAAAATCCGCAAGTTTTCCCTTACCGAGCAGATCTTTGCTCTGGTATAGAAGCACCCCATCATCTTGATCCAATCTTCGTCCTTGCAGCACCTTTTCTTTTATCGTCTGCAGCCGACTATCGGAAAGCGGAAAATCCATCATCTTTTCAGAAAATGACCACATGGTCATTTCTTATAAAGCAGGCACCCGCTCAAAGCAAGAAGAATCCGTTATTCCCTTTTTTTCAGCTATTATTCAAAAATGTTGCCATCAGAAATGAAACCTGATAGGCAATCACAGTTTCTGAATACAGCCCTTTAATAAAGGAAATGGCATGAATATTTTAACTCACCAAAAAATCAGCGAAAAATATTGTGGGAGCCCCATTGAAATCAGGGAAGGATACAGCAAGGTTGAATTAAAGGTATTTGAGGAAATGCGTGTGGATGAGACCGGCCTTGTCCACGGCGGTTTTATCTTTGGTCTGGCAGACTATGCTGCAATGATCGCCGTTAATCATCCAAATGTTGTTCTAGGTGCCGCTGAGGTGAAATTCACTAAGCCCGTACGAGCAGATGAAAGAATTACGGCTGTTGCCAAATTGGAAAAAAGCGAAGGAAAAAAAAGAATTGTTGCGGTGGTGGTCTCAAGTGAGGCCGGCGTGGTATTTCAAGGTGATTTTATTTGTTTTGTTCTGGAACGGCATGTGCTGGCATAAAAACACGCTATTTCTTTCGAACACGCACCAGCTTCCGCCGTTTTCCGATCTTATCATCAGGCTGACTCTGGGGTGGTTGCCCCAAATGATTCTGTGAAAAGGAGCAAGTAGCTCGCGGGCATTTTAAACCCATTTGATTCTCAGCGCCGACAAATTCAATTAAAAAGGAATTCTTGCATAAAGGGCAAGAAAAAGGATAAGGCTTTCCCCAACTGATAAATCCACAATTTTCATTGGAACAGGAAAAATATTTACGGCCTTTTTCGGTTTCCTCCATTTTTATTTTTCCCAAATGACAAAGGGGGCAACCCATGGCCATGGTTTCCTGAAAAGCTTCGATTTTTTTTTCAATATCCGATAATTTTGTTTCCGCTGGAAAGGATTCCGCTCTTTTTTCCATCAATTGCTGTTCAGCCTCGCGCATTCTCATTTCCATTTCGCGCGCTTTGATCTCCGCCTCCATACGCTTGATTTCCGCTTCGCGTGTGGCTATCTCGGCCGCTTTAATTTCGGACTCACGGGCTGCCAGTTCGGCTGCTTTTTTTTCAATCTCCATGGCCAATTTTTCAGCAGCGATCTGCTCTGCTTCTTTTTCAACTCGAATTTCAGGCTGACCGGTCTTTGATTCGACCTCCATTTCTACTTGGTCAATAGAGGTAGCCGAATCATTGATGGACTCACCAGGTTGTTTGGAGAATAGGTCCTGCACTTCCAGAACAGCGCGCGGTCGTGTGCTTTGAAAAACTTTTGGGATGGCACCTCCCCCATCTTCCCGCTTTCTCAGTTTGGTTAAACGCTGAACAAAAGCCAGTTTTAAATCCTCTGATATTTTTTTTGATTCATATGGCTTAGCGGTTTTATTCACACATTCTTTGAGGGCTTCCTTTTCATCTTGTTTTAATTTTTGTCTTGAAAGAGTAATCCCTTGGGTAAATAGGGTTTGATCAAACTGTTCAAGAGCATCTTTTAGTTCTTTTCGATTGGTCGTTACCTCTTTTATCATCTGCAAAATAAAACCGACCAGGTTTAAACCAGTCATGCCTGGAAAAAGATTATCTAAAAAACCCACCAGAGCATAGGCTGAAATCTGAGGATGAAAATGCTCATCATCCTGAATAGCAATATAGCCATACTGGGTCAAAGCCTGAAAGGAAACCATCAGGTCATCATCAATTTCAAGACCGATGTCGGATAAATCATCCAATAAGGTTTCACGAACATATCTTTTCGGTGGAGCGGCTGGAAAATTTTTGATCTCATTTTCACGCTCCACTAAGAACAATAGACAAGTGATGGATGAAAGGTTAAAGGATAAGGAGGTGGCGATGCTTTCGACTTCCAGCAACCGACGAATATGTTTTACCAAAATTTCATCGAACTGAGCCCGAACATTGGGTGTTTCAACATTTTCCGTTGGTTCCATTTATCAGTCCTTATTTATCTCAGTCATCATCTCGGCTATTTGAGAAGCCATTTGAGACACATTTTCATTAGCAGGTTCATCTGGAACAATTATATCAAGATCACTCTCACGGCTTTGTGTTTCCGCATCCATGTCAGCATGACGATCAAGGGCGGTTACTTCAAGACATTCACCTCTTCTGTCAAACAAAACTGAAAGGGTGACCTTGACTTCAAAATCTAGTTTATAAGCGATCTGATTGTTGTGCACAACCATGTCGCCCTTTTTGTACTCAACTTCGTCCTGAAGCCCAAGATGATATTTTTCGCGAAATAGTTGTTCAATGGCTTGCCAATCAAGATCACCGGTGATTGCATCGATCAACTCTTTTTCACCAGTCCTTATTACCTCGGAATTTGTAATTTTCACGGTGGCTCCCCTTATTTGCTGGTCGATTATTCGGTACTGCTGCAACAATATCAGTTATCACCCATTAAGCCGATAAATTCCACTGCGAGATCCAGATAGGATTGTGTCCCGCGTGCCATGATGTCATGGAGTTGAATCGGTCGGCCATTATTAAAAGCCTCTTGAAAAATCCTGTCGTTGGGGATTGTGGTTGAAAACAGTTTGCCTGTATTTCCCTTTCCTATGTTCACCGGAAAGCATTGTTCAGAATGCGTAAGGCCGCCATAAAAAGTTAGAATTCTCCCGATTGTTTTTAAATCTGGATTAAGCTCATTGCGAACCATGTCGGCAACTTCAAGCAGATGGTTCAAAGCGCTTGTCTCATTAAGCCCATAACGGACCGGGATCATCATAAAATCGGCAGAGGCCATGGCGCAGACTGTAAAAAAACCCAAAGTCGGGGGGGAATCAATAATTATATAATCGTAAGATGAGGAAATTTTTTGTACTTGTTTTCGCAGGATCATCTCTTTGCCGGGTTTTACAGCCAATTGATGTTCCACCTGAAATAGACCGATTTGAGAGGGCAGAATACTCAAGCATGGAATTTGGTGGCTCACTATTATATCAGCGAATGAAGCTCGACCTATAAAAGCATGATACAGAGATAGGTCTAATTTTTTTTCATCAAGCCCTAGCCAGCGGGTTGCTGCCGCCTGTGGATCACAATCAATGAGAAGCGTGGACTTCTCCATTAAGGCAAAAGAGGCTGCCAAACTTACGGCTGTAGCGGTTTTCCCAGTATCTGCTATTTGATTGGCAATGCATATGATTTTCGACATGTTGGACATGTTGCGAATCTATCATAAAAATACACAATTGAAAAGTTGCTTGTGCGCAGGGAGTGCTTGAATACCGAATATTTATACGATATAATTTTACATTATTATAACCCTCTTCCTTTGCATCTGATATTTGAGGAGGCCTATTGACGTCTTCCATTACCATTGCCGGAATCGACCTCGCCATCTCACAACTGAATTATCGCAATACCCAGGCCCCAAAATACAAATGCATTCAGGCCATTCGGCGATTCTATAACAGACCGGATGCTGTTGAGAATCTCAGACATATTGATTCAGATATCCTGATTAAAACCATCTGGGATATTGGCGACGATATGGAGATTATCAAATCCAAACGAAAAAATTTCAACAGCATCCGTTCCACCGTCAACGCCGATCTCAAGCGCTTGTACCAGGAGGGTAAGAATAAAGAGGGGATTACCATTTCTTCTGCCAATGTTTTTGAAATGTCGGAAAGCGCCAAGAACCAACTGCTCTCCTCCTTTGCGGATGTTATTCATTCCGGAGAGGGCTCAACATTAAAAAAAATTTCCGAAGTGCTGAGTCTGCTGAACAATATACTGCCTGATCTTGATAAAAAACCTGAAAAAGAGTCTCAGGATGAGCTTAAAAAAATTTTTGATTTGGTAAAAAGCTTATCCAATAAAGTCATCGACAGCAAATACATACCCGATTATGAGTCAGGGACTGATGGCATTGATAAATCAGAAAGCAATTACAGCTCTGAAACCGAAAAAAGGGAAAAACATACTATAAAAAGCAATAAAGTGCCTCCTTTAGATATTGACCAGATTGAGGAATCTGAAATCGAAGAGGTCCAGGATTTAATAGACGATCTTGAAACCGTTTATGAGGACCAAATCCAGGAAGTCTATGAAGAAGATATGACCACTATTGAGATTGATCAAACTGCGGAGACTGAATTAGCAGAAGTCGAGGAAACCATTGACAGCCTTGAAATCGTGGATGAGGACCAGATCCAGGAAGTCGATGAGGAAGATTTTGAAACCATTGAGACTGATCAGACTGAGGAAACCGCCGAGACTGAATTAGCAGAAGTCGAGGATACCATTGACAACCTTGAAACTGTCGATGAAGATCAAATTCAGGAAATCGAAGATGAAGACCTGGAAACCATTGAGACTGATCAGACTGAGGAAACCGCCGAGACTGAATTAGCAGAAG
>DYJD01000011.1:0-15272 GCA_020723325.1 Desulfosudis oleivorans | reverse complement strand
TGACAACCTTGAAACTGTCGATGAAGATCAAATTCAGGAAATCGAAGATGAAGACTTGGAAACCCATGAGGATGATCAGACTGAGGAAACTGCCGAGACCGAATTAGCAGAAGTAGAGGATGCCGTTGACGATCTCGAAACCGTAGACGAAGAACAGATCCAGGAAGCCGACGAGGAAGATCTGGAAACCGTCGAAGGTGATCAAATTGAGGAAGCTGAAATACAAGAAGTCCAGGATGTCATTGACGATCTTGAAACCGTAGACGAAGACCAGATCCAGGAAGTCGATGAAGGCCAAATCCAAGAGCCTGTCGGGCTGCCCCTGGACAACACCGATACAATCAAAAAGCCGGATCCCAACCTTCTTTCAGAGCAATTTGACGGTGCTTTGGGCGCTATGGAGCGATATTATAATCAGTACATTCAGGTGCCGGCTGGGAAATACATTGTCGGCAGAGCTGCAGCGCTCCAGAACGAATTACCGTTGCAAGATGTTCACCTACCTGCTCTTTATATGGGAAAATTTCCGGTTACCAATGCCTTATTTGAAGTATTCATCGAAAAAACCGGGTATCAAACAACAGCGGAAAAACGCGGCTGGAGCATGGTGTACTATGGCCGTTTCTGTAAAATCAAAGATCCCAAAAGCGGTCGGATGACATCACGCTGGAATGCAAGCCTTAAAAAAATTAAAACCCAAGGCGCCTTTTGGTATCAACCAGGCGGGCCGGGCACCACACTTCACCGCAAAAGAAATCATCCGGTGGTGCAGGTCAGTTTTGCCGATGCCATGGCTTTCGCCGCCTGGACCGGCAAACGCCTCCCAGCCGAAATAGAATGGGAAGCAGTCATGCGCACTGCAAAAGGTTATCTGTATCCTTGGGGTGATGAGTGGCAAGGCCATCGCTGCAATCATGAAAAAAGCGCCATATCCGATACAACACCGGTTGATCAATTTTCTGAAGGTTTGAATCCACTGGGGTTTGCCGATGCCATGGGCAATATCTTTGAATGGACTGCGGATGAGACCAAACCGCCATTTGCCAAAATCCGCAAAACCACCTATCATATCGTCAGAGGAGGCAGTTGGATTTCAGGGCAAGAGACGACTTTGCTGACCCGCTCAAGGTTTGAAAGGGATTTCACTGCAAATATATTAGGCTTTCGATGTGTGGCGGATTAAGGGGATGAATGAATTTGACTTGCTTGTGGATCGCTATCTGAATTACATTTTAATTGAAAAAGGACTGTCAGCCAATACGATTTCTTCTTATAGCGCCGACCTGTCCGCTTTCATCGCTTTTGCAATCGACCATGGGCTTAACAGCATTGAGCAGACGGATTCAGCGGTTATCCTGAAATATTTGATTGAGTTGCGCAAATCAGGTCTGAACGCCAAGTCCCGGGCCAGACATTTGGTTTCATTGAGGGGTTTTTACAAATTCCTGTTGCATGAAAAAATAATCCCCCAGGACCCCACCGCCATCATCGATCTTCCCAAAACCGGATTGAAACTTCCGGAAGTTCTCTCAATTGAAGATATCAGTCGTCTCCTGCAGATCCCTGACTCAAATAAACCGCGCGGGATACGGGATGCGGCCATGATCGAACTGCTCTATGCGGCCGGTCTGCGCGTATCGGAACTAATCAATATGAAACTTCAGGATATTCATCTTGAAGCCGGTTTTGTGCGTGTTTTCGGTAAAGGCAATAAGGAACGTGTTGTACCCATCGGCAGTTATGCCCAGGAAAAAACGAAAAAATACATTCAACAGGCCAGACCCTCCTTACTAAAAAAAACCACCAGTCCATATCTTTTTATTGCCTGGGCCGGCAAGCCCATGACACGTCAGGGTTTTTGGAAACTGCTGAAAAAATATGCCGTGCTGGCCGGAATTGAAAAGGAAATCAAACCGCATTTATTGCGGCATTCATTTGCCAGTCATTTATTAGAAGGCGGTG
This sequence comes from Desulfosudis oleivorans, assembly GCA_020723325.1. GTDB lineage: Bacteria > Desulfobacterota > Desulfobacteria > Desulfobacterales > SURF-7 > DYJD01. Next base: position 13,310 of record DYJD01000011.1, on the reverse strand, counting down.
CGGATCTGCGCTCGGTTCAACTCATGCTGGGCCATGCGGATATTTCCACCACCCAGATCTATACCCACGTTGCCCAGGATCATTTGCGGACCATCCACGACAAATTTCATCCACGTGGTTAGATTGAATGCGGTTTTCCTTTGACGGCCCCCTACCCTTTTTTTTTGATTTCTTCCACCAGGTCTTTGATTATCTCCAATACATTTTGACCTCTCTCACGGCCGATGCGATGGGCGTCATCAACAATGCGCTCAGCCTGTTTTTGCAAAACAACTTGATCCTCAATCCGGATGCCGGCACGCTGGTATTTCCATTGCAGAAGCTTCAATGCCAATTTTTCTTCCTGGTTTCGAAAAAAGCCTTTCATTTAAATCGCCTTTTGCTTGTCCTGGGTTCCAATGATGTTGAAAAGGGCGTTTTCCAATATTAATCTTGGAGATTGTCCGGTGGATTTGAGTTGGGTATCGGCCTGCTGCAGGGCCTGTAATGCATTCAACAGTTCCGCCATGGCAAATCCTTCAGACTTGCGCAACAAGAGATAGGTGGGATACGGATTGTTGGGATTTGCGCTGATTAGTATATCCGTTTCCGGCTTTTTGGAAGATCGCTTTGATGATTTTAATTTGGCCGCAGCCAGGTCTTCTTCCCAGGCTGCCAAGGTTTCAACCAGCTCAGCATCAAAGCGTGACAACAACGGCAGTATATTGGTCTTGAATTGTTGCAGCGACATTCCTGACAGCCCGCTATTACCCAGGTTTTTGACGGAAAAATCTTTGATGACTACAAGTTTTCTGACCTGTTTGATCAGGGCGGAAAGAATCTGTAATGGATGAAAGCCGGCCGACAGCAAAGAATCCAGATACACCATTGCCTTTCCAAGCTGACGATCGCCAACAGCGCCGGTCAATTCAAAAATGGGATCTTGTTTGGTGCGACTGAGAACCGTTCGCACATCCGCTTCAGTAATTGAATTGCGCTCACCCGCATAGCTGATCAGCTTTTCAATATTGCCGGCAAAAACACGCAAGTCGACTCCGGTCATTTCCATTAGAAGATGATAGGCGGACGGTTCAATTTTTTTCCCAGTCCCGGATAGAAGGTGTTTGGCGGTTTCCTGCAACAAGGCCTCCTGGGCCTGGCGATCTGCCTGACGATTTCCCTTGGGCATGGAGCAGTCGATAATGATACCATGGCTTTTGATGGTCTGATACAATCGTTTTCTTTTATCCACCAGATCCGTGGTGATGATCAAGCAATTGCCTTTGGGAAATCCCTTTTCAACAGCGCTTTCCAATAGCGCGGCTTCATCCTGGGCCGCGGGAGTGGTAAGTCTTGCCTGGCGGGCAAACTCAATGGTTTCAAGCACCCAGGTGTCATCGCCTATGCTTCCGGCTTCGGTTTGCAGGGCCGCGCTGATATTTTCAGGATTGGCTTCTTCCAGGGTTAAATTCTGAAATACAAGACATTTTAATAAAGCCTTGGCAGCCTTGGTCATGTCTTGCTGGTCAAAGGCCGCCTTGGCGTTTTCAAGCAATTTCAGCTTATCCTGGCCGGAATAGAAAACTTTGGCATCAGTAAAAACAATAATTTTTTGACCGGACAGGAAGGGATAAGTGGAAACGCTTTCAAGAACCGCGGAAATGCTGGCAGTGCCGGCATCCATGACTTCAACATTAAAAGCCCGGGCCGCTTCAGGGCAGATACGATCCATCAGACCGGCCAAGGCGGACTTATGGATATATTCCTCACCATGAAAAAGGAATACCGCCGGCAGATCAGCCGGTTTCAATGTCGAAAGATAATCCTGAAAATCTTTGTAATTGATTTCAGTCATGGGTCAAATGCCCGGCGGTATTGCGACGACTGAGCAAATACAGCATAACTACAGCCAGCACCGCCATGGAGCAGCCGATAACCTGGGAAATGGAAAAAAGCTCCCATAGGCGGCCCCCTCTGAAGTCACCCCTAAAATTTTCAATGATCGAGCGATTGACTCCATACAGCAGCATATAGATCCAGAAAAGCTGGCCGTCGAATTTTGTCCGGCGGCGCAACATCCATAAAATGCCGAAAATTATCAAATTATTTGCCGAATCGTAAAGTTGGGTCGGATGCAGTCCGACCCCCCTGGGTTGGGCCAGGGTATTGGGATTGGTAAAGGTGATCGCCCAGGGCAAATCACAGATTTTCCCATAGCAGCAACCAGCGAAAAGACAGCCCAGTCGTCCGAAAACGTGGGCGATGGCCACGGCCGGGGCAAAAATGTCTGTGGTTTTCCAGATGGCCATGCGATTCTTTTTCAAATAAACCAGACAGACAATCAAGGCAGTCAGAAAAGCGCCGTAGAATACCAGGCCGCCATTCCAAATGCGCAGAATTTCCAACGGGTCATTCAGAAAAAGGTTCAGATTGGTGGCAACATAAAACAGTCGCGCGCCGATTACACCGGCAATTACCAAGTAAAAAGCCAGATCAGCGATTTTATCCGGATTCATGGATTTGCGGCGGGCCTCCAGGCGGGCGATCATAACCGCCACCAAAATGCCGATGGCGATCATTAATCCATAAGTATATAACGTGAAAGGACCGACTTTTACCAGAATTGGGTACATGCACCACCTTTAGACAGGCATTTTTTTAAACAGCAAATGGAATACAAAAATGGTCATGCCGATGGAAATGGCGCTGTCGGCCACATTAAAGGCCGGCCAGTGCAAATGCCGAATATAGACATCCAAAAAATCAATCACAGTGCCCATTCGGATCCGATCGATCAAATTGCCGATGGCGCCGCTGAAAATCAGGGCAAATCCAATGGCCAATATGGGATGGCTGTCCGGTGTGTTATGATAAAAATATAAAATAAAGCCTACAGCCAACAGGGAAACAGCGATGAAAAGCACGGCACGCACAGTGGGACTCTGGCCGGCCATGAACCCGAATGCGCCGCCGGGATTATGAATGTAAGTGATATTGAAAAAGCCTGGGATGATTGAAACGGTTTGATACAGCTTCATGAAATTCGCAATCAGGACCTTGGTAATCTGGTCCAGCCCCACCACCAAGCCGGTAACGAGAATCAATTTTTTATATTTCACAGTTATTCTCATATCAATTTGTTCGGTTCTTTCCGGGTTCAACCATTCTTTTCCAGTTCACGCAAAGCTGCCTGGCAACGGGGACAAGTATTGGGATATTCCGCGCTGGTTCCAGTGGCGCTGTCGTAAACCCAACAGCGCTCACATTTTTCACCCGGCGCACGGCTCACCAGAAAGGAAAGCCCCTTGATATCATTGCTATGAAAGGCACCCTGCGACAGTCCGCCGGATTCAACCGTCGCCTTGGAAACAATGAAAACACTTCTTATTTCCTCTTTATATTCTTCCAACAGCCCTTGGAGCTCACCTTCGGCCCGGATGGCAACCGCCGCATCCAAGGGATGACCGATGAGTTTCTTGACGCGTGCCTCCTCAAGGGCCTTGGTTACTTCCCCACGAACGGCCAACAATTGATCCCATTTCCGGGCAAGCATCTCATCCCGCCATTCGGTTTTTATTTTCGGTAACTCAGTGAGGTGAATGCTGTCAGCCTTGCCTGTCTGATTCGGCATATGCTGCCAAATCTCCTCAGCCGTAAAAGGCAGAATGGGCGCCATCATCTTGGCAAGGGCCTCCAACAAGAAAAACATGGCTGTCTGGGCGCTGCGGCGGGCAGCGGACCGCGGCGGCGATGTGTATAAACGGTCCTTGAGAATATCCAGATAAAAGGCGGACAGATCCACGGCGCAAAAATTGTGCAGGGCGTGATGGATCAAGTGAAATTCAAAGCTGTCATAGGCGCGATGGGCTTTGGCAATCAAGTCTCCCAAACGGTGCAGTGCATAGCGATCGATATCCGGCATGGCCTGGATCGCCACGACATCAGTATCCGGATTGAAATCCGCAAGATTGCCGAGCATGAATCGGCAAGTATTGCGAATTCTGCGATAAGCATCACTCAGTTGTTTGAGGATTTCATCGGAAATGCGTACATCATCGCGATAGTCGGAGGCCGACACCCACAGCCGCAGTATTTCTGCCCCGTACTTTTTGATGACCTCGTCCGGTGCGATCACGTTGCCGATGGACTTGGACATTTTTTTGCCGGCCGCGTCCACCACAAAACCATGGGTCAGTACGGCTTTATAAGGCGCCTGTTGTCTGGTTCCCACAGCCGTGAGCAAAGAGCTGTGGAACCAACCCCGATGCTGATCGCTCCCTTCCAGATATAAATCCGCCGGCCAGGCCAATTGAGATCGTTCTTCCAATACGGCCGCATGACTGACACCGGAATCAAACCAGACATCCAGGATATCGGTTTCCTTGACAAAGGAATCATTGCCGCATTTGGGACAGGTTTCATTTTCACTGATAAAAGCAGCGGCATCCTTTTCAAACCAGACATCCGCGCCAAGTTCATCAAAAAGCGCATAAACCTTGTCGGCGATGCGCTGGTTCATCAGCAGACTGTCGCACTTACTGCAATAAAAGACAGTGATGGGCACGCCCCAGGAACGTTGCCGTGAGACACACCAATCCGGGCGGTTGGCAATCATGCCGTGAATGCGTTCCCGGCCCCAGGCGGGAATCCAGCGAACTTGTTCGATCTGATCCAGGGAATTCCTACGCAAGTCGTTTTCCTCCATGGAAATAAACCATTGGGGCGTGGCCCGGAAAATCACCGGCTTTTTGCAGCGCCAACAATGGGGATAGGAATGCTGAATGGTCTCCTGGGTAATCAAGGCCTGGTTGTCTTTTAATTTTTCGATGATGCGGCCATTGGCATCAAATACAAATTGGCCGCTGAACAGTTCGACCTCATCGGTAAAACGGCCGTTGTCATCCACGGGAGAATAGGGCTCAAGTCCGTATTCAAGGGCGGTTTCATAATCTTCGCGGCCGTGGCCAGGGGCGGTATGAACACAGCCAGTGCCGGCATCCAGCGTGACATGGCGTCCCAGCACCAGGAGAGAATTTCTGGAATACAGCGGATGGCGGCAGTGTTTCCCTTCCAAGGCCCCGGCGTTAAGCTCGCAAAGGATGGTATATGCATCAATCCCAAAAGCCTTCAGGCTGCTCTCCACAAGGTCCCGGGCCACGATCAGGACTTGATTGGAATGGATTTCCACAGCAGCATAAGCATATTCCGGATGCAGGGCAATGGCCAGGTTGGCCGGCAGTGTCCAGGGTGTGGTGGTCCAAATCACCACATGGACTTCCTTTCCGGCAAGCGCCGGAAATTCATGGCCCAGGTCTTCCAGCAGCCTGAATTTGACAAATACCGACGGTGATTTCTCATCATAATATTCAATTTCAGCCTCAGCCAGCGCGGTTTTGCAACTGCAACACCAATGGATGGGTTTTTTGCTGCGGAAAAGGCCGCCGTTCATGGCGAATTTCATGCATTCCTTGGCAATGATAGCCTCATAGCGATAGGCCATGGTCAAATAGGGATTTTCCCATTCCCCCATGACCCCCAGGCGTTTGAACTCATTGCGCTGAATGTCGATGTATTTTTCCGCATAGGTCCGGCATTGTCTGCGGATTTCTACCAGGCTCATGGTAAGTTTCTTTTTGCCGAGTTCCTTGTCCACATTATGTTCAATGGGCAGGCCGTGGCAGTCCCAGCCCGGCACATAAGGCGCGTCAAAACCCGCCATCTGCTTGGAACGGACAATGAAATCTTTCAATATTTTATTCATGGCCGTGCCGATATGAATATGGCCGTTGGCATACGGAGGACCGTCATGTAACAAGAACAGCTTTCGGCCGGCTGAGGCTTTGCGGATTTTTTCATAAATGCGGTTCTCTTCCCAAGTCTTCAACTGTTCAGGTTCGCGTTGGGCCAAATTGGCTTTCATGGGGAATTGGGTATTGGGAAGGTTGAGTGTATCCTTATAGTTCATAGGTCCTCCGGGTTATTCACAATCATCGAATTGCCGAACTCATCAAAATTTTTAATTTCTAAGTCAGAAGTTATGAATGTGTCAAGGAAATATCGAAATTGACTGCACTATGGCACCATCAAGGAAATCATGGCACGTTTATCGTTGCTGAAAGGCAATTCATAAGAATGGATGTCCACCGGCAGGTTATCACCATGCAGGAGCATTCCATTCTGCAAACGGATATCAATCCCCCGCAAGGATTCCATTTCTTCTGAAATCTTTTTGGCTTTCATGGCAATGATCCGGCCGCCTTTTTTAACAAACGGCAATGCCATGCTCACAAAGGAAGCCAAGCTTGAAAAGGCCCGGCTGACGGCAACATCATATTTTCCAAGGTGTTTCGGATCAAGGGCCAATTCTTCCCCACGTGCATGCAAGGCCTGAATCCCGGTCAAACCGAGTGTACGGATCACTTCTTTCAAGAAGCTCACTTTTTTCCGGGAAGCGTCCACCAGGGTCACCTGAAGGCTGGGATTTAAAATTTTCAAAGGCAGGCCGGGAAAGCCGCCGCCGCTGCCCAGATCAATCAAATGATCTTCATCCTTTACCATGCCTATGGGGGCCGCGGCATCAATGAAATGCTTTACCGCCATATCTTCAGGTTCGGTTATAGTGGTTAAATTGGTCTTCTGATTCCAACGCAAGAGCAATTCCGCATGGGCACTGAATTGAGCGAGCTGTGTCCCAGTCAATACCAGCCCGAATTGCCGGCCGGCCTTTTCTAAAATATGTTCCCATTCTTCTCTGTTGAACGGCATTGGGATTACTCGCCGGCCTCAACAGCATCGGAAAAATACATGACCATTTCCATTTCACTGCCTTCATAAATGATGCGGACATTGGGGTAGCGTTTTTTAAACACCCGGATCATGGCACCGTTCTCGCGTAAAACCGTTGCGGTAAATACGGTAAAACCGTTTTCCCTGGCGATCCCCTCCAGCACTTTCAGCAAATAGGAGCCGATCCCCATGTGTTGCAGCTCCTCCTTGACCACAAAAGCCACTTCCGCTTCGGTGTTGCCGGTCTTGGCATAGGAACCGATGGCCATGATTTCCTTGTGCCCGCCTTTTTGGACAAGTCCCAGGATGGACATGTTATTGCGATAGTCCACACTGGCCCATTGGCGCTGGATCATCTCATGGGAAAAGACCCGTATCTTAGCAAAATATCTGTAATAAATTGTTTTTTCATGCAAGGAATAAAAGAAATTGCGGGAAGAGAACTCATCCGAAGGCAGCATGGGCCGGAATTCCACGGTCTTGCCGTTGGCCAGTTTAAGACTGCTCTTATAGCTTTCCAAAAACAGCAGGTCTTCGCCGGCCGGCGGCAACTGGTCCTGGAAGATATAGTGATAGTTCTTGGCAGCCTGGATCAGGTCGTCCCGGAAACGTGGATGGGCGATCTGGGCCAGTTCGATCACCCGCTGGTAGATCCCCTTGCCCTGAAGCTCGGCAATGCCGTATTCGGTCACCACAAAATTTACGTCGCCCCTGGTTGTGGCCACGCCGGCACCCTCGCTGAGGCTGGAGACGATCCGGGAAACCGTGCCGTTCTGGGCTGTGGAAGGCAGGGCGATAATGGAAAAGCCGCCCTTGGACATGGCGCTGCCCCGTAAAAAATCCACCTGATCGCCGATACCGCTGTAAAACAGATGCCCCACCGAATCGCTGCACACCTGGCCCGTGAGATCCACTTCCAGGGCTGAACTGATGGAAATCAGGTGGTCGTTGCGGGCGATCACTGTAGGGTCGTTCACGAATTCCGAGGAGCGGAAATAGAAAATGGGGTTGTCATGGACATAATCATAGATCTTCTTGGAACCCATGCACAGGGAAGCCACAACCCGGCCGGGCAAAAGGGTCTTTTTCTTGTTGGTGATCACCTTTTTTTCCAGCAACGGCAGAAAACCGTCGGTGATCAATTGGGTATGCAAACCCAAATCTTTTTTGCCGTCCAGGTATTTCAGGATGGTGTAAGGCAATTGGCCGAAACCGATTTGAAGGGTGGCGCCGTCTTCCACCAACTGGGAAACAAAATGGCCGATACGCCGGGCCACCTCATTGTCCTGGATGCCGCGCAGGCCTTCCACCAGGGGTTCGTCATGAAAGACCAGATAATCAATATCGTCCACATGTACAAAACTGTCACCCCAGGTGCGCGGCATGCGCGGATTGACCTGGGCAATGACCAGTTCGGCGTTTTCCATGCCGGCCCTGGTGATATCCACGGAAACCCCCAGACTGCAGTAGCCGAACTGGTCCGGCGGGCTTACCTGAATCAAGGCCACTTCCAGGCCGATGCGCTGGGAAGCGAACAAGCCCGGAATCTGGGAAAGATAGGCCGGGATATAATCGATCTTGCCTTCAAAAGCAGCCTTGCGCAAATCCCGGCTGATAAAAAAAAGCTTGAGGGAAAATCGCCGCGAAAAAGTCGGATTGTCAACAAACTGGGCCAATGTGGATGAAAGCATTTGATATATCGTTATATCCTGCTTGCTCTCATCCCCTACCAAAGCACGAATCAATTGCTGGGGCTCGCCGCAGCCGGTGCCGATGAAAACACGACTGCCGCCTTTAAATTTTTTCATCCCGGTCTCGGCATCCACAACTTTTGAACCGAATCTTTTTTTTAGCGTGTCGCTGCTCCCCATAAATCCTTCTCCGATTCATTCGGATTTGCAATGGTTCCAAAACTCATGTTGTAGACTTCATTATCAGTCTATGGTGAAATATGCAATAATTACAAAAAACATCCGTTATATCGGTATGGTTTTACCGGTTCATTTCAGCAAAATAGTGGAAAACGACCGGCCATAATCAGGTCTTCCATAAACAAACCATGCAACGTATATATGTTCAATTCTGGTTGATTGAGGGGGCTTTAATATGGTTAGATTTTGGATTTGTTTGGTTTGATTGGTCGGGACAGCAGGATTTGAACCTGCGACTCTATGATTTATAACCTATAAAAACATATAGTTAAAAATATAGTGCACCGGAATTGCACCGGAATTGCATTACAAATACAAAAGCCCGACTATCACAATGTGGTAGTTGGGCTTTTTTATTTATGACATCCAAAAAAATATGAATGCCGGTAAGCGGCTTCTTGCCGTCGCACTTCATGCCGTGATTATGTTTCAATTTTATTTTTCACCTGATTGTAACTGCGTCTTAAATCAGACGAGGCACTATGATTGAATAATTCAAAATCAGCGACCTGCCTTTCTTCCTCTACAAATTGACTGTGCCAACTTTTATCAGAGGTAACCAGCACGCTACAATTTTGCCCTTCGAATTGATCCGCTGTGATGTCAATAATAATACCCTTTTGTTCAAGCCATGCGTGGGAATATAAATCTGCTATCCTTTTACCGAGCACATATTCAAATTTCCCACATCCCTGTTCTTCAAGATACTTTGCTAACAGATATGAGGCATCGCCACAAGAACCATGTGGAAAGTCTTGCAATGTTATAAGTAGTTTATTTCTTTCACACCGTATTAATGCAGCACGAAACAAAATCGCCAATTTTTTCAATTGCTCTTCATTGCTCATTAGTAAGGCCCTTATGATTGGAGCGACTACCGTCGAAAAGGTTCGTAATGTTATAAAAAGAGGAGGACAGGACACTATTGATAAAAAAGCCGATGAAGGGCCGAACATCGTTTCTATGGTCAAGACCAAGACTATCTATCACCCTTCACCGGCTTTTTTGAGATATAACATATTAGGCAATTTAAAACAAACTCAGCTGACATACCTATTTAAAGTTCTCCAAAAATTTTTCATGTCATCAAAATTCTATTTCGGCACAGAAATACCAATACTAGCACAAAAACCACTTACATTTTTATCAAAATTAAATTTTTCTCGTAATGAATCAACTCGTTTAAAATCTGTATTACCCATCGCCAATAATGTCAAAGCGGTAATCTCATCTCCACCAAATTTATATTTTTCTCTGGTAAGAATCCGCTTTGCAATGTCTTCCACATCATCAGGATTTAACATTCGGTTGCAATTAACTTCCACCCACCGCATAAACATTGAAATTTCAAGCGAGATCATACCCAACATACGGTCATCTAATTTTTTTTTCCCAAATCCAAACATTATTATTCTCCTTGAACGTATTTTTTATATTTTACGGAGCAATCCCCCTTGAGATATCTTACCAGACCAGTAATCCTGAAGATTTGAAAGAATATCAAAATGATTCACCCCTGTCTTTTTTGATCGAACCGTATATAGTAGTGGTTCAGAGTAGGCGATAGTTGATAATGGCGAATAATGACCCTTTATCCAGCCAAGAGATCCAGATGATTCGAGAGTAATATATATCTGTTCTAAATCATCACGCGAAATACGCTCGATCTCCATTACATTCTTTACACCTTCATCTGATTCACATAGGTCTAAAAACTCTTTCAATGCAGTTTTTTTCCTTTCAAATTTATCATTCGAACCCCCAATATCTGACATGACATCCGATATAATATCATTAGCTGTTTGGCCTGGTGGTGAAATTATTTTTTGAAGTTCTTGAAGCCTTGTAGATTTATTCCAGGAACGCTTTAATGAAGAAAAAAAGCCCATATGCCCCCTCCCCTTTTTTTTTGAATGATTAATATGTTCTTTTTGCATATAATAACGCATTTATAACGTCAAGAACGATATCTTTCTGATGTATAAGACAAAATCCGAAATCGATGTAGTCACAAGACACCAAATTTAAATTTATAAATTTGGTTTCATTTTGCCAATACTGGCATCAATAAACATCACTTTTATACATAATAACGTCACATCATCCTCACTTTTCACAATATTAAATGAATATTTATGCGACTACATCACAAATCGGCAGGATCGCCAGCATCATGCCTTCGTGTGAATGGATAAGCCCTAACTGATGACTGATCACGACACCACGAGCGTCTGGCGAGGTCGATTTTGCAAGACCCTGCGCAAGGCGGCGCAGTCGGCCGCCTGGAGGCAGGGGAACCTTGGCGCCTAATCTGAAGTTTGAAATTTGCTGCGATATGAACACCACCATATCCCGATGTTAAAAATAACATTTTGCCTACATGACTTATGGTGCATCATAACTATGCACCAAGCAGGCCCGCGAGCGGAGCGAGCGGGCCTTGTGAAAACATAAAACGACAAACACCAAACAAGGCATGCTATCATGATTCCTTACGCATTGCGCGCCATGCGCAAGCAGGCCGAAGGCAATATAGTGAAAAAAATCAAAATAAAGAAGTCATCCGCAAGCGCAGCCGACCGTATATATAGTAATCTCCAAGTGTTTGTTTTTGTTGAAAAAAAAGTTGACATAATTCAGCGTTATCCGACGAAAACCTATGGCGGTGCCAAATAATAATGTAGTCATTAGCAATTTCCTAAGCGGGTAGCGCGTCGGATAACGACCAATTATGTCAAAGGATTCAACAGGTTGGCGCAGCGATTGCACGCTGTTTGTGCAATCGATGTGTCAATCCTGTTTGAATCCGGCTTTTGTTTTCACAAAAACAAACACGGGCTATGGCCTACGAGATGGGAAGTAAAATGAAGATTAGCGTAGCGTTCGTTCAATGGCGCGTAGCAAAGCGGAGCATACCACTTTTCCTAATTGCAATTAGCAATTAGGAAAAAGCGCGCTGGCCATTAGACAGCGGGCCGGGGCCTGGGGGCACTCGAATTTTTATTCGATAGGTTTGGCTATGGGTATGGATAGAAGCGCGTAGCGCGTTCGTTCCGTACTGCGCTTGCGCAGACAATAAGCGCCCATTAAGGCGCAAGGAACCCGCCGCCGCCCGCCGGGGAAGGCTCGGTATGGTCACAAGTCTGGTTGGCTAAATCGCGTGTGGGCACAGAAAGCAGCCCTTGCCTCGGGCGGGTCCTATTGTTCGGTATGCGCATAAATATTGATCGTCGATGCCGTGTTGCCAGAAGGGAGGCAGGGAGGCGGGGCGGCGGCGGATCAAAATCAAAAAAACACAGGGGCAGCGGAGCCGGACATAGACATAGAAGACACGGCCAAACCCGCGCCAGACGCGGCTCTGTTCGGCATTCCGGCAACGATGCAGCAATGCCTCATACGAAAAACAAAAAGAAAATTTATAAAATTACTTTTTTAAAACAATGAGGCAAATTTAATTTTTAAAGGCTGGCATGACAAAAAGGGCAGGTCGCGAAGATGTCGGCAGGCGTGCGCGGCCTGGGCATGGGATGGCCGGTGACCTTGGGTGGCATCAGGCGCGAAATACCTGGGATCAATATCGAGCAAGCCGGGCAAGGTGTCCAGTAAAAACCTAATCCATGATCATCGATCTTTTCGATTGCTGCCATTAAAGGCGCCAATGGAGGGACATTACACGCTGTGCCATTGTCTTTTTCGAAAATGATATAGGCCATCAACGAGTCGACCATCTCTTGAATCCAAGGCACATTGAATCCGCCATTAATTTTGTGCTTGTCCGGGATTCCGTCCAGGATTTTTTTTGCTGTCTCATTCACCCTTGTTTTAACCCTGTCTTCATCTAAATTCTTTTCGATGTCGAAAATCATTTTATCAAAAAAAGCGTTGGTATTTAGAGTTTTGACGTTTGCCATTTTCTAATTCCTTTTTTAAAAATTTTTTAAAGCGCTGCCAATCTGTCTGGCGGCTTTTAATTTTTCAATGATACATTCCCGTAGTTGCGGGTCAACTGATCCTATCGTATCAAGGACTGAATTCTGAAAATCCACCACCCCTTTCAAATCAAACAGCGCCCTGTATATTTCCAGTTGGGTTTTTAATTGAGACTCGATTTGAGCTAGGCATTTAAGGTACAATAGGCGCGGATCCGTGTTGACAGTCCTCGGCAGGGACGAAATTTCTAACATCCGGGTCTTTGCCTCCGGATCACCTTCGAAGAATTTCGAAAGTAAATTAAGTAACTCGGTTGTTTTGTTATTGATTGTTCCGAGCTGACGAGCAAGGTTTAGCTCATACTCAACAATTTTCCCGGCAGATCTTAATGCGATGTCCTTCGTGGCGGCAAGTTTTAAGCGCTTGGCGGCCAGGGAAACGGCCGTTTTACTGACTTTAAACTCTCTGGCCAATTCGGTTTGGGTTTTACCCTCAGATAGCAGCCTGGACAGCTTTATTGGATCGATCTTGTGCATGTGTCTTTCTCTTTAAATTTGGTCTGTTAACTAAACTGTTAAGTTTCAACTTAATCAACGCTTAACAAGTTAAGTTTACCATAAATTGAACAATGTTCAATTTATTTTTTTGGATAAGTCATACGCCACCGAACCGGATGTTTCCTTT
>DYJD01000049.1 GCA_020723325.1 Desulfosudis oleivorans | reverse complement strand
TCTTCCAGTCCGACTCTCATCAGACCAGATTCTTAACAAGAGACCCAACTCAATCATAACGTCACTATCTAGTTTTCAAAGATCAAGTTTGCTTGCGCCCAAATTCCGGCGTCAAAAGATGCTACTTTTATTTGAAACCGAATTTCTTGTCAAGCTTTTTTTTGACTTTTTTTATTCCAAAAAACTGTCTTCTCACTTGGAACAAATTCGGCTTCCGTCAAAAAGAGCCCGTTAATAACCTTCCTTTGCGCTGCTTGTCAAGCGCATTTCCGCTTTTTTTTGAAAAAAAATCATTCTTCCTGAAATCATGCACTGAACCAGCTTTTTCGGGCCCGCATAGCGGGTGTTCCCAGAGCAATACAACAAACCGAAATTCTAGCTTTTATTTCATCACTCTTGCAAAGCTTGGGCGAGTTTATTATAATGATTCCCGATTCAGCGGCCAGCCCTTTTTTGATCTCCGGCCACCCCAAGCGCCCAACCGACTTAAAGGAGACACCGCATGTTCAAAGCCAAGGATGCCATGACCGGCAATCCCACCACTGTCCAGGAAAGTACGGATATCAAAGAAGCCATTAGATTACTGGTTGATAAAAAAATCACCGGCCTGCCGGTTGTATCCCCCGAAGGCGGCCTAATCGGCATGGTCACGGAAAAAGACATTCTGCAAATCGTATACAAGCAGACCATCCGTGACAAAACCGTGGGTGATCTCATGACCCGCACCATTGTTGCCTTTGATGCCGATGATAACCTCATGGATGTGTACAAATGTTTGATGGAAAACAATTTCAGGCGCGTACCGATCTTGTCCAACGGCAAGCTGGTGGGCATTATCAGCAGGCGCGACATCATCAAATTCCTTCTGCGTAAACCCACCCGTTCCCAAACCGATGATGATGGCGTTCAACCGTAAGGGCGGTTCGTGAGTGATTTGGTTTTGTCTCGTCCATCCAACCTCTCGGGGTCGCTATCGGTATCGGAATCGGTATCGAGTTTTTTTCCATTTTTTTTGACACGCCCTTTAATTGGCGACCCCGATACCGATAGCGACCCCGACCCCGAAAACAACTACATGCGATTCCCTTGCCCCTACAATCAAGGGGCGAACCGACCCGGCCATCAACCGCCCATGTTCACCCGCGTAAGCCCTGGATAAAACCACTCACTGCCCCCACTCCTTGCCGATCGATGATCTGGATGGTCCTGGAGCCGATCACGGCGATGTCCACTTTACCCTTCAGAAAGTCCACATCGTTTTTATCCTGAACCCCGAAGCCCAGGGCCAGCGGTAAGGAAGTGGCCCGGCGGCAACGGGATAGATACACGGCAAGCTCCTGGGAAAAGTCCGTGGCGTTGCCGGTGACACCCTTGCGGGCCACGCAATATACAAACCCCTTGGCAAAGGAGGCGATATAGTCCATGCGCTCTTGGGGCGTGGTGGGCGCAAAGATAAAAATGGGCGCGAGGTTGTGATCGCCCATGGACTTGAGGTACTCCCCGCCTTCTTCCGGCGGCAGGTCCGGCACAATGGCGCCTTTCAAGCCGGCAGCCTCCATGGCTGCTGCAAACCGCGGGACTCCATGGCGAAACAAAATATTATAATAACTCATGAACAAAAACGGAATGGGGAATGTCCTGACCACCTCGGCGGCAAAGGCCAGGCAGCGGGACACCTTAGCGCCGGCAGCCAGGGACTTCTGATTGGCATGCAGGATCACGGGACCGTCGGCAATGGGCTCGGAAAACGGGATCTGTAATTCCATCAGATCCACTCCCGCCGCCACCATGGAACGAATGATCTCAAAGGAGGCCTCGAAACTGGGATAGCCCAGCACAATATGGGTCATGAGCAAAATGTCTTTTTGCCGAAGTTGTTCACGAATATAGGTTTCAAGCATGATAGGCCTCCGCTTTGGCTTTGATGAACGCCTTCCAGGCCGGATCGCCGAAGGCGTCGGCAATGGTGAAAATATCCTTATCCCCGCGTCCGGACTGATTGATCAGGATAACATCTTCCGGAGACAACAATGGGGCCTCCTTGAAGGCTTGCACAAAGGCATGGGCCGACTCCAGGGCCGGAATCAGTCCCTCTTTGCGAATGGTCAGGGCCAGGGCCTCCACCACCTCCTGATCCGTGGCGGCCTCAAAGCGTACCCGCCCCCGCGCCTGCAAATGTGACAAGATGGGCGATACCCCCACATAATCCAAGCCTGCGGCCACACTGTGGGTTTCCTTCATCTGGCCGTCCTCGTCCTGCAAAAAATAGGTCTTGTAGCCCTGGGCCACGCCGATGCTGGCGTCCTTGGAGGCCAGCCGGGCCGCATGCCGGCCGGAATCAAGCCCCAAACCGCCGGCTTCCACTCCCACCAGGGTGACCGGATCTTCCAGAAAACCGCTGAAGATCCCCATGGCATTGGAACCTCCGCCCACGCAGGCATAAACCCGTGCCGGCAGCTTGCCGGCAGCCGCAAGGATCTGTTTGCGGGCCTCCTTACCGATGATGGACTGGAAATAGGTCACCATCTCCGGAAAGGGGTGGGGGCCGCAGGCCGTACCCAGAACATAATGGGTAGTATCCATGTTGCTGACCCAGTCCCGAAAGGCCTCATTGATGGCGTCCTTCAGAATGCGCGTGCCTTCCCTGACCGGTATGACTTCGGCCCCCAGCCGCTCCATCCAGAACACATTGGGTCGCTGACGCTCCACATCCACTTCGCCCATGTAGATGGTGCATTTGAAACCGAACTTGGCGGCCATGGTGGCGGTGGCTACACCGTGTTGGCCGGCCCCGGTTTCAGCAATCACCCGGGTTTTGCCCATGCGTTTGACCAAAAGCCCCTGCCCCATGACATTATTGGCCTTATGGGCGCCGGTGTGGTTCAGGTCTTCCCGTTTGATATAAATCCTGGCGCCGCCGAAATGGCGGGTCAGGTTATCGGCCAAGGTCAGGGGGGTGGGCCGGCAGGAATAGCTCGACATGAGGGCGGCATACTCCTGCCAAAAGCTTTCATCATGCTTGACCGCCTCAAAGGCCGCCTCCAGGTCATCAAAGGTGGCGGTGAGTATTTCCGGCAGAAACGCGCCGCCGAATTCGTCATAATATCCTCTCTTCTTCATGGTCCATGCCTCCTATCTGCTGGGAAAAAACAAAGCGGTCGGTACGACAAAATAATTCCGCAAAAATGGCTTGCCGGGCTTGCTTGAAATGCAAAAAGCGCTTGACCATCAAAATGGGGGTTTCCGGGCTGACCGCAAGCTGCAGCGCCCGCTCCCGCTCCAGCCGGCCGATGCGGAAATGCTGAGTCCCGCCGATGGGCCGCATATAATATTGCTCGGCCACGATACGGGAAAGGGAGCGGCCGGTGAGATCCAGCCCCTCGATGCCGGCAAAAAGGGTCGGGTGGAGGTATATTTCCTCCAACAACACCGGGCTTTCTTCCACCCGGCTTAGACGGGATAGAAAATACGCCGGTCTTCCGGCAAAAGGATTTTCCGCAGCCATACTTACAACCAGAATTTTAGGTTGTTGCAGAATCTGGGTGGAAAGCGGAATCCCCTTTTCATGAAAAGATGCCATGGTTCCGGCCAGGGAAAACAGATCCACTTCCTCCGTTTTCTCCCGGACAAAGGTGCCGGACCCGCGCCGGCGTGTCAAAATCCGCCGGCGCACAAGCAGCTCCGTGGCCTGGCGCGCCGTGGGCCGGCCGATGCCGAAATCGGCCGCCAGTTCATGTTCCGAGGGGATTTTGGCTCCCGGCGGATATTCACCGGCGCGGATCCGGGCCAGCAGAACCTCGGCCAATTGATGATACAAAGGCAGGGGCGAGTCGAAATTAAGCTTTTGTTCCATATGGTTTTTTACCATGGGCTCCCACTGATGACACATTTTTAAGCACAGGTAGATATTCTTTTAAATTTGTAAAGTTGTCAAGACAATTTATTGCAACCACAATCTATACCCAATTTAAATCAGACCACAACAAGATGTGCGATTAGCGTACGGATTTTTGGATTCGTCCTTGACAGTGAAAAAACTTTCAGTCATATACGTCCTGTTAATTGACTTTTTTTGATTAGTTACAGGAATTCGTGCTTGAGCGCCCAGGCGACGCTGACCCGCAAAAGTCCGTGCCAAATAAGAGATGGCAGCGCCATCGTATCCGATAATCACCGCCAGACGATTCCATAGGTTACCAGAGCAGGGGATATTCGGTTGATCGACCGGACTTTACATTATATATGGACATAACCCATCAAATTCTTTTTCTTATAATTTGTTTGTTGCTTTCGGCCTTTTTTTCCGGATCGGAAACCGCCTTTATTTCCCTTTCCAAAATCCGCATTCAGCACCTGCTGGAGCAGAAACGCCGGGGCATTCACCAGGTTCACCTTCTCAAGGAAAACAGCAAACGTCTGATCGTCACCTTGCTCATCGGCAACAACCTGGTCAACATTGCCGCTTCTTCCATGGCCACCTCCATTGCCATCAAGACTTTTCACTCGGATTCCATCGGCTTTGTCATCGGCGGCATGACCTTCCTGATCCTGGTATTCGGCGAAATCGTGCCCAAAAATATCGCTTTTTCCAAAAACGAACAAATCGCCGTGGCTACCGCGCCCTTTATTCGCGGTTTTCAGTATGTGTTTTTCCCGGCCATCATCCTGCTGGAGTGGATCACCCGTTTAATGTCCAAGCCCTTTGAAAACGGCATTAGCCAGATCATCACCGAAGAAGAAATCAAGACCGTGGTCAGTCTGGGCGAAGAAGCCGGCGAGGTGGAGGAAGATGAACGCATCATGATCCACAACATTTTCCGCTTCAGTGATCTCCAGGCCAACGAGATCATGATCGACAGGACCAAAATGTTTGTGGTGAACGCGGAAGCCACCTTGTGTGAAGTCTCTGAAGAAATTGTCAACAAAGGCTTTTCACGCATTCCGGCCTATGAAGGCAAACATGACAATATCGTGGGAATCCTGTACGCCAAGGACGTGCTCAAGGCGGCCCTGGCTGGTTTTGAAGACCGGCATGTCAAGGAGATTGTACGGCCGGCCATGTTCATCCCCGAGACCATTTTGCTGGATGATTTGCTGAAGGAATTCCAGAAAGCCAAAGTGCATATCGCCCTGGTGGCGGATGAACACGGCGGCATCAGCGGGTTGATCACCATTGAAGATATCCTGGAAGAAATCGTCGGCGATATCTACGATGAAACCGACAAGGAACAAATCATGATCCGCCGCGTCGATGATCATAAAAGCATAGTGCGCGGCGAAACGGAAATCGAAGAGATCAATGAAACCTTGAACTTGAACATCAGCGAAGAAGAGGATTACGAAACCATATCCGGCTACATCCTCACCCATCTCCGCCGCATTCCGGAATCCGGTGAAGAACTGAAAATCGAAAACACGACCTTCCGCATCACCAAGGCGGATGAAAAGCATATCATCGAGGTGGAGATTGAAAAACTCCCGCCGGATCAAGCCGCGGATGCCGACATTCGCGTCTATGATCCCGATGCCTAATCGCAATCAGTAAAGGAGAACAAAAAGTGGTAAAACTTGAAACCAGCATGGGAGAAATCCTGATTGAACTAAATGTGGCCAAGGCGCCCAAAACTGTGGCAAATTTTTTGGCCTATGTGGACAGCGGTCATTACAACGGCACGATTTTCCACCGGGTGATCAACGGTTTCATGATCCAGGGGGGCGGCCTGACCGAGGCCATGAAAGAAAAGCAAACCCTGAAACCCATTGAAAATGAGGCCAACAATGGCCTCAGCAACGAAGCCTACACCATTGCCATGGCCCGCACCATGGACCCCCACAGCGCCACATCCCAGTTTTTCATCAATGTCAGCCAAAACGCTTTTCTGAATCATACCGCCAAAACCCCCCAGGGTTGGGGCTATGCGGTCTTCGGCAAGGTGGTCCAGGGCCAGGATGTGGTGGACCAAATCAAGGCCGTGGCCACCGGCAGAAAGGGCATGCATGACGATGTGCCCCTGACACCGGTCGTCATCACCAGCGCGACAGTGACAGCCTAAGACAACTCCCCGTGAAAGCATCGGGTGGGCCCCTGCTCAATGGCCAGCAGACAATAGCCGCAGTTGATGCAGGAAGACTCGGACAAGTCCTGGTTTTTGAACCGGTTGACGATGTCCGGTTCAATGATGAAGGGCCGGCCCATGGCCACGAAATCAGCCATGTTGCCGCCGATGATCTGCTCGATATCATGGCGGTGGCGAATGCCGCCCACCACGATGACGGGGATTTTCACGTTTTGTTTGATTTCCCGGGCAGCGCAAACATTGTAGTTGTAAAGCGGCTCGTGACGGTCCACTATCAAGGGCGCTGCCAGGGGTAGCAGTTTTTTCAGAAGATAGGGGCTGTCTTTGGTTTCCTCCGCCTGCCTACCATCAACTACTTTTCCAGGGTTTCAATGACTTCAATATGATTGATCAGCCAATCTCCGGCTTTTTTTTCCAATCCGCAGGCCAACTGAAGATAATCCGTCTCCTTTTCATGTCCGGTCAGTTTACGCGACACTTCCGCTGTCAAGACGGCGGCGGCCTGGTGGTCCGACGATATGGTGACGGCAAGGTCAAAGACCTGCACTTCAATGATTTCCGCTTGGGTCATGGCCGCCAGGACCCTTGTGGCCACATCGTTTTTATGATATTTGCCCTGGAAATGATAAGCCGGAATATCCACAATCAGCTCATCCGCCAGGAGCGGTTTCAAACGGTTGGATTTGGCTGCCAGCACCAGGGGCTGCTCATGGGCGGCTTTGCTTACAAGCCCGGCGCCGGAATTAATCACCTGACGGACCCGATTTTCTTCACTGAAAACCAGCCAGTAGACAGCCGCTGCCACGACTACTACCACGACCGCAACCAGGATATAAACGCTTTTTCTGGTCACCATGCCAGCGGCCTCCCCAGGATGCGTTTAACAGGAGTCTGACCGAACACATGGTTTTCCATGGAGGCGGAGCGGTTGTCGCCGATCACATATACGCAGCCGTCTTTTACCTTGCGCTCTGAAAGATTCCAAATGCCTTTGTAGGCCACATGGGGCTCATCCAGCCGAAGTCCGTTGATTCGCAGTTCCCCGTTCAGAAAACCGATGGTTTCCCCGGCCAAGGCCACCACCCGTTTCAGCAGCACCACCCGCTTTCCCGCCATTGTGACAAAAACAGAATCAAAACGCTCAGGGCTTGAAAACCAATAGGAAGGCGCCCAACAAAACACCAGTTGGCGATCGGTAAAGGTAGGCGCCATGCTTTGGCCGGTCACCCGCATGGGAATGCACACATAAGCGAAAAAAAGGATGGAAAAAAAGGCGGTCAGAAGAATTCGGATCAAAAAGCCCCTGGTAAAAGCCGGCATGAAAAATTGTTTTAGGGCAACTTTCACAACCACCGCCTGAAAAGCAATTATGAATTAATAATTACGAATTATGAATTAAGGTATTCTGCCGATTGATTTTGGCGTAAGCGCTCCCCTATAAGGTTAATAATTATTCATTAGCAATTGATTATTAAGCATTATAGTTAAATCAAGTTGTGCTAGGCGGCTATGGATTGGCACGGGTGGCGGTCCAGGTGCCGCTGTCCAGGATACTGTTAAACTGGTAAGTTCCGCCGGCCTTGTTCAGATCTGTTATATTGCCGCTAAAGACGATCCTGTCATTGATGTCGCCAAAAACAATTTTGTTGCCGGTGCTGGTGCCCTTCAACGGTTCATCATTGATAACAACCTCAGAAACACTGATGGTTCCGGTTAAAGTGGAGCCTTGCTGCTGGATGTTGGCGGAAAAAGTACCGGAAAGCCCGAAGCGTGAACTTTCCCAGGAACCTTGCCAGTATCCGGCGGCTTTATTTTCGGGATTGGTGGCCAGAATCTGGGTCGTGCCATGACAAGTATAACTGCCGTCTGACCATTCCCAGGTGCCAGTACCGGAAATCTGGCTGACACTATTCAGGGCGCCGGAAAAAACCACAGACAGAGTTCCGCCATCATCCGGAAAACTACCTTGCCAACTGATATGGTTGCCGGATATGGTTCCGGTCACCTGTACGGATCGGGATTGAATCGTGATGGTAAGATTGCTGCCGGACTGGGTCACCAGATAGGTGTCATAAACCGTAAAGGGGTATTGCTCGCCGCTGCAGTCACCGGTAACGGTTTCCACGGTTTGCCAAGTGCCCGCCACATCTTTGGGGGTACTGCTGGGAACGGGGATTTCGTCACCGCCGTCGGTGTTGCTGCAACCCATTATCAAGGACAGCAGACAAACCAGAAAAATCCCTCGATGCCACGGCATCTGAATTGTTTGAAACCATTTCATGCAACGTTCTCCCTTTTACATGGGCTGATCATATATTTGCAGTCGGCTGACCACCGCATGCAAATCATTCGAAAACCGGCAGGAATAATAACGAATTTGTTTCTATTCGCGAACATATGACAAAGCTTAAAAGCTGTCAACCATGACAATTTTTGACAGATGTTTTGCCGAAAATTGTCTTTATCTGTTAAAGCCGGTGGGCATGAACTTCGATCCTGTGTCGATTGTATCCAAACAGTATGCAAGGGTTAGTTATCCGCCGTTGATGTTTGGCATTTGTTTTGCTAAATAAGCTGATAATCATTTTTTGGTCTTGATCATCGTTTCAACATCCGCCATCGTGGGAGCGGCTTCCAGCCGCGATACGGCCGAAATGGTGACCAAGGCCCAGTTTTACACCAGCTACCGGATGTGCTGCGATAAAGGAGGTTTGCAATGCCGGTATTAGCCGCAATGGATATTGTTCTACAGTTGCTCTTCGTAATGCATGCAATTCGTACAGGACGAGACCGATACTGGATTTGGATCATTATTTTTTTTCCCGGGATCGGTTGTATCATCTATTTTCTCTGCGAATGCGCCCCGGAGATATTGGTGAATGTTCGGCAAAACAGAAACAGAAAACGCCAACAAAGCATTGAATATCTTGAGGACCAGCTTGCCCATTCGCCCAGCGTGATCAACCGGAAGAAGTTGGCGGAAGCCTATGTAAATTCCGGCCGATTTGATGAGGCCATTGCGCTGTACTTGAAAAGTTTGGATGGAATCTACAGCGACGACCCAGCCATTCTTGAAGGGCTCAGTTGCGCCTATTTTTTTAAAGGCGATTATGAAAACGCCAAAATCCATCTGCACAAATGGCGGGAAATTCAAACCAGCCGGGGGAACACCCAATTCGATTTATTGTTGGCCCGGGCTTATGAAGAGTCAGGCGAGCTTGACCGGGCTTTACAGTCATATGCAACGCTTTCAAAAACCTATCCCGGTGAAGAGGTCCGCTGCCGACAAGGCTTACTGCTGAAGAAACTTGGCCGGCGGGATGAAGCTGATCAGGTTTTTCAAACCATCTTACAAAGCGAAAAGGTGGCGCCCGCCCACTATTTGAAGGCTCAACAAAACTGGATTAAAATCGCCAGAAGCGAGATGACTTTTCAAAAATCTAACACCGGCCGCAATGGCACAGCCGGATAAATCTGGCCGTGACAGGGCGGCATGGAGTTGTAGACCCAGTCGATATCCACCACCCCCAGACGCACCATTCGATATGGGGCCATGCCGCGATAGGTTCCACGGATGAGCACGTCTTCCATGGACATGGTAAGACCGAATACAGCTACCACCGCCCCTTGGGGAATTTTCTTGAGCTCGTCGCCAAAAGCACCCAATCCAAAGGCCAGCCTGCGGCTGTTCACCGCCTGGCATTGCAGCACGGGAAAAATCACCGGATAACCGTCTTCCGCCACATAGGCCATGAACTTCAAGGCGTCCAGACGATTAAAAATCCCTTCGGCAAAGGGTTTGAGAATACGTTCGCCTGTATTTCCCGCAGCCCCGCCCTTGGCCCATTTGGTCAGCAGGGCCGCACTGATGATCCGGCCCAAGGGTAGCGGCATTCCCTGGGTGGCTTCCACCAGATCCAGATAATGAACCGTATTGATGCCGAAATAGGCATTGTAGCGAAAGGCCGGCAAGTCATTGTACTGCTCGAACTCAGGCCCCTCACTGCGCAGATGGGTCCAGCGCGCCTTGCCGCGCCATACTTTGCGGTCCATGGTCATGATCAGGAAGCCGACTTTGTGATTATGCTGAACATGGGCCTTGCTTTTACCCTTGCAAAATTCCCCCAGGGTGAGCTGGCTGGGTCCGGCAGCCCGGATGGAAGTGATCAAGGTGATATGCGGCAATCCTTCCGGATTCACGGTGGCCACCAGTCCGACTTTTTCCGCCGGCATGAACGCCCGGATTTCTTCTGGATCAAAGGCTCTCTGTTTTTCCATGTTTTTCCTCCTTCATGACCTTCGATATTCGGCCGGGGCGCTCTTTTCCGAAGAAAGGGCCGCGGCGGTTGTTGTAGCGTTTTCCTGCTCCAAGAGGGTTGCGCCGCTCCAATGGACCCTGGACGGCTCCACCCCCGATGATCGGGCTGCTTCCCACAGCCTGGTCATGACCGCCTTTTCCAGCAAGGGCTGTTCGGCGTATGCCCAGCGGCGGTCCAATCGGCTGTATTTGTCCTTGCAGAGGTTGTTGAAAGCGCACAGGTCCCAGCGCTGCACCACATCCCCCAGATGTTCGGCAATGAAACGGCCGATGGCGAAGATATTGTCCTCTGAGGCTGTGGCTGTGGGAATGACCGGCGTGCGGAGCCACAATTCACGGGGGTAAAGATGGCGGCGGATAAATTCAGCCGTGTACAGCAGGTTGCCCAGGATGCGCTCATTGGAATGGCCTGTATGGGTGCGGTGCTTGTCCGGGTCCATGATCTTGAGATCGTAAAGAACCAGCACCGTATAGGGCAGCAAGCGCTCAAGGGCTTCCTGGGACAACAGACCGCAGGTATCCAAGGCCGTATGCACTCCGTGTTCCCGCAGCCCTTTGAGCAAGGCAGCGGCAAAATGGACCTGGAGACCGGGCTCGCCCCCCGAAAGGGTGACGCCGCCGCCGGACTGGTCAAAATAGGCGCGGTCCTTGAGCACTTCCTTGATCAATTCGGCCGTCCGCCATTCTTTTCCAATTATTTCCATGGCCGTGGAAGGGCAGACATCAGCGCAAACCCCGCAACTGCTGCAAATCTCCCGCTGGATCCGCATGCCGGCGGCGGTCAGGGTCAGAGCCTTTTCCGGGCAGGCGGTTAGACAGGTGCGGCAGGCGATACAGCGGGAGTCGATCCATTGAACCTGGGGCCGGGGCGAAATACTTTCCGGATTGTGACACCAATCGCATTTCAGGCTGCAGCCCTTGAAAAAAACCGTGGTGCGGATACCCGGCCCGTCCTCGGTGGACATGCGCTGGATTTCGAAAATGCGGCCGGTCTCGGTTTGGGATGACTGCTCGGCATTCATGACTCGGTTCCTAAAATTTTTGATGGCTCACACGCTGGATGATTTCGTTTTGCAATTCCTTGCCCACGGTGGTGAAATAGGCGTTGTAGCCGGTCACGCGCACCAGCAGATGCCGGTAGTCCTGGGGATACTTTTGGGCCTCCTGCAGCATGGCGGGATCCAGCATG
The DNA here is from genome assembly GCA_020723325.1 of Desulfosudis oleivorans. Classification (GTDB taxonomy): domain Bacteria; phylum Desulfobacterota; class Desulfobacteria; order Desulfobacterales; family SURF-7; genus DYJD01. The sequence continues at coordinate 24,197 of DYJD01000049.1, read as the reverse complement.
TTGATCTGCAGGGCCGTGCCGCCGTTTTCCGCATAACCTTTCAGAAACGCCTTGAATTTCAGGCGATGTTCCGGATCCTTAAGAATCGCCGGGTTGAAGGTGATGGTATGGCTGGCGCCGTTGGGCAGGCTGTTGCAATATTCGCCCCAGTCGCCGGCAGCGGGTGATTTGCCGCCCAGCACCTTGCCCACGGAATTGGCATTGGCCGTGGGACCGTTGATGTCAGCCCCATTGGACGGACAAATGGCATTGGAGAGAAACTGCCCTTGCCGCCGCCCGTCAGCGCTGGCGGCCATGACATAGCCGTCGCCGGCCCAGTAGTTCCAGCTCAACATCCCCGGCCGGTAGCGCCGGCCGGTTACGGCCGTGGACTGCTTCCAGGTTTCCCCACACCAGAGATCCATCACCTTGCGGCCCATTTCATCCGCCGCATCATCGTCCCGGCCGTATTTGGGCGCCCGGTTCTTGGCCAGGGCCTGCAACACTTCATGGCCTGCCCAATTGTCCTTGAGGGCCTTGAGCAGTTCCGTTGCCGTGCATTTGCCTTCGTCGTATACCAGGTATTTGATGGCCAGGAGGGAATCCACCGTGGTGGCAAAGGTAACCGCCTCTAGGGTGGTGAGACTGATCTCCGCGCCGCCCTGGGTGATATCCCGGGCCTTGGCTGCGCAGCCCCGCACCAGACAGGAAAGGTAGGGTGTCGGGAAAAAGCGCGCCCGGATAGTTTCTGAACTTTCGTGCACTTCCACACATTTTTGGATGATAAAACGGGTTTGCTCTGCATAGGCGGCCCAGAAATCTTCCCAGGAAGTAAAGCGGGTGAAATCGCCGGTGGCAGGTCCGTCCTGGCGGATGGGCTCGGTCTTGCCGGTCATGGGGTTTTTAAAAGGGATCAGGTCCTGGCCGCCGGTAAGGGCCAGTTCCACGGCTTTGAGCAGATTGAGATTGTTGTCCACCGTTCCGGAACGGTCGTTGCCCACCATGGTGTTTTCAAGACAACCCACCGGCGCGTAATCATGCACATTATCGGCATGAATGCGATCCGTGGCCCCGATCATCTTGGCCTCGCGCAGCATGCCGGCCATGGCGCGTTCATCAAAATTCAGCAGAAAGGGCGCCCCTTGACTTGCGGCGATCATGTCCACCAGCTTGTCCATCAAATCATCCGACGAACGCCGATGCAGACGCACATTGGGCTTGGGTTCCAGGATCGGGCTCATTTCATCAATGACCTCCAGCATGACAAAGGTCAGATCATTGGTGAGATCCACGCCGCCTTTTCCCAGGCCGGAAAGGGTGATGAGCTGGCCGAAACCGGCGGTGATGCCCTGGTGCCCGTTGCGGATCATGGCGTCATAGGCCGTATTGCAGTGCACCCAGAAGCATTTGAGGATTTCCTTGCCGAATTCCCGCTCCATGCCGTTTTTCAGGGAGAACTCCCAATAGGGCAGCAGATACTGGTCGATGCGGCCAAAGGAAACCCCCGGCCCGGGATAGTTTTCATCGCTCATGATCAGCATGTGGTTGATCCACAAGGCCTGGACAGCTTCCCAAAAGGTCCGGGCCGGCTCCCAGGGGACCCGCTCTAAATTGGCCGCCATCTTTTGCAATTCCTGCTTCCTTTCCGGTCGGCTTTCCCGGGCGGCAAGCTCCCTGCAAGTACCGGCGTAAGCCTGGGCCAGGTCCCTGGGCATCTCAGCCGCGGTCATCATGGCCCGCAACTGGGCCCCGGCCGGCCCCTTACGATCGGCTGCGTTCAGATGTTCGTATTTGGATTCCAGATCCGCATAAATCCCCTTCCAGCCCAGCACTAGCGCCCGTTCATGGTCCGGGACCAGATGCCCACTGGTGGCACCGGCATTGCCGTAACCATGGTCATGAAACCATTTCACCTTGTGGCGGGCGCCATGCTTGCCGATGGTCAGACGGTCGTATTCCTTTCTTTCCTTGCGGGTCAGGCACATGGAAGTCTGGAGATTGAAGCGGCCGCCGGCAATCAGATCGCCGGGCAGGATTTCCTTGGGCACATATTTCACCATGGTTTCCTTCACAAACCAGGCCCTGCGTTCCACCAGGCTGCGGGACCAGAAATCCTGGGGCAGGGTCACCGGCCGGGCCGCCTGGTGAAAGGAACCTTTCATGGTCTGGAGCAAAAGATAGGTCTCCGGAACAATATAATAAGTGATCTCGTTGAATTGGAGATCCCAGGGCGTGCCGGTACTCCAGGCGGTGAACTCATTGTTCCAGGCCCGTTCCACGCCTTTGAAATAATAGTCCCGCAGCCACTGAATGCGCGGGGATAAACCTTTGGGTGCCTTTAAATCCTGGGCAGGGTTTCTTTGGGCAACGGCATGCATAGAGACCTCCTCATGGCTGAGCTATAACGGCGCGCAGCCGCTCCTCCCCGTGGATGAGGAGCTGCCGCATGGCCGCCATGGCGCGTTGATCTTCCTGGTCCGCGATGGCATCGGCCAATTCATGCTGGCCGGCGATCACGGTTGGAAGGACTTGGGAATCACGAAAAAACTGGCCGGAGAGATTGGTGTATACCGGCTTAAACGAATTCAGGAGCAAGGGATAGCTTTGGTTGTCGCTGGCCATGGCGACCAGGTGGTGAAAATCAAAGTCCAGACTGGTGAGTCTTTCTATATCCCGCGGATCGGTCTCTTCCTCCAACCGGACCAGCTCCTGCAATTCGCGCACCTGATCCATCGTCCGATTCAAGGCCGCCAAACGGGCGTTTTCCACCTCGATCAGCAGGCGCATGGCCAACAAGCCTTCTAGTAACTTGGGCGCCAGTTTGCCCTTTTGGTAATTCAACAAGGAGGTGAGCAGGGCGATGGAGCCTTTTTTACGATAGTCATTCACAACGGTCCCCACCCGTGGGATCAGCGAAACCAGTCCTTTGGCCGCCATGTCCACCAGGGCCTCATGCACCACCGGCCGGCTGACCCCCAGTTGTAGGGCCAGGTCCCTTTCCGGCGGCAGCTTTTGACCGGCAGACAGGCTTCCGGATAAAATCAAGGCCTCCAATCGATGGGCGCAAATCTCTTTCAGGCTTTCGGTTTTCACTGGTTTCAGATCGTTCAAAGTGAGCATGCAAATCATTCCTTTTCTGGCTGGTGGTATTACCAGATTAACCAGAATTAAAAATCCACGTCAAGAAAAAAAGGCACTGGTCATTGTTTTACGGTCACAAAAAAAGAAACTGCGAATATCGAAATCCGAAATTCGAAACAAATTCAAAATTTCAATGATCAAATAACCAAACCAAAAACCAGCGGTTCAAAGGCCGGGTCGTTTACTATGGCTGTTTATTTGAATTTAGAATTTAGGTAATTCGAATTTGTTTCGTATTTCGATATTCGAATTTCGGATTTTCCTTCAGTCTTCAGTCTTGCAGCCTGGACAGTTTTCCTATTCAAACGGGAAAATTTCATTATTGATGGTAACCGGGTCCAATACCGCATTTTTCAAAATGCTGCTGAGCAGAAAGAAGGTGTCCACTTCCAGCCCATTAAAGGCGATTCCGAGTCCGGTCTTGGTATGGCGGGCGACTTTTCCTTTGATGATGAGCAACACTCTGCTGGAGGCGCCTTTTAAAAAAATTTCAACATCGCAGTCCTGCCCCACTGGTATATTTTTTTTGGTTTTGATGAATATTCCGGTCATGCTGATATCTTGGGCCAGGGTTTTGGTCACAATCTCGGACGCACCGGCTTTTAATATGACCTGGGCATAAAACTCCACCCTGCCTTCTCTTCGCTTTTCATCAGGATATTTGGTCTGTTTACGGATAGGCAAATCAATTCTCCTTGTGGGAACGTAATAGGCTGAGTCATATAATATATTGCTGTTGCTGATAGGGGCATAGTCATTGTCTCGGCCATCAATTTTTAAATCCGAATATTCGAATTTCGGATTTTTCCAAGCCGCTAAAAAAAAGATGATCTATGCTCCAATGTGATAACCGCTTCTCGGACAAAGAGCATATGCCATGGGTTTTGCAGTGTCAAGAGTTTGGGGAATCATGCCCTGGTATCTTGAAAGATCACTCCCTCCGCGTCTACTCATGCATCCCGGATGGTGTGACACGCAATGAATTGATTTATTTTCTCAGCTTGCTCTGAATTCAAACCCAGAAATTTAACACCGCAACGCCGAATGGGGGTCACACTGAAGGGACTTGAATGGCCGATGATGAAATCCGAAACCGGTTCACAGGGAATATCATTCAGGAAAATTCCCTCGCCATAAACCAGAATAGCCAGGGATTGCCTGCCGGTCTTCCATTTACCGGCAATATAGTGGAAAGCGAGGCCGCCCATGCTGATATCCACAATCTGCCCGCGCCGGCTTGAATGCGGCTTGAAGGCAGCATAGGTCCCGGGTTGAGCTGGATAGCGCTTGTGCTGTCTTCGCTCTGTTATTAATTGTACACCCATGTTGTTTCCTGCCTTTTCAAGCAATGCTTCCGCCGTCAGGAGGATTTCCGGGATGTCGGGGAGGATGGAGAAGAGCGCTGGCCAACAAACTGGCGAGATTACAATTTCAGACGCATTCCGGCGGTTTTTTTTCTTTTAATACCTGTTGAATCGTTTCAGCCATCTCCTGTAAGGCATATGGCTTGGTCATATATTCCCGGATACCGATGGACTTGGCGATTTCCGGGGTAATGCGTTCATTGAAACCCGTGCACAATATGATGGGAACGTTGGGCCGCAAGCGCAGGATCGCTTCAGCCAGCTCTACACCGGTCATGAACGGCATGGTCATATCCGTTATAACCAGATCAAAATCATCCGGGTTTCCTTCAAATATCTTAAACGCGTCACCTCCGTTCTGAACACAGGTAACGTGATAGCCGAGCCGCTCCAGCATCCGTTGGGTGGCATCCAAAAGGGCCGCCTCATCATCGGCAAACAGAATGCGCTTATTACCGGTGGGCGCCTGTTTGCGGGATTTTTCCAGGGGCGGGGCGTCATCTTTTATTATTGGAAAAAACACATTGAATCTGGTCCCCTTCCCGGGTTGACTATCCACTTGAATGGTGCCTTCATGGTTGATGACAATGCCGTGGACAACCGAAAGGCCGAGCCCTGTGCCCTCGCCGATGCGCTTGGTGGTAAAAAAGGGATCAAAAATACGTTCCTTGAATTCCGGGGTCATGCCGTGACCGCTGTCCGCCACGGTCAGGCGTACATATTCCCCTTCCCGCAAATCGGCTGCTTCCGGTGAGATACTGTCGGCGGTGGTGTTTTCCAGACGGATTTCAAGGGGGCCGCCCTTTTCACTCATGGCATGGGCCGCATTGGTGCACAGATTGATGATCAGTTGCTGAATTTGGGTGGGGTTGGCCAGGATCGTACCCAGATCATCGGCAACGATGGGCCGGATCACAATGGTGGAAGGCAGCATGGCCCGCAGCATCCGGATGGTCTCCTTCACGATCACTTTGATGTTTAACGGCTTGCGGGTCACTTCGGCATTCCGGCTGAACGTCAGGATCTGCTCCACAAGGTCTTTGGCCCGCTGACTGGCGTTCAATACTTGCTCCAAGGAATATTCCGCCTCGCCGCCTTTTTCCACATCGTCCAGGGCCAGCTCGGTGTTCAATACAATGGAACCGAGGATATTGTTAAAATCATGGGCAATGCCGCCGGCCAGGGTACCGATGGCCTCCATTTTCTGGGCATGCTGCAGCTTGGATTCCAGGATGGATTGGGAGGTCATGTCCCGTAAAAAGACCAGAATCGCCGGCTTTTTTTCCCAGTTGATCAATACCGCCTTGCATTGCAGGATGCGCTCCTCGCCGGCTTTACTGTAGGCCTTGAAAGAAAAGGGCGAGGCTGAACTTTTCCCGCCCAGCAACCGCCTGCAAATTTCAATCACCCCTTTGCGATCATCCGGATGCAGGAAATGGATCAAGGGCACATTCCGAAAGGTTTCCGCCTCATATCCCAACATGGTGCACATGCGCGGATTGGCGTATTTGATCTGTTCGCTCTGGACAATGATAATGCCTTCGGTTGCATTTTCAACCACCAGGCGATACTTCTCTTCCGACTCCCGCAGGGCCGCCTCCACCATTTTGCGCTTGGACACATCCCGCACGATCCCCCTGAAGCCCACATGGCGACCTTCGGCATCCTTCATCACGGAAACCGAACCTTCGGCTGCGCGGGTTTTGCCGTTTTTCGCAATCACCTCGAATTCAAACCCGCCGGCCCCTTCTCCGGTGGCAAACACCTGATTGAACTGATTCAATACTTTTTTGGCATTGGCCTTGTCCATGTATTGACGGTTGTTCATTCCGATCAGCTCTTCGCGGCTGAAGCCGAAAAAACGACTGATGGCATTGTTCACATAGAGAAAATTGCCCTTGTGATCCACTTCAAAATAGCCGTCTTCAATCTCCGACAAGGTTCTTTGAAAACGCTTTTCGCTCTCCCGCAATGCATCCTCAGCCGCCTTGCGGCCGCTGATGTCGCAATAGGTTTTAATAATCCCCAAGACCTGGCCGTCCAGGGTTCGGATAGGATTGCTTGTCTCCAGACAAACAACCGTCTGGGCGCTTGTCCCTATTTTCCGTTCTTGAGTTGCGACGGACTTGCCGGCCAATGCCGTGGTCAAAGGGCACTCGGGGGTATGGCAACGGGACTCGGCCATGATATCAAAGCACTTCAACCCGCTTCCACATTTATCCGTTAGCCCGACCAGTTCCCGGAAAGCGGCATTCATCTTGAAGATGGAATAGTCACGGTCAATGGCACACATGGGCGGCATGGCCTGGAAAAGCTGGTCCCAGGGAATGGACTCGGAGCTGCCCGCAGCATCTCCCCCCTCATCTTCCTGAATAAGGGATAATTGCCAGTTTTTCTCCACACCGCTTTGGGATTGCGAAAAATGTCCCATGCTGAAAAGCTTCTCCGAATGTAAAATTGTAATCGGTTTTGGGCCAAACGCACGCTCAAGTGCAGTAAAAACGATGGAGAACCTCGTTCGCGAATGAAAACCACTGCCCCGTATACCATTTGCTTCAACTTCGCGCCATTGTCAAGAACAATGTTATATGAGCAGCCAGAATTATCAACAACCAATTGTTAATTGCTATTGATTCATTTTTATAGGGTGAGGGTGGAGGTTAGGGGCGAACATTTTTCCGCCCCTATCATTATTCTGCGGTTCCTTGTTTGTTATTCGATATTCGCTTTTGAAGGTCCCTTACAGCATCTCAATGGCACAAGCCATGGAGACACCGCCGCCGCCGCACAGGGTGGCGAGCCCCAGGGTTTTTCCGCGCTGCTTCATGGCATGCATCAGGGTGACGATGATGCGGGCGCCGGTGGAACCAACCGGATGACCCAGACCGATTCCGGAGCCGTTGACATTGGTAAGCTCGCGCTTCAGGTTCAGATCCCGTTCGCAGCCGATATATTGGGCGGCAAAGGCTTCATTGACTTCCACCAATTCAAAATCATTGATTTTCAGACCGGTGCGGTCCATCATATTCCTCACCGCCGGCACCGGGGACAGGCCCATGACCGAAGGATGACAGGCCCCTCGGGAGGTGGCCTTGATGCGCGCCATGGGTTTCAAATTCAATTCCTTGGCCTTGTCCGCCGACATGATGATCATGCCCGTGGAGCCGTCGTTCAAGCCGCTGGAATTGCCCGCCGTCACTTTCCCGATTTTGGGCACAAAGGCCGGCGGCAGTTTCCGCAGTTGATCCATGGTCATGCCCGGCCGGAAATGTTCATCTTTGTTGTAAACGATGGGCGGCTTTTTGCCCTGGGGCACTTCCACGGGCACGATTTCCGCGGCAAAGGACCCGTCATTGGTGGCACGTTCCGCCTCGTTATGGCTGCGCAAAGCCACTTCATCCATCTCTTCCCGGCTGATGTTCATGTGCTGGGCGATGAATTCGGCAGTATGGCCCATGATGTACGGTTTGCCCTTAAACATGCTCAAGGGCGGTTCTTCGGCATTCACCGGTCCGTCTTCAGGATGGGGAATGATATGGGAACCGCAGTGCAGGGCATGGATCATGGCATCCACAAATACCTGATCCTGCAACCGGCAGCCCCATCTGGCACCAGGCACCTGATAGGCCACTCCGGACATATGCTCCACCCCGCCTGCTAAGATCACATCCGCCATTTCAGCCTGGATCATGGCCATGCCCGAAATGACGGCCTCCATGCCGGAAATGCATACCCGGTTGATGGTGGCCGCCGTAACCGTATCCGGAATCCCGGCCAGCAAGGCCCCCACCCTGGTGACGTTCAAGGCGTCAGCCGGCTCGATGCAACACCCATAGCGGATATCATCAATAATGGCCGGGTCGATTCCGGCGCGTTTTACGGCCTCCTTCATTGTAACAGCCGCTATGGTCGCGGCGTTCATGTCGCGCATGGTGCCGCCGAAAGCCCCGTTGGCCGTGCGACAGGCGGATACGATGACTACATCTTTCATGGTTCGCTCCTTTATTTAATTAATATGTTACCCGAATTCTTCATCATCAAAGGGACTTCAATAAGCCACAATCCGCTTGTATGTCAAGGAACAAGGCAAACTTTTTACCTTGCTTTTGGCTTCTCAGAAAGGTAAGCCATGCCATAATGAAAACCGTCAAAGCCGATGTCAAAACTCTTTTCATTTTAACCCTGGTGCATTTCACCGGCGATTTTTACAGTTCCTTTACCAATCCACTCTTTCCCCTGTTTGTCAAAAAGCTCGGATTATCCCTCACCCAGGTGGGGATGATCGCCGGAATCAACCGCTTTCTCGCGTTCATTGTTCAGCCCACCGTGGGATACCTGGCGGATCGCCGCCCCAGCCGGGTATTTATTCTAGCAGGATTACTGCTGACAGTGATTTTTATCCCGCTTGCGGGCATGGCGCCCGGCTATTACTTGTTGCTGTCGATCATCGCCCTGGGCTCCATCGGTTCTTCCATGTTTCATCCGCCGGTCACCGGCATGGTTCCGGTATATTCCGGCACCAAGACCGGCTTTGCCATGTCCATCTTCAATACCGGCGGGACCCTGGCCTTTGGCGTAGGTCCCCTTTTCATCACCTGGTATGCGACCCGATTCTGCCTGGAAACAGTGCCTTTTACCATGTTGCCGGGCTTAATCGTGACGGTCTTTATCTATTTCACGGTTCCGACCCCCCAACCTGCAGGAGCGGCTCATCTGGGTTTCTGGGACTCCCTGCGGGATAGTCTCGGCGGCGCATACAAATCCGTGGCCGCCATCTGGCTGGTGATGTTTCTGCGAGCCGTGGTGGGACAATCCCTGATTACCTTTTTTCCAGTGATGGTGGTTGCCAAGGGATTCTCCCTGGTCTCCGCCGGCCTGATCATCTCCCTTTATACCGTGGCCGGCACTGTAAGCGGGCTACTTGCCGGACTGGTCGCCGATAAAATCGGCTACAAACCGGTATTGGTTTTTGCTTTTTTATGCATGTCGCCGGTGCTGTTCCTGTTTTTAAAACTGGACGGGAATTGGGTCTACCTGGGGGCTGTTGTCAGTGGCGCGCTTGTCCTGGCCCCCTTGCCGCTGGGCGTGGCCATGGCGCAAACCCTGGCCCCCAAGGGCCGCTCCATGGTGGCGAGTCTGATGATGGGTTTTGCTTATGGATTGGGGGGGCTGGTTACGCCGGTTGTCGGCAGTCTGGCGGACATCTATTCCATCCCTGCGGTTTTGAGCGTTATCAGCCTGATACCGCTGGCGAGCCTGCCTTTTATCCTGGCCTTGCCGGATGTTAAGTAGGTATACAAACTCTGGGCTTGGGCATGGTTTCAGCCGCAAAAAGGAATTTTCCTGATCGGCTGAAACAAAGATCACGACCGGCCCATTCTCAAGCAATTGACAAGGCCGTCAATCCTTATTTCTTGTCCGATTTTTGAATATCCTTTTCGATCTCTTTGGCGATTTCCAGATCTTCAGACACTTTTTCCATTTTTTTAGGATCAATGGAAGTGAGCGGGCCGGTGGACGGTTTGATCTTCTTGCGGATATCTTCTAAAATATCGTTGATATTTTCATTGTCGGTCATGACAGATCCTCATCTTGAAAACCAGGCCCTAAATGTTGCTGTTTTGGGTCGTGGCCGCAGCTTTTGGCCCGGATTAAATCCTGCGCTTTTTCACGTTCCATCTTAAGATAAAACGATTCTAAAAATTGGCAATAGGAAAGTTGCGCTGCATTGATTTTTTCCTAGTTTCGGCAGGATCAAGTTGATCCCATGACCAGCCGCCAATCAGCCACGAATCGCCTGAATCGTTGGGAAAACGGCATAGTTGATCCCATCGGTGGCAATTGTCACAGCTCCATCACGATCAGTTTGAAAAACCTGGATCCCAAGCTGCTGATAGCGCGCAAGCACGGACGGATGGGGCAATTTGGTCCAGCCCCGCGGCCTGGTGGAAACCACGATCACTTCCGGGGCCACCATCTGCAAAAACGCTTCTGAATTCGAAGTCTTGCTGCCATGGTGCGGGGCCAGCAAAACCGTGCTTTTGAGTTGCGGGCCATAGGTTCCAACCAGTTTTTCCTCGGTCAAAGCAGGAATATCACCTGGAAAAAGCAAACAAATGCCACTCAGACAGATGCGCAGGACAATGGAATTATTGTTCAGATCCGCGCGTTTTGCCAACCCAGGAACATAATCCTGGGAAGGATGCAGGAGTTCCACCCAGGCTTCATGAATCATACCCGCCCTTGGAATTTCCCGAAAGCTGGGCATGGAGATTCCCTTTGCACGCGTGCTTTCCATCCATTGCCGGAAGGTGGGGGTGGCGACAGCCTGACCATTGAACCATATTTCCCGAACCTTGAAATGCTTCGTGATGAACAGCAGGCCGTTCAAATGGTCACTGTCCGCATGGGTCAAAACCAGGGTATCGATGGTGCTGATTTTTTTGCGGCGAAGAAAGGGCGCCACAATCCTTTCGCCCACATCAAATTGGACGTTATCCGGAAATCCGCCGCCGTCAATGAGCAGGGTATGCCCCTTGGGCAGTTCCAGCAAGGCCGCGTTCCCTGCCCCCACATCCAGGAAGGTGGCCTGTAAATCCTTTCGAAAACAACGCTGATAGATCCAGTAAGCCACATCAACGGCAAGGACAGCACAGGTCAGCAATACAACCGCGCGGATTTGACGGTTGCCTGTTCCGGCCGGCCCGACCCCGCCGGGTTTCCGCCACTTGCCGATGCAGACCAGGCCCGCCCAAAATAAAAGATAATAACAGATGATTTCAACCACGCTGGGAGTGATGGTATGAACAGCGGCAAAAGGCCGATCCGCCAACCAACGGATCCAATCCAGAACCTGATCCAATACGGCGGCACTGAACCGGAGGCCCCACCCGGAGACCAACGGACTGAAGGGCAGAACGAAAACCGCCACCAAGGCCACGGGGACCACCATAAATCCAATGGCCGGAACGGCAATGCAATTGGTTGCGAGGGCGATCAACGAAACCTGGTTGAAATAATATAAAACCAGGGGCAAGGTTCCGGCCATGGCCAGCAGGGATATGGCCCCGAAAAGAATGATCCGTTTTAAGATGCGCATTCTTAACGGATCTGCGGGCCGAAGCTCGATTCCAACAGCGCTCAGACCTGTGATGATGCAAAGGACAGCGACAAAGGACAATTGAAAGGAGACGGAAAACAGAAAGGGCGGCTGGATCATCAGAATCAGCAGGGCAGCCAGACTGAGAATGTTCAAACCGTCCTGGCGCCGCCCCAGGACAAAAGCCAGCAGAAAAACCGCCACCATGATCACGGCCCGTTGGGTGGAAGGCGCCATTCCGGCCAGTTCGCCATACAGCCATACAGCCCAAAAGGAAACCAGGGCTGCGGCCTTGCGGGTCCAGCCGCGCCACAGGAAAAAATCAAATTGACTGAAAAACCTCGTAAAACCAAAAAAGAAAAAAGCGGCGATGATGCCGATCTGGTCGCCGGAGATGGCCAGCAGATGCCCGACTCCGGCCCGATTGAAAACTTCCCGATCCGCCGGCGGAATCGGCGAAAGATCACCCACAATCAGCGCACCCAGGATATGCCGGTGCTCGCCGCGGATATTTTCCGCCATGCAGGCCAGGATCTTTTGCCGGGCGGTATCGATCAGCCTGGAAAAATCCGTGCCGTGTTTCCGTCCGATGATTCGAATGCCGCTTTTGTCAGGATAAACCCCGGCCCAAACTCCCTGGAACACGAGAAAGCGGCGATAGTCGAAGCCGCCCGGATTGTTGAAGTTGCGGATATTTCGCAGCCTGCCGGTAAAAACCACCCGGTCGCCGCAGACCATTTCCGGTGGCCGGCCGGCAGCACTGACCCGCACCTTGCCCCTGGCAGCATGGGATTCCTGGTGGCCGGCCAGATTTTCCACTGCCACGATCAGGTTCAAAAAAACTCCTTTTTGAACCGGAGCTTCCACCACGGTTCCGGTGATCTGCCATTTGCGGCTGCCGGTAAAACGGCTGATATGCTCGGCTGATAATTTCGGGGAAAGCCAAGGTTGAATGGAGAGATAACCAAGCCCGGCAAAAAAAATCAAGGGCAACAACAAAACCGGTCGTTGATACCAAAGACATAGGATCAGGCCGAGCACTGCCCCGGCAACCGCCAATCCGGCCACAGGTCCATGACCCGGCCACCAGGTTCCCAGCGCCACACCTGCCATCAGGCAGATCAACAGGGGAATCGCCGGTCTCAGAAAGAAATCCGTTTCACGCATCGCCGCCCTCGACTTAAAGACCCACGATTCGTAATTGGTAATTTCTAATTCCTAATTGCTTTTTTCCCTCCGGATGCGCGCCCCCAGTTTCTGGAATTTGGTCTCCATGGCCTCATAACCGCGGTCCAGATGATAGATGCGGTTGACTTCGGTGGTTCCGGAAGCCACCAGACCGGCCAACACCAGGGAAGCGCTGGCCCGCAAATCCGTGGCCATGACCGGTGCACCGGATAAGGACGGAACCCCCTTGATCACGGCCGAATGCCCGGATACGGTAATATCCGCGCCCATGCGCCGCAGCTCACTTACATGGATAAAACGGTTTTCAAAAACCGTTTCCGAAATCACGCTGAGCCCCCGGGCCACGGACATCAACACCATGAACTGGGCCTGCATATCCGTGGGAAAGCCGGGATAGGGAAAGGTCTTGACATCGACGCTCTCGATGGGGGCGCGGCCTTTAACGTGAATTGATTTTGCGCCGACTTGGATCGCGGCGCCCACCTGCTTTAATTTATCAATGATTCCGCCAACATGTTCCGGCTCACAATCCCGCACCAACAAATCCCCCTGGGTCAGGGCCGCGGCCACCATGAACGTGCCGGTCTCGATGCGGTCCGGAATGATTCGGACGGAAACCGGTTTCAAAGCCGGTACCCCTTCAATGGATACCACCGCCGTACCGGCGCCTTTGATACAGGCCCCCATTTGGTTTAAAACATCAGCCAGGGCCACCACTTCCGGTTCCCGGGCCGCATTTTTCAGGATTGTTTTGCCCTGGGCCAGGGCCGCCGCCATCATGAGATTTTCCGTTCCCGTCACCGTGGGGGTTTCAAAATAAATTTCATCCCCCACAAGCCGTTCGGCCGAGGCCAGCACATAGCCGTGCTCCAAGGTGATGTCGGCCCCCAGGCGCGCCAGCCCTTTTAAATGGAGATTGATGGGTCTCGCGCCGATGGCGCAGCCCCCGGGCAAGGATACTTTGGCGGTTTTTAAACGGGCCACCAGCGGGCACAACACCAGAATGGAGGCCCGCATTTTACGCACCAGGTCATAGGGCGCCTCGGCGTTTTTCAGCCCGGCGGCGTTAATGCGCACCGTATAACCATCCACCTCGATTTGGGCCCCCAGCATGGACAGGAGCTGCAGAATGCTGTCAATATCCCGCAATCTAGGTACGTTTTGGTAGGTGCACCACCCGTCGGTCAACAAGGCAGACACCAGGATGGGCAGAGCGGCATTTTTGGCGCCGCTGATATGCACTTCGCCTTGCAGCGGCACGCCGCCTTCAATTATGATTTTATCCATTATCCACCCTGTTTACTTCCATCAGTCCATGATTAACAATTGAGTCCTTGATCAACGTTTTAGACCGGTAAGGAAAATTCGAAATCCGAATATCGAAATACGAAACAAATTCGAATAACCAAAAATTTAAATAATACTGCCTTGATAGACGATTTGGTCTTTGAATCACTGTTTGTTGTTTTGGTTATTGTGTCATTAGTGCTTTGAATTTGTTTCGAATTTCGGATTTAAACATTCGAATTTAAATGCACTTAGTGATGATGCCCGCCCTCGCCGCCGGCAGCCGTATCCAGGGCGGCTTTAATGATGCAATAGGTCAAGCCCAGCCCCAGGATGGAAAGGGCATACCACAACCCGCCCATGAAAACCAGATGCCCCATATCCCAAACCCATTCAAAACAAAATGGAAACATAATTCCTCCTTACGCCGGTCAAGCCTCAAGCCGGATTCAATTCTTTTTCCTGCGGAAAAATCGGCAGGTAGCGATAACTCAGGGCGGTCAGAATCACGCCATAAGCCACCGGCAGGATGGTGGTGGCGATCTCTTGCCAGCTCGGAAAATACAGCACCCACTGGTCAAAGGAAAGCACCGGCACGGCCATCACCTGCAAGACCATAACCCAGCGGTTGAGGGAGACACCGATGATGGCCAGAATCACCGCGATCCACAGGCCGGTACTGGAGCTGCGGCCCTTGGGCGTGATGAGGATCAGGGCCGGGAAAATTCCCCCCACCACGATCTCGGCAATCAGGATCCAGATCCCATAAAAAGCGTTGTTATAAAAATCCGTCCACTGAAAGCCCATTTCCGGGGCGGTTCGAAATGCCCACCAGCCGGTGTCGATGATCTTGGCGATGATATAGGTGAAAATCATCCAGCCGGAGATCTTGGCCAGCAGCTCGATGACATTGTCCTTGACCAGCTTCTTGGTGGTGATCTTCTCCATCAGCTTGGTCAGGAAAATGGTGAAGCAGGGACCGTAAGCCGCCGCCGACCAGGTGAACAGAAAAAAAGTCCAGGGCCAGACCAGCAGGCCTTCCCGATAGGCAAAGGGCCGGCCGTAGAGCACACCGGCCACGCCCCCCAGGGAGCCCTGGTGGAAGCAGGACAAAAAGGCGCCCGTGGCTGCGAAAACCGGCATGATTTCATGCATGTTGTGGGTGAGATTGTGGAAAAAGGGGACCTTGTCCAGTTGGCGGTTTTCCAGCACCAGGGGCAGATATTCAATGGTCAGCACGGCAAAATAACAGGATAAGCAGAAGGCCACCTCGGTGAGCATGGAATGCACATTGGCATGCCAGAAAATAAACCAGCCCCGCAAAGGCTGGCCGATGTCGATAGCCAGAATCAGCAAGGCCGAGCTGTAGCAGATGAAACCGATGAGCACGGCAAAATTGATGATGTTCTTGAGTTCGTCCTTGCCGAGGATGTATTTCAGCAGGCCGGTGAAAAAGGCACCGCCCCCCAGGGCGATGACCGCTAGATCCGCCCAGATCCACAAGGCAAATCCGTAATAATCGTTCATGTTGGTCTGGTTCAGACCTTTCAGCCAGCATAGCAGCATGGCAAAAACACCCCACAGCAATACCGCGCCCACCACGGCCAGTCCCTTGGTAAACTGGGGCAGGGGACAACGTTTGACTCCTTCGGGTATCAATGCTGAATCCATAGGTTCCGTGCTCCTTAACTTAATCCGGGCATCTCAAAATCGAAAAATCGTACACAAAAACAAACCGGCCTATTCATGGATGCGCCTTGGTTTTTGCAGGCCTTCCCCCGGCAGATAGTTATCCCCGGCCTTGCGCACCCATTCCTTGCGGCTCAGATAATATACCTTGGTGTTGGTGCCCAGACGTTCCAGCAAGCGGAAGGCATTGGGGTCCTGTTTCTTTTTGTAAACCGCATGGTCCTTGTTGTCCAAATCACCGAAGGTGATGGCCCCGGCCGGACAGGCCTGGGTGCAGGCGGTTTGATAATCATCCTCGGCGATGGCCCGGGTCTCTTTATAAAAGGCCTTGTCCTTGGCAGCCTGATAACGGTGAAAGCAGAAGCTGCATTTTTCCACCACGCCGCGCATGCGCGGGGACACATTGGGGCTGAGCATCTTCTCCATACCTTCCGGCCAGACCGGGTCCCACCAGTTGAAATAGCGGGCATGGTACGGGCAGGCCCCCATGCAGTAACGGCAGCCGAAGCAGCGGGTGTAAATCTGGCTGACAATGCCGGTCTCCATATCATAATCCGTGGCCGTGGCCGGGCATACCGATACACAGGGCGAATGACCTGTATGGAGGCCTTCGCAATGCTGGCACGGCCGCGGCAGATAACACACTTCGGTCATGGGAAAGGGCTTATTGTTGGTGAGTTTATAAACCCGCATCCAGGTGATACTGTCGAGCTTGTTGGTCTCATTCTCCTTGAACGGCACATTGTTCTCGGCCATGCAGGCCACCATGCAGGCGCCGCAGCCGGTGCATTTGTCAAGATCAATCACCATGCCGAATTTTTTCGGTTTTTCCTGTTCTTGCTTCATCACAACCTCTTGCTTTTATTTACGCCTTGGCTAGGCTTGCGCTGATTCCCCAGGCCGCGTCATAACCGGAGTCCGGATCATCCACCGGCCCGATGAAGGCATTGGTGTTCAGACCTTTGCCCGCCAGGTATTTGTCATGGGCGCCATGGCCCAGTCCCCGGGCCATGGCCACCAGTCCGGGCCGGATGCCGTGATCCAGGTGGACCCGCACACGACCGCTGCCTTTGGGGGTCGCAAGGACCGCTTGGGCCCCCTCCTTCAACCCCAAATCCGCGGCTGTGGCCGGATTGATTTCCACCACCAGGTCTTCTTTCAAAAGCACCGAATCCGGCGTGATTTTGATCAAAAAAGGCGGTGAGCCCACGGCCCCGCCGGCCAGCCGCATGGAATCGCAGGCAATCAAGGTCAGGGGGAACTGCTTGGCATCCCCGCTTGCCGATACGGGCGGGTGATTCAGCCTGGCTGGATCTGGAAAGATGAATTTGGTGGCGGCGCTTTTGAAGCCCTCCTTCCAGGGCACTGGTTTAAATTCCTCGTCCACCCAGTAGCCTTCCTCGGTGAGCTTTTCCCATTTTTCATCCCCCAGGGTTTCCTTGAGACAGGTCTTGTAGTTCTCCCAGGAAAAAGCATCGGCAATCTCATCCCCCAGGGCCTGGGCAATGGCGATAATGGAATCACCCACATGTTTGGTATTGTACATGGGCTTCACCACCGGAACAGCCAAATTGACAATCGGGCTGGTCAAGCCGGCGGCCACCGGCACATCTTCGTAGCGTTCCAAAAAACAGTGGTTGGGCAGGATCAGATCCGCCATTTCCGCGGATTCATCCATATGGGTGGCAAAACTGACCTTAAAGGGAATGGCGGCCAACGCCTTTTGCACGGCCTTGGTGTCCGGTAAGGTGTAGACCGGATTGGCACCGGAAATAAACAGGAGCTGAATGCCGTCACCTTTGCCGGTGTTGATGACTTGGGCAAGACGGGTGGGCAGATCGCCGGCATCGGGGAATTCATCGCCGCCGGCCCCGTCCAGGCGTTTTTGCTGCAGGGCCTCGGCCGCCACATCGTCCGGCTCAACTTCCGGCCATTCCTCGTATTCCGGCCCGGCCGGCATGGCAAGGACTCCGCCTTTTTCCCCCAGGTTGCCCGTCAGGGCGTTCAGTACATGCACAGCCGCGGTTTCCTGAAAACTGCCGGGCGTAAGGCCCTGGCCCCGGCCGCAGACCGCCAAGGGATTTTTGGCCCGGGCAAATTCCCGCCCGAGTTCTTTGATGGTTTCCACCTTAATACCGGTGGCTTTGGCCACCTGTTCCGGCGGATAGGTCTCCAGCACCATTTTCTTGAAATTATCAAAACCTTCGCAATGCTGTTCCACAAAACGGACTTGATAAAGGGATTCGCTCAGGATCACATGAATCAGGCCCAAGGCCAGCAGGGCCTCGGTGCCGGGAATGATGGGCAGCCATTGATCCGCTTTGGCCGCGGTATTGGACAGACGCGGCTCCACCTGCACAAATTTGGCTTGCCGGTTTTTCATGTCGCCGAGAGCCCGGAACATCCGCACCGGCGAGCCCCAGCCGTCGATCAGCCCGCTGCCGAAGCTCAACACAAAATCGGCGTTTTCAAAATCAAAGCCCGGCAAGACGCGATTGCCCTGGGTTTTTTGAAGCACCAGGCTGTATGCATCTTCCATGCTGGTGTTACGCATGAGATTGGGTGATCCATATGCCTTGAATAAGCGCTGCCACAGCATCGACACGGTGCCGCGCTCACCGCCGATGATGCCGGCCACGGTATGGGCCTTGCCTTCCTCCCGCAATTCCGTCATTTTGGTTGTAATGGTGGCAAGCGCATCATCCCAGGAAATTTTGCGCCATTTTCCATTCACCTTTTTAACAGGCGCCTGAATACGAAAGGGGCTGTAAAGCAATTGGGCTGCGGAAAGACCCAGGGTGCAAAGGCCGCCGTCATTGACCGGATGGCCTTTCAGGCCCTCGATCTTGACCACGCGTTTATCGATCCTGCGCACCGCGATTCCACATCCGCCCGGACAAAGCTGACAGGCGGATTTCTTATTAATGGTTTTGCCGTCCGGCGGCACCGGTGTCCAAGGCCAATTCTGGGTCCAGATGGAAAGGTCGTCGGTGATTTTCCACGGCAGCGGCGAAAGGGTGATGCCTGCCGCGGCCCCGATTCCCAGTGATAAAAAACATCTTCGATCTATTTTCATAACCTCTTCCCTTTACGAAAGAAAAGCAAAACCGGCCCGGCCGGCGGGCTATTTATGGCAGACAAAACAGCCGTCTTTTTCGGTTTGAACACTGGTCTTACGCCCGGTTTTTTCCAGGTGACATTCGGCGCAATCATCCATTTTCATCCGATCCGCTGTGTTCTTCTTCAGGCATAACAGGTTCTCCAGATGATGCCCCTCAATATCCCGGCTATAGCCGGTGAGCCTGTTCTCCTCATATACCGGCAGACTGGTGGATTCGCCGATATGACCATGACAGGTGACGCAATCCATCTTGGCCATTTTGACATGGGCCGCATGGGAGAAAAAGACGCAGTCCGGCTGGCGGGAATACACCCGCCAGGGCACTTCCCGTTTTTTGCTCACATATTTTTCCACAAAAATGGTTTCGTCCTGGGTGTCGCCCTGCACATCTTCGTGACAGGCCACACATTGGGCCAATTTGGGAACCCCGGAATAAGTGCCGTCCTCCCGGAAAAAATGGCAGCTTTCACAGCCGTTATCCACCTCCCCCATGTGCAGGGCATGATTGAAATCAAAAGGCTGCTTTTTTTGGGAATAGAGTAGGTTGGGGAAAATCAGCCAACCAACAACCAGGCTGGCTGCAAAGCCGATGATGAAAAACAACAACACGAACCCGCCGCCTTCCCTGACGGTGGTTCCGGAATCATGGCCCCCTCCGTCTGCGTCGGTTTCTTGGCCGTGAACTTCCCTCTCATTATCGTCTGCTGTACTCATGGAAACTCCATTTTACTGGTCCGCACCAAATGATGTAAAACAACCCGATCCAAAGCAACCCCTTGATAATTCGAGAGCGCCCGTCGGTCCCATTATTCCTGCAAAAAAAACACCTTATACAGGAAAATTTGATTTTGTATATTCGATGGCGATTATTGTCAAGGAAAAATGGTCTTCACCAACCGCCCGGCCATTTCATCCGCAACCGTCTCATACCCAGTCACCGCAAACACGCCGCACCGCCATCTCCAAGACATGGCTCGCCAGATTTCTCACTTTTACCCATGGAAAAATCAAATACCGACGGTCAGGGGTCGATGGTAATCCGCCCGTAATCAACCTCTGAAAACGGCTGATGGGCTCCGGCTTTTGCCTGGAGGGTCCTGAAGCGCACATCAGACCCTTTAATGCAGATTTGGACGATGGTGCTGATGGGCCCATTGCCTGCGGCCCCGGCGTCGATCTGA
The DNA here is from genome assembly GCA_020723325.1 of Desulfosudis oleivorans. GTDB lineage: Bacteria > Desulfobacterota > Desulfobacteria > Desulfobacterales > SURF-7 > DYJD01. Next base: position 4,148 of record DYJD01000049.1, on the reverse strand, counting down.
TAAATGCCGCCCTCGTCGTCCGGAAATTTCTTATATTTGCGTGCCGCTTTTTTGGCCGGATCAAGAACACGCATGCGGTAGTAGTTATGGGTGTGGCCCACCAGCACGGCCCGCACCCTGTCCCGGTAGCGCAGCAACATCCGCCAGAAGTCGTTGCGGAGCTGCGGGTCCTGATCAAAGGAATCCCCTTTATGACGAAAACGCGGAAATGCCGGCTCATGAAACGTGACGAAAATATGCTGAATCCCGGGGGGTGCTGCCCGGATGACCTGCTCCACCCAGTGCCTGCCCTCCGCGGATATGACGCCGTCCCGGCCGAGATCGGTATAACCGTCCACCGCGATGATGCGCACATTGCGGTGATCCAGGTAGTAATCGCAGGATGTCGGATGCCGGCGCCTTGCGCCGGGAAGGGCTGGGATAATTATATCCCTGGCGAACCGGAAATGTGCGCCGCCGTTCTCAAACTCGTGATTTCCGATGACCGGCAGGAAGACCGGCCGGGAAACGGCCGCGCTGAAGACCTGACGATAATCCTCATAGCGCACGTCAAGCGGGTCCATGTCACCGGCCACAACGATCAGCTCCGTGCGCGAATTACCGCCATTGACGGCCCCATTCCCCTTGTGTATCTCCTGTAATGCATTCCGCCACGTTTCGCCTCCGTCGCGCGGATCGGCCAGCACTGCAAAGCAAAAGCCTTCCCCGGCGGTCCCATCCCCTTGTGCCGCGTAGGCCGTAATCACCGCCAGGAAGATGGTCAACACCGCCAACAACGGGAATCTTTTCATATTGCTTTGCCCCCCAATGCTCATTTGGTCATATCTCGCTTTTCAGATATATTGCGCCATAATCAGGCCGGTTTCTTCGAGCTTTTGCGGCAAATCCCTTCATAGCCGCCACCATTGCAATGAATTTAAATTGTGATTCCAAAAATAATGGAATGAGTCGGTGAGGTCTGAAACATTTAGCCCCTTGCAGGTTTTAGAGCGCCGAAATCCAGGTATCGGCCCATCGGATGGATCGAAGTCTTGATCTATACTCACTGATGCCCCTTTTTTTTATTTCGGCTTCTCCCTCTACTTTCGTTACTTTTCCTTCTGTTGGGATATCTACAACTTCGATATTTAAAACAGGATGAACTACTTCTATAGTAAATTCATGATCAACACACGCCCACAAGAAAAACAAGATTGATATTGTTAAGAAAAATAATTTCATTTTCCTACTTTTGCTATGTAATCATTCTTATTCATTCCCACCTATCCTTCCCGACCCTTTTCAGATCAATATACTCAACCCGTCCTTTCTCGCTGATGAAGGACGTGAGCAACCAACTGACAATGCTGATGAAAAGCGATCCCCATATTGCCGACCACAGCCCATCCACCTGAAATCCCGGCACCAATCCGGAAACCATCAACAGCATCACGGCATTAACGACGAAGGTGAAAAGGCCCAATGTCAAAATCGTAATCGGCAGGGTGAGGATGAACAAAATCGGGCGGAAAAAAGCATTCAATATCCCGAGAATGGCCGCGGCAAAGAAAGCGGAAAAGAAACCGGCCACATGAATTCCATCAATCAAATATGAAGTGATGATGATTGAAACTGTCAGGATAAGCCACCTGATCAAAAAGCCGTGCATTCTTTTTCTCCAGATAATATGTTCATCTTCATGGATTTTAATCCTTCAAAGTCCACTGATCTTCATCTTACGATTTGATCTTTCTATATTTTTTTACATTTTTTCCTATAAAATTGCCAATAATCATAACCCAAACATACGATACCAAAAATGGAAATTCCTACAATCCAACCTGTAAAAATAAGAATCAAAGAAAACGAAGGATTATATAATTGATCAGTGTTGAATAGCCCAATAAATGACGGAATATTTACTATAGCAAACGCGAATATCCCAGTAGTAATTTTTCGTAATTTATTTTCATCACTAAGCTTTCGCATGACTTTTGATAATAAATAGATTTGACCTGCTATAAAGCCCAACACTAGAACAATCGCCAATATGTGTGATGAAGTTATCGCCATCAAATTATATTTTATTATAGCTGCTGTAAGTTCATGAAAGCAGCAGTAAATGTTGGCTCACATGCAATTGTTAGTATCATTTTTTCTCCAACGTCGCTTGTAGTACCTAAGCAGAGTATTGCCGCGTATGATCCCGCGTATCCCGTCCATCCGGCCAGACATTCTTAAGTTGTTTCTGGAAGACTTAAAAAACCACAGCTCTTCGCCTGGCCCAGTCTCGGCTTTGAATTCTCTCCTGTTTTGACGAAATGCATTAACCGCAAACGACGGCTCTTTGGCGCGTTCCACTTCCTCAATCGTTATTCTATACTGCCATCACTTCAGAATTAATTTTTCATCGTCAGCGTTACCGGATTGCTTTTCTTAATCTTAACAGCCGATTTCTAAAATTCAAATTACATGAAGATCTGACGAGGCTGCTTATTCCAACAACACTTAAAAGAAAAAACCCGTTATTTCCACATTTTGTTATCATAAAGTAGCAATGTTTATATACAAATATAATTCCAACTATTCCAATAACCAATTCGATTATAACTGTATATTTATTTGGACAGATTCTATCTATTTCGGATAATATTTTATCATCATCTTTCATATCTGATCACCTTCATCATAATTTTTACTGATTTTCTGAAATGCCTAAGTGCTTTTCAAGTCTCAATCGATTGACACATTCCTTCGGGCTCCTTTATAAAATCATCTTCATAAGCCCAGTTGTGGATTACTTTTCTTCAATGCGTGGCGCTCACAATAGCGAAGCAACTCGGCCAGAAAGCCTTTACCATCATGCTGCATCGTCCGGTGGTCCACCATGAAGTCTCTTTAATCGTCTCAATGCTTTTTCTTCTATTTCTTTAATACGCTCTCGAGTAACACTAAAATCTTTTCGGGCTTCATCCAAACCTTTAAAAGAACAATCTATTTTTTCTATAAATTCATGCAACTTCTTGGGCCATAACCTTGATATCTTGTTAAAATAAACTGAAATTTTTGGCAACTCCTTTATACGACAGGCATAGCTTTTTTCTATTGGCAATTTTTGAAGATCATCCAATCCTAAAAATTCAATGTGCAGTCTATTAGTTCCATCTGGTCTTGCAATAACCCATACTGCTGATAAATCGTATTCATTCCCTTTGGTTTCAGAAATGATATTCCAATTTTTGCGCTCCAAGTTATTTCTGAGCTGTTTCAGATGTTCGATTGACATATTTTCTCAGCAACAAAAAACATGGCCTTGGTAATGGTTTCGGCCGTATCGCGGCTGGAAGCCGCTCCCACAACGGAGTAATGGCCGTAACGATGATCAAGACAAAAAACATCATGTTGGGCATTACACCTTTAAACCATAATTACTTCTGCAACCGCTTAAACCTGACTCCTCTGTTCAGGGTTCGCAGCAGCCCCTTTCATAACCATCACAGCAGAGGCAAGAAAACATAAGGAGCCCAAAAGGACCACCGGTGCGAATGTCATTGCCCCATTGGTCAGCCCCCTGAGTACCAGACCGATGGGCATGATAAAAGCAAGAACAGCTAACCATGAACACCATTTTTTGCCTTTATCCGTTAAGGACAGCTTTTCGATAAGACTTCCGATAATCAGATTATATAAGGCTACGGGCATGCCGTGTGTATGCCCCGCCTTTAAAAGATAACGCCCCAGTGGTACTGCGTAAAACCCCTTGTCAAAATATGCATCCATCGAAAATCCAAGAAAAAACCCGCCAATGGCCGCCAGCAAAATTCCGAGGCCGCCCACTAAAATATTGATCCTTCCTGAACGCATCGTGATCCCTCCTCTTGTTTTACTCAATCTTAATATTGCCCGGTCACTATTTTTTTTGACCTTGTTTAAACGCAGTCATTTAAAGGTATCTTCAGGATAGTATCGTTTACCAATTGATTTATCCGGCCGGCTCGAATAGTCGAGAAAAATAAACTTCAGACAATTTTTAAAAACATAGAGAAATGTTATAGAACCCTTTCAGGCTCCATTACATAATATCATACAATTTATCAAGCTATCGCAGAAAACCGGGTGTAATCAAAACTGTTGGCTGGAATATTATTAGGACGGGCGGTGCGCCATTC
>DYJD01000069.1 GCA_020723325.1 Desulfosudis oleivorans | reverse complement strand
GATGTCTTGCGATAATTGGCGTCAACTATCGCATATGGACCTTCCGCCTTATAGAGGACATTCCGTTTAATATCGCCTGGATAAAAACAAATCCTCAAATTTTCAAAGAGCCGTTTTTTTACCGATTTTTGACTTTTCGTATGTATAGCCGGATGTCACGTTGTCGTAATCCTGATTACATCAGGCCGGGATTTTAGGCAAAGGATTTTTAGCGGTTAAAGAAAAGACAATGTTACAGGGTAACAAAACGAAAAACAGCCACGGTTAAAAAGAAAATATAAATAGATTTCCATTATATATTCATTCGAGTGCCTTGTGCCGAGCCTGCCGTATGCGGTCCGGCAAGGCCGGGTTCAAATCAAATGGACAAGATCCTTATCGGGTGGGGAAGCGTGAGGGGCGGCGGAGGTGGCGAAAGGGCGCAGAGGTCGTGGAGCTTTGAGAAAAGTTTACATAATTTCATTATGTAAAAGCGGGAGAGAGGGAAGGTTTTTGGCAGGCGGGCTGCTTCTTTTTGCAGGCCGCATGCCGAAAAGCCATGTCCGATAGGGCGGCCTTATCGGACGTGCCGAACGGAGCGTCATTTCTCAATGCGGAGCGACCGGCGTGCCCGAAGCCGCCGGAGCCACTCCCACGCTCGGGCGGGAACCGGATGATAAAGACGGAACTCCTCTATTCTTTATCCTTTTCCCTGGGGTGGCACTGCCGGTGAACCTCCTTTAAATCATTGATGCTCACATGGGTGTAAACCTGGGTCGAATGCAGGGTTTTATGACCGAGCAGCTCCTGGATGGCCCGGATATTGGCCTTGTTCTTCAACATGGAGGTTGCGCAACTGTGCCGGAACGTGTGGCAGTGGATGTTTTTCTTGATCCCGGCCTTGCGGGCGTAGCGCTTGATGATGATCCACAAGAGGCTGGGATTGAGTCGCCGGCCCCGGTCGGACAAAAACACATGCTGATTGAGCGGATCCCGGACCAGCTCCGGCCGGACGGATTTAATATAGTTTTCCAAATACCGGCAGGCGATCCGGCCCAGGGGCACCACCCGATCTTTTCCGCCCTTGGCGTTGTTGATCCGCAAAAAGCCGTCGTGGTAATCCACATCCCCGAGGGTCAGGTTTTCAAGCTCGGCCTTCCGGATGCCGGTCACGTACAGGATTTCAAGCATGGTCCTGTCACGGTAACCGATCACGCTTTTCACGTCCGGGGCCGCAAGTATCCGCCTGGCCTCGGAGGGGGTGAGGATGCTTCTTGGGAGTTGTTGCGGCTCCTTGGCATAGGGGATGTTTCCGGCCGGATCGGCAATAATAAGTTCCGTCTCCCGCAAAAAGGCCGTGAACTGCTTGACCGCCGCCATCAAACTGTTCTGATACGGCATGCCGTTCAACCGCCCCTTGGCGTTGATGGTCTGATAAACCGTAACCTGGTAGGCCCGCACCATTTCCCGCGTGATGCCGTCGATATGGACGATGTCCCGGGCCGCAAGGTAATCCAAGAAACGCTTCAATTTGCGCAGCACCTCGGCAATGGTGCTCCTTGCCCGGCCCTTGGCGGCAAGGAAGGTTTCAAAGGCCTTGGCCTGCGTCTCAATCGGGTTCATGTCGGGATTTTTTCCTTTCTATGCGGGGCTTGATGGCCTGGGGGGCTTTTTTATCCTTTTCCCTGGGGTGGGTCTTCACTTGCACGGCTTTCAAATCAAGGGCCAGGGAGCGGATATACATTTGGGTGGTGCCGAGGTCCGCATGCCCCAGCATTTTTTGAACAGCGGTGATATCCGCCCCGTTTTTCATAAGGGCCACGGCAAAGGCGTGACGGAACATATGGGGGCTGACCGGTTTTTTGATGCCCGCTTCCTTCCCGTGATGCTTGACGATGAGGCTTGCCGCCTGCTTGTCCAACGGCTTGCCGTGGATGCTCACGAACAGCCGCCGTTCGCCGCGGTTCTTCCGGGTATGATGGGGCCTAACCTTGGCAATGTATTCCTGCAAAAAGCGGGCGGCGTGTTTGCCCAGGGGCACGACTCTATCCTTTCGGCCCTTGCCTTGGTTGATCCGCAGGGTTTTTGCGGCAAGATCCACGTCGTAAATGGAAAGCCCGCAAAGCTCCCCCCGCCGGATGCCGGTTGAATACAGGGTTTCTAAAATGGCCCGGTCCCTTATGCCGGGAAGGGTCCCGAGGTTCGGCCGGTCAAGGATCTTGGCGACCTCCTCGGGGGTGAGAACCTTCTGGACCAGGCGTCTTTCTTTTTGGGGCTCCTTGATGGTTTCTGATGGATCGATAAAGATGATGTTGGCGGCCGAAAGGAACTCGAAGAAACGCTTGACGGCCCGGATTTTGATGCAAAGGGTGGCCACGGCATAGGGCTTGCCGTCCTGTGTGCGGTGCTGGTACAGTCCGGCAATGTAGGCTTCCAGCATGGAGCGGGTGACCCGGCGCATGTCGGGTTCGCTTACGGCCTCAAAAAACTCCCGCAAACGGGAACAATAGTTTTTGATGGTGGCCGGGCTGCGGTTCAGCATTTCCAAATGTTCGGTAAACTGGGACAGAAGATCGGCACTTGATTTCATGGCACTATGGTTATGATCCGGGTTTTTGATGATTGCCTTTAATTACTTTTTGGGGTTTTACCTCGAAGTCGGCCCTAAATTCCTTATAAAGCCTTTATGGGTAATGGTTTGAGCGATTAAGAATAAAATCACGTAATGCCCTCGAACCGGGCTCGAACCGCCCTCGTAGTTGCCGTTTTCATGCTCGTAGTTCAATTTTGGGCCTCGTAGTCGTCGGCGATTCCGGCCTTTTCCGCCTTTCTTTTTAACTGCCGGATGTCGGTCAGGCCGATCAAAAAGGGGCTGCCGTCCTCACCGCCGCCGAAGGCCACGAGTTCGTAAACGTATTCTTTGCCGCGTTTGCCCATGATCGAGTAAATGTATTCCAGCTCCTCCAGTTGACGGATATGCATCCTTATTTGAAAATCGCTCCAGCCGCTGAACTCGCGGATATCCCTTCGGTTGAACCGGTATTCCTCGGGCTTGATGTTCAGTTCCCGGCAGCGCTGGGTAACCATTTGCCGGATCAGGGCAAGTAAACTTCTTGAGGGCGGCGGCAGTTCATCCAAGGACCGGCCCAGGACATAATCGGCAATGGTGTTGGCCTTCTCGATGTCGGCAAGGGTTACGTTGATGTATTCAATGGTCTTGCCGTCAAATTCCATGGTCCGGACCTTGCGCTGATACTGGAACAGATAGGCGATGGCCAGGATCAGGTTCAGGTATTTGGTGTGGTCCCGCCGGGCTCTTAAAGACTTGCTGGTAAAGGTGAGAAGATCGGCATAGGGGTTGAACACCTGCAAGGGCCGCAATAGCTGGTTGGCGTTCCGATGCTTCTTGATGATGGCCTCGGCTTTCAGCTTGTTCAGCATGCCTTGCATGGTGTGGGCTTCCCGCTGCTTGGCAAGAATCTTCCGGGTCATCTCCTCGGATTCATCGATTGCGATGAACACAAAGCGGCTGGCGGTCTCGCCGTCGATGTCCACCTGGGTGGTTGTGATGAAGACCATCAGCGGGCCTTCCACGGTGTTTTCCTCGGTGCGCATCCTGCCCGTGGCCGGGTCCTTGCCGGTATAAGCGATGGTGATCTTTTTGGAACTCTGGATGCTGCGGATGGAATAAATCGCTCCGTTCATGCCGTCCAATTCCTCGATGGCCAGGGTCTTGTGCTTGAGGCTGCCGTTCTCCTTGTAGAATAGGGCCTGGTCCGTCAGCCGGGTGTATTTGATGGCGTCGGCCTCGGGGATCAGCAAAAGCACGGTGTCTTGTAAGAAGGATTTTCCGGCCGCGCTCCGGGACTGGATCATGACGGATATGGGGCTTTCCATCATGCGCGAGATCACGGCCACATAGCACAAAAGCTTGTTCATCTCCTCGCCGGTGTAGCCCAGGGTCTCGAAGTCGGCGAGGATCTCGGCGAACATGTCCGGGTTTTTGAGAAAGGAAAGGGCCGCTTCCCGCTCGCCCTCGGTTATGTCGTCTTTCTTTTCCTGGGCCTCGGCCTCGGGCGTGTAGGCCTCGGCCTGCTCCATGAGCTTTTCCACATCGGCGGTGATGCCGGGTTCATCCGCCCCGAACAGGTCGCAGAGCCCCTTGACCAGAAAAAGCCGGGATTTGGCCGCGTAGAAATCCACGGTGTCCACATGCATGTTGCGCTTGGCACCCATGGCCTTGATGCCCTTGACCGTGGCTTTCAAGCGGCTGTCGCGCTTCACGATGCCCCGGACTTCGTATTCTCGGCCGCAGGTGGTCAGGGTAAAGCCGTAATCGGTCTTGAGCACCTGGTCCGGCTTTCCTTGCCGGGTTTGGGCCGGTGCTTCCGGATCGGCCATGGAAAGCAGGTTTTGAAAATGGGCGGCGGCGTTCTCGGTCTGGATGAAAAAATCGTTCACGTCCCAGCCGTAGGGCAGGGTCACGGGCAAAGCCTTAATGTGGGCGTTGTTCAGCCGCTCTTTCACCCTGGGCAGGGCGTCTTGCCCGGCCTTGTCCGCGTCAAAGGCCATGTAAACGGTCCGGACCTGGTTCTGATACAGGCTGTTGATGTGGTCGGGTATGAGGCCGTTCACGCCGTAGGAAGGAATCGTGTTTTTGATGCCCGCCTGGATCAGGGTCAGGCTGTCGATGACGGCTTCGGTGAGAATAATGGTTTTATGGGTCTTGAGGCACTCCCGGTTGAACAGGCCCGCCATTTTGC
>DYJD01000048.1:21588-37118 GCA_020723325.1 Desulfosudis oleivorans | reverse complement strand
CGCTGGGGGATTTTGACCCGGCCACAAGTGGGGGATTTTAAAGTGGCCATCGGGGAGGTGACATCCAAAAAAGTAATGATACCTTTGATACGCATATAAAATTATTTTATTCCGATCACCAAGAGGTTGAATGGTTCTTTGGTGGAGTATACTTTCTGTCCCGAGGAGGAATAAGAATTTCAATTGTACAAGAATTGCAAGATCACAAGATATGAATAGGGTGGATGATAGTCCTATCAATGCTATAAGGAGAACCAAAGATATGTGGGTTGAAAAAACAATGATCATTGTTTTCTTTATAAATTGTCAAAAAGCCCTGTCGCAATAACAGTTATTCGTAATTGGTCGCCGATATCATCATTAATGGTTGTGCCGCATAATATTTCAATTTCATTGTTATCGCCTGCTTTTTGGTAAATCAGTTTGCAGACTTCCATTAATTCATCCACCATTAGATCTGAATTACTAGTGATGTTTATTAAAGCGCTTTTCGAATTGGCTATAAAATTACCTCCAAATAAAGGATAAGAAGTCGCTCTTTCAACAGCCTTGATTACACGGTCCTTGCCTGAGGCTGTGCCAATTCCTATGACGGCTATCCCTGCTTTGGTCATAACTCTCTTTACATCGTTAAAATCATGACAGAAAAAAATTTTTCCGAGAATAAAATCGGTTATTGCGTTAACCAGATAGTAAATCGTTTCATTGGATTTCTTAAATATCTCGCTGAAAGTTATCTTTTTTGGCACCATTTCGCTTAATCGGTCATTCGGAATTATAATGACTGTATCTACTAGTTTTTTAAGTCGTTCGAGCCATTCTTCCGCTATCTTGCTTCTTTTTTTGGACTCAAATCCGAATGGTTTTGTCACCACTGCAATAGTTAATGAGCCAACGTTCTTGCAGATTTCAGCGATGATCGGCGCTGCGCCGGTTCCTGTTCCGCCGCCTATACCCGCGACGATAATCACCACATGGCTGCCAACAAACACCTGTTTTAGTTTTTCTCTTGATTCTTCAGCCGCTTTTTCCCCAATATACGGGTCGCCGCCTTCATAAAATCCACTGATCGGCTTTTTCATCAACTCAATTTTTATCTGCGCTCTTGAATATGCAAGGGCCTGCCTATCTGTATCGGCTACAATCAACCGGATTCCAGGATGATTTGAATCAATCATTTTTTCTATTGCATTTAGCCCGGTTTGCCCGACACCGATCACATCGATTTTGAAATTTTGGGCCGGCTCAGTGTATGGAAGCTCCATAATAGTCTTTTTTTCCCTTTAATTCTCAGGAGATTATTTCAAAATTATTTTTTCTGGCGCGCCCTTAAGTATAATGATCTGATTCGAATGTCCGTATTCATCATCATGGAAGCTTTCGTGTGTTATGTTTTTGTGCCATACAACCTGATCTATGGCTATGCATGGCCAGTAAATCGATCCAAGGGGCGTATGAAAGGATCGCGTACGTATATTCCTACTAGCGGATAAAAGATGTTTGGGGCTCCATTCGATTCGCCAATCCGATCCTCCACGACTCGTAAAAATATAATGACCGTCTAAGCTGAAAACAATGTAGCTTGTCATATAAATATAAGTGATTAGTGCAAAAACCAAGAAGTATTTTTTTCTCATGCGCCACATGATTGGAAAAAAAACGATGGGTACCAAAAAGCCAATTGGAACCAGGTACGATTCAACACATAGTTCAAACATAGATCATATCCTTTTTATCGCCTTAGTAGAAATGTTAAGTAAAAGTCGGATTATTTTTGAGGGTATCATCATTTTTTTTAGATCAACGCTCAATCAATAAGCCAAAAGAAATAATAACTCGTGATAATAAAGGTACCAACCTCTAAACTGAAAATCAGAGCATTTAATAAATGCATTCTGAGTATCATCGATAAAAATGAGGCCTTAATCGATAAAATCTGCAGATAAAAAACATACCATAGGCCTTCGTTCAAGATCGCCTTCTTCCGATCAAAAAAGTATGATAAGAAATGCCAGGGGCCATGGTTCCCTTTCCATTCCTCCCAAGGCTCGTCGGGTAATAAACCTTCCACCTTTGCATATATCATCAGCGCAGCCAGCATTATCATGGCTGTAACGAACAAAGTGATTGAAATGATGTTTATTATCTTTGAAATACTAGACATTGCATTAATTAGATTTTTGTTACCTGAGAGAAATGTCATCAATCTTTTGATTGAATATTTGTTCCACGGCTTTTCTGGCTTCATATCAACATTCCTTCAGTATACCCATTATATTACCGGCAGCATTTCTCTACCACTTTCTTCGCTTACACTGATTGCAAAGGAAGTGCCATGTTGAAAACTCTTTAATTTTAATCGCCGGGATTAGCTTGAGAGCGTTAAGATAATCATTGCTTTCAAGTTAATGAAATCATCAAACAGCTTCAAGTTTGTTTTTGTCATGTCATGTTGAGTTGAGTTGATTGTAAAAAGAACTCGGTTGAATAAAAATGAGGGTGGAAAATCGTTCGGCTGGATGCTAACTCAACTAAAAAACTTAACATATCAATGCTGTTGTTTTTAAAAAGCCTGCAATATTAAGCGGATGTGATATCCGGATCTGCTTGTGGCACGATTGTTGTAACATTCTTTATGAAAACCTGTTGCAACCAGTCAATCGGCTTTATATAAACGTATGTGGAATACTCCCCATAGACACAGGAGAATGTCATGACTGCAACCGCCCATTGGCGTTCAAGGATGGTATTCATCAGCTCCACTTTTCGCGACATGAACGCGGCGCGGGATCATCTGCGCTATCATATATTTCCAATCCTTTTTTATTTCCGCAAAGCCATGCCCTATGATCAAATGCCGGCCCATCAAAGGACCGTATCATGATAACGATGATACGAATAATATTATATGAATATATCCCCACCTATGCCCGGCAATGCTTAATGTAAGGAGGAGAACCAATGCAAAAAAGTATCCATTGCTTGATCATCTCTTTTTTCATGGTGATATCGCTGAATACTTCTGCATGCACCAGATGCTCCAGTGCTGAGAAGGCGGGGAATAAAGCCTGCAAGGAGGGGGTGTCTGATATGAACTGGCAGTATGCCTATGACGACAAAAACCGGGTGACACAAATCACTGCGCCAGTCAAACGCATCTCCCGATTCGTCTATGAGGATGATCAAAAGACCGGGCTGACCAGGCGTGTCACCAGACATGAACCTGATGGGGGACGGGTTGTTTATGAGCTGGATGAGAAAGGTCGCTGCGCGATAATGCACGATGCACATGCCAGCGCTAGCTATGCCTATGACACCAAGGGCAGGCTGCAGAATGCGCAGCGCGAGGGCGGGCCGGCAATCACCTATGGCTATGACGAGCAGAACAGGATCAAGTCTTTGCAGGTGGGCGGCAGGGAAGGCATGGTCCTGAGCTACGGCTATGACTTCCTGGGCAGGCTCGCTTCTATAGGCACGCCCCAGGGCAGCATCACCTTTGCCTATCAGACCGGGGATAGCCGGGTGATCAGGACATTGCCCAACGGCATCCGCACTGTTCTGGATTTCCTGCCGGACGGCAAGCTTAAGAAGATCACCCATGCAGCGGCAACTAACCATGTGCTGGAAAATTTTGAATACACCTATTTGCCGGGTGGCCTGATCGGGCACGTAGCGGAGTGGACCCCTCGGGGTGAACGGGGCATTGAATATGTCTATGATGAGGTACGGCGTTTAATCATGGTAAAAGACTCCCGATACGGCACAACTGAATTCAGCTATGACAAGCTGGGCAACCGCCTGGCCATCAAGACAGGAGGCAATGAACAGGATAACTACAAATATGACTGGGCAGGCCGCATGATGACCCGCGCAGGCCAGAATTGCACCCATGATACGGCCTACAACCTGGCAGGTTATGCCAACCAGGCTCAATCAACAAGATACAGTTTTGACGCCATGAACGCGCTTAAAGCCGTGGTCAATAATGGCAAGACAGCCGAGTACAGCTATGACGGTGACGGGTTCATGGTGTCAAGGACAGAGCAGAAGGAGCATACAAGCTTTGTGCCCGACCCCATGAGCGATTCCTGGAGGCCGCTCATGGTGCGCACGCCGGAAGGCAAGAATACTTTCTATGTCTGGGCCGGAGATACACCGCTCATGTCTATCAGCGGCAGTGATGTACAATTCCTGCTGCATGACCACCTTGGTTCGGTGCGCGGTGTGGTTGACAATAGCGGGACGTTTGTGCAGCAGCTTGATTACAGCCCCTTTGGAATACCTCAGCAGCAGATGAAGGGAGACGGCCTGCAACCAGGCTTCACAGGATTGTTCTACGACAAGGTAGCAGGCGTGTACCTCACACTGGCGCGCGCCTATGACCCTAACACCGGCCGCTTCCTCCAGCTCGACCCTCAGCTCCATATACCGAACGGCTCACAGAAATACTACTCAAGGTACTCCTATTGCGGTAATGACCCGGTGAACTTTGTTGATCGGACAGGTTGCACCCATAGACCGTTTGACAGGGAGATCTGGTGGGAGCCGATCAGTGTTCAATCACGGGATGTCATAAGCGAAACAGGCTTTATACAGGATATGTGCGGTACCCTGCTCGATGAAATCGGCGTTAAAGATGCCATTATGGATATGACCGTTTTCAATCCAAGATTGCTGAATATGTTCCCAATCTCCCAGGAAACAGCACATTTTCTCTACGATTGCACAACTGATACCGCCGGCATTATCAGCGAGCTTGAACCCGAAAATGCCGAGCAGGCGCTGGATCTTTCAATCAAAATTGGAAAATTCATATTAAAACACCGGGGAACTGCGGATATCTTTCATCCTTTCGCAGTCAGCTACGCCCTGCAAAAGTCCATGTACACGGAAATGCGGTCGGAATGGTATCAAAGGCAGGCGGAAAACCTCGTCAGGCTTCCCGCAGGTGTTTCCAGCCAGATCAACGCAGAGACGACAGGCAGCCGAAATGCGGATTCAGGCAAGTTTACAATGAGCGGCAGCCATGACTTCTATGCTTACGGGGGTTGGAACAGGTACGACCGGTTCGCGCGCACTGTTTCGCAAATGTATGCGTACTGGGGGTTTAAAAATGTTATTCTTACCACCGGCGCCCGGATGTCAGGCAGATTCTACAGGGAAGAGATCAGATCCAGCTCCGGCAACGACTATACTGTAACGAAAAAAAGCTCGTCTAGTTATCGTCAAGTCTACAATGGGGCTGAGGTTTCCAAGGCTGTAGAAGAATACAACCGGACAGGTGTATACCAACTGGCCGAAAAATCAGACATAGATTATCCTGAAAGTACCCAACAAACTCGCGATCATAAAGGTTCATATCTTCCCAATCAGAAAGCTGAAGAGACTTCTAAAAAAGCTAAATCTTTATTGAAGAAAACAGATATTCTTTTTGGTCCGCCGTTCTTCCCACCACCGCCACCACCTCCCTGCGTTATAGGGCCCTTCAAATATGAAAACACGAAAAATAATAATAATGATGATGATGATCATGATGGTGGTGGTGGCCTATCATTTTCCCATATGCCGGGGCCCTCTAACATGGGGCCATCCAATGTCGGCGGCATCTACTTGCGAGGGGCAGGCGAGGCTCTCAAGGGCCTGGGACGGCCAAAGGGCATTGCCCTTGATGATAACGGCAGGCTGATCATGCTCTCGGATAGCGGATCGGATATTGGTCTGCCACCGCTGAGGCTTGACGATGTCGTGACCATCTTCAGAAGTGTGTATGAAAACGGCGCGCCGTTCGTCTCCATCGACCCGAACCCGAAGGACCCGGAAGGCCCGATTATGCTGGTGCGCCACGATGAGGGCACTGCTCGTACTTACCCGGGTTGGATCCTTTTTGAAGCTGACAGGGTCATGAAGGCATATAGCCTTGGCATGGACAATGTCACCCGCATCAAGGTCGCAACAAAAGTGCCTGGGTATCAGAACATGTTGGACATGGGCTTCTCAGATGCCGACAACGGCAGCCAGGGACCGATCTGGGAACGATTCTGGATAGTCCCAGCCCAGGTCAATCGTAACCAGACAACGGACAGCCGTCTTACACTTTTCGATGTGCCGCTCAAGGTCAACACCCAGCACATGGTCCTCAAAAACGGCAAGCTGGAACCTGCGCCAAACCCGGAACCTTCGCCGCAGGCACACACATTCTCAACATGGTTTACGAAATCTTATGACCTTATAGCGCAGGAGGTATATTCGAAACCTGCCGACGGCAGCTCCATTCTGGCACCGGTGGCTGTCTTCACAGAGCTCCGCCGAATTGCGCTCATAACCGCCATCGCAGAGAATCTGCGCGACCAAGGTGTGCCGATGCCGTCATGGATGCAGGATTACCCTGTGTCTCCCTACCCTGTGCCAACAACTACACCAGCCATCACAGTCGAAGATTCTAGGACTGAAACCCACGTGGTAAATGAGGCAGCAGGAACCAGGACTATCAAGAGCACCCATAAACAACGCATTTACGGCGGGGTGAATCTATCTGCCGAAGACAAGGACGTAAAACTTGTCAAGGGTTCCCGTGAGGCAGAAGCGCTCCTGCCCGCAGTGATCAGACAGACAGTTGTTGCCCCTACCCTTTCAACAGTCAGCGTGCCCATGAACGGACAGACTTATAAGGCCTGCGTGCTGCCGGGAGATAAAACCAGCGACCTCGGCGCCAATGTGCTGCAGGAAGCTGACCTGGTTGTGCCTGTGCAGCAGGGTAAAAAAATATTGTTGCAGCGCCAATTCAATTCTTTCTTCCAGCCCAGTGATGCATTGGGGTACGGCTGGTCCCTCAACATGCCTCGCATAGAGAAAAGGCGACAGCCTGTTGAACGCATTGGCGACAAGAGCACGTTCAAGGAATATTACCAGCTCGTGAGCCCTCTGGGCTCTTATACGGAATCTTTCCAAGAGATCAAATATGTACCAGAGGTAAACGGCAAGATCATGGTGCCGCAGCACAGCGGGAACATGCTTGGGTTGGCTGATGCCAATGAAACCAGGATCGGGTTTCCCACCAAGACCCTGTTATTCCGGAGGGGTGTCCAATGGTATTTTGATGAGGCCGGATATCTGGTAGCACAGGCCGACAGCCCTCTGATGGTGATCTTCCGCAGAGACAGCCAGCACAGAATCACCAAAATCGAAGGCTGGTATGGAGACAAGCTGAGGTCTGAAATTAATATCGAATATGACAAACAGGGCCGTATGCAAAACGCCAAAGGCAGCAACCTGGACAAGGTAAGCTATACCTATAATTCCATGGGATATCTTGAAAGCGTTAAAAAATCAAACGGCCTTGTCGAGTACGGCTATGCCAACGGCCTGGTAACGAGCATCAAGATAAACGGAAAGGAGATATGCAGATATAAGTATGACCCTCAGGGGAGATTGTCTGAAGAACACCTTGCAGGTGGTGCTGCAAAGAACTATGTTTATAAAGGCGGCAAGGTTACAGCAACAGTGAACCAGACCTCGTATATCTCGGAATATGACACTGCCATGCGGCCGGTTAAGAGAACACACGCTGACGGAACACAGATGCATTGGAAATACCCGGATGCACATACTGTCGAGACATCAATAACCACTGCATCCGGAGAACGCTACCAGGCAACTTCGACAGCAGACGGCAGGCACGTCAACTGGCGCATGCCTGACGGCAATTCCTTGTCAGCCGAATATGACGAAGCAGGTCGCATAACAGCCTTCCGTAGGGCCGGCCATACTGTCATGCAGCAGCAATGGCACCCCAACGGCCTCCCGGCGACAACCAAGTACGGGGCTTTCGCCCTTCACCCCCGCTATCAAAAGAATGATATCCTTGAAGACATCCTTATCACTCCTCCAGTTGGGCAGAATCAGTTCAATGAATGGCTCTCAATAGCATATGATGAGCAGGGCCTATCAAGCAGGTTCACGGATTGCACCGGCGCCGAGACAAGTATCAAATATGACAATCATGGGCTCCCATGGGTCTTCAGTTCAAAACAAGGCAAGGTCGAGATGGATCGAGACAAGCAAGGCAGACTGGAAACAGTCAAGACATCCTGGGGTGACAGGCAGACCTATGCATACGACAGCAAGACCGGACTGATCAAAAAAGCTAATTTCTCAACAGGGTCAAAGGAAAGCGCGATCGAATTTGAAAATGGTTTGCCTGTTGTCATCAAGCAGTACGACGGGGAAAAATTCATGATAACCTATGACGATTCCAAAGAAAAAAAAGTTAAAGAGGTTAGAACACCCAACAATGTGACCTTGGGGTATCAGTACAATGCCGGCGGGTGGGTTGAAAAGGTTGATTGCGACGCTACCTATGCCCTGAAATTCGACTATGATGCAAACGGCAGATTGAGCGGTCTTTCACAGGTGCCGCTGCTCCAGATCAAGTAGGGAGGCTGGCAATTTTTCATCTATTTTTTCAGATCACGGGTCAGCATGGGTATAATAAAAGAACAACTTGAGAAACTTCGCGCTCACTGTACCGATGTTCATCGGATGGTTGAAAAAAATTGCAATTGGATGGCGGTTTAAAATAAAATGCCATGAATTGAAAAGAGGATACGGTCATAAAATTCGATGAATTGTCAAACAGGATTCAATTGAAAAGAAACCTGTGATACTGGTTATAAGATTTGTAACGCTATGGAATGTATCTGTCATAATCTGGCAACATTGCAGGTGAGGTAATACAACGATTGATATGAACACAAAGACCCCGGAAAGAGTGATCCGTGTCTTCATTTCATCAACGTTCATAGATATGAAGGAGGAGAGGGAGATCCTGGTGAAGCGTATCTTTCCGCAGTTGCGGAAAATGTGCGAGGAGAGGGGAATAACCTGGGGAGAGGTGGATCTGCGCTGGGGGATTACTGATGAGCAGAAAGCAGAAGGCAAGGTCCTGCCCATATGTCTGGAAGAGATCAAAAGATGCAGGCCCTACTTCATCGGTATTCTGGGTGAGCGTTACGGGTGGATACCGGAAGCCATTCCTCAAGATATCATCGAGCAGGAGCCTTGGATAGCTGAGCACCTCAGTCATTCTGTAACCGAGCTGGAGATCCTCCACGGGGCGCTTAACAACCCTGAGATGGCAAACCATTCGTTCTTTTACTTCCGTGATCCCGGTTACGTGAATACCGTGCCGAAGAAAGATCGGCATGAGTTCATCTCTGAAGATGCCAATTTTGCAAAAAAACTTAAGGACCTTAAATATCGGATACGAAAGAGCAGCCTACCAGTGCGTGAGGACTATCTTAACCCTAAAACCCTGGGAGATCTTGTCCTCCAGGACCTCACCATGGTGATCAACAACCTCTATTCGTCTGATGAGAAAATTGACCCACTCGACCGAGAATCCATGGATCAAGAGGCATTTGCACAGAGCAGAGTACAGGTCTACGTGGGACGGGAAGAGTATTACAACCGACTTAATGAGCATGTCGAATCAAAGGAGAAACCCCTGGTGATCCTCGGAGAGTCAGGCTTAGGCAAATCAGCCCTTCTTGCCAACTGGGCCTTACGCTACCGGGAATCGCACCCTGATATCCTGATCCTCATGCACTTTATCGGTGTAAGCTCCTACAGCTCAGACTGGGCAACCATGGTCCGACGTATCATGGGTGAGCTGAAGAGACACTTTAAAATCTCTCAGGCGATACCGGATAAACTTGATGATTTGAGACTATCATTTGCCAACTTCCTCCACATAGCTTCAGCCAAAGGAAAGGTAGTCATAATACTCGATGCTTTAAATCAACTGGAAGACCGAGAGGTAGCTCAGGAACTCATCTGGCTTCCACCCTTCATTCCCGAAAACATCCGGCTCATTCTTTCAACACTTCCGGGAAAATCTCTTGATGAGCTAACCAAAAGAGACTGGCCGAGATTAATGATCCATCCCATTACCGAAGAAGAAAAAAGGGCCCTTATCTCAGCTTATCTCAAGCAGTATACCAAGTCTTTGAGCAAACCAAGGATAGACAGGATAACCAATTCAGCACAGACATCTAACCCCCTATTTCTCAAGGTACTCCTGGAGGAACTCCGCCTCTTTGGCAAGCATGAGGGGCTTGATGAGAGGATCGATTATTATCTCAAAGCACAAGATCCTTACCATCTCTATAACAAGGTAATTGCCCGGTGGGAAGAGGACTTTGGGGAAGGTATCAACCTGGTCAAGAATTCCCTTTCCTTCATCTGGGCATCACACAGGGGTCTGACCGAAACCGAGCTCCTTGAGATACTCGGTACTGATGGAAAACCTTTTCCTCGGGCTGCATGGTCACCCCTATTCCTCGCTATCCGTGAATTCCTAGTCAACCGTTTAGGTTTTTTCACCTTTGCCCATAATTTTCTCCGTGATGCAGTTCGTGATACCTATATACCCACTGAAGAACACCAGCACCATGCCCATCTCCGCCTTGCCGACTACTTTGAAAGTCATGAGCTATCCCCTCGTAAGATAGACGAACTGCCCTGGCAATTAATGAGGGGACAAGCATGGAGTTCTCTTTTCAACCTATTTTCTGACCTTCAATTTTTATCTGCTGCATGGGAGTCTTCTAAATTCGAGACCCTGAGTTATTGGGAAAAAATTGAAAATAGCTCAACACTTCGAAAGGTAGATGCCTATAGGAATGTCCTAAAAAAGCCATCTCAAATTTCTAATATAAATCATTTAGAAACAATTGCTAATCTTTTTTTCGATACAGGGAACCTTGATGAATCCTTCAAATTACAATCATATCTAGTTGATATTTATAAAAATAACGATATCAAAATCAGTCTTCAGACCTGGCTTAGGAATCTTGCAAATACGTTTCGTATCCGAGGTAATCCAGATAAGGCATTAACTCTACTTCTTGAACAAGAATCGCTCTGTATCGAGTTAGGTTGCATGGAGGGACTAGAAAATTCTTTTCTGGATCAGGCATTAATTTTAAGAAGTTACGGAGACCTGGATAAAGCAATGACTTTGTTAAAAAAGATGGAAAAGCTATCGGAAGAGTTGAATGACAATAAAGCAAGATCATACTCCATGGTGAATCAAGCAATAATATTAAGAGATAAAGGCGATATAGATGGCGCTATGACGTTGTTCAAAAAACAGGAAAGACTGTGTCAAGAAATAGGTGATATATATTGCCTACAGGCTTCTCTAGGTGAACAAGGAATTACTTTAATGTCTATAGGTCAATTAGATACTGCAACGAAGCTATATAAGGAGCAGGAGAAAATTTGTCGAGATTTAGGTAACAAATATTGGCTCTCGATCTGCCTAGGCAATCAAGCAAGCCTACTTTCCAATCAAGGCTTTTGGCATGAGGCAATGGAACTTCATAAAGAAGAGGAGAGACTCTGTCGAGAGATAGGAGATAAAGAAGGTCTTCAGGCATCTTTAGGGAACCAAGCAATAATTTTACGACATTTAGACGATTTAATTGAGGCGATGAAGCTTCATAAAGAGCAAGAGTTGATATGTCATGAGATAGGACATAAATATTGGCTAGCCATATCATTACGTGAACAGGGGAATATTCTTTATCTTCAAGGTGAATTAGACCAGGCAATGATTCTTTACACTCAACAACAAAAATTATGCCAGGAACTAGGCAATAAATTGGAACTCGCAAATTGTATTGGGAACCAGGCAAACATTCTTCGAGATCAAGGTAACCTGAATGAGGCAATGCTCCTGTATAAACAACAAGAAAATATTTGCCGAAAATTAAACCTTAAAATAGAGCTGTCTGACAGTCTTAATAATCAGGCAGGAAATCTATTTTTTCAAGGTCAATTAGATGAAGCGATAATACTCTCTGAGAATGCAATAAAACTTTGCAGAGAAGTCCAGAATCCTTGGAAGCTATCGAATTATCTTGGCACACAAGGCGTAGTTCTTCTCAAGCAAGGTTACTTGGACAGAGCTATGGCAGTTTTCAAAGAAAAAGAAGGTATCTGTCGCAAGATTGGCTATAAAAAGGGACTGAAGGCATCTCTTTCGTTCCAGACATATGTTCTTATAAAGCAAGGAAATAAAGATGAATCAACATATATTGTGGAAGAATTTGAGCAACTTTGCCGGGACACTTTCCGCCAGTAATCTGTGTCCTTTCGGTAAACCCGCATGGGTTAGCGTTTTTAATCTGATATTGTCCGGCTTTCTAAACAATCAAGGAGGAGGAAAGCTGTGATTTTCCAAAATACTATCATAATTTTTGCCGAATTAACGGTCATAAGATTTGGGCGTTTTTTTGATGCCTTGCCGAATTAAAATGGTCTTTTGGAGAAGATTTCCTTTCGCGATTTAATGACGTCTTTGATTCCGCAGTTTTTAAAAAAAGAGGGAAACGAATTTCCATCCGTTTCCCTCCCGGGCTTTGAAGCCCCCCACATCCGGTTTCCCTTGAGCGGTTGCTCCCCAGCAGAGCCTCTCTCCGTTGCACCGGACACTTGATTTACATTTACAACCGCATTGTTATTCCGGGCAGATCCCATGTAATATCGGGCTGAGTCGTAAATTTTATGACGGCAATTTCGTCAATGCGCTATTTCTTTACAGCAAACGGAAAACGCTTTTCCATACAAGCGGATACAAGGTGTTTGAGGCTCCATACAATTCGCCAATCCGGTCCTCCACAACTCGTGAAAATATAATGACCGTGTAAGCTGAAAAATGGGTTCTTGCTACTTCCCTTGACAAAAGCACTATAAATGTATGATATAATTTGGGTCATATTATAAATGTTAAAGGGCGCATTATTTTGCGATCTATATCTGGGGAGTCTATATATAGGTAAATTTTAATTGTTATGCAAAAAAAGTTGCGGTTGATAATAAATGTCAAGGTTTATGAGCATGGCATGTGACGTATTCATTAGTTATGCATCACCAGACAAAAAAATTGCAGTTGCTGTATGTGCCAAGCTTGAAGCTGCCGGCATTCGTTGCTGGATAGCTCCTCGCGATATCACGCCGGGAGAAGACTGGAGTGCTGCTATTGTCGGAGCGATTCATACGAGTCGTGTTATGGTTCTGATCTTTTCTGGTCACTCGAACGTTTCACAGCAAACCAAACGAGAGGTCGAACGGGCTGTCAGTAAAGGGAACGCGATTATTCCCTTCCGTATTGAGGACATCAAACCATCCCGAAGTCTGGAATTCTTTATCAGCACCGCACATTGGCTTGATGCAATCACTCCCCCATTCGAGCAGCATATTAATAGATTGGCAAGTGCCGTTAAGGAACTCTTAAAAACATATGATCAAGACGATATAGAAAACGAAAACAGTACCATTAATGTAGAACCTGGGGATAAACTCCATTCACAGGATAGCGGAAAAACCTCCAGGATATTTCATATAAACCGCCCTTCCCTTCGCAGCCTTGTATTCACGCTTCTTATTGTAATTATCTGTCTGGGGGCACTATCTGCTTTTTTCATCTCCAGGTCAGGACCCATATCAATTACATCAATCCCATCAAAGCCATTTCCAACATTAGCTCCTGAGAAAGCAGAATCAACGGATTCGGATACTAAAGAGATTGCGAATTCAACCGAAATACTTAAAAGCTACAAGATTGATATATATTTCAATCAAGTTTCCAATCAAGATAATTTAATTGCTCTGAAAATACAGGAATATCTATTTCAGAAAATCCCTGCCGCTCAGATCATCATGGCACCTCGTCCTGTTGAGTTCTTTTCTCAGATCGGCAAATCATCTTCTTACGAAGTGCGCTATTTTTACGATTCAGAAAAAATCGCAGCAGAGATTTTAGTCAACGAATTGAATAATCTTGATCTATGGCTTAATCTCACTCCTGTACAAGTAGACGTGTCCAGGAGGCCCGGAATTTTATCAATCATTCTCTGCTCCCAATTGCAGCCAAAGCCAACAAAACTTTACA
Source organism: Desulfosudis oleivorans (assembly GCA_020723325.1). Taxonomy (GTDB): domain Bacteria; phylum Desulfobacterota; class Desulfobacteria; order Desulfobacterales; family SURF-7; genus DYJD01. Next base: position 23,164 of record DYJD01000048.1, on the reverse strand, counting down.
AAGTAGGTTTGCAGACACTGGGCGTTTCAAATGACGAATTCAAACGACTCTATGAATCTGTATTGGCACAGGGATTTAGTCAGGATGAAAAATCTTCTTCATGGGAGCGAGACCAGCCCTGGTTAGCGAAAAAGTCAACCGTGATCTATTACGATGAGAATAATAGAGCTAAGGCTACAGAATTGGCAAAACTAATGAAATCATTGACTGGTGAAAGATTCGGGATTGCAAGAGGCAGTGGATACGGCATAGACCCTCAAGAATATGGAATCCAACTTGTTGTGCACTACATAAAACGCATATGATAAACCAGAATCCATTGCCATTTAGGACGGGGAATTAAAGTTGTTCTGTATGCAAAATTCAGTATACCAACGGAAATCGGCAAAATGGGAGGCTCTGCCGCTGTGAAAACGCCCCTAAGTAAAAAACCCAAAAGTCCTTTGGAATAATGCTGCTGTTGGGATGCGGGTGTTAACACTTTTTTTACCACGAAGGTCACGAAGGACACGAAGAAAAACAGTTCCGTTCCGGCGTAGCCGGGAAAACTTCGTGCTCTTCGTGTACTTCAGCGCAGCGGGTGGTGGAAAAAAGGATAGTAGACTGGATGAGGGTGTTGATGGGGCTCGGCTTGGAACCAGTTGGGAGGAGGTATTATTTTTTACCACGAAGAACACGAAGGACACGAAGTAAAAGCAACTTTATGCCGGCGCAGCCGGGAAAAACTTCGTGGTCTTCGTGTCCTTCAGCGCAGCGGGTGGTGGAAGAAAAAAATAATTGAGTTGCCGGTTGAAGAAATGTCATGGATCGAAAATAGGCTCTACTACACAAGAATTGAAAGGTCCCCTTTCTTTTTCATAACCCCGCAGGCCGTTCTGGCTTTTTTGTTCTGATTCTTTTCCACCAGGGCAACGCTTTCCATTTGGCCAATTCCTCTTTCCAGTAACATACTAATAAATCGCGCTGCCAAATTGTATTTGACGGATCGGATTCGGCTAAACGTATAGCCACCGAGAGGGATTCCCGATAGGCAATCTGTGCGCCTTTGAGATCTCCCTGGGATTCAAGCACATCTCCCACTCTTTCATGGCTCACGGATAAACCGCGCTGCCAACCGGCATTGGACGGATCGACTTCGGTTAAGCGCTGACACACCGCGAGGGATTCCCGATAGGCGATCAGCGCTCCACTTAGATCTCCCTGAGATTCAAGCATCTCTCCCAGTTTTGCATGGCTCGCGGCTAAATCGTTCTGCCAGACCACATTGGACGGATCAGATTCGGATAAACGCCTAATCAACATGACTGATTCCCGATAGACGCTCAGCGCTCCACTTAGATCTCCCTGAGATTCAAGCATCTCTCCCACTTTATAATGGCTCGCGCATAAACCAATCTGCCAGTTCACATTGGACGGATCAGATTCGGATAAGCTCTTAATCAACGCGAGGGATTCCCGATAGACGCTCAGCGCTTCACTTAGATCACCCTGAGATTCAAGAATCACTCCAACTTTTATATGGCTCGCCCATAAACCGTGCTGCCAGACCACATTGGACGGATCAGATTCGGATAAG
>DYJD01000048.1:0-21488 GCA_020723325.1 Desulfosudis oleivorans | reverse complement strand
GCTCGCCCATAAACCGTGCTGCCAGACCACATTGGACGGATCAGATTCGGATAAGTGCTTAATCAACGCGAGGGATTCCCGATAGGCGTTCAGCGCGCCTATTAGATCACCCTGCTCTCGAAGCACGTCTCCCACTTTTGACTGGCTCACGGATAAAGTGTGCTGCCAGTCCGTATTGGAAGGATCGATTTTGGCTAAACGATGACTCGCCGCAAGTAATTCTTGATAGGCGCTCAGTGCACCTGATAGATCTCCCTGGGATAGAAGCACGTCTCCCACTCTTAACTGGCACTTGGATAAATCTTCCTGCCAGCCCTCATTCGAAGGATCGGTTTTGGCTAAACGCTGACTCACCACAAGGGATTCTTTATAGGCGCTCAGTGCACCTGACAGATCTCCCTGGAATAGAAGTACGTCTCCCACTTTTGACTGGCTCACGGATAAAGTGTGCAACCAGACAGCATTGGATGGATCGGTTTCGGCTAAACGATGACTCACCGCAAGAGATTCTTTATAGGCGCTCAGTGCTCCAATTAGATCTCCCTTGGATTGAAGCACGCCTGCCACTCTTGACTGGCTCGCGGATAATTCGCGTTGCCAGGCCGCATTGGATGGATCGGCTTCGGATAACCGCTTAGTCACAGCGAGGGATTCCCGATAGGCGCTCAGCGCACCTGTTAGATCACCCAGAGATAGAAGCACATCTCCCACTCTTTCATAGATCACGGATAAACCGCTCTGCCAGACAGCATTGGACGGATCGGATTCGGCTAAACATCGAAGCAAGTCTCTCACTTTTAAATGGCTCAAGGCTAAATAGCGCTGCCAGCCGGCATTTGAAGGATCGGTTTCAACTAAGCGCTTATTTATCATCAGTGATTCCCGATAGGCGCTCAGCGCACCTGTTAGATCACCCTGCTTTCGAAGCACGTCACCCACTCTGCCCTGGCTTATGGATAAATCATGCTGCCAGCCGGCATTTGAAGGATCGGTTTCAACTAAGCGCTTATTTATCACCAGTGATTCCCGATAGGCGCTCAGCGCGCCTGTTAGATCACCCTGATCTCGAAGCACGTCACCCACTCTGCCCTGGCTTATGGATAAATCATGCTGCCAGCCCGCATTGGACAAATCGGATTCGGATAAGCGCTTAGACATAGCAAGGGATTCCCGATTGGCGCTCAGCGCACCTGTTAGATCACCCTGCTTTCGAAGCACGTCAGCAACTGTTGCCTGGCTCACGGTTAAATCTCGCTGCCAGCGGGCATTGGACGGATCGGCTTCGGATAAGCGCTTTGCCACAGCGAGGGATTCCCGATAGGCGCTCAGCGCGCCTGTTAGATCACCCTGGTCTAAAAGCACATCTCCAACTTTTCTCTGGCTGATGGATAACTTATGCTGCCAGTCCGCATTGGACGGATCGGATTCGGCTAAGCGCTCAGCCACAGCGAGGGATTCCCGATAGGCGCTCAGCGCGCCTGTTAGGTCACCCTGATCTCGAAGCACATCACCCACTCTTTGCTGGCTTATGGATAAATAGGTTTGCACTTTCTCATTGGACGGATCGGATTCGGATAAGCGCTTAATCAAAACGAGGGTTTCCCGATAGACGCCCAGCGCACCTGTTAGATTACCCTGATTTCGAAGCACATCACCCACTCCTACCTGGCTCAAGGATAAACCGGCCTGCCAGCCCGCATTGGACGGAGCGGATTCGGCTAAACGCTTATCAATAGCGAGGGATTCCCGATAAGCGCTCTGCGCGCCTGTAAGATCACCCAGGCTGATAAGAACGTCTCCAACTCTCATATGGTTTATGGATAAAACATACTGAAAGCCCTCATTGGACGGATCGGCTTCGGATAAGCGTTGCAAGGCCTCTCGGGTGTGTTCGGCATGAACCAATCTGGGCTTCAAGCTGACCGTGTTATCCATTTTTTTAAATAAACGGAATTGCAAATTAACGGTCAGTCGGTAAACCTCATCCTGGGTTAGGTCTGTTTCTTCCAGCCATGACAGGATCCATGAATGATTGGAATTTGGCGCTGAATCAACATCGGCTGCCTCGCCTGCAATAATGTGTTCCAAAATCGTCCAATCAGGCCCAACTCGCTCTTCTCCCGGAGAATGACCGGAATCATCGAAGGCGGCATAATACCGCGCGGCCCGCAGGCGGTTCTGTTCACCGATCAGGTGGCGCATGCGCTCCACCCGGATCATGGGGTCATCCGCGGGCAGGGTTTCCAGAAAATCACTGATGCGACCATGGATGCGCTGCAAGAGGGTTTGATCGGAAAGATAAGCGGCCTGAATGGCCCGGCGCATCTGGGCATGGAAAAAATCCAGATTGCCCATGATCCCCCGGCGGACCAGATGGGCGCGGAACGATCTTCTCAGCTCGGCGAGTTTCAACTCGTTGGCGATCGGCAGAGGCGATTCCGGGAACAAGACCGAGGCAATGCGGGGGATCAATCCGGCAAGATCGCTCTCACGCCATCCCATGCGGCTCAAAGCAATGGCAATGCCATAGGGCACAAGGTATTCCGGACCATGAATCTTTTTGTTCTGGTTCAGCAGCCATTCATACAGCGCCTCCATGGACGCGGGCATTTTCCGGGCGGTATCCAAAACCATGGCGTTGAGCCGCTCCACGGGAGTGCCGGTAAACTCCAGTTCGGCCCGGGTAAAATCATCGGCATCCAGCAGATTGAGCTGCTCCAGGGCCAGAATCAGCCAGAGAGGGTTCCCATGGGCCGGCACGGCGTTGTCCAGACGCTTTTCCAGCAGCACGCTCAGGACCTCGGAGTTCAGGTCCCGGTGATACCGGCGCCAGACCTGATGGCTGATGTCAACAGCGTCTGCTTGGGTCAAGGGCGGCAAAGCCAGGCTAAGGAAATGGGTTTTAGCGGCAAGGGTATCGGCCGCAATGCCGGGCAGGCAGGTGGCGATGAAACGGGCTGTGCCGGGCAACCGGTTGGGTTTGAGCCAGGTCAGGTACCGGGCCCTGGGGGTGGGCTCAAACTGGTCCAGGGCGTCCAGTAAAAGGACCACTCGTCTGTGGGTTGAGACCTGATGGAGTAGTGCATAAAAGGCGTCTTCCACGTCATCCGGCGAAGGCTTTTCCGGCAGGGAGACGGGCCTGTTCAGAAAGGCGGACAGTTCATTGATCCAGCGCAAGAGCATGCTGTCAATTTGGCTGCCCCGGGGTGTTCCGCCCGCGGCATTGGCCAGCAGAAAAGCCGTATCATCCCCGGCGATGGTTTGATGCAACACACTGAACAAGGCGCTTTTTCCGGCGCCCGGCGGCCCCACCAGGCAGGTTCCCCAATAGCCTGAGGAGGCTTCCAGGACATGTAACACCTCCTGGAGCGTCTTTTTCCGGCCCACAAAACCCCGGGCCCGGTTTTCCACGAACTCCCGCAGAAGAACGGCCTCTTCCTGTTCCCAGGTCTCCTGGGGCTGGGCCAGGAACGCTTTAGTCTCCGCATCCAGGGCGACCCAAAGCTGCTCGTACACCAGGTTGCCAAAGGCCTCCAGTTCGGTCACGCGCTGATGGATCGGATCCCAGCCCGCCTCATACTCGAAAACCCGGCTGCCCAGATCCGGGTCATTGCGCAACCGCTGCTTCAGGTCTGCCAGCTTTTGATGACCGGCCTGTATCTGGGGATCTGCTGCGCAGGCATCGCAATAAGCCGCGGCCCATTCAGGCGACATCTGCTCATACGGCAGGGGCTTGCGGAAAAAGAACAAGGACCGGTGCTTTTGGTCCGGATCATCCTTGAGAATACCGAATTCGATTTCCAGGGCGGTAACGCTCTTGTCGGTCAGCGCGAAGTCTATGCCCTGCTCCCGGGCCGCGGTCTCCATGCGCTCCTGGGGCGGGACCCAGCCGTAGCGGTCCCCCAACAGCACGATCAAAAAGGGGCGGCTGCGTTTGATTTCGTCCAGACAGACTTTGAGGACCTTGAGTTCCCTGGCTTCATCGGTCTCCAGCGCGCCGGTTTCCACGCCCACCCGCAGATCAATGGGTTCCAGATGATGCCGGCGCTCCCGCAGTTTTTCTTCAATCCGCGGAAACACGGAATGCCGGAGTACGTCGCGCTCGGCATGCATGTCTTTGAAGGTGCTTGAGATAAACACCGGCCTGGCGGCCCATGCGGTCAAGGTCATGGTTCATGCTCCTGGCAATTTTATTTAATGGTGGATGGCCGAAACGATAATCAAGGCCGGCTCGTCATTATTTATTATTAAGTCATATAGATGTCAATTGCGACAATACCAACTCAGCAAAACTCAACGCCACGTGAGAGCTCGAACCAATATCTCAACGCTTGAATACTGTATTAATGCAAGCCGCGGGCCATTTGATCTCAACTTCCGGTATGAAAGCAAATCGCCGATTTCATCAAAGGCGCGGCATGCGGAAATTTGTCTTAAGTATCTTTTATTTTAATTAATAGTTGACAGAACCGCCGTCGCCTTTATATGTATGTGGAAAGCCTTTGGTTTTTGTTGCGCGATTTGGATTTCGGGCCGCATGCCCGTTTTCAATATCCTTTTTTAGTCGGCGAAATGTTTTTACTTATTGTGGAGGCACTCATTGCATCGGATCTGTCAAGCCGCTCCCCCATCCTTCTGCCAAGCCGCACCGGCAGCCGCCGCCCTGAAGTTCGGACTCAATTTGCTGATTCTCTTGGCCCTGGTTTGCCTCGGCTGCGCCAAGGAGCAACCGGTGACGCAACCGCCCGAGGTTGCAGCGCCCCAGGTTGAAAAACCCAAGCCGGCCCATTTCATCATGTGCATCGACAATTCCGAAAGCATTCCACCGGCCCAACAGGTCCTGACCCGGGAGACCACCATGTTGCTGGCGGATCTCATCGAGGTCCGGGACCGCATTTCCGTGGTCACCTTTGGCAAGGGCGCGCGGTTGAGCGCCACCAGCCTGATCAGCAGCGATCAGGACCGGGTGGTCTTTAAAAAACAGGTCCGGGACGGGATGAAGTTTGATGAAAAGTTCTCCGACATCCGGGCCGGCCTGAAAGTCCTGGCCGACCAGGCCGACACTTTGCTGATCGGGCAAAAAGAACAGCCCTTCATCATCGTCCTGAGCGACGGCAAACTGGAGCCGGCCAACCGGCAAACCCAGGCCGCCTTTGACGAACTACGCAGCCTGCGGCAGGGCGCCTTGGCCGGGCTGGATCTGTATGCCGTGGCCCTGGGGGATAGCTATTGCCATGACGTGATTTTGCGCAACATCGACGGGGCTGACCTGAACGGCATCCGCCTCATGGAAAAATACGTGGCCACCTCGGCCGATCACTTTTATCATGCCGTCAAGCTGGACCAGTTGCTCGAGGTTGCCGTGACCATCCTCGGCAAGACCAAAGGGATCAGCTCGTTTGGCGAAATGGCCCAATCCGAAGTTTTCCGCATTGACAGCAGCGTGGAGTCCATGACCCTGATCGTGCGCAAAAAATCCACCAGCGGCGCAACTCTTTGCCGGTCCGGGGACATCACCCTTACCCCCCCGGCCCAGACTGCTGTTCCCCAATCCGAATCCATTTACCGCAGCAGCGATTACCAGTATTTTGACCTTATCGTCGTGGACCGGCCCAGGGAAGGCAACTGGACTGTCAGCCTGGCCAACGGCGAAAAACCCGAGGTGCTCAGCAAGATCATTACCCCCCTTGAAATCGGCTATGACCTGCGCAACACCTATTTTCTGAACGAAACCGCCGCGGCCGGGGCCTGGGTGTTCGACAAAAAAGCCAATCAATTCGTGGCCGACCAGCCCATTCAGATCAAGGCCCATTTCAGCGCCGGCGGCGATCTGGCCACATCCAACCTGTTTATCGATCTGATCCGGGACAAATCCGGCGGGGGTTTTTATATGGACATGCCGGCCGCAGTGTTCAACGCCATGCAAAAGTCCCCGGAGCCTGTCAAAATCCGGATGGAGTTCATCGCCCAGCGTTTCAAACCCGGCTCAACCGAAATGGATCCCTGGTTCATCCGCCGCTCCCCGCCCCTCACCATCGAGCTGGCGGACTCCTTTGTAAAGTGGACCGGGCCGCAACCAGTGGAAATCAAATGGCCGTTTATCAAGTCCGCCATCACCTTCGGCGCCGACCTTGCAACCACCCATGGCCGCTGTCCCGCCTTTGAGGTGCCGCCGCGCCTGTCGGCCTCACTCCAGCACTATGATGAGAAGACCCAGAAATATCAGACGGTATTTGAGGAAGAACCGACCGGAACGGCCGGGATGGACAAAATTGTCTTCCAGACCACCACACCCCTGCAAACCCTCAAGGCCGGCCGGTATCGTTATGCCTTTCGCCTGGCGGGCGAGTTGAAACACGGCGGGGCCTTTGCCATGCAAAGCCCCGGGGCGGCGTTCACCGTTCAATCCTTCTCTTATGACTCCTGGCCGTTCCGGGCCGCGGCCGCCGTGGTCTTACTCCTTCTGCTGCAACTGGCGAGCAGCGCCACGGCCAGAATCCAGGGCAACCTCTCCACCGCCGGCCGGACCCAGATGCTGAACACCAAGCGCTTTATCAGCGAGCCCGCCTATCAGAACCAGTTCACCTTGCAAGCCAAACGCTTGCTTTTTGTAAGATCCCGTATCCTTCTCACGGTAACCGGCGGTACCCTGACAGTGGATGGGCAACTGCTGCCCCAAGGGAGCAACATCAAACTTCACCCGGGTATTCTGCACACCCTGCAGCATCTGGAGGGCGGAAAAACCGTCGATCGGCAGCTCATGGCAAATGTATAAACCAACAGAAAAAAGGAGGCGACCTTTATGTCCAACAAAAGCATTCCCGAATTCAAAAAAACCATTCTGATCGGGCTGGGCGGCGCCGGCAAGCTGATCCTGACCCATATCAAACGCCTGCTGATCGACCATTATCAAATCGTGCCTCCTTCCATCAAATTCCTTTCCCTGGATACGGACCTGGTTCCCATTTCCATCCGTTCAGACTTGAGTGAGACCGAGTACAGCCTGGATGAGCATGAATTTTTATACCTGAAGGTGGACCAGCCCATCCAATTTATCGAGAACAGCAGTGTTAAAAAATGGTTCATTAAACCCCTGCCGGCCGGATCCATTGCAAAGGGCGCCGGCGCCATCCGCCAGATCGGCCGCGTGGCCTTTTTTTACCACTTAAACGAGTTTAAACGTCGCATCGATAATCTGCTGACAAAACTCAACGCCGCATCGCTGGCCCAGGACATGTCCAATGCCAAGCTGGGACTCGGCGCCGGCAGCGATTTCAAACTTTCCGCGGGCGACACGGAAATTTATATCTGCGGCTCCCTGGCCGGCGGAACAGGCAGCGGCACCTTTCTGGACACCGGCATTTTCATGCGCGACCAGGTTCCCACTGCCCTGATCCATGGTTTTTTCCTGTTGAACTGGATCTATCGGAACAAACCTTTTGCTTACCGGACCCCCGGCAATGTATATGCAGCCCTGTCCGAATTGGACAATATGCTGAGCATCAAATACGGCGAAAAAGGATTTATTCCCTATCGTGTGGCGTATGCGGACAAGGAAGTTCAGGTGTCGACCCCGCCTTTCAACCTGGTCCACCTGGTGGACGGCCGCAATGAGTATGGTGAAAACATTCATGAAGTGGAATCGTTGTGCGAAGCCATCGCCAACACCATCTTCCTTTCCATCGGCACCATGGGAGACAAAGTCGCCAGTGTGACGGACAATCTCCTGGCCACCATCAATGTCTCCCCCCCCAAATTGTGGGAAGGAAAATTTGCCCGCTACTCAAGCTTCGGGATCAGCTCCCTTTACTACCCGGCCAGGGAATTGCACCGCCTTATCTCAAAGGATAATGCGGTTAAATTCTGCGAGCTGGCTCTGCTCCAGGCCCAGGATGTGGCTGCCGACCCCAATGCTGGCCTCCAGATACTGAACACCATTCAGAGTGACGTTGAGCTCTTTTTCGGACCGGACCGACTCAATCTCAAAGACCGGGCTTTTGTGCAGGATAAACTCAGCCCGCTGGAATCACCGATCGTTTTTCCCTTGCAGCCTTTTCATATCGCCGACAAAGGCTTTCCAGCCATGATCGACCATCTCATGAAACAGGAACAACAAAACCTCGAAAATCGGTTGGCTGAAAACCATAAGGAAAAAGGCACCGTCTTTGCCCAAGGGATCCTGGATGCGCTCAATGTAAAGATTTCCGATATTCAAAAAAATCCGGCCTTGGACCGCGCCTATCTGGACAAATGGCTGGAAAATGCGCTGATCGTGTTGACCGATCTGTATAACCAGACCTTGAAGGACATCAATGCGGCCACCACCAATCTGAAGAACCAGGAAGACAATTCCAAGAATTTGCGCACGCTGGCTGCCGGTTTCCGCTATATACCGGGCCTGGGTGGAGGGCGCAAGTCGGCCACCATGAGCTGGAGCGCGGCGATTGTCGCCTGCCTCGCCACCCTGAAGGATCTAGCCCGCCTGGAATATGAAAAAAAATTTCTGGACACCCTCATAAAGCACCTGAATTCAAAAAGGCCTGATTCCCTCCCAACGCCATCCGCGGTGATTGCAGCTTTGAAAGATGCGCTCGGTCGGCTTCGAAAACTGGCTCATGAGGAAGCGGAAAGCTTTAAAATCCTGAAAAACAAACCCAACCAGGTCATCATCGGTTTTGGCCACATTGTGGTTTATCCGGATAAAAGCCAGACCCCTTCCTCCATTGACTCCATTTATCTGGATTACGATCAATTTAAGAATGACTGCGGCATCCAGAATCTGGGAAAATATTTGGATCTGTACCAAAAAAATCCGACCCAATTGGTCAGCCTGTTCATGGACTACTGCGAAAACAAGTTGAGTGAGCTTAAAAACGTCACCGTCCAGGGCGCCATGGAAACCATCGGCGCCTATCAGAACAGGCCAAAGGAATACTTCAAGGAACAGTTCAGCCATCTGTTCCGCCTGTCGTCGGCATTGTGGAGCTTCAACAAGGGCCGCCTGAGTGAAAAACAGCAGATACAATATGATAAAATCATCAACATCGGCGTTTTCGAACAATCGGAAGGGCGCCAGAACTATGACCAGTTTGTGCAGGAAGCCAAAGGCAGATATCATATTCACGCGGACCACAGCTTTTCTTCCACCGGCGATCCCTACCGGCTCTGGTTGCTGAACTTTGCCGGTGCACAGCCTGCCTACTTTTTATCAGACCTGGAACAAAGCAAGAGAAAATACCTGGAGCAGATCACGCCCACCTACCATATCGACAGCGAATTCGAAATGAATATTCCGGATTTGTACCCGGCGGTCGATATTGCCAACAAAGCCCTGCGGGTTCTGGGCATGGCCATTGTACCGGGGATTGACTTGATCAAGGACGAAAAACTACCCAAAGGCCACAAGTTCACCTTCAATGATCCGGCCTTTATCCAAAAGAAGAACAACGGAGAACCATTTGTCTGGCTGTTGTTCAAAGACATGTACGATTCGGTCATCAATTATTTCAATCCCAATGAAGAGGAGCCTTTGGACAATCTATTATCCACCCTCATCCAGCTCCTGAAGGAAAAAGTCAAGGGTATGGGCAAAGATGAATTACGAAAGCTTCTCACCCAATACGTACGAAAAGTGGAAGAGAAACTGGAGCAACGTGATTTCACCAGACTGATCAGCGCCCGCATGACTTACCATGAAATCAAGGAACTGAAAAAATTCCTTGATCCAAGGGGATATGGAATGGATATCGAAAAATATGTTGATGGCAGACTATAGGGAACCATATGCATCCGATTGTAATCTGGGGAATGGACGACAAGGCCGCCGAGACAGTGGCAGGATTTATCGCGCATATTTCCGGTGCCGGTTCCGCTGAAACGCCTTGCTTCTGGGCCTTCAGCAGCCGAGCGCCGGAGCCGCTTTCGGATTTGAAAACAAAAATCCTTTCCATCCGGGATGAATTGAAATCCCGGAATGAAGCGCTTCCTCTGGGCATTGTCCTGTTCGCCTGCGCCGCAGCCCCGGATTCACTCAAGCACCTGGACCTTCTTGAACCCCTGAGCCGCATGTTGACCCTGACCATGCCCGGCTCCCAATCCATCACCCTGGTGGTGTTGTTTCCACCGCAAACCGCCGGGGATGACGCCAAGCAAGAATGTTTCCGCTATTTCCAGAAATTGGAAGGGCTGGCCGGCGAAATCCCCTTTTTGCGGTTGATTTGGGTCAACCAGCTCACCCGCCCTTGTTTTGAAAATCCTTCCGGAAGCGAATGCGGACTTGATGGATTGTATGAACTGCTCCAGCGCCAGCTACAGGATGCTGACTTGAACCCCACCATTGTCGGGATCGGATACAAATCCATTGAAAACCTGGACAATACCGCCGGCAGGAAAAACGCCTACTCCAAGCTGGGCGCCTTCAGCCTGATCAACGAAACAGATGTATGCCGGCGCTATCTGGAAGCCCGTTTCCAAAAACAGGTATTTGATTCAGCCTATTTCAATTGGGAAGCCCTGCTGAAAAAGCATGAGAGCCTGTCCAGTATCCAGGCCCGGGCGGATCATTTCATGGCCGGACAGCTCAATGCCCTGGATGTCATCATGCAAGACCATAAACCGACCCTTGTTCAGCCCCGGCCGATAATGCCCGCAGAGCCGCCGCTGCCCCGGTCGACGCCGAACAAGAAAACCACAAAGCAACAGCAGCCTCAAGTCGATGTCGACCATCTTCAAAAAATCCCCATCCAGTTGAGCCATCAGGTCGAAGCAATTCTCAAAGAAACAGCCGTGCTTTTCAAGCAAGCAACCATCGAGGACGCCAACTCCTTTCGGGACGCTTTTTGCGACTTCCTCAATGAAAGCCCCGAACGGTTTGCCGGCGCCAAAATGTTTCTCAAAGCGCTGCTTGGTGAGTATTTGCTGCCGCAAAAGATCAATGCGGAAAAACCCAAAAGCGGTCTTTTTTTCTTTTCCGAGGCCGCCTGTGCTGCGCCCCTGATCAAGGCCATTGAAGCCTTTGCCGAACCGTACCGGAAAGACTTCCCTCCGTCTCTAAAAACCGAGCCATCGGCCCTTTCGGCGAAATCCTGGATTTTCGACCTGTTCGGCTCCCCTGCCCGGATTTCTCAGGATGGGAAAACCCGCCAACTCCAGCTTGTGCATGCCTTATTGAGCCCCTTCATCCCCTATATCACCCGGGACACCTACCGGATGTCGGAGACCACCGCCTTGCTGGCCCAACTGGAAGCAGCTTTTCAGAAGGAATTCGCCTCCCTGGTGGACCAGGTCAAAGAAAACCGCGATCTTGAAAAGGCCCAGGCAGAAGAACTGAAAAGCCTTTTCAAAGCCCTGGGTTTTTGGGGCCGAAACGTGACCCGGCGTGCGGTTTACAAAACCAAATTGGAAGCAGTCCGGAACCGGATAAACCGGTTGAAGGCCGAGCTGGAAGAAATGCAAAGCAGGCTTGTTGTTTTCCAGGACATTTTTCTTCAACTCATGAATCGCTTGATGCTCCCCCATATCATCCGGGTGATCATCAACGAGCGACTCGGCACCGACATCCAAAAAGCCGCACAGGAATTCGATGGATTCCTCGACCAAATCAATTCCGCCCTGGCAACCAAGTGGGAACAAGCCGGCCGGATAGCCAAACGCCGGACCGCCACGTCTGAAACCATCTTAAACCAGCAGATGTTGGCGCTGCTCTATAAAAAGCATGTGACCGAAGAAGAGATCGATTCTTTTCCGGAAAAAATCATTCGATTTCTGCCGCCCGGTCTGAACGATGAACAAATCCGGCAGGTGTCCTACTATCCCTGCAAGGAGCTGAAAGACCATTATCACGCAGGCCCGCCGCCTTTCCTGGAACGCTTGGACGATTTTGCCGGGGATTTTTTCCAGCCTGTGGCGGAAATGCACATCCTGGACATGCTGGAGGTGGAAGGAAAAGAGACGGTCAAAAAACTATTCGAATCCTCCCTGGCCAGACTTGATCAATATCTTGAGTTTTCTCCCGGTATGCTGCCCCTGGCCATGCAAAACCAGGTATTGCGCAAAATGCTGGTGGTGCGGACGGACCAGGCCCTGCATGATCGGCTGGCATCCCATTATGGGCTCTTTTTCAATGCGGAAACCGTTTTCATCGCGGACGGCAATCCCCAACAGATCGATTTGACCGCCCTGGTGTTTGGGTTTCCGGCATTTCTGGTTCACGGCCTTGCGGAATGCCGGGACCTGGCCGCAAATCAGGCCGGCGAAAGTTTACAGGACCTTTGGCCGCTCCAATCCACCCAAAACTAAATTACCGGAACAGACTCATATGTTTTAAAGCAACTTATCAATTTGAGCCATATAGCATTCAGGAGAATCCCCCATGCCCTCAAAAACCCAAGCCCCACCCAAAACAATGGAAGTCAAAATCAAGGAACAGGTACAGGCCTATTCCCTGGTTCAACCTGTCTATGAAGAATTCGCCGCCTTTCTTTCAGCCACGCTCACCGTCGCCCTGCGCAAAATGGGGATTTCGGCCCTGGTAAGCACAAGGACCAAGGGCAAGCCTAATTTTGTGGAGAAAATGATCCGCAAGCAGGACGAATACCCGGATCCCATCCACCAGTTGAACGATCTTTGCGGCGCCCGGATCATCGTTGACTTTCTCAACGACATCGAACCGACGTGCAATTTCATCCGCACTTATTTCGACATCGATGAAGCCAACAGCGAAGATGTGGCGGAGCGCCTGGGGGTCAGCCGCTTCGGCTACCGGTCCGTGCATTTCATCGTTGCCCTGAATGAGAGAAAGATCGATCAGATGTTCGCGGACCTGAACCTGAAGGCCAAAGGTTCCACGGTGCAGAAACCGTCCAAAAGGCTGTACACCCAGCGGACCCCAAAGGATTGTGAACGCCTGAAACTGATGCCTGGTCCGGTGTTCCGGGCTGAAATCCAGGTCAGGACCCTGCTGCAACACGCCTGGGCTGTGCTGGCCCATGACCGGATTTACAAAAGCGATTTCAGCGTGCCGGACAGATGGGTCCGGGATGCAAACCGCGTGGCCGCCACCCTGGAAAATGCCGATAATGAGTTCATCCGGACCATCGCTGGGGTGGAAGGCTACCGCAACTACTTCGGCGCCTACATGCCCTGTGAGGCTTGCGAAAAGGAGATCAAAAAGCTGGAAATCGTAGCCCAATACGATCCGGACAACCTGAGCCTGGCCCTGCAAATGGCCAGGATGGCCAATCATATTTGCCATTGGGAAAAAGCCAGGGAAAAGCTCGAACCTTTTGTGAAAGCCTGGGAGGGCTCGGAAAAAGGCACATCTTTCAAGAGCGCATTGGAAAAGATCGATTTGCTGGAATCCGCCGGACCGGACAGCACCGCCCGGATGGCGCTGACTCACTTTCAGGCTCCCAAAATGGCCGCGGCTTTTCTGGATCTGGGCCGAGCCATGTATGGCCTTGGCAAAAAAAATCTTGGAAAAAAATACATGGAATGCGCCGTGGCCTTGGATCTGGGTAAAATCGATGCAACCATCATACTGGCCAAGACCTTGCTGCTGGAAGAAGAGATCACCACGGCCCACGACTGGTTCGAAAACGCCTATAAAAGGAATCCGGCGGATCCCATGGCCCTGGGCGGCTTTCTGGTCTGCAAGGTGCTGGAGCAGAAAAACCTCGACTTCCTTCCGCTGCTCAGCCCCGGCCTGGAAAACGGCATTGCCGCCTGCCAGGAACGGATTCAGGCCGGTGTTTATCTGCCCCATGCCTACTATGATATGGGTCTGTTCTCACTGATGCTGGGCAGGCCCTTTGAAAGCTTGAACGCCTATACGGCGGCTGTCCATAAAAGCGAAACCGAGGCAGCCATCGAGGAAGAACTCCTGAAAATCAGCCGCCTGAAAAAAGCCCTGTCCAAAACCGGCCATGAAAAGGAAAAACGCCACCTGGAATGGCTCCATATTCTTCTGCTGCTGGCCAAGACCGCCAAAAGCGCCTGGCTGCTGAAGCAGGCGGAAAAAGCGGTTATGAAGACCGAGCTCGAGATCAAAGAGTTGGAAAAAGCACTGAAAGAGGAAATCAACCCTCTTGAAAAGACGGATCTGGAGCAAAGCCTTCAGAAGAAACGAGAACAGCTCGTAAACGACCGGCAGGCCCAGGCGGAAAAACAGAAAACCGCCAAGCATACCCGAAATTCCGTGCTCCGCGAGCTGGCCGCGGCCCGCAAACAGCGTTTTGAGACCTCCAAAACCCTCATCATCGTCGCCGGCGGCTGCGATGAACGCATCACCGCCCAGATGAACCACTACCGGCCTTTATTGGAAACCGCTTTTCATGAATATGCGGGAACCATCGTCTCCGGCGGTACCACGGCCGGGATCAGCGGCATTATCGGAGACCTGCCGGTGGACCCGGATTGGCCCATGCGGAAAATATCCTACCTGCCGGAAAAAATGCCCGGCATGGCTCAACGCCACCCCCAATACGAGGTGATATTAGCGCAAGGGGAGAATTTTTCGCCCTTTGAATCCATCCAGTGCTGGATCGACCTGCTGGCGGCCGGTCTGGATCTATCCAAAATCAAACTGATCGGCATCAACGGCGGAAACATCAGCGCCTTTGAATACCGGATGGCCGTCATCATGGGCGCCAAAGTTGGAATTCTCAGGGACAGCGGCCGCGCCGCCACCGACATCGCGCATGACCCCTCCATGAACACAGCGGAAAATCTCTTCCTACTCCCCACCGATTCCCAGACCCTCCGTGTGTTTGTGCATGAGCTGGGCGCCACCGGCAGGCTGCAGGCGCAAGACCGGGAGGAACTGGCCCGGCAGGCCCAAGCAGAATACCAAAAGAACCAGCGCAAACGCAATATGCAGTCGGACCCGTCCCTGGCGGACTGGGATCTGCTGCCGCCCTATCTGAAGGCATCCAATTACCATCAGGTGGACCATATCGAAGAAAAGCTCCGCAACATCGGTTTGCGCATTGAGAAAACCGGCAAAATTCCGGCGGCGCCCATCCATCTGAAAGATGAAGAAGAGCTGATCGAAAAAATGGCCGAGATGGAACATGGCCGCTGGAACGTGGAACGCATCATGGCCGGCTGGAGACCGGGTAAAAGGGATGTGGTCAGGAAAACCTCCCCGTACCTGGTGCCCTGGAACGAACTATCCGAAGAAATCAAGGGATATGATCGCCAGGCGGTTCGGAAGAACCTTGCCAGCCTTAGCGAACTCGGGTACCGGATAGTTAAAATCCAATCGGAAGAGTGATTTTTTTTGTATTTCCAGGCTAAAAATGGATGATGGAGGCAAGATGAACCCGCAGCAACTCGTTTCAGGCAACGATAATTCTTCCACCGCCGATTCGTCGTTGACCTCGGAAGCGCCAGTGGTCTGTGCTGAAACGACTCAAATCGGTTACGATGACGCGGATTCCCAGATTCCACCAAACGAATACTGGATCCAATAGATCAAAAAACACCAACGGCGTCATACCCGACCAGTGCGCCCCCAATTAGCCCCTCAATGTTCTCATTTGTGGATGATGCCCATGCGGTCGATCAAACGTGGCTCCGGCAAC
Organism: Desulfosudis oleivorans; assembly: GCA_020723325.1. GTDB lineage: Bacteria > Desulfobacterota > Desulfobacteria > Desulfobacterales > SURF-7 > DYJD01. The sequence goes on along the minus strand of DYJD01000048.1, from coordinate 5,907 downwards.
CAGAATCTGTCTTCGAAATCCGCTGAATATAGACAAAAGGTCAGAAGAAAAATTGGAGCCTACCACAGGTATGTTCAGCTAGGGTGTGTCGCCCAAGGGTTGCTGCAATATCTGGCGATAAGCTATCGAGAACGGGTCTGGGCAAGTTTTGGCAGTTGGTTGCGAACAATGAAAACGGATATGGTTCCTTCGGAGATGGTTGTCGCTCAGGCCTTACGGACAGACCTTCCAGATTTTCTCTTGAGCAACGAGGAAAATTCTGATTTAAAGAAATTCATCCTTGATCATGCCGATTACGACAGGCTGCTATGTTTCAAAATGGCCGCATGATTATAAAATAGCACTGTCCAGTACGATAGATAAAACACAAAATCCCAAGTTGGTTTTAAAGAACAAAAACTCGTCGACACTATAACCGACCTTTAACATAATGTAAAAGCTTGACATATAAAATGAAAGGTTTTGTAGGGAGGGTGCATGAACCTTTGGAAACGACTATTCGGAAAGAAGCATCCGGATGCAGCCAGGACGGTGCTTCAATCTACCACTGAAAATGACCGCATCATCCGCGTGTTCATCTCCTCGACTTTTCGAGACATGCATGAGGAACGTAATCACCTGGTGACGGTGGTCTTTCCACAACTCCGGCGATTGTGCGAAACGCGGGGCGTCACTTGGGGCGAGGTGGACCTTCGTTGGGGCGTGCCTGATGAAGCCGCAGCAGAGGGCAAAGTGCTGCCCATCTGCCTGGAGGAGATCCATCGATGCCGTCCATACTTTATCGGTCTCCTGGGTGAACGTTACGGATGGATTCCCCAGAGCATCCCTGAAGAACTGCTTGAAAAGGAGCCGTGGCTCCTGACGCAGTTTGAGGGACGAAAGTCCGTCACAGAACTAGAAATCCTTCACGGTGTGCTGCAAAATCCGGACTTGGCCGACCACGCTTTCTTCTACTTCCGCGATCCTGCATGGATAAGCCGTCTTCGGCCAGGCTCAAAGCGAGATGACTTTGTCAGCGAAAATGCTGGCAGCACCGAAAAACTCCGAAAGCTCAAAGATCTTATTCGTGCCAGCGGCTTGCCGGTAAGGGAGAATTATCCAACACCCGAAGCACTTGGCTCGTTCATTCTTGAAGACCTGACGGCGGTAATTAACCAGCTATATCCTGAAGGATCGCAACCTGATCCGCTGACGCGCGAGGCGCTCGATCACGCGGCTTATGCCCGCAGCCGGACAAATGTTTACATTGGCCGGCCGGAATATTTTTCGTGCCTTGACGCCCATGCAGCAGGCAAAGGAAACCAACCGCTGGTGATCGTCGGCGAGTCGGGGTCTGGCAAGTCCGCCCTGTTGGCCAACTGGGCCGCTGGTTTTCGCAAATCCAATCCTGATATATTTATGCTTGAGCATTACATCGGTGCCACGCCTTACAGCGCTGACTGGGTAGCCATGGTCCAGCGCATCATGGGCGAATTCAAACAGAGATTTGATATAAACCTGGAAATCCCGGACAAGCCCGATGCCCTGCGCAAAGACTTTCCTAACTGGCTTTACATAGCCGCCGCCAAGAATCGTATAATTCTTGTTCTTGATGCCCTCAACCATTTAAAGGATAAAGATAGCGACTCTGAACTGCTTTGGCTCCCGCCGAAGATGCCTGAAAATATCCGTTTGATCATCTCGGTACTTCCTGGCCGTGCGGTGGACGAGGCTCAAAAACGCGGATGGCAGACATTGGTGATCATGCCGCTCACGCTTGAAGAACGTAGAAAACTCGTTCGAGATTACTTGGCCCAATATTCCAAGAGCTTAAATCTGGCCCGGACGGACCGCATTGCCGCCGCACAGCAATCTGCCAACCCGATCTATCTGAGAGTACTGCTGGATGAACTTCGGCTCTTCGGCCAGTACGAAGGCCTTGATGAACGCATCAGCTACTATCTTGAAGCCGAATCGCCTTATAAACTCTATCGAAAAGTCATTGCACGGTGGGAGCAGGATTATGGCATCGGGACGACCTTGGTCAGCGATACCCTATCTCTGATATGGGCTGCCCGGCGAGGTCTTTCAGAGTCTGAACTGCTCGACGCGCTGAGTCGGGAAGGTCGGCCTTTGCCCCGGGCAGCCTGGTCGCCGCTCTTTATCGCAATGTCCGACGCCCTCGTTAATCGTGGTGGGCTGCTCACTTTTGCACACGATTTTCTGCGTGAGGCTGCCTGTGATGCCTATCTTCCTACAGAATTGCACCAGCAGAAGACCCATCTTCGTTTGGCCGACTATTTCCAGCGTCAGCCTTCCGGCCCCCGCCGCATGGATGAACTGCCGTGGCAACTACTTCAAGCCGAAGCGTGGTCCGCATTGGAGGCCCATCTGACTGATTTGCCTTTCTTTGTGGAACTGTGGAATCAGAATCCTAACGATGTACTACACTGTTGGGCTCAGTTGGAGGGACACTCTCGGTTCACGATCCGTGAAAGTTATGGTAATATTATCCGAATAGATATGTCAGAGGAAGAGGCAGAATACGGCAAGGAACAAAAAATCGGCTGTTACCCTCCGGCGGTCCAATTCGCGATTTCCGGTCTTATGAAGGCCACTGGCCACTGGGAAGAGGCGTATTTACTGCGGAAGCTTTTACTCGAGACAGCCCGGATTGATAATGACCCGCAATCCGTAGCAGCGTGCTTGGGCAATCTGGGCGTACTGGCCCGGATGAAGGGAGACTTAATCCGGGCGCTGCAATTACATCAAGAGGAAAAAACAATCTGTAGAAAGTCCGGGAATCTACATGAACTTGCAACCTGCCTTTACAACTTAGGTGTTGTACATAGAATGATGGGCAGCTTCCCCCAAGCGCTGGCCGCACACGAGGAGCAACAGCGTATTGGACAGCAGGCTGGAGACGTATACGAACAATTTAGAGCCTTTTCGGGAATAGCGAACGTGAAGATGGATATGGAAGACTTTTCAGGGGCGGAGGAAGCGCTACGCGAAGTCGAACGATTGGAGCAACAAATTGGGTATGGCTCCAATATGGAGATTCGCAGATATTTTTCCAACGTCTTGTTGAAACAAGGCCGTGTGAATGAAGCAGAACAACTGTTTACCAAATGGCTGGAGGATACGCAAGCCATAGGCGACCCGTACGATATCGGAATATGCTTGCACGGACTGGCTATTGTGCATCACACGCGAGGCGATCTAAACGGCGCCCTCGAATTAGTTAAAAAAGAGGCCGAATTGTGCTGCGATCTCGGCGACCAACCGGGATTAGCCGCCGCCTTGACGGAACAAGCAGGCTTGTTGGTTGAATTAGGTTACTGGGATGACGCGATAGCCCAATCCATCAAAGCCGAAGAAATCCTAAGAATGACGGGGGAGAGGCATAGATTGGTGGATGTGCTCATACACCATTTCAGTGCTATATCGAAACAGGGTAACATAGAGGCGGCACGGAGGTTTGGACAGGAAGTGCTGCAGCTCAGCACAGAATTGGATTTAACTCAACAGCAGTTTAACATATTGCTGCAGCTCTCGATGTTGGAAAAGAGCGCAGGAAAGCTCCCAAAAGCATTAAAGAGGTTGGAAAAGGCTGAACGGCTGTGCCGGCAGCAAAAGCATCCAGATAATTTGCAGAAGTGCCTTCAAATGCAGGCAGTCCTGTTGGTATTATTAGAACGCAATGCGGATGCATTACACAAATGTGAAGAAGCCATCCGGATTTGCCAGGAGGTCGATTTGCAAGAGGCATTGGCTGAAGCTAAAAAAATTCGGAGAACCTTGCAGCAACACAAACGCTTTTGGGCCCTGACTTCTGTCCCGAAAGAGGTGGAGTCGGAGCGTGACAGATTACGCCAGCAAATCAATCAGGTGCGTTCGGCAGGTGATTATCAAACCGCTATGCGACTCTTCGAAAAGTTGGAAGCTTTTTGTCGACAGCACCAAGATAATGGAGGTCTTCAAGAGGCGCTTTATCATCAAGGGAACTGGTTGTATGAACAGCAGCAGTTTAACGAAGCACTCGAGAAATACCAGGCACTTGAGGCCGAAGCAATACGCATAGACAACTGTCATGGTTTCGCGATTGCCTTAAGCAAACAGGGCATGGTTGCTCGACGGGAGCGTCGTTTAGAAGATGCTGAGCGACTGAGTCATCAGGCCATTGAGCTGTTCAATTCGCTCAATGACGAATACGAGGTATGCAAGACCAAAGGCAATTTGGCACTGATCATTGAGGACAAGGGAGATATATCCGGCGCTTTGCGACTTCACCAAGAGTGTGAGGCAACAGCACGGCGGATGGGCGATCTAGAGGCCTTACAGAGTAGTCTGGGTAACCAAGCGGCGATACTCGCGGACATGGGCCAGGTGGACCGTGCAGCGGCATTACTGTCTGAGCAGGGACAAGTTTGCCGCCAATCAGCAGACGTAAGACAGTTGGCACAAGTGATTGTCAATCAAGGGATTTTAACAATTCGCGGCCTGCATCGCCTGTCCGAAGGGCTACGCCTTTTGGCTGATGGCTGTCGGCGATGCATACGCCAACATGCGCTGCCAGCTTACCAGCAAGCTCTGTCAGTTATAAAATCTGAAGTGGCGGGATTGGCGCTACCTATTATAAAGGGCCAGATGTCCCAATCGGATGAACGGAATGAACAAACATTGACATTGCTTAGTGAGTTTCTCCAATTTGGTTTAGAATTCCAAGAAACGGATGTGTTTGTATGGTCAGCGCAGGCACTCGCCCTGAGTTACATTTCCTGTGAAAAGCAAGCGGAAGCTCAGCATGAAATCGAGACAGCCATCGTCGCCTGTCGCGAGCGAAAGTGGCAAGAACCGATGCCGCGTTTGGAGGAAATACAAGTGACCGTTCGGCTTGTTCCATTGGTGGACGAGATTGACAACCAAATTTCTGCTGATCTGCAACGAAATACTGTGCAATCTTTAATCAATGCACTTTTTCGTATAGACGGTCTTTACAAGGCGTGCCAAAACCATAATGCGCCAGAAATTCTCAGCAAGATAGACAAAATGATTGAGGTTGTATTTCAAAAGCTTGGTTCTTTCGGTAAATTAGGCCTTCTTGATTATCCCTTGTTCTCTCTATCTTGTTCCCATTTAGAGAAGTCGCTTAGGTCTATGAGACGAATAGAATCTCTATCCGCATACAATTGTTACAAAGCAGAGTACCATTGGAAACTTGAAGAATATGGCCATGCGCTCAGACTGATGTCGGAAGCAGCTGAACTGCTTAAGGACCATGGGAACAAAAAATCTGCAGTTTTCGTTATGTACGAAAAAGCGCTCCGTCTGGGAATGTTAGGGCGCCAAAAGGACGTTGCAGAGGTCGCTAATGAAGCATGGGATATCGCCATTGAGATAAATGACCAGTCAATGCAAGAACAGCTGGATGACCTCTTCAAGCATTTGAAGGCTATGGGGATTTCTAAACCTGAAAAACAAACCCAAGTTTGCCTTGTGGCAAAGGTACAATATCGAATCCTTCCGTATAAAGTTTACGTTTATACCGTTGTTCACCCGGAGGGGCTATCAGCTGTTCCAAGCGCCAAAATCGCGGAACACTTCGTGAAGTTACCTGGGAATATTGAGGTTGAAAAGGGAGATGAGATTGTTGACGGTGAAAGCATAATAGATTTGTTGTCACTGGCAGCAACCCAATTCAGTTCAATCAACATCAAGTTCTCGCAACCACAAGATGGTCATGCCCTTGATCCGCTAATTCAAGAAGGGATTATCATTCCTGAGGGGACAGATGCCTATTATAAATGTAGGATGTGTGCAAGAGAGGTTCACATTCGAGTAGACACACTTCAGAGTGAACAAGTTTGTTCAAAAGTAAGCGCTTATTAAACTACACTGCCCATCGTCAGGCAGCAATTTTTATTA
>DYJD01000010.1 GCA_020723325.1 Desulfosudis oleivorans | reverse complement strand
ATATTGGCAATTAATGGTTGCACATTCCGCGCCAAGTTTACATGCGATTCCCCTGCACTCCGCATTCGGCTGTTTGCTTTTTTCCCAAAACCAATGGTACGATTATCGTAAACTAGTCAGGTGTTAAGCCTGAAGACTGAAGGCAAAAAGGTCATTTCCCATGGAAACATACAAAATCGGCATTGATCTGGGCGGAACCAAAACCGAGGCGGTTTTAATGGGTCCGGAAGATGGAATCCGTCTTCGCCGGCGCATTGATACACCCACAGTCGACGGCTATGATGCGATTCGCAGGTCTACAACCAGCCTGATGATGGAAACCATTCAGGCTGTCCCCCCCGGCCGCCCTTTCACCCTGGGTATAGGTATCCCCGGCACCATCAACCAAAGGACAGGCCTGGTGCAGAACGCCAATACCACCTGTCTCATCGGCAAACCTTTTCAAAAGGATTTGGAAGAGGCCTTGGGACACCAGGTGGTCATGGAGAACGACGCCAATTGTTTTGTGCTGGCCGAAGCCTTAAAAGGTGCGGCCCGGGGCCATGATTTGGTTTTCGGTGTCATCATGGGCACGGGTTGCGGTGGCGGTCTCTGCATCCATGGGCAGGTTCGTTCCGGCAGCCACGGAATTGCCGGTGAATGGGGCCATTTTGCGGTTGATCCCAATGGTGCAACCTGCTATTGCGGCAACACCGGATGCATTGAAACCAAAATCAGCGGTTCGGGTGTGGAAAACCATTTTCGCAGAAAATTTAATACCCCACTCAGCATGCACCAAATCACCGCAGGCTATCGGGCAGGTGATCCGCGCTGCCGGGAAATTTTCCTGCAGTTCATCGATGATTTCGGCCGCTGCCTGGGTGGGCTGGTTTCGATCCTGGATCCGGATGTGGTGGTCTTGGGGGGCGGATTGTCCAATATTGATGAATTGTACACCCTAGGTTTCCAGGCCGTTCGCCGTTACGCTTTTCATGATGACCTCAAGACCCCGGTTGTTAAAAACCAATTGGGCGATTCAGCCGGTGTTTTCGGGGCCGCCTGGATCGGCCGATAGAATCATTACCGGATTGGGTGTTAAAAAGGGATGAGAACGAAATTCTGGGTCTTTTTTGGCCTTCTGTTTTGCCTGGGCACTGCCATCGGCCTGTGGTGGTACAGCCGCCATTTGTCGGTTCTGATCGACAACCGCTTTTCCGGCCGCAAATGGCAATTGCCGGCCCGGGTTTATTCCGACACCACCCTGCTCTATCCGGACCAAGGGGTCAATAAAACCCTGCTGCTGGAAAAGCTGTACGGCCTCAATTACCGTGCTGTGGATCAAAAACCAAACCGCAAAGGCGAGATGCGAGTGGCTGCCGATTACATCGAGATCTACTTATATGATGCCAGTCTGCCCACGGAAGAGCGCACGGGATTCCCTGTCCATATCCGCATCCAGGGCAACCGCCTTGCTGAAATCAATCGGCTGGACACCAAGGAGCCCCTCACCCTGCTTGAGCTTGAACCGGAAGAAGTGACGCTTTTTTATGGACCGGAAAGAGAGAGACGGCGTCTGGTTTCCATCCGCCGGATTCCGGACCATTTGATCAAAGCAATCCTGGCAGCCGAGGATGAACGCTTCTACCAGCATCACGGCATTTCCGTCACCGGTATTTTACGGGCCCTGTATCGCAACCTGAGCCATGGAGAAATCCGCCAAGGGGGCTCCACCATCACCCAGCAACTGGCCAAAAATTATTTTCTGACCGCCGAGCGCACCTTTTCACGCAAGCTCCAGGAAGTCCTTATCGCCATTCTCCTGGAACAAAAATATGATAAGGATGAAATTCTGGAGATTTATCTGAATGAAATCTATTTCGGCCAACGGGGCGGGGAGTCCATCAACGGCATCGGTGAAGCCGCCTTTTTCTATTTCGGCAAGCCGGCCGAGGAATTGACCGTGGCCGAATCCGCTGCCATTGCCGGCCTGATCAAAGCTCCCAATCAGTACTCCCCCCGCTTGCATCCATCGGCCGCCGAAACAAGAAGGAATCAAGTACTAAATGCCATGCAGCAAAACGGCTGGCTTACGGAAAAGGCTTTGGCCGAAGCCGCCACCGTTCCGCTGAAAAGTGCCCGCTTCCACAGCCGTACACGCAAGGCCCCCTATTTTGCCGACTATCTTCACCAGCAATTGACCGCCCTATATTCTGCCGAGGACCTGTCAAGCCTGGGCCTTTCCATCCGCACCACCCTGGACACCCAGGTGCAGATGGCGGCAGAGCAGGCCCTTGAAAACGGTTTAAAACGCCTGGAGACACGCTATCCTTCCTTGCGCAAGAAAAAATCCGGCGAGCGCCTGGAAGGTGCGGTGGTGGTCATCCAACCGCGCACCGGTTATGTGCTGGCCATGGTGGGCGGACGCAAATACAGCCAAAGCCAATTCAATCGCATCACCCAGTCCCGCCGCCAAACCGGCAGCACCTTCAAACCCTTTGTCTACCTGACGGCCCTGGATCGCTTTACACCGGCCTCCTTGTTTTCCAATGCGGCCAAATCCTATCCCACCGGCTCCGGCGACTGGACCCCCCAGAATTATGAAGCCACCCCTGAAACCATGGTTTCCATGCGCACGGCCCTTGCCCATTCCTACAATCGCGCCACCGTGGACCTGGCTATGCAGACCGGCCTTGCGGAAATCATCAAGACCGCCCAGGCCTTCGGCTTTTCAACCGATCTCAAACCTTATCCGGCCCTGGCTTTGGGAGCCTTTGAAGCCATCCCCCTGGAACTGGCCAGGGCCTACTGCGCCTTTGCCGCCGACGGTTTTCAGCCTTATCTTCTGGCTGTGAAAGACATTATCGGCAACGACAATCAACCCCTCAACCGCCGCCAGATCCAAATCAAGCGCGTTCTTTCGCCGGCCAAGGCCTATCTGATAACCTCCATGTTGCAAAGCGTGGTGACGGAGGGTACGGCCAAATCCCTGCCGGCCATAGGCTGGCCTTTTCCCACCGCCGGCAAAACCGGGACCACCAGTGATTATCGGGATGCCTGGTTTGTGGGCTATACCCCGGATATTCTGGCCCTGGTGTGGGTGGGTTTTGACAACGGCGAATCCATCCATGTGGCCGGTGCAACAGCGGCCTTGCCCATCTGGGCGGATCTCGTGAAAGCCTTGCCCCAATACCGCTCCGGCAACTGGTTTTCCATGCCGGCCGGTGTTGTTACGATAAAAATCTGCACCGAATCCGGCTTACCCGCCGTGGAGTCGGCCTGCTCCCAGATCAAAGAAGAAATCTTTCTGGAAGAAAATGTGCCATCCGGCGAGTGCCCGTTGCACGGCGGTGGCCTGTTTCAAAACCTGCTGAAGGGAATCAATGACCTTGTTCAATAAAATCAATCCGCCTTTACGAATTACACTCTGCATGCTCATGCTGTTGGTCTGCCTGAACGCCTGCACCCGCAAACATATCCTCATCGAAACCCCGCCGCCCCAGCAGGAAACACCTGAAAAAGCTGCACCGCCGCAACCTTCGCCAAAACCAACGCCGCCACCGCTGCCGGCGGCAAAACCGCCAGAAGCCAAGATACCCCAGAAACCATTACCGACATCCACACCGGATAAATCTGCGCCGGCACCGCCTTCACCGCCTAAGCCGCCTGAAACCAATCGTGCCAAGGCCGCTCTGGAACTTACCCGTAAGGCCATAGCCTATCTTACTAAGAGTCAGCCGGATTCGGCCATCAGTCTGCTGGAACGCGCCATTAATATGGATTCGCAAAATGGCGAGACTTATTTTTATATGGCCCAGGCCTGGATCATGAAAGGCAATCCTGACCAGGCCCTGCAATTCAACCGCCTGGCCGAAATCCGCCTGGGCACGGTTCCAGAATGGCAGGCGCGCATTGCCGAACAACGGGAAAGGATTCAAGAGGGAAAATGAGTAGTACGAAAATTTTTCCAAAAAAGAAGGCAACCCGGCAAACCCAAGGCCCTCCATCTCAGGCCGTTGCCGAAAACGCCGCTACTTCAAGTTTTGATGAAGAATTGCGCGGGCTTCAATATATCATGCAGGCTTTCTTTTACATCGCACTTCCGGTTTTGATCTTTTTCTGCGGCTATAATTTGTTCAAAGCAAGATTTGTGGAGACGGTCCTGGTACTCTCCATGCTGATTCTGGTTCTGTGGCTGCGAAAACAAATGGGTCGTACCCTGCCCCCCGAGAATCAATACAAGCTCTATCAAAACCTCGTTCGCTGGTTTTTCCTCATTTTTCTCATCTACATCATATATGCTGCCGGCTGGAAAACCGAACTGGATCGGATTCAATGGTTCTATATCTTCCCCATTGTCGCCTTTCTCTGTTTGGGCAGAAAAGAAGGATTCTATTGGGCCGCTTTATTTCTCGTCAGTGTGGGCGTCCTCCTTTTTTATCCTCACCCGACGACCCTTTCACCAGAGGCTTTTCTGCTGGGTTTCAAATTCAGATTTCTATTGTCCTTCACCCTCATGTGCGTGGTGGGCTATGCAGGCAAGTATGGCGTCGAAATCACCTATAACCGGATTGTTCAACGCCAGGAGCAATTGACTGAGTCGGAAAAAAAGTACCGCCAAGCCTATGAGTGCCTGCATCAAGAGATGGAGGCGCGGCAAAAGGCGCAACAAGCCTTGGCGGAAAGCGAACAGCGCTATCGCCTGCATTTTGAGAATATCAGGGATGTGGTTTATTCGGTGGATACCGATCTCATCGTACGCAGCATCTCGCCCTCTGTGGAACGATTGCTCGGATACCGGCCTGAAGAAATTATCGGCCGGCACATCGGTGATCTGAATTTTATCGCACCCCATTGCTTGCGGAAAGGAATGTCCGAGGTGATGCGTATCTTCGCAGGGGAGATCATAGATTCCTCTATATATGAATACACAGCCAAGGACGGCGCGAAAAAAATAGGGGATGTGAGCGGAGCCCCCCTGTTTCAAGAAGGAAAAATTATCGGTTTGGTTTCCGTGGCCAAGGACATTACCGAGCGCAAACAGGCCGAAGAGGAAAAACAGCACCTGCAAGAACGGCTGCAACGTGCCCAAAAAATGGAAGCACTCGGAACCCTGGCCGGCGGCGTGGCCCATGACTTGAACAATATCCTGTCCGGCATCGTCAGTTATCCCGATCTACTGTTGGCGCAATTGCCGGAAAACAGCCCCTTGAAAAAACCCCTCGTGGTTATTCAGGAATCGGGGATAAAGGCGGCCGCGATTGTTCAGGATCTCTTGACCTTGGCCAGAAGGGCAGTGCCTGTCTCTGAAGTGGTTGATTTGAATGCCGTGATTTCTGAATATCTTAAGAGTCCGGAGTACAACAGCCTGAAAAGCCTTTACCCGCATGTACATGTGCAGACCGCCCTGGATGTGGCGCTCTTTCATATTATAGGCTCACCTGCCCATCTCTCCAGCGCCGTGATGAACCTGGTTTCCAATGCAACCGAGGCCATGCCCGAGGGTGGTGATATTCGGATATCCACGCAGAATATCCGCATTGAAAACCCCATGGAAGGCTATGAGCATTTGGAGCCGGGGGATTATGTGACCCTTTCCATCTCGGATTCCGGGATAGGGCTTTCCATTGAGGACCGGGAGAGAATATTTGAGCCGTTTTATACCAAAAAAGTCATGGGAAAAAGCGGAACCGGTTTGGGTATGGCGGTTGTATGGGGCACTGTAAAAGATCACAAGGGCTATATTGATATCCAAAGCACGGAAGGCCGGGGAACTGTGTTTACTCTCTATTTCCCGGCATCCAGAAAAATGTTTACCAAAGAAAAGCCCTCATTTTCCATTGCGCAATATCAAGGCAAGGGCGAATCCGTCCTGGTTGTGGACGATGTGGACACCCAAAGAGAGATAGCCGCCGCCATCCTTTCCTATTTGGGCTATGCCGTCACCGGGTTGTCGAGTGGTGAGGCGGCGGTTGAATATGTAACCAACCATAAAGTGGACTTGGTCATTCTGGATATGATCATGGAGCCGGGCATGGACGGCCTCGCGACCTATGAAAAGCTCCTTGAAAAAAATCCCCGTCAGAAAGCAGTGATTGCCAGCGGATTTTCAGAAACCGAGCGGGTAAAAGCAGCACAACGCTTGGGGGCAAAAGAATATATCCAGAAACCGTATACGCTGGAAAAATTGTGCGTGGCCGTGCGCAAAACCCTGGATGAAAATTGATCAATACGGCCGGTAATTGCAAAAAAGCTTGCAAAAAAACCTGGTTGATTATATTCGCCTCTGTGTTTTTGTAATTGAAATGATTTAAATAGAAGAGAACACATGGGCAGCAACAAAAAAGAAATCGATAAACGCAGGACCTTCGGCATCATCAGCCATCCGGATGCCGGCAAGACCACTTTGACGGAAAAACTCCTATATTTTGCCGGCGCCATCCAGCAAGCCGGCGAGGTAAAAGCGCGCAAAGCCGAACGTTACGCCAAGAGCGACTGGATGGCCATTGAAAAGGAAAGGGGCATTTCCGTCACCACCTCGGTGATGAAATTCAATTACAGCGATTATGAGATCAATCTGCTGGATACCCCCGGGCACCAGGATTTTTCCGAAGATACATACCGGGTCTTGACGGCCGTGGACAGCGCCCTGATGGTCATCGACAGCGCCAAGGGGGTGGAGCCCCAGACGGAAAAATTAATGGCGGTCTGCCGCATGCGCAACACCCCCATCATCACCTTTATCAACAAGCTGGACCGGGAAGGTCTGGTCCCGTTGGATATTCTAGGCGATATTGAAAATAAACTTCAGGTGGAATGCACGCCGCTTTCCTGGCCCATCGGCATGGGCAAGCGCTTCAAGGGGGTTTATAATCTCTACAAGCAGGAACTTTGTCTGTTTCAACCCGGCCGCAATGGGAATTCACAGGCCGGGATTCTGGTCAGCGACCTTGCCGACCCGCGCCTGGATGAGCTGCTGGGCAGCCAGGCGGACGAACTCCGGGCCGATATTGAACTGCTCCGGGCCGCCGCCGCGCCCTTTGAACGTGAACAATTTTTAAAAGGCAACCAGACCCCGGTCTTTTTCGGCAGCGCCATCAACACCTTCGGGGTCCAGGAACTGCTGGACGCCCTGGTGGAAATGGCCCCGCCGCCCGGGCCGCGGGCCACCGCAACCCGTGAAGTCAGCCCCTATGAAGAAGCCTTTTCCGGTTTTACCTTTAAAATCCAGGCCAACATGAATCCGGCCCACCGGGACCGCATCGCCTTTGTGCGCATTTGCTCCGGCAAATTCACCCGGGGCATGAAAGCTGTCCACCATCGCACCGGCAAGGACATGACCTTTGCCAATGCCACCATTTTCATGGCCAATGAGCGCGAAAATGTGGCCGAAGCCTATCCCGGCGATATCATCGGCATCCACAACCACGGCACCATCAAGATCGGCGACACCTTTTCGGAAAAGGAACCCCTCAAATTCTGCGGCATCCCCAGTTTTGCGCCGGAATTTTTCAAGAAGGTCATTCTGAAAAACCCATTAAAGATGAAGCATCTGCAAAAAGGCTTGACCCAGTTGGCGGAAGAAGGGGTGGTGCAGGTCTTTAAACCCTTTCACATCAACAGCTACATCCTGGGGGCCGTGGGTATACTCCAGTTCGACATCACCATGGAGCGCCTCAAATCCGAATACGGGGTGGATGCGGTTTACCAGTCCATTGAATACAATGTGGCCCGCTGGGTGGAATGCGCCGACACCAAAAAGATGGCGGATTTCGAGCGTAAAAACGGCAACAATATGGCCTGGGATTCGGAAGGTTCCAGGGCCTTTCTGACCACCAGCGAGTGGCAGCTTGGCTATTGCATGGAACAATGGCCCGAAATTGTCTTCCGCAAGACCCGGGAATTCAATGAGGCCTAGGCTGAAGCTTTACCAAAACAAATCCACATTATATTCGGCAAAGGCCTTGTCCTTGGTCACGATCCACAGTTTTTCAACCAGAAATCGTTGATGACCTCGTCCGGCAAAGGCTCAAGCAAGTCCCCATGAAATCTCACTTTGCCGGCGAAGGCACCCAAAAGCCGTGTGGCGCTTTCATCCTCCACCGGGACGATTTTAACCAATGGTCTACCGGCTTTCGTAATAATCACTTCCTCGCCGGACAACACCGCCGGTATGAGTTTGGACATCTTGGTTTTTGCTTCGTGGATGCCGACTTTCATTCAATGCTTCCTCATTTTAATGGGAATTAGCTTACAAACAAAATGATATCTTCCGGCGGATTTGTCAATGGACATTTGTAATCTAAAAATGACTTTAATTGCGATACAAGAAAACACTTGTCAAGACAAAATATATTGTGTAAACAGCCATGTACAAATAAAAAATATTTTTCCAAATGAACACATTTTTGAATTGAATATATTCACTTACTCAAAGACCTTTCCGGTTTTTGGGAATATACGGAAAACTGTAGAATCACTTGTTCGGCGTGCAGGATGTGATTCCCGTTTTGAATCGGGTAGAGAGGCGTAGCAGTGGCAGTTCAAGCAGTGGGTTCCGGCGGCGTTGATCGTTCCAAAAGCTCGAGCGTACGCCAAGTACAAAAGTGAGCGGCCATCATTGTATTGAGCCCGTTCACGCTGCTTCAATTCAGGCTGCGGGCATTAGGTCGGGCCCAATGCCACAATGCCAACCCAATGCCAAATGCCAAGTCAGGAGCGTTCGCGTCGGAGTGAAATTTGATCGTCTGCGGCGGCTCCCGCCCGATGCAAAACTTTTCGTTCAACAACATGGGGCACCAGATTTGATAAATTGCACGATAATAAGGAATCTGATAATATGAAGAAATGTGTTTATGTCGAGACTTCAGTTGCAAGTTATCTGACCGCACGACCCACCCGCGATGTCAGGGCTGCAGCTTGGCAGCAGATCACGAGTCAGTGGTGGGAAAATGTCCGAGCTGATTACGATCTTTTTTTACTTCTGAGCTGGTTATTGTTGAGGCATCAGCAGGGAATCCCGAAGCAGCCGCACGAAGGCTTGAAGCTTTACAGGGTATCGCAGAGCTATCCGTTGATGAAGAAGTGCAAGAACTTGCCGGCCATTTAATATCGAAAGGCGGTTTTCCCTCCGGTGCTGAAGCCGATGCATTGCATGTTGCAGTCGCAGCAGTGCACCGTATGGATTATCTCCTCACGTGGAATTTCCGACACATCGACAATGCGGCGAAAAAACCAATTATTCGTTCCATATGCGTTGATGCCGGATATTCGTGTCCGGAAATCTGCACGCCTATGGAACTTCTTCAAGAGGATGATGACAATGTACAAAGATGAAATTATAGCCGAAGTCTGGCGAAACCGCGACTCATACGCTGAAAAGCACCACCACAGCCTGGCAGAAATCGTGGCTGACCTCCAAGCGCGCCAGAAAAGAAGGGGGTGCAAATTGGTGGATAGAAAAGACCGAACAAAGGCTTCCAGCCGACCTCATTCCTCGGCGGCTGAAGCCTATCGTTGAACCATCTCAAAGCACCGAAGGCAAGAGCCCCCTTACTTTTGGTGTATCTGATTCAAATGAGACTTTTTCTGCAGACGCGCTGAAATACAAGAAGTTTGACCTATGAATGCGGCTGAAATGGAAAAAAAGGGAAAAAAAGGGACAGGTAATTTTTTAAATTGATTTTTTCCAAATCACGGTCTATGTCGGCCTATATTGATAAAAGCCATCTTAATTAAATGAGAGGTCCCTATGCCGCGTATCGCCCGCATGATCGTACACGACCAGAAGACGGTTTATCATGTCATCTCACGCACCGCCCTGGACGGGTATCCCCTGGGGGATTTTGAAAAAGAACATTTGGTTGAACTGATTAAAACCCTGAGCAAACAGTATTTCACCGAGATTCTTGGGTTCTGTGTCATGGGCAATCATTTCCATCTCCTCGTGCGGATAATTCCGGACCAGTATTTCTCGGATGATGATCTTCGTAACCGATATAAAGCGGCTTTTGCCGACAAAGAATTATATGACGGCCAGATTCCACATTATCGCGACAAATGGTCGGACTTATCGGAATTCATGAAGGAGCTCAAGCAACGGTTTTCCTTGTTTTATAACAAAAGGCACCATCGGCGCGGATTTTTCTGGGGCGACCGGTATAAAAGCCTGATTGTGGAAAACGGCGAGACCTTGATCAACTGTCTAGCCTATATCGACTTGAATCCGGTAAGAGCCGGACTAGTTCAGAGACCCGAGGATTACCGCTGGTGCTCGCTGGCCTATCATATCCAGACCGGCAACAAGGATGGCTTTCTTTCCCTTGATTTTGGTCTAGTGGAATTTGGTGAAAAGGATGCGGATGAGCGCCGGCGTTATTACCGGCGCTATGTATATGAGGCCGGCGGTTTTAAGAAACAGGGCAAGGCCGGGATGATCCGGCGCGAAATCGTCGACCGGGAGCGGAAAGATAATTTCGAACTGAATCGCATGCGCCGGTTTTTATACCGCACCCGCTATTTTACGGATGCGGGCGTGATCGGCTCCAAGGAATTTGTAAGCGCTCATTATCAGCGTTTCAAGGATGTCTTCATCTGCAAGAAGGAAAAGCAACCCCGGCCGATAGGTGGGCTTGATTTTTATTCACTGAAGCGGCTTTCGGAAGGATAATATATGTCTGACCGATAGGCTTTTCGAATGGTAGGATTGTTTCAAAGGCAGCAAGGATCATCCTAAATCTTGTCCGTGTCCGATTTGCGGTAAACGCCTGATTCGTTCCAACATCCTCAGCCCCATCAAAGTTGCGCATACAAACGATCCGCCAATAACCCCCATTTCACCGAACGGTTGACCGCATGATCTCGTCATTCGGACATTACTGATTTAAAAAGTCATCCAAATACAGTCCAAGCCGTCCAGGGCCATGTGAATGATTAAACCGACTGCGATAATCCGCATTCGTGGAACCGCTGTCAATAAAATATAAACACTGATGGCGATCCAGGTATGCAAAGGATGGAAGCCGAGGCTGCAACGGTTGGGATCGAAAACCGGGCGGGCCAATAGATGATCCAGATCCACCAACATGGTTGCCAGCATGATGAACCAGGCCCTGACCCAGCCCTTGGCAAACAGCAAACGGGCAACTCCTGCCGGCGCAACCACATGCAGGATCATATGAATGGATGCGCGCAGCATTACAAGTACAGCGATTCACTCCCCTTCATCATCTTCCGGAGCACATAAGGCAAAATCCCGCCGTTTTCAAAATAGGCCACTTCCACAGCCGTATCCAGGCGGGCGATGGTCTGAAAACAGATCCGGCGGCCGTCTTTCTTTTCAGCAACCACCTGAATCGTTTTGCGCGGCTGGATACCCTGGATCCCGCTAAGGGCAAATGTTTCACTACCGTCCAGCCCTAAGCTTTTCCAACTCTCGCCTTCGCTAAAAACCAGGGGCAGCACGCCCATGCCCACCAGATTGCTGCGATGGATGCGCTCAAAGGATTCGGCGATGACAGCACGTACGCCCAGCAGCAGGGTTCCCTTGGCGGCCCAGTCACGGGATGAACCGGTGCCGTATTCCTTACCTCCCAAAACAATCAAAGGGATTTTTTCCCGGGCATAGGCCATGGCCGCATCATATATGAACATTTCCGTTTGCTGGGGTTGTTTCAGGGTCAGGCTGCCCTGCTTGGGGGCCACCAGGCTGTTCTTGATACGGATGTTGGCAAAAGTCCCGCGCATCATCACTTCATGATTGCCCCGCCGTGATCCGTAGGAGTTATAATCGGCCGCCGCTACATTCTGGCTGGATAGATACTGCCCGGCCGGATACTGCTCCGGTATGGCGCCGGCCGGAGAGATGTGGTCGGTGGTGACCGAATCCCCAAGCAGCAGCAAGGCCCGTGCGCCGGTGATATCGGCCGGGGGCCGGGCCTCCTTGGGCATGTTTTCAAAATACGGCGGCCGGCGGATATAGGTGGAATCCGGAAGCCAATCAAAAGTAAGACTTCGGATATCCGGCAGTTTCTTCCAGAAGTCGTCGCCTTCGAAGATGCGGCTGTATTCCTCGGCAAACAAGGCAGCGGTGACGTGGGTCTTTGCAAGCGCATTGATCTCCGCCGATGTGGGCCACAGCTCCCGCAGGTAGACCGGCCGGCCGTTGGGGTCCGGACCAAGCGGTTCAAGCACCGGGTCGATATCGACCCGGCCGGCCAGGGCAAAGGCCACAACCAGCATGGGCGACATGAGATAATTGCCTTTGACGCTCTGATGGATGCGGGCTTCAAAATTGCGGTTCCCGGAAAGCACGGCGGCCACGCTCATGTCCTTTTCCGCAATGGCTTGTTCGATTTCCGGGCGTAAGGGGCCGCTGTTGCCGATGCAGGTGGTACAGCCCAGACCCACGACGTGGAAACCCAAGGCCTCAAGATAGGGCATCAAGCCGCTGCTGCGCAGGTAGTCCACCACCACTTTGGAACCTGGGGCAAAGGAGGTCTTCACATGGTAAGGAACCCGTAAGCCTCTTTCCACGGCTTGCTTGGCAAGCAGTCCGGCGCCGATCAAGACAAAGGGATTGGAAGTATTGGTGCAGGAAGTGATCGCCGCGATCACCACGCTGCCGTTGCCGAGCTGCAAGATTCGGCCGTCCATTTCAATGATCTTCTGATGGGCTTCGGCCGGAACACAGACATCCTTGCGGGTGGTGGTGCTGCCGGATTCGTCATGGAATCTGGACATGTGATCCACGGCTGCATCGCGCTGATAAGTGCAACCAAGAAAGGAATCCGTGCTTTTTTTGAAATCCGTTAAACCGATACGGTCCTGGGGCCGGGCCGGACCGGCCACACAAGATTCAATGGCGTTAAGATCCACTTCCAGGATTGCGGTATATTCCGGATCACTTTCACCATTGTAATAAAATCCGGCTTCCTTGGCATAGATCTCGGCGATTTCAGCCTGTTCCTGTCGGCCGGTCAGCCGGAGATAGTCAATGGTCTTTTGATCAATGGGGAAAAAACCCATGGTGGCGCCGTATTCCGGGGCCATATTGGCAATGGTGGCGCGATCCGGAATGGCCAGTTGTTGCATGCCCTTTCCGAAAAATTCAACAAACTTTTCCACCACCTTGTGCTTGCGCAGCAGCTCCGTGATGGTCAGCACCAGATCCGTTGCCGTCACCCCTTCGCGCAGTGCACCTGTCAGCCTTACGCCCACCACTTCCGGGACTGCCATGTAATAGGGCTGTCCCAGCATGACCGCTTCAGCCTCTATGCCGCCCACGCCCCAGCCGACCACGCCGACCCCATTGATCATGGTGGTATGGGAATCCGTTCCCACCAGGGTGTCCGGATAGACAAGGGTCCGCCCCCTCGTTTTTTCTGCGAAAACAACCCGGCTGATGTGCTCCAGATTCACCTGATGGCAAATACCTGAATTGGGCGGCACCACTTGAAAATCGGCCAAACTCTGCCGGGCCCATTTCAGCAGAGTATAGCGTTCGGAGTTTCTTTCATATTCCAAGGCCACGTTGCGGCTCAGGGCTTCTGTCGTCCCAAAGCAATCCACCTGCACGGAATGATCCACAATAAGATCCACCGGCACTTTGGGATTGATTTTGCGCGGATCACCGCCCAGGGACTGGACCGCGTCCCGCATGGCCGCCAGATCCACCACTGCCGGCACGCCGGTGAAATCCTGCATCAACACCCGGGCCGGGTGAAAGGGGATCTCCACCGGCCGGACATATTGCCGCTGCCAGCCCTGGATATGCTTCAAATCTGCTTCTGCGACAATCTCCCCATCCAGCTTCCGCAGCAGATTTTCCAGCAGCACCCGGATGGAAAAAGGCAGCTTCGCCACCGGAACCGGGCCGACCTGCGCAAGCCCCATGATGTGGAAATATACAAATTCCTCGGCCCTGACCCGAAAGGATCGCATGAATTCATCTTTTCTCATCATTTTTTCCTTGTATCTTCACTTCACCGAAGGAGTAAACGGCATTGCGATCAAATGTTGGATATCCAGCTTTTTCTCATGGATATGCCCATCCACGCCGAACCAGATATGTTCCTGGTCCACCCCTGTGCGCAGGGTGCCGAGGAACCGGTCCCAAATGGAAAAAATGGCGCCGAAATTGGTGTGGCGCTCATCCATATCAACAGAATGGTGAATGCGGTGCATGGCCGGCGGCACAAACAGCAACCAATAAGCCCGCTCCAACCATTGCGGCAGCTCCAGATTGCTGTGGCGAAACTGATCAGCCCATAGATAACAGATTTCAAACACCAAGATCCCTATGGGATCAGCACCTAAAAAATAGGCGATGGACAAACGCACCAAAGCCGCCAGGATCACTTCAACCACATGCAGGCGCAAAGATGTGGAAACATCCACATCCAGGTCCGTATGGTGAACCCGGTGGAATCGCCAAAACAGCGGCAGGCGGTGAATCAGGATATGCCAAAAATACAGCAGTAAATCCATCATCACGATGGTATCGATGATTTTCAACCAGCGGGGTGCATTGAAAACATTCAGCAACCCGAATTGCGGAAGAGCGCCGTAACCCACTGCCCTGGTTGTCACGAAAACGAAAATCAGTTGCAGTACGGTCAGGTTGATGATTCCCAGGACAATATTGTTGAGCCATCTTTTGGGTTTGGAGACAGAACCTTCGCGAAAGGGTTGGGCCGTTTCCAGTAGCATGAACAATAGCAGTCCCCCACCCAACAGCGCTACTCGGATGATTTCGTGGCTGAACTTTTCCATGGGTTTGGTCTCCTCAAATGATAATATATGAAATCCGAATATCGAAATCCGAAATTCGAGACAAATTCAAACGATCAAAATAACCAAAACAAAAAATATGACTCAATGGCCGAATCGTTTCCCAAGGCTGTTTATTTGAATTTTTGGAATTCGAATTTGTTTCGTATTTCGATATTCGAATTTCGAATTTTCCTGACCTTATGAGTTATAATGATCAAGGTCCAAGCTTACCCCCCATAAATATATAATCACCTTTGATCAATCGGAACAAACGCACATTCTGCCGGTCCGCAATAATTACCCACATATTCGGATTCCGGCCGATATAGCATGGGCTTAGGCGCGGCCCCGGCGAACTGTTCCTCGATGACATGGGCTGCCCAGCCGGCAATTCTGGCAATGGCAAATACAGGGGTGAACAGATCTTTCGGAATCCCCATGTAGTGGTAAAGGGAGGCGCTGTAGAAATCCACGTTCACATTAATATCATTCCCTTTCCTCTTTTTAAAAGCCGCCTTGCCGGCTTGTTCCAGTTGGGTGGAAATCTCATACCACTTGGGCTCTCCGGTTTTCTCGCCCATGCGTTTCGACATGGGTGCCAGGATGTGGGCCCTGGGATCATCGATCTCATAAACCGCATGCCCCAGTCCCATGATTTTGCCGCCGGTCTCAAGCACTTCATTCACATATGGCTCGATTTTTTCGGCTGAGCCGATTTCCAGGAGCATTTCCATCACGCGGGTATTGGCGCCGCCGTGCAATTCACCGGATAAAGAACCCACCGCAGCCCCCACCGCCGCGTACATGTGCGCCCGGGTGGAAGCCACCTCACGGGCGGCAAAGGTTGAGGCATTGAAAGAATGCTCAGCATGCAGCACCAGGGCTGTGTCAAAGAATTGCACGGTTTCTTCATCCGGGATCTTTTCAGTCAGCAGGTATAAGAAATTGGCCGCATGCCCGAGCTCGGCCTTTGGTTCCAGGGGGGGCTTGCCGTTGCGGATACGCTCCCAGGCAGCCACAACAGCCGGGAGTTTGGCGATCAACCGGAGCCCCATTTCAATGCTGGCTTCCTGGGAATTCTTACGGATATCCGCATCATGGGCAGCCAGGATGGCCACGCCGGCCTGCAAGACATCCATGGGCAAGGCCTGCTTGGGCATGGCTCCCAGGGCCGCGAGCACGCCTTCGGGCAGACTGCGCTCATTGATCAGCCGGGACCTGAGCTCTTCAAGTTCAGTCTTGTCAGGCAATTTCTCAAATAAAAGCAGATGAACGATTTCCTCAAAACCGGCTTTGCCGGCCAATTCCTTTGCCAAATAACCCCGGTATAACAGCTTTCCGGCCTTGCCGTCCACATCGCTGATCCGTGTGGTCGCAATGGTTACGCCGCGCAGGCCGGTGTTCAGAATACTGCGCTCATCATTCATGGTTTTTATTCTCCACCCCGGATCGTCTGAATGACAACTCCTCAGCCCATTTCATCCGAGTTTCCATGGGCAGGCTGTTTCATTTCCGCTTCTGTGTTTAAAATCGGATCTTTTCCGGCGGGCGACGTTCCGGCACATAAACATGGGGAATTTTTTCCTCATTCCAGGCAGTGGACACATAGAGACTGCAGTAGCAACTGCCGAACTCTTCCACATCCGGTTTTCGATATATGCAGGGGCAGAAAATATCCCGGTCTTCACCGCGATCCCCGGAGGCCAAACGACAAGGGCAAGCCATGTATCCATAGCGTTCGCGATTGGCCACCAGGGCCTCCAGAAGTTCGAAAACCCGTTCCTTATCCTTGTTGAAAAAATAGCCTTGGGGCTCCTGGACTTTCCGCAACGTGTCGTACAATTTTTCGATCTCGTTCATTTGTTCAGCGCCTCTCTGATTTCCTTTTCCTTGTACCCGACAATCACCGTATTCTGAATGATAATGGTGGGGAAGGAGCATCGTTGATTGTGTTTTTTGACTTCCTCAATAATCGCCTTGCGTTCTTCTCCCTGGAGCATATCAACATCAATATAGTCGAAATCCATGGAAAGATCATTTAATAATTTCTTACAGGCTTTGCAATGGCTGCAGGTACTGAGGGAAAATACTTTGATTGCTTTTGAAACCATTCTGTTCATCTCCTTATTCCAAAGAATACAACCTGTTTATTTCGTCTTTTGCCATAACTTGCTCCTCCAGTGCAACCGTTTTGACGCTTTTATCGGTTTCAAGGGCTTTTTGGGCGATGGCGGCCGCCTTGTCGTAACCGATGTACGGCACCAGATGAGTGGCCAGGCCAAGACTTCTTTCGATATTTTTTTCACATTGACGGCGATTGGCCGTGATGCCGCGGACACATTTAGCATCCAAGAGCGCCATGGCGTTTGCCAGCATCCCAATGGACTGGATCAGATTATGGGCCATGACCGGCAGCATGGTATTGAGCTCAAAATGGCCGCCCATCCCGGCAAGGGTAATGACGGTGTCGTTGCCGACCACTTGGGCGCATACCTGGATCACGGCTTCGGGTATGACCGGATTGACCTTGCCCGGCATGATGGAGGAGCCGGGCTGCAGGGCCGGGAGATTAATCTCGCCCAAACCGCAGCGCGGACCGGATGCCAGCCAGCGTAAGTCATTCACGATTTTAACCAGACCAACAGCCAGCACCTTGAGTTGGCCGCTGGCCTCCACCACCGTATCGCAGGCGGCCTGGGCCTCAAAATGATTGGACGTCTCCCGGAAAGGGAAGCCGCTGACTTGGGCCAGGCGCCGGATGGTTTTGCCGGCAAATTCCGGATGGGCGTTGAGGCCCGTCCCCACCGCGGTTCCGCCCAGGGCAAGGCACAACAATCTATCCAGCACGCCTTGCACCCGTATGTACGAAAGTTCCATCTGGCGGGCATAACCTGAAAATTCCTGGCCTAGTCGAATGGGCACCGCATCCTGCAAATGGGTGCGACCGAGCTTGAGCACATCCTTGAATTCCTCGGCTTTGCCGCTTAGGCCGGCCTGCAGGTCCGAGAGGGCCGGCAATAGGCGTTTGTGCAGGGCCTTCACAGCGGAAATGTGAATTGCGGATGGAATCACGTCATTGCTGGACTGGCCGAGGTTCACATGATCATTGGGATGAATCGGTTCTTTGTCTTGTTTATTCCCGGTCAGAATCTCGTTGGCCCGCACGGCAATAACTTCATTCACATTCATATTGGTGGATGTTCCGGAACCGGTCTGGAAAACATCCACCAGGAATTGATCAGCGAATTTCCCGTTCATGATTTCAGCGGAAGCTGAGGCGATGGCCTCTGCCTGCCCATCTGTAAGCAAGCCCAATTCCTGGTTGGCCAAGGCCGCGCAATGCTTGATCAACGCCACGGCATGAATGAAATCCCGGGGCAGGGTCAGCCCGCTGATGGGGAAATTATCCATGGCCCGGCTGGTTTGCGGTCCGTAGTAACTGTCCTTGGGCACACGCACAACACCCAGGGTGTCCTTGCTTTCTCTATAGTCCATGGCAACCATCCGATTCAAGCTCCCTTACTTGTCGAAACGAACCACAATCTCATCGTAGGACTTGCGCCATTTGGGAGGCGCCAGGGTTTTGTTCTTATCAAAATAACCCACTGCCAGCAACAGCGGAATCCAGTAATGTTCCGGAATATGGAAGGCCTTGCGCACACCGTTCTGGTCAAAGCCGTCCATGGGATGGGTGTCCAGCCCCAGGCTTTTGGCGGCCAACATTAATCCCATGGCAAAAAAACCGGTGTTTTTGCAGGCAAAGGCCAGGGCCGCTTCGTCGGAATATCCATACAAAGACGTGCGGGCATTCTTGAACCAGTCCCGCTGCCCGGTGGTCATGGTGCCGGCTTTGATCATCTCCGCAAAATTTCTCTCCACAAAAGGATGCCCTTCCTCCCAGGCCTTACGATCCGCCAGCACGATCAGAACCAGCGGTGCTTCGGAAACCTTGGGCTGGTCCCAGGCCAGTTTGCGCAAACGCGCTTTCTCCTCCTGGTCCTTGACCACGATGACGCTCCAAGGCTGCAAATTAAAGCTGGATGGAGCCTTGGCCGCGGCTTCAATAAATTCTTTCAACAGATTTTCCGGTACTTCCTTGTTGGGATCAAAAAAATTTACCGCCCTCCTGCCGTTTATCACATTTGCAAATTCCATGATCGCCTCCTTTTTCGGCTACTATGGTTGGGCCTTGAGCATCGCTTTGGCCGAATCGCGGCTGGAGGCCGCTCCCACAACGGAGAATAGCCAAGCGCTGATCAAGGCATCTGTTTATATAATTCCGATTTCCTGTAGATATTGCCGGGTTTTTACGGCTGATCCCGGTCCTTTTGACAGTGCCCTGTCAATAAATAATTGCAAATCATCCCAGGTATCGATGTCGCGCCATTGGGTCAACCGATGAACCCTAAGTCCGTGAGCACGAAAACGCGCCATGGTTTCTGTAAGCACCGTCGGCGTGCTCCAGGCAATCCGCTCAAACCATTGGTCGGCGTGGGTTTCCGGCTTCAATCCCATCAGGTAGTAGCCGCCGTCAAAAGTCGGTCCGATTACCGCATCATGTCGATCCAGTTGCGCCAGGCCTTCCTGAATCACTTCCGCCGGCAAATCCGGAAAATCCGTGCCGATCAACAAGACCCGATTAAATCCCTGGCTGAAGGTTTTTGCAAAAGCCCTGGCCATCTTCATCCCCAGGCAATCACCGGACTGGGCTTGATAATGCTGTTGGGGCCCCAGCCAAGTGCTGATGAGGTACCTTGCCTCCCTGGGGTGAAAAAAAATTCTCACCGTCGTACCGCAGCCGGCCAGCATGGCCAATATGTCTTCCACAAAACATTGATACAAACGCGCCGCCGGCAATGCATCCATATGGCGGGCCAATCTGGTCTTCACCTTTCCGGGCAAAGGGGCTTTAACAAAAACAATTACGCAATGTCTGCGGCCCAGGTCTGCCGGGTGTTCCACAATTGCCGTCACTTTCTTGTCGTATAATATTCCATCAATAGCCGCGGCGCAGCAGCCGGATGATCAGCCAAGCGGGGCATGATTGTCTTCATCAGCTTGAAGGCCATTCTGCCATAGCGCTCATCTCCGGTCAACCTGCCGATTCTGAAAAGATTCCCGGCGGCAATGGAATTGGAAGACGGGATGACGCTGTCCTGAAATTCCTTGATCCGCAGAATCAGATGGGGGTCATGGGAAAGGCTTGTCAGGAAAAAACCGCCGCCCCCTTCCCCATCCCAAAATTGCTTGAGCATGTCTTCGTTCAATTGCACCGCCGACTTTTGCCAGTCCTGATCCTTATCCACCTCGGCAAGATCGAGCAGGGCTTTGACCATAAAAGCATAATCGCTGGCCAGCCCCGCAGGCCCCTTGGACCTGCTGGGAAAAATGCGATACAGGATTCTTTCTGCAGGATCATACAAATTCTTCATGATAAAATGGGCTGCATCCCTGGCTGCGATTACATATTCCGTTTTGGTAGTCACTTGATGGGCCTTGGCCAGGGCGGAAATCGTCAGGCCGTTCCAGGAAGCAATGATTTTATCGTCCCGGTCCGGCCGCCTTCTTCGGCTGCGGGCCGACAAGAGCTTCTGCTTGGCGGAAGCTATCCGCTCAATGATCTGCTCCACAGGCATTGAAAAACGCCGGGCGGTTTCCGCCAGGCCGTGGGCAATGAACAGGATGTTCTTACCGCTGAACTCGCCGTGGGGGTCCGCGGCCACATTCCCGCCGGCCTTTACACCGTAACGAAATGAAATCATATCCGCATCAAGAGGATCAAGCAAGCCATGAATCTCATCCGCTCCCCAAACGTAAAAAGCGCCTTCCTGCTTGGCTGAATGGCTGCCGTCATTATCCGCCGCCCTTGAATCCGGCAGGCTGTCGGCATCTTCGGCACTGAAAAAACCGCCGGCCGGATTCTGCATGTCCCGCAAGAGATAGCCGATGGTTTCTTCGGCGGTTTTCAACAAAGCCTCGTCGCCGGTCAAACGAAAAGCTTCCAGGCCAGTCTGTATCATTTGCGCATTGTCATACAACATTTTTTCAAAATGGGGCACGTGCCAGTCCACATCCGTGGCATAGCGGTGAAAACCGCCGCCCATTTGATCATAGATACCGCCGCCTGCCATGGCCCGCAAGCTGGAAACAGCCATCTGCAACGCCATGGCTGCCTCGGGATGCCCTGGATTGTTGCGGCTTTTGAATTCATGATAAAAAAGTAAAAAATCAATTACTCCCGGCATGGGGAATTTTGGGGCAGGACTGAAACCGCCTCTTTCCCCATCATAAGTCCCGCGGAAATCCTGATAAACCCGGTCCAGAAAAGCCTCGTCCGGCAGTTTATCTCCTGTCTTCAATGACAAGGCCTGGGCCACCACCCGGGTCAATTCCCCGGCGGAATGGATCAAGCGCGGCCGTTTATCCGGATGTTCCCAGGCCCCGGCAATAACCTTCAGCAATTCCGGCCAGGAAATGATCCCGAATCTGGCTTCCGTGGGAAAATAAGTTCCACCGTGAAAAGGCTGCAATTCCGGTGTCAGAAAAACATTCAAAGGCCAGCCGGCGGAGCCGGTCAGGACCGATACCGCCGTGATATAAATCTGATCCAGGTCCGGCCGTTCTTCCCGATCCACCTTGATATTGATGAAATGGCGGTTCATGATTTCCGCCACGGATTTTTTGGAGAAGGATTCCTTTTCCATCACATGACACCAATGGCAGGTGGAATAGCCGATGGATAGCAGAATGGGTTTGGCTTCCCTGCGGGCGGCTTCTATAGCTTCCCGGCCCCAAGGGTACCATTCCACCGGATTATGGGCATGCTGCAACAGATACGGGCTTTTTTCGTGGATCAAATGATTCGGTGGTAAATTGTCTGTGATCATGATCGCCTTGCTCCTGATTTAAAAAGTGGAAACAACCGCAACAAAGATTTTCTTGTCTCTTTTTGGGAACAATCAATTTTCATGCCATGTTCGTTTCTTTCATGCTTGCCCCTTATCTTTCTCGTGATAGAATCCCTATTCAAATATAGCGGGATTGCCTGTGGTTTTTTTCGGGGTCGGTATCGGTATCGGGATCGGCATCGAAAAGATATTCGGTCTTGATCATCGTTTCAACCACTACCCTTTGTGAAAGCCGATTCAAGCCGCAATACGACCGAAGCGATGACCAAGGCAAAATATTCGATACCGATTCCGATACCGACCCCGACCCCGATGATGCGCGCAAGATTCCTCTGCATGGAACTATCCGTGGAATGTTCCACCTTTTACTAGAGACAAATATGTCTCTTCATACACCTATCTATTGAATATTTTTAATTATTTTAATTCCAAACAGCTTGACAAGCGCAACCCACCCCTTATTCTTAGCTTACGATCATCAGCGCCGCTTGTACACCTGAAAAGCACAATTTTCAAGGCAGTCGGTCTTTTACGCTCTTCGGGCGGGCGCTGATGATCTGCTGCCGAAACCAATAACCATTTACCAAATACGGAGGGATTGAATGGAAAAAAAAACAAATGACTCCACGAAGGAGCCGGCCATCAATGACCTGACCACTTGCGATGCCACTGCCCAGATGATTGCCAAGGCCAGGCGTGACGGTGTGGAGATCGACTTTGACCGCGCCGCTGCCATGAAGCCCTGCCCCATCGGGGCGGATTCAGCTTGCTGTAAACATTGCTCCATGGGCCCTTGCCGCCTGAACGCCAAGGATCCTTACGGCAAGGTAGGCGTCTGCGGGGCCACCATCGATACCATCATGGCCCGCAATTTCGCCCGCATGATTGCCGCAGGCTCGGCCGCCCATACGGATCATGGCATGGGCATGCTGGATCTTTTCCGGGAGGTCGTCAACGGCAACATCCTGGATTACAAAATCAAGGATCCTGTCAAATTGATGGAAGTCGCGAGGTCCATCGGCATTGAAACCGAAGACCGCAGCCTGGAAGCCGTTGCCAAGGACCTGTACCAGGAACTGGAACGGACCTATACCCAGGTGGAGGGCGAAATTCCCTTCATGAAACGGGTGCCGGAAAAAACCCTGCAAACCTGGCGCAAGCTGGGAATCGTGCCCCGCGGGGCCATGCGGGAAGTCATGGAAATGATTCATCGCACGGCCATCGGTGTGGATCAGCATTATGAGAACATCACCCGCCAGGCCAGTCGCACGGCTTTATCCGACGGCTGGGGCGGCTCCATGGTTTCAACGGAAATCGCGGACATCCTTTACGGCACTCCATCGCCGGTGGCGGTGGAAGTCAACATGGGCGTTCTCAAAGAGGATCAGGTGAATATCATTGTCCATGGCCATGAACCCAACCTGTTTGAGTCCATGATCGAGTCCGTGAACGAACCGACCTTGCTGGAAGCGGCCCGCAACGCCGGGGCCAAGGGCATCAATCTGGTGGGCATGTGCTGCTCCGGGGCGGAAGTAATGGTCCGGCACGGGATCCCCCATGCCGGCAATTTTTCCTCCACCGAAGCGGTCCTGGTTACCGCGGCGGTGGATGCCATGACCGTGGACATCCAGTGCATCAAACAGGGCATGGTCAAAGTCGCCGCCTGCTACGGAACGCCGCTGATCACCACCAACCGGCGCTGCCGCATCGAAGGGGCCGAGCATGTGGAACTACATGAACACAATCCCAAGGAATGCACGGATGAAATCGTGATCCGGGCCATCACCCGCTTCAAGAACCGCAGTCATCCCATTGAGATCCCCAAGCAAGTGAATCAGGGTGTGCACGGCTTTTCCTATGAGTACATCAACTATATGCTGGGGGGCAGTTTCCGGGGCAGCTACGCGCCCCTGAACGAGAACATCATCAACGGGCGGATCAGGGGGGTGGCCGGAGTGGTGGGCTGCACCAACCCACGCATCAAGCAGGACTATGTGCATGTGGAGCTGGTCAAGGAATTGATCAAAAACGATGTGCTGGTGCTTCAGACCGGATGCTCCCAGATCGCCCTGGCCAAAGCCGGCTTGACCACCCCGGAAGCCAGTGTTTTCGCCGGCCCCGGATTGCGGGAAGTCTGCGAGGCCGTGGGCATGCCCCCGGTTCTGGGCCTGGGCTCCTGTGTGGACAACAGCCGCATCCTGATCGCCGCTTCCGAGATGGTGCGCACCGGCGGGTTGGGTGACTGTCTGGCGGATCTGCCGGTGGCCGGAGCTGCTCCGGAATGGATGAGCGAAAAGGCCGTGGCCATTGGACAATATTTTGTCGCCTCAGGGGTGTTCACGGTCTTTGGTGTGACCTTCCCCATCACCGAGAACACCAAGTTCCACAAGCTGCTGTTTGAAGGCCTGGAGGAACAAGGCCTGGGCAAATGGGGCTTCACCCCCGATCCCCATGAGATGGCGCGCATGATGATCGCCCATATCGACAAAAAACGCAAACTGTTGGGCATTGACAAGGCCAGGGAAAGAACCCTGGTGGACATGGCTGATCGCCGCGCCATTGAAGCGGCGTAAACCTTTCCCGGGCTGCAGCGCCTTACCGGCTGCAGCCCGATCTCTTTTATCTCCTTCAGGGCAATCGCATGTAGTTTTTTTTCGGGGTCGGGGTCGGTATCGGTATCGGGGTCGGAAAAAATGAAAAAAACTCGATACCGATACCGATTCCGACCCCGACCCCGAGAGGTTGGATGGAAGAGACAAAACCAAAACCCTAACGAATCGCTTTGTTTTGCTGGGCGATAGTATTCACACGATTGCCCTGGCTCTCCATTCAGGGCAATCAAAGGGATCACGAGGTTTTTAATTAACCGTTAGCAATTAGCAATTGATTATTAGTTATTCGCTGTTTTTGGGATTTTAACGATTAATAATCAATTGTTAACGGTTAATTGTTAATGAAAAGACAGCGAGTTCCCCCTGCTGGCCCCAAGACCCAATGTGATGGACTTGCCGTAGGGGCGGTTCGCGAACCGCCCTTACCCGTCCCGTTGACGGATCGCCCAGGATGATGGAATATAAAATCCAGTTGACTTGGCGAACACAATGTGGGAAGGCCATCAACCCCAAAAAGCATGTCGCATGCCAAAGCTACATGCGATTCCCCTGTATGCCCCTTCGCCCCTTCTTTCCTGATTGCATGAATTTAAAAAATGAGTTATTTGATATCTCTTTATGATTTCAGCGAAAAGAGGGGGAACAATGACCGACAAGGGGAAAAACAAGGGTGTAGCCGTCACCATCGCCGGCATCACCATCAATCTGGCCCTGGGGATTCTTTATGCCTGGAGCATTTTCAAAGGCGAAATCAAGAAATCCATTGAAGCCGGAGGGCCGGAGGCCTTCCGTTGGGATCCCACCTCCATCAATGATCCCTACGCGATTTGCTGCCTGGTGTTTGCCTTTTCCATGATCCTGGCCGGAAAATGCCAGGATAAACTGGGGCCGCGCATTACGGCCCTGGTGGGCGGACTTCTGGTAAGCTGCGGCTTTATTTTAATTTCCCAAACCACGGCCTACAGCGCTTGGATTATGGGCTTCGGTGTGCTGGTGGGCATCGGCATCGGATTCGGCTATTCATCGGCAACCCCGCCGGCCTTGAAATGGTTTGCACCCCAGAAAGCCGGCCTGATTGCCGGCCTGGTGGTTTCCGGTTTCGGCCTGGCTTCGGTTTATATTGCCCCACTGGGCCAGTATTTGCTGGGGGCTTATGGGCTGCAGAAAGCCATGTTGATGTTCGGTTTGGGCTTTGTTATCGTGGTCTGCAGTGCTTCCCTGTTTCTAGTAAACCCGCCGCCCCAATACAAGCCCCCCCTGCCTGCCATGCCGGAAGTCAGTATGGCGGCTGTGGTTGCCTTTGAATCGACTTTTATGGGCTGGTTCATCGACGATCAAACCGGTATGGGCGGCAGCTCAAAAAAAACCATGATTGTCGGCCAAGATACCCGACCATCCCAGATGCTGAAAACCCTTGATTTTTACCTGCTCTGGCTGATCTACCTGGCCGGCGCCGGCGCCGGTCTGATGGTGATCGGCAGCGTGGCCGGCATGGCCAAAAAGAGCCTTGGGGATTATGCCTTCCTGGCGGTGGCCATCATGGCCGTGGGCAATGCCGGCGGAAGAATCATCGCCGGGATACTCACCGATAAGATCGGCCCGGCCGTCACCCTGTTCATCATGCTGCTGTTTCAAGCCCTGCTCATGTTCTGTGCCGTTCCCGTGGTGAGCGCCCCCAAAGCCGAAGCCGTGGTCATCGTGGTTCTGGCGACTTTTATCGGCTTTAATTATGGTGCCAACCTTTCCCTTTTTCCCTTGTTCACCAAGACTTTTTGGGGTCTCAAAAATTTCGGCACCAACTACGGCTTTCTTTTTACAGCCTGGGGTGTAGGCGGCTTTATCATGAGCCGTTTGTCGGAAATGTTGGTTGTCCGCA
This sequence comes from Desulfosudis oleivorans, assembly GCA_020723325.1. Taxonomy (GTDB): domain Bacteria; phylum Desulfobacterota; class Desulfobacteria; order Desulfobacterales; family SURF-7; genus DYJD01. Next base: position 200,321 of record DYJD01000010.1, on the reverse strand, counting down.
GCAGCGGCTCCTACAATTCCTCCTTTATTACCGCGGGAATCGTATTGCTGGCTGGAGCGATCCTGACCCTTACGATCAAAGCCCGCATCACGGCCCGGTTAAAAACCATTTGACTTAACGTACACAATTTAATATTTATTCCAAACTATGAACAATAATAAAATACTGATCAACGCGGTGGATCATGAAGAAAGCCGCATCGCCATTGTCAAAGACGGCAAGCTGGAAGAATTTCATATTGAAACCGCTTCGAAAACCAATTCAAAAGGCAATATCTACAAAGGGGTCATCACCCGCATCGAGCCCAGTCTCCAGGCTGTTTTTGTGGATTACGGGGCCGAACGCCACGGCTTTCTGCAAAAAAACGACATTCACAGCGACTATTTCCAGGATGATACCGCCGGCGACCGCTCCCTGAAAAAAATCGTGCGCCGGGGCCAGGAAGTCATGATACAGATCACCAAGGACCCGATTTTAAAAAAAGGGGCCATGCTGACCACCTTTATTTCCCTGCCGGGCCGACACATGGTCCTGATGCCCGGTAGCAAAAACAGCGGCATTTCCCGCAAGATTGAAGATGAAGAAGAGCGCAAACGCCTGAAAGAAATTATTGAAAAACTAAAACTTCCGGATAGCTTCAGTCTTATCGTACGCACTGCCGGCGAAGGCTGCAATAAAACCCAAATCGCCAGGGATCTGCAATATCTGATGCGGGTATGGGAAAGTATTATCAAGAAGGGGATGCAGGAAAAAGGGCCTGCGCTGCTCTACAAGGAAAGAAACCTGGCCCTGCGCTCCATCCGCGATTATTTCACACCCGATACCAAGGAAATTCTCATCGATGACCCCTCCGTGTATAAGGAAGTAAAGAATTTCGTCCACATCATTTCCCCAAAAAACACCCATATCGTCAAGCAATACACGGATCCAAAGCCGATTTTCACCAAATATCAATTGGAGGAGCAAATCGCCTCCATTTTTGAAAGCCGGGTGAACCTTAAATCCGGGGGTTCCATTGTCCTGGATCAAACCGAAGCATTGGTGGCCATTGATGTGAATTCCGGCAAGGCCACCAGCGGCGAGTCCATTGAACATACCGCTTTCAACATCAACCTGGAAGCGGCTGAAGAAATCGCCCGGCAATTGCGCCTGCGGGATTTGGGCGGACTGATCGTCATTGATTTCATCGACATGCGCGATGCCAAGCACAAGGCCAAGCTGGTCAATGCCATGAAAACTTTTCTCAAGGAAGATAAAGCGCGCAGCAAAGTCGGTCAGATCTCCCGTTTCGGTTTAATGGAGATGTCCCGTCAGCGGATTCGCTCATCCATTGAAAGCGGCAGTTTCAACACCTGCGAATACTGCCAGGGCAAGGGTCTGACTCCATCCATCGAATCCCTGGGTCTGGGTTTCTTGCGGAAACTGCGCCTGGAAACCTTGAAATCCGATATTTCCCAGGTCAAGGGCTTGGTGCCGCCGGGAGTAGCCGCCTATATCCTCAATAAAAAACGCAGTGAGCTGCTTGATCTTGAGACCCGCCGGGAAATTCAAATCACCATTGAAGCAGACCATTCCATGCGACCGGGGGAAAACCGGATTGTGTGCGAATAACTGCTTCCATATTGACACATCCCCATGATTCCTGTATCAGTTGGTTCGTCAAAGAATGGGCTCTTTGTCGTGCTCGTGCTCAGCGCAGCGGTGCTCGTAATCGTAAAGGAGGAATGAATTTTGATCAGTATTGCATATGCCATGGGACAAGGCGGTGAGGCTGCGGGCCAAGGCGGCGGTTTTGCCGGCTTTATCCCTCTTGTTTTGATGTTTGCCATTTTCTATTTCCTGCTCATCCGGCCCCAGCAGAAAAAAGCCAAAGAACATCGTGAAATGATCGGCCAGTTGAAAAAAGGCGATGCAGTAATCACCAGCGGTGGAATTTATGGCACGATAACCGCAACGGATGATACCACCGTCACCCTTGAAATTGCCGAAAAAGTACGCGTAAAAGTGGCCCGGAGCAATATTGCCGGACTGAACCGACCTGCTCAGCCGGTGGAAAAGAGTAAAACAAAATAATATTACTGCACAGAATTCAGGAGACAGGAGTCAGGAGACAGAAAAAAATATAAATTCCTCACTTTTTTGCTGGTTTGCGCATCGCTTCTGAATTCTGAATTCTGGCTACTGAATACTGGCTGTTAAATATGGGGGAGCTTATGGGAACTGCGGCAGCATCCTTGAAGGGCAAAAGAGGACTTTCCTCCGTCTTATCTTGCATATTCTGTTGCTTGACTCTATTTTTTATTCCGGCCTGTGCTTCCCAGCAACCGGAAGAAAACTACAAGCTCACCCTGATGGAAAAACAAATCCGTGAACTGGAAGACAAGATGGACGAGTCCTATCACCGTCTTTCCGTACTCCAGTTCATGGTGGACAATCATGAACGCACACTGAAGGATATGCATGGCGGGTCGGCAACCCTCCCTGAAAGGCGCATGTCGCGGCCCCAGGCAAAATCACCGGCCGCACCGCCGCCTGCGACCCCCAACGAAGCCCCTGCGGAAGAATCCTTGGCAACCAGCCATAGTACGGAGGCTCCGCCCCTCCCGGCTTCCGGCCATGATCCCCAGGGTTCACCCAACACGCTCTACAACAAGGCTTTAGCCGAATATCAAAAGAATGATTTTAAAAGCGCGACAGAGGATTTCAGCAGGTTCCTGGAAACTTACCCACAGCATCAATTGGCCGACAATGCCTTGTATTGGAAGGGGGAATGTCTATATGCCCAGAAGGATTTTCAAGGAGCCATAAATATTTTTAAACAAGTCATCGACCAATACCCTAGCGGCGGCAAGATTCCGGATGCCCTGCTGAAAACCGGTTTTGCCTATTTGTCCATCAACAGTAAGGAAAATGCCCGCAGTTATTTAAAACAGGTGGTGCAAAAATATCCTTTCAGCCCGGCTGGAACCAAAGCAGAACAGATGTTGAAAAAAATTCATTAAGGTCCATCCCCATTGGATTTGCTTGTGAATGACCTGTTACCGTGGTTCAGACTGAAACACGTATCCGGAATCGGCAATCTCCTTTTCAAACGACTCATGGATCGGTTCGGATCACCCCAAGCCGTATTCGCGGCCGGACCGGACGCATTGTCGAGTATTGAAGGCGTTTCGCACAAACTCGCCCTGGACATAAGCGCAAGCAAAATTGCCGATGAGGTGAAAAAAGATCTTGAACTTGCTTTTGAAAACAATGTAAAGATCGTGACCATGTCTGATCCGAATTATCCGCCCTTGCTGCTGCAATTGCCGGATCCGCCGCCTTTTTTATATGTCAGCGGCCTGCTCGCCGGCGCGAGCAGCAATATAGCGGTGGTCGGATCACGCAATGCAACCCAGTATGGGCTTGGGGTGGCGGAAAGGCTGTGCCGAGACCTTTCGGCCCATAACCTGACCATCGTAAGCGGCATGGCCAAAGGAATCGATACCGCGGCCCATCTCGGGGCCTTGAATGGGAACGGCCGGACATATGCCGTTTTGGGCAGCGGGCTCTTGCGGATTTATCCTGCATCCAATCAGGCATTGGCGGACAGGATCAAGCTGCAAGGCGCCCTGGTTTCGGAATTTCCATTGATGACAGAACCGGAGCCTTTCAATTTCCCGCTCCGCAACCGCATCATCAGCGGAATATCGCTGGGCACCATTGTGGTGGAGGCCACGAAAAACAGCGGATCATTGATCACGGCCCGGCTTGCGGCCGAACAGGGACGGGAGGTTTTTGCCGTACCGGGCAGCATCCGTTCCTTTAAGAGCACCGGCACCCATGGTTTGCTCAAACAAGGCGCAAAACTGGTGGAACAGGCTGCCGACGTCCTGGAGGAACTTTCCCAGCGCTTGGCTGTTCCGGCCGGAAATCGTCCGACCGACCCGGCATTGCAGGCGCTCCCGGAACAAGTTCCGGCAAGTGCGGAGCAAAGGCGTGTCCTTAAGGTATTGGAGCCTTACCCGCTCCATATTGATGAAATCGCCCTGCGGGCGAATATGGAATCCGGCAAAATCGCCGGAATCCTGTTGCAGTTGGAATTATTGGGATTGGTGCACCAGTCCCCTGGAAAACGATTTTGTATTAGTGAGGATTGATTGTGGCCAAACCGCTTATTGTTGTCGAGTCGCCGACCAAAGTCAGAACCATTAAAAAATATATCGGCACGCAGTTTAATGTCACTGCCACAGCCGGCCATGTAAAAGATTTGCCGCCCAAAGAAATGGGAATCGACATTACCGACGGTTTCAAGCCCAAATACATCACCATCAAAGGTAAACAGAACATCATCAAATCCCTGAAAAGCGCGGCCTCCAATGCCTCTGATATTTACCTGGCCCCGGACCCGGACCGCGAAGGCGAAGCCATTGCTTTTCATACGGCCGAGATCCTGAAGCAGAAAGGACGCAATTTTTATCGGGTGCTTTTTCATGAATTGACCCAAAACGGGATCACCGAGGCCATCAACCACCCCCAAAGTCTGAATCAGTATAAATATGACGCCCAGCAAGCCCGCCGGATTTTGGACCGTCTGGTAGGCTATCAGGTTTCCCCCTTGCTGTGGCGCAAAGTTCAAGGGGGGTTGAGCGCCGGCCGGGTGCAATCGGTGGCGGTCAAAATCATTAGCGACCGGGAACGGGAGATCCAGGCCTTTACCCCGGAAGAATACTGGTCCATCACCGCCCATCTTTCCGGGGAAACGCCGCCGCCTTTTGAAGCCAAGCTGGTCAAGGAAGACGATCAGAAAATAACCATCCCGGATGAAAAAACCGCCCATCAGCTCATGGCGGCCGTATCTGCCGAGCAATTCACAGTGGCGGCCATCCTGAACAAGACCATCCGCAAAAATCCCCAACCGCCCTTTATCACCAGCAAGTTGCAACAGGAAGCCATTCAAAAGCTACGCTTCACAGCCAAAAAAACCATGATGGTGGCCCAGCAACTCTATGAGGGCATTGATCTGGGGCCCGGGGAACCCACCGGCCTGATCACATACATGCGTACGGATTCCACCCGCATCGCGGCCGAGGCGGCCCAGGAAGCCATTCAACTGATTCAAGAAACCTATGGAAAAGAGTATGCCCAAGATCAGCCCCGATTTTTTTCCAATAAAAATAAAGCCCAGGATGCCCACGAAGCCATCCGGCCCACCTCGGTATACAATACTCCTGAAAAGATGTTGCCCTTTCTGAATGGGGATCAACTAAGCCTGTACACCCTGATTTGGAAGCGCTTTGTCGCATCCCAAATGTCCCAGGCCTTGATTGATCAGAAAACCGTTTCCATCAAAGCCGGAAAATACACCTTCAATGTCAGCGGTTCCACTATCCGCTTCCAAGGTTACATGCGTTGCTATCTGTCCGAGGAGTCGGAAGGCGAAAGCGACAAAAAAAAGCAGGAGCTGCCCGAATTAAAAGAAGGCGCGGCTTTGAAATTGCTGAAACTCGACCCCAAACAACATTTTACCCAGCCGCCCCCGCGTTTTTCCGAGGCCTCCCTGGTAAAGGAACTGGAAGAAAACGGCATCGGCCGCCCCAGCACCTATGCCACCATCTTGTCCACCATTCAGGAAAAAGGCTATGTTGAACTGGTCAACCGTTATTTCCGGCCCAATGAGCTCGGTTTCATCGTCACGGATCTCTTGGTGCAGAATTTTCCGGATATTTTTAATGTGGAATTCACCGCCAAACTGGAAAACGACCTGGATCGGGTGGAAACCGCCGAAACCGCATTCTTGGATGTATTGAATCAGTTTTATCAACCTTTTTCAGAAAAACTGGAACTTGCCAAGGACGGAATGCTCAGCATCAAAGGTGTGGGCGTAAAAACCGAGCACGACTGCCCCATTTGCGGCACCAAACTCCACATCAAAGTCGGCAAGAACGGACCGTTCCTGGCCTGCAACGGCTATCCGGAATGCACCTATTCCCGCAATTTCACCCGGGATGAAAAAGGCAATATCGTGCCCATCGAACCCTCAATCAATTCCACCAACGGCCAGACCTGCGCCAAATGCGGCAAGCCCATGGTGATCCGTCAAGGCAAATACGGCGAATTCTTGGCCTGTTCCGGGTATCCGCAGTGCAAGCACACCCAATCCCTGCAAACCGGAGGTGGCGGCGGAAAAACAACCGGCGTCCATTGCCCCCAACCGGATTGCACCGGCGAACTGGTTGAACGAAAATCCAAACGGGGAAATATATTTTACAGTTGCAGCCGTTACCCGGATTGCACATACGCCATTTGGGACAAACCGGTTGATCGGAAATGCCCGGTGTGCAATGCCGCCTTCCTGGTTGAAAAAACCACCAAAAAAGAAGGCACATTCCTGAAATGCCTTACCGAAGGATGTGATTATAAAATCACTCTATAAAAAAGAATGGGCGGCCCGGGCCTGGGCCGCCCTGTTTAAAAAGGAGGTAAGTGAAATGAACGTCACAGCCGTTTCGCTCGCTTACGCCTCTAAGATAAGTATCCACTCCATGTTGGTCAAGGATTGCCGATCAAAAACATCCCATAAGTGGCCCGCCAATTGGAACAAATGCCGACCACATGTCCATGCCGGTCATGGTGATCGGTGTTGATGGCCACTTCCTTGAGGATGCGGAAGCCCATTTCCCTTGAAAACTTGCGAAAGTCCTTGATAGTGATCACACGGATATTGGGCGTATCGTACCATTCATAGGGAAGCTGCCTGGAAATGGGCGCATAGCCTTTAAGCAGCAATTGGAGCCGGATGCCGTAATGGCTGAAATTGGGAAAACTGACAATCCCATATTTGCCGATGCGCAACAAGGCCCGGATCAACTTATCCGGAGTAAAGACCTGCTGTAATGTCTGGCTCAAGATCACATAATCAAAGGCATTGTCCGGATAATCTTCGATCTCGGCATTGATATCCCCCTGCAAAACACTTAAGCCTTTTTCAATGCAGCGGGCCACCCGGGCCTCGGATTTTTCAATACCGGTGCCCTTTACCTGTTTTTGGTGCTTTAGATAATAAAGTAGTTCGCCTTCGCCGCAACCGAGATCCAGCACCTTGGATTCAGGCTGTATCCAGGAACTAATGATCCTCAGATCAAAGCGCATGGGCGCCTGGTCATGCTGCCTGCTCACGTTCAACATTCTCCAAAAATCCTCTGATCAAGGCGCTCAGTCTTTCATTAGGCAGCAAGAAAGCGTCATGGCCGCATTCGGCCTCGATTTCGCAAAAACTGGCGTCCAATCCGTTTTTTTTCATGGCCTGAATCATGGCTTTGGACTGATAGGTGGGATAAAGCCAATCCGACGTAAAGGAAACCACCAGGAATTTTGCCCGGGCCCGGGAAAAGGCCTTGACCGCCGAACCCTCCCCATATTGATTCTCGATATCAAAATAATCCGCAGCTTTGGTGATGTATAAAAACGAATTGGCGTCAAAGCGTTCCACAAATTTGGCGCCTTGATAGCGCAAATAGCTTTCCACCTGAAAATCGCCGCTGAAATCGAAAGAAAAATCCTGCTTCTCCTGCAGCCTGCGGCCGAACTTCAAGCGCATGGCCTCGTCCGAAAGATAGGTGATATGTCCGATCATGCGCGCCACTGCCAGGCCCACATTGGGCTTCCGGCCATCATAATAATTGCCGTTGTTCCAATTAGGGTCGGCCATGATGGCCTGACGGGCGACTTCGTTAAAAGCAATGGCCAAAGCAGAATGCCGGGTAGTCGTGGCCAGGGGTATGGCGGATCGTACCATGTGCGGATAGCGCAAACACCATTCCAATACTTGCATGCCGCCCAAAGAGCCCCCCACCACTGCCAGAATTTGCCGGATTCCCAGATGGTCCATGAGCATTTTCTGGGCATTGACCATATCGCCGATGGTCACCACCGGAAAATTAAAACCAAAGGGAATTCCGGTGAGGGGATTCAAACTGCAGGGCCCGGTGGACCCCTGGCAACTGCCGATGATGTTGCTGCACACCACAAAATAACGATTGGTATCTATGCCCTTGCCCGGCCCCACCATGATATCCCACCAACCCGGCTTGGGATCATCTTCATTATAATAACCCGCCACATGGGCGTCGCCGGTCAGGGCATGCAGCACCAGGACCACATTGCTTTTCGCTGCATTCATCTCCCCATAGGTTTCATAGGCGATAGTAATTGGTCCCAAAGATCGCCCGCTTTCCAGCAACATGGCATGGGGCGGCTCGGCAAACGTCACAATGCGCTTTTGGACCAGACCAACGGAAATACGATGGGGATCATGTTCAATGTATTCACTCACGAAAGATCACCAAATTATTCTAAGGATCTTGCCGTTTTTTTAAGTCAACAATAAAAAATCCACAATTCCTAATTCGTAATTCATAATTCCTAATTGTCCTTAAAAAAGTCTGCTCCGTCCAAGCCGAAGCAAAAACTTCACTTGGAAACGGAGCAGCTTTTTTCTTAATGAAGAACTGTTAATGTACTAGAAGCTGTAAGTAACCTTGGCAGCTCCCAGGAACCAATTGGGTTCATAACGTTCCGAACCATCCAACGGGTATTTATCGGTCGGTGTGGGGTTATCCGCACCCAACAAGGACGCCGCACCCCGCATCATATGTCCTTCCAATTTGAGCACCCAGTTCTCATTGATGTCAAAACGGAGGGTCATACAGGTATCTTTCAGGTAGCCACGACACTCTTCATTGTCCAGCTTTTTGATGGCAATACGTTTCTTCCCTTCCTTGTCATCTGTATCCGGATAGTACTCCGAATAGTAACCGCCAAGCTCAAACCAATAAGTGAAGCGATAGGTGGCGCTGCCGTACCAGCCTGCCGCTGTAAAAGTATTCACATTCATGCGACTTCCGGTAGCTTTGTCAAGGGTAGCTGAACGGGGATCAGCCAGTTGTGAAAACAAACTTTCCCCTTTTGCGTTCTTAAATAAAGGGCTGCTGAAAAGATCGCTCTGGAAATAAATTTTATAGCGGGTGGACATGTACTCACTGGCAAGAACGAGATTCTTAAACGTATATTCCGCCGAATAGGTCATAGATTTCGAGTCTGCTCCAAAAGTGACTTTGTATGCCGGCATGTCGACACCAGCCATATTCAAGGTATCCGAACTTTTGGCGCTCAGGAAATCCGCCATCATGCTGTCGACCTTTTCCTGGCTGGGGGTTCCCATGTTGCCCAATTTTGTCATCCCACTGTAGGCAGACAGGGTCTGCAGGGTTTGTGTGTCAAGCTTGGACTGGTTGCTGGCTTCGAAAAAATAGCCCCATGTAGAGGCACCGAGCACCAGACCTTCCATGGGAGTATTCCAATGTAATTGACCGGTAAAGGAATAATCCACGTCGATACTATCTACCTTGACCGTCATAATATCGATTATCGGATCCCGGTACTGACCGCTCAACTTGTTGACCTGATCCTTGGCAACACCGGTATTATAATTAGTCAATAGGCCGGCTGTGTTCAAGTTGGTCAATGCTGTATTCAAGCTGGTGTTGAGTGCCGCGATGCGGGCGGTGGTGCCCATTGCATTCACTGTAGAAGCAGGCAACACTTTCAACAATCCTTCGGTGGCACTGGCATCCAACAGCGGCGTAAAATTGCGGTTTTTCAACGGCCACTGATCCTCGGCCAATTTGGCTGCGCCGCCGTCCTTGGGCATATTGACCGTACCATACTGGGCGCCGTAGCTTAAGCTGCCCAGCACCTTGAGGGGAATTTCACCATAAAGCCCGGCCCCTTGGAGGGTGGCGGTGGATTCACGCCAAGATTCGTTGTAAACCGACTGGGGCAAGAAAATACTTGTGCGCAGCATGTCCACATCACGGGTTTCATTATAGAGTCCGTTCTGAAATTTCAGATTGCCTACGCGTATTCCGAGCCAGTCACGGAAGCGGTAGTCCGCCAAGGCCCAGTCTAGAAGGATTTCGTTGTTGCCGATATCTCCCAGGTCCCTGGCAAAAAACTGCAGACCGATGCGCAGCTTCTCGGTAACATCCGTGGAGAAATTGATGCCGGCCTCATTGAATTGGCTTGTACCCTTTTTGCTGTCGGCAAAAAAATTGTTATCAGAGCTTTTCAGATACCCTTGAGAAATGAAGCCGTGGATATCCACCCCTCCCATCTCGTCGAATTCCATCGCATGAATATTACCCGCCAAGGTAATACCCAGCAGAACTGAAAACAGGACAACCAGTGTTCTTTTCATTATCGCCTCCCTATTAGTATCCTTCGCATTTGCTGGAAGGAAATCGCCCAGTCTTGTATTGCGCCGTTTGGTGTTCACTCCTTTTTTCCGATCTTCTGTTTTCCATATCATGATTGGCGCCCTCTTAGCAATTATTTGATAGTCATTACTTTTACTTTGTTGGAAGCGGATTCCGTTGAGATATACCCAATGGCGCCATCCGTTTCAGCCACAAAATCGACCACACCCTCTTCGGTTTTGAACGATTTGGGTTTGCGGCCTTTTCCGGTAAAAATCTGTTTTTTCCAGAAGCGGCTATACTGAGCAGGAGTTCGCTTGACATAATTTCCTAAAAACAGTTCATGGGTTTTGCCTTCATCAAGGGTCACAAAGGTGATTTTCTCGCCATTGCTCCAATCGGTTTTCTCTCCAATAAAAATTGATTTGACATCGTCCTTTGAGATTGTGGTTTCTGAAACATTCTTGTTTGTGATGATTAGGACATTGTCGGCAAAACCTGCACTGGGGAATGTGAATAACATCCCAATGACTACCGCCATGAATAATCTGATTGTTAAACTTCGATTCATACCTCTTCTCCTTCTTCTTGATTATGAGTTAAAGACATTCACCTCCCGATCGAAAGTACAAAAATATCTTTCTCAGACATCCGCAATCGATTTCACAAGAACCAAAATATGCTCCCGACCCGTCGTTTCAATTTCTATTTCACGAGTATGAATATATGCCGGTAGACGCAAACCCGTAGGTTCTGCGTAAATAAATGTACAAATAACCAGTCCCTACCACAACAGGAAGTGGATGTAAATATAAAAAACACATAATAAAGTATAGTTCCGCAGCCTTTGTCCTGGCTTTGTGCATATGGTGGATTTGAACCATATTAACATTATGTTATGCCGAAGCAAAGCCAAAATTGAATGCCCTTGAATTTATCTTTGCCGGACCTCCCATTTTGCTTGCCATGCAAAAGATAGTATGCTATTGAGGCATTAGATTAATGATTTAAATTAGATATTTATATTTTATGGCTAACACGGCCGGAATGGATGAAAAAAATTTTCCGGATCGAGGTAAACCAAATGCAAAAATCAAGTGTTATTCTATCTCTTTTGCTTGTTCTCAGTTGGTCGGCGAGTGTAGTCACGCCTGCCTCGGCTGATGATCCCCGCAAAACGTCCGTTGCCAAACAATGGCTGGCCAAGGGTCTGTCCCTAGGTAAACAAGGGGAATACGATGAGGCCATCGAGAATTTTAACAAAGCCATTGAGGCCAATCCGCGCCTGGACAACGCCTTTATGAATCGCGGGATTGCCTGGTCTAAAAAAGGAAAATATGACAAGGCCATTGCCGATTTTGATAAAGCCCTTGAGCTGAACCCGCGCAACACCAAAGCCGGCTATTACAAATCCCTTACCCTGGAAAGCTCCGGCATGAAGCCGTCGGTCAAAGCCACTTCCGCCCAATTACCGGCGGTTGAATGGTACGAAAAAGGCATGGAAAAATTTCAAAAAGCCGAGTTTGAAAAAGCCATTGCCGACTTTAAAGTGGCCATCGAGACCGATCCGAAATATGCTCAGGCCTATATTCAACGCGGCCTGGCCTGGGACAAGCTCGGTAATTTTGATCAGGCCATCGACGACTACGACATTGCCCTGGAGCTTGCTCCCAAGAATCAGGAGGCCTATACCTACCGGGGAGTTGTATGGGATAAAAAGGGTGATTATGAACAAGCCATCAGCGATTATACCCAGGCTTTGGAAATTGAACCTGAAAACCCGAGAGTCTATACATATCGTGGATTTGCGTATGATAAAAAAGGCGATTTCGATCAAGCCATAGCGGATTATAATCAAGCCCTGAAGCAGGATCCCCGATTTGCGGAAGCGTTCAACTACCGGGGATTGGCCTGGTCGAAAAACGGTCGTCTAGATCTTGCCATTGCCGACTACACCCGGGCCATTGAAATCAATCCGCGCTATGCCGAAGCCTATAGCTTCCGTGGTATTGCCTGGGGCAAACAGGGCAACCTTCAAAATGCGGTTCAGGACTTTGATAAGGCCCTGGAAATCGACCCCAATTATGCCGCCGAAAAACAAAAACAACTGAATCTGACAACCGCCACCGCAGCTCCGGCCGACGAACAAATCAGCAGCCGTCCGACCCAGAATCTCAGCGCAGAAGATTTGCTGAATATCGGAATTGCCAAAATCAAAAACAAAAACTATGATCAGGCTGTTGCCGATTTTTCCAAAGCCATTGAAATTATGCCCGGCTTTGCGCCGGCCCTGCTTCAGCGCGGGATCGCCATGAATCATCTGGGCGAATACAACAACGCCTTATCCGATCTGAGCCAGGTTATCACAATCGATCCGGGCAATCCCGAGGCCTTGAAAGAGATCGGCCTTGCGTGGGACCGCAAGGGTGATCCGGATAAAGCCATAGAATCTTATAATCAAGCATTAAAAACCCTTCCCAAATCAGCCGAGATCTACACCCTGAGAGGCAATTCCTGGGATCAAAAAAACAATCTTGATCAGGCCATTGCCGATTACACCCAGGCCATTGCGTTCAATCCCAATTATGCCGATGCGTACAAACAACGCGGAGTGGTGTGGGGGAAAAAGGGCGATCTCCAAAAAGCCATTGCGGATTACAACAAATCCATTTCCATTGGACAAGGCAGTGAACCCAAAAAGGCAACCGCAGCCGCACCGGCCCAATCCGCTAAGGCCGCCGTGGAGGTTGATTCGGAAGCCGCCGCCACGGCCAAAGACAATTTCAATATCGGTCTTACCTGGGGAAAAAAAGGCGATTATGACCGCGCCATCGAACAGTTCACCAAGGCCATCAAGTCCAACCCCCGCTTTGCCAAAGCCTATTTCAACCGCGGCCTGGCCTGGAGCAACAAAAACGACAATGAACAGGCCATTGCCGATTTCAATGCCGCCATTGAGATCACTCCGCGCTATTCCAAAGCATATCTCCAAAGGGGAATCGCCTGGGATAGAGCTTCGGATTATGATCAAGCCATTGAGGACTTCAATAAGGCCATGGAAATCGATCCGCGCTTTGCCGAAGCATACTATTACAGAGGCATAACTTGGTCAAAAAAAGGTGAAGTTGACCGCGCCATCAGTGACTTTGACAAAGTCATTATGATCAGCCCCCGGCATGCGGATTCCCTCAATCGCAGGGGAATGCTGTGGGCAAAAAGAGGGGACAACAATCGGGCCTTGTCCGATTTCAACATGGCCCTTGAGATCGATCCCCAAAATGCCAGCTTCTTTTTCAACCGCGGCCTCATTTCCTATAATATGCACGACAATCGCCAAGCCATTGCCGACTTCAACAACGCCCTCAAGATAGCCCCGGATCATGCCCAGTCTTATATCCAACGGGGTTTGGCTTGGATCAAGGAAAACAATCACGACCAGGCGATCAAGGATTTTTCAAAAGCCGCGGAGCTTGCCCCCAAGAATCCAGAGGCATATTTACAAAGGAGTGCAGCCTGGCTCCAGAAAAAAAACCTGCCCCAGGCTTTAAAGGACTTGAATGCGGCCCTCAAGATCAATCCGGATTATTCGGAAGCGTATGGTCATCGCGGCGAGATCTGGCTTGAAAAGGGAGATTTTGATAATGCCCTGCGGGATTTCAACCGTGCCATCGAACTCAAGCCGGATTCGTCGGATGCCTATTGCAATCGTGGTGTTGCCTGGAGCAAAAAAGGCGACTCGGAAAAGGCCATGAATGATTTAAATAAAGCCATAGAAATCAATTCAGAATCGGCCATGGCCTATTATCAACGGGGCATGCTGTCCAACGCCGCCGGGCATTATTATCAGGCCATTGCTGATTACAACAAGGCCCTTAAGATCAACCCGCGCTTTGCCAAGGCTTACAACCAGCGAGGAATCGCCTGGAACAACAAGGACAACATGGACCAGGCCATCATCGACTATGAAAAGGCCCTGGAACTGGAACCGGACTACGGAGCGGCATATTTCAACCGCGGGCTGGCTTACGGCAAAAAAAATGAATATGACAAAGCCATTGCCGATTTTTCCAGCGCGCTGCAGAGCTTTCCAAATCATGCCCTGTCCAATGTTCAGCGGGGAATCATCTGGACGAAGAAAAATGATCCGGACAAAGCCATTGAAGATTTCAACAAGGCCTTGGTGGCGGACCCCATGTCCGCCGAAGCCTATCTGAATCGCGGTCTGGCTTATATAATGAAAAACGAATACGGCCAGGCCATCAAGGATTTTACCGAGGCCATTGAAATCGACTCCAATTTCGGAGAGGCCTACTATCATCGCGGCATTGCCTGGGATCATATCGGCCAGGTTGAAAAAGCCCTTGCCGATAACCGCAAAGCACGATCCATCAATCCCAAATTTGAAGATCTTAACTATGACCAGGATGATCAGGATAAGAAAGAAGCTGTTGCCAAGATTAAGGTCAATCCGGATGCCAAAGATCTTTTGGATAAAGGCTTGGCTTGGGATAAAAAGGGTGATTATGACAAAGCGATTGCCGACTACACCAAGGCCCTGGAGATCAGCCCGAATTATGCTTCAGCTTATTTTTATAAAGGGATCGCCTGGTACAACAAAGGGGATATGACCCAAGCATTGGCTGACATTAAAAAGGCCTTGAGTCTTGATCCGGAAAACAACACCTACCAGAAAATGATTGCCACCATTGATTCGAAAATGAAAAAGAAAACTCCCGGCACCGGCGGCGAGCAGCCCGGCCAGGGCGGAGTGTAGGGGCGTAAATGTTGCGCCGGTAGAGGCCTTCACTTCGACCGGTCAATAAAATACGAAATTCGAATATCGAAATACGAAACAAATTCGAATTGCCAAAATTCAAAACAGCCATGATAAGAGGTCCGGCCATTGAATGCCTGCTTCTTGTTTTGGTGATTTGGTTATTTAAATTTTGAATTTGTTTCGCATTTCGTATTTTGATATTCGTATTTAATCTATGAAACGATGATCAGGGCCTTTATTTGCTGGGATACATGGCCTCGATTTCCTTTTCATACTTCTTGACCGCCACATTTCTCTTTAGTTTGAGGGTCGGAGTCAGCAGGCCGTTATCAATGGTGAATTCCGGAACAATGGAAATCTTTTTTATGGTTTCAAACGAGGCGAATTCCTTGTTTTTCCGGGCGACTTCCCCCTCGATCAATTGAACGATTTTTTCATTCGTCATCAAATCGTCAAAACTGTTATAGGCAATATTGTTGTCGGCCGCATAAGCCTTCACATTTTCCTGATCCAGGGTCACCAGGGCGGAGAGATAATTGCGCTTATCGCCGATGACACAAACCTGGGCAATATATTTTGATGTGGCGATGGTCCCTTCAATGGCGGATGGGGCGATGTTCTTCCCGCCGGCGGTGATGATCAAGTCCTTTTTGCGTCCGGTGATTTTTAAAAAACCCTGATCGTCGATTTCCCCCAAGTCGCCGGTGCGCAGCCAGCCATCAGCCGAAATGGTCTCGGCGGTTTCCTTGGGCATCTTGTAGTATTCCTTCATGACATTCCGCCCCCGGAACAGCACTTCGCCGTCACTGTCGATTTTTTGTTCAACCCCGGGAGCCGGCAGGCCGACCCAGCCGAAACGATAATTGTCAATGCGGTTCACATTGGTAAAGGAAGTGTTTTCGGTCATACCGATACCTTCGGCAATCAGAATTCCGGCGGCATGAAAAAACTTGGCAATGGTGGGATTCAGCGGTGCGGCGCCGCTGGCAGCCCATCTGACCCGGCCGCCCAGGGCTGCCTGGAGCTTGCTGAAAACGAGCTTGGTGGCGATTTTGTATTTCAAACCGGTCATCAAGGGTATGGGTTGTTTATTCAACTTGCAGTCGCTGACCTCATTTCCCACAGCGCAGGCCCAATTGAAAATTTTCAGAGCGGCCCCGCCTTTGGCCTCGGCGCCGCTGACCACTTTGGAATAGACTTTCTCATAAATCCGCGGAACACTGGCGAACCAATGGGGTTGGGTCTTTTTCAATTCATCCACCAGGGTATCCATGCTGGTTGCAAAGGTTGTGGCCGCACCGCTGATAAGGGCGCCGAAGACACACAACCGCGCAAAAACATGGGCAAGGGGTAGAAACAGAAAGGTCTGATCGTCTTCGCACACATCACCGCACTCCAGCAGGGCCTTGGAAGTGAAGATGATGTTGTCATGGGTCAAAACCGCCCCCTTGGGCACGCCGGTGGTGCCGGAGGTGTATACAATGGCAGCCTCGTCCTGGGGAGCAGTTTGATTGATGCGGGCTTGCAATTCCTGATCCGTGACGTTCTTCCCCAGCAAAAGGAATTGATCATAACTCAGGATCCAGTCATCCCCCGCATGATCGCCCTTAAAAAGAATCACCTTGCGGATCTTGGGAATCTGATCACGGATAGAAAGAATCTTGTTCAACTGATTCTTGTCTTCCACAAAAAGCACCACAGCATCGGAATGATCCACAATATACTGAACATCCTTGGCCAACAAGGACTGATAAATACCCACGGAAATGGCGCCTGCCGTGGTGATGCCCGCATCCGTAAGCACCCATTTATAGCAGGTATAGCTCAGGATATTGACCTTATCCCCCTTGTTTACGCCCAGGGCCATGAGACTTTTGGATACCTGGCGCACCTGGTCGTAATACTGGGACCAAATCACCGACTCCCTCTCCCCTTTTTCATTGTACCAACTATAGGCGGTCCTTACCGCGCTCTTATCCACCGTCTCCTTCAGCATTTCATGAAAATTCCGGTAATCCTTCATGTTCCCCCTCCTTCCTGTGGAAGCCTTGCCTAAATGTATCATTATGATATTGGGTTGCAGCGTAACATTATTTGGTGAGATAAACGCGGTTTATTGCATTCCATGAAGCTTGTCAAGACCCAAGCGCAACCATGATTACTTGATCAGCCCCAGGCTGATGATAGGCAGATAGGTAATCAAGGCCAACAAAGACAAAAGCAGCAACAAAAAAGGCAGGGTTGCACGGTAAATCTCCCCCATGGGTTTTTCAAAGCGCAGACCGGCGATAAACAAATTCATGCCGATGGGTGGAGTGGAAAAACCGATTTCAAGATTCAACAGAAAGATGATGCAAAGATGCAGGGGATCCACGCCATAGGTAATTGCAATGGGCGCAATAATGGGTACGACAATGATGATGGCGGAAAAAACATCCATGATGCAGCCCACGATCAATAAAAACACATTCAGGCCGGCCAAGAACAGATAGCGGTCGGCGGACAGACGGGTCAAAACCGAAAGAATCCGATTGGGAACCTGCTCCTCCACCAGAAAGCCGGTGAATCCAAGGGCAATTCCCAGAATCACGATGATGGCTCCGGATAATACGACACTTTCAATGACAACAGCGGGCAGCTTTTTCCAAAAATCCACTTCTTTTTTAATGAAGCAGGCCACAACGACCACATACAACACCACCACGGCCGCCACTTCCGCAATGGTCACGAATCCGCCGTAGAGCCCCACAACAATGATGATGATGATCGGCCAATCCCAGGCCGCCTCCACCAGGGATTTGCGGATGTTTTCAATGGAAAATCCTGTTTCAAATGCAGCGGATGATCTTCTTCGGCTGCTGAAAAAGCTTTGTAAAAATGCATAGCCGGCGATCACGGTTCCTGAAAGAATGCCAGGAATCAGGGCGGCTCTGAAAATATCCTGGATGGAAATGCGGGCGACCACCCCATATAGGATGATGGGCAGGCTCGGCGGGAATAAAAGCCCCAGGCTGCCGGAGGTGGTCAGGAGCCCCAGGGAAAACCGCTGCGCATAGCGGTTTTGCAACAGGAGCGGGTACAGAATTCCCCCCAAGGCCATGATGGTCACCCCGCTTGCACCGGTCAGTGCGCCGAAAAAAACGCAGGCGCCCACTGCCGCCATGGCCAAACCGCCCGGCAGCCGGCCCACCAGGGCCTGCATGCAGTTCATGATCCGCCGCGGGCTGTCTGTTTCGGTCAATAAGCAGCCGACAAAAGTAAATAGCGGCAAAGCCACCATGACCTGCACGGTGGCCAGCCGGTTCAATTCAATCAAGATCATCTGTAAGGAAAGCCAGTCATGATCCACAAAATATAAACAAACTATGGATAGCGCGGCGATGATGGTAAACAGAGGGGTTTCCAATATGAGAAAAAACAGGATGACGGCAATCAGGAAAAAAGTCACGTTGTTTTTCCCCCTGATGGATCTGCTGCCGGATCAATATCCGTTCCAGCCTCCGGCCTGGTATGAAAAAAAATATCCACGAAAAAACGAAAACCGGCCAGGGCGAAAAATACCGGAAAGATGATGGTCAGCCATCCGCGGGCGCCAAAAATGGTGGTTTCGTTTTTGACAAACTCCACTGCCGCAAAAAAAAGCAGCACCATGATCCCGGCACTGAAAATATCAACCAGAATACGGGCATACTTGCGCACTGAATCGGAACAATATTTCAGAAAAAGCTCCATCTTGATGTGACGGTCTTTTCGAAGCGCAAGGGTCGCGCCCACGCACATCATCCAGACCACCAAGGTAGGTGCCAATTCGAGGATACTTTCATAGGATACCTGAAAAAAATTACGGGCAGCCACATTAAAACAAATCATCCCCACCAGGCTGCTGAACAGCAGCAGGGCCAAGGCTTTTTCGCAGAAGGCGCACCCGTTATCAATTTTTTTTAGAATAACCAAGGATTTTTTCCAGAGGCCGGGCCCTTCTGGTTGACCGCAAGGTGTGGATGTGGCTGTCATTGCGGCTTTGCCGCCTTTTCACGATAGCTCTTGATCAACCCTTGGATCTTTTCAAAAAGGGCCCTTGAATACAGGCCCGGGATATTGCGTTCATAGGTTTCCCGGGCTTTCTGCCTGAAAAACTCGATCTGGGCGTGACTGGGTTTGGTCAACTTGATGCCGGCCTCGGTCAATACTTTTATGGCCTCAACATTGGCATCCCGGGTGATCTGCACGAGCTCGCCGCAATATTTTTTGGTAAGGGTTTTCAGGACAGTCCGGTTCTGTTCCGACAACTGCCCGAAAATGTCCCTATTGATCAGAAAGCCGCCGGTGGAACTGACCATGGGATAATCCAGCATGTACTGGACCCGCCAGTACCATTGGAAGGAAACCGCCGCCACCGGCACGGAATAAAAGGCATCGATCATTCCGGTTTCAAGACCGGTATTCACATCCGCCACATGCAGGGGATAAGCTTTGATACCGAACACATCTAAAAAGGTTTCCGCGATCCGGTCCTGGGTCCATAGCCACATTTTCACCTTTTTCAGATCATCGGGCTCAGCCATGCCGGTCTTGGAAAAAAAATATACAAACCCGCCATCCACATACCCCAAAAAAATATAGCCCTCTTTGGCAAAGGCGGCGCTGAATTCATCAAAAACCGCTTCCTTTACAAAATCGACTTCCTGCTGGCTTTCAAACAACAGCGGCGACTCCAGAATGCGCATTTGCGGGACGATCATGCCCAGGCCCACTCCGGTGAATCCGGCCGCATGAATGCGATTGACGCGCATTTTGCGAATCACATCAGCTTCATCACCACTGACCCCGCCGGCATAAATCACCATGGCGACCTCCCCATTGGTCTGCTTTTGGATTTCCGCTGCCATCTCCCGCAGGACCTTGGTCCAGGGGCTGCCCTCCGGCATGACCGAAGCCACCTTGATAATGGTTTGTGAAAGAGCGGGTGTTCCAACGCCAAGCAGGAAAACAAAAAAAACCGAAATCGCAAAGATCGCTTTACTTTTTTTGATAGGCTTCATATTTCCCCTTTACTCTTTCAGTTGAACAATCTGTCGGCAGCGTCCAGATAAATAGCCGCCCGATTGGCGGCAATCTGATTAAACAACATGTATCGCCCGGTGTTTTGGCGGGATTGCTGGATGATCCGGTTTAAAACCCGGTGATATTCAGCAAGATCCTGCTTCTGATATAAATAATAGCGGGCATAATGCAAATCGACTAATAAAAAATCGTCCCCGGTTATTTTTTTTTGCTCCTGGTAATGATACTGTGACCGCTCTGGATTCCCGCCCAACATGACCGGAATGGAAGAATATACCGTCATCAGGGTCAAATGGGCGCAGCCGTAATAATAAGTCGGGTCCAATTTAAGCACCTGATCCATGGCTTTGATGGCCAGATTCAATTTAGACACGGCCTTGACCGAGTCTTGATTGATGTTGATATAGGCGCTTAAATTCATACCGTACCAGAAGAGCGCCGGCACATCGCCCTTACCCAGGCTTTTAATAAAATCAGCGGCGGTATTTACATTTTGCAGGCTTTCGTCACAATCCGGATGGTTCACGGCCATGGCCTTGAGCGCGTAATAAATCCCTTTTGAATAATGGCGGCTGACCCGCAGACGCAATTCCTCCGTATCCCGCAGGGACGGGCACTTGCCGTTCACCTTGTTTTTTTGAATCTGAAAAAGGGCCGACTCCCATTCCACTTCTCCCAAGGCATAGGCATAGCTGAAATAGACCTTGGAAAGGAAGACCAGCATGCGATAATTTTTAGGATCATTTGCCAGCAGGGCTTCGAGGTTGACCAGATTCGCGGGTGCCGCCTGTTCCAGCAATTCTATATCATCGTATTCGTTTTCGAACCGGTCCATGGCGAATTCAGCCATATCCACAACATCATTGATCATGATTTTCCGATAGGAGCAGGAGCATAAAAAAGATATCAGCATTATCATTATCATACCCACCCAATGCTTGTATTTCATCAGTCACCCCTCCAACCGGAAAATCAATGCGGACGCTTCTTTGATGATCATTACCTGAATATCTTTTACGATTTTATTCTGCATACAATATTTTCAAAAAACCCACAACCGCTTCATTGCAACCCTGCTCAGCCCACGATATAAGTTCCTGTTCCGGCGGCAATGAGCAGCCCTTGGTCATTATGCAGCTCCGAGCGGATCACGGCGACTTTGTGGCCGGTGCGCATGGTGACGCCGGTGGCTGAAAAATATGCGCCTTTGCCCGGCCGCAGGTAATCCAC
This sequence comes from Desulfosudis oleivorans, assembly GCA_020723325.1. Taxonomy (GTDB): domain Bacteria; phylum Desulfobacterota; class Desulfobacteria; order Desulfobacterales; family SURF-7; genus DYJD01. The sequence goes on along the minus strand of DYJD01000010.1, from coordinate 179,015 downwards.
GCGCAGGTCGATGGTGCCGACATTGATCAGCTTTTTGGAAAGCTCCTCAATGGAATGCTCCTTCATGCGCTGGATCAGATCCACCATGGCCACCACGCCGCCGGTCACATCCAGTATGGCTGAAATGACGCCGCCATGCAGTACCCCCTTGGCAAAATTGCCGATGAGCTCTTCCTTCATCCGGATCTCCAGACAAACCTGTTCCAGATCCAAGGATCGGAATCTGATCCCGAGCACCTTATTAAAGGGAATCCGTTCTTCAAAAAGTTCTTTCAGCAGGGCCAGCATTTCTTGGGAATGATCGGTTTTAACCATGGGCATATCCCTTGCGCGCGAGCAGCATTTCCATAAAGGCATCCGCCCGGGCCTGAAACTGGGCCACGGAAAAATTGCGGGCATCCATATGATCAGCATCGATGAATACAGTGGGAATACCAAGTTCCGTCTCCAGCGCGCGTTTGATGTCCATCTGGCCCAATGTGATCGGCAAACAGGATTTATTGCGATGCATGATCACACCGTCTATATGGTATTCCCGACAGGCATTCAGCAGCATCTGCTTGCGGCGCTCAACGGACACACAGGATACCATGGGATAGGAGCGCAGACTTTTCAAGGCCAAAGACTCGAAAGGGCGACTGGGGTCAAGCCGCAGGGACCAGGCGGCTGAATAGGTTTCCGCCACCACCACGCCGCCCATTTTTTCAAAATAGTTGAACAGTCCCATGTTATACCAAAGGGGGATATTATCCCAAAACAGGCGGAGCTTCTCATCGGCAATGACGCCCTGGTGTTGATGCGCTCTTTCCTGTATCTCATCCCGGACCAGGGTTAAAAAATCCACGGCCTTTGCGGTCCCCTGGCGCGTGACCATGACGAACATGATGCCGATTTCGGCTGCTGAAAAAGGGGCCGGAATCACACGTCTATAGGTCATGATCTCATCCCAGAGGGCACAGGCCTGATCCGATAGGGCCACTACTTCTCTTAAACGTTCTTCATTTAATTTCCTTTTGCCGGCATGTTCCAAAAATTCGATCAGCCGCGCCCCTTCTTGTACAGCATAATCCATATGATGTTGCTTGATTTCCTCCACCGCCACCTGGGGCAAATCCCCGGCAAATACTTTGGCACTGGGGAAGCGCCGCTCCAGGGCATGAAAAATTTTCATCACCGGTACGCAGCCGCCGTTGGGAGAAAGCAGGATATCCGGCTCCGGCAGACGGCCCAAGGGCATGGCCGCTTCCGCCTGCATGGGGCCGTTGACATAACCGATGATGTTGCGCAAATAACCGCACAGATCCCTTGAATAGCCCATACCTTCGGCAACTTCGAAATTCCTGGGCGTCAGCCCGAAAGCGGCGCAAACCGGCGACCAGTTTTCCGGAAATACCGGTTGCAGATCCATGGCATAGCACATTTCAATGGCGCCGTTCATGGGCGGCATCCAAACCACCGGTCTGCCTTCCCGGGGCGCCTGCATGCATTCCAGATAATATTCGGCCACCACCTGATTTAAAGCTTTGCCCGACTTGAGACGCTTTATCGATTTTTGTGTTTTTTCCATGCTCCCATCCATTCAAAGGAAAAAAACAATCGCCCTACTTCACAAAACAATCATTTCCAGAAAACTTTGCAAGCGGCCCTGGAATTGACCGGAGCTTTGCCAATGCTCATCCATTTCAAGTACGAGTATCGGAATGTCCATCTTCTTCAACTCTTCTGCTAGAATGGGAATATCTGCAAGGTGTGGCGTGCAGAATTTTTGCACCAGAAAAATAACCGCCTTTGCCCCGGACTTCATGACCAGGGTGCGCAAATGGGCCGCCCTTTGAATTGCCTTGGACCTGCTCGGGCAGGGGCTTCGTGCCATGAGTCGATCAACAATCCGATCAACCGGATCTTCACCCCTGCCAAACGCCGGAGAATAAGGTCGCAGGCCGGTGCAAAGGTCGTCGGCAACGATACGCAGGCCCGCTGCTTCCACAGCCCCCAATATCTCCGGTTCTTCCACCAGACTGCCGGAGAGCAATACAGGTACACCTGTTTGCTCCACATCCTTATCGTCGATGGAATGAATCAGTCGTTCCAGTTGTTCATGGTAGTCCTGGGGCGGCAGCACCTGCCCGGCCAGCACGACATAGGCCAGCTCCTGGGCTGAAATCGGCAAGCGCCCCTTGAACCTCCCAGCATACAACAGGCTGATGCGCTGCCGAATGCCGTCATAAAGGTCCACTACCTGCCCAAGGGCATTTGCTGAAATCCTTGCAGTATCTACAACCAGCCTTTCCATAAGGGCCTTCAATTCAAGGCGCAGATAGGTACGCGCCCCATCATTATCATTATACGGCAAGGATAGCAGATGATAATGTGTTCCTTTGAGATTTTCCTTCCAGATATTCAACATGCCGCAGGCGGCGTCGCAGGTGTAGCTTTGAATCACACCGCATAAATAGTCATATTCGCCTGCGAGGGCCTTTTCCAGACTGCGCTTCATGAAAGGGCAGATAAAATCCGGGGCAAGGGAATAGGCTTTCTCCACCGTTCCGCGCCCGCCGGTGATGCGCACGGGAATGAAACCGGCCGCATACAGGATTTCCACTGGTGTGTAAGTACAAAAATAGCCGATGCATTTCCGGCCGGCAGCCGTCAGCCGTCGTAACCGCGCCGGGTGATCATGCCAGGCTTGGACAAATGAATTAACAATTTCAGAACACATTATTTATCCCAAAGAATTTATTTCAGCCAATTGTCAATCAGGTATAGGGACAGCTTCTGAATCATCTGAAACGCCTTCTCGACTGTCTTCTCCTTGTCCGGATTCACCAGACAGCAGGTGGCCGGCGACAGCAGGCTTTTTGCGAGCAGCAGTTCCCGATCAATTCCATTCCTTGCAAGGGTTTGAAAAACATGGTCCAATTGAGTACTCAAACTTTCTATATTCTCCTTTTCAAAAGGTTCGAAATTGGTCGGCACAATGCCCCACACAATCACGCCGCCTTTTTCCAAGAATCGTCGGATGGACTTGGCATAGGATGAAAAAACCCGGGCATTGGTATAGATATCCATGGACAGGATGTCCAGGTCCCGATTGAGCAGGAAATCCCAGTCCGGATTGCCGCACAGGTGGATGCCCCTGGGACGCTGGATCATGGCGAAAAAAGCATCCAGGTCGGTTTTGGCCTTCTGATCATCATAACCTGAAAGCGCTGAAAACAGAAATTGAAGCCCGGGCTCATCCACAAACATAAAAGCATTGGGATTGATCTGCTTGAGTCGATCCAACTGGGCATTTATTCTTTTGGCCATGAATTCCATCATAAAAGGACGAACCGTATCATCGAATAAAATGGGCCGCTCATCCTGATCCAGGATATTGAAGCCAAAACTGATCGGCCCCTCAAGTTGTCCGCGAATGGCCGGCCGGTCCGACAGATCCATGGCCAAAAAACGGTGATACACCTGGGAATAGGTCGCACTGATATCGAAATAGGCCGGCTCGTCAAAACGCGCCATTGTCGCTTCAAGCTCTTCCACAAATTTTTCCAGCGAAAACCGCAAGCTTCTTTTTTCCACATCCAATAAAATCCCTGGAAAATGTTCGGCAGCCTGAACATACATGTCTTCATAGTAACTGTAATTGGGCAATTGCGGCCAGAAAGGAATATCCAAAGAAAGGGCGACTTCCAGAGCGCGGCCGATGTCCGTATGGGGCATAACCGCCATGGCAGTGGTCAGCAAATTTCCAGGAATCGGCATAGAGGGGGGGCTCCTTTGCGTTTCCGATGCGTAAAACGGGTTACAATGCTGCCGGCCGGTTGATATTTATCCGGCCATCCAGCATATCAACTTGACATACAATCATTTCTTAAATATAAAAAGTTACTTGAAAAGCGACTTCTCATCATCCCATTCCGCACGGGTGAGTTTGTGTGTTTTTCAACAAAAAACAAAAATCCCAAATTAAGCGGTTAATAGCATTTTTCTTGCGTCAAACCAAATTGAAAAAAGGGTATCCTGTTCCACCCAATGAATATTTATTCTCACCATCCAGTAAGATATGCAATCCGGCTTATTGTCCTTATATGCTTTCTTGCTGACGACGCTTTATCGGCCGTAAATGTCCTTCCCCAGATATCCGTCGGCAGTATGTATACGGATAATGTTTACCTAAGTCCCACAGATGAAAAATATGATTTCATCACCCTTACCAATCCAGGGATTAATTTTCTTTTAACCGGACGGAATTCAACCCTTACTTTGTCTTACAATCCAACCTATGCTGCTTATATCCATTTTCCGGAAAACAACAATTTCCGACACAATGCCCTGCTCAATGCCCGCAGCGAGATCGCTGAAAAGACGACTGTAGAATTAAGCAATGCCTACCTTTATACAGAAGATCCGGTTTCCGACACAGATGCGACCGCCAGACGCGGGCGGACCCCATATTTTACGAATACAACCGGTTTAGGAGTGGTTAATCGGTTCGGCCAAGAGGATTCAGTCACCCTTCGCTATGAATACGCCATCCTCGATAACCGGGACCCGGCGATTGAGGACAGAAAATTTCAACGCCCAAGTCTGTTGCTCACCTACTGGCTATTCCCCAATGAATATGCCGCGGAAATCGAACTCAAGTACTCACACAGTGATTTTGAGATCACGAAAAATGTAAATGATGCTTCAGGCCGATTAAGAGCGATAAAGCGCTTTACTCGTCATCTGGACGGCTATCTTGAATACCTTTACGGCAATACGGATTATATCGAGGAAAGCGAAGACTATCGTATTCACAGCCCCCGCATCGGCTTCCGCTGGGACGAAATGATCATCTCCAGCTTTTCATCCAGTTTCGGTTATTTTTATCGAGACAATATGAGCACAGAAGACGATTCCGGCTTCGTCGGTTCCGTGGAAAGCATTTACCGCTGGGATATCGGGAACAGCTTTTCCTTGTCCGGCAATGCCGGCCAGGAGCGCACTTCTTTTGATGCGGAAAATCTGGGATTTCGCTCCTTTTACAATGTGGCCTGTAGCCTGAATTATCAATTTTCGCGTCTTTTAGCCGGAGGTCTTTCCGGCAGATACCGCCGGGATATATATTATGAACTAGAGCCGGTACGTGAAAATACAAACTGGCAAGCGGGATCAGGACTTGCCTTTCAGGCAGCACCTTGGATGGTATTTCGCCTGGATTACCTTTTCCGGAAATTGGATTCCGGAATTGAAGAAAACAGCTATGTTGAAAATCGAGGAATGATCTCGGTAATTCTCAGGCCCCGACAGGAGATATCATTGATCAGGTAATGCGAGCAAAACATGTACCTTAACACATTTAATGAACAGCACCGGATCAATTTAGCCAGACGGATGATCCTTAAAAAGAATACAACCAGGCATATGGGAGGTTGCATGCAAACACAAAAAGGCCTTGTTTTTCGGTCTTTCTTTTTTATAGCGCTGATTTTCTTGTTTCATCCAATCCCATCCCATGGTTTGAACGCCAGCGGCATTATCAGTTCGGACACCCATTGGACAACAGCAGATAGCCCCATTGTGATCACCGGTGATATTCTTGTGGCGCAAAACAGCGCCCTGACCATTGATCCGGGTGTTGGAGTCATTTTCCAGTCGCGTTCGGACACTGCCAGGGGCTATACACTTACTATTGAAGGTGAAATGATTGCCAAAGGCGACCCAATGCACCCCATTGTGTTTACCGCCCAGGATCGGACCAAACCATGGGGAACAATCATTTTCAACGACATGAGCACGGATTGGAATGAAGCAGCGGCGACCGGGAGTATAATGGAATACTGTGTAATAGAATACGGGGGCAACAATCCGGAAAGTGCTGCCATGATCAGTTGTCTGAATGCCATGCCCCTGATCACCCATAATGTTATTCGTTTCAGTTCTACTACCGGCCTCTTGGCAACCGCCTCAACAGATCAGGGTGGAATAAATTCATTAAGCGGCAGTATTCAAATCATTTCAAACCTGATCTATAAAAACTCCACCGGCGTTCAGCTCTCAGCCGAAGGCGGTCGACTTTTCGACAATTATTTCCTCTACAACACAAGGGCCGTGGATCTCCTCGTACGGTCAAATGATATTCAGATCAAAAACAACACCATCATCAGTTCTGCTCCGGAAATATTCGGAACCGGTATTCAGGTTCAGCTTGATGATCCCACCAGCGGAATCAAGTCCTATCTTTGGGAGCAAACCGGAGGGACACCTGTTGTCCTTCAAAACCCGCAAAGCGCCAAACCGACTTTTAATGCCCCTGACCCAGGCGGCAATGTGGCCTCCCTGGTTTTTCGCTTAGCGGTTACTGATGAAAACGGGCGCCAGGCAAGCGAAACAGTTAGACTGACCGTCATCGGCAGTAATGCCCCGCCAGTGGCCCGGGCCGGGGCCGACCAAAATGTCCGCATCCCCCAGACAGTGGCTCAGCAAGTAACCGTCAATCTCAATGGTGCGGCCTCTGCCGACAGCCAGGGCATTGCCGGGTATCAATGGACTCAGACTTCCGGAATGACCGTTGATCTGCAAGACTCCAATAGCGCCAATGCACGTTTCCTTGTTTCCCAATCCGTGGTGGCCGGTGATCGCATGACCTTCCAACTAACGGTGACGGATCAGGGAGGTTTGAGTTCCGCAGATACCGTGGATATTATTTTCTATCAAAATAATGTCTACCCGGTGGCTGCAGCCGGTAGTGATCAAACTGTTGTCCAAGGGCAAACAGTCAATCTGAATGGTTCCGGATCATCCGGCCAGGATGACGGGATTTCATCCTATACCTGGACACAAACCGAAGGTCCGATCGTAACGATTGAAAATCCAAATACAGCCATTGCTTCATTCATTGCTCCGCAGGTCGGCGCGACCGCTGCTGAAACCCTGACATTTCGATTGACCATAGTCGATAAAGGCGGCCTTCCGGCCACAGATACGATTTCCATTAAAGTAAAAGGCTCATTGATTGCCGATCCTGGTGCGGATCGAACCGTTTCAGCAAGCGAAGATGTGACCCTTGACGGAACCCGTTCCGTAAACCATGAAGCCCGGGCCGACGTTGATTTGGAAGCCAATGTTTTTACCATTGATTATGATCCAAACCAAAACACGGAAGGACTAAAGGCAGGAGTTATGGCTCTGAGCGCCACGGATAATGCTTCTTTTCAACTGGACATCAACAGCAATAACATTATCGATACATTTAATGCCAACTATCTTGTATATATGATCGCCTGGCCGGCAGTATCGACTACTATCGCCATGCCGGGCAATTATTGGGGAACAAATGATTCCATGACCATCAATAATTCAATTTTCGACCATAAAAACAATTACAACCTCCCCAGTGTTGAATTTCAACCTTTTACAGAACAGCCCATCCCCGATATAGGTTCAACTCAAACCTATCCTTCTATTGCTGACGCCGGGGCCGACATCCAGACCTCTGCCGACCAACCGGTCACGTTGGACGGCAGTCAATCCTACAATCCCGATGGTAAAGCCCAATATGAATGGAAACAAATTCAAGGCCCGACTGTAGCCTTAAAGAATACAGACCAGGCAAAAGCGAGTTTCGTAGCGCCCCTAGGCGGCGAAAAAGGCACAACCCTTCAATTCCAGTTGACGGTTTCAACCGGTTCCGGTTTTTCCCACAGCGATACAACCAGCGTAACAGTAGCGCCTGATGCCCCCATTCAGGTTATCGATGTGGGCGGCTGTTTCCTCCATACCATGGCACCATCCGGCAAGACCGGTTCCGGATTGAACTCAATTCCAGTTAATACAGCCCTGGCATTGATATTTTTATTGTTCGTTTCAATATCAAGGCGCTGGATCTCTTTTGTTGTTTGGGCAATGACATTAACGATTTCATTCTGTTCACCCGCCTTTGCAGGCTATTTCGTAGTCGGCGGCGGCGCAGGTGGCGATGCTGACACGTATAACGTTACTATGGAGACCGGAGCCAAAGAAATCAATGCCGGGAACCTGAACTTATTGTTCGGTGTGGGTATCCCGTTTATACCCCATGGCGATAAAGAGCTCCCTGATCAAACGATTTCAACCCCATGCCCCAATAATGATTTTGTCCGGCTTGAAAACAAAAGAAAGGGCACCGAGGTCGGACTGCTGGGCAAGCTTGGTCTTGAACTTGGCTCAACCAGCCTGTATCTAACAGCCATCGGCGGTTGCACCGTTTATACCGAGAGTGAACTCGCGCGATCCCAGGCCACCGGACTCCACTATGAGCAATCCTCCAAGAGCAAAATCGGCATTCTGTTCGGCGGCGGGATCAGCTACTTTCCTGATTATCTGAAATGGCCGATAGTTATCCAGGCTGATTATGACAATGTTCGGGGGGCGACGGGAACCATTGGATGGTACTGGTAGTTATTTCAGCCTTGATCATCACTTTGGCCATCCTCAAACGCAGGAACGACTTTAAACCCCGATATGGGTAAAACAGTTTCCAAGAATCCCATTTCAAAACATAGCATTTTTTCATGTGCAATCATATCCAATGAGCAGCCATATGCGCGGATTCTAAGTGTGAAATAAATTGGATAATTGTACCAATATTATGTAATTGCATACATACATACCACAGATTATCACAAGCCGGATCCAAGTTAAAATAATATATCCATCTAAAAATACAATATAAATTACCTTAAAAAGCAAATAAAGCTTTTGGGCATAATAATTGCTTAACGCTTCATCTTTAGTACAATCACAATAAAAAATTCAATCAAAACTATTATAATGATTTTGTATTCATTATCTGTTTTTTTATAACAAGATGTTTCTTTATTATCGGCAGGGCTTTGGCATATTTTCAACTTCTTAATATATGAAAGGAGGTGCTACTCATACATTGCGTGTTAAACTGAGGAGATTACCCTAAAATAAATATCTTTCACAGAGGAGGAGATTGCTATGAAGTCAAAAATGGTTGCTTTAACCACTGTTTTGCTTTTTTTATTATTGACCGGTCCTGCGAATGCCGTAATTATTGATTTTACTGGCGGGACTGTATATCTCAATAACAGCGCGACGACTTACACCACGGATACTTTTCAAACCTTTTCTGATGTGGATAAATACGAAGAGGACGGCTTTATTCTGGATTTCATTGAAGCTTCGGTCCCAGACCCCAACAATTCATTCACTTCCATTATCGGGAACTATTACGGGGGAAACAACGACGTGATCCATGGCCATTGGGCCACCGGCAATTTTGGCGATCTGACGGCCATTAAAATCTACAAAACCGACAATTCCTTGTTCGACATCAATTATTTTGAATTGACCTCCAACACGGATGTCGGTGGTTGGCTGGCTTCCGGCAATGAGCTGGCTTATATAGCCGGTTATGACGCAGCCAATAACCCAATCGGATCAGCGGTTTTACTACCTCCTGATGATTGGGGTTGGACCGGAACGAATCCTCAGGTCTTCCTGGGCTCAGACTTTAATGCAGTCGCATATGTCTTGATTACCGCAGCCAACAAAGTCGATTGCTTTGGCATGGATATGTTTTATATCGATGAGAAGGCGCCTCCACCCCACAATGTGCCTGAACCGGCCACTATCCTTCTTCTTTTGGGCAGTGGCTTAGTAGGACTTGCAAGTGCCTGCCGCAACAAAATGAAAAGATAAGATTTTGAAAAAATCCATGTAAAAAAAAGCAGAGCCGAAAAATCGGCTCTGCTTTTTTATGGTATAACGGAGTCACATATAAAGTCACCTTTTCTTGAACTTGAATTGATTTAGAATCGAGACTTCCTTTTTTTTATTCCCGTAAATGTCAAACTCTGCGAGTCACCCGTCAGAGACGGGGTGTACCTTGTTGTAGATTGATACAAAATTCAATCCGGCGCTTCCAAAGCAAACTCATGCGCATTGTTGATATCGTGTCCCGGATCGCTTTTTCTTCATCCAGACTGACTGCTTGTTCGCCTGCCGTTGCTTTCCACTACTTGTATTTTTTTTCAATATGCGCCTTGTTTCCGGAAGACGACAAAAATAGTTTCAAACAATATACTGAAATCCAACAAAAATTTTCGATTATAAACATAATATAAATCCAGAAGAATCATGTCTTCGAAGGAAACCTCACTCCTTCCGGTGACTTGCCACAGCCCGGTGATTCCCGGCCGCACCATCGTTCGCTTCTTGTGCCAATCTTTATAAATCTCAAATTCATAAGGCAGACAAGGCCGCGGTCCGACCAAACTCATATCCCCCTTCAATACATTTAGCAATTGGGGCAATTCATCAAGGCTTGTTTTTCTGATCCATTTACCGACACGTGTAACACGGGGGTCATTAGTGATTTTTAATGGTTGTGTTTTATCTTCGCTATTGCCTATCTCGCCTTTGATCAATTTTGTCACATATGTTTTGTGAATATCGCTGTCGTTATGGACTCGCATGGATCGAAATTTATACATGGTAAAAGGCAAACCGCTCTTTCCAATCGCTTTTGTCTTATAAAAGGCGGGACCTTTTGAATCGATCTTGATTGCAATTGAAATCGCAAAAAAGATTGGGAGTTGCAATAGAAAGATAGGCAGGGTGATGAGCGCATCGAACGTATGCTTCAATTTGTTAAACAGCCAAACATTTTTTTGTGAGCACATACAAATCATTGGAACTCCGCAGAATTGATCAATATACAATTTGATATCAATAATTTTCAATAAATTTGGCGGGAACCATACATTCATACCGATAGCGGCGCAATAATCCAGTATCACAATCAAAGTTTGCTTGGCGATTTTCTCATCGGTAATAATGATTTCGCTGATCTTGTTTTTTTCAATTATACTTGGCAATTCATGTATTGTACCCAAACAGTGTTTTGGAATTTGGGTGTTTATGGCATCGTTCCCGATTCCAATGGTTCCTGCTACCCAGAAAGGTGCATTATACATAATGATATGGTTGGCGATTTTTTCAGCTTGCTCGTTTGTGCCTAATATCAGCAGTTGACGTCTGAAAGAAGAACGCATTATTCTGTTGAATATAATGTAAATCCAAAAATACCGATTCATCAGCAGCAACGCATAGGCTGACAAAATACAAACGACAAGCAGCATTTCATGCTCAAGAATAAATGGTTTTTCCTTTCCGACAATGAAGCCGATGAAACCGATGGCGATCAGGGCGAGTCCCATCGATTTCATGAAATGCAGCAAATAATCACCAAGATATTTTGACAATAGCAATATTCCAATTGCCATTGCCATTAAAGGCCCGCCCAGCAAAATGGAACTGGATTCAAACAGCCTGGGCCACATATATAAAAAACATATAATACAATAAACCATTGAATTCCAAACAAATGACTTCGCAACACATACAAAATGCTGTGATTTGGAAAATAAATTATGGTAGCTGTATAGATTGAATGTCTGCAGGAATGGAATGATAATTATCGCAAGCACCGCAACAGCCAAAGCTTGATACGGATTAGTCCAAATATCCGAATTGTGCCGTGAAAGAAATATGCATCCGTAAAAGGAGACGCACACTACGGCGAGATCTAATATGAATAGCGCAAGTTGATATCGGGAAAATTGATTCCCCAACATTTTATAGTTCGATACTTTTCCCTGAATTTTCAATGCATGCGAAAAATTCAGCGGTTCTGCACCGATAGTTACTTCTGTCATTTTAACCTCTTCCATACCTGTATACACGGCGATAGTTTTTAATAATTGGTTTCAGTTTAAAGGCCATCTTGATGGATTAAAATATATAAGCAATTAATATACCTAAAGACACAATCGTACTAAAATATTTTTTCTATGATATTTTATATAGTTATGCTTAGTGAGTTATTTACACAGCATCGACAAGAAACGATTTACCAAACTATTATGAAATATATTACACATATATTCCAAACTACCCCCTAAAGATGGTCAATTATTTTCGCAACGATACAGGATGATTCAAACAAAAAAACCTTCGGACTTCAGTCTGATGATTTTTATCGGCAATTGGGCCTTGATATCATCGTTTCGGCCATCCTCCATTGTGGGAGCGACTTCCAACCGCGATAAGGCCAAAACGATGACCAAGGCCGGAAATTGCTCAACCTGCCTGCTGATTTTCGCGAAAAAGACGCAGAGCGGCTCCCATCCCAATGCATAAAATACCCGATAATTCCAATACGTATTTCATACGGAACGGGCCGATAATTCGCCATCTGCTGAAGATATAGTCCACATGATGAAAGGATGCCGCTCTTATTGCGATAAATGCGATTAATAAAAACCCGCCCAAAGCAACCATCCAATAGTTACGCCAGGAACCTTTTAAATACAAACATAAGATTACAAAAAAGAGTGCACCAAGACCTGCCATAGCCCTAATGAATATCGACTGAACTTCCCGCCGCATATGATACCAGCCACCATCCTCGGCCAGAATTTTGCCAAGATCCCTAAGAAGTTTTTGCAAGTCGAGCTGTTTGTTGATTCCCAAAAAAATCATCACAATAAATAAACAAATCCATAATTTCGATTTAATTGGCTCACCTGATTGCCGACGGCTCGCCGACCTGCCCTGCCCTGCATACCAACAAAGAATCGCGGATAGGAAATAAAAGGTGGTGATGACCCAACCGATAACATCTGGATCACCTATACCTGGTCGCCATTGCACCCTAACCAATATATGCTCAATAATGCCCATTTATTCGATTTCGCTGATAATTAGATTTCAACTCGGTTCCAATTTTTTGTATTGATATGCCGATTTCTTAAGAATCAACATCATTATTAATTAAATCATGTTAATACTGGAGGTCAAGGAATGATTACATTTGATCAAAGGACATAGTTGTCGAATAAAAGATAAGGTATGATCGATAACTGTATGCGAATCTATCATCAATAGTATATTTAAGCATACGGCTTTAAATTTATTGCGATATTGCCTCTGGATTATTATTCTTCTATCTTATTTTTTCCATAATTCACAAGAATGAAAAATTTTCATACTGTTTCGAACCATGAAAAAAGCCCTTTAAAGCGAAACATGCTTTAAAGGGCTAAGTGAATCTATTAATATGCCATTTAGTGGCTTAACACCAAAAGCTTTAGAACAGATTTTCTAAAATCAACTACCTGAACCTATTGTTAATACAGGTGGATCTGGTTTTGTTGATGGAGAGGGTGCTTTCACTTCAGTCAATGGATGGGGATAAGTATAAGGGGTGTATCCCGTTTTCACCGCATTAAAAAAATCTCTATTTACTTGAATTGTAGAATTCACAGAAAAATCTTCCTCCGCGCAGGAGTCAAATACGTGGCCTGTTACCTGATTATCATTATACTTATTATTCCATTGATATAAAGGTTCATGTTTTTGGTTATATGACCGCCCGACTTGATCAGGGCAAGGGTAGGATGTACATTCAGAGTGCTTGCACACATCATTATTCCCACATGCACAATAATCTCTGAACATGAGTGGATACAACCATATCCCTTTTATAACATTATTAAAAATAACCCCTGTCCCTCCGCGAAAAACAATTGTTGCAGTTGAAGAAAGGGATGTCGTCTGACTGAAGCTATTATCATATGCTTCGAACCGTAAGGTTGAACGGTTGCTTTCATAGCCGTGGCAAAGAATCCAGGAATTTATGAGGGTATTATGGCGGAAAACCATTTTTGCACCATATTCCCCATCAAGTGCGGGTTCAACCTTTTCATAATTAAATGTACAGTCTTCAATATATACGGCATCACCCCCGCCAAGATGCGTTTCAGTTGCCCATATGCTATCAGACTGAGATGATAGCGGTCGAATAAATACGCCTTGGCCAGCAATATTAATAAACTGACAATTATCTATTAATCCGGATGCCGGAGTAGTTACCGATACCCCCCTTGAATTACAGCCTAAAAATTTGCAATGATCTATCCTGAAGCCATTAACACTTCCGGTTACTAATACTGTACCAAGATAATTATAATATGACCCAGTATCCGAAAAAGTGAATCCGGTAACTCTTGGCGCAGTTCCGGAATTTACCGCTATCAGAAGAGCTTCTTTCCCGGATTGTCCAACTGCTGTGGGTACATTGTCTACAATGGTTGTCTGATCTATTCCAGCTCCCTGCAATATGATTCCTTTACTAATAGTAACCTTGGTTTTCCAAGTACAGCTACCCGCTGGAACATAAACGGTATCACCTTCATTTGCTGAATTAATAGCTGCCTGTACATCCACCTGGGAGCAACTCGTTGCAGTGATAGTTACAGCATCTGCATGCGCAATTGTTAAAAAAATAATTACGAAAGTTGAAAAACTTGTTATTTTTAACCCTTTCATCTCAACCTCCTAAATAAATATTAGTTGTAATAGAGCACATCATTTTACTTTCTTTTGTATTATCTGCTATATTCAATCATATTTATCATTATAGATAGTACAGTAACAGAAATTACTCAAATATCACATCATTCAAATCAATACTTTTGAGAAAAAAATATGCATTTTTTGCGCCACATAGAGGGCCATATCAGAAATGAAAATCTTTTATGTTAAATTTTGATGGAATCGTAAAAAGCAACAATCAAATAACATTATGAAATAATTTTATTTTAATGCATTTTCCGCTTACTTTTTTCTTACTGCTGTGATAGCTGTAATCAAATAATATCAATCATTTACAATGTAAAAGTATAATCCGTATAAAAGATCACAAACAGTTAGAACTTTTCGATCCCTGGGCATTTCTCAGCCCTACGAGGCGAAAACACCTTGATCAATCCTGGCCGGGTTTATTCAGAAATGGAATTCTTCCGGAATTTCCTATTCGCAAAGTCAGCAGGTTAGCGTGGCTTGAAAAACCTCCAGCCACCTTCCATTTCCGCTTCTGTAAGAGAAGTCATCTGGAGGCTCAATTCCCATAGGTGTTGCATAGCCTTTTTGTTTCGTGATTCCGGAGAGGAATCCACCGGTTTTCGTTTGTCGAAATACTTGCCAGAGACTCCCTTCACATCCGGGGAAACCGCCAGGTAAATCGCTGTATCCGCGCCTTTTTTGGGGGAAATCAGGTTCCGTTTTAATACATGTATCCCGATATGCCTCATCCAGCTCAGCAAGCCGTTGTTTCTTCCCAACCGGGTGGCAACGGCCCCGGGATGAAGCGCATTCGCTGTAATTCCGGTCCCCTGAATCCGTTCCGACAATTCATATGTAAACATCAGGTTAGCCAGCTTTGAGTTGCGTTTTGCAATTCTGCGGTCAAAGCCCTCCAAAGTCAAATACCGCTCATACTCGCCGCTCAGATTTCGATGGCTTTCACCGGCCACTGAGATCACACGTGCCTCGGATGCCTGCCCGGAGGCTTTCATCAGCAAATCCATCAGCAGCGCCGTCAGCAGGAAATGACTCAGATGGTTGGTCGCAAAGGTCATCTCGATGTTTTCCTCGCTTGTCTGAAAGGAATCAAAATTTGCGCCCGCATTATTCACCAGAACATCCACCCGTCCTACAACCATATGAATCGCTTCCGAAAGCTCCCTGACCTGTCGCTGGCTGGAGAGATCGCATTCCATGAACCTTGCTTTTCCGCCAGATGGGTTTGATCGAATGTGGTTTATAACATGTTTTCCCCTGGCACGGTTTCTTCCAATCACGATAACATCCGCACCGGCCTTACCCAGTCCGATTGCTGCGGCTTTCCCAATACCCGAAGTCGCTCCCGTCACCACGCAGACTTTATTTTGCATCCGATTCATGGCATCTCATTTTTATATTGTTTGTCATAATCATATTCCGATTCTGACCTTCGTGCCTTAGGTCAGCTTAATCCTTATGGGTTATCGCCTATAAGCAAGTCGTTTAATAATCCTTTTGCAACTCATCTGCCGCCCTGAAAAAGCAGATTCAGACTGATTTTAAAGTCGAACGTATAAATTTTTATTCAGCGTCCCGCATCAAAGCGGAACAACGCTACAGCATTCCCCTTTCCAAGCTCCTTACTTTGCATAGCTAATATAATTCCAAAAAAACTTTGCAGCAGGTTTCAAAATGCTAAAATACAATCTGCTGCTGGCCGGTATTCGTTTTACATTCCAGGTTTCAGGAAAATTATACCCCATAAAGTTCATCATCGGACCTAATATTCTTACAGCTTTTTTACGCAACTCTTCAGGATAATATTCATCCAAATCTAATTCTTGCCTGGTTGATACGTTGTAGGAGCGAACCGGTTGGACCTGTTGTATGCCCATTTTCTTTAATACAGCAGAAAAATCTTCCTGTAAATTCTCTACGCGTATAATATAATTATACCTTTCCATAGACAATTCGGCTATTATTCTAGGCTTAATATAGGGTAATATGAAAAGTTGTTTGAAAAACGTTTGAAAACTTGTATCTGGATTATTATCAAAAAACCTAGCTCTTCTTAACTCATGTATTCGAATATACCATTTGTAATTTTTCCAGAATTCAGGTTTGGCTCTGCCAGAACTATTCGTTCGGTTGATATTGTAAATTGAAATAATATCTCTCATCGGATTGCGAATGCTGCAAAAAATAAAATAGTCTTTATATTCATTTGGAAGAGAGTTCACGAAATCTTTATACCGTGCATGTTTGTGAAGCCAGTCTTCTCCACTGTAAAATTCTAAAAGTTCATGACGAATTGCATAACTAGCGCTTCTTGGATATTCAATAAAACAGTATTTATATTTTTTGCTAATGACCATAAGTTGCTCCTCATTTAATAATCATTTTTGAACAGCTTCGAACCGTTTTCAACTCTCTATTATTATTTTTTATATATAGTTGGATACTTATTTCATGATCTTTCCTGCTTGTTTTTGGCAAACTTGGGAACCATATCTTTAATAATAGATAAAAGCTGCGATATCGGCTCTAAACTTTGATATAAAACAACGACCGCTAAGAGATACAGGATGATAAAAAAAATGGAGGAGACAGTCATTCTGATCAAAATGTTTAATGATAGATAGATTTCAGAAACTAGATTAAAAAAGTATAATAGATACCAACATAAACCCCCTGCGGCTACCGCTGAAATAAAATACTTCCATACTGAACCTATAATGTCTGACAGCTTTATATTCATCGGCCTGCCCCCATACCACAATCCTGGAAAAACCAGAATGTAAAAAGATACCGACATTCCGGCTGCAACACCCGTTGCTCCGAATTTCAACCCGATGACAATACAGCAAATCGTTATGATAACCGATAAAATCCCCCATCGAAACCAACGGTCTGCGGTACCCAGCGAAAGATGCAGCCAGCCATGTGTATCATAGACAAGCATCATCCCGATACCCGGACCAAATAGCGTAAATATAAGTGCCGCAATATCCCATTTCGGCCCTAACAGCAGAAGAACAAGATCTTTACCTATCAGTGTTATGATTGCACTTATGGCCATACCGACGAATGAAATCAGAGATAATGATTTTAAATAATATCGTACAAATCTTTCCTTATCATCACGCAATCTGCTCAAAATCGGCAATGCTACGCTAGAAAGAGGAGAAGTGACTTGGTTAACCGGCATGACAAAAAGATGATAAGCCCTGTCATAATTTGCAAGAGGAGCGGAACCGAAAAATTTTCCGATAAGGATAGTATCAATGTTTTTTGAAAAATAATAGGTAATAAAATTCCCATATGTATGAAATGCAAACTTCACCATTTTCATCACATTTGCTTTTTTTGAAGGTAACCCGGGCCGCCATCTACATAATATCCACGCTCCGACTACGGAGGATGCAGGTATAGCCATTCTTCTCACAACAATTGCCCAATATCCAAACCCATACAGCGCCATGATAACTCCTGCAACTGTGCTGACAAGAGTAGAAACAACTTCATTGACAGTAAACTTTGTGAACTGCATGGTCCTTTTTAGCAAACCGGTGTGTTGTGTAGAAAAACAGGGAAAAATAATGGAAATAGACATTACATAGATGATTGGTTCAAGCCTGGGTTCATTATAAAACCAGATAATGGCCGGTGCAGAGATAACAAATACAATTGCCAATGCTACGCTTATCCCCAAATGTATCCAGAATAGAGTGCTTAACTGCTTATGATTAATTGTCTCCTCTTGAATAATCGCTTCCGGAAAACCGTTTACACCAAAATTGCGTAACAGAAGGCTGACAGTCATCACCATGGTTACAAGTCCGAAATCATCAGGAGTGAGTAGCCTGGCGAGGATAATCGTCCCGCCTACAGAGATAATATAATCTAATACCCTGGAAGAAATAGTCAGGCCGGCTCCTACTGCCGCCTTCTTTTTCAAACCGTATTTTAAAGGTTCTGTATTGAAATATTTTTCATATGATTTTATCCTGTCGCTTGAATTTTTCATATTCTTTTACGAATTCCTCTGAGATAAAAATGAACTTATTATTCAAATTTAATGGACAAAATGAATACAAAGATCTGTTCTTACTATTCTTGCATTTGATTGAGAAATTATGAATATTGTTTCCGGTGTTTAATTTGAATATTCTCTGTTTCCGGAGCTGCCACGGTTGTTTCTGTGACAATAAGGAGTAAAACAACCCATGATAGACTTAATCCTTTAAAATATGCTTCGGTAATGTTTATGAGCAGAATGATCACCAGAAAGGTTATTCGAATCTTTTGATAATGAAAATCATAAGGCAGCTTATTCGAAATGCTTTTATAAGCAGCCACAATGAACATGATGAAGAAACAAAGGCCAATCCCGCCAAGGTTCAAATAAATTTCCAAATATCCATTGTGCGCTTGATTGAGATTAAAAACATATCTCGCTTTCAATGCATTAACTCTGTCTCCAAGCCAATAGCTCTCATAGCCGGAGCCAATTAATGGGTCAGTACCTATCAAGAGAAGCTCTTCCCAAATATTCGTTCTGCCTGTTAATGTGAGGTTTCGATCTAAAAGATCAACAACAATAAATTGAAGAATCTCCATAGAATATTGCAGAAAAGTAAAAATGCATATTGTTATCACTATAAAAATACTTATTGATTTTACATTTTTTCTTATAATCGACCAATCAAATCCTACAAGAAAAATAACACCGATAATAGTACATAATAAGGCGGTTGCGCTCTGGGCTTTTATCAGCAACCAGGCTATCAAGAATAAAAATAAAGTATGAATCCAAATTTCATATTTATGGCTATTTTTATTTTTCCGAATTGACTGCAAATTCCAAAAGAACACTGTAAAACATATGAAAGATAAAACACCAAGAGAATTCTTATGATCTGTAACACCTGTATACATGGTTTCTCCGGCTCGGCTGAAAGCTCTTCCGACAGCCGGGAAATACTTTATAAATACAATTGAAAAAGGAACAACAATATAAGTCAATCTTCTAAAAGTTGTTTTAAAGGCTTCTATAGGATCATGTTCGGTAAGAATAATCAGAATCATTGTAAAATTCCCGATCTCCTTTATCCACCTTTTAAAAGATACAAACGTATAATCAGACCAAAGCGTACTGATTCCGCAATAGGTGAAATAAAAAAATATCCACTTATTATTTCTGAAAATTTTTGACCACTCCAATTGCCTTTTAAAAAGAATCGTAAAACCCACCAATATAAGAAGCAATAAAAATGATCTGTCGGTTGGGCTACCCTCCAAATACTGCTCTTGATTTTCAAAATACACAGGGACACCAAAATTCAACCAGATCGATAAAGGCTTTGATGCAGCAATCAGTATCCAAATAAAAGGCACCCACAAGGCATAGGACACATAAGGCTTTCGCTTAAAATCACTTCTGAAAAGGAAAATGATAAATATAATACACAGCAAAAATGCTATTTGAGGAGGCATAAATTCAAATTCATTTTATATTATCTTATCAAACTCCAGCGTATAAGCCTTACCGGTTCTCAATCAAAAGCCTTTGTATAAGTTCTACTGTCAACATTTTAGTAATTTCAGTTGTATAATTTCGGCAACCTGCTGTATGGCTATTTACAATATGTTCTAGGAAATCTCTTTTCAGATATGGGCGCTTTAAAGTTCTTTCATCCAATAAAATCTCACGAACGTATTTTGATAGCTGATCTCTGTACCATACCCGGAAATGATAAAATTTATGCCGCCCTAAAAAAAACTTTTCTATATGGAAAGGTTTGAGTATGTAGTCAAAAATGGAAAGCCATTGCGGCATCCCGTAGTTATAATAATATTCTGCCTTAAAAAAAAATTCGTGATATAAGCGCGGAATAAACGAAAAGATAGGATTTAATTTTCCACCAACTCCCCGATCTGTCATTATTTCTCGTAATGCTGGATTACCATCGGCGATGAGTTTTAGAGAAATTTCTTTGTTATTCCGCAGTTCACCGGGTGCCCGATACATCAGTCCAACTAGATCTTTATCATGATATGGTGTTCTAAGAGTCAACTGTGACTGTTCACTTGCAAGCCGGTTATATTCATGCCACGGTGATTCCATAAAAAGAGTGAAAGTCAGCGGATTGCTTATTTTAATATTATTATAAGTGGTAATAGCTTCTGATAGATGATATTTAAAATCTTGATGGAAAAGTTTATCATTTGGGTAAAACGCCTTAAGCCATCTTACATTTCTAAACAATTCGCTGCCATGGTTACCGGTCATTCGGATTGGGGCTATTTCTCTAGCCAATTTATTCACATATATTTCCGGTGATCCGCTTACATCAAGATAACCATCTGTGATGTAGACAGTTTTCTCGGCAAATCTTTCAAATTCCGTTAAAAATTCATTCCCCAGTTGAATAACATGATGTGTCTGCTTACAGACTTTAGATACAATACGAGCGACCTTAACATCATTGCAGTCACGATAAATACTTCCAAACGTGTAACAGGGAAATTTATCTGGTGGTGCATCCATGTAAGACATTATCATACGTGTGTCTAAACCGCCTGTTAGTGAAATTCCAATGCCTTGTTCTGAACGAAAATACCGCTGTAAAATATTTGTGAATGTATCTCTAAGCTTGTCGTAGAAGAATTTTTTTTCCAGCAAAGGCTGCTTTTCCCAAGTATCCGGTTTGAAATATTGCTTTCTGTGAATGCCGTTTTTATTAAAAGTCCATGCAGATGCGGCAGGCAGAAGAAAAATATTTTTAAACAGGGTATTTTGGTTTAATACAGCATTGCAGCAAAGAAATTCTCCAAGGCTTCTCATATCTATTTCTCGAAGCTGAGGAAGCGCCTTAAGCAGAGATTTTGCTTCAGAAGAAAAATAAAAAGTATCCCTGCTTTCATGATAGTAAATTCTTTGCATTCCAAAGCGATCATTAAATAAAGTCGCTCTCTCTTCCTTCAAATCCAGTAAAATTCCGTTAAACCATCCATTTAGAAAAGCGAAAAAGTTTTCACCCAGTTCTTCATATAAATGTATTAAATAATCTGCGTTTGTACGATTAAACTTATGGTTCTTGGATTTAAGCTGATCAAAAATCTCAAGATCAACAAAATTCTCTCCGAAAAATATCAATACAAGATCCTTTTTTTCGTTCGTTACCGGCATGCAATCCGAAAATGATCCTTCATGACACACCCATCCGACATATAGACCAACTTTTTCATCAACAAAGGTCCCGGAGTTATAAAAATTTTCATGCAGCATACATCGGTGCATGATGTTTAATTTTTCTCTATTTTCTTCAGCAGGCGCTTTGCTGATGATTCCGCAAATTCCCGGCATCTAAACTCTCCTATACCAATTAAATTTTTTTTTCTGCATGGTAATTTTTTCTTATAATCCTGTCTTTTTTTCGAGCAATTTGATAAATTCTTTTTGCATATTGTACCGGTAATATTTTTTCCGCAGGCATCAAGGGCTTTTCGAAACTAATTCTCTGAAAATTATTCGAACAACTATCGGTAGCCATACCCCCTGTACCAAAAGAGATATCCAAGAGGCCATTGTTGTATATACTTTCAAAAAAGTCACTCGACACATTGAAATCGTTATGCGGAAAGGCAAATGCACCATAGTGCAAATTAAATCTCTCCTTTACAAATCGAACACTCTCAGTAGTCTGGTATATCTGCTCCTTCAATGAGAGCGATGCATATAGTGGATGATCAATACTATGAGCTCCA
Source organism: Desulfosudis oleivorans (assembly GCA_020723325.1). Classification (GTDB taxonomy): domain Bacteria; phylum Desulfobacterota; class Desulfobacteria; order Desulfobacterales; family SURF-7; genus DYJD01. The sequence continues at coordinate 156,851 of DYJD01000010.1, read as the reverse complement.
AAAGCAAATCCTTTCGTTATCATTTCCTCAATTTGTTGCGATGTAAGATACGGCTTCTTTTTTTTCAAATAATCATTGAAATCAATATGTACCTCTTTGGCTATTTCATCAATTATTTCCTTATTCCGGTACTTAATCGACAAAACAGATGATTTGATATCTCCGGAACTCACCTTGTTATCGAGTAATATTTCTTTTACTCTTTTCAACGAGTCTGAAAATAAATCATTTGCCGGAAAATGATGCGCCAATAGACTTGCTTTGTGCTGATAGCATAAATTTTCATTATCGATAAAACCGCTGCTAATGAAAAAAGTTGCCGGAACTCCTTTCTTTAAAAGGATTGGGGCAACAATCTCAAACATTTCCCGAAAGCCATCATCAAAAGTTAATAAAAAAGATTTTTCAGTAGGTGGACTTTCATTTTTTAAGCTATGAAGAGTATCAAAAATATTGATCGGTAAATAATTTTTTAAAAGGAAATCAATATCGGCCTCAAACTGTTTGGCATTTTTATAGTCATACAAATAAGTCAGGTGCGGAACCGCATCATCACTAACCATATGATAGTATGGAATAATGAAATTTACACGCGCTAATCGCGCTAATACCGGCATTGGAATTTTTGAGAAAAAGCTGGAAAGGCCTTTCTGCTTAATAGATATCGTTTTCATTAATTTGTAATTTGAAACTTAAAGCCGGCGTTTACTTAGAATACCATTTGTTTCTAAAATGCCGTAATATTCTCACTAATTTTTCAGGGAGCAGTCCAATAACACCGAGATGCAGATGGAGCTTCAATCCGATTTTTCCTTTGGTGGATAATGGAATGTAATAGCGTGGAAGGATGATGCTTTCAAAACCGTTATAGCGCTTAAAATCCATTAATGTGTCACTGCCGAGTTTGCCGTAATCAAATTTTGCGTACACAATATAGGGAATCTTTTTTTCGGCGCATATTTCTACGGCTTTGGCAAACAATGCATTTGTGGGAGCCTTATCACGATGTGCGACCTTTGACAGTATCCCCATTGTTCTTGCAAATCTATCTGTATAAACAATTCGAATGAACCCTATCAACTCGTCCTTATAATAGGCGCCAATAAAATCAGATCGATCCATAAAAAAGGAATTTTCCTTCTTTGCCAGATCGAAATCCATTCCATAATTCCAGTATGGTCTACCTTGTCTTACAGATGTCTCGTTATAGATATCTGTGATCCCTCTCACTAGCTCATCGCTAAACGGTACCTGTTTCACCGTTATCCCTTTTTTTTCCGCAAGCTTTATTTTATTTCTATGATTTCTATGAATCTGGTTATAAAACCAATTTTCATAAGTAGTGATCGGCAAAGCCGCAACATTATCCCACTCCATGTAGTAACTAAATTTTGGTTTAGATTCAGGCAGTCTTTGCATGAAAGTAAAAATATCTGCCTTGATGCCTGAATCCTTTATTTTTTCTAAAAATGATTTCGGATCTTCAATATCTTCATCCCATTCTTCCTTAATTTTCCCTATCTTTATATAGTTACCGGTTATAATGATTTCCCTATCATCAACTATCATCACATCAATACTGATCGGCTTGCCTTTCAAAATATATTCTTCTTTTTTGATATCCATCTATATTTTTCCCAGAACGATTCCAATAATCCTTATAAATAATTTTTTTATTTTCCTGCATTCAGTACAAGCGTTATTTAGTAGTGAAATTTCAATTTATAACAAAGAATCAACAGCGCCTTTAAAACCCTTGAACATATTTTCAACCGATGCGTGCTGCATGATATCTTGTTTCGCATTCTGTGAGAATACTTGTCTGATAGAGTCATTATTCAGCAAATACAATATTTTATTCTTCAGTTCGGCCTGATCGTTATTCGGCACGATGAAGCCGTTTCTCCCATCAATCAGGTATTGAATTTCAGGCGGCTGATCTCCCGATTCGGTAACTGCCGGAAGCCCCCAAAATAAAGCCTGGTTCAGCCCAAGCCCGATATGACCGGGTATGCAGAACACATCTGCCATCTTGAATACTTTGCTGATCCGTATATGACGCGGATCATGGACTTCTCCAAGATAAATCGTATTGGATTTGTTGACCTCCCCCAGCAAATTCTGGTCCATTCCGGACCCGACCAGCACCAAACCGATTTCGGGATTATTGATTTCCTTGAATATATTAATCAGATGGTGCGCCTTTTTTCGACCACCGCCAATACCCATCCTACCGACAAAAAGAACGACCTTTTTAAAATGGATGCCGAGCTCTGATTTAATCTCTTCCCTGGATTCGCTGATTTTTGGAAAATCTTCAAAATTGATGGTATTGTTTGCGATAAACACTTTATGCCTGTTCTTCTGTTTAATATGCTTTATTTCCTCTCCAGAATAAAGAATGATGCCATCCGATATGGTATGCATGTAATTAAACAGCCTATATCGCATTTTATTATCCGGGTCGTCATAATTAATTGCCTTATTCCAATAAATGATCGGAATGCCCTTGAATTTCAGCCAATGGGTCAGCTCCCAATATATTAACTCCTTTAAATGTAAAAAAAATATCACCACATCAGGTTTGATATTATTTATCTCTTTTCTATAGTTAGCAAACTTGAATTCAACTTCTTTAAAGTCAAATTCCAGCCGATGTGTATTTTGTTTCTGCAATTCATTGCTTCTCACAATAAAATTATAACCATTTTCTTTAAAACGCCGGAAAAAATAGTTATAGATGGAAACCCTGTAATGCATCACCCTATTTGATATGAGTAGTATTTTTTTCATTCATTGGTCACTCTGGTTTTTCTACGGAATATCTGATTCATTCTGTTCATTTCCAATGGGGGCCGTACCTGGATCTCTTGTGGGGATCTTGGCATTCTGATCGTAAAATATCTTAAAAATTTTTCTCCTTAACCACATTGATACCCAACTCAGCTAAAATCTTTCCGATATGGTCACAATTTCGGATCATGAATTTCATAAAAACATGCTGCCCCATGATCAAAAAAAACGGCATGGCCAATGTGTATAGTAAAAACGCAATGGTCGATTTTGAAGTTGAAAAAAGTTTATCTTTAAAATATCGAGTATGAAAGGTGGCGACTTTTCCACGCAGCAGGGCCCTCTTCAGATGATAGGTTCTTGTAAGGCGCTCCGCTGGAACTGTCTCATACACCGGTGCTTCTTCGCACCAAATAAAAATCAAGCCTTCATGAATCTTTCTTCTGAAAAAATCAACATCTTCTCCACCAGTTTTTCCGAAGTCCGGATTAAAAAGGTCGCTTTTATTTTTAAAAATATTTTTTAGCAATAAGACATTTCCGGTGCGCGTTTGCCGACAACTCTTAAGAATGGTTCCTGTTGAAAAAGACTCCCTCTCACATATCTTTCCTTTGATAATCCATTTTGGAGGATTGATTTCAAAATACGGTTTTACAGGGCCGAGAACCCCATCCGCATCAAACTCAACGCGTGCTTTATAAAGGCCTAAAAGCCATTCGTCGACGGGAAATTCATCGTCATCGATGAACGCGATAAATGGTCCTTTTGCATTTTCAACAGCTTTATTCCTGGCAAGAGCGATATTCTGCTCCGGCTCGCAATAATACTCAACATGCATTTCAGATTGCTCTTTAAATGACAGAACGCTTTCTTTTGCAGATTGTGCATGATCATTATCCACCACTATAACTGAATAAGAAAACAACTGATCCGTCTTCTGTTTTTGAAGTTCATTCAATAGATGTAACAGCAGCTCAGGCCTTTTAAAGGTACAGATACATACAGTGATATGATCACTAGCCAAAGTCTTCTAATCCCTTTTATCTAGTTAAGTTTGAGCAACAAATTGGATAACGCTTTGTACATAGTACCCTGACCCCAGTGGATCATTGGAATTTTCACTTTTTTCAAGGGTAAGATTCGATAATAAAAATAACCTGTCCGATCCTGCATGTTATCAATGGTCCACTTTGCAACCTTCTGTGCCAGCTCTAGGGCAGAGTCATCCTGATCGGAAAACATTGTAAGAGTATCGATTGCCTGTGAAGCGCACTGTATATCGATAGGATAGGCGCGATTGTGATAATACTTCGGCCTTCCGGATTCTTCAAAAAAATGATCCTTGAAAAACCTATATCCACGTTCAAGGCTATCTTTAAAGTCCTGGTCCCCCGTATTTTCCATATAACACTTGAGGCTATCCAAATTATAACCGGTATGAAAGTTATCTATCCAATGAAACATCGATGCAGCGCCATAATACCATGCTCCGTCCGGGAGTTGGTCGGCACAACTGTACTTCATGGCTTCTTTTGCAATTTCTAATGATTTTGTATTCCCGGAAATTTTAGCTGTTCTTGCCAACATCGCTGCCCCAAGCATATTGGAGTTATGAATTGTTGACTCCCCTCCAAGAGCAGTATAACCTAGACATAAACCTGTATCTGCCTGTAACCGGGGTAAGTCGAGAATCCATCCACAAATGCTAATCGCGATTTTCAGATATTTTTCGTCTTCAAACAATTCATATGCATCCAGGAATACCTGGCCTATTAAGCTTGACCAGACTATGGTCGGCTCATATTTCGGTATTCGGCCTCCCCGTGCAGAATATTCAAAATGATTACCCCAGCTATGTTTAGTGTAAAAAGGTGACTTGTTTTTATCTAGCCATTCAAGTGATTCTATCGCCTTTTTCTTATATTCCTCTTTTCCGGTGAGCCGATACATTTTCAGATAGCCCCAAGCAATATATCCCCTTCCCTTTGTGGATTCCAGGGGTTTTATACCAAAGAGAGGTCTTAGATTTATCGGACTCTGGCGGACTGTCTGCTGTAAAATCCGCTCTAAAAAAAGATTTCCAAAGGTTAGAGGTTTTAAAAACGATGATAAACCATCAAATGCTTCATACCCTTTATAATTGTGATCCTCGATCCATTTCTGCAATTTTTCAATACTTTTTGCCAGTATTGCTTTTACATCATCTCCCATTATCTCTCCATATTCTCCAAATGATCATATGCCCGTTTCAAATTTACCTTTTGTTTATCCCAGTTCAATTTTTCATCAACTCTTTTCCGCCCTATCTCGCCCATTTTCTTTCTGCGCTCCGAATCATTTAGAAGCGCAATGATGGCTTCCGCAAAATCAATATCATTATTATCGGTGATGCAAACAGCAGACTCACATGCGGTTACTTTCCCTTCAATGGTTTCAAACATGACAATGGGTTTTCCCATAACCATGTAATCCATGATCTTCAACATAGTGGATCTGTTCGTGAATTCGTTTTGGTGCTCCGGATTGACACATACATCAGCGGTTGCAAGTATCTCATAAAAATCCCTATAAGGAATATACCCAGTAAAATGAACATATTTTTCCAGATTCATTTCCCTGGAAAGCTGAACCATATTCCACCAGTGTGGTCCGGTCCCGATGACAATAAACCGGATATTGTGAAGGTTTTTTTGATAAACGATGTACTGAATTGCCCTCAGCAGGTTATCAATCCCTTCCTGGTTTCCGATCACACCCACATAAGCAATAAGGTAATCGAAGCCTTCCTTTAATTTTTTATTCGGCTCCATAAAAATCACTTTGGATAAATTCGGCCCGTTTCTCACAACAAAAACGTCTGCCGTATTTTTTCCACCGCGTGTAATAGCAATTTTTCTATAGCTCTCATTGGTTGTGATCGCAATATCGGCGATTTTGAAATTCAATTTCTCCATGCGCAACATCAGTTTATAAAATATATCTTTTCGCGCAAATTTTGCCAAATAATTTTCAGGACATATATCATGTTGATCAAAAATATATTTCACTCCTAGAAATCTATAGAAAAGCGCAATAATAAAAACATGGTCAGGCGGATTGGCAGAATGGATGATATGGAATGGTTTTTTGATGAAAATGAACAGGCTCAACAGCAGTTCCCAGATTATCGCATTTCCGTATTCGATCAAAAAGACTAGCTTTCCTGACGCCTCTACGGGCCTGAAATGTCTGTAAATGGATATCCCGTCCAATTTCTCGTACCACGGCGAATTCTTACCACACTTGGGGCATATTACTGAAACTTCATACCCGAATTCCTTTGCCGCCTGGGCTTCATTCCATACCCTGATATCCTGGGGAACAGAGTTATTTTCCACGATAAATAAAATATGTTTTTTCATTACCACGCCACCCCGATGTAATTTTCCGCTTCCGATTTTTTCTTGAAATCCAGGTTCACCAGGTCATAAATAATGGTACTTGCCGGAGCTTGGTTTAAAATATCCTTAAATTCGCTGCTGTTGTTCACAACCACAATAACCTCTGAACTCCTGATCAGGTCATCCGGATCATCGATCAAGAATTTCGATATATATGGAATTTTCTTCAAAATATATTCCCTGTTGGCTCCCATGAGTTGGGAAAACCGAACATTTCTGTCATAGATCTTCAGATTGAATCCTTTGCCCAATAAGCGTTCAATAATATCCAGTATGGGACTATTCCGGAGATCATCCGTACCGGCTTTAAAGCTCAACCCAAGAAAGCCGATCTTATCTTTCTTAAATGCAAGTATCTGATCATGAACGATTTTTTTCTGCCCTTCATTGCTTTTATCAATGCTGTCCAGCAGAGGGCTATCCAGGTAGTTGTCATGCGCGACCGTACACAATGCCTTTAAATCCTTTGGCAAGCAAGATCCGCCATAAGCAAAGCCGGGTTTAAAATAGTATGGAGATATATTCAATTTTGTATCCAGGCAGAATATCTCCATCAGCTTATGGGAATCAATCCCCAGCTTTTTACATATATTTCCGATTTCATTTGCAAAAATTATTTTTACCGCGTGAAAGGAATTATTTACATATTTCATTAATTCCGCAATCTTGATTTCTGTAACAATAACCGGCGATTCCAATCCACTGTAAATCTCTTTCATGATCTCAACGGCTTTTGTACTGCTGGAACCTATAAGCGTATAGGGTGGATTAAAATAGTCATGGACCGCTGTTCCCTCTCGTAAAAACTCAGGATTGGATACAATAGCAAAATCTTTATCACTTTCCTTTCCTGAAACTTCTTCAATGATTTTTGTGACCGTTTCATTTGTTCCAGGCAGGACAGTTGATCGAATCACAACAGTATGAAAGCGGTTTTTCTCTTTTATACTTTTGCCGATTTCCCCAGCGACCTTAAAAATCGCACTTAAATTGAGATGGCCGTTTGGCGTTGAAGGGGTTCCAACACAGATAAAAGAGACATCGGTATTGAGCACCGCATATCTACTGTCTTGCGTGGCTTCGATATTGCCAGTTTTATGCTGTTCCGCGATGATTTTGTCAATATCCTTTTCCACTATCGGAGATTCGCCGTTATTGATTGCATTGACTTTTGCTTCACTAAGATCAACACCAATTACCCTGTGCCCGTTTTTGGCCAGGCATCCCAGACCGACAGAACCTACATATCCTAAACCGAATATACTGATATTCAAAGTATTCCCTCCTGTTGATATTCCTTCATATAAAGTCATAAAAATTTATTTTATAATTGAATATTCCCCCTTAACCTGCTAGAGATTTTTCATTGATTTGTTTGATCGAAATTTAAAACCAAGAAATGCAGGTTCTGCATAGCTATAAAATGAAAACCATTCGGCTCTCCACGCAAACACTTCTACCTATACCGATCATCGTGTTCGGCGGTTATGTTTTGTATTCTATTTTAGTATATCTCCTGATTTCGCTGTATACATTTCTGGCATTGTCAAAACCGGTAAGTGCCGATGTCCTGATAGTCGAGGGATGGCTTTTCGAATACATGCTGGATTCAGCGGCAAAAGAAATAAAAAAGAGCAATTACAAATATATTATAACAACCGGAATCAAGGAAAAATACCCTAAAGACTCAAGATACTACGGGTTTGAAAGCCAGGCTGATTATTGCAAGACCCGACTGAGTATCCACGGCATAGATCCATCAACCATATACGCATTATCCTCAGTAGGGGTGAGCAAAAACCGAACATTTCATACCGCATCCGCCATTAAAACCTGGTTGACTGAAAGAAACATAAGCGCAGTCAACGTTTATACCGGTGGGCCTCATGCCCGAAAATCCCTTTTGCTTTTTCAAAAAGCGCTGGGTGAAGCCATCAAAGTTGGAGTCATTTCCTGCAAAATCAAACATTTCGATCCTGTATACTGGTGGACATCGTGGAGAGGGATTCAAATCACTCTCAGGTATTTTGCAGGATACATTTATGCACTATTATGGCGATTTTAAATATTCCTCCGCCGCCTCCTTCATGCAGTTTCCAATTTTTTCCGCCAGTATTTTAACATATGGCTCGATAAGGGTTCCGCGCGGATAAACCGGGATAATATGCATCGCCACACCTTTTTCCGCTATCACGCCAAATCCATATGTCTCTGTATCCGTGAAACCGAGAGGAAGGGTTTTCGTTCCAAAAACGTTGATTTTACCTGGGTATTTTTCCGGAATATAGTATTCCAGCGCCCGGTCATATTCCTTGTCCACTCGAAGGTGGTGAAACTTCTTGCCCGAATCTTTTCCAATAAGTCTTAAAAATTTGGCATAACCAATCTGCCTCAGCACCCTGAACCGATTCATCTCCACTTGAAATTTTTCCATAAAAAATTGCATCTTCATGTCATTTTCAGACGAGACCAGGTTCAGAAAATGGTACCAGATGTTCAGGAAGTAGTTAAAGATTCTCACATATAAAGAAAACGGCCACTTTAACGTCTGAATATTGTATATTTCAATCATTCCCAAAAAAATCACCTTATCTCCCAGAGTAATGAGCTGCCGCGCCATTTCCAGTGCGATTGTACCGCCCAGGCAATACCCCCCCAGATTATACGGACCTTCCGGTTGCACCTTTTTAATCTCCTGAATATATCTTGCGGCAACGTTTTCAAAATTGGGATCAAAATCCTCTTTCCCGTCCAGCCCGGCCGACTGCAATCCGTATACCGGCTGTTCCTCACCCAGATAATGCGCCAGTGAACGATATAACAATACATTTCCCTCCGCGCCGTGAACAAGATATATCGGACGCCGGGACCCGGTTGATCGTATTGGAACCAGGGATGACCATAACTTGTCCGTATTCTCTTCCCGGAGAACATCAGCCAACCTGGCGATTGTCGACGAATGAAACAATGTTGATAATGGTATGCTTTTTCCGAAAACAGACTCGATCTCCGCAAATACTTGCGCAGCAATCAGGGAATGGCCTCCCAGATCATAAAAGTCGTCGTCCCTGGACAGTGTTTTTACGCCAAGTACATTTTTCCAGATTCCAGCCAATTTCCTTTCAATATCATCAACGGCGTTGATTCGTACGCCCCCATCCATTCCATCCAATGTAGTTACGGTATCCGCCGCTTTCGACGGATCAGAAACATCTGTTGGGAACCATCTCTTTATACCGGGCGCTTTGGAAAGCACTTTAAATAGAATGCTCCGGTAAACCGATGAACCGGCAATACGTTCATCCCCGGTCGGTTTTACAGCAGCATCGATCCAATAACTTTCACGCTCAAATGGATAGGTTGGAAGCGGAATACGCATCCTGCTTTCATCCTGGTAAAATCCTTTCCAGTCTATTTTTTGGCCCTCGATCCATACATGCCCGAGCGTCTTCAGTAAAAAAGCGTAATCCGCTTCTTTTTCAACACTCCGGCGAACGGAAGGTAATGCGATGGAAGTGGTATCCTGGTTAAAATGAAGCCGAGCAAGCGATGTCAGCACCATTCCCGGCCCCAGTTCAAGCAGGATCTTATCCGATTCTGCGATCAGGGCTTTGATCCCGTCGGAAAACCGCACGGTATGCCGGAGATGGGTCGACCAGTAGGCAGGATCGGTAACCTGACCCCTGGTGATCCATGTACCGGTGACATTGGAAATAAACGGTATCTCAGGAGCCCGAAGTTCAATTTTTTTCAAAAAATCCATTAATGGTCTAATTACGGGTTCCATCATCCAGGAATGAAAAGCATGGGATGTTTCCAACTTCTGACATCGTACCATTTTCTTTCCATCGGCAGACGGTTGAGATAGAGTTTCCTGCAATTTTTCGATATCATACTCTGTTCCGGACACGACACATTGCGCAGGGCTGTTGATGGCCGCAATCGACAACCGATCATGTATCAAGGTTTTTACATCCTCTTCCGGAAGCAGTATTGCCAGCATGGAACCCCGCTCCTGAATCTGCATCAGACGCCCCCGCATCGCAACCAGCTCCAGGGCTTCGCTCAGCGAAAAAACTCCGGAAATACATGCAGCCACATATTCACCGATGCTGTGACCGATCATCGCCTGTGGAACCACACCACAGCTTATCCAGAATTTTGCCAGGGAATATTCAATTGAAAACAGGACCGGCTGGGTAATGGAAGTTTCCTTAAGCAGTTCCTCTGATCGCTTGATATTACTCTCCTCCGGATAAAGGAGATTTCGCAGGTCCAGGTTCAGAAAGGGGATCAGGATATCGGCGCAGCGGTCCAGTTCTTCCTTGAAGACAGGGAGCTTTCGGTATAACTCCTTTGTCATGTCGACATATTGGGAACCCTGGCCGGTAAACATGAAAACCACGTCTTTCTTTTTTTCCGGCAGGATTCCGGTATGAGCCCTTTTTGAGTTTGATGATTCAAACAATGCTATCGCATTGTCCGTATTTCCACAGACAATCATGCGGCGGTGCTTGAAATGACGCCGTCCTGTCTGCAAGGTATATGCTGTGTCGGACAGATTGATATTCGGCTGTTTCCTGAAATGATTGATTAAATTCTCCGTCATTTTTGCCAGCGCCGTTTCTGTTTTAGCTGAAAGCAGAAGAAGAAATGACGGCTTGGAGGAAATCGTTGAATCCACCGGAGGGGCTTCAGAAAGAATCGCATGGGAATTTGTTCCCCCGATACCGAAAGAACTCAGCCCGGCCAGGAGCGGCTTACCGTTGGTCTTCCATTCGACAAGCTTATCGTTTACATAAAAAGGACTGGTATCAAGCTTCAGTTCAGGATTGGCTTCATGAAAAAAAAGCGAAGCGGGGATTTTTTTATGTTTGATTGCGAGAGCGGTTTTAATAAGTCCCGCAACACCGGCCGCCACATCCAAATGCCCGATATTCGGCTTGACGGAACCGATAGCGCAATAACCTTTTCTATCGGTTGATTCTCGAAAGACTTGAGTTAACGCGGCCACTTCCATCGGATCACCAAGTTGCGTTCCGGTTCCGTGCGCTTCAATATAGCTGATGTCATCCGGATTGACTCCTGCCAATGCCTGAGCCATTGCGATTACCGCAGCCTGTCCGTTGACGCTAGGCGCGGTGTATCCCACCTTATCCGATCCGTCGTTATTAACCGCAACCCCCTTGATCACGGCATAGATTGTGTCCCTGTCTTTTAACGCGTCTTCAAGCCTTTTTAAAACCACAATTCCGACACCCTCACCGAAAATGGTTCCGGACGCTTCCTTGTCAAAAGCCCTGCAATAACCGTCGGATGACAATATCTGCCCTTCCGTATACAAATATCCCTTCATTCTGGGAGCCTGCAGCGATATGCCCCCGCTTAAAGCCATGTCGCATTGATATGTAAGGAGTCCCTGACAGGCGAGCTGAATGGTAACCAGTGAAGTGGAACAGGCGGTCTGAATGCCGATGCTGGGACCGGTTAAGTTCAAGAGGTACGAAACACGGGTGGTTAGAAAATCCTTTTCATTTCCGAAAAATGTCATGGGCGTCACAACCGATTCCATTTGCGGAGACGTAGAAAGAAGATTTTTCAGGAGATAATTGTTGATGCCGCACCCAGCATATACGCCGATAGTTCCTTCGTATTCCTCCGAATCATAGCCTGCATTTTCAAGTGCTTCCCATGAACACTCGAGAAAAATTCGTTGCTGAGGGTCCATATAGCGGGCTTCTCTGGGACTGTATCCGAAAAAACGGGCATCGAAAAGGTCGGGACTCTTTACAACAGCTCCTCTTTTTACAAAATTTTGATTTTTAAGTAAATATTTCGGTACTCCGGAAAGAATACACTCTTCATCGGTAAAAGTGGATATGGAGGATACGCCGTCGACTAATTTTTGCCAGAATTCTTCCACATTATCCGCTCCTGGAAAACGGCCTGCCATTCCAATGATCGCGACTCCTTCCACGGAATCTTCTGATTGATAATTTTCGACACTCATTTTGAATTCCGCTTCACCTTCCTTGCCATCAGCGCATGCTGTTTCTGCCTGCTCAAGGCATCTTTCTGCTTCCTTGCCTGAATTTTCACATGCTCCGTGGAGACCGCAGCATTGTTTCTAATGAAATTCGCGAGTGTGTTAATCGTGGGGAATTGAAAAAGCCTTATAACCGGGACATCGACTTTCAACCGCCCATAAATCAAAATCTTAACTTGCATGACAAGCATTGAGGTACCGCCCATGTCAAAAAAATTATCTTTTACTCCGACCCGGTCAAGCCCCAAAACTTCTGCCCATATTTCAGATAGTTCCTTTTCAAAATCGCTTGATGGAGGCAGAAAATCTGTTCCTACCGAAAGGCGATTCGACCAAGGGTCAGGCAGGGCTTTTCGATCTATTTTATTATTCGGTGTCAGAGGCAACCGTTCAAGGGGCACAAATATGGAAGGAACCATATACTTGGGAAGAAGGTTGTCAAGATGGCTGCGAAGCTCTTCTACGGTAAGTGAGCGGCCTTCTTTAAGTACAACATAAGCGACAAGATGGCGAGTTCCCTGGGCGTCTTCAACGGCAATAACCAGCGCATCTTTAATTGTTGAAAGGGTACGCAAATAAGCTTCAATCTCACCCGGCTCGATTCGAAATCCACGTACTTTTACCTGATTGTCGACTCGGCAACCGAATTCAAGCATTCCATCCGCACGGTAACGGCAAAGATCGCCTGTTTTATAAAGTCGCCCTTCAGCGAGGTGATGAACGATAAATTTCTCGTGGGTCAAGTCTGGCTGCTTATGGTAGCCTTTGGCTAGCCCTTTACCGCCGATGTATAGCTCTCCCCATACTCCAATGGGGACAGGATTGAGCATGGTATCAAGAACATAAGCCTTTGTATTCGATATAGGGCGTCCGATCGGTATTTGTCTGTCTGCATCAGTAATACGGCAGCAGGTCGACCAGACTGTTGTTTCTGTAGGACCATACATATTCCATAGCCCACCGGTGCGCAAAAGAAGTTCTCTGGCAAGATCCGGAGGAAAAGTTTCGCCCCCACATAATGCACGGAAATCTTTTGATCCTTTCCATCCTGCGGCAATGATAAGCCGCCATGTTGTCGGCGTCGCTTGCATACATGTCACATTATGCTCTTGGATTAACCGGGATAGCTGCTCACCATCGGACAAGATTTCATTCGGAACAATAATCACTCGTGCGCCGACAAATAGCGGTAAAAAGAGCTCCAGACCGGCGATATCGAAAGAAAGAGTGGTAACAGCAGCAAGCACATCGTCTTTCGTCAGGCCTGGTTCCCGGTGCATGCTTAGCAGAAAATTAAGCAGTGCTCCATGCGTAATTTCAACTCCCTTTGGCTGGCCAGTAGAACCGGATGTAAAAATAATATATGCAAGGCTGTCCATACAGCTATCAAAATCTGCGATATCGACTGACTCCATCTTTTCAATGGCATCATGTTCTGTATCCAATTCAACAAGCCGTGCATTCCCTGAAGTAATTTTCCCGGCAAGATTACTTTTCGTGCAAATAATCGGCATGGCGGTTTGCCGGATCATAAATGAAATCCGCTCTGGTGGAAAATCAGGATCTAGGGGCACATAGGCTCCTCCTGCCTTGAGCACGGCAAGCACCGCCACCAACATATCGCACGATCTTTCGATGCAAATACCGATCGGACTGTTGCTGGGAATTCCTAAAGATCTAAAATAACGGCCGAGACGGTTAGCACGCTGATTTAATTCCTGATAAATTAAAGATTCACTTGAACAAACCACCGCTGTTTGCGTCGGTGTAAATTGTGCCTGGCGCTCAATGAATCGGTGTATGCCTTTAACATCCGGTATATCGCATGCGGTATCGTTCCATTCAGATGTTATCCGCCGGAACTCCAGCTCGTTCATGATAGGCAGGTTTGAAATCTTCCATTCCGGATTATCAAGAGAAGCGGAAACAATTACAAGGAAATGCTCCGTCATCCGTTCCACTGTCGTACGATCAAAAAGATCGCTATTGAACTCAAAGACTCCGCGCAAACGCTCGCCACTCTTCCAAAATGTAGCAAACAAATCAAGCTGCGACCCTCCATGATGATAATAAAGAGACTCGACTTGTAGACCGGAAAATGAAAGACGCATGGGATGTTCAAAAGTAAAACCCGTTTGAAATAAGGGATTATATGCCGGATCCCGACGTATTCCTGCCCGCTTGAAAATCAATTCCAGAGGGGTTTCCTGGTGGCGATGAGCGGCAAGCATTCTCATCCGCAATCGCTTCATTGCTTCTGAAAATGACGGATTCCCTGAGAGATCGACAGTAATGGGAAGAATATTCACAAAACAACCCATAATGCTTTTATAATTTGCCTTTCGCCGGTTGGTCATGGGCACCCCCACGGCAAAAGATGTTTTTTGGGTGTAACGGTGTAGGAGTGCCACCCATGCGGTAAACAGTATGAGAAAATCCGTAGTTGTTTCTCGCCTGCAAAACAAAGATAATTTTTCGGTGAGTTCCCTGTTTAGTTCCAGTTCTACGGCACCTCCATTAAACGTTGCGATTACAGGCCGCTGAAAATTGATGGGAAGTTCTATCACGGAATGAACTTCGGTAAGCTCTTGCTCCCAGAAAGCAAGTGTCTTTCGACAATCCTCGTCTTGAGACCATTTTATCTGCCATTCGCTGAAATGACGATATTGATACTCAGGCATCGACAATAAAGAATCTTCATTGATTGACAACGCATTATAGATGG
Source organism: Desulfosudis oleivorans (assembly GCA_020723325.1). GTDB lineage: Bacteria > Desulfobacterota > Desulfobacteria > Desulfobacterales > SURF-7 > DYJD01. The sequence goes on along the minus strand of DYJD01000010.1, from coordinate 141,847 downwards.
AGGACAGTTCTTCTCCGAAAGTATCCTTTGTCTGCAAGTCGCTGACAATATGATGAAAGGTAATAATAAGCAAATGGAATTCTTCTGAAATTTTCAAAACAAAACTGCGGATTAGAGGCCCTTCGTTAAGCTTGAATGGACGGCTTATTTCTTGTTTTATCATCGTATCGATTTCCCGATCGGCAAAAACACCCTCAGCAACTTTTACAGAAATGTCGCTATCACATTCCGGAGCTATAATCTGCATAAGCCCATCATGAGTCTCAGAGAATGTTGTGCGGAAAATCTCATGGCGTCGAATGATGGTATTTAAGCTTTTTTGCAATATTGCAACATTAAACAACCCCGTAATGCGAAATATTGAAGAAATATTATATGCCGAACTTTCAGGATACATCTGGTGCAGCAACCAAAACTGCCGCTGTATCAATGAAGCCGGTACGGAGATACTGCTCTTCCCATGGATTTTATTAATCGGGAGCTTTCCATCAGATAATACCATATAATTCATTTCGTTATCCAAAATCATTTTGTTACCGGTTGATTTTCAATACATATTTCCGAACCTTGTTACCATTTGTCTTTGTAGACTGTTGCAACCTTGTCGATGTCATCATCCGTTATCGACAAATCCCGCCTAATAGTGTCGCACTCTTGCCACTGGTCAACACTAAGTTTCTGTAAAGCTTCTTTTCGCGTTAATAGTCCTTTAAGTATTAACTGGCTGAGCTCTAGTTCATATGGACTATACCCAAAAATCCGCTGATGCACATAGTTGTTAAAGGCATTGAGTCGACAGTTAGAAGAACATCCGTCCACATCATGTGGTTGCATCCAGCCAAGCGGCTCAATTTTTTCTAAAATATGCTGTTCGGTAACGTCTTCAAGGCATAAAAGATTAATGGTATGAGGTAACGGGCCGACCGAAGATAAAAGCCTTTCCGGAATACGAAAATAGCTTTCCACTCCCGACCCGGCAATTTCTATCAATTTCCTAAGGCTTTCTTCACGGCTCTCTTCCAAAAAACGATAATTATTGCGAAAAACAATTCCGTTTGCAGGGACCTGGCCGAGTGTAAATCCGGTAATAATGAAGGGAATATTTTTTTCCAAAGCAAGCTTTAGGGTTAGATTATTAACAATTGAAATACAGGATTTACATCCGGAAGAAATCCGAAGCAATGTCCTCGGATTGTAAATAGGTTGCAGGAAACTGGCCCTGATGATGGATTGAATATTCTTTTTTGATGATCGAAAGGTTAAATGATCAACGCCAAGAGATTCCGTTACACGACTGATATTTTTAAACGCTATGCTGGATAAATATCCATTATCAAAAGTAAAAGCGAGAACATTTAGGCCGTACCTTTGTTTGGCAAGCTGGAGTGCATATGTGCTGTCTTTTCCACCGCTGTAGCAAACAATTGCATCATATTCCCCGCCTGACTTTTCCGAAGATAAAAGCTTTTCAACTGAAGTACGCATCTTTTCAATTGCAGTATTATCTATGGCGAAAAACATTTGTCCCCGACAAAAGCTGCAGACACCGGTTTCATCAAAAGTAACTTTTGGAAACTTCGATGAAATCACGCATCTAGTACATCGATCATTCCTTTCGATCACTTCGATATCCTTCGTCTTTCAATAAAGCCGACTATCTTATTCACTGAACCGAAATTATCGCGATTCATTTCCTCTTCCTTAACTGTAATCCCATATTCACGATTTATAAAAGCGTTTATTTCAACTAAACCGAATGAGTCGATTATCCCCTGGTCAATCAGGGACTCATCTAGATTTATTTCACTTTTTTCAACAATGAAATTTCGGCAAATAAAAACCAGTACTTCTTCGCAAATCTGTTCCGACATAATTATTTCCTATCAATCAAGGCTCAATAATTGCCACCGTGCAGGAGCTGTCGTGCACTTGACCAATTTTCGGGTTTTTCGCCCAATAGAGAGCCATGTGAGCCGACAGAAGAAAAATAATTGTCATATTATCCCGGTATCCAATTATTTCGGTCTGACCTCGTTCAAACTTCTTTAAAAAGCGTTCAACCTGCCTTTTGTCAAAGACACCATATTTTTCTATACTTTCGGGCGATAAAAAAGTAGATGCTGTTTCGTTTAATGCGCCGCTACGAAAAAATGACTTGAGATCCGGTGCCTGGTACGGTTGCTTGTTGCGCTTGACGATACTGGAAGGAATGCGATCGGCAAATGCACGACGTAAAATATGCTTCTGTGAAAAGCCAGCGAGCTTGAATTTATCGGGATAAGCAAAGACACGTTCCACAAGGCGATGGTCAAGGAATGGGTACCGTCCCTCGACGCCGTGCGCTAGGGACATCCGATCTCCTTGGGAGGACAGGAGGTAACCTGAAAGCAGGGTATACATCTCAAGATATTGATTCTTCTGTAATAAAGACCATTTTTTATAATCGGGCGGCAGGATTTCCCGCAAGCGCTCAATAAGCCCATTTTTGTCAAAAACAAGTCCGGCATCCCGGTTAAAAAAATTTACCAGGCTTTTATTGTTATTCACTCTGATATTCAAGCCCGCCAGATCATTATCATAGTCGGATAAAAATTCTTCGTAGTACATTTTTATCAGCCCGAACTGCTTTGAATCGGCATAATGTCTTAAATGCGGATAAAGAGCTCGAAGCAGATGAGGCCGGAAAAGCGAAGCGCGATTTCGATTCCAGAACCGCAGCAGCTTAAGTTCCTTGTAGGAGTCATACCCCCAGAGAACTTCATCAGCGGCTTCTCCTGTCAGCACCACCTTTATGCCGCTCTCCCGAACCCGGCGTGCAAGTAAAAAAAGAGGAACCGGAGCTGTTCTGAAGACCGGACGTTCAATATGGTATACGGCATCCAGCAAATTATCACTTATAGAGTCATAATCAATTTTAACCGTCGTATGATCAGAGCCTATAGCCGCAACCATATCGTCCTGAAAGGTTCTTTCATCATAATCCTTATCCTCAAAAACTACCGAAAAGGTTTTAAATCTTTCACGATTAAGACAGTGGGCTAAATATGTAATAACCGATGAATCGATCCCGCCGCTAAGATAAGCCCCGACCGGCACATCGCTACGCAGGCGTAAAAGTACTGAATCGGTAAGCATGGCCGAAAATTCGTCAATAGCTTCATTCATCGTTTCGGGTATTGGCTGAGCCGAGTTAAAAAGGGTCTCACCAAGAGAATAATATCTGGTTCTCACTGGAATTGATCCGGCTGAAAATGTTTCAATTGTACCGGATGCCAAGCAACGAATATTGCGCCAGACTGTACCATCGCCGATTGTGTTCCAGAGCAGGCCATGCTCACATAATCGCAGCATGTCATAACTTCTATTAAAACCCGGTATCAAATCAAAGGCCTTCAGCTCAGAGGCATAATACCAGCCTCTGTTATACTCAAGAATATATAGAGGTCGAACGCCATAACGATCTCGAGCTGCTGTCAGTCTTTTTTCTTTTCGGTCCCAGATCAACAGTGCGAATTGCCCATTAAATTTTGTAAACGCATCTTTTCCCCAATGCTCAAAGGCCTTAAGAACCACTTCCGTATCACTGCGTGTATAAAAATGAGCCCCTTTTCCTAAAAGCTCCTCTCGAAGCTCAGGGTGGTTATAAACCTCGCCATTGTATACAATTACATATCGTCCATCTGTAATCGGCTGGTCTCCCGAATTAAGATCAACAATTGCCAACCGGGTATGGCCAAGCGTGATATCCGAGGAAGTAAAGTATCCCCAACCGTCCGGACCACGATGAGTCAATGCGGCAATCATCCGCTTGACCTGATCGGTTCGTTCCTCAGGGGACATATGTTCTGACAATATTCCGGCAATTCCGCACATGGCGTTTTCTCATGATCTTAATACAACTTGGCCTCAATGCCTATTTTTCATCGACATCTTCTTTGCCATCATAGCACGCTGCTTCTGCCTGCTTAAAGCATCTTTCTGCTTCTGTGCCTGTATTTTCAAATTATCGGTGGAGATCAGCGAATTGTTTGTGATAAAATCCGCCAGCGCTTTTATGGTGGGATACTGAAGCATATGCACAATACTAATTTCAATATTGAAATCTTTTTTCAGTTGAATAACAATCAGAGGGATCAGGATGGATTTCCCACCGACTTCAAAAAAATTATCATTCGGATCGATTGAATCCATCCGGAGGACTTCTCTCCATACGGAAGTGATCCGCGAAATCACATCGAATTTATTCATCACAGGGTCTGCCGCTCCTTCCGAAACAGCCTTTTTCGGAAACACGATACCCTGAATCCGATCGACATCCGAAAGTTCTGTTGCAATTTCAAGCAATAAGGTACCTATATCCAAATTGCTTGGCTTTCCGGAATTTGCTTCTTTCTCAAATTTCTCATCTTTTTGTTTATCATCGTTTGGTATTGCAGGCGGCTTGTCGGGAAAAAATTTTACTTTTGCGGCAATTGCCGGAGGCAGATCATAAAATACGCCATCCCCTTTTTCTTTTCCATATTTTTCGGCTACCGCCTTTAGAAAATCCCGAACCGGCATGTTTTTTTGCGTGGGAATGTAGTTCAGCGTGACCCGACCGAATCGTCCTTCTTCCGCGAGTTTTCCGATATGGGAAAGCATTCGATATTCAACCCCTCTTCCAAGGGCGCGGCAGCTCAACAGCATTGTGTCCACGTGAAGAGTTTCTGAACCTTCTTCTGTAATCATCACGCCTACCAAACCGTATTCACCGAAACGGTCGCTGACGGTAACCGTATAGCATTTGTGATGACCGGTCTTCATGAGCTTTTCGATTTCGCTTTCGGATCGCCGGATCGTTGTCAGATTAAACTGGTTTGTGCGCTGGGTGAGCTGGGAAACCCTCTGAATCTGAGACGGCTGCATTTCCAAAATTTGGATATTCAGATTGAGGCCCTCGATAAAGGTCAAGAAGTTCATTGCTTCTTTAAGGGATTGCTCTCGATCACGAGCGTCCTTATAGTACTGCGATCTTTTTTTATCCTCGCTGGTGACCTTCAGATGGTCAAATGCCCAAATATTTTCAAAAAAATTGGATACATCCGTGCAATTTGCCGGAAATTGAATGGTTAAAACTTCCGGACAGGCGCCCTGGACTTCCGCGCATTCCAACGGGTTGTCGTCAATAAAAATAAAACTATCGAGTCCGATGTGGAGTTCCTGTGCGAGTGATTTCAGATTTTCGCTCTTTGGTTTCCAGTTGATCCTATGGGCGGCCAGATGACTCATTTTTAATATCATGTCCGGATGTTTTTCAAAAACCTCAAGAACATCTCTCTCATTATTCTTGCTGCACAGGCAGAGAAGCATCCCGGAATTATATTGCTCCAAGGCAAACATCTGCAGCCATTTTTTATCTTTCGCGACGTTTACTCCCAGAATACCGTCCTCTCCGATGATTCCGTTCCACAAAGTATTATCGCAGTCCAGAATGATCGCCTTGTATGGTTTGCTCAGGACGCCATATATTTTTCTGGCCGCAAGAGTCGAAAGAGCCACAAAGAACGGTTGGGTGTAGGGAATATGTCCGATCTTTTCACCCATCGACTCATAATACTGCTCCACCGGATAAGCGGCCAGGATTTCTTCAAAAGGAATCGGGTAGACGCCGCTCATTTGGTTCAGCTTCTGAATAAGCTCCCCTTGAATCCTTTTTACCATGGAAGAAAACCCGGAATGTTCCATGAGCAGCGGTGAAGGAGGGCAGAAAAAAGCCAGAAATGTTGTCGGATTCTTACTTGACACATTGCCTATAGCTGTAAAAAATTCATCTGCGTTTCGCTTCAGGTTTTCAAGGTGCTCCTGTGTAATCGTTTTAAGGCTTGAATCGTTTGTCCTCGACCAGTCGTCAAACCGAATAAAAATAAGGTTGATGCCGTTAATATTTTTAGAAATCAGGCTTGAAGGATCGAGGAGCTGTTGGAAAACCTGGTTGTACGGTGCGAAAGCAATATCTGAACTGATGCCGAGCTTTTTCATCCAGAATTCAAGGGTATCTCCTAAAAGCTCGATCGTAAACGTCGCGGTAACCGTTAGCTGAAGTTTTTTCTGATCCGTCTGTTCTACTACCGCTTTTTTCCTCTCGATTTGGTTCAGACACTCTGAGAGTGGAGAATCCTGGTTTTTGATTACACGCCGCAGCAGCAATTGGTAATCTTCAACCATCTTCTTGATGGTTTCCATTTTAAAAAGATCGGTGTTATATTTCAAAACGCAGAATAAAAATTGATCGGTATCAATAATCTCAAGGGTCTGATCATACTGACCCTCCTGTTGAGAGATTGGAAAGGGAAGGATGTTTAGCGAACCGAGGCGGACTGGTTCGGAATCGGCCGATGGACACAAAAAATCGGCCACGACTCCGAGCATCTTGCGGTTTATCAAATTAAACATCACCTGGAAAATGGGAGAAACATCCGACCTTCTTTGGGGCACAAGATTTTCAACCAGCATGGGAAACGGATACTCCTGGTAGTCGAGAGCATCGAATACTTTTTTGGAAACCTCGGAAAGATATTCCCGGAATGTCATTGATTCTCGATAATCGCCTGAGATAACCACCGGATTAATAAAATATCCGCACACCTCCCGGTACTCTTTTCTGTTCCTGCATGCCGCGGGGGTTCCGACCATTACATTTTTCTGGCCGGAAAGCCGCATCAAAAGAAGCTGATAGACGGAAAGCAACATGGAATAAAGGGTTGCATTGTTTTCATTCTTGAACTGTTTGATCGCCTGATACAATTCTCCTTCAATATTAAAAAAATAGGATGATCCCGAATAGGTTTGAATCATCGGCCTTTTGAAATCAGAAAGCGAGTTCAGGTCTGATGAAGTATGAGGAAGTGTTTGTTTCCAGTAGAAGAGCGCTTTTTCGCCGAATGGGCTTTTAAGCATTTCCTTCTGGTAACTAACGAAATCTTTATATTGGAATGGAAGAAAAGGCAGATCCAGGTCTTTTTTCCGGACTCCGGTTTCATAGAATTGGGCGAATTCGTCGAGAAGGATTTTCAAAGACCAGGCGTCGCATGCAATATGATGGATCGTCAGAAGAAAGATATGATCCTTTTTAGCTCTGGTAAAAATATAAACCCTGAAAACAGGACCATTTTCCAGATCAAACGGCTTTTTATAGTAATTCTCAACCCGTCCTTTTATTTCAGCCGCAAACCAGTTGGACGCATCTATATGCTCAAAGGGGATATCAACATGGGCGAGAACTCTCTGCATCGGTGAATGCGTCTCTTCCGAGAGATAATATGTTGTTCTCAGAACCTCATGCCTTTTCACTAGGTTATTCAGCGCATAAAGCACCGCGTCGATATCCAGATCTGATATAATCCTGCAGGCAGTGGCCACATTATAAGAGGGAAGCTGTTCTGTAATCTGATGCAGAAACCACAGCGATTGCTGGTTAAAGGATAACGGGTAGGTCACCAAATCCTGACCTTTCCGTTCCTGAAGAATTCGGATGATCTCATCCCGGTTATCCCTAATTAACTCTTTCAACTCATCCGGGAAAGCATCTTTCAGGGCACGAAATTTCAACCGCCCGTCTTGCACCCAGAGAAGAATATTTTGTTCGCTGATCTTTGACAGAATATCTGAGATGTTCAAATTTCCCCCTCCTCCCAGATTACGGCTTCTTTATCTCGTTCATGCCTTCTTCTGTCGGTATTTCCTTCAATAGTGGTTGTATCCACACTTACCGTCTTCTTGAATTTTTCCAGTATAAAATCGGATATCCGGTTGATCGTCTGTTTTTCAAAAATATCAGCAATTGAAATAGCCACACCGATATCATCCCGGATACACGCCTGGATATCAACAGCGGCAAGAGAATCAAATCCCAGCTCGTCGACGGAAGTTTCACCGCTTATCTTGGCTAGTTCAATATCCAGCGCCCCCGCAATAAGCTCGCATATATATTGGAGAATCATTTCTTTACGGCCGGCCACCTCCAATGGCAGTAATGTTTCAACGGTCAAGATCGAGGACAATTTTTTGGATCTGGGCCTTTCCGTAATGGTTACCGGTTTTGAAGGATGTAGCTGTTTTTCACCGACAGCGACAAAAAGCTGTCTGTAAAAAGCGTGATCTTTCAGCTTCAGAAGCTCATTCCATTTCATCGCCAGAGTATCCAGCGTTTCGCTTTTAAGGAAGCCATCCTTCACAAGCTGTGAGGATATTCCGACACCCTCGGATTTTAAAAACAATTCATCTCCGACAATCTTGCTGTGGGCACCAACAATTTCCAGTTCAACATTCGAAAACCCGGTGTTCTGTAATATTCCGGGCAATTCCCGGCCAATTCTGGGATTTCCGCCTTCTTTCCTGCGGGAAGTGCAATAGGCATCATAAAGGTCCTTTAATTCCGGAATGTCCGGATAGGTATGGAGATGCATTTCAAAGTCATTGTCGACGACAACCGCCTTTCCACCCGGCTTTAAAACCCTGAATATTTCCGCTACCGCTCCGGCAGGGTCCGGCAGATGCTCTAAAACAAGCCTTGAGAATACAAAGTCAAAACTGTTTTCCGGAAACCCTGTCTCCATGATCGAGCCTTCCACAACACGAAAATGTTTATACCCTTTTTCGGTCAGGTTCTTTTTGGCTATATCCACCAGATACGGATCGATTTCCACCCCGGTAACAGCAGAATTTGGAAACTCCTCCATGAACTTTTCAAGCAGGAATCCAGGCCCGCTCCCGCATTCCAGAATGGTCATTCCATCATTCAGGCCGTGATATCGATAGCACCTGATCTCTTTCGGCCAGAATAGCTCCACCTGGGCTTTCAAGCGTCTTACCTCACTTCCGGTAGTCGTTGAAAACTCTTTTATTTTATATGATCGGTGCTGCAATTCATCTATTTTCTGATAAGACCTTACCATTTATAAGCCCGGCTTTCGATAAAACAATGCGCCGGCAAAAAAACAACATTTTACAAAACTAGGCTTGATTCTTTTTGATTTTGTTTGAATATTCATCAGTCCAGAAAGACAACATGCCGTTGAAGGAGGGATGCCAGTACTGATTTTCATATTTTGTTTTTACGTATTCCAGCAATCCGATATAATAATCAGCCGGATATTTTTCCCTCCCGGGCCTACCACCGCTGAAATTCATGTAGTCAGGGTGGCTGTTCACCAGGGCCATGCCGCCTTTTTCAGCAATCCAGTCCAATTTTTTCTTCCAAATATCTATGGTTTTCTCCTGCATGAGGATATAGAGCGTAAAATCCTGGGGTAAGGTGTATGGTATTTCCAAATATTCTTTGTTTTTAACATCATCTCTGACCCAGAAAGGAAAGATTGTTCTGACACCATCCGGTTGTGGTTCGAACGGATCCGTATCAAAAGTGGATGTGGCATATTTTGAATCCAAGGCTGACATCCATTCCAGACGGTGGTGCATTGCCGGCGAACTGAAACCGGTTGTCTCCCAGTCTTTAAGGTACTGATTGATTCGAATCGCCCGGCTCTCGAATATTTTTTTGGATTTGAACAATTTCCCATCATGTTTAAGACCGTGCACGCCGATTTCAAATCCCCTGGCCTTGAGCTCCTCGCGGATTTGCCGTGAAACGTGGTACCGCTCGGGAACAAAATTGAAAGCGGAACGAAATCCCAAGCCTTCTTCAATAGTCGCCAGATCCAGGGAGTGATCATGGCCATATTGAGTATCCACATCATGCATGAGAATTAAAGCAAATTTATTTTCTCCTGGCCATCCAGTCCAATTTTCCGGTGGATTTCCAGCCTGCGGATCAATGGGCCATTGATCTGTAATATCTTTCCGAAGGCGCGCCACGATCAAGCGTCGGATGAACAACTGCATTGCTCGCGGGATAACTGGTTTCAGCGTGTAATAATACCGATATAAAAACATGCTGCGAAAAATATTTGTAGTGATTTCCAAATCGATTATCCCACATGCCTATAAAAAATAAAACCCAATGCATTTAGAAATGGACCTGGTATTTTTTTAGCTATATTATTCCATAAACTATTTGCATACCGTTGCCCTTCCTGAAAGGCTTGCTTATCAACAATATATCGATAGTAGCATATACTCTTTTCTTGGGCGCCCCATCCTCTTTTAAATTGCATGAGGCCTTGATGCTGCGGTTCGGTAATCCCTAAGCTGAAATCCTCAAAGCCATTATCGGAATACCATTTCAAGGCCTCCCAGATCACACCATTGTTCGGTCTTAAAAATCGAAACAATCGATCCGATGCTCCATATTTGTATATCGCGCGCTTTCCGATATGCAGACAAATTGCCCCGGCGACAGTTCGATTCCCATACCGTGCCAGTAAGACCAAGCCTTTGTCTTGCGCAATAACTTTTTCGTGCAATCGCTCAAAAAAAAGAAACGGCTGCGGTGGTATGCCATGCTCCTTCCGTGTCCGGCAATTCAGCCGGTAAAAAGCCTTTACCGCCTCCAGCGAATTACTTTGTTCAATAACAACGCCCTCTTTTTCCGCTTTCCGTATGTTTCTTTTGGTGCTCTCTCGTAAATTTTTAAAGAGCAACCGATGGTCGCCCAGTTTTACGTGGTGCAGGTAAGATAATCTGAAGACTGGAGCATCTGATAAGCAATCCTGTCCGCCGCGTATTTCAATATATTTCCAGCCAAGGGACCGCGCGGTTGCCACGATGCGTTTGAAAAAAACATTGAATTGGTTCTTGCCGGTGATGAGCGGGTCGCAATAATCGGAGAAGGGCATGGACACACCTCTTTTTCCGGTAATACGGCTGCAAACGGCCATCATGGGAATGCAGGCCAGCGGTTTGCCCTCCTCAAACGAGAAAAAATAGGTGGGTTGGTAACCATAGGAGCTTTGTAATACGTCGGCCCATTCCACGGAATGGAAGAAAGAATATGAATCTGTTGCAGCAATCATTTCGTTCCAGTTCGGAAATGCGCTGGGGTCTCCTGTTTCCACAATCATTTTCTGATCATGCTTCTTCTTCTCAGATACCATTGGTCCAGGAACAGCGTCAGCATCATCACCAGGAAAAAATTGACCCAGCTTATGATCACATGGGGCCAGTATTCAGCCATCTGTGGACCGATGTAGTAGGTCAGCAAAAAAATCAGGCTTAGCCGAAAAATACTAGCTCCTATGGATATGGGAAATACAGCCAAAACAACTAATACACGTGATAAATTATTCTTGCGGAACAAATACGCATAGGCCAGGCCGAAAATAACATATGAAACCAGATAACGTATGCCGCTGCAGCCGAGATTGACCTTAAGCATTACATTCGGCAACTCGATCATAATGCCGTTTCGGAAGAATGGAATGCCCCACTTGGTAATCACAAATACCGCACCTTCCAGGGTAATGTCCCTTGTCATCTCCGCCATTGAGACATAGGTATCCGTTGGTATCGGGATCATGGTCAGAAGGAAAAACAGAGGAAAGCTGATTTCACGCAACAACTTCCGACCAAGAAGAAAACAGGCAAGGCCGACCACAAATAATATAAACCCGAAAAACCCGATTTGAAAAAACTGCCGGCCGGCCAGCCCAAATACCACGGCGCAAAGAATCAGGGGAATGCCCAGCCAGTCAATTGCTATATCTATCTCACGCAGTCGTTCCCGCTTTTGCCAGATAAAATAAAAGGCAATGAAGGGAATGAAAAGTCCGTGGGAACTGCCCTCCCGGTGCCAAACGGCTATGGCCGTCTGGGTGACGCTGTTTTCAAAGAGCGCCCAGGCGCCAATGATGGAAAACAGGGCTATTAACGAGTAACGGATTTTTTTTTGATGAATGATTCCTTCCAAGCAACACTCCATTGCGGTTTTAAGATTACAGCCTCTTGATGACTTTCGCCGGATTCCCCGCTACGATAACATCGTCCGCCACATCCGAGAGAACAACGCTGCCGGCACCAACGATTGCATTTGCGCCTATGGATACCCCGCACATAATGGTGGCGTTGGTGCCGATGGACGCCCGCTTTTTGACGGTGGTGGGAATCACGCGCCAATCCTTCTCGGACTGCAATTCTCCGCTTTCCGTGGTGGCGCGCGGGAATTTATCATTGATGAACATTACACCGTGCCCAATGAAGACTTCATCCTCGATGACAACGCCCTCGCATATGAAGCTATGACTGGATATTTTGCAGTTTTTCCCGATGGTGGCGTTTTTCTGGATTTCGACAAACGGACCGATCTTGGTCCCATCTCCGATTTTACAGCCGTACAGATTGATGAAATCATTCAGCACAACATCTTTCCCCAGAACCACATTCCGGGCTATTTTTTTCATTTCGGTCATTGCTCGATTCCCTCATGCAGATGTATTAAACAATTACAGGCATGTGCAACCTAATTGATCTCGATCGGGGCTCCTCTTAATTTCAAAGATTCCTTGGACGCGACAAGAACTTTAACGACTTCCAACCCGAATTTGGCGCTCGTAATAGGTGTTTCGTTATGAAGGATACAATCCGCAAAATGATCGGTTTCCAGGGCAAGCGCTTCGATGTTTTCAATTCTAGGTGCATACATATCACCGACACGATATTGCACTTTTATATGATAGAGCTCTTCTCTCGTCGGCGACAGCTTTACGCCTTTGTCATAGATCTTTATTTTTTCGCTGGGATCATTATCGTCGTATAAAATCATTTTCGCCGTACCGCCGATAAGGGTTTGCCGGATCTTTACCGGGGAGAGCCAACTGACATTGATATGCCCGACCGTATTGTTTTCCATATAAACAGTCAGGAGTGACTTGGGCACGATATCGTTGCCGTAATAGTCCGTCCCGGTAGCTGATACTGCTGTTTTTTTAAAGGGCATGAAATAATCCATAATTGCGATGTCATGGGACGCCAAATCCCATATCACGTCTACATCCTGCTGAAAAAGTCCGAGATTGATCCGGGTCGAATCATAATAAATCAGGTCTCCTAGATCCCCTTTATCGATGATCTCCTTAATCTTCCGCACTGCTCCAGTATAAATAAACGTGTGATCGACCATGATGACCTTGTTGAGCTTTTCCGACAATTCGATCAGCTCTATGGCTTGCTCGACCTTATCGGTAATCGGTTTTTCAACCCAGACATTTTTGCCTGAAAGCAAAGCCCTTTTTGCCAGTTCGAAATGCGTGGAAACGGGAGTTGCGATGGCGATGGCATCCAGGGAATTATTTTCAAACAACTCCTCGGCATTGTTTGTCAACCTGACGGAAGGGTACAATTTCGCAGCAGCCTTCAACCTTGCTTCAGAAAAATCGCAAATAACCGACAAATCAACTCTATCGTTGCTGTTAAAATTTCTTGCCAAATTCGGCCCCCAGTACCCGTAACCGATCAACCCGATATTAATCATTCATATTCTCCTTATCTCTTCTTGGATAGAAAAGCCTTTATTTGCGAAACGACATAGTGTATCTGCTCGCTGGTCAGTTCAGGGAACATAGGCAGGGAAAGCAGTCGCTCTGAAATCTTTTCCGTTACCGGTAATGCGCCCCGTTGATATCCCAGATAGGTATATGCTTTCTGAAGATGGAGCGGCATGGGATAATGCAATCCCGTAGCAACACCTTTTTCACTGAGAAATTTCTGCAATTCATCTCGTTTATCTACCAATATCACGTATAGATGATAGACGGATTCGGCATCTTGATGTTCCTTCGGGGCAGCAATTTCTTCAATGTCGGACAATAATCTCGAATATTCGGCTGCATTTTTTCGCCTGGCCTGGTTCCATTGCTCCAGTCGTTTTAATTTAATTCGCAAAACGCCGGCTTGAATCGCGTCCAGGCGGCCGTTATAACCTTCTATATCGTGAAAGTACTTCTGAGCCTGGCCGTGATCACGAATCATCCGAATTTTTTTTGCGACCTCTTCGCTTGCGGTCGTTACAGCTCCGGCCTCGCCAAAGGCGCCCAAATTTTTCCCGGGATAAAAGCTGAAGCAGCCCGCGAATCCTATACTGCCCGCTTTTTTATTCTTGTACAACGCCCCATGAGCCTGACAAGCGTCTTCAATAACAACCAGCTTAGATTTACCGGCAATTTCGATTATCGGATCAAGATCCGCCGGCTGTCCATATAGATGCACCGGTATGATCGCCTTGGTTTTTGTATTCACTTTGGCCGCTATCTGTCCGGCATCCATATTATATGTCAGCGGATCAATATCAACGAATACCGGTTTTGCTCCTACTTGCGAAATGGCCTCTGTTGTGGCTATAAACGTGTTTGAAACGGTGATCACTTCATCTCCATTGCCAACACCTGCTGCCATCAATGCAAAACGAAGGGCGTCGGTACCGGAACCGACACCGACGCAAAACGGGCTTTCGCAAAACTGCGCGAACTCGGTTTCAAAGCCGGCAACTTGCGGTCCTCCGATAAACATCCCGTTCGCCATGGCTTCCGTAATCATCGGCAGGACTTCGTTTTCGATCTGTTTGAATTGCACTTTTAAATCAAGAAAAGGAATTTCCATTTAGCCCCCTATCAATTTTGTAAAAAACAATTATCGATTGTTAATTCAAAATACTATAAATGACATCGCAAACCCACTCGGCAGTATGAAAGCTCTAAGTTCAAAGGGAAAAGGTGAAAGCTCAAAGGGCAAAGTTGAATGGTAATATTAAGGGACAATGATGGTGTCATTGGCTTTAAGTAAAATGTTTTGCTCGATGTTTTTACCTTTGATAATGTCTTTGTAATCGATACGGATGATTTTTTCTGTTTTGCCTTCTTGCCGCAAAAGAATGATCTCATTTTTCGAGGCCCATTCTGTAAAACCACCCGCCAACGCAAATGCCTGCAATACTCTCAATTCTTTTGTGATATTATATTCCCCTGTCTTGGTAACTTCGCCTAGGACATAGATTTTTTGACTCAAGGGATTGCGCACATTTACATTCACTTCCGGTGACTCAACATAGGATTTCAGTTTATCTGCTATTTCCTGTTTTAATTGCATCGGTGTTCGGCCGGCGGCTTGAATATCATCCAGTAAAGGAAAAGATATTTTTCCATCTATTCTGACCAGGATCTCCTGTTTTGAAAAATCAGCTTCTTTCCAAGTAATGATTTCAAGGATATCACCTTTTCCGATAATGTACGTATCATTGGAATCGATCGATCTCACATTTTCTGCAGAAGAGACCGAAATAGTTAAAAAAGAAATAAAAATCAGATAAATGGGTGCCATCCCCCAACAAATAATTTTTCTTAAAATAATCACTCCGCTCATGAATATCGCTCCTTGTATTCGGTAATAATCAATATAATTCCTTTTATTGATCCAAAGAGGAATCTATGAATATGGCTCCGCTCTTTGAATTATTTTAGAATTGATTGTTATCTATCTGTTTTTATAGATTTTTTATTTGGCGATCCAGGCTTTTTCCCAACATCTGTGTATGCCGGGTCTTGAAAACCCAATCACTAGGATTTAAATTATTTTTTGGCCTTGGTCATCGCAACGGCAGTATCGCGGCTGGAAGCCGCTCCCACAAGGGACAGTGGCCGAAACGATGATCAAGACCTGTTTTTCTAATTTTTAGCGCGCTGAATAATATTTTGAATAATCACTGTACTTGCCATATCCATAATAGGCTGACGCCCGCATATCAAACCGATTGAGTATAATTCCAAGAATTTTTTCTTTACCGATTATTTCCACTAAATTCGCTACAGCCTTTCTTTTGGTTGAACCGAAATTGACCACCACTAAAACCCCATCGACTTTTCGTGCAAGGGCATTTGATTCAGCAGTTAATTGGGGCGGGGCTGTATCCAGTATCACATATCGATCGGAATATCTTTCTTTTACTTCGGTGAGCAACTGAGCCATTTTCTCCGAAGTCAGCAGTTCAGCAGGATTTTTAGGTGGTGCGCCGGCTGTTAAAATACTTAATTTGCCGATATTCGTTTTCCTCAAAAGGGTTTTAATCGGGGTATTCTTTGATAAATAATCACTCAACCCCGATCCTTCGCCTAGACCGAACAATTTATGGATTGTAGGCAAACGCAAGTCACAATCTAACAACAAAACATGCTCATCGATATTTTGTGAAATACTGATTGCTAAATTGGCCGCAACAAACGACTTGCCTTCGTTGGGGGCCGCACTTGTCACCATAATGATGCGCGGCGTCTCGCCTTTTGCAGGGAAAAGAAGGTTGGTCTTCAGTAGTTTGAATTGTTCGGCCTCAAAAGACTGGTTGTTGAGAAAACAAACGAGATTTTTATCAAGCGCAAAACTTCCAACCTGCGATGGGCTCGCAACCGTCGTTTCAGTATCGATGGGAATGGTGATGTGTTCATCATCTTTTTGTTCTGATACAGCGGAAATCATTTTTCGATTTGCATGCTCTTTTTTCAATGCATCAAAAATCTTGCCCATATATTTCGCCTATATAATTCCATCGGAAATTCAATAACACTTATTCATTTTAGTACTTATCGAAAAAATTTCAGAAAGGGTTCATGTCCCATTATTATTATAAGGGCAAAAACAGATAAAAGCCCGATTGAAATCATAGCCATAAACCCGGATGCCAATTGATTAAGTTTACGTAAGTATAGATCTCTTGGATGTACGATCAACGGAATTGTCGCAACTACCGGCAGGTCCAAATACGATTCTATTTCTTCGGTCTGCCGGAAGGAAGTATCGGCAAATTCAAGCAATGTAATCATGACTGCGCCGAGACCTAAGCCGGCTACTATCGTCAGTAAAAAGAGCTTTTTCATGTTCGGCTCAACCGGCTTCTCCGGCTTTTTGGCGGAATCAATCACCCGGAACCTTTCTCCCTTTTGTTTCTTTTCCATGTTTACCGAGATTTCAGCTTCCAACTTGCGTTTTAAGAGTGAATTATATGAGTCTTGGATATTTTTATAATCCCGCTTCAAAGACATCAATTCCTGCTCGCGTTTGGGAGTAGTTTCTACACGCAATTTATATTCGGCTTTTTGGCTATTAAGCTCGTTTATCTCCCTTTCTAAGTCATTGATCAGTTTTTTCATGTCTCCAATTTGCCTTTGATTCATTGCATTCAATCGTTGGCTTGCAGTTGAGAGCATATCTTTGTCTGACGTTATCTTTTTATCATTTTCCGCCTTTTCTAATTCTTCAACAGCCTTTGCAAGCCGTACAATATCCGGATGCCGATCAGTGTATTTGGTTTTAAGAGCAGCGAGTCTTTCTTTTAACTGTGCTAAATTAGTAGGCTGGTTGGCATTGGTGTCTGTGACAACCGGTGCAGGTGGAATATTCTGTTGCGATCCGGTTGCCAACTGATTTTCAAAGACAATAAGCCTCTGTTTTTCTTCGCTTAAGCGTTGTTTCCGCTCGCTGAGCTGCTGCTCTATCCGATCCAGAAGGCGCAAATTGCTTTCAAGCTGTTCCGGCAGCTCACCCATGTAATTTCGCCGATATTCTTTCATTTTTTCTTCAACTTCTTCAAGCTTCTTGCGCTCAGAAATCAGCTCGCCTTCAAGAAAATCACTGGTCCCAACCGCTTGTTCTTCTCTAATCTTTAAATTTTCATCAATAAAATAGCTCGCCAATGTGTTGACGACTTTAACAATCTCTTCAGCATCCTTCCACTTGAAAGAAATCGTAAAGGACTCAGCGCCAGTATCATTTCTGCTTTTGGATTGGGTCACCGCAACCGATATTCGTTTACGAAGATCTTCAATTTTTTCTTCCAAAAACATTTTTTTAGATGCATGGTCAGAATAAAGATTGAACTGAGTAATGATTTTTTCAAGATTTGTGCGACTGAGTATTTGCTGGGAAATCGTATTAATTCGGGCGTCAAAATCAATGGATACAACCGGCTGGACATAGTTTTGCGGAACACGCTGGGCTTCTACCAAAATCAATGTGCTTGCCTCATATATTTTTGGTAGTTTTATTTCTAAAATAATCCCGGTTATCAGTGCCAAACAAAATGGTACCAGGACAAACCATCTTCTTCGTAAAACAATTTCAACTAATTGGCCTATTTTTATCGCTTCTTTGTTGTCATCCATATTCTTGGCCGCCAGCCTCACATTTCGTGCGGATTCAATGGTAACCTTGAGTGTGAATCAATGAAGGCCTTGATCATCGCTAGGCTACTGTCTATTTATGGTGCGGCTTTCGCGCTGAGACTCGGCCGATGCAATGCTCAAGGCCTTAAAATTAGTATCTACAACTCTTAAAGTTCTATAATTATCAAATATTATATTTTAAATAAATAGATTTATAGCTTTGAATCCATAATTTTCATGTAGAATGGAAACTTAAGCACAATTCATACCATAATCATATTAAATCATTAGGCGATTGTATTCTTTTCATAATTATTTGCTTTTTATTAAAATAACATCATTATAAATATTTCGTAGCACTAATTTTTTCAGTCAGATGTGAATAGTGTTTCATATCAACCGGTAAATCATTTCCCAAATATGAGGCTTATTTGACCTGCCAAAAACCATTGCCCAAACCGGAAAACCTTTCCACACGTCTTGAAACAGCGCTTTGGAAAACGGCTTCGTCGGTCCAGACCGCGGCATGGGACCTGGCGCGGGTCAGGCCGGTATAGACCAATTCCCGGGTCAGAACCGGAGCATCATGGGCCGGCAACAGCAAAAGCACCCCATCGTATTCCGATCCCTGACTTTTATGAACAGTGACGGCAAAGGCGGTTTCATGGGCTGTTAATCGGGCAGGATGGAATTTGCGCAACAGGCCGTCCCCGCCCTGGAAAAAAACCCGCAATTCTGAATTTTCCAGGGGATCAGGCAAGGCCATGCCGATATCACCGTTAAACAGCCGCAGATGATAATCATTGGCCGTGACCATGATCAGGCGGCCGGCATACCAGCCCCCTGGGGAGGATATCAAGCCGGCTTTATACAGGATTTTTTCCACCAGACGGTTGATGGCAACCACGCCGTACGGGCCCTCCCGCAGGGCGCACAACAAGCGGAAGCGATTCAGCCCCAGCAGGGCTGTGCGGGGATCCGAACCGGCCAGACCAGAACAGTATTCCCCAATCACCGTGGCGGTTAATTCCCGCTCCAGATCAGCAGGTGGTGGCAGTGGCTGCCGGGTGAGGACCGCGGAATCCGCCGACAACAAAGCCTCAAAGGCCGCCTGCCCGTCCCCTTGGCGGATGGCCCCACCGACCGCGGCAAACGACCCGTCCCCTGGGAAACGGTAATTGTGCTGCAAGCGCACGATACAATCCCCCAGGGTATTGTCCCAGGGTGCAATGGCGCAAGCACTTAGCGGGCTCCCGGTGATTTGATCCAAGTAATCGGCAAAGTCCTTTGAAAAAAGGTTCTGATCAGCCGGGCCGCAAATATCCCCCAGAACGGCACCGGCTTCCACAGAAGCCAATTGGTTGCGATCGCCCACAAGAATCAGGCGGGCCTCATCCGGCAGGGCTTGGACCAATTTGGCCAGCAAGGCCAGATCCACCATGGAGGCTTCGTCCACAATGGCCAGGGAAACCGGCAGCGGGTTTTCGGAATGATGCCGGAAATATGGTGAATCCGGGATAGTGCCCAGCAGGCGGTGGATGGTTGCGGCCGCTTCCGGAATGTGCCGACGCACTTCTTCCGGACAATCCATGTTCAATTTCGCCTGGCGAATGGCGGCGCCCATGCGGTCCGCGGCCTTGCCGGTAGGCGCAGCCAAGGCGATCCGTCCGGCCAGGCCGGGTTCAAGGCTGAGCAGCAGTGCCATGATGCGGGCGATGGTGGTGGTCTTGCCCGTGCCGGGTCCGCCGGAAATAACGCAAAAACCCTTGCAGGCCGCCACTGCTGCCGCCACTTTTTGCCAGTTCACCTCAAGGGAGGGGCTTTGATCCGGAAAAAGCCGGGCCAGATTAGCCCGCACGCCGGCCGGGTCCACAAAGGGCGCCTTGGCCGCTCTGTTCAGCAAGGCCCGGGCCAGCAGGTTTTCGTATTTCCAGTAGCGCTGCAAATACAGGCGCTGCCCATGGTCCAAAATCAATGGTTTGAATTCCTCCGGCCGGCCCACCACCGGGCTGTTTTCAAGTAGTTTCAGCCAGTCTTTCAAAGCCGGGCAGCCGATATCGCCCACCCCTGGTATTTTCTGACCGGCATATACCGTCAAATCCGCACAAACGTGCCCGGCGCGGTTACAACGACTCACCAGGGCCGCTGCCAGGAAAATATCTGCCTGCCCCCGGCCGTCCAGCCGCTCCATGAAAGCGGCAAAATGCAGGTCCAGATGACTGAAATAACCGGTGGACTCCAGGCGCCGCCGGGATTTTTCGTCTGAAGATAAATCCTTGTCCGAAATCGGGGTCGGGTGTTGTTCAGGGCTCATCATGGCTCAATTAAGCATTCAAGATTCCGTCAAATAGCCGGTCAATCGGCGGATCAAATCCTCCTCCGGTCGATCGTGGTAAATTCCCAAATGGGGCTTCTGCGGATCAACCCCGCGCAAAAAAATATACCATACGCCGCCGAAATGGCTTTGGTAGTCAAAATCCGTTAGACGCACTTGTAAATAGCGAGTTAAGGCTACGGTGTAGATATGATACTGGAGAAAATAAAGTTCAGCTTCCATCACCTGGGTCATGCGATCCTGGTTGTAATCCTCCGGCCGAATGCCCAAATGATTGGACTTCCAGTCCAAAATATAAAATCGGCCTTGGTAGCGGAAAACCAGATCCATAAAGCCTTTCATGTATCCCTGAACAGCAGCGGAGTCCAAGTGCTCCAAACGGCTTAAGGCCCGGCTGGAAAATTTGGCACCGGCAAAATCCTGGAAAATCCCTTTCAACTCCGTGGGCCGAATCCTGGCCAGGGGAAAATAAAATTCCATTTCATGCAGACATTCTTCCAGGCGGATTCTTTCCAAACGCAATTCCGGCGCACCGGCATCCAGGGGAACAGCGAGAACGTTCTGAACCATGCGGGTGACAGCCGGTTCAAAACCAGGATCAAAACAAAAAGCTTTTAATTGCTCCTCCACCAGATTCTTAATGCGCACCGGATCATCGGCCGAAAAATCGAGCCGTTCAAAAATCCCGTGCAGGCACGTACCGGGTCTGGCCCCTTTGGGAAAGGTGAATATATCCATGGAACCGGATGACCCGTGGGCCGAATCCACCGTCTCCGGACCCATTGGAGTGAGCAGCGCATCCCGATCCGCTGCTTCAGCAGCATGGGGATGACGGTGTACAAAGCCGGAAAAACTGGCGATGCGGAATTCGCGCCGGATGGTTCCGGTAAAATCGCGACAGGTCATTGCCAAATTTTTCGCATGCCCTTGCCATGTAAACGGCGCCCATTCTTCCGGCATCTTTTCGATCTTGATTTGATTTTGGGCTTTGGCTGCCAGGCCCTTAAGGTCGGTCCATAGAGCATCCCCGGCATTTGCCGGAGCTTTTTCCCGGTGGGCGGCCATGGCCTCCTCCGGCCCGGAAGCTGCCTGATGATGCAGCACATGGGCCGGCGCGGATGTCTGGGCATCCCGCAAACGACCCCACACCAGATAGCAGCGGTTTTTGGCCCGGGTAAGGGCCACGTAGAAAAGCCGCAGATTTTCCGCCAACAGTTCTCTTTCCGCCGCAGCCTGATTGGGCGACCCGGCCGCCGGGTTCAAATCCAGGACCAGTTCATTGTTCCGGCCCGGGTCATGAAAACTGAAGCAGTCCGCGCCCTGGCCCAAGCCGGACCCGTCCCAGGTAAACGGACAAAACACAATGGGAAATTCCAGGCCTTTGCTTTTGTGCATGGTGATCAGCTTGACAGCCTGGGCATCGCTCTCCAGCCGGAGCTGATGCTCCTCCTGCTCAGCCTGTCCGGGCCCCCGCCGGCGGGCGAACCATTGCAACAATCCCTCCAGGCCGTCGTGCCGGACAAGGCTTTCCTGGTGGAGAATCTCGGCCAATTGAGCCACATTGGTATTGCGGCGCTCACCATCAGGCAATTCCATAAGCCGCAAGCGCATTTTTTCCGCGCGCAGGCACTGCCGAAACATGCGCATGAATCCTTCCCGCTGCCAGATCCCATGGTAGTGCTTAAAGGCCGCCACCCGTTCTTCCCAGAGGCTTTCGTTTGCTTCCATCTCAGCCACTTCATCCGCGCTCAAACCGTAAAGGTCGGTGGTCATGGCTGCTTTCAAAACCTTGGGATTGTCGTGGAAAAGCAGGCCGCGCAGCAGCAGCTCCATTTCAAAAGCCTCCTGGGTTTCAAAAATATTGCCGCTGTTGTAGACCACGGCCGGAATGCCGCGGTCGGCCAGGGCCGCCTTGATCAGAACAGCTTCCTCGTTGCGGCGCACCAGCACGGCCACGTGGCCGGGTTCCAGGGGCCCCTGGCCCAAGGTAATCAAACCCTGCCGGGACCAGGACAACAGCCGGGCGATCTCGCCGGCCACGGCCTGGATGATCCGGGGCCGGGCCGCGGTTTTAGCAAGGGGCTTGGCATCCGGCCCCGGATCCAAAAACCAGATCCGCAAAGGCTGTTCGCAACGCCCGGCTTCCTTCAGGGTTTCGGATTCCTGCTTGTCCCTGGGAACCCGGCTGGCTTCAAACCGGATGTCTTTAAAAACAAAGGGAAAGGCCGGCTCTTGAAAAACCGTATTCAGGACCTGGATCAGGGCCGGGTCCGAACGCCAGTTTTCCGTCAAGGTATAGCGGGCCTTGACCTTGCCGGCCGCTTCCAGGTAAGCGAAAATATCCGCCCCCCGGAACCCGTAGATGGCTTGTTTGGGATCACCGATGAGAAACAGCAGACCGTCCTCGTGCTGGAAAATACGGTTGAAAATGCCGTATTGAAGCAAATCCGTATCCTGAAATTCGTCGATCAGGGCCGCACCATAGGTCCGCCGTACGGCTGCAGCCAGGTCGGCGCCCTTGGGACTCGTGAGCGCCCGGTGCAGGTGGGACAGGAGATCGTCAAAACCACGGATATTTTTTTCCCGCTTGCGCTGGTCCAGTTCCTTCCGCAAATAGTGCAACAAGCCGGTTTTGAGAGCGATCAAACGTTGCTGGAACCGGTTCTGCAAATCTTCACAACAGCGTGCCAGGTCATCGCACTGCCGAAAAAAAACCGATTCCGGCGGGGACTGATTTTTTTTGACAGCTTTGGCCATGGCCGCGGTGGTAAAATTGTCGATGAGGGCGGATATATCCGGATCTTTGGGCAGGGTGCGGCACAGGCGGTCCATTTGAGCGATCAGACGCCTGACCTTGCCGGGGCGCAATACATTCCGGTTTAGGCTTTTGTCGGTAAGCAGGAGCTCCCGCAATTTTTCCCGTTCCGCTTGCCAAGCCGCGGCCACGGCTGTCAGGGCGGCTTCAAAGGCCTTTTCCCCGTCCTGGGTCTGAAGGGCCGGTTCCACCTCAGGCTCAAGGCGCAAGCGCGGATGAATCAAATGGCGGCCCAGTGGTTTCAGAAGGATCTCCGGTGTGATCCTCCGGTTGAGAAGATAATTGACGAACAGGGGGCCGGCTGGATAGATTTCCCGGCGCCAGTAGTCTTCGGTTACTTCCAGCTTCAGCTTTTCCGTATCCGGGGATAATTCCGTATTGAATAAAAAACCGCTTTCAAAGGCATGCTCGGCCAGCATGCGCAGACAAAAACCGTGAATGGTGAAAATGGCGGCCTGGTCAAATCCCCGGATGGCGTCCTCCAGGCGCTGCCCGGCCCGGGCATCACTGCCGTACCGCGTTGCCAGGGCCGCAAGAAAAGGGTCTGTGGCTGCCCCGGTGGTCAAAGCCGTACGGGCCGCCCGCAAACGTTCCCGGATGCGGCTCTTTAATTCAGCGGTGGCTGCTTCCGTGAAAGTCACCACCAGAATGCGATCAATGCTCAACTCCTTTTCCAAAAGTAGCCGGATCACCAGGCCGGTTATGGTATAGGTTTTTCCGGTTCCGGCATTGGCCTCGATTAAACAGGTGCCGCTGAGAGGGCTCGCGAATATATCAAAACTCTTCATCACAAGGTTTTTCCGTCAGGTGCGCGTAAAGGGGTTGCAGAATCTTGTGGGTCAAGTGGGTGAAGGCCTCGTCCAGCACGACCTGGTCACCGAAACAGCGCTGAAAATAGGGCTCGTTTTTCTCGCCGGTTTTGTATTCACCCCCTTCCCATGCGGCCTGGGCCCGGTCCAGGGCCTGGGCTTGGTTTTTTTTCTGATCCATTACGGCCTCCATATATGCCATGGCGGCCAATGGAAAAAAAGGCAGGGGCCTGCGCAATCCTTCCCAGTAGATCGTAAGCAGGCTTTGCAAAAGGCCGCGACTGTCGGCAACCTCTGAAAAAGTCCAGGTCCAGGGCCGGCTCTGGGAGCGGCTGGTGCCCTTGAGTCCCAACAGCATGGTGGTGTGGGGATAATCCTGGGGGCGGAGCAGATTCAAAATCAAATGGCTGATCCAGGCAGACAGAATGTCCCCTGGCTTTATGCGGGCGTAACGACAGCGCAGCAGATACCGGCCAAAAATATCGTCCAATTGCCCGGTAAGGCGGAAGCCGGCCAGGTCCAAGTCCACCGGCAGGCGCGGCAGGATTGCCCCATCGGTAAAATTCAGGACCTTTTGGGCGAATTCATCGGCAGCGCCGGCCAGTTTTTCAAACCGGCATTCCCCCACGGTCCCATGGGGCAATTCTCCGGCTGCGCGCTTGACCGCCTTGATTTCCATGGCCGACCCGCCGCCCAAGGCGGCTGCCAGCATTTCCTGCTCCATCAAATAGCGTGACAGTCCCTGGATTGCAAAAGGCTCGCGCTCCTCCAAAACCTCTTCGCCAACCTCCAAAACAATGCCCAGGCGCTCCTGCATCCAGTAGCGGGCCGGATTCACAAAGAATCGGCACAATTCCGCCAGGGTGATGGAACGGAAATTCTCCCCGGCCGGGGGCAGCTCATGGGTCAAAAACGGCCGCCTGGCTTTGCGTTGGGAAAGCAGGGTGGCGGCCGCGGTCTTGTTTTCCAGGGAATAGCTGAACAACCGGCGGGCTTGGCTGTTTCCGGATTGTTCCCATGGGTCTGAAAAATAGGCCGGGCTGAAAGGCTGCAAGCGCTGGTGGATATGAATCTGTTCCAGTTGGGCATCATCCGGCCGGTAAAACCCCAGACGGATATAATCCATAAGCGCGCTCACCAAAACCGAGGGCGGTGACAAGCTGTTGTCCTGAATGCTCTGGCCCACATGGCTGATATACAGGCGCTGCCTGGCTGATACCAGGGCCTCCAGGAAAAGATACTGGTCGTCATGGCGGCGGGAGCGGTCCCCAGGCTTGGGCGCAGCCGCCATGAGGTCAAAACTGATCCGCCGGTTTTCCCGGGGGTAAGCATTGTGGTCCATGCCCAACAGGCAGATGATCTTGAAAGGGATGCTGCGCATGGGCACCATGGCGCAAAAGGTTACGCCGCCGGTGATGAAGCCGAAGCCAAAGCCTTTTTTGCCGAACTGTTCCAACAGATGCTGCTGGATTACCTCCAACGGCACGGACTGGTCAAAGCCGGACAAGCGGGCAAGCTCTTCCAGGGCCAGAACCTGCTCCCGAAGGGACTGAATCCCGCTTTCGCCTTCATCAGCGCTGCGGAAGACCGCATCCAACAGGTCGGCCAAGGCCGCGGACCATTGCGCCAATGTTTTGGAATGGGAAAAATTTTGCGCAGTCCGGGCCAGCACAGCCATGAATTCGGCCAGTTTTCCAAGGGCCAGGGCAGCTTCGCCCTCCAATGGGTCATAGGGCAGACGGCCGGCGAACAAATGCCGGCCTTCACCGGCCATGGCATAACCCAGCAGCATTCTTTCCAAGCCGGCCTGCCAGGTGTTTTCCATGGTTGCCGGCAAACCCAAAGCAGCGCGGTGGCGTCCGTTCAGGCCCCAGCGGATATTGGTTTCCCGGACCCATTTCAGGATCAGGTTGTAATCCCTTTCATCCAGATCAAAGCAATTGCGCACCGCTTCGCATTCCAGCACGGCCATGACTTCCCCAAGAGTGAAACGGCTTTTCAACAGGTCAAGCAGGTCCATAAAAGTGTTGATCAGCGCGCTTTCCGCTTGCAGGCTGCGATCGGCAATGCTGTAGGGAATGCGGCGCCGCTCTTCTTCGGGGGTATCCAGCACAGCCTGGATATACGGCGCATAAGTTTCGATATCCGGCATCATCACCAGGATGTCGCCGGGGACCAAGTCCGGGTCCTGCTGGAACCAGTCCAGCAGATGATCATACAGGACTTCGATTTCCCGCATGGGGCTGTGGCAGGCATGAACGCGGATGGAGTCATCCCCGGCCCGGATTTCCCTTTTGGCCTGGGCCGGGTCGGCAGCCGGAGGGCGGAGATATAGGATGTCGGACTGGATACAGTGCAGCAGGGAATCCTCCCCCGGCTCTTGAAAAAAAGCCTGTTGTTCGATTTCATGGGCTTGCAGCAGCTCCATGAAATCGCGGCCCAGGGTGCCCAGCCCGGCCAGGAGGGAATTGCCCTGGTCAAGATACAGCAATTCCCGGGGGATGTTTTCACGCAGGGCCCTGGCCGCGGCCCGTTTGACTTCCCCGGGACTGGGCAAATCCCCCCAGTATTCGGCACAAGGATTCATCACGAACAGGTTGACTTCCGCTGTCCGGGCCACGGCAGCCAGCACATCCACATGAAAGCGCGGCAACGCCGAGATGCCGAAGACCGAGATGCGCGCCGGTATCTGCCCGCATGGGCATGAACCGGATCCAATGACTTCCTGAACCTTTTTGAGCATGGCCGGTCGATGAAGGCCCTGGGCTTGCCGGGCCAGGGCGCGCCACAAAACCGCCTGCCAGTGGTCCTCCCGGCCGGCTTCCCAAAGGAAAATCATTTCCGGCCGGAACAGGGTATATTGATCAAACAAATCGGCAATGCGGCCGGACAATTGCAGAAGTTTGACCGGCGCCCTGTCCCCGCCGAGATATCGACCCAGGGATTCAAAGCCGGGTTCGGTCAACAGGTCCGGCAGCAAGCGCATGATCCGAAAGGTCATGATTTCCGGTTCAAACCAATCCCCTGCAGAGCCCTGCCCCAAAACCCCGCCCAGGATTTCGGAAACAAATTCATTGGGGTAGTAGAAACGGGTGTTGGCGCAGATTCCAAGCCGGCGGGCCACGGCCATGGACACCCAACGGGCCATGCCCGAACTTTGCACCACAATCACTTCGGGCTGAAAGGGGGAAGACAGGGGTCTGCGGATGGTTTCGGCCAGGATCTCCACCAATTTTTCCAAACGGTTGCCGGTATATAGCTGAAAGGATGCCACGCCGCGCTCCGGATAAGACGATTTGCCCGCTTTATATTTAATTCAGGGTCGGGGTCGCTATCGCTATCGGTATCGATTCCAGTTGTGGATTCGATTGCGACCTCGATACCGATACCACCCCCGATAATTGTTCAGGATTCATCCAGGTTCAACACAACATTGCCATCCCCATCCCGTTCCACCCTGGTTATGCCCGGACTTTTTTTCTCCAGTTCCTGTAATCTGGCCTCATGGCTTTTGATGGTATTCAGCAGCAGGTCCCTTTCCTTCATCAGACGCCGGGTTTCCAGGGCGCGCCTGACCGTGATCCGCAGGTCATATATATTCAGGGGCTTGACCAGGAATTTATAAACGCCGGAGGTATTGATGGCCTCCATGGCGGTTTCCAGATCCGCATAGCCGGTCATCATGATGGTGAGAATGTCCGGATAATTGATCTTAACCTGTTTCAGGAACTCAATGCCGGACATGCCCCCCATTTTTTGATCGCTGATCACCAGGGCCGCTTCACGTTTGCGCAGAATCTGCAGACCGGCTTCACCGCTGGCGGCTGTGAAAACCGTATGGCCGTCGGTTTGCAGTCCCCGCTGGATCACCTCCAGCACCATTTCATCATCGTCAACCACCAGAATATTTTGTCGATCCATCCAGCCTCACTAGGGTTAGGGGGAATAGATTTCAGACCAAACTCTGACTTGTTTTCCGGGCGCCATGAATGTCGCGCCATCGTAGCACAATTTTGCAGGTTTCAAAATCCCCTTGTTCCGAAAGATTGACACCCCCCCAGGACTGGGATATTTTCCTGGTCGATGCCTTTTTCGGAGTGCGCAGACTTGTCTGCGCTTTTTCCAGAATTGAAGCGGTGCACTGCTTGCTGAAAGCGGCGACAAGTCGCCGCACTCCAAAGAATGTATAAATATGAACATTTGCTTTTATGCGCCCTTTAAGCCCCTGGACCACCACAATCCTTCCGGCGACCAGATGACGGCCGCGGGCATTGTGGATTATCTAGAGCGGCGCAAGCATACGGTTATAATTCCCAGTCGTCTGCGCTGCCGCTGGATTTACTGGAAACCATGGCTGTTGCCGGTATTGCTGCGGGAGCATCAAAAACTTCGCCGGCGTCTTCCATTACAAAAGCCGGACCTGTGGTTCACCTATCACTCCTATCACAAGGCCCCGGACTTGCTGGGTCCATCCGCCGCCGGCCTGCATATCCCCTATGTCATCTTCCAGGGGATTTACGCCACCAAAAGAAAAAAAAGCCTGAAAACAGCCCCGGGCTTCTATCTGAACCGCCGCGCCCTTACCAAAGCGGATCATGTTTTCACCAATAAAAAAATCGATCTGCTCAATTTAAAACGCCTTTTACCAGAGGAGCGCATCACCTATGTGGCGCCTGGGATAAAGCCCGGCGATTTCTGTTTTGATGACAATTGGCGCACCCGACTCCGTGGCCGGTGGCAGGTCGGGGAAACCCCGGTGGTCCTGTCCGTGGCCATGTTCCGGCCCGGTGTAAAAGCCGACGGTCTGGCCTGGGTCATCCAGGCCTGCGGCCGGCTGAGCAACCAGGGGCAGAAGCTCAAGCTTGTAATCGTGGGTGACGGCCGGGAAAAGGCGGCCTTGAGACAACTGGCGGACAGCCGCCTCCCTGGGCAAACCATTTTCACCGGCCTGGTCCCACGGGCGGAACTACAACACTATTACAGCGCCGCGGATGTATTCGCTTTTCCAGGTATAGACGAATCCCTGGGAATGGTGTATCTGGAGGCCCAGTCCTGCGGTCTGCCGGTGGTGGCTTTTGACAATGCCGGCGTGCCCCAAGCCGTGCAACACAATCGAACCGGATTCCTGACCCCCTTGCCGGCAGCGGAACCCTTTGATCAGGCCCTGCTGAGCCTGATCGCCGATCCAGGGCTGCGCCGCGAAATGGGCACGGCAGCCATGGCTTATATCCGCAGGGAGCATGACCTGGACAGGAATTACGGTATCATGGAAGAGAAGTTAAGGAAAATAGCATGGGCTGGGGGAAAAGGTGGTAACTGAAGAGCCAAAAATCCGAAATCCGAATATCGAAATACGAAACAAATTCGAATTTCCAAAATTCAAATTAAACAGCCTTAGCAAACTGGATGGCTATGGGATAATTGTTTTATTGTTTTGATTATTTGCTTATTATAAATTTGAATTTGTTTCGGATTTCGGATTTAGTCATTCGGATTTTAATTTTTATCGGTTGAAATAAGGACCAAGATAGAAAATTTTATGGAGGAGCAATTCATGCCCCTGCCCCACCTGGATCTGCTTATTTACGCCCATGACGGCCGCGGCCTCGGACATGTGAGCCGCAGTGTGGCCATCGGCATGGCCTGCCGCCGGCTGTTTCCGGACCTCAAAATCCTCTTGGTTTCCGGCTCAAGGCAAATCGCCGACCTGATCGGCCCGGCACCCCTGGACTGGATCAAGCTGCCGGCTTATGAGACCCAGGTTACTCAAGGGATTTCCAAGGGCCGCCCCGGTGCCGCCAACATCCCGGATGCGGAGCTTGGCGCTTTTCGAACAGAGATGCTGCGGCAATTGGTGGATCTGTATCGCCCCCGCTGTGTGCTCAGCGACCACCTGCCCCAGGGCAAACACAAGGAATTGCGCGGGGCCTTGCAGGTTTCAAGGGACCTGGGCACCAAATGGGTGCTGGGAATCCGGGGCATTGTGGGCCATGTGCCCGGCCTCTGGTCGGACTTGGCCCTTGACTTATTCCGGGATTACTACCAGGCCGTTTTATGGTACGGGGATGTTGCCGTGCTTGGCCATGAGCAATTGCAGTCCATCCAGGCGCGCTTTGGAATCCGGCCCATGGAAACCGGTTATGTTTCGCGGTTATCCGAAAGCCGGTACTGGCAAGCCTGGAATCCGCCTTATGGAGCAGCCGACCCTGCCGTCACGGTTTCCATTCCCTGGATCAGTTCCGACACCCTGTCATTCTTGCCCAACCTGGCCCAGGCCGTAAAACAGATCGGCTCCGGTTTCGGCAACTGGCATATCTATATCGGCTTCGGTGAAGACCAGGACCAACAACAACTTGTCAGGGATTTATTTCAAGACTTGCCCTTTTGTCATATCAGGCCCATCGGAGAAGAATATTTTCGTTCACTGCTCTGCTCCAAAGCCGCCCTCATTTACGGCGGCTACAACAGCCTGACGGACGTGCTATTTGCCGCTGTTCCTTCGGTCGTAATCCTGCGGGGCATGCAGGACCACGAGCAGGAACTTCATCTGCAGCGGTTGAACGATGCCGGCTTCGGTTTCATCAGCCTGACGGAAAAAAAGAGCACCGTTCAAGATCTTGCCGCGGACTTGGAGAAGCAACTATCCGCAAGACCGGTCGCAAATTTTTCTGTCAATCTTTACGGAGCTGAAAATGCCGCAGCCGGCATAGTGCAAATCATGACAAGCGGATAATGTTAAACTTTTTTTTAGACATCAGCATATTTATTATTGCCTTGGATTTTTATGCCATTTTCCGCGCGATTTCGCGTGGACATGGTGTAGAGGGCACGCTTGCGTGGATATTTGCGATAATTGCCTTTCCAGGAATAGGCGCGTTTTCATACCTTCTTTTTGCAAATCCGAGCATAAAATCAACGACCCGGAGAAAACGCCTGACAGCGGAGGCAGTGCGTAAGGCAATGACAGCAAGAATTGGTGTTAACTCCATCAAAGACCAAGGTTCTGTTTTACACCTCTCTTCGGCACTAACAGGGCTTCTGCCGACCACTGGAAACTCGGTCGATCTGCTCACAGAAAACAAGAATGCCTTCGATCAAATCGAGCAGGCTATAGAGGAAGCGAAACAATCCATATGGGCTGAATACTATATTATCAGCAACGATGAAACCGGTCGCCACTTTTTAGATCTTCTTGCGGCAAAAGCAAGCAAGGGTATTGAAGTTCTGCTGTTATACGATGCCATTGGCTCCCTGGGTATCGATAAAAAGCGTCTATCCGAGATCAGGGCAGCGGGTGGACGGGCAGAACCCTTCCTCCCTGTCAATCCATTAAAAAAGCGATGGTCGGTGCATCTGCGAAACCATCGAAAAATTATTATTATAGATGGAAAAATAGGTTTTACCGGCGGAATGAACATGGGCAATGAATACTCAGGGCGAAAATGGAGAAAAAAAACCATAACCCATTTCCGTGACACGCATTTGGCAGTAAGGGGTCCAGCCGTATACGATCTTTCGCAAATTTTTAAGGAAGACTGGAAATTTGCTACCGACGAGACTCTGCCTTGCCCAGAACCATCGGCTATTTATGAACAAGGGGCATCTGTTGTAGCAGTTGTGCCAAGCGGTCCTGATCAGAAATATAATGCAAGCAGCCTTGTTTACTTTTCAGGAATTACCTCGGCACAAAAATGCTGCTACCTGTCAACCCCTTATTTCATTCCGGATGAACCCACCCTGCAAGCGCTGATAAGCGCTGCCGTAAGGGGCGTAGATGTTCGGATGCTTGTTCCGGAAAGGACCGATATCGCAATTGTCGGATTAGCGGCCCGTTCTTACTATCCCAAACTGATTCATGCAGGTGTCCGAATATTTGAATATCAAGCTTCCATGCTTCATTCCAAGTCGCTTGCCGTTGACGGCGCCTGGGGGATAGTCGGCTCTGCAAATGCAGATATCAGAAGTTTCAGACTCAATTTCGAGCTCGGGGTTATTATAACCGATGATATCTTTGCACAGCACCTTGAGAACAGATTTTTTCAAGATTTGAGTCAAAGTAAAGAAATCAGGGTAGAAGATCTTTATCAAAGAGGTGTTACAGAACGATTATGGCAAGGGTTATGTCGCTTATTATCGCCTCTTTTGTGAAAATCTGAAAACAGGCTCTATACCCATCAGCGACAGCCTGGCGGCAATCACGTTGGCGGGCATCAGCATAGAGGGCACACCATCCAGAACCCCTCTGAAATTCTCTATCGACATGGCATATGAGCCGGAGATATGATTGGTATTGTATTCCGGCTGATCTCTGAAATCAATCATCTTCAAACCCGGTTTTTCCATAAGCACCGCCAGCCAGTCGGCATCCACAAATCCCGGCAGAAAAGGCGGCATATCCGAAAATTTGGCGCTGTCAGCCGACGGATTCGATCCGATGACAGAAGGCCGAGCATTGTCGAATGAATAGAAATAGGCGCGCCACAAGTTGATTTGCCGGATGCTATTCTCCGGCATGGGTTCTTTGCGGAGAGAAACCGGTTTTAGACAGCGCTCGATAAATCCGCCCAAGCCGTTCGTCAGCAGATACACATTTCTAAATCCCATGCGGGCCAGAGAATCTCTTGCTTGTGCCGGATGTGTCATGCCATTGGAATACAGCACAATCATCCGTTTATCCGTATGGTGTTGGACAAACTGAGGCAGATCCGGCAGTTCAGCATTGAATGCGCCCCGGATATGAAAGGCATTGAATTCCTTTGCCGGACGAACATCCACGGCGATCACAGCCGGGTCTTGATTAGAAAGATAGTCTGCCAGTTCTTCGGGTTCCACATGATCGACAGCAGAGGCGACATCCCTTAGAAGGGCTTTTTCAGACATATGCAACCCATACGATGATGAAACCGCTTTGTGCTTTTCAGCATTTACGCTGCCATCCAGCACAAACAAACCACCTGCGCTCACCATCAGAATCAGGCTGAAGGCTCGTAAAAACGGAGTGTTGAAATAGCCGGTTTTCCCTATTTCATCCGAATGTTGTTGTTCAATATATTCCGATCCCCAGAAGCAGACGACAGCGATCAGCGTGAATAAAAACCCGAATGCAGATTTTGACATGCCCAGACTATTATAGACAAAAGCCAGTCCCTCCTGGCCCATATTCTGCTGGGTGCTTTGTCCCCATGTGACTAAAGGTTTCACAATCGAAAACAGTTCATTAAAAAAAATGCTGCCAAGGACCGAACCGGCAAGAAACACAACGGCATCCAGTTTTCCAGATGCCATGCCGACGGTCGCGGTTCCCGGGCACCAGCCGCTCATGACAAATCCCACCCCGAATATCAGACCGGCAATAATGTATGCGCCGTAGTAGGTTTTCATAAAATAGATCTCGGTTGAGGGATCAATCACCCCCAGCCCGATACAAAACGACAACCCGATCATTGCGGTTAGCAGAGCCGTGAACATCACTTTGAGAACCGCCATATCTTTGAAATAAAAAATGCCGGCAAGCCGTCGGGAGCTTCCAAATCCTGCGCGTTCAAGCGTCAGTCCGAAGAAAAAACCGATTGTCAATGCAATAAAAAACGCCGCCGGTGAATTCAGGGTATCTGTGCCATAAAATGTCCTAATCATGCCATTGCCTCCTTACAAAGTACGCCGCGGCATACCCCCCTGCAAAAACGCAGATCAGAAAGATCAGACTGCCGGTCAGGAGCAGCGCGCCTCCGGTCAAGGCCTGACCCGACGTACAGCCTCCGGCAAGACGGCTGGCAAAACCCACCAGGATTCCGCCGGTCAGGGCATATATCAGACGGATTTTGGATGAAATCGCATTGCCTTTTTCAACAACCGATTTTTGCACCCGCCGGGACAGAATTGCAGAAAACAATCCTCCCAGAAACACCCCTAGGAGCATAAATACCAGGTAGTAATGCAGGGGTTTTTCACCCCACGCGCCGAAATATTCCGAAGAAAAGGTATGCGTCGGCAAGATGAGTCCGGATAAGAACGCGCCGAGCCGGGCAATACCCGACGACGCTCCGAGTCCGGCCCCGAGAAGCAAAAAAGACGCCAGCAGAACCACACCGAGAAACACCCCAGCAAGATAGGGATTGCTGTATGGTTTCTGATTTCCAGATGACATGGGGATCTCTCCTTTCTCTGTCAGCAGCCTGCGCTCTTCTTTTTCGGCGCCTGAGGCTGATTTGCAGGAGGCTGTTCCGGAGACTGCGGCACCGGAGCGGCCGGTTTTGCGGGTGTTTGAACTGAAGGAGCAATTGATTTCAGAGATGACGGTAGGATTCCGAAACTCTCATGGGTTTCCGCCCAGTAGCTTTCAAGCCCGCCGTATAAAACCTTTATGGGACGCTTGGTTTTCTGGGACAAAATACCGCCGACACTCATGGCGATGGAGCCATCCCGATCCACAATAACCAAGGGGATTGAACCGGCAAGATACGCCGCATTGTCAATCAGATCGGCAATATCAACATTTTTGGAGCCGGGAAGGCTGTAATCTCTGAAATGCTCCGGGGGTCTGATGTCTGCCATTTCAAACGTTCCAGGAAGATCCATCATCATGCGCTTAAGTTCCGAAGCCGAAATCCGTTCTGGAAGACTGACCTGCCGTTTTGGAGCCGCCACCGCTCCCTTGTCTGCTTTTACGCCTTCAAACACCGGAAATCCGGCTTTGATCCATGCCTCGCTGCCGCCTTCAAGGTTTCGTGGTTTTTTAAATCCGTTGCGCTCCAGAATTCCAGCGGCCATGCTGGAGCGATAGGCGGAGTTGCAAACCGTGACAACCGGTTCCGCAGGATCAAGCTGGGCCGAGAGCTCTGCCAGATGAGTCAGTGGCATATTGAGAATGGTGCTGATTCGCAATGCCATCCACTCTGCCGGAAGCCGGACATCCACAATCACGGGAGCCTCACCTCTTCGCATGAGATCATAGAGTTCGCGAGGTGAAATCGGCTGGCCTGCAATTACCGGCAGATTCGCTTTTTTCCAGGTTTCAGGTGCAATGGTGCCGGCCTTGTACCCCACCCGATGGAGACGGTACAAGGCTTCTTTAAGTTCCGCCGGGCCGCCGCACAGCACCAGGTCGGCCCCCCACGGAACCATGATACCGGTCCATGTTTCCAAACGTCCCCGAAGTCCGATATTCACGGAATTGGGAATATGGCCTTCGGCATAGCGCTTTGCGTCCCGTATATCCGCCATATAGTATTTTTGGGGATCGGTCAGATTTTTATCCGCTTTGATTTCAACCGGAATGGGAGCATGCCAGTCTATGAGCGGCGGCCCTTCCTGGTTCATGCGGGCATTGTGCTTGAAATACTGGGGTGCTTCAGGAATTCCATCCAGCAGCGCAGTGATAAACTCACTCCGTTTGGTGTATTTTAAATAGGGATTGGACGCCTTTTCTTTGCCGATGGTTGATGACGGTTCATCGCTTAGATGTGCGCCGCACAGGGATCCAGCGCCATGAGCAGGAAATATCTTGACAGCATCATTCAATTTGGAGAGTTTGTTTGTCCACGAATCGAACATGGCAGACGCCAGCCATGCTGCCGAGATGGAACCGCCCATCAAATCCGGACGCCCCACACTGCCCACAAACAGCACATCTCCAGTGAACATCATTTCAGGCACATCGGTTTTTCCTTTGGGAAAAACCAGAGCGCACATGCCGTCCGGTGTATGTCCAGGTGTATCTATAAATTTAATCAGGGAGTTGCCGATGGTAAGCGTTGATCCATCTTTCAATGCTTCGATTTGATAGGATACCCCACTTTTTTTACTCTGATAAATCGAGCACCCAAGCGCCTTAACCATTTCCGTATGACCTGCGATAAAATCCGCATGGGAATGGGTAAGATAAACTCCTTTTATGGTGACATTCTCCTTTTTGGCAGTTTCCAGATAGGTGAAAATGTCTCTAAGCGGATCCACCATGAGGGCTTCGCCATCGCTGACCAGCAGATACGAATATACCGATAATACCGGCAGATCAAATTGGATGACTTTGAACCCCGGAAAGTCGTATGTGGCGACAATCGTGTGAGAGGCCGCATCCGTCCCATGCGAGGCGGACTCCGAATCTTTGATCTCCGCTGCGTTCACCATTGAGGATGCTGAAAGGCAGCACAACAGAATTACCAACCATTTAATCTGTCCCATAAATTTCCTCCTTGCCTTCTTTTTCCAACAGCGTGCAGACAGCTCTCCGATTACCTTCTCAAGCATGAGAGAATGTTTCCTGTCCGTGACACTTCTATCACTATAAACAAGTCTATGGATTGATGGAAGTGAATGAATGGCCGCAAAGCAATTAAGTGATTCTCACTAAATCTAAAAACCAGTAGCTTGTCAATAAAATATTGAATTGTTTATACTATACTGTTTTTGTAGGAAACCAAAAACGGAACAGTTCTATAGATCGCTTGTTGTCTGAGGGTTGGTGATGTGCTGTTTCTAATTTACTCCTCCAATTCGATCGCTGATCACTCCAACTCAAATATAGTCAATCCACCGCCGATTCCCATGCAAGCGCCCAAGTTTTAGAAATTGAAATGGCGCGTTACAGCAAGTCCCGATGGCACTCAACCGGCATCTGATCCAGACAAAACATGCACATGCCACAGGAAACGCATTCCGATGCCGGTTGCTGCCCCTCTTTAAAGCTGTTGACGATATCAGGCTCGATGAGAAAGGGTCGGCTCATGGCCACATAATCCGCCATATTGAACGCGATAATCCTTTGGATATCCTCCATGTCCCGGATTCCGCCTACCACGATCACCGGAATACGGACATGCTTTTTGATCTCTCCGGCGGCACAAACATTGTAATTATAGATCGGCTCATGCAGCGTCACGACCAGCGGCAGCATGGAGGCCATCATTTCCTTGATGATAAAAGGTTTATCCCTTAATCTGAAACTGTATTCGGAAATGGGGCCGGTGAGCAATTCCGGTATACGGATGGTGGCGAAACCATCTTCCATGACACCGCAGGAAATCTCGATGGCATCGCATCCGACTTCTTCAAGCAGTCCGGCAATCCGGATGGATTCATCCAAGCGCATGCCATCATTCTGAAAATCGTAGGCATTCATTTTGATCAAAATCGGGAAAGTGCCCACGCGTTGCCGTGCTTTTGTATAGATTTCCCGGATAATCCGGAAACGGTTTTCGGTTGAACCACCCCAGCGATCCTCACGGCGATTCATGGATGGCGACAGGAATTCCGATAACAGGTAACCATGACCGGCCATCAATTGCACTCCGTCGAATTGCGCTTTTCTGGCCCGTTCGATGGCGGAAACGAAATTCTCGATGACTGTTTCGATGCCGATTTCAGTCAACTCCTTGGGCATGTCTTCCACATAAAAACCATCCCGGATGGCTGACGGCGCGATGGTCGGTGCGCCTGTGACCAGCGAACGCGTCTGCCGTCCGGCATGAAAGACCTGCATGATGATGGAGGTGTTGTGTTCATGAACCGCCGCGGTCAAGTTCTGATAATCCGCAATGTCCTCGTCGTCATCAAACCACAAGGGATTAATGCCGATATGAATCCCATCATGGCGGACCGCTATGCCCTCGGTGATGATGGCGCCGACACCGCCTTGGGCCAGGGCCACATGCTTTGCAATGGAATCAGGTGTGGGGCGGCCCGCTTTATCCCCTAATCCCAATACGGTTCCGGAACGGATGATGCGGTTCTTAAACTGGATGCCGTTTATCGTACTGCTCTCAAAAATCTGACTTGCCTTCAACCCTGGTACTGATAAAATACCATTCTGATGAATGCAGGCCCGGTAACCTTCTTTTACCAGGGATGGTTTCAAAAAGCTGCAGCTGCTAAGATTGGCCATGGACCACAACCCCACTGCGGCTGAAGAACTGTATTTTACAAAATCCCTGCGGGTCATGGTTTCAGGAAAAACCATTTTCCCAATGCGATTTGCTTTCATGGATTCTCCTTTTTCCGTCCGTGTGACATGGTATAAAGATATTGCAAAACCTTGGTCTGCATTTCCGCGCTCAAAGAGGGCATGTCGAACAAGGACGCCAGCCACATGGCATCGGCCACAACCCGGATGATGGTTGCCTGGACAGCATCGACCCCGTCCTTTTCCACAAATTCCTGGTAAATCTTATACCGTTCCCGCAGGGGGTCCAGCAGCCGCTTGTCCACCGCCACCGCCGCGATCAAGGCGCTCTGCAAACGGATGCGCCGCTCCTGAGGCGAGCCGGATTCCGCCGACGCCGCCACCTCGGAAAGATAGGCCCGCAAAAAGCGCCCTTTCTTGGCCGGATCAGCGGCAACGCGCTCCAGCACCCCGCCCTCGAAATCTGCGATCACCCTTTCGACCATTCCCCGCAGCAAGGCCTCCTTGGAAGGGAAATGATAGAGCAAGCCGCCCTTGCTGACCCCCGCCTCCTTGGCCACCTGTTCCAGAGTCAGACCCGGCGCTCCGTCACGCAGAACCACCGTCGAGGCTGCATCCAGAATCTTTTTGCGGGTATCTGTTTTACCTCTCATGAGCCATACCTTTCTTTTCGTGGTATCAATTTCAAAAGCCTATACCGTCCAGACGGTATAGTTGTCAAACCTTTTTTCAGGTCAATCCATTTTGGGTTTTCGGGGTCGGGGTCGCTATCGGTATCGGGGTCGAGATGCCAAATAATCTTACAAATCAGGGCTCTTTCTATCATGAACCATCTGCTTTAGCGGTGCTTTAAAAGGGAAATAATTTTCGATGCCGACCCCGATACCGATACCGACCCCGAAAAAACCACATACCACCCCCTGAACCCTCACTATTGATCATTGGGTAGTATCAGTGTAGCGCGCAATCCGCCCTGGGATTGCTTTTGCAGCAGTACTTCACCCTGATGGAGATGCATCACCTCCCGGACAAAATTCAAGCCTAAACCGGTACTCTTCTTGCCAGTGCCGGGCCGCTCCAGGGAAAAGAATTTCTCAAAAACTTTCTCCACAGCATAGTCCGGAATTCCCGGCCCCTGGTCGTCCACCTGTATGACAATCCGATTCCCATCAGGTTGCATGCAAATAACTATACGGCCCTGCTGCGGGCTGAAGTCCACGGCATTCTGCAGGATATTGGCAATGGCCTGGTGAAGCAGGAAAGGGTCGCCCTTTAGATTTATATCCGCCTCCATTTGGATTGTGAGATTGATTTCCTTGCGGGTCAACAGGGGCTGTTTGCTTTCCACAACGGTATTGAGCATGGCCCCAAGGGATATCTTTTCCTGCTTGGGCAGCATTTTCAGATTTTCCAAGTAGGCCAGCTCCAGCAAGCGCTCCACCAGATTCTGAATCCGGTTGGTCTCGTTGCGGATGTTGGATAGAAAACGGTCCCGCTGGGCCGGCTCCATGTCTTCTTCCAGCAGTTCAGCAGCCCCGCGGATGGCGGAAAGCGGGCTCTTGAGTTCATGGGTGAGGGTTTGAACATACTCCTCAATATAGCGCTTGCCTTCCAGGGCTTCCTGCATCTTGCGCAGGGCCTCGCCCATTTCGCCGATCTCGCTGCGGTCCAGCTTGGGGAAATCCGCGCGCCGGCCCTCCCGGATACTATGGGCATATTGAGTCAGGCGCTTGATGGGCCGGGTTAGCCAAACGGATGCCAGCAGGCTCAAAACCGCCGCTATCAGCAATGAGACCGCACCCTTCATGGAAATCCGGGGCTTGGCGCTGCTTAAAAAATTATTGATGTTGGTTGTGGGCTTGGCCACGGTCAAAACCCCGGCCGGCTCGCCGTGCACCCGGATGGGCGCGGCCACATACAGCACGGAAGATGTCGGCTCAGCCTTATTTCTTTGGGTTGTGCGGGCGCCGTATTTGCCGTCCAGGGTCAAGCGCACATCCCGCCACTTGGAAAAATCCCGGCCCATGTTGGCCTTGTTTTCCGAATCAAAAACCACCAGACCGGCTTGATCGGTGATATAAACCCGTATATCCACCGAGGTCTTCTTGAAGTTATAAATATCGGCCTGCAAGGAGCGGCTATAAACATCTCTAAAGATCTGAGCAAGGTTACCGGGATGAAAGACCCCCCGCTCCATTTCGTTGCCCACCACGGCCGCCAATATATTGGCCTGATCCACCAAAGGATCTTCCACCCCTTCCAGATAGCGGATGCGCAAGGTCCCCAGGGTCCAGTCGATGGGGTAGTAAAAGCAGGCGCAGAAAATCAGCAGATAGCAGAAAAAAATACGCGCACCGAGTTTCATAAACCCTCTTTTAAGGAATAGCCCACGCCGCGGTGGGTGAGAATGGGATCCAGGTCCGGCCGGATGGCTTTGAGCTTGGCGCGGATGTTTTTAATATGGGCGTCCACCGTGCGGTCCATGCTGGCTTCCGGTTCCTCCCAGGCCAGATCCATCAATTGATTGCGGGTGAAAACATGACCCGGCCGTGACAGAAAAGTTTGCAGGATGCGGTATTCGTAGCGGGACAAATCCAGGTCCCGGCCGCAATAGGTGATCCGGCATTTGGACTCGTTCACCTGGAAATCCGGATTGGCCGGCGCATCAGCGTGGAAATGCTCCGTGCGTCGCAGCACGGCTTTCACTCTGGCGGTCAGCTCCCGGGGGCTGAAAGGTTTGGTGATATAATCATCCGCCCCGATTTCCAGCCCCACCACCCGATCGATCTCCTCGGTGCGAGCAGTGAGAAAAATGATCGGGGTGTCATGGGTTTTGCGGATGTGCTTGCACAGCTCCAAACCGCTGATATCCGGCAAGCCGATGTCCAGCAGGATCAGCCGAATGGATTCCTTGGCCAGCAAAAACGGCACTTCGGAACCGGAAGAACGCCGGATGGTGTCGAACCCTTCGGTTTCAAGGGCGTATTGGATGGCATCGGCAATGGCCGGCTCATCTTCCACGATCAGGATCTTTGCTTTCATTGCTTAGGTTCCCTAGGGTTTTGGGGTTTGTCTTGGTCGAGCGAGTCGCAATGTCATGGATCTTATCAAAAAGACCAGTAAAAAAACAACGCCTGAAACCAAAAAGAGCGTTGCGCAATGTTCCGCAAGCAGCCGGCCGTTCTTCTGGAAAGCGCCATTCAGGACAGGAATAATTATGGTGATCAGGCCATAGCAAACCAGCGGAAGCAAGCTGATAAGGGCCGGGTACTTGCCGGCCGCCATGGTTCGGCCGAATCCGGTGGAGGGCGACTTCACAGCCGGCCGGGTGATTTTTTCAACACCCCAATAGAACACGGCTAAGGCCGACAGATAGATCACACAACCCGCCAGCCGATGGAGCCTTTCCGGCGTCAATGGGCCATAATGGATATGGGCTTCATACAGCCCAACGGTCACCTGAATTCTCACAGCATTCACCACAATGGTCAGAATATATGCCGCTGCCAGACTCGTCCCCAGCCATTGAATTTGTGGCCGGATGCCTTTGCGCCTGTGAAAACCTGTAAAAGCCGTTATAAAGAAAGCCGTGATCATGAAATTCACGCCGGCGCAAGCCGGCGCGATGATGATGGTTTTATCCGCGCGGACATAGCCGGCGCCGGTTTCCCTTTCAAAGGTGTGCCCGCTGATGACCTCCACCAGTTTTGCAGTGGGGCCCAGGATCCAATCCAGGGCCCCACTGCTCGCCCGGCTGTAGTGATATT
Organism: Desulfosudis oleivorans; assembly: GCA_020723325.1. Lineage (GTDB taxonomy): Bacteria > Desulfobacterota > Desulfobacteria > Desulfobacterales > SURF-7 > DYJD01. The sequence continues at coordinate 100,147 of DYJD01000010.1, read as the reverse complement.
TCAGACCCATCCCCATGGCGAGGATCAGCAATGCAAAGACCAGTTCCTGGATCAGAGCAGGCCGGCTTTTTTCCAAAGAGGTGCTCATTTGCATGCCGTTCCCCTGCCCGGCCGGTTCTGATAAATTTTCAGCGAATTCCGCAATACCAGGAGCAGCATGGCGCCCAGCACCAGCATCAATTCCGGTTCCGGGACATTGGCCACCCCGCCGCCCACAGCTAAATTGGACACATGCTGGGGCAAGGGCAGCGGCTGATCCACACCCTGGACCGGCTCCAGGGTATTGCGGATTTCTTCCGTAACAGCGATGAAGGCGGTATTTTGGGTGAGGAGATTATAGGTCAACCCCAGGGAGGTTACCTGGGCCTTGGTGTCTGCCTCGGGATTTCCGCGAAAACGGGCATCGGAAAGACGCGCGATGCGGGTTCTGGCCCAGAGATAGCGCAGGGCCCTGTTTTGGTCCGCAGGCCGGCTTTCCGCAACATTGAAAATACGTTCAAAGGCACCGGCGCCGCCCATGCCGCGCAGGGAAACGACACCGCCGGGTCGGCCGTGATATTTGCCGAAAACCACCAGGGGCCGCTGGGCAAAAAGATCCGGAATCCGGATGGGTTCCACATCATAGGCGTCAAAGCCTTCATAGGCCACCGCAATATTGGTAAGGACCGGGGCCTGCACATATTCCAGGAAACGCTTGGCCGCAACCGGCGCTTCCTCCGGAGTGGTCACTACAAAGGGCTCGCCCTGGCCGGCCTTGGCCATACCCTCGATGAGGTAGCGGTTCACGCTGGTACCGATTCCGAAGGAAAAAACATTGGTGCGGTTCAAATTGGCCTGAATTTGTTCAAACACTTTCTTTTCCGCCTCGATGAAACCGTCGGTAATGACCAAAACAGTGCGGGAAAAGGCCTCATCCCTGGGCAAGGCGAATCCGCGTTCCAGCCCGGCCAGCAATTCCGTTCCGCCGCAGCCTTGCTCATTGTCCAAAAGGCGCAGCGCCTTGTCAATGTTGGTTGTATTAGCCTGAACAGAGGCCGGCGCCATGACTTGGGAACCACCGGCAAAGAGGATCACATTGAATTTTTCCGTTTCCTTGAGCTGACCGATGAGCTGTTTCAGGAGCGTCTTGGCGGTATTCAACGGAAAACCGCGCATGGAGCCGGACACATCCACCACAAAAATGTATTCCCGGGGCGGGATGTCGGCCGGCTGCACCCGTTCCGGCGGCTGTACCATCAGCAGAAAGAAATTCTCTTCCCGGCCCTCGTACAGTAGCAGACCGGTTTGAATTTTTTGACCTGCCAGGCGATAGTTCAGGATGAAATCCCGGTTGCCGCCAAAGGGCGCCCCGTCCGCCAGCATGATTTTTACCATGGAATCGCTCTCCCATATGGTTTCGGTTTCATGGGAGGGACAGGTGACTTCCTGAATGGCCAGCCCGGTGGAGATCTGCACGGCCATGTGAAAGGCGCTTTTGGCTTCCTCACCGGCTTTCAAATACGGATTCTTGACCCATTGATCCGTTTCCGGTGCTTCTGCTTCTTTCTGGCTGGAATAGCGCGGCCCCACCACCGTGGGATAGACGAACTGATAGATGTTGCTGGTGGGAATCAGCAATTCCGTATAACGCAATTCAATTTCCACCACGTCCTTGGGCAGAATGTTGGTGAGGTTCATGCTGAACACATTGGGCCGCTGCTGGTTGAGCAGCGAAGCGCTTTTACCTTCTTTTTGGGCTTGCTGAAATTCCTGCTGGGCCGCCTCGCGCTCCTTGATTTTGGCCCGGATGAGCTTGTCGCCGATTTTCATGGTCATGCCGTGCACCGCGGCCCTGGTGGAGGCTGGAAAGATATAACGGGCGTTGATGGGCCGGATGCCGTCATTGACATACTGCTGGGTCACGGTCACATCAGCGATGACGCCGTTTATACCCACCACCACCTCCGTCTTTTTCAATGGGAAGCGATCCACCAAAGGATCACCGTTTTCAATATAAAAATACGGTGAAAGCGTTTGATCGCCGGGACTTTCCGCATATCCCTGCCCGGCAAACGCCAGAACCATAAGTGCCATGCATAACCATTTTCCGAAATTGCCGATCATGTTTCTTCCTCCTTAAGAGCTTTGACTTGTTTAATCGACTATCACCTCGACCCCGATACCGATAGCGACCCCGACCCCGAAAACCAAACGCCTTTGATCTGGCCGCAAAACCCCTTGACCTCTGAGGCGATTATGCATAGGAGCAATGAAGCGAAAATGAATTAATCATGAAAAATTGGTGAAATCGAAAAAACCAACGGATGGCCTTGATCCTAGCTACGATCGCCCTCCATGGTGGGAGCGGCTTCCAGCCGCGATTCGGTTGAAGCGTTGACAAGGCCTAAAAGGACAAATCCCTGTGCTGAAAAAAATCATTTCCGGCGGTCAGACCGGCGCAGACCAGGCCGGTCTGGATGCCGCCATTCATCTGGGAATCCCCCATGGCGGCTCGATCCCCAAGGGTCGTCGGACCGAGGCCGGCCCCTTGCCTGCCCGATACAAGCTCAGGGAAATGCCCACCACTTCATATCCCAAACGCACTGAACAAAACGTCCTGGATGCCGACGCCACCCTGATCGTTTCCCACGGTAAACTCCTGGGCGGTTCCAAACTCACGGAAACCCTGGCCCTGAAGCATTGCAAGCCCTGTCTGCATCTCAATCTCAACAAACTAGCCTTGGAACATGCCGCCGCTCTGCTGCAGGAATGGCTGGCGGAAAGCGGCGTCCGGACATTGAACGTGGCCGGCCCGCGGGCATCTGAAGATCCGCGGATCTATCAAGCCGTGTTCCATGTATTAATTCATGCCTTGACAACCATCATCATCCCTGATATGAAAAAATGAAAAATTAATTCATATTTTCATATTTTCATTTTGAATTATGGCAAAAAAGACCACACCGGAACAAATTTTTGAGGCTGCCCTGAAAGTGTTCGCGCGCTACGGCCTGCGCCGCGCCCGCATGGAAGACATCGCTGCGGAACTGGACATGGCCACAGGAACCCTGTACCGCTATGTCAAGGATAAACTGGATTTATACGAAAAAGCCGTGGCCCACGCCATCCGCCGCTGGCAGCACAAAGTATTCGATGCGGTCGAACAAACAGAAGATGTCATCGAGCAATTCCTCATCATGGGCCGCAAGGGGTATGGCTATCTGGCTGCAGACAAGGATTTGCGCAAGCTTCTGATCAATGATCCCACCATTTTCCCTTTGTCGCCCCGCAAGCAGCGTTTTCCGGATATTGACACAGCTTCCATAGCCTTGATCAAAGCCATCCTGCAAAAAGGTGTGGAGCAAAAAATCTTTCGCCCCATAAATGTGGAGCATGTGGCCGAATTGCTTTATTCGGTTTATGTCATGCTCATCATTAAAACCTATGTCAAATCCGATCCGGACCTGACCCAACAGATGTTCGACGAAGGGCTTGAACTGATTTTAACCGGCCTGCTGGCCAATCCCATCCGCAAGGAGGAAACATGAACATTCATATTGATTACCCCGGCCGCATTCAAAAAATCCGAGACGCCATGGCCAAACGGGGCCTTGACCTGTTCCTGGGCACCCGCGGGGTCAGCACCAATTACATTGCCGGCGCTTTTGTGCCCTGGCGCAGCGTGGCACAGGTGTCAAAGGACGGTTATGTGGGTTTGAACACCCTGGTGATGGATGCCGAACGCATCAAGGATGATTCCTGGCTTGCCGAAATCGTGCCGTGCGCGCCCCTGCCCGGCATGGAGCTTTGGGAAACCACGGTCCGGCAAATCAAGGCCCAAGGTTTTGAAAAAGGCGTCATCGGCGTTGAACTGGGCCATTCCCCGCGCCTGATTGCCGGGTATCTGTTCGCCACGGAATACGCTTATCTGAAGGAACAATTGCCCCAGGCCAAATTCGTGGACGCCCTGGATCTGATGGATGAGGTCACCTTTGTCAAGGAGCCCGGAGAAATCAAGCTCATGCGCCAGGCCGCGGCCATTGCCGACGCGGCCCAGGAACGCACCAGGGAGGCCCTGTATGTGGGCATCAGCGAGATGGAGATCGCCGGCATCGGTGAGCTGGAGATGCGCAGGCTGGGTAGTGAATTTCATTGGCCCGTGACCGGCTCCAACGAGATCGCCTCAGGCCATCGCACCTGGTACAACATGGGCGGGTGCACGCCACCCTCGGAAAAAATCGTGCAGCGCGGGGAAAACATTCTGATTGATATGCACCCCACTTACAAGCAATATTATTCCGATCTGTCCCATAACTACATCATCGGCCAGCCGAGCCCGGAACAGCGCAAACTGGCCGAGGCCTATGTGCGTGCCGCTGAAATCCTGATTTCCGCATTCAAAGCCGGCAATACCGTGGGCCAGGTCTGGCAGGCGGCCAATGAAAGCGTCAGTGCTTCCGGCTACGCAGCCTACACCCTGCCGGCTTTCGGTCATGGCCTGGGAGTGATCGGCCATGAATGGTACCCGGCCATCGTGAACAGCGACGAGTTCCGGGATGTGGTCCTGCAGGAAAATGTGGTGGAAGTGGCGGCCCTGGTGATCAATGTGCCCGGGGTTGGCGGCATGCGCCTGGAATGTCCGGTGCGGGTAACGGCTTCCGGCGGTGAAATGCTGTGCAAAACGCCCCTTGAATTGACAATTATCGATGATTAACATTGACACTTCATCGCCCCTTGAATATACTTTACCGCGAAAAAATGCTTTGAACGCCGTCTATATCATTCGTGCTCAGGGAGGTTGACGATGAAGCAATACAAAAGGAATGTAAACGTCATCATTGAAGCGACCAATGGTGTTCGATATAGAGGCAAAATAAACCTTAAAGGCGAATGCGAGCCTATTGATCGGCTCAGCGACATGTTCGTTAAAGGCAAAAACCCCTTTATCACTCTTTATGGCGTAACCGCCCAGGGAGGAACCAAAGTCGTCATTCTGAATAAGGCCCATATCATCTCCGTCGCGCCCGACGGTGAAGACGTCATCGAAGACGAAAGCGAGCTTGCCAGAGTAAAAGACGAGAACGTACCCACCAAATAAGAGTAGATCAACCCAGACGTTTTTTTACTTGCCGCGTGATCTCCCGGGCTTCTTCGCAACGAAGGAGCTGGGCTGCAACAAAAAAAAGGCCGGCGCTGATGGCAATAGTGGCCAGCAGTATGCCGGCTTTTTGCAGTTTATGACCTGTCAGTGACCAATCCGCCAAACCAGTTCCATAATATGCGGCCAGCCCCATGGGCAAAGAGGCCATCAACGCTTTGATTCCTGTGGTTAGGGCCGCCCGACCGCCGAAAGGGCCGATTTTCCGCCGCAGGTACCAAATCAACATGATCATGTTGCACAAGGCCGAAAGACTAGAAGCCAAGGCCAGTCCAGTGTGTTTCAGGGGACCCATCAGAGCCAGGCCGAACAAGGCATTCAAAATGAAGGCAGCAAAAGCGATCTTCACCGGTGTCCTAGTATCCTTCAGAGAGTAAAAAGCCGCCACCAGGATGCGCACCATGGCCACCAGGGTTAGTCCTGCGGCATATGCAAAAAGCGCTTCGGCCGATCGCAGGGTTTTCTCATAGTCAAAAGCGCCGTCCATGAACAGCAGGCTGAAAATCGGGGTTGAACAGACCATGAGCCCCACAGTGGCCGGAATGGTGATGAACAGCACCAATTTAAGGCCAAAGGACAAGGATTCCTTGAAAGCCGCCATATCCCCGCTACTGGCCTGGCGACTCATGGAAGGCAGCACTGCCTGGGCCAGGGAAACCGTGAAAATGCCCTGGGGGAATTCGAACAGTCGCTGGGCATAGTAAAGATAGGACACACTCCCCTGTGGCAGGAGGGAGGCCAGGATATTGCTGACGGTCAAATTCAGATAATACACGCCCACGCCGAATACGGAGGGGCCCATGAGCAGGGCGATGCGCCGCACCGCCGGATGCCGGGGATCAAAGCGGAAACGGATGGGAAAGCCTTTTTGGTAAAGGGTGGGCAATTGCAGCAACAATTGCAGGCAGCCTCCCAGGAGCACTCCCACGGCCAGGGCCAGGATGGGTATGGCAAAATGAGTGTGCAACAAAAGCGCGCAGGCGATCATGGAAAGATTGAGAAATACCGTGGAAATGGCCGGGGTAAAAAAATGCCGGACGGTATTCAGGATACCCATGCAAAGGGCCACCAGGCTTACAAAAAAGATATACGGGAACATGAGGCGGTTCAACAAGACCGTGAGGCCGAATTTGGCAGGGTCGCTGCGGAAGCCGGGAAACATGATGGTGACGATATAGGGTGAAAGCAGAATCCCGATTATGGTCACCCCGGCCATGATCATGGTCAAAAGGGTGAAGCAGGTATTGGCCAGCTCACGGGCTGATTGCTCCCCTTTCTGGGTGTAGCATTCGGAAAAAATCGGAACAAAGGCAGAGGTCAGGGCCCCCTCGGCAAAAAACCGGCGCAGCATGTTGGGAATCTGAAAAGCAGCAAAGAAGGCATCCGTTGCCATACCGGCCCCGAACAGGCGGGAGACCACCATATCCCGCACCATGCCCATGATCCGGGACAGAATCGTGGCAAAACCCAGAATGCCCGCGGCCCGGGCGATGTGCTTCTTTTCCGACGGCATAACAACCCTTTCATCCTGATTTGGATAACCGGCTCTTACCATAATCAGCCGGATCTTGGTAGTCCCTATTCATTAAATTAAATGACGGGGAATGACCGGCCTTTTATATCGGGGAGCAGGATCAAAAAAAAACTCGATACCGATTCCGATAGCGACCCCGACCCCGAGAGGCGGCATGGAAGAGATGAACCATTTTTACTCACAAGTCGACTGATTCTTAGGGGCTATAGGACTGAGAAGATTCCGTCCATCATCGGGGTCGGGGTCGCTATCGGAATCGGGGTCGGAAAAAAATCGATTCCCCTCCCCTAAAAACCAAGTTGACGGACATACCTATTCATGATTTGTGAATTTTTTTGACCAAAAAAACTCAGAAATTCAGGAAAGGCAAAAATGAAAAAACTGATCTGGATCATTGTCTTGATGCTTTGCCCTGCAACCGCCCTATCCATGGAGAATACCGACCTGCTGGCCGGGATCGGATTTCCGTATACACCGGTGGAAGGCGGTATTTTGGGGGGCGAATATAATTTGCAGTTCCGATATTATCATGATCGTCTGCTCGACAATTTTTATAAAGAGTCCAATTCACGAAATAGAATAAATCGGGGAGAAATCGAAAATGCGTTTCTAATCGGCTTCAATCCGGTTAACCGAGTTTCTCTATTCACAAATATTCCCTGTGTGTATGCAATTGATGATTATAGATACAACTATCATTATGATTATCTATCAGAATTCTGGTTTGGAGACATTAAAGTCGGTATGAAAATACAAGTAACAGAACCGAATAACATCTTGCCATTGGTGAACTTTCTGCTGGAATACCGCATTAACACAGGACAAGGCTCATATTTTCATGGAATCCAAAAAACAGGTCGGGGTTATCAGTCAATAATCGGAGGAATAGCCATCAGCAAAAACTTTGATCCGGTCACGCCATTTTGCCACCTTCAGTATTCTTATCATCTGAACGAAAAAACCGGCTTTGATTATCATCATTATTTTGTTAAAGAAATGAGACCGGGTAGTGAATTGAAGTTGGAACTAGGCCTAACCGGTTCGATTTCAGAAACCATTTCATATCTGGCCGGCATCGATTATACAAATTGTTTCAAAAGAAAATATTATTATAGTTCAGAATCTGACTATAACTATGTCACCGGATCACTACCGTTTGATGATGGGCAAGTGATCGCCTTGATCAATCTCGGTGCCGGATTCAAGATTAGTCGAGTACTGATCAGTCCCCGTATCTCCTTTGGTATGACCGATGATTCACCGGATTTCATGTTCAATCTGAAAATTCCGTTTGGATTTTCTGTTTCAAGCAAAAAATGACTTGCCAGCGCAATGGTAACTGTTCATATGAGATGGGAGCGATTCTGTCCATTATCAGCGTCGGGGTCGCTATCCAGGACTTCAAACCTGAAACCATATTGACCCAGATCCAGAACCATGATTTGTGAGGATTTTATGCCGGAAATGAAAAACAACTTAAGAATTCAGGAAAGGCAAAAATGAAAAAACTGATTTGGACTATCTTATTGATGCTTTATTCTTCAATCGCCTTATCAATGGAGAATAAAGACCTGCTGGCCGGAATCGGATTTGTATACACACCCACGGAAGCAGGTGTGCTTGGATTTGAATATAATTGTCAATTACTTTTTGACCGTGACACCAAGCCTGAGTCGGATTATCCATTCCTTAACTATTACGATTACTATTACGCTCGCCTTTCAAAGCCCCAGGAAGTCGATCGTATAGAGATTGAAAATTCATTATTGATCAGTTACACTCCAATCAACCGGATCTCATTGTTCACAAATATCCCTTTCGTATACAAAAACTATCGCTATGAATATGACGGAGATGACCAAGTCAGCGACTTGGGGGACATACTTGTCGCCACCAAAATTCAAATAACAGAATCCAATGAGGATATACCTTTGGTGAATTTCATCCTGGGATACCGATTTAAAGGCGGCAAAAGCCCTTATGAATTAGACCCTCAAGAGGAAATTGCCACAAGCAGGGGTTACAATTCCTATATCGGCGGAGTAACTATAAGTAAACGCTTCAACCCTGTTACCCCCTTCTGCAACCTACAATACTCCTATAATCTGACTGAGAAAGTGAAAAAAAACTTTATGGTCAATTGCTTAAAAAAGTCAAACCAGGCAGCGAACTGCAAGTGGAACTCGGCCTCACCGGTTCCATCGGAGAATCCATTTCCTATCTGGTCGGGCTTGATTATTCCTATTCTTTTGACGGAGAATATATTTATAATATCGGATCAATACCCATAAACGAAACAGCAATTACCATGTTTAATTTCGGCTTCGGTTTTAAAATCAGCCGGGTATTGGTCAGCCCGCGTATTTATTTCGGCTTTGGTGATGATGCACCGGATATCATTTTCAATCTGAAAATTCCGTTTGGATTTTCGGTTGCAGGCAATAAATGATGGGGTTCAGCCTTGATCATCCATTCGGCCATCCTCCTTTGTGGGAGCGGCTTCCAGCCGCGATTCGGCCGAAACGATGATCAAGGTCGGAGTTTCACATAAAGTTTCACATAGAAAAAGGTCTTTTCCATGCCCCCTGCCCTTGCCGCCATTGAGCCTTTTGAAATCTGCTCCATCCGCCCGCCCACGGAAAACTACAGTCTGACCTTCCGGCTGACGCGCAACTGCCATTGGAACCGCTGCAAATTCTGCCCGGTGTATAAACTGGGGGCGCGTTTCAACCGAAGGAGCCAGGAGGATGTACTGGAAGACATCCAGCGAGCCAAACAAATCGATGACCTGCTTCTGGACCACGGGATCATCCCGGGTTTTGCCATGGGTGATCCGGAGGCCCAAGTTCAGGACTTGTTGGAACGAATCCATGCAGCCCGGGAAACTTCATCACCGGAAAATCCGGAAACGGAGGATGCGGCCGACCTGCCTGAAGATTTGGACCCGCGTTTGGCCTGGTTCCTGACCTGGTTCAAGGATAAACCAACCCTCGCGGACAGTTTCCAGCATATCTTGACCTGGCGCAAGGCCGGCGGTCAGACTTGTTTTCTGGGAGATGCTGACGGGCTGATTCTCCCGCCTGAGTTCCTGATCCGGACCATCCATCACATCAAAGCGCAATTTCCATCCTTGCTGCGCTTCACCATCTATGGCCGCACCCAGACTGCGGCAAAGCTCCGTTCCCCGGCCGAACTTCTGGAATTGCGTCTGGCCGGCTTGGATCGCATTCATTTCGGCCTGGAATCCGGCTGCGACACTGTTCTGAAGTTCATGGACAAAGGCGTCTGTGCAAGTGAGCATATTGAGGCTGGTTTGAAAACCAGAGAAGCCGGGCTTTCCTGCTCGGTGTATGTCATGCCCGGCCTGGGCGGCAAACAATGGTCGGAAATCCATGCCCGAGATACGGCCGCAGTGCTCACCCGCATGGCGCCGGACTATGTGCGCCTGCGTTCCCTTGAAATCTTTCCGCGCACGCCCCTGGAAGCAGCCGCCCAGAGCGGTGCCTTTATCGAAGCTTCGGAAACCGACCTGGTCCGGGAAATCCGCATACTAGTGGAAGAAACCGGCTGCAAGACGGAATTTGTGAGCGACAGCGCCGCCAACCTGTTGCAAATCAACGGCCGGCTTCCGGAAGATCGTGAAGCCATGCTGAAACAAATCGATGCTTACCTCATCCTCAAACCGTTTGAACAAAAAATTTTCAGCGTCCAGGCCAGGCTTATGGCTTTTATGGGTCAATACGGCGGGATCACGGCCGATATCGGACAATTCCTCCAGCCCTATCTGCGCAACAACCGCTTGGATTTTTCCCATGCCGGCGAAGACGAGCTGGACCATATCATCCGGCTGATCCGCTCAAAGCTGATGCCATAACAACTCTCAACGAATGATGGCGCAGGAACACTCGATGGAACGGCTGACTTTATAAGTGACGCTGCCCACTAAAAATTGACTGATCTTGCTTTTCCCACGACTGCTCATGACCACCATGTCGATTTCATTGGCTTTGACATAGTCGATGATTGTTGCAGCCGGATCACCGCTCAGGATAACCGTTTGAACACCGGATTTCACCCTGGCCTTTTCCATAGTTTCCTGGATGGTTTTCTCGGCCAGTTTGCTCAAATAAGCCGCCACCGTCATCTTTTCAGACTTGGGATACTCGCTTTCGATAAAACTCTCTATCGCTTCCTTTGAACCTGCATCGGGTTTTTCGATCACCGATAATACCGTCAAACCAGCGCCGTACCGGGCCGCCAGATCATCGGCAATGGACAATGGCTTTAAGGCATGCTCTGATCCATCGATGGGTACCAGAATTTGTTTAATCATGGTGGTCTCCTAACGCGCTGAAGGTTGAAATTGAAAAAACAACCGGTTTCTCTCCCGCTCCATGCGCACCCGGCCGTCTGAGCACAGGATCTGGAGATGGGTATACACTTCCGAAACCGCCAGGAAAACATCCAGGACAATGCGTTTACCGCCCAGTTCCGGAAATACGCCGCAGACGATCTGATAAACGGTTTTGGGTCCTGCCGCCACAATGGCTAAAATACGCTGCTGGCGCACAAGGAAACTGCGGCGATAGCCGGCGGCAATGCCCATGATGTCATCGACGCGGGGACCATGGGCCGGAAAAATCAGGGCCGGCGAAAGGTTTTCAATCTTGGCCACGGACGCATAATATTCCGCCTGACTGCTGCGCCGGGGCAATTCCTCGTCGCGCTCCAGCATCACAAAGGCATTGGGCGTGATATGTCCCAAGATATGATCGCCGGAAAAAAGCACGTTTTCCTTTTCCAGGTACAGACAGACCGACCCCTTGGAATGGCCCGGCGTGGCAATGACCGTGGCCGTATAATCGCCCAGTTGAATTTTATCCCCGTCATTCAACGCGAAATGAACCCGGCAGTCCTCGGCCATGGAGCGAAAGACCCGGCTCATCAGCCGGATGCCCAGGCGATAACCCAAGGGCACCCCCATCAGGGAAATGAAGCGGTGGTAGGTTTTCCGGGAAGCTTCGGCACCGGTTTCTATCCGGCGCTTATCCGCAGGATGGACGCCCACCAAGGCCTTGCTGTCTTTCTGACGAATAATGCGATTGGCCGCGCCATAATGATCCACATGGCCATGGGTGATAACGACCTGGTGGATATCGGCAAAATCGCATTGGAGCTCATGCAGGGCGGCCCTCAGATTCGCCGTGGTTTGAAATGTTCCGGTATCCAAAAGGGAAATGTTTACGCCCTTGAATAGATAGGCATTCACCGGACCGGGTTTTTTGCCGGGCAGGGGCAATCGGATCTGGAAAACACCGGGCAGCACTTCCCGGCAACCTTGCTGATGTTTGCGCTCCTGGCTCATGGGCGCTGCTTTCGTTTCAGGATTGAAATTCTGGAGAAAAATTTGCTCGACCCTCGCGTCGAATCCGGCTAATGGGCTTTTTGTAGCATAATCTGGATTGAAATGAAAGATGGTGAGGTGCTATCAGTTGCAATCCCACTGTTGATTATGCTATTTTTTGCATCATTCCGGAGGAATCAACTCAATGGGCAGCAACCTAGAAGGCCGCATCAAAGGACTCAGTCTTTCAGCATTTCTACAGATGTCGGAAATGGAGGAGACTTCCTGCACCTTGAAAATCACTTCAAAAAACGATGAAATGGGTTTCTTGTATCTTTTGAAAGGTCGGCTGATCGCGGCAGAAACCGGGCAGCTCAAGAATCTGGAAGCCGCCTATCGGATCATCAGTTGGGAGGAACCGATCATCGAGATTGAAAAGGAAGTCAAAAAAACTGTCAATGAAATCAACATGCCGCTGATGAACATCCTTATGGACGGGTTGCGGGTCAAAGATGAAAGCCTGGCCGGACGGCCGCCCGCGGAATCTGTTGAAGATCAAAATGAGATAGAAGCAGAAGACGATCTATTTCTTTCGGATGAAGAGCTGGATTTGGAAAACGAAGGCGCTCCGCTCCAAGCTCCGGAATCAGCCTGGGTCAAGGCTGATTCCGGACCGATGGATTACTCCATCCAACCTGGCAAGCGTATGCCCGACGCTGTCATCGCAGAAAGAATTCTGGCGTTTCAAAACAAAATCGCCATCCCCTGTCCGCTTTGCGCCCTAGGCAAAATCCTTCTAAAAACCAGCGCGGAAAAAATCCCCTATTTTGCCTGCTCCAATGCTGGTTGCAGTTTTATCAGCCGGCAGAAGCCCTACCGCCTGAGCTGCCCGGAATGCAATAATCCTTTCCTGATCGAATTCATGGTGGAAGGTAGCAACACGCCGGGCCTGAAATGCCCCCGCCTGGAATGCTCCTTCCGGCAAAACTCCCTGACCCCGCCGGCTCGCAATCCGCTGCGGGAACCGCCGGATGAAAGTACCAAGCGAACCGTTCGCGTCATCCGCAGGAAACCATCCTGAAATCAGGCAATGATCATGAGCACATCCCCGGTGGCCACGTCCATGTCCTTGCTCACGCGCACATCCTTGACCATGCCGGATATGGGGCTTAAAATATTATTCTCCATTTTCATAGCCTCCATGATGGCCACCACCTGACCAGGGGCCACCTGGTCGCCCACATTTACACCCACATTGATGATTTTGCCTGGGATTTGGGCGGTAATGGTCCCGGCGCCGGAGGCACTCGGCGCAGCGGCTTTAGCTGGAACAGCCGGGGCAGGTCCGCTACGAACCCGGGTTGCGGCCGGAGTCGGAGCAGCAGTGGGTTGCACCCGAATGGGGGCGGCCGCCATGGACTGGATTCTGGTGGGGGCCGCCGCCGCCCTTGCACCGCCGGCCATGGTCACCGTATAGGGCACATGATTCACCGTCACACGGGCTGTGCCGCCCTGGACAGACTGGATTTCCACGTCAAAGGATTGTTCGTTGATGGTAAAAGTATATCGGCTCATTTGCTTGTCCTCGCAGGTTGAAAATGAATTCGGTCAAAGGTCCTTAAACGGTCGGCCATGAGTGCGCCCCGGCCGAACATGGACCAAGGGGATGGGCCGGCCTGGCTGGGCCCTGTTGTCTGGGGCTTGGCCCCGACGGATTGTTGCCGGTTTTGAGACTCGCCATGCAAGTGCAGGGCCAGGGCTATGGCTGCCGCCACTTCCCCTGAAACACCGGGATCGATTGCCGGCGGTGTCTGGTGCTCTTCTATCCGGAATCCAGGAACCGGTTCCTTTTCCGACAAAATTTCAGCAGGAATGCTTGCTGCCGCAGTCTGCTGGTTGCGGCTTTCCAAACGCTGGAAAACCGCTCCTGAAATCAACATGCCCAATTGTAAAACCCCCAGCACGATAAAAACACCGAAAAAACGAATGAACAAAGTACCGATGGCATAGCCCCAAAAGGAATCATGGGGTCCTGTATAAATCTCGATTTTTCCGTTGACCGCTCCATCGGCATCCAGCGAACCGCCGTCCTGTACCGTTATGGTCAGCTCGTTCACCCTATCCGGCAGGCTTTTGTTGTCGGCCCGGCAATCCTTCCAGGAAGCTTTTTGCTTCGGATTTCCGCCCCACAATTGGGTGGAAGAATTGAAATAGGCAGATGAGATTGTCAGGTGGGCCTCGGCACCCGGAGTCGGTGTGACCAGCCGCATCTTGAAAAAGCCGGAGCGGAAATCCTTTAAATCCACATCCGGTTCCTCGCCTTCAGCAAAATCCGCGACTTCAACCTCATTCAATGCGGCTCCTGCCGCCCGGAAATGAATCAGCACGCTCAAACTTTTACCTCTTGGAATCAAACGGGCGTTTATATCTTCCCCTTTCCGGGTGAATTCCGGTTTCGGCTTTTCAGGGTCTTCACCAAAGGCGGCCCACGCTGAAGGAACAGATCCCATCATGATCACTGCCAGGATCATGACCGCCGGCCATTGCACATATTTTTTAGATCGCATCGCTCCTCCTTTAATTATTGAAACATGGCGATGAACATGCCGGCGGCGGCGGCTGATCCGATCACACCGGCCAGATTAGGCCCCATGGCATGCATCAGCAGCCAATTACTCGGGTCCGCCCGCAACCCCTCCACATGGGAGACCCTGGCCGACATGGGCACGGCTGAAACCCCGGCAGATCCGATCAGGGGATTGATTTTCTCCTTCAGGAAAATATTCATGATATGCACGGTGAGAATCCCGCCGAAGGTGCACACCACAAAATCGAACAGACCAAAGCCGAAAATGAACAGGGGCTTCCAGTTCAGGAACACTTCGGCCTGCATGGTAGCGCCCACGGAGATACCCAGGAAAATGGTGACGATGTTCATCAGGGCATTCTGGGCTGTGTCGGTCAACCGTTTGACCACTAGGCATTCGCGCATGAAATTGCCGAACATGAACATGCCCATCAGGGGGGCCACTGCCGGAATCAGTAGAACAATGAGTATGGTAGCTACCAGTGGGAAAAGCAGTTTTTCCCGTGCGGAAACCGGCCGCAACTGACGCATGCGGATGCGGCGCTGTTCGGGGGTGGTCATCAGGCGCATTATCGGGGGCTGGATCAGGGGCACCATGGCCATGTAGGAATAGGCGGCCAGGGCGTTGGCCCCCAGCAAATGAGGCGCCAGTTTTGAAGTAAGGTAAATGGTGGTGGGTCCGTCGGCACCACCAATGATGCCCACGGAAGCCGCTTCCTTCAGGGTGAAACCGAAAAACAAGGTGCCGATATAGGTAATGAAGACCCCCAGTTGGGCGCCGGCGCCGATGAGCAGAGTTTTTGGATTGGCGATCAACGGTCCGAAATCGGTCATGGCCCCCAAACCCAGAAAGATCACACAAGGGATGATCTCCCATTCCACGCCGTATTTGTAGAAAGCCCGGATCAATTCCGGCGTGCCGTTCTCGGAAAATCCCATAAGGGGTACCAATGGAAAATTGACTAGAAAAATGCCGAATCCGATGGGCACCAGCAGCAACGGCTCATAGCCTTTGGCCACGGCCAGGTAAAGAAAAAAGAAGGCAATCAACAGCATCAGCAGTTCCTTGCCGGTAAAGTGCGGAATGCCGGTTTGGGTGAGTAAAATGCTCTTAATCAATTCAAACACATAATCCCATGACATGATGATCCATCTCTTTCATTTGCATTATAAAGGTATATTGCCGTGTTTCTTGGGCGGATTGGTGTCCCGCTTGGTGCGCAACATGCGCAAGGCTTGGACCAGTTTGGGCCGGGTGTCGGCCGGGTCGATGACTTCGTCGATGTAGCCGAGTTCCGCAGCCCGGTAGGGATTGGAAAAAGCTTCGCGGTATTCGGCAATGAGTTGCTTGCGCTCGGTGGCCGGATCGGCCGCGGCCTGGATCCGTTCGCGACTGATGATGTTCACCGCGCCTTCAGCGCCCATGACGGCGATCTCGGCCGTGGGATAGGCGATATTGATGTCGCCGCGGATATGCTTGGAACTCATCACGATATACGCCCCGCCGTAGGCCTTGCGGGTGATGACGGTGATGCGGGGCACAGTGGCTTCACAGAAAGCATAAATGAGCTTGGCGCCGTGCTTGATGATGCCGCCGTGCTCCTGATGAGCCCCGGGCAGAAAGCCGGGTACATCTTCATAGATGATCAGGGGAATGTTGAAGGCGTCGCAGAAGCGCACAAAGCGCGCCCCTTTGATGGAGGCATCGATATCCAGGCTGCCGGCCATGACCGCCGGCTGGTTGGCGATAATCCCCACCGGCGCTCCCTCCAGGCGACCGAAACCCACCACGATGTTCCGGGCCCAATGCTCGTGCACTTCAAAAAAGTGCCCATGTTCCAGATTGGAACGGATGATGGTGCGCATATCATAGGGTTTGTTGGGATCTGTGGGCACCGCCTCCCGCAGGTTTTCATCGCGACGCATGGGATCATCGCCGCAAGCCTGGCGCGGCGGGTCTTCCAAATTGTTTTGGGGCAGGAACGCAATTAATTCCAGGATCATGGCGAGACAGGCAGCGTCGTTCGGAGCCGCGAAATGGGCCACACCGCTCTTGGCGTTGTGGGCCATGGCGCCCCCCAGGTCCTCCTTGGTCACCACTTCCCGGGTGACGGCCTTGATCACTTCCGGGCCGGTTATGAACATGTGGCTAGTATTTTCCACCATGAAAATCCAATCGGTAAGAGCCGGCGAGTACACCGCGCCGCCGGCCGAAGGCCCCATGATGGCGGTGATCTGGGGCAGCACCCCCGAAGCCATGACATTGAGCAGGAAGATGTCGCCGTAGCCTGCCAGGCTGTTGACCCCTTCCTGAATGCGCGCCCCGCCGGAATCACACAATCCGAATGACCGGCGCACCCATTTTCATGGCCATTTTCATGATTTTGCAGATCTTTTCAGCATGGGCCAGGGACAGGGACCCGCCAAAGGCGGTAAAGTCCTGGGCAAAGACAAATACCTGTCGTCCATGAACCAAGCCCCAGCCGGTCACGACGCCGTCGCCGGGGATGTGCTTATCGGCCATGTCGAAATCCGGGAAACGATGCACCTTGAAGCTATCCACTTCCGTAAACGTGGCCGGATCCAGCAGGGCCGCGATTCGCTCCCTGGCGGTCATTTTACCGCTTTCGTGCTGCCTGGCAATACGCTCCGCACCGCCGCCTTCCAGGGCTTGCTATTTTTTCCTCGCCAACTCTGCCAACAATTCCTTGTTTTCCATTCCAAACATCCTTTTCAACATAGCTGGTCGTCCCGATTGGGTTGTGGTTTCGGCCGCTGTTGGAATTCCCGGATTCCGGCCGGCCCGCTTCAGAGTCGATTTCAACTTTTAAACAGTATTAGGCGAGATATCTATCCAGATTATTTGAAAAACGCAATTACTTTTTTTGATAATTGATACTATTTCGCTGTTGACACCTTCCCGCCCGCTGAAATATACTGATTCCAAAGAAAACTTGGCGCTTATCCGTATCTTTCTTATCCGTATTTTCGTATCGTATTTTTTCCAGACGAATTTGTATCATCTTACCGAATAATGCTTGCCGCCGCTCCGGCATGAAAGCAGCGGCGGCACTTCCAGGGGGAAAGCCACGGGCAACCATGCTGGTCAAATCCAATAAAAATTTGAAATGGTTTTTAATCGGCATGCTGATCATGGTTCTCTGTGGAGCCGGACTTTATGCCCTGCAAAATTGGGTGATCCTGCCGAGTTTTGTGGAATTGGAAGATGAGCTGGCCAGGAAAGATTTGCAGCGCTGCCTGGATGCCATCCGCCGGGAAGGCCATCACCTGGGCAAACTGGCCGGAGATTGGGCCATTTGGGATGATTCCTATCGATTCATGGAAGACAGGAATCAGGAATTCATCGACTCCAATCTGCAATGGGAGACATTGGAGAAAAGCACCGGTGTCAACCTGGTATATTTTTGCACTTCACAGGGGGAAATCGTTTGGGGAGAAGTTTATGATTCCGAACAGGATGGACAAGTGCGGTTGGAGGAGTTATCACCAGCGTTTCTGAATTCATCCAATTATCTGATCCGCCATGACTCCATCAACAGTGAACATGTCGGCATCCTATTGACCTCCCAAGGGCCTTTGATGGTTTTTTCCCGACCCATCGTGAAAAGCAACGGCACCGGACCCAGCAATGGTGTTTTTATCATGGGACGCTTTCTGAACCGAAAAATTCTCCAAACCCTGGCAGAGCAGATCCATGTGCGCTTTACTGTGCAGGATCTGAAACAGTCTGCTTTCAGCCGGGATGAATTGGAGCTGCTGACCCGCCTTGGGGATGGGGCCGTGACCGTTATTGAGAAAAAAGATACGTTCATGACGGTTTTTGGGGCCATGCAAGATATTTATGGCAAGCCGGCCTTGCTTGTAACCGCCCACGTGCCCCGGGATATCATGGCCCGGGGTATATCCATGGGCAGACTGGCATCTTTTTCAGTGCTGATCACCATCACCAGCGTGGGGCTTTTGCTGGCCTTTTTCCTGGCAGATTATGTTTTCGGCATGCGCCGCAAAACCGCCTATATTGAGGCCTTGATCGAGGAGCGCACCCTGGAACTGAAAAATGCCATGGCCGAGGCGGATCGAATCCGGGCAAAAGCGGAATCAGCCAACAAGGCCAAAAGTGATTTTCTGGCCAACATGAGCCACGAATTACGCACCCCCCTGAACGGTATCATCGGCATGGCTGAAATCGCCGGGAATTACAGCACGGATGAGGAGCAACGCAAACTGATCGGACTGATCACCGCGGAAGCCGGTTCATTGTTACGCATCATCAACGATATTTTGGATCTGTCCAAGGTGGAATCCGGCAAGGTGGAATTGGAGGAAATCCCTTTTGATCTGCGCACCATGCTCCATGACGTGGACATGAGCCTGGGCAAACAAGCCAGACACAAAGGTCTGGCTTTTGATATCAATATACCGGCAGACCTGCCCACCCGCCTCAAAGGTGATCCCGGCCGCCTCCGCCAGGTACTGATCAATCTCATCGGGAATGCCATGAAATTCACCCATAAGGGCCGCATCAGCGTGACCGTAGCAGGAACCGCGGATGAGCATAAACGGGTTCAATTGAAATTTCAGGTAAAGGATACCGGTGTCGGCATTCCCAGGGATAAACTGGAAATCATCTTCAACCGTTTCACCCAGGCGGATGAATCCACCACCCGCAAATACGGCGGCACAGGTCTGGGGACCACCATCTGCCGGGAGATAGTGGAATTGATGGGCGGCCGAATCAGCGTGGAAAGTGAAGTCAATAAGGGGACCATATTCCGGTTTACGACGGTATTGCTGCTCCAGGACCCTGCCACCGAAGTAGTGCCGGCTGTAGAAGAAATTTACAGCGGCATGGAGATATTGATCATTGATGAAAATGCCGTAAACCGTAACATAATAGATGAATACTTAAAAAATAAGGGATGCCGAACGGCTTGGGCAGCCGATTACCGGACCGCGGTTTCCCTGCTGACAGTCCCAAGCGCGCCGCCCCGACCCTTTGATTTGATCATCACGGATCGCCGCATCGGAGATGTAACCGGATTTGACTTGGCCTTGGAGCTGCGGGCCTTTGATGACTTGCGCCATATCCCCATCGCCATGCTGACCTCCGTAGGCAATTTGGGGGACGGCAAGCGCTGCAAGGAAGTCGGGATCCGCTGTTATCTGACCAGGCCGGTGGGCCCGGATGATCTGTATAACGCCGTGCAATTGCTCATGGACTGCGCCCGCAAAGACAATTTCGATTCTGTGGGCGGACTGATCACCAAACATACCATTGCCGAGACCTTCCGCAAAAAGGCGCAGATTTTACTGGTGGAAGATTACCCGGTCAATCAACAAGTGGTCAAGATGCATCTCAATGGAGCCGGGTATCAGGTGGATCTGGCAGAGAACGGCCGGCAGGCAGTTGAAGCCTTTGCAAAGGACGGCTATGATCTGATTCTGATGGATGTTCAAATGCCGGTCCTGGACGGTTTTGGCGCCACCCGGGAGATCCGGATATTGGAAAGCGCCGTCCAAGCGCAAGACAAGCATTCCAAACGTACCCCCATCATCGCCATGACCGCCCACGCTGTAAAAGGCTATCACCAGACCTGCCTGGAAGCCGGCATGGACGACTATATCACCAAACCTTTTAAACGCGCCGAACTGCTGGCCATGGTGGCTAAATGGATGGGCCTCCACCCATCAAACGGCAAAAGGAATTCGGCGGCGGAAGCTCCGCAAGCGGCTGATCCGGCCGATCTTTCCGCAGAGCCCATGGATCTTGCTTGCGCTCTCAAGGAATTCATGGGCAAGCGGGATCTGCTGCTGAAAACCCTTAGGCATTTTCTGGAAGCCGGCCGGGCCCAGATTGAGACCATTCAAAAAGCCCTGGTGGACGGCAATGCCCCGGTCATCCGGCAGGAAGCCCATAAAATCAAAGGGGGGGCTGCCAATTTAACTGCCCATCGGCTGGCCCGCTGTGCCCATGAGCTTGAAAAAGCCGCAGCCGCCGGCGACCTTGGGCATGCCGTAGCCGCCATGGATGACTTTAAATTGGAATTCAAAGCCCTGGAAGATCACATAGCCGGCGAGGGAAGATCATGAGAAGAATCAACGTACTCTGTGTGGACGACGATGCCGTGAGCCTGAATAAAATGACGGCGATTATGGAAGAACTCGGGGATTGCCAGCAATCCGGGACCGGCAAGGAAGCTGTTGCCGCCTTTTTTAAATGGATGGAGGCCGGCCATGTTTTTGACCTGGTGACCCTGGACATCAGTCTGCCGGACATGGAAGGCATCGATGTATTGCGCATCCTGCGCAAAATCGAAACCGACAAGGGTATAGCCGCGGACAAACGGGCCAAGATCATCATGGTGACCTCTCATGCCGACAAAGGCCGGGTCCTGGCCAGTCTCAAGGCCGGCTGCAATGACTACATCGTCAAACCCTTTGACGTCAACATTCTCATTGAAAAAATCGAAAAATTCGGCTTCTGACCAACAGGACGGCCGCCGCTGATTCAATCCAAATTCATGATCTGATTCCGCCAAACGGCCAAAACCTCGCACTGGCGGCAGATCCGCATCTTTTCATCCCAGTTCTCCTGCACCTTTCCATCACAGATGGTGCCGTTGATGAACCAACAGAGCTTGCCGGCCCTGAACTCCCAGGCCGGGCATTGTTTTCTTTGCTCGGGCGGGCAGTTCTTCACCACCCAGCAGGACTTTTGCGTGTCCTTGCTGTCCCGCAGCCGGCTGATCAGGAAATAGAGCTGACGTTCCACATGGGCGGGGACATTGCGCCAGCCCTGCTCATAGCTGTGAATCGCCTTGAGGGAGGTTCCCAAAAGGCGCGCCAGCTCTACTTGGGTTCTTTCAAGCAGCTTGCGGCAAGATTGAAATTCCTGTTTTGTCATTTAGAAAACCTCTATTTTGTTCACGGTCATAGTGCCGCCAGGGCTTGCTGGATGTCTTCACAAATATCTTCCACGGCTTCGATTCCCACGGACAGCCGGATCATGTTCGGCAGGATACTGAGGTTCGCCCGGGTTTCTTCAGTAAAGGACAGATACTGGGAAGAATACGGATGAATCACCAGGGTTTTGCAATCCCCTAGATTGGCAAGATGATAGATGAGCTTCAGATTGTTGATGAAACGGAAACAAGCGTCCTGGTCTTTCAGACCAAAGGTCAACAGGGCGCCGAACCCCAGCCCCTGGAATTGTTTTTGCGCAACAGTATGGCAGGGATGATCGGCAAGACCGGGAAAGTTCACCCAGGTCACTTCTTTTTGTTTCAGAAGGAATTGGGCCACGGCCGCGGCATTGGCCAGGTGGCGCTCCATGCGCAGGGCCAAGGTATCCAGTCCGAGCATGGTCAAATAAGAGTGCCAGGGTGCCTGGGTAGTGCCGAAATTGATATGCTGTTCCCGCCAGATTTTATCCAAAAGGGCCAGTTCGCCTTTGCGATCAATGAAAGCTTTGAAATCCGGAAATTTGCGCGCCCCCCAAACAAAACGACCGCCGTCGATGACCACACCGCCGGTGGCTGCGCCGTGACCGCTCAGGTATTTTGTGGTGGAATGCAGAACCACGTCGGCGCCGAGTTCCAAAGGCCGGCATAAATAGGGCGAAGCCAGGGTATTGTCCACCACCAGGGGGATATCATGGGCGTGGGCGATTTCGGCAGCACGAGCCAGATCCGGTACATCCATTTTGGGATTTCCGATGGTTTCCAGAAAAACCAGGCGGGTCTTATCGTTGATGGCCCCTGCCAGTTCGTCAAGACGAGTGGGGTCCACCAGCCGCGCGGTGATCCCGAATTTCTGAAAAACGCCGCTGAAAAGCAAATATGTGGACATGAACAGGGAATTCCCGGCCACGAATTCATCGCCGGCGCGCAGCAAGGCCAGACAAGTATTGGTCACGGCCGCCATGCCCGATGCCATCACCACCGCGCCTTTCCCGCCTTCAAGGCAGCACAATTTTTCTTCCAAAACACGGTTGGTGGGATTGGTAAGCCGCATATAAATATGGTCGGTGGTCTTTCCGGAAAACGTGCTGCTCATGTTCTCCGCCGTGGCATGTCGGTGGGATGCGGTTTGATAAATGGGCGGCAAAGTCGCGCCCTGCCATTCCGCCGGCTTTTGACCGGCATGAATAACCTGTGTGTGGAAGCGGTGCTTGGCTGGTGAATGCATGTCCCCTTTCCTCTCCTTTTTTGATGTTCATATTTTCAGAGTGCGTTCATCCTGATTCACAGTTTTTTATATGTCACTTTGTGGTATTTTGTCAATGGATGATTTTAAAATTTAATACGCCGCCAAAAGAAAAGGATTGACTCAATATATCACATTGTGGCAGTATCCATAAAAAAGAACCAAGACATCATTTACCGGATGCATGGACGAAAAATGAAAGCCGTTCGAAAAAACTGTTGGGAATACCGGCAATGCGGCCGTGAGCCGGAAGGTGTGAACGCGGCCACCCTTGGAGTCTGCCCGGCGGCCATGGACCCATCCTACAATGGGATCAACGGTGGAAAAAACGGCGGCAGATTTTGCTGGGCCGTGGCCGGTACTTTCTGCGGGAATAAGATCCAAGGCACTTATGCTGAAAAAAGAGCATCCTGTTTGGACTGCTCCTTTTTCAGGCTTGTCCAAAAGGATGAGGGCCCCGCCAAACTCAATCAAAAATTTCTGCGTTTTATATCCGACGAAGAGCGCAGCCCGTATTTCGACAACATGACCTTGGTTTGCATCCCGGCCGGCACCCGCTTCATAACCCAGGGGGCCGTTGAAGACAATGCCTATATCATTGAAAAAGGCTCTTGCCTAGTACTGGTGGAAAAAGATGGGGAATTGCATCCGGTGGATCATTACGGCGAGGGCGATATTGCCGGCGGCTTAGGCATATTAACTGGTGAACCACGGCACGCCCATGTGGAAGCGGAAACCAACATGGAAGTATGGGTCCTGAACCGCAAGCACTTTGAGGATATTTCCGCAAAAGATCCGGACGTGCTTGCCTTTCTCACGGAAGTGGTTGCCGACCGCTTTGATTCCAGAAGACCCACCGCCTACAGGACCATCGGTAAATATTTGGCAACTAATATCATCGGCCGGGGCGGATACAGCATTGTCTACCAAGGCATTCACAAAACCCTGAATATGCCGGTGGCCATCAAGATGATGCGCCACAACATGGCTATGGACAAAGATTTTATCAACAGCTTCCGCGTGGAAGCCCAAACCATTGCTGCCCTGAACCATGAAAATATATTGCGGGTTTATGATTTTGAGGAACGCTATCGCACCCTCTTCATCATCATGGAGTTGTTGGAAGGCGAGAGCCTGATGGATCTGCTGCCCCGCCTGGGAAAATTATCGGTGCCTCTTACGGTCAACTTTCTGCTGCAGATCTGCAACGGTTTGGAATACGCCCATGAAAAAGGCATCATTCACCGTGATATCAATACAGACAATATTTTCATTGCAAAAGGCGATCGAGTGAAAATCCTGGATTTCGGGCTGGCCTGCCCCATCGGCACGGAAGATTTCTCCTTTTCCGGCACAGTGGCTTATATGGCGCCAGAACAAATCAATTGTGACCCGGTTGATCCGCGCACAGATATTTATTCCCTGGGGATTGTGGCCTATGAAATGGTGACAGGACAGCGTCCCTTTCCAGAAGAGGATATCCACCAACTGATGGATTTGCACTTAACCCAGGATATTCCGGATCCAGCCCCCCTTGATCCGGATGTACCTATGGAGTTACGAAATTTCATCATGACCTGCGGACGAGTGGACATGGACAGGCGTTATCAGAACATGGCGCAAGTCCGAGCCGCCTTGCAGCCCTTGGCAAACCGTTTCGGCATCATCCACAAGGAATCGGCAAAGGCTTTGATCATGAAAAACATTTGCCTGATCTATACCGAGGAACAACAACTGACCCTCAGCCGCAGAATGGAAGAGTTTTTCATGGAAATAAAACGTTTGGGTGTGGTTGCCAAAGTGGCTGATTTTAAAAATGCGGAAACGCTGAATGGCGCCTGATCTGTTGGGAAATAAAGGCTTGGGAGCATTTTCAGCAGGAATGTCCGATCCCACGATCAGGGCTGAAATGACGGATCGCGCCTTTGGTTGCAGCGCCATGGGCCAGGGACGAAAAGCCAACGAAGATCGTTTTCTGATTTCAGCATGGCCGGACGGCGCAATGCTCCTGGCGGTTGCGGACGGCATGGGTATTGGAAACGGGGGATCTGATATTGCCCAGCGTTTGTTGGAACAGTTGACTCAATTTCACGGCGCGGATCAAATTCTCAACCAGCTAACAAATCTGGTGATGGAAACCGATAAGGCCATCTGCGGCTCTGTTCCGATCGGGGCCGGAACAACCTGTACAATAGTCGTGTTGAAGCCTGGCCTTGCCTGCGGCGTGCATGTGGGCGACAGCCGCTTGTATCTGTTGCGCAGTGGCCGACTGCACCAGATCACCCGTGACCAGAATATGGCCCAATTTTTGGTGGAAGAAGGCAAAATTACGCCGGAGGAGGCCCGCAGCCATGAGGCCAGACGTCTTTTGGACCAATGCGTGGGCTGCGGTGATTGCCAGCCGGAACAATTCCTTTTGGAAACCCGGCCGGGGGACATCCTCCTGCTGACCACCGACGGTGTTCACAATTCCATGGGGCTTGAAATCATGAGCAAAATCCTGAACAGGGAGACGGAACTTCCCAAACTCGCGGGCGCCCTTTTGGATGCTGCTTTGCAAACAGGCTCCAGGGATGATCGCACCGCGGTCATCGCAAGGGTCGCTGATATATGAATTCATTTTCCATTCCGGATCATGCCCCCCTGCCCCGAAAAAAAAATGATTGACAAACTATACCACATTGTGACATATAGCTTCAGACACTGATCATGCGGGATAATCCGGCTGAATAGAGCCCGAAACAACCATCCCGCCCAGAAGAAAAAATGCAGGCATCCTGAAAATACAGAGTGCGGCGTGGAGTTTATGGGAGGGGAAACAGAATGACAAAAAACCAGAACGAAACCATCACCGAAATCTACACAGGTTCGGATTTTGCAAAAGAAGTCAAACAAAGAGCCGGAACCGACTTCAACGCCTGCTACCATTGCCTGAGCTGCGGCGGCGGTTGCCCTTTTTCAGAAGCCATGGATTATCTGCCCAACCAGATCATCCGCCTGGTTCAATTGGGACGCAAAAAAGAGGTTCTGGAATCTTCCTCCATCTGGATCTGTGTGGGTTGCAACAATTGTTCGGTTCAATGTCCCAACAGTGTGGACATTTCAGCCGTCACCCATGCCCTTTGCCAGATGGCGGTGGAGGAAAAAGTTACTGTGGCCGAGCCGGATATCCTGAAATTTCATCAGGAAGTCTTGAATACGGTTCATCGTTACGGCCGCACCCATAAGCTCGAAATCATGCTGCGCTACAAATTTTACAAGAAAGATTGGTTCAGCGACATGGGTGTGGGCATGAAAATGCTGGCTAGACGCAAACTGGAACTGCTCCCCTCACGGGTGACGCAGATGAAGGATGTCAAATTCGCATTCAATCAAAAACAGGCAGGTTGACCATGAATACTTCTCCAATTATGGATGTTTCCTACTTCCCTGGTTGTTCCCTGGCCACCACGGCCAAGGAAAACGATCATTCCCTGCGAGAATTGTGCCGTCGCATCGGCGTCAATCTCGTGGAACTGGATGACTGGAATTGCTGCGGCAGCTCTTCGGCCTACGCCGTAGATCATGATTTGGCGCTTGGTCTGGCTGCCCGTAATCTGTTTATGGCTTCGCCGGACCGCCCGCTGCTAGTGGCCTGCCCCAATTGCATCATCCGGCTGCGCTTGGCCCACCAGGAATTGAGCCGCAACGAGCTCATGCGTTACCGTTTTGAAAAAAAATGGGACAAGCCCTATAATCGCGATTTGAAAATTCTGCATTTCTTTGAACTGATGGAAAATCGCATCCCCGAATATATGGGCAAAGAAGTTTCTGAAAAATTGAAACAACTCAAATTCGTGCCCTACTACGGTTGCATGCTGAACCGTCCCAACACCCTGCGCAATGAAAAAAATTATAAGGGGCTGATGGAAAAAATTCTGACCGGTCTGGGAGCCCAGGCCCTGGATTGGTCATTTGCTTCCCAATGCTGTGGCACTTTTCTGTCAGTGGCCCGCCCGGAACTGGTCACTTCCATCGTCAACCGCATGATGGACGATGCCGCCAAAACCGGCGCTGACTGTATCATCACCGCCTGCGCCATGTGCCACATGAATCTGGAAGTGCGCTGTACCCTGAAGCAGCCCGTGCCGGTGCTGCATTTTTCCGAGATTTTATCCCTGGCCTTTGATGTTGAAAGCCACAACAACTGGTTCTCACGACATCTGGTGGATCCGCGTCCGGTCCTAAAATCCCGGGCACTGATTTAACACTTTATTACGCCCCCCCCTGTGGGGCTTGGCTTCCAGAAACGCGTAAATCGCGACTGGAAGCCGGTCCCACACCTAAAAACCGAATATCGAGATCGTTTGTTTCGGATTTCGATATTCGGTATTATCGAGCCTTCACAGGTCCTGAAATGAGCGCATTCTCCACAGCTTTCATCAAGGCCTTGCTGGTGGTGGTAGCGCCGGAGATCGCATCCACGTTGGGAGTCTGCCGTTTTACCATTTCCGGCAAAACCCCTTCAGCCTCCTTGGCATAATCCGTATCGCGATTTTGCAGAACAACGACATCCACAATCCGGCGTTCTTTCACCACGGTTTTAACCCGGTATTCAAATCCGCCGTAGGAAAAAGCGCCCACATAATCACCATCGGCAAGTGAACGCAAATCCACATCCTTGATCTGCATCTCACGCACCGCCAACATCTCCTGTGTGGCACAACTACTCACTATCAGTAGAACCCAAATAATCCAGATCTGTTTCAAATGTCACCTTTCCTTCAGCCTTCAGTCTATAGCCTATAGTCTAAAACTCACTTCGCTCCCAACATTTTCACCTTCCGCCCTGGTTGCGGAACCGTCTTTTTGAATGCCGGAATCATTTCTTCCTCAGTTCCTTGGAGTTTGAATCCATCCAGAATTCGGCTCACCGAAACCGCCTGATTGGATAACTCCGTACTGGAATTCGCTGTTTTTTCCGAAGTGTCCGCGTTTAGTTGGGTGATTTGACTGAGTTGGGTAAGGCCGTGATTGACCTGGGCGCTTCCCAGGGCTTGCTCTTTTGACGACGCGGCAATCTCACCCACCAGATCCGTTACCTTATGTACGCCCTCGGCGATTTCATTCAAGGATTCGGCGGTCTGTTTGGCGATCTGGGAGCCATCCGCCACCCTTTGAATGGAACCTTCAATCAAGGCAGTAGTCTCCTGGGCAGCCTTGGCGCTGCGGGCAGCCAAGGAACGTACTTCCTGGGCCACCACGGCAAACCCCTTGCCGTGCCGGCCTGCTCTGGCCGCCTCAACCGCGGCATTGAGGGCCAGCAGGTTGGTCTGGAAGGCGATATCATCAATAACCTTGATGATTTTTGAAATCTCCTTGCTGGAGGCGTTTATACCTTCCATGGCCTGAACCATCTTCTGCATCAGGGCATTGCCTTTTTCAGCAGCAGTTCTGGCGGTTGCCGCCAGTTGGTTGGCCTGTTCGGCGTGGTCTGCACTGGTTTTGTTCTGAATGGAAATTTCCTCCATGGAGCTGCTGATCTCCTCCAGCGTGGCGGCTTGCTCCGTGGCTCCCTGGGAAAGGCTCTGGCTGGAATCGGACAATTCAATGGACCGCTGGGCCACAATTTTAGCTGTCTGACGAACGGAAAGAATGATACGGTTCAATTCCATTGTCATCTGGACCAGGGCTTTTCCAAAAGTATCGGCTTCCGAGGCAATGGAAATCATATGGCGCAAATCCCCGCCGGCAATATTTTCCGCCATGGCGATGCGGTCCATCTGCAGGGCCTGCATTTTTGAAAAAGCCGCAGCCAGTTCACCGATTTCATCTTTGGCTTGCAGTGCATCCAAAGCGCTCTTCTGGGTGACGCCGTCGGCAAATTCATCAGCGATATCGGTTATCTTCCGCAGCCTGCGGCCCATGGGCACATTGATGAAAAAAAAGGCCGCCGCAATCAAGGCCAGGATTGCCACATTCCCGCCCAATTGAAAAAACCACATGCGCTGTGCTTTGGCATGGGAATCCTGGGTAAGGGCCGAGGTCAGAACATTGGCCTTGTCAAGGACCGCCTCATTGGTTCGCACCATTTCAGCCGCAGCCTTTTGCACGGCCGCTTGCTGAGCGGCGGGGTCCATGATGATGCGGCAATGGGGATCGAACTGCTCCCAGATGGTCTTCAGCTCCTGGGCCGCACTGTTGACTTCCCGGCTCTGCGGCGGATCCAGTATCCCCATTTTTTCCACCTCTCCCCCTTTTAGCAGCGCTGTCAATGAATTGAAAAACATGGCATGGGTGCGGCTGAACAGCTCACCAAGGCGTTTGCGCTCGACATCATCAGCCAGACTGGAAATCAGTATGGCCTCTTTGGTCATTTTTTGGGACAGCATGCGTTGCCGGCCGGCCACATTGATGGCTGTGGCTTCCCGGGACTGATCATTTAAAATAAAAATAAAAAAATTCAACAGGCTGATACCAAGAAAACCCATATAGAGTGAAGCCATTTTGCGCTGGATGGTCATGAATTCCTCCTGTCCGGCTGTTTTCAGGAATTGGATAGAAAAAATATTTTGAATTATTTTGGATTTTTATAACTACAGGTATAATGTCGAACGACAGGACCGCTTCCCATATTTGGATGCATCATAACAGATGGTCGGGGCTTTTGCAAAAAATAAAAAACTATCAGCTTTGCCCCTCCCATGCCTTGTCTACTTGTTTCTGATAAGCCGGATCAAGGGCAACACATTTTTGGAATAAGGCGGTGGCAGCGGCCCGATCTCCCTTGTCCAAGGCTGCCAGACCCTTTGAGAAAAATAATGCCGCCTCGATATTACCTGTGGAAGCGGCTGTTTCCGGATGAAAGGCCACGCGCAATGAATCCGCTATTTTCCCTGCCAAATTACGTTCCAATTCGATAAAGGCGCTGCTGCTGCCCAGGATCGCTTCGGAAACGATCAGTTCGCCGGTTTCTACCTTGACGATACGCACATCGATGCGCACCTCGGAACCAAGGACCATGAAAGCACCAAAGGCAATGCTCTGGGCGCCGAGGAGCCGGCCCACTTGAACGGCTGTGGATGGATCGATATTACCGGTCTGACCCAGGGCGATCTCCTTTAACAGGGCATCGATTTTGGTACGTTCGATCAATTTCAGGGAGCTGCCGCTCTTATTGAGATCGGTAATCAACATGGCGGCCAAGCCCTTGCTCAAGGGTTCGTAGCGCTCCGCATCGGTTACGGCATTGTTCTCAAAGGGCAGGATGGCCAGGGTTTTAGGCTTGCCGTCTATTTCCTTCACTGCACTGGATGCTTCCGCTCCCTGCCGGCGGGTCTCGGCACATCCCACCACCGCCAACAGACAGATCAACGCAACACATTCAATCCAATTTCGTTTCTGGCTCATGAATTCTGATCCTTTACTACCCTACGAACGCAGATCCATCTTGTTCCCGAACAAAGGCCTTTTTCACAAATCGCTTTGAACTTGTCCATATCCCTTGCTACTCAACGCGTTCCGGCAAATGCTCCACTTGCGGTTTGGGATGCTGTGGTCATGGAGAAGATCCCGCCCATGTGCTCTGCATTGGGACCGTAAACCGCACCGCGGCAATTCCTAGTTATGGTATTTCCAGTATCTATGGTCCAAGTTCCGGAATTCGCATTGATCGAAAAAACGGCGCTGCTACCAGCAAAATTGCCTTCCGCATTAGATATGGCAACGGTATGCCCGCTGGGGTCACTTGCGGAAAGATTGAAATTGCTGATCCGGCCGTTCTGAAAAGCGACATCGGCGCTGTAGCTTCCGTTCATATTGATACCGCCGGCATTATTCCATAATGTTGCATGGGCGCTGCCTTGATATGACCCGGTGATATTATTTGTACTCAGGTTGTTCATTTGAAGGTTAGTTGTCGGCTCACCTTGTACAAAATAGCTTCGAGAAAAAATAATATAATCTGTATTGGTGCCATTGGTCATGGGCACTGAACTATTTCCCAGCCAATAGCCCCATTCCAAGTAGCTGTTATAACCTATGGATGTAAAGGTGATGTTATATGGCAAAGAACTTGAGGTCACGGAACCTGATTGAGGCAGATAACCAATCACTTGACTATTTCCGCCGTTGAGGGTCAATTGATCTGAATTGGTGCCGTTACAAAATACATTCTGGTTGAGATCCTGAATGGATAAGGTCTGATAAACACCTGATAAAGAGGTCACGGGTGTAGGGGCAGGGACAGGGGCAGGGGGCGGTCCTGTCGGCCCGGTCGGTGGTGCCGGTGGTGAGGGCGGAGTTGTTATTTGATCCACAGCAGCCACTATAAAGCCCATTTTGGATGTTGGATGTGTCGCCTGAGGTGCCGGCTGCGGTGTGGGTTGCGGCACAGGTTGCGGTGTCGGCTGCGGCGCCGGCTGCGGACTGGGTTGCGGCCCGGGTTGTGGATTAGCGCCGGGTTGGGGCTGGGGTGTTGGTTGAGGCGATATTGCATTCAGATCCATCGGTATTTGACCCAGATCTTGGATGTGGGACAATCGTTTGACTTCCGCAGCATGTTGCACCGAATTGACCATAGGCGTGGCTCTATTCTTATCCGACAGAACATCTGAAGATGAATCAACGGCTGCTGGACTGTCCGCCGGAGCTGTTCCGGCAGTGGATCGGGCTCGCAGATCCGCCGTAGCAACCGGTCCTGTCAGAAACCATCTGTCATATCCAAGTTCCTGGCCCACGGCCAGTACCGCCGGTGTGGATTCTAACGCCTCACGGGCCAGGTCGAAATTCGGATCGATTTCCAGGGCTTTAATAAAAGCCGCCCTGGCCGGGCCGAAATTCTTTTCTTCAAGATACTGCAAACCGTTGCCGTAAGATATCAAGGCATCGATTGCTTTTGTATGTTCCTTGCGGATCAACGCCCGCACATTGGGATCGAGTTTTTCCTCCGCAATGCCGAGCACCTTCAACAATCCCAACACTATCTCCTTTTCAAGTTCAAAAAAACGTTTTGGATCTCCTTTTGAAGTTACATTGCCAATGGTTTTAGCGTGCTCGGTATCGCTGACCATGGCTTGGATAGCCAGATCCGTTGCTTCACTCATGTTCATGCTGCCGGATGTAATCTTGCCGGCCATCAACATTCGGCCCATGTCCACACTGGTTTTGGGATCAACGACCCCCAAGCGTGCAAGTTGCATTTCCCGCATGAGGGCTTGAATCTTCTCGCGCTCCACCACCTTTAACTGCGGCGCCTTGGATAAATCCGTCATGATCATGGCAGTCAGGCCCTTGACAAAGGGGGTATAAGCTTGGCCGCCGTTGTTGATGAAATCCACCACCGCCACGCTGTTTTCAGGGGTTTTGAACATGGGGCCGGTGGTTTTGCGGCGAACAGCATCCCTGGCAAATGCTTCGGCTGAAGCGATTTTCAACACCGTGAGCCGTTCCTTTACAGCAATGGTTTTACTGCTCTCGGCAGGCGCCTTGCTCAAAAAATTTTCCCAGGCGGCAATGGCCAGGTCTGTCTCTCCTTGCTGCAGATACAACTGGCCGAGATAGAAGGACAGGGCGTAATCAGCAGGATCTGCCAAGCTGGCTTTCTGCAGATATTCAACCAGGCTCAACTTGCCCGGACCGGGTTCTTTTTCCACATCCGCAACTGCTCTTTCAATAAAAAGTCCAGTGGACAAAAAGATGGCGAGGCCCCAAAAAAATATCCTGCCATGAACCATTATTTTCGAGGGTTGCCTTTTTTGTTGTTGGATTTTGGTTTTCATTTTCTTACCCTCCAGTAAGCCGTATTTCCCTGGGTTGCAGCAGATCAATAGATCATTCCAAGGTTAACGGCCAAAAAGTTTTTTCGATATTGGAAAAGCTCCGCATTGGACCGGTTTTCGATGGAACCCAATTCCAGGGAAGCAAAACCGTATTTCAGAAAGCGCTGGTTGAGGGCGAGGGTGAGCAGGCTGCGTTGGTCTTTGCGGATCTCCGTATAAAGGGGCGGTTCTTCGGCATAGCGCCTGTGGGCCCAGTTGCCCAGGATCTTGGCTTCCGTGCCGGTCGGGAAAGTGATGGCATACGACAAGGTCAGACCAATGGAATCATAGGTCAGATAATCCGAATCAGCATGGTGCTTTTCAAAATTCAGATATCCTGCTGCCAAGTGCATCTGCTTGTCTATGTAATAAGTCGGTCCGAATGCGAAGCGATGGTGTTGATGATCACTACCATGATAAAGCTTGGGCGCAAATTTTTCGTTGATAAAAGTATAGGCGCCGGTCAGGCTGAAACGCGGTGAAAGAAAATATTCCACGCTCGGATCCACATGCAGGCTGTTTGATAGGCGTTCATTGCCATAGCGTTTGTCATTATAGCCCACGGGGAATTTGATTAAACTCCCGCCGGTCATCCACCAAGGTCCGGTAATGAGATCCACCGTCCGGTAGTTGAATTCAGAAGCAGGATAATCATCCAGGTGGTGGTTGTCATAGAAATAGATTGCATTGTTCCACATGAATTCCTTGGGACGCCCTGGATCATAGCAGGTATTTAATGTAAATCCGGTGAGCCGGCTTTTGCCGCTCTTTTTACGACTGTTCTTGTCGATGGTGATGGTGGTTATGGCATCGTCAATCTCAATGGAACCCGGACCGCTGCTGATGTTGTCGTCCCATTGCAGCCCGGTGGTAAACAAGGCTGCCACCATGAAACGCTCGGGAGGTTGGTCCAACAACTTCAGGCGGTTCTCGATTTTTTCCAGAACCGTTGCCGGCGGCGATGTTTTTTTAACCGTTTCAAGTTCCAAGCGGGCGGCGTCCACATCACCTGATTGGATCAATACATCTGCCAGGTCCAGACGTACCCGATGCAGTTCCGGATTTTTCGCCAGCATTTTTCGGAAATGACGCACGGCCAGATCATATTCTTTTTCATGGGCAGCACAAGTGGCGGTCCAAAAATAAAGATCCAGGTCGTCTATTTCCTCGGAGAGCCCTTGAAACAGCGGCAGTGCCTCACGAAAATTTTCCTGATAATAGTATGTTAGGGCCTTGGTCAAGCGCTTTTCAACTGCAGCACCGGCCCCAGCATCCTCAGTGGGTATAGCAGTTGTCTCCGCCCATACCGGACCAATACCCAAGATATTCAATACAATCAAGACCATAATTTTATGAATAATGCACCCCTTCAAACGCATTGTTCTCTCCTTGCGGTTTGATTCCGAGTATACCTTAAATTTTAATTATTATTTCTTCTATAGCAATATCCAAACCGCATTGATTTGCCAAGTACTTTTTAACCAATGGGATTGAACCGGCTGCAATCCGGCGATGCTTGCGAATTTCGCGATCAGCGGTCGTAAAGACATAATATGATATTATTTCATTCCTTTGTAGATGCCTTTTCAATATCGATCACGTGGCGTTTGCCTGGGTATGGTTTGGTTTCATAGCGGGTGATTTTCATGATTTTTTGGCTCATGGCCCCCAGTTCCTCGATTTTTTCAACAATTTTTTCAAGCTTAAGCCTGAGGGGATCTGCTAGTTCCTTGTGCATTAATACGATCTCCGCATATCCGAGAATGGCCTGCAGGGGCTGATTCAATTCATGGGAAACCGCTCCGGCCATTTCCAGCACTCCTTCCAAGCGTTCCCGTTGAATACGTTCAGTCTCAATTTGTTTGCGATACGCCAGCTCTTGCTTCAACCGGCGGCCCACTGTACCGATGCCGGCCAGTCCCAAGCCCCACACCAGAGCATGCAGGCCCATGAGACCATAGTAGGTCGATTTTTTTAAGGTCTGCAAAAGCTCCAGCGGAATGGCAATGCTGATGCCGCCGCGGATGGAACCTTCCTGATATCTTTTTTCCGAATGACATTGAAAGCAACTCTTCTCGGTGATCAACGGCCGCATCAAGCGCATGTATTCTTTGCCTTCCATGACTTGAATCTCGCTGTATTCCCGGCCGCCCTTTTCAAAATGAACCAGGGCGTTTTTCTCCCAGGGGTCAGGGGCGTTTTGCGGACGAATGGGGTCCAGGCTGGTGATATGGCTCTTAAGCCCATATTGCCCTTCGGCCATCTCATGGATGATGCGGGTCATATATGCGGCGTTTATGCGGGTCAAGTGCTTGCCATCAGGGGTTACGATGTCGCGCTCTTCCGGATCAAGATAGGGATTGGGCTGAATCTGTTGGGAGACCACGGCATATACCCCGCCGTTTTCAGAGTTCCAGCGTCGATAAATCACATCCTTTTCAAAGGCCACCCGGGCACTGAGACGCGCCATTTCCTCCAGTTCCAGTTGTTGCCGGCTGATGCTCCACCACAAGGAGAGACCCACGGCAATAGTCCAAGCCAAGGCCAACAGAATAAAATGACGGCGCAACCGTCCGCCCACAATCGGCTGATCGGCTTTATCTTGAGACAGCATGGTGTATACCTTTTTTTTGTCGTTATTTGACTTAGGTCAAAAAAGCAGGGTTCAATGTTTGCTATAAAACAGCAAGATTTAAAAGCATATCATCAAATATACAGCGAGACACGACAAATGGCAAAACCTTTTACTTACGCGGCGGTGGCGAAGGGCATCAAGGGCTTCGGACTCCCTTTCCGCCCGATCATTCAAGGCCTGGTTCTACTTGCAACCCTTGGAATCGGAATTCAATTCTACATCTATGTTCATCAGGCCGCGACGAATTCCATGGTCACCGTCAGCCGGCCGGCGGGAGTGGAAGGATTTCTGCCCATCGGCGCCCTCATGGGATGGAAGTATTTTCTTCTGACCGGTCAGTGGGACCCGGTGCATCCGGCCGCCATGGTTATCCTTGGCTTTGCCGTCCTGATTTCCTTTCTATTCCGGAAATCCTTTTGCGCCTGGTTTTGTCCGGTGGGTACGCTTTCCGAAGGGGTGTGGAAACTCGGCCGTCTCCTGCTGGGACGGAATTATCAAATTCCAAGATATATGGATGGAATCCTGCGATCGATTAAATATGTGCTCTTGGGCTTTTTCCTATGGGTGATCCTTGCCATGCGCCCGGGACAAATCGCCGAATTTCAGCAAGGTCCGTACTATCAATTGGCGGACGTGAAAATGCTGTATTTTTTCACCCAAATGACCCGCCTCACTTTTATTGTTCTTTCTATCCTTATACTCCTGTCCCTGTTTTACAAAAACTTCTGGTGCCGCTATGCATGCCCTTACGGTGCGTTGATGGGTATCTTCGGTTTCCTAAGCCCCACCCGTATTGTTCGAAACCAAGGCCACTGCACCGGTTGCCGCAAATGCGACCAAACCTGTCCGGCCCTGCTGCCTGTTTCAAAAAAAGCCGTGATCCGCAGCCCTGAATGCACAGGCTGCATGGATTGCGTGGTCGCCTGCCCCGCGCAAGGCGCCTTAGATCTATCCACAAAAGGCTTGACGGGCCTTGGCTGGACAGCGCCGGCTCTTGGCACAACAATTTTGCTGCTCTACATAGGCATTGTTTTTACGGCCAACATTTCCGGCTATTGGCAAGGCCGCCTTTCTGATTCCGAATTCGCCCTGCGGCTGCGGTCCATTCAGGCGCCCGCCATGCGACATCCTGACTTCAACACTCTGAAAAGACAAAAAAAGTGAGCTAAAGTGACTAAAGTGAACTAAAGTGACTAAAGTTGAGGAATTCTATCAATTTACAAATTGATGGAGCGCAGCGACACCTCAACTTTAGCTCACTTTAGTCACTTAAAATTTTAGTCACTTGTTTCAGCTCCCTTCTGTTTCAGCACCTCTTCCGTTTCCTCCCGCCACCCATCCCACAGATAAGCCTCTTCCCGGCCGGCGGCAATTACGCGAAAGGCATAGCGCACCTGCTCCTCATAAAAGGAACAATAGGGACTGGGTGCATCCAGGGTTCCGTATACCGCCTTTACTTCTGCCGGGCAGGGGGCCCCGCAGAAATGACGGATCACGCAGTTGCCGCAGGGCACGATTTTTTCGATCCTGCGGGTAACAACATCTTTAAACGGTTTGGAGACCAATATGGTGCCAAGATCTTGCGCATGCAGGTTCCCGCCCTTGAATTCATCAAAACCGATGAATTCACTGCAAGGGAAAACATCGCCGGCAGCGGAGACGGCAAAAAAGCACCGGCCCCCGCCGCAGGGCGAGATGTCGCACATCAGACGCCGGCTGGTGGGCCCGGCAATGCCGGCCAGGACATTGGCGAAATTGGCCACGACTAGTTTTTGGCCGGTTTTTTCATAGTAGTCCCAGGTTTTATCCAGGGCCTGGAAAAAATAATGGGCCAATTCTGCATTGTCCGGCTTCAATTCCCGCCCACCGGCCTGGGTGCAACGCACCGGGTTGAACATGACCGTTTTCACTCCATGCTGATGGTAAAAATCAACCATCTGCGGCAAGGTCCGCACATTGGCGGCCGTGACGGTGGTGATCACATTAAAGGCCGGATAATCCGCAAGCTTTTCCATCACCGCCGTAACCTGGCTGAAACCGCCTTCATTCCCCCAGTTTTTGCGGGTACGGTCGGCGATTTCCGCCGTGGGCCCGTCCAGGGAAATGCCGATGCCTACCCCATGTTCCTTCAAAAAGGAAATGGCGTCATCATCCAGCAGCATGGCATTGGTCTGCAAGCCGAAATGAAAAATGTCGCTGAAGCAGCTTATACCTGCAAACACAGCCTGCCGGGCCAGCAACGGCTCGCTGCCGTGGAAAATGATCTGGGGCTTGGTCGCCGGCGGCAGGGTTTCCGTAAAAAAAACGGCCAACTGTCCCAACACCGCGCATAATTCCTCTGCCGTCATGGTCTTGCCTTCGGCGCGCATTTCCGCCGGCAGGTAGCAGTAAGAACAGTTGAAATTGCAGCGATCCGTGGGATTCAGATACACTGCGGAAGGCTTCAGACCGAAACGCAGATGCGCCATCTCCTCTTGGAGTTCCGCAGCCCGGACCTGAAAACCGTGCACCAACTCACCGGCCAAAGCCTCCTGGATGGCGTCTTTTTCCACCAGGGCCCAGAAGGCTGTATCCGCCTCCACCACCGCGACTTTATCCGCCAGCCCCACATCCAACACCGCCAGATTGGGGCCATAACCGGTATTGGCATAACGTATATTCCGGCTGTCTGCATTTGCTTCTTGAGCAGTGAACATGGATTTCCCTCTTTACTTTTTAGCTGCTTTTTGGGGCGCAAGCAGGATGTAATGGGACAAGCCGGTTCCGATTTTACGGCAACGACGACGGTAGGAAATGATTTTCATTTTCTTCATGATGATTTCTCCTTTTGTTTGGTGTTTACAGTTGTCCACAAAAAAACCCGAACCCGCCTCTTTAATCAAGGCGGATTCGGGTCCTTTTTACCATCCGGATCCCGATTCATGCACTGCGGTAGGTCTTCTGGCTTTCGGATCAATTAAACATTTGCAGCCTTCCCTCCAGGTTGAACCCTGAAAGTGGCCGAGCTTGCGCTCCCGGCAAATGCCCATCCCCGATTACAGCGGCGGGACCGCCACGGAATTTCACCGTGTTCCGAGGTACTGCAGGCACATCAAGATCAATTTTGGGGATTCATTTCATATTTTTCAGGTCCTGTCAAGAACCAGGGAAAAAATTTTAAGTGCGCTAAAGTGAACTAAAGTGATTAAAGTTGAGGAATTCTGTCAAAATTTTTCAAACTCATGATCCACAGCATCTTCCCCGCTCCCGTCGCTCATTTTCAACTCAATACCTTTCTCTTTGCTTTTGTTTGGATGAAGCAAGGCGGCCTTGGGGGAGGCATCAGCGGTTTTTGCTTTGACATGCCCGATTTTCGCTCTTTTTTTCAGAGTCGATGGAATATAGTTTTCCTGTTCTTCGCCGACATTGAAAAAGGAGATCAGACTTTGCAATTGCTCGGCCTGGGCCGCCAGCTCCTCGGCGGTGGAAGACATTTCTTCCGAGGCCGAAGCGTTCTGCTGGATGACCTGGTCCAATTGCTGGATGGATTGGTTGATCTGCTCAGAGCCGGTGTTCTGCTCGGAAGAGGCGGCGCTGATCTCCTTGACCAGATCCGCGGTCCGACGGATGTCCGGAACAATGCGGTTGAGCATTTCCCCGGCGGATTCGGCGATCTGCACGCTGGAATTGGAAAGCTGGCTGATCTCCTTGGCAGCGGTCTGGCTCCTTTCCGCCAATTTGCGCACCGCATCGGCCACCACGGCAAAACCCTTGCCGTGCTCTCCGGCCCGGGCCGCTTCAATGGCGGCATTCAAAGCCAGCATGTTGGTTTGCCGGGCGATCTCCTCGATGATGCTGATCTTCTCGGCAATGGAGCGCATGGCGGTTACCGTCTGGGTCATGGCCGCACCGCTCTGTTCCGCATCCTGGGCCGCCTTGACGGCAATGGCCTCGGTTTGCAGGGCATTATCAGCATTCTGGCGGATG
This sequence comes from Desulfosudis oleivorans, assembly GCA_020723325.1. GTDB lineage: Bacteria > Desulfobacterota > Desulfobacteria > Desulfobacterales > SURF-7 > DYJD01. The sequence goes on along the minus strand of DYJD01000010.1, from coordinate 60,921 downwards.
CTGGCGCTCATTTCCTCCATGGAGGAAGATGCCTGTTCCGCTGCGGCAGCCTGTTCCGTGGCGCCCTGGGACATCTGCTCGGCCGTGGAACTCATCTCCTGACTGCCCGAGGCCACATTGCTTGCACCGCTGATGACTTCCGCCACCACATTGCGCAGTTTCTCGATCATTTCCGTAAGGGCTCTACCCAGTTTATCACGTTCTGAAAGCATTTTCACTTGAACCGTGAGATCGCCTTTGGCGATTTTTTCCGCCACTGCCACCGTATCCTTTAAATTGCTTACCATGCTATTCATGGAAGTGGCTAGTACACCGATTTCATCTTTTTGCACTACATCCACATCCACATCCAGGTCCCCCTGTGAAACCGCCCGGGCCAGATCGACCCCCTTGAGCAAGGGATTGGCAATGGAACCGGCGATGAACAAGGCGATCAGCACGATCAGGGCGGCGATTACAGCGGCGATGATCAGAATAGCGCGGGTCACCTGATGTACAGGCTCCATAATCTCGGCCTCGTCGATCTCCGCCATGACCGCCCAAACAACATCACCGGCCTTGACGGAAGTATAAGCCGACAGCACGGAGTTGTTGTTGTAATCCATGATGATTTTGGTATCGGTCTTGCCGGCCAGGGCTTCCTGAGTACCCACGGTTTTCACACTGCCCTGGTTGGGGTTGGCAAAGGAGGCTTTTACCGTATGATTCACCGAGTCCAGGAACGAATCCGAGCGCATGAGTTTGTCCGGTCCCACCAGATAGGTCTCACCTGTCTTGCCCATGCCTTCCCGCTGTTGCATGATCTGGTTGATGGAATCCAGGGAGAGTTGCAAGGCCACGATGGCCTCGATTTCTCCGGTTGCACTCAGTACCGGCTGGGCGATGAAGGCGCAGGGTTCATTGTTGCTGGGTGCATAAGGTTTGAAATCCGCCATTCCGATTTTTTTGGTATGGCTCACTTGTTTGATGAGGGTGCCGAGGTTGGAATCATTATATTTACCGGTGATCAGATTGGTTTGATAGTCGGCCTCCTTGGCCGCTGTGTAAAAAGCGAACCCGTCCGGATTGATCAGGAACAAATCGTAATACCCATACATTTCCTTATATTTTGCAAAAAATTCCACTCCCTTTTCATCCTTGGGGCAAAAGGCCTCGGCCACATCCACCTCGGCAATCAGCACCCATTTCAGCCCGAACAGATTCAACGGATCATAATGGGATATCACCGGATTGCCGTTATAGTCCATGATGATGCGCTGCCCTTCCCGGCCTGCCAGGGCTTCCTGAACCGCCATGGTGTCCACCGCGCCCTTTTTCGGGTCCGCAAAGGAGGCTTTCACCGAATGATGGGTGGGATCTATGAAGGAATCTGAACGCATGAGTTTGTCAGGCCCCACCAGGTAAGTTTCCCCGGTCTTGCCCAGCCCGTTGCGTTCCTGCATGATGGCATTGATGGCTTCGATGGAAAGCTGCAGAATCACAACCCCCACCGTATCCGTACCTTTCTTGATGGGAGCGCCGATAAAGGCCGCCGGCTCGTTGCCGGAGGGCGCATAGGGCTCGAAATCCTGAAGGCAAACCTTGTCGCTCTGGAGTACGTTGCGCCACAGCCTGGCCAGATTGCTGTTCTTGTACGGACCGTGCACCAGATTGGTGCCCGCGTCCTTTTCCTTGGCATCCGTGTACATGACATGGCCATGGGCCGCACAGATCAACATCATGTCATAATAGCCGTAAAGTTTGGTGTATTGTTTCAAATAGCCGGCATAATTGTCGCATAGCACTCGATAGGCATCCGAAGCGACATCATAGGCCCCATCAGGCTTCGCGTTGGTCTGGACATGATATTCCACGAGTTTTTCGTAAAATCGCATGACATCCGCGCTTTGAGACAGGACCTGAACATCGACGGTGCGTTCCTCGAAATATCTGGTGATCTGATTTTTCTTGATGACCTGAACCGCTTCCAGCTTATCGCCGGCCTCTTTTTGCAAAGTCCCCACCGTTTCCACCAGAACACCCATATCGCCCTGGCGCTCGGAAAAATACTTTTCGATTTGGGATTTCTTGATTTCCCGCACCGACTCCAGTTGCCGAAACGAGCTCTTCATCAAACCCTCGGTGGCCAGCCGGGCGGACCACCAGCCGCCCACAGCCAGGGGTATGAGCCCCACAGTGAGGAACAGAAGAATCAGCTTCGGTTTCATTTTGATATCCTTTAGTCCAACCATGGTAAAGCTCCTTTCTTTTTTTAATGATATATCGAATTTAAAAAATCGCAGCTTCTCCCCTTAGCATTGAGGCCGGACGGCAATCCGCCAAAGGTCGAATGGGACTGCCCGACTCTATCTCAATTTTTTATGGATGGTTCCTGTTTGCTGAATTGCAGCCGTGCTGAGTGTTATTAGATGGTGATTGATATAGTGGGTAATACTATAGCAGATTTTTTCCAGAAGGCAACAGATAACTCTTGACTGTTTTTGGCCTTGATCCTTGTTTCGGTTTTCCCTTCACGTGGGAGCGGCCCAGCCGCGATGCGGCCGAGACGAAAATCAAAGCCGCTGGTTCCATCTCCATCTGCAATTATTATTGATAAACCAACATATTTTTGTTAGGGTAAAATTCAATCTAAACGATAATATTTTTTGCGAAACCCAATAATACGACTTATCCTTAAGCATTAGCATAAAAATAGAGCCGACCGAATAGAAAGCCGAAATTAATCTTGATCATCGGCTCGACCGTCCCCCATTGGGGGAGCGGCTTTCTGCCGCGATACGGCCCAAGCGATAATCAAGTCCCTGATAATTCAAGGTGATTTTCCTATAATTGCATTGAAAAGTGAGGGGGCTTGATGTTGCAAAAAAACGCGTATGCTATTCCTACTATGTGCCTCATTCATACATTCATCAGGAGGAAATCATGAAAAAAATATTCTGCTTATTATTTTTAGCAATTTTTTGCTTAACAACTAACCTGGTCCAGGCCGAAGACAAAAAACTCCTCATTGTCGGTGAGGGCTTCCCGCCCTTTGAATTCACCGATGAGAGCGGCAATGTGGTAGGCATAGATATTGATATCGCCAAGCACATTTTCGCCAAATTGGGGGTGAATTGTACATTCCAAATCCATCCCTGGGCCCGGGTTTGGCAGATGATTCAAGATGGAAAGGCCGATGCCTGCCTGTCCACCTCTAAAAAGCCGGAACGGGAAGCGTATCTTTACTACCCCCAGGAAGATATGTGGAAAAGCGAATTCGTCTTTTTTGTCAGAAAAGAGAACAAGAAAGAAACCTTCAACGGCTATGAAGATGCCAAGAAACTCAATCTGAAAATCGGCATCATCCGCGGCAATTCCTACCATGACAGTTTTTGGAATGCCTTTCCTTATCAGGATGCTGAAAAAAAAGTGCTCAATGCCCAACTGGATGAAGCTGTTGATATGGAGATCAACCTGAAGAAACTGGCTGCCAGAGGCCGGACCGATCTCTATATCGTCGATCGTATCGTGGGTTTGCATGGTTTGAAAAAACTGGGCCTGCAAGACGAAGTCACGTATTATGATACCGTGCTGTTTTCCAAAGGCTATCCCATGCCATTTGCAAAAAATTCCTCCTATCCCGACATTCAAGCCCTCTGCGACAAATTCAGCCGGGAACTGGCGGAGATGAAACGCAGCGGTGAATATGATAAGATACTACAAAAATGGCTAAAGTAGCTTTTTTTTTCAATACCGAGGTGGTGAAGAAAGCCGCCATGCTGGTCGCAGCAGTCTGGCTTTTCTTCACTGCCATACCCTTGCAGGCCAAGAACCTGGAAGGAGAAATCGTCAATATCTGCGACGACGCCGCAGAATGGCCTCCCTATATCTTCTACAAACGCGACACCACAGGTGAAAAAACAAAGGAGCTCATCGGGATTTCTGTTGATCTGCTTCGTGAAATCTTTGACAAGCAGGGCATCCGCTTCACTGTGGAGCTGAGACCGTGGGCAAGGTGCCAGAAAGAAGTTGAATTGGGAGAAGATTTTCAACTGGCGCTCAATGCCTCATACAATCAAGAGCGGGCTGAAAAATATTATCTTTCCCTCCCTTATTACAGTACTTCGAGTTATTATTTCTACTCCAAAAAGCACAATCCAAACGGCTTGGATATCAAAAATATGGCGGATTTGAAAAAGTACAGTGTATGCGGCAAAAATCACAAACATTCAAAAGAATTAAAAAGAATAATCGATGAAGGCATTGGGGACCTGAAAAAATCAGGGAAGCTGGAACAGATCTTGAAGAAATATATTCCCTGAAAATTGTGGAACGGACAAAATATACCCTACAAATGCAGGCTTCAGGATATATTCAGTAGTTAAAAAACATGGAGTAGTTATGAAAAAAATGAAACTATCGTTTTTCATTTTTGTTTTTCTGATTACAACTGGCAATGCGCAAGAAATCGTGATCGGAAGAGGGCAAGGTGATTCCCCGCCTTATTATTTTATGGAAAACAACAAACTAGTCGGAATCTGCCCGGATATTATCACAGAAGCGGCTCAAGCTCTAGGAATTCAAGTTGTCTTTAAGGATTATCCCTGGAAAAGGATGATGTATTTCGCGGAAAACGGCGAAATTGATGGGGTCATGCCTGTTTATAAAACCGAAGAACGGGAAAAATTCCTGTATTTTGTTCCAACCTCTTTAGCTTTAGATCCATTTGCTTTCTTTGTTGATAATGAGAGTTCGATTAAGCAATATTCTGGAACATTGCAGCAGTTCAAAGATCTTTCCATTGGAGTCATCAGCGGCTATAGCTATGGAAAAGAGTTTGATGAAGCGATTTATCTTAAAAGAGACTATGCCAAAAATGAAGAAAAATTAATGAAAAAATTCAGAGGAAAACGATTTAAAGTAGGGCTTGGGAATCCTTACGTTCTTGGATACTTTGCCGACAAGCTAGGCATGCAGAACAAAATCGTTTTTCTGAAACCGCTATATTCCAAGGAACCCTTATATCTCGCCTTTTCCAGGGCCAAAGGTCATCAGAAGCTGGCGGAACAACTGGATACGGCCATTAAAAATCTCAAGAAAACAAAGGCCTATAAGAAAATTTTTTACAAATATAAAGTAGTATCTCTAGATATTGATTGAATTAAAACAAGGTTTTAATCGTTGATAAATAGTATGATCATTGGCTGAATCCCATGATTGCCTTGATCTCCAAATATTCTTCAAGTATCAGGAGAATCCTGGTACTGTTGTCTGGAATCGGATTTTGCGCACTCATGGGATATAAAACAGAACGACGACTTCGCCTGTGGGGTTTCTCACTGGTGCTACTGATCGGCCTGCACATGTTGGTCGCTGGGGCCGGCGGGAATTCGCGCTTTATCGCTCCTGTTACGCCGTATATCAATATTTTAGCTGCCTTCGGGATTGGAAAACTCGCCGCGCCGGCCGATTATAATATAATCAGCGTATTCCCAGACACTTAGACTTCCGGCGAAAACCCCCAGAAATAATCTTCAATATGGGCTTTTGTTTCACCGGTGCGAACAACCTCCACTGCCCCTTCCGGACAGCGGGCCATGCAAATCCCGCAGCCGATACAATCCCTGGATATGAAGACACCTTCCGGTTTGATGCTGACGGCGCCTGTCGGGCAGGCGCCTGCACAGGTCCCGCAAAGGCTGCAGCTTTTCACCGGAACGGACTGCCAGCCCACGGAATTGAAGCGCTTCCGGATTTCCGCGCCCACATGTTTGAGATTACGCAAGGCAATGCAGCAACAGGGGCAGCAAAAACAAATTTCTAGAAAACGGTGCATGTCTTTGCGATGAACGCCCCAGACAAACTCTTCAGCTTCCACCCAAATGGTTTGACAAACCAGCCCAAGATCCGCGGCCCTGTCCAGATGGGCCAGGGCGGTTTCCACACTGATCTCCCGGGCGATTCCGCGTTCCACGGTGATCCGGGAACCTTCGCCGATGAAGATGCAACCGAAATCAACCGGAAAATGTCGGCATTTTCCACCATCGCGGCAAAGACATTTGTGCATCAAAGCCCGGTAGGAGGATTTCATCAAACTGTTGCGGATGATCTGCACCGGCAGAACCATATTGTGATATTTGCTTTCCAGGGAGCGGTTGATGGTCAAGGCATAGCCTTGGGTGAAATTTTTCGCCGGCCGGTCGAATTTCAGAAGGCGCTTTAAGAAAGGTCCCAATACAGGATGTTCACTGTACGGCGCAAAGCGGTTGATGGCTTGGAAAAGAACGGCAAAACGGTTCCAATTGCGGGCATTGACGGCAAAACGTTTTTTGATTTGTTCGCGCATGACAAATGGGTTGCATCCTTTCTGGTCAATATATGTATAATTATAAACAAAATATTATTTTTACAACATAATAAAAATTGAATGCAGAGTCAACTTTTTTGCAGGGGGGGGATAGCCTTAAAGAAATTTTATTGACTGCTTCAATAACAAATCGGTAGGGACTTTATTAGAAGTGACGAAACCACATGCTATAGGATAGTAGACGCTTCGGCTTGAAAAAGGGATTCCAATTTTTCCGACATGACCGAATAGGCAAAGGGTTTTTGAATAAAATCCTGGGCTCCGGCTTGCAGGATTTGTTCGGCTTTGCCTTCCAAGGAATAACCGCTGCAAACGACGACCTTTAAGTCCGGCCGGATGCGCATCAAACAGGGATAGATTTCCTCACCGCTCATATCCGGCAAACCGATGTCCAGCAAAGCCAAGTCAATGGGGCCGTTATGGGAACCCACAAAGTCGATGGCCTCTTTACCGGTTCTGGCCACAAATACTTTATACCCCATCCGTTTCAACATTTCGGTGCCGACATCGATCACGATCTCTTCATCATCAATGATCAGAACAACGCGCATGGGCTTTTCTCCCTTCCGGGTACTGGTGGGCGTGGTTTCAATTGAGGAATGGGCCGGTAAAAATATGGAAATCGAACTTCCTGAACCTTTTTTTGAATTCACGGTGATCCAGCCGTTGTGATGGGCGGTAATGCCGTAAGCGGCCGCCATGCCAAGCCCGCGTCCCTGAAAATTGGTGGTAAAAAAAGGTTCAAATATACGTTCCATGGTTTCCGAATCCATGCCTTTGCCGGAGTCTTGTACAGTAATAAAAGCATGCAAGCCTTTATTCCAAGGGGTTCGCTCCACACCTTCCGGTGTTTTGGCAATAAGGCTGCCGGTGGCGACCCGGATCACACCTTTATCCATAATGGCTTCCACAGCGTTGTTGACCACTGCTTTCAGAACCATTTGCATCTGCGGATAATCGATTTCCACGAATATATCCTTTTCCGAAAGCGTGACTTCCAATTGTATGGAAGGTTTGCTCAAGGATTGGATCAGGGCCAGGGTATCTTTGACAAACACGTTCAGCGGCATCTTTTTCGGATGATACTTGCCCTGCCGGGAATAGGCAAGCAACTGTTCGGTAAGCTGGGAAATCTGGCTGATGGCGTTTTTAATGCGCCCCCCGTATTTTTCCACAGCAGGATTGTTCGGCAGGGCGATTTCCATAAGTTCCAGGTTGCCGGAGATACCCACCAGTTTGTTGTTGAATTGATGGGCGATGCCGCCGGCCAAAGAAGTGATGGCCTTCATCTTCCGGACCTTGAGCAGATAATCGGAATGCCGCTGCCGAAGAAATGCATTCTGGATTGTGAGCGGCAACAACACCAGATAGTTTCCCTTGGAATCCTGAATCAGGAAATCCATGGCCTGGGCCTGCATGGCATGGACCGCGGTTTCCTCATTGCCCGCGCGAATCAGCAAAATAACCGGTGTTCCGGATGCAAGGGGCATGATTTCTTCGGCCGAGACGTTGGACAGGGGATGATTCAACAAGATCACATCCACTCGTTGATCTTTCAATCGATCTTGTAATTCATTTTTAGAGCCCACGACTTGAAAAAGATAAGGAAGGTTTGCCTGTTGAATATACCGGCTGATCTCAGCCTGGACGGCTTGATCATTACCGGCAAACAGAATGGATAATTGCTGGGTCATATGGGCATCCCTCTTATGTATTCTAAAGGAAAGCATGTTTTTATGTCAATCCAATTTTCCCTTGACATTCATTCCGCTTTGAAATACAAGCGGAATGAATGTTCATTCCTAAAATGGTATTGTAAAATTGCTCTGTCTGGAGGCGGTAGCCGGAATTAAAAATAGAATAAATAAATATAATTTTTAAATTTTTCCCATATACATTATAAAGACGAATGAATTTATTGCTGAATTGCCGGTCCTTACAAACTGCATTCTTTTAGATTCTAAATTCTGACTTCTGGGTACTGAACCGGGATTAAAATTTATACAATATTTCCGGAATGAATAATCATTCCACAACGGAGGTCTCCCATGCTATACCGTCAAGTTCCCAAAACCGGTGATGAACTTTCGATTTTAGGTTTCGGTTGCATGCGCTTGCCCCAAAAAAAAGGCAAACCCGGCGATGGCAAGATCGACTATCAACGCGCTGTCCGGCAAATTGAATCGGCCATGGATCAAGGCATCAATTATCTGGACACGGCCATGCCCTACCATATGGGTGACAGTGAGCCTTTTCTTGGTAAAGCCCTTGGCAGCGGCCTGCGGGATAAAATCCGCCTGGCCACCAAACTTCCACCCTGGTCGGTGAAAAAAAAGGAAGATTTGGACAGCCTGTTGAATGCCCAACTCGACCGCCTGGGCACAGACCGCATCGACTATTATTTATTGCATGCCCTGGAAGCGAAAAACTGGAAAAAACTCCAGTCCCTCCATGTATTGGAGTTTTTGAACCAGGCCAAGCGCGACGGCCGCATCCGCCATGCCGGCTTTTCATTCCACGGCGATCTCGATACGTTTAAAACCATCGTGGATGCCTATGACTGGCAGGTCTGTCAGATTCAGTACAATTTCCTGGACCGCTTTTCCCAGGCCGGCCTGGAAGGATTGAAATACGCTGCCGCCAAAAACCTGGGGGTGATCATCATGGAGCCCCTGCGGGGCGGCAATCTGGCCGGCCGCGTGCCCCGGGATGTGGCTGCGGTTTGGAATGAAGCCGATCTCCGGCGTTCTCCGGCGGAATGGGCCTTGCGCTGGATCTGGAACCATCCGGAGGTCACCATGGTGCTTTCCGGCATGAACCAGGAGGAGCATATCCAGGAAAACATCCGCATTGCCGCGGCAGCGCAGCCCCATTCCCTTTCCGAAAAGGAGCTGGCCCTGGTGGAGCGGGTGGAGGCGACCTATCGCCAGCTCATGAAAGCTGGCTGCACCGGCTGCCGTTACTGCCTGCCCTGCCCTTCCGGCGTGGACATCCCCGGCTGCTTTGAAATTTACAACAGCTTTCACATGTTCGGTGATCAGAAAACCGCGCGTTTATTTTATTTAAGCCGTTTATACGGTGGATTCGGCGGCATCCCGGCCCAGGCCTCCTTGTGCCAAAAATGCGGCCAGTGCGAAAAAGCCTGCCCCCAGCATCTGCCCATTCAGACCTTGCTGGAAGATGTGGCCGCCACCTTTGAAGGCCGCGGCCTGAAAATAACGGCCTGGATCATCCAGGTTTTTTTCAGCTTCCAGCGCAGCAGTTCCATCCGCCGGGCCAAAAAAGTTGCCCGCAAAAAATAATCTTGAATCGGCTTGGTTAGTTTTTAGCCGTATCGCGGCTGGAAGCCGCTCCCACAACGGAGGATGGTCGCTTGCCGCCTGGTCCTCAGGCGGTAATGGCACCGCTTCAGGTGAATCCGGCGCCGGCAGTGCAGGTAAAACAATGGTCGGCCACGGCAATGGGGTCCCCCGGCGCAGGCAAGGAATCCGCGGCAGTGATGTGAACCTTGCGGTTACCTTTAAAAATGCCGGCGGCCTGGTTGAAATCGCAGTCATATAAATGGCCGTCCCAGGATACGGACAAGAGGGTTCGGCACATGAGGCCGGCCACGGCCGCCGGGTTAAAGGCGCTGCTGAGTTTCCGCATATAGGCCTGATAATTGCCTGACTGCTGGAGCCATTGCCGGAATCGCCCCAGGGGCACATTGCTGAAACTCAGTAACCGGTTGAAATGGATGCCCCATTTTTGGGCCAGAACAGTGTGAAAGCGTTTTTCAAGGCCGGCCTGGGCCGGGGCAAGGAAGGCGCCGGTGGGATTCACCACCAGGTCAAGGCCCAAGCCTGAATCAGCCAGGCCGTATCCCATTTGGTTCAGCATCACCAGGGCATCCAGGCCGGCTGTAAACATGCCCTGACCACGCAAGGCTTCGGTCTGGCTTGCATTCAAGGAAGGAAAGGAAGCCATGATCCGGACCCCATGTTTTTTCAAATGGTGTATAAAGGGCGGCCCCTTTTGTCCGAGCACGGAAAGATTGGAGCGCAGAATCAATTGCTTTTCCTTTCCGCTCAAGACCTCGATAAATTCCGGCAACCGGGGATGCAACTCCGGCGCGCCGCCGGTGATATCCACCTGCTGAAAATTCCCCCGGCCGGCAAATTCCACCACCTGTTGCATGGTGGTCAGGCTCATCATTTCCCTGCGCGCTGGTCCGGCCTCCAGATGGCAATGACTGCAAGTCTGATTGCACATCAAGCCCACATTGATCTGCAGGGTGCGGGTGACTTCCCGTTCAAGGCTCAGCCCGTTTTTCCCCAGTGTTTCCCCAAAGGAATACGTGCCGCCTTCTTTTCCCGGGGCCGGCAGCGGCGCGCCCGTATTCGTCATTGCGCCATCCTCCTAGAGGGATAGTTGCCCGGCAATGGTTTGCATCTGAACACCGTGCACCAGGGAAGCCCCGCCACGGATGGCCACGGCCACATGCAGGGCTTCGGTCATTTCCTCGGCATTGGAGCCTTTTTCAAGGCAGGTTTTGGTATAGGCGTCGATACAATACGGGCATTGCACGGCATGGGCCACGGCCAGGGCAATGAGGGCTTTTTCTCGCTCGGTGAGGGCCCCTTCGGCAAACACATGGTTATAGTAATCAAAAAATTTGCGGGCCGCTTCCGGAGCCTGCCGGCCGATATCGGCGAACTTGGCAAGGTCGGCGGGATTGTAATAGGTATCCATTTTTTTCTCCTGCTTCTTGATGCTTCGGCCTTGGTTGTTGTTTCGGCCGAATCGCGGCTGAAAGCCGCTCCCACAATGGAGGCCGGCCAAAACGATGATCAAGGTTGATGATTTATTTTCCGTTCAAACTCCAATCATATTCCAAATACTTGATCCTGACCCCGCTGCCGGCTAGCTCCAGTTTGGTTTTCAGGCCCGCATCAGCATGGCGCTTGAAAAAGCCTTCGATCCCCCCCTTGAAATCTTCAGCAAACCAGTCGAATATTTTACTGACATAAAGCGTGTCATCCTGGAAGTAGTTGAAGCGCGAGTCATTGATGAAGCCTGCGGCGGCTGCATCCAATTGTTCCTCCAAGCGCGCCCCGCTGTAAGCTTCAGAGCGCAGGGGTGGACACCCCTTGGAAGCGCAATTAATGGCAAAATGCACCCGTGGGTCTTGATAGCGCGGCCGCAGAATGCCATGTTCGATTTCATCCAAACTGACCACGGCCCCCTTGAGGCGGCAGAACTTCTTTTTCCAGGGACTTTGAAACCATCCGCCCAGATCCTTGATGGAGCCCACCCCTGGATACCCGGAGAGAATCAATTTGATGGTCCAGGCATTGTAAGCATTGATATAAAATGCAAATCCCTCCTGGGTGGTGAGCCGGTCCGGCGGTACTGCTTCCAGCAGCTTGAGATATTCATCCAGAACCGCTTCCTCTTGCTTGAAACCCTGGTACTCCACCACCCCATTGCGGACATATTTCTTCAACAACCGGTCAAACAACCCATGGTCCGGTGCCTGGGCAAAGGCCTGCCTACCTGTTGAAAGCCCCATCCCCAATGCCATCAGGGCGATAACTACCATGGTACCATTCCAATTCACAACCCCCTCCCCTCTCCAATAATCTCAAATCTCAAATCTGAAATCTCAAATTCTTTCACCCTCTCCGCCAGTCATGATATTTTTCCACCCAATCCAAAAGCCTCTCCGGCGCATGGGCCTTTTTCCAGGCGCCGGCAGCATATTTGTTGGCCTCGGCCAAGGTCGGATAGATGTGGATGGTTCCCAGGATTTTATTCAATCCCAGGCCGTGTTTCATGGCCAGAATATATTCCGCGATGATGTCGCCGGCATGGGGCCCCACAATGGTGACTCCCAGAATCTTATCTTTGCCCGGCGGCGTCAAGACTTTTACCAGACCCTGGTCCTCGGAATCGGCAATGGCCCGATCCAGTTCATCCAGGCCGAACACTGTGGTTTCATAGGCAATGCCCTTTTCCCGGGCCTCGCTTTCATTGAGCCCCACCCGGGCCACTTCCGGGTCCGTGAAAGTGCACCAGGGCATGACGCGGTAATCCGCTTTAAAGCGCTTCAGGCTGCCGAACAACGCGTTCACCGCCGCATACCAGGCCTGATGGGCCGCGGCATGGGTGAACTGATAGGGCCCGGCCACGTCGCCGGCACAAAAAATGTTCGGAAAATTGGTGCGCAAAAAGCCATCGGTTGTAAGGGTTCCGTTTGGGGTGGTTTTAACGCCCAATTCCTCCAGTCCAAAGCCTTTGGTATTGGCTGCACGGCCCACAGCCACCAGAATTTCATCAAATTCCAGGCGGACTTCCCGGCCTTGGTGAACACACACCAAACGCTTGCAACCGTTTTCCACAAGAATCTCCACAGCCCGGTGATCGGTCAGCACCCGCACGCCTTCCGCCTCCAGTCGGCGTTGAACCATGACGCTGATTTCCGGGTCTTCCCGGATCAGCAGGCGGGAAAGCATTTCCACCTGGGTGACCAGGGACCCAAATCGGGCAAAGGCCTGGGTCAGCTCGCAGCCGATGGGCCCGCCCCCCAGGACGATCAAACGTTTGGGCAGGCTTTGAATATCCCAGAGCGTGTCCGAAGTCAGATAATTCACCTGCGCAAGCCCCTTGATGGGCGGTATCAACGGCTTAGCACCGGTGGCAATGACGATATTGCGAGCAGTCAGACGCCGGCCCTGCACTTCCACTGCATAAGGGGAAACCAGACGCGCCTCACCGAAGAGGACTTCAACCCCCAAGCGGGTATAGCGCTCAATGGAATCGTGGGGCTCGATTCTGCGAATCACTTGCCGCACCCGCTCCATCACTTCCTTGAATTCAAAATCAAAACAGCCGGATTGCAATCCGAATTCCCGGGCACGACGGCCATAGGACAACACCTTGGCCGAGCGGATCAGGGCCTTGCTGGGAACGCAACCGGTGTTCAGACAGTCGCCACCCATGCGGTGTTTTTCGATTAGGGCCACCTTGGCGCGCACAGCCGCCGCGATATAGGCAGTCACCAGGCCGGCTGAACCAGCACCGATCACAATCAGATTGTAATCAAAACGCCTGGGTTTCCCGAAGCCGGACAATTGCTTTCGGATTTTAAGCCAATCCACGCCTTTTTTGGCCAACAGGGGAAAAAGTCCCAGCAACGCAAATGAAAACAGCAGCCCTGGTGAAAGAATGCCTTGGACCGATTCGATTTTCCCAAGCTCAGTGCCGGCATTCACATACACCAAGGTGCCGGGCAGCATGCCGACCTGGCTTACCAAATAAAATACGGTGGCGCGGATGGAAGTCAAGCCCATGACCAGATTGACGACAAAAAAAGGAAACAAGGGCACAAGCCGCAAGGTGAACAGGTAAAAGGCGCCCTCCTGCTCAATCCCCTGGTTGACCAGGCTGAGTTTATCGCCGAATTTGCGCTGCACAATGTCTTGCAATAAAAAGCGCGACACGAGAAAAGCCAAGGTGGCCCCGATGCTGCTGGCAAAGGAAATTAAAAGCATGCCGAACCCGAGACCGAACAGGGCGCCGCCGGCCAAAGACATGACCGTTGCACCCGGCAGGGATAGGGCCGTCACCAGAATATATATTCCCATATATATGGCCGGGGTTGCAATCGGGTGCTGGTTATAAAATTGTGAAAAAGATTGCTGTTGTGTTTTTAAATAGGCCAGGGTCAGATATTGCTTGAAATCATATGCCACAAAGACATAGGCCGACAGCCCGATTAATAGAATCAGCCCGATTTTCATGCGGTTGGAGTTCATAGGCAGGTGTCTTTTTCCAATCTGTTGCACAAAGTCATAACGGTTGATCGCCGATTGCTTTGGGTAGATAACCTGATCTGATTGGGTTTCGCAATGAAAAATTTGGTCGGCCACAAGTCTGGCAGACCAGCGCCGTGAATTGTAGTCAAAGCTGGACAATTGACTTCCGCCTTGAATAGTGGCATAGTATTCATCAGGACAAATGGTCCGAAACAGTAGATCTTTTTAAGATGATAACGACTGGTAATTATTTTGACTCTACTTTAAAACGATGCGGTTGGTCCTGTCCTGGGCCGTATTCACCTCAATTCCCTGCCCTCCTTGTGTCGTACTTCCATAGAATTCAGTGGTAAACACGAAAGATGAAGCCTAAAGCTCTTGTTGCGCGACAAGTGCCCGGCCTTGCCTTGGATTATAGGGCCTCTTGATTAAAAGTGTTCGGACCTGGGGGATTGTATGGCCGCTTCAAGGAATACCCATGACCCGGTTCCGGGATGCACCCGGCAGCGGACCATCCATCCTCAAATTCTGGTTCAGCTCATCCTTGCCGTTTTAATGATGGATATCAACAATTCCGCCGCGGCTGATCCGAATCATTTTGACCATTATCCAGGCGATCAACAATGGCAAGGAAAAACCTATTTGGAAGACAATGCCCATCATTTCAGCATTTCTCTTCCAAATGGACAGTTCACTTTACGGGGCGGGGATTTCCGCACCTCCAGCAGCTTGGTCGAGCGGGCTGCTTTCGGTGGACTGGCTTGGGAAAGTCAATGGACTTCCCGCTGGCTCGGCGGCCACAATGTGCGTTGGGGCGGCGCGGCTTTCAGCTTTTATGAAAGCACCATCAACCCTGTCTATTCCATGAGCGATTACAAGGAAGACCTGGCCCGGGTGACGGCGCATTTGTCCTATGGCGCCACCACCACCTGGGGGCCCTATCGCTTTCTGAACAGACCGTTGTATTTCTGCCTGGGCCGATACCTCGACCTCAAATCCTATTATGTATTTCCGCTGCTTTCCGTTGGACCCAGCCTGGGTGTTTATTATGAACCGACCCGGGATGAAACCTTCTATTGGGGGGTAACCCCCATGTTTCAAGGGGCCATGAATGTGGAAGTGGCGCCCGGCAAGGACGGCATCTTTAATCTTTCCGTACCGGCTTACGGCACCCTTTTTCGAACCGCTTTCACCACCAAACGCTGGGATCGCCACCGGGTTGACCAGCTCGAATGCAGTTCAACCCTGGGCTGGTTTGAAACCTCCCTGCTGACCAAACTGAATGTATCGGTTAAAAGCACCCCCATCCATGGCGGCATGCGCTTGTTTATTGAAAGCGGCTACCTGGAGGAACGCTCAACCCTTCCCCGCAAGTGGTTCGTTGACCGTGAGTTCTTGCTTCAAGCAGGCGTCAACATGGACAAGGCCGGCCGCTTAAAAAATCTGTTCCTCGGCCCCTACTTCAAAGTTGAAAGATATCAATACGGCAATCCGGAACTTCTGAATCAGACCATCGGTCTCAAGATTCAATTCCAATGGGGCGGATCACGGTCCAAAATAGAAACTGAAACAGACCAGACCGCCAGTTGCCGGGAAAAAATCATTCTGGATGAAAATCATCTCAAAATCCTGCAAACCCATACCTTGCTCACGGATTTTGCCCATCAGTTGAACCAGATTGCGGTCCGGCTGAGAAAAGAGATCGATTATCTCAATGCCCACAAGACCCTCAACCCGGATTTCATGAAACTTCTGGAAAAAACGGGCTCGCAGGTGGAGCAACTTCAATCCCTGGTGGATCTGTCCAGACATTTTGCAATACCTGTGGATGTTCATTCCCTGTTCCAGCGGTTCTCCGCGAAACTGACGGATTTGGAAAGCGATCTCAGCCAAGCCCTGGCCGGAAACCTTTCGGCCATTGAATCGTTGCTGGATCGGCAGGCGGAATTGGGAGAGATCCTGCTCGCCCTGGACCAACAGATGCTACCGGGCATAACCATTCGCAATTTTCTGGAATCACCGGAGCAATCCCTTTTGCAGTTGTTGACCATCCAGCTCAATACAGCCCTGCGCCGCAAAAATTTCAAATGGCTGATCGGTGATGTGGTTGAAATCAAGCCGGCGGATATCGCCGCCAACTGGATCGCCGTTGAAAACCTGAAAATCAAACGCATGCCACCGGTTACCCAGACAGATGCTTTAAACTGGTTTTATTATCTGCTGAAGGATGAGAAGGACCATTTAAAAAACCGAATGTTGGAATTGCTCGGCGGGAAGACATCCCTTACCGAAGCGGATGTGGAAGAGCTAATGACCAGGATTCCGGCCTTTGTAAACAAGAACGACCGGGAGGTGATCCAAAACCTTCTTCGTAAAATGGCTCTCCGGGAAAATGTGGCCACCATCGATGCCAAACTGGAACAGCTCATTCATCAATTTCTGACCACGGATGTGGCCCACCAGGCAGCCAGATTAATTGAAAATCAGTTCAATCGCCTGGTATTGAGCCTGCGCTACGACGGGCGGCATCTCACCAAATTGTTTGCCCTGCCCAGCCACAGCGATGCATTCGGTGTTCGTCTCCCCGGCGAAGAAGCCTTGCGGCGCGATCAGCAAGCCATGTCGGCGTCCTTATCAAGGGGTTGGTAATTCCATGAAACCACTGCCGGATCAGAACATTTTTTCAATTGCGGCGGCGACTGTTTCCGCTGTAGGCAGCATGGCATTTTCCAAGTTCTTGGCATAGGGTATGGGACATTCCGGCGCGGCAATTTTTATGGGTGCGGCTTTCAGCAGACTGAAGCCGGCCAAGGCCGTCCGTGAGATGATTTCCGAACCGATGCCGTAGCTGAAATGCCCCTCCTCCAGGGTTACGAGACGACCGGTGCGGGCCACCGACGATAGAATGGTCCGGTTGTCCAGGGGATAGAGGGTTACAAGATCAATGATTTCGGCCTGGATTCCCCGGGCCGACAGCAATTCCGCAGCAGCCTTGGCAATTCCCACTCCCAGCAAATAGGTGACAATGGTGACATCCTGACCGGACCGGACCACTCGGGCCTTGCCCATGGGCAGGGTATAGGCCCTTTCCAGGGCCGGGCCGCTTTCCGCATATAATAGCTTATGCTCAAAGAATAAAACTGGATTTTCCGAACGAATGGCCGCGGCCAGCAAGCCCTTGGCTGTAAAGGCGTCGCTGGGGGCCACCACCATCAGGCCGGGGATGCCGCAGAAAAACTTTTCCATGGACTGGGAATGCTGGGCCGCCATGCCGATGCCGGAGCCCACCGGCGTGCGGATGACCAGGGGCACGGATACCTGGCCGCCGGTCATATAGCGCAATTTGGCCGCCTGGTTCAGGATGGGGTCCATGCAGCAGGTCAAGAAATCGGCGAACAGAATCTCCGCCACCGGCCGCATGCCGGTCATGGCCGCGCCCACGGCGCCGCCTACAAAACCGTTCTCCGAGATGGGTGTGTCAATGATCCGCCCGGGGCCGAAACGCTCCACTAGCCCCTCGGTGACATTGAAATAACCGCCAAGAGTCACATCCTCGCCCCAGAGGAAAACGCGCTCGTCCCGGTCCATTTCCTGGGCCAGAGCCCCATTGACGGCCTGGGACATGGACATTTCCACAAAAGGCCCCGACAGATCGAAACTGCCCTCAAAAAGGCCGGGGTCCTCTGGGCTGTAAATATCCCGGAGCAGTTCCTCGGCCCTTGGATCTGGTGCTGCTTGCGCGAATTCAACCGCTTCAGCAATGCTTTTTTCTACAGCAGAACGGAGTGCCGACAGGGCTTCCAGAGACAGCTCGCCTTGACTGATGAGTTCCTGTTCCAGGCGCAAAATCGGATCCTCCTTGGCATGCACTTCCTTTTCTTCTGGTCCGCGATAGGTTTGCGGATCTCCTTCCATATGGCCGTGCCAGCGATGGGTCATGAGCTCCACCAGCCGGGGCTTTCCGTCCCATCGGATTTTCTCGATGACTTTGCCCACTTCGGCATATACGGTTTGAACATTATTGCCGTCAAACCGATAGGACTCCAGGCCATAGGCTTGGGCCCTGCGATATACTTGCGTTACCGCCGAATGACGCTCGATGGCCGTGAATTCGCCGTAGCGGTTGTTTTCCACCACCACCAGCACCGGCAATGCAAACACGGCCAGCATGTTCATGGCTTCGTGAAACATGCCCTGGTTTACGGAACCGTCACCGGCGATCACCACGGAAATGCAGGCGTTCTTATGAAGGGCCTTGATGGAAAAACCTGCCCCCAGGGCCAGCAGGTATCCGGCGCCCACAATGCCGTTGGCCCCCAACACGCCCATGCGACCATCGGTCACATGCATGGAACCGCCCTTGCCCTTGCACAATCCTTCCGCCTTGCCGTAAATCTCCGCCATCATGGCATTCACATCCGCGCCCTTGGCAATGATGTGGCCATGGCCCCGATGGGTGGTGTTCAAGTAATCCCCGGCCCTCAGATTCAGACAGACACCGGCAGCCACAGCCTCCTGGCCGATGGACAAATGAATCGCTTCCGTGGGCAGATGCCCGTCTTTAAAGGCTTGGGCCAAATGCTGCTCAAAAAAACGGATGGTCAACATGGTCTTGAGCAAATCCATGGAAGTGACCGATTTTTTCTGCTCGGTATTTACAGTAACCGCGCCGCCCCCTTCCGGGGATTTGAAAGTCAAAGCCAACTCAGGCAAAAGGCCGAGATCAAACGTTCCCTTGGCCCGGCCGAAGAACCAGCGCCGGCGCGCTCTTGATGATTTCTGAACTTCGACCGGCAACAGATCCGTCCGGCCCAGGCGTTCCAGGATGCGGGGATACAGGGCAAAAGCCGGTTTCAAGGCCGGCAGCAGTTTCAAGGCCTTTTGGACCGACCCCTTGGCCACGATTTTGCGGGAAGCCAGGGCCAGGGGTACATTGAGACGCTCCATCCAGAACAGATGGCTGGTCTGCGAGGAAAGGATCATCTCCACATCAAAGCCCCCTTCTTCCGGTCCACCCCAGTAGAAGCGCGGGCTTGTCCCGCTGATATCGATGAACAGCGCAGTATCGAAATCCGTGTAGCGGAATTTGGCCACAAGTTTGGCGCCGGAAACCGACCGGACAATTTCCTCATCGGCGAAAATCCCAGTCCACAAAGCCGATAAAACCTCAACCAGTTCCGCCTTGCTTTGAAATGGTCCCATCGCTTAACCCTTATAATTTTTTTCGTGTGCTTTTGTGCCGTTTCGTGGCTATTAACCGACTCGCCCATCAGATCTTGGCCGCCCCTTCGGCCCTAGCGCGGCTGGAAGCCGCTCCCACCATGGTGGATGGCCGAAACGTTGATTAAGGCTGTATATTACCACTTGGCATAATGATCTTCGGCCCATCCCGGACAGCCGGCGATGGTCACCTTTTCCCCGGCATCGGTTCTGAGCTCGCCCTCCAGGGTGCCCATCAACTGGGTGAACCGCGAGGCGACAATGCCGGCATGGATCTTCTCCCCCCGTTCCCTTTCCGGATAAAAGCTGAGCTCAACCTTGCCGTCCGCGGATGTGATCCGCCAGGGCCGATACAGGTCCTTCAGGTCATATGCAAAATGCACCGTGCTCGCCTTGGTCATGACATTGTCCAACCAGAAGGCGTTTTCGGTGAAACTGGTTTCATTCACGCCGCAGGACAAATTCAAGCCGAATGAACGGCCGTCCGCCAGGGTACAGGCCGTGGCAGCCCAGTTCCAGCAAGTATATTTGCGCATGAAGCCACCGGTCCAGTCCATCAGGCCCATATATTCCGGGGAGGCAATGGCATAGGTCTTGCCCTGACAAAGGATTTCACCCTTAATTTGAATCGGACTCGTTTTCTGAGTGTAGACCCAGCCCCGGTACCCGGCCCGTGTGCAAATGCGCAGGGGATTGCTCTTTTGCAGATTCACTTCCATATTGAGCCTAATGTCCCGGCCCTGGGCCGTGACCGTATTGCCCTGCATGGCGATGACAAAATCACCGGCTTCAAACCGGCTGTCCACCGCGGCAGGGTTCAGGCCGATACGGGTTTTGCCCCCGGGCTTGCTGAGCTTTTTGGTTTCGATTAATACCTTTTGCTTGCGGTCATACAAATAGAAAAAACCGTTGGTCAGGATCTTCAGATCCACAACCGCCATTCCGGCCATCCATTCCGGGCCCATCAGGCCGAAAAAATGAAACTGATTGAACTTGATCTTTTTCATGAAACCGGGCACCGGCAGCCCCATGGGGGTCCGCAAGGCATAATCACCGTAGTTCAGCTCCTCGATGGCCTCCGGATAGATGCCGAATGGAATGGTGCCGTCTGCTTCAACCAACTTGCGCATGAATCCCTCCCTCTCAGTCGTTTATCTGCCTTAAAGCACGGCTGACCGTGAAGAATCAAGCATATTCGCCGAATTTGTCTTGCAATGACCCCCTAATGGAGTTAATAGCCCTCATGCGCCAATCCGTCTTCTTTCCCCTGTATTGCCTGATCCTGGCCATGATCCTCTGGGCCAGTTCGTTCATCGCCCTGAAAGTGGCTTTCCGCACCTATGATCCCATGGTGGTGATCTTCGGCCGCATGCTGGTGGCCGGCATCTGTTTTATATTTTTCTGGCGGCGCTTTAAAAATGTTTCCATTAGAGGCCGGGATATCAAGTATCTTCTGCTGATGGCTTTTTTCGAACCCTGTTTGTATTTTCTCTTTGAAGCCAAAGCCATTCAAAACACCACTGCTTCCCAGGCCGGTATGATCACGGCTTTGCTGCCCCTGATGGTGGCAATTGCCGCCCATTTTGTGCTGCTGGAACGGATCGACAGAAAAACCTGGCTCGGATTTGCTTTGGCCATTTTGGGCGTTTGCTGGCTCAGCATCGGCGGTGAAGCTTCAGCGTCGGCCCCCAATCCGCCCTTGGGCAATTTCATGGAATTCATGGCCATGGTATGCGCCACGGGCTATATCATAACCCTCAAGCGCTTGACAAAACGGTTTCCGCCCCTTTTTTTAACCGCAATTCAGGCCTATGTGGGCTGTTTGTTCTTTCTCCCTTTTCTATTTCTGCCTTGGACCCCGCTGCCCAATACCTTCGAATTGATTCCCGCCGCGGCGATTGTTTATCTAGGGGCTGTCATCACCCTGGGCGCCTATGGCCTGTATAATTATGGCGTGAGCCGCATTCCAGCCAGCCGGGCCTCAGCCTTTGTCAATCTGATTCCGGCGTTTACCGTATTGCTCGGCCGGCTGATTTTAAACGAACAACTCACCTTTTCCCAGTACCTTGCCGTCATCATCGTTTTTACCGGTGTGCTGATCAGCCAAAAATTCGACTAGCCGTATATGAAAGTTCTGACAAGCGCTTATCAACCAATCCCCGCAACTTTCATTTCCCGGTCAACAGTCTTTCCACAACCATAAACCTGCGCCCCTTCCCAACCATTCAGCAAACATGCGGCACCAGGGCAACTTTGGTTTCAGGTATTGGATTTTGCCAGGAGCGCCCCCTATTTACAAATAATACAATCATACAAGCGTGTTATAATCAAATTGTAAAACGGCACACCCCTTGCTGAATAACAAGTTCAGAGAAAACAATTTATCACCACAATATCATCAAGGAGGTAATTGCCATGGTAACAATCACACGTCACACCCGGAAAATGAAATTTTATCAAATCATCGGTGCCGTTGTCTGCTTGCTTGTTCTGCCCTCAACCAGCCTGGCAGGCTTGCAGCCGATGGAGGAAAAGGAAATGAAAGCAGTCTACTTCAATGATTTCAAGCGTCCTTCGCAAATCCCGACAATCATCGGACCGGATCAAAAGGAACTCACCGGGTTTGAGCACCGGGTTGAAGCCGTTCCTGTGACTGTGCAGGCAACCAACATGACCTTTGATACAGAAAGCTTTACCCGGGATTTGGAAGCCCAATATAAAAACATTCAGGCCGGCGGCCAGGCAACTTTGCCCATTTTTTCAAACTATGCAAAAACCAACTAATATTCAGGATTCTGAATACTGGACTAAAACGACGGCAGTTTTTTCATCAGCCAGTCAAAAAAAAGGACAAACAAGGCAATGGGCGTCACCAATCCCATGACAGAACCAATGGCATAGTCCCGGAAACGGATATTGGTAAGGGCCAGCAGATAATTCAGGGATGGATGCAAAAGCAAAAAAGTCCGCAATACAATGACGCTGCGGATGGGTTTCTGATTCAGCTTCAACAATACCCGCTGCACCCAGGGTTTTTGGATTCCGGCAAAGGCCTTTCCGCCGATGGCGCGCACCAGCAGGAAACTGACGCAAACGGAAGCTGTTCCGCCGATCATGGCAAGTAGGAAACCGGTTTTCTGGCCCCAAACATACACGCCGGCAGCCACGAAAATCAGACCGAAAATATGGATCAGCTCCCCAAGGATAAATAGAACAACATAAAGTAGATAACCCCATGCCCCGGCAGCCGCGATGGACCGGCGCAGGGCGTGTAAATCAAAATATTGCTGCAGGTCGAAATATTTCCCGACTACCACCAGCATAACGATTGTCAGAATGACCAGGGCAAAACGAAATCCCGTCCGATTATGTGGCCGGATGACGGTATTGTTAGCGCTCAATATTCACCTATCGTTCAAATCATTTCAAAATCATATTGAGTTCAAACCCAATCTACATAAGCATCTCATGTTGGGCTCATTCCGCGCAGTCGAGATGATTGCTTTCTTTCTCGACGCCGTCAACCAATACCATATTGGTCCATAATTGCCAATCATTCGCAGAAAAGACAAAACGGCTGGTCAGGGGCAGAGAGCATAAATAATTATTTATCGCTTCCAAAATTAGCGTTTATGTCCTCTGCCCCCTCTCAAGGGGAAACGAAAAGGTGGAAATCCAGGGGGGGCCTTGCCTTGAAAACAAACCCTAATTCGTCGCTCTAAGGCCTACACTCGCGGGCACGCCCTCATAAGGCGTCCATTTATTGCTTCTGATACCATGCGGATCACGCATTTCCTTTAGAATTTCAATACTGGTTTTATACCCCTTGTGGAGCCGGCACATATCAATGGCCATTCCGGCGATTTGGGCCAGGGCTTGCACCAGATTGACATCGTTCATGGTAAATTCCCAGTGGTCGGATGTATAAACCCGTAATGCGCCGATGATATTA
This sequence comes from Desulfosudis oleivorans, assembly GCA_020723325.1. Taxonomy (GTDB): domain Bacteria; phylum Desulfobacterota; class Desulfobacteria; order Desulfobacterales; family SURF-7; genus DYJD01. Next base: position 37,607 of record DYJD01000010.1, on the reverse strand, counting down.
CCATGGATCACGATGGGAACCGCCAGGATCGATTTAATGCCCTCTTTTCTGGCAGCCTCGGGATATTGAATCCGGGGATCATCATTGACATCGTCAATCGCGATGGGCCCGTCTTTCAAGGATTGGGCGATGGAACTCATCACACTGAGCGGACCTTTACTCAAATATTCCCGACTCAATCCAAAAGAAGAAACAATCTCCAGTTCATCGGTCTTGTTGTTGATCATAAACAAGGCGCAACCTTTTGCATGCAAAGAAGTCGTAACGCCCTCCACCGTCATCAGGGCGACCTCTTCCGGATCTTTGCTCATGGTAATGGCTCTGGTGAGCCGTAGAAGTGTGTCATAATGCATGGCATGCTGGCTCATACTGTCCTCCTTTATGAGAAATAGTGGTTTATCTGACCTGATCTTCCAAAAGCGCCGAGTCACCGCGTTTCAATGGAAACAAAAGGCACAGGCGACAAAAGCAAATGCAATTCAACGAGTCGAACAGATGATACCCGTATGGACAAGTTCAACAAGAATAGTTTTAAAAAGTGCGTTCAGTTGAAAAGGTGAGGCCCGACAATCAGATCCAAGCTGAAAGTCATATAGCGTTGATGATTCCACTATATAGATAACAAGCCAGGTATGTCAAGCGAAGATCATGTCAAAAACTGGAAGTGCGTTCTTTTTCGCTTGCGATGAGCGATAATGCAGCGCTGAGTATGACTCGGAGTAGAGAAAAGCGAGGATCAGTGCAGAACGGCGGGCATATGTCCCATCATTTTGTGCAACACATCCCGCACATCGGAAAAATCACTGTCCGCATAGCTCACATAGCGCGGCCGCAGGGCATGCCCCTGGGCAATGGTATGCTGTTCATGATCCGGCAGGATGATGATGACATTGGTACGCAGCAAAAGATCACGGAAGGGCAATAAATCGCGCAGATCACCGTCCTTGGATTCGAATATAACGGTGGCGGCGATGCCATGTTGGGGATTTCTGAGAATGCGTATCAAATTTTTGACACTGCGCACAACAATGATGTTTTTGTTCACGGCAACCCCTTCAATGATTTTTTGCAGTCGGGCGCCGCTACGGTGGGCGGAATTCAACAGCAACAAAATGTTTTCATTTTCCATGATCATAACAAACCTCTTTTTAATTGCTGCTTTTCAAGCTTTCTTACAGAAAAATTATTCAAAAACCAGGCCAATCAAGCCGATTCGATATATAAAATATATATAATATAATTATTTCAAAATATTAACTGTAAATAGCAGAATTTTACAAAGGAATTTTGAATTGCCGGAAGATTGTATGGGAGTGTACATGTTTTGTCCTATTGGACAAAAATCCTGAAATAATGGACGCTTGAAGATTGAAAAGTCCAGCCACCTTCCCTCTTTACAATCCCAATGAAAGCCGTTATGGTAACCGCTGTAGTGGGGTTGTGGATGCACGCTCGTGATATGCCATCTGTTTCAGATTCTTTTGATATAATTTGTACCTGAAGAAAGGAAAGGACCAAACAATGAGCTACGATTTTAATGCTGCCGACATCATGGAAATGGCTGTACAAATGGAACGTAATGGAGCCGCTTTTTATCGCGCATCCGCCCAAAAAATTTCCGATCCGGAAGCCAAATCACTCCTGCTGGAATTGGCGGGAATGGAAGATCAACATGAAAAAACCTTTACAGCCATTCAAAAAGACCTCAAGGATAGTGAAAAGCAATCCACGGTTTTTGATCCGGAAGGGGAAGCCGGCCAGTACCTCCGCGCCTTGACCGATATCCGCGTCTTTTATAAAAAGGAAATTCAAGGCGATTCCTTGCGGGACATCCTTAAATCCGCCATTGAAGCGGAAAAGGATTCCATTGTTTTTTATCTGGGTTTAAAAGACATGGTGCCGGAAAAACTGGGCCGCAGCAGAATTGATACTGTCATCAAAGAGGAAATGGGCCATATCCGCGTCCTGAGCAAACGCCTGGTGGCACTGAAAGGTTGATAGACTTAAGTCTGAAGGCTGAAGGTAATGAAGGTATGGAAGCCGTTACCATGTTTGGCTTGGACCTTAAGCCTGACAGCCTTCAGCCTGTTTTTCTACTCCATCAACTTGCCGTGTTCAGCAAGTCCCTGCAGGCCCTCCAGATCAAGCAATTGAATATTGCGACCTTTGACGCTGATCACTTGCTGGGTGCTCATCTTTGTGAGAATACGGGAAAGCGTCTCCGGGATGGTGCCCAGCAAACTTGCCAATTGGCCTTTTGAGATTGAGAGTGTAACCACCTTGCGATTGTCCTGCTCTTCCGTAAGATATAATAGGTATGCAGCCAAACGGCCCGGCACCTCCTTGAGGGACAGATTTTCGATCTGGACCGTAAACTGGCGCAGCCGCATGGATAGAACCGCCAGCATGTTCAAGGCCAGGGAAGTGTGGGCAGCCAGCAACTCAACAAAGGCCCGGCGCGGGAAGAACAACACCTGGCTTTTTTTCAGCGTCAAGGCCGAAGCCGGGAATTTCTGTCCGGAAAAGACCGGCACTTCGCCGATGGGCTCACCGCTGCCGAAAATATGCAGGATCTGCTCTTTTCCTTCTGTGGATACCTTGAATATTTTGATCAATCCTTCTATTACTACATAAAAACCGTCGCCTTGGTCGCCTTCCGTGAAAATCATTTCGCCTTTTTGAAATTCCTTCAAAACGGCTATGGCGGCGATATCATTCAGTTGGTTTTGCGGTAAACCGTGAAACAGGGATGTGCCCGCGAGAATCTCAAGTGTATTTTTCATGACGCACTCCACCTTTTTTTTAAAAAAATATGAATTAGCACGCGAATTTGATCTAAGTCAAGGTCACCTGGACAGATAAGATGTAGAAATAGACCAAAACTGACGATCAGCAACAACCATTTAACAGGATTACATATCAACTGAAAGGAGAAACATCATGTTTTGTTATCAATGCGAACAAACGACAAAAGGCGAAGGCTGCACCAAAATCGGCGTATGCGGAAAACAACCGGAAGTGGCGGCTCTTCAGGATGCCCTCATCTATGCGGTCAAAGGTCTGGCGGTGATTGCCCATGAAGGCCGGCGGGTTGGTTTGATTGACCCGGCGGTTGATCGCTTTGCTTGCGAGGCGGTTTTTTCCACTTTAACCAATGTGGATTTTGATCCGGACCGTTTTGTCAAACTCATCGTCAAAACAGTCGAAATGCGGAATGCATTGGCGGATAAAGTTAAAAAAGCCGGCGGCAAAACCGACTTTGCCGAACCGGCCGTGGTTTATCAACCGGACAATTCCCTGCCGGGCCTGATCGCCCAGGGGGAAAAAGTCGGAATTATGGCCGATGCCACACTGAATGCGGACATCCGTTCCCTGCGCGAGCTGCTCATTTACGGTATCAAAGGTTTGGCTGCCTATGCCGACCATGCGGCCATTTTGGGCCAGAGCGACCCCAAAGTCTATGCCTTTATTTATGAAGGCCTGGCCGGAACCTTGAACAATGCCCTGGGTGTAAACGACCTGGTGGGCCTGGCCCTGAAATGCGGTGAAATCAACCTGCGCGCCATGGAACTGTTGGACGCGGCCAATACCGGCACCTACGGTCATCCGGTCCCTACATCGGTGCCCCTGGGAGCCAAAAAGGGCAAGGCCATTCTGGTATCCGGTCATGACCTCAAGGACCTTGAACTGATCCTGAAACAAAGCGCCGGCAAAGGCATCAACGTTTACACACACGGCGAAATGCTACCCTGCCACGGCTACCCGGAACTCAAGAAATACCCTCATTTCTACGGCCACTACGGGACGGCCTGGCAGAATCAGGCCAAGGAATTCGAGGCTTTCCCCGGCGCCATTCTGATGACCACCAACTGCATTCAGAAACCCAAGGAAAGCTACCAGGCCAATATTTTCACCACCGGTCTCGTCGGCTGGCCCGGCCTCACCCACATCGCCGACAAGGATTTCACCCCGGTGATCAATAAAGCCCTGGCCATGCCGGGCTTCAGCGAGGACAAACCCGGCAAATCCGTCATGGTGGGTTTTGCCCGCAACACGGTCATGGGGGTGGCCGGTCAGGTCATCGACGCGGTGAAAAGCAAAGCCATCCGTCATTTCTTCCTGGTGGCCGGCTGTGACGGCGCCAAGCCGGGCCGCAACTACTACACTGAATTTGTGGAAAAAGTGCCCAAAGATTGTGTGGTGCTGACCCTGGCCTGCGGAAAATTCCGCTTCTTTGACCAGGATCTGGGCAACATCGGCGGAATTCCCAGGCTGTTGGATGTGGGCCAATGCAATGACGCTTACTCCGCCATCCAGATCGCCGTGGCCCTGGCCAATGCCTTCAACTGCGGCGTGAACGATCTGCCCTTGTCCATGGTCTTGTCCTGGTATGAGCAAAAGGCCTGTGTCATCCTGCTGACCTTGCTGTACCTGGGAATCAAGGACATCCGCCTGGGGCCGTCTCTGCCGGCCTTTATCACCCCCAATGTGCTGGATGTGCTGGTGCAGAATTTCAACATCATGCCCATCAAGACAGCGGAGGAAGATCTGAAAGCCATCCTGGGATAACCCCCCCCACCATCCCAAGGAGGCTGAGGATACAAGGCTCTGATGGCTGCCGCGGTTAGACCCCGGCACCCATCAGAAAGCCTTGGCGAACGCGGAACGCGGAAGGCGGAACGCGGAATGAAAGGAAGTAAAGGAGGTGCATTATGAAATGTCCCGGACAGGATAGCCGATACTGGAAAAAAGGGGCCATTTTTGAATCCAACTGCCCCAAATGCAATCATGTAGTGGAATTTTTCAAGGATGATCCGGCCAGAAAATGCAATCATTGCGGCCACCGTTTCCTGAACCCCAATATGGATTTCGGTTGCGCCTCCTATTGTGAATTCGCCGAGCAATGCATCGGCTCCCTGCCGCCGGAGCTTATGGCCCAAAAGGAAAACCTTTTGAAGGAGCGGGTGGCGGTGGAAATGAAGAAATATTTTAAATCCGATTTTAAACGTATCGGCCATGCCATGCGGGTGGCGCGCCATGCCGAAAATATCGGAAAAAAAGAAGGCACCAACCTGGCCGTGGTGCTGGCGGCAGCCTATCTGCACGATATCGGCATTCACGAGGCCGAACGCAAGCACAACAGCACGGCCGCCGCCTACCAGGAATTGGAAGGCCCCCCCATTGCCCGCGCCATCCTGGAAAAGCTGGGGGCCAGACCGGAATTGATTGAAGAAGTCTGCGATATCGTGGCCCATCATCATCATCCCCGGCCGGAAGAAACCCCAAATTTTAAGGTGCTGTTCGATGCGGATCTGATTACGAACCTGGAAGAAGGCCGCAAGGAGCATCCCATGGATTCGGAAAAATTGAACAGTATCATCGAGAAATCCTTTCTTACTGAAACCGGTAAGCAAGAAGCAATGAGCCGATTGGCTGGACAATAAAGGGAGAAGGAGGAAAACCACGATGAAAACCATCCGGAAAATAATTCAAATCGATGAAGAACGTTGTGACGGCTGCGGCCAATGCGTGCCGGCCTGCGCCGAGGGCGCCATCAAGATAATCGACGGCAAAGCCAAAGTGATCGAAGATCGTTTTTGCGACGGACTGGGCGCCTGTCTGGGTGAATGCCCCAATGACGCCTTGCAGGTCATCGAAAGAGAAGCGGAAGAATTTGACGAGGCCGCAGTGGAGGCCCATTTGGCGCATTCAAAAAAAGCCCATCATAAGGCTGAACCGGCCATGGCCTGTGGCTGCCCGTCGGCCAATATTCAAACCTTTGCACCGGTTTCCCCTTGTCAGGCGGCTAATGCCCCCAAGGGCTTTCAGAACGAGGCTTCGGCCCTGACCCATTGGCCGGTCCAAATCCGCCTGGTGCCGCCCAACGCGCCTTTCTTGAAAAACGCCGATCTGCTGGTGCTGGCGGACTGCGCGCCGGTGGCTTACCCCAATCTGCACCGGGATTTTTTAAAAGGCAAAGTCGTGCTCCTGGGGTGTCCCAAATTCGACGATGCCGAGGCCTATATTGAGAAGTTCACGGCCATCTTCAAAACCGCCAGTCCCAAGAGCATCACCACGGTCTTCATGGAAGTGCCCTGCTGCGGCGGCCTGCCCATGATCGTCCAAAGGGCTCTTGAGGCCTCCGGCAAGCAGATCCCCCACACGGAAGTTATCATCACCTGCCGCGGGGCGGTTATGGATGACTGCGGGTGCCGCCAGGCCATGTGACCCCAAAACGAGCCTACCAACGGTGGGATCATGTCACCGAGTCAACCACAGTGACAACGATTCACACCTCATCCCCTGCGGGAGCGGTTCAAGCCGCTCCCGCTTTTTTTCGCACGGCAGTTAGTCCAGTCCTGCCGTCTTACGCCTTGGGCAATCCTATTTCTGTGCCACAGCAATCAATCTCTGACTTGAGTTCTTGTGGTAGGGAGTCAAATCCCAATCACCGAAGAACTCGACGCTGACAAATCCTGCATCACGCAGAATCTGGCACCAGCTATCCAACAAACGGATACGAATCCGAACGGACGAATGTTTGAATTCGCAAATGTCCTTTGTGTGAATGAAGTCGAAGATGTGCACCGTCTGGATATCACCAGTGTATGCCATGGTGAAAAATCTGGTGAAATCTCGATTGTTGAGAACAGGGGCGAATTCCGGTGGGGTACGCATGGAAGCGTCGGTTTGTCCTTGATCGAAAACGAGAATTCCACCAGCACAAAGAACGGCTCTCATGCTGCACAAAGCCCGGAGGGTCTCTGCGTCTTCAAGCACCTCATTGATCGAGTTGCTGAGGCATACGACGGCATCAAACTCCCTGTTGTAGTTCTCCTGGAGTTCGCGGTAATCTACCTTCCGGAGGGGGATATTGGCTTCGCAAATATCTCTTCGAGCCACGGTCAGCATTGAATCCGACAAATCGGACCCGAAGACCCTGAGTCCCATGGATTGAAACATGATCAGGTCTCGTCCGGTGCCACAGGCACAATCGAGAACTGATTTCACGCCGTACATATTAAAGATCGATCGAAAGAACTCCTGCCGGGTGGGATTATCCAGCTTCATCCAGTCGTAACGCTCAGCAAAGTCTTCGTACGAGTCTCGTGTCATTTTCGTTTGCCCAATGCTGCTAATCAGTGCATTGATACAAGGATTTTTGCACGCTCCTGGCCTTCCGAGTGTCCTGAAAAAGTCTTGATTTAAGCCCTCGAGAATAAATATTTCTTCAAATTTAAAAATGGCCGTTCCAGAAAATGATAGCTCAGTATAGATATGATAAATGTTCCTCCAATTATTACCCCAAAACTTATCCACGAATTCATATTTTTTAGCCTTAATATATTGTATTGAACAATGGTTACATATATAAGCCAGTGATAAATATAAATGCCATAGCTATATTTTCCAATTTGTCTAAGCCAATAGCATAAAAATAATGTTTTTAATAATTTAAAGCGATCAACGACAACTAGATATATACAAGTGGAGAATAAAAGAGCAATTAGGGGCGTAATCAGTACCTGTGTGGTGATTGAATCAATTCTTAAACCTTTTGCAACAAAAGCATAAATAAATAATACAACGGCTGATAAATAAAACACAATTTTAATTATATAAATAGATCTTCGATATGAGCGATTTATATAACCATATGCCGATAGTCCACCTAACGCAAAGCAATCCATCCTGGTAATCGTATTCGTAAATATTACTGACCAATCCAACCCCAAAAAATAAAATAGAATTTTGGATATAACAGAAATAATTACTGCAACAGTCATTACATATGGTAATTTTTGAGTTTTAAAGGAAAATATTACAAATGGCCAGAACAGATAGAACTGCTCTTCAACACAGAGACTCCAGAAATGATTCAAAAAATCACTAATGGCAAATGAGTTATTGATTAAAATGTATAAATTGTAACCGTACAAAAAAAAATACTGCTTGGGTGCTGTATATAAAAGAGCCTCTTTTACTTGATAATTTTTTGATAGAAAGAAAAAAACAATGACTAAAGTAAAATAATATAACGGAAAAATCCGCAATGATCGCCTTCCATAGAATACAATATATTTATTGTTTCTTCCTTTCAAGCCTATAAGGATTCTGGTAATAAGAAAACCGGAAAGAACGAAAAACAAATCCACACCTATCCATAAAGAAATCTTTAAAAAAGATAGGATTCTATGATTTGCAATAATCTCGAAAGGAAGACAATGAAAGAGTAGAATAAATAATATAGCAACACCACGGATACCATCCAATTCTGGCAGGTAGTTTTCAATTGATTCATTTTGATTCATTTTCGATTTCTCTTCTTGCGAAGTATCGGCTTTTATTTATTTGAATCGTTTTTATTGATTAGTAAAAACAACCCAATCCGGAAGCTCTTCTAAATGAATCAGGTAGCGATAATCGGGCAGATATTGCAAAGCATAATCTTTTTGTTGAAAATCATGATCTTGTTTTCGAAAAATAATATACTTTATCTTTTCCGGAATATTCTCAATAAAATGTTTCTGGGTGACATTCTGCCCACCGATAATTCGGGAAAAAATGCCGTCTGAAAAATGATATAGTTTCCCTTCCGCATTTAATGCTGCAAGTGGGTACCATGGAAAGTAGGCCTCACCTGGATGCTTATGCATAAATTCAACTGCTTGTTTTTGAGGATTTTTTTTAAAAATTCGCAACGAGGATTTATAAGATAGTTCTTCAAGCGGAAGCAATGCGAAGCAAGCGACAACGACTGCAATCATCAAGCCAGGTATTCCCTTTTTTCCGGCAGATATCTTCTTCATTTCATAATGAGTTAAAACCCAAACAACTGCCGCTATAAAGTAGCAGACAAAATGATGGCTGTTGACATAGCCTCCAACCTTGCGTTCAGCTATAATAGATATGGGGAACATTATTATCGCCGTCAAAACCAGTAAAATCCAGGCGGATTCGTCACGCCACGTTTCTCGCTTTTTATACCACAATAAAATATCTCCATTTATGGCTAAAATCCAAGTAATTAAAACCAGCCATAAGGAGTGCTTGACACCTGATTTTATTGCAAGTTCCAAAATAAAACCGATGCCTTTTTCTTGTGACGGATGTTTGGAAGGAATAATGACCATATTTAAAAACATCGCCATGATTTGATCGCGATAAAAAAGCAATAAAATGATACTGATTACCAAACCGATCGATACAAGGCAGATAAGAAAACGAACGGCTGTTTTCCTACCAAATGCAATGTATAAATAAATCATTTGGGCGGCTATGATCATTACTTCATTTTGTTTGGAAAAAGCTGCGGCAAAAGAAAAAACCGCCGCAAGTGTCAATCTTTTCCAGCTTGGTTGTCCATTGGCCGTCATCAACAAACTAGCGGCCCATATTCCGAAACCGACAGCCGCGCTATCAACATGAATCCATGTGGTTATATATTTGCTGGCTTGGACTAGGTATAATAAAATGCTTACCAAAAGAAATCCCGCCAAGGGCACGATACGATTTCTAGAGAAACGCCAATGCGCAGTAGTCAGTAGTATAAAAAGCGGTATCAATACAGACGCATTTGTTATCCAGGCTGCCAGAATCACTTGCATATTGATTGAGCTGGCAGAAATGATCGCCGGTAGCCATAAAATGGGTGCAATCGGCCCATAGATCATGCCTAATATAGGCCCATGATCTACGGGGTAATAAAGATTGTAGCCATGCACCAACGAGCTAGAAAATGCCAGCCTCGCGCCATGCCAATAATTATTCAATAAATGAATGGAATGATTTAGATATAGTAGAAATACAATATAAAACAATACCGGCGTGATGATATATAAATAACGATGTTCTTGAAGGCACTGGGTGTTCTTGAGATATAAAAAAAACCCCCATCCGGTAAAAAGAATGGCTGTTAAAGCAAAAACAACAATCTCCATTTAGATACCTTGCTTTGAATATCCTTCTAATTAATTCCTATGTTACATCGAAAAAAAATCATTCAATTTTTTGAAATACGCCTACAACACTCTTACCCAATCGATAACCGATAATCGGATCAAAGCATTTAGATAAAGGGACCAATATGCGATCCCAAGTTAATATTTGTTTATAATTTGGCATTTTTTGATTCAATATCAGCTTGTTAGCCAATGAAGCCAACATACCCACACTATCCAGATATAATAACTTATAAATCCTTAGTCCCTCTGGCAATATCTCAACAAGACTAGTTCTGTCATACCTCCGGAAATGGCCGATATCTGCATCAAATGGTGTAAACAACCATTGATGGGCAGGAGAAACAACAACTAAAAATCCGTTTGGCCGTATAAAGTGATATGCCGTTTCCAATTCCTGGAAATCATTTTTAATATGCTCAAGGACATCAATATACAGAATCGTATCAAAGCGTCTGGTTTTCGGCAAATCCGACAGAAAGCCATGTTGCCATTCAATGGTCTTATGGCCTGAGAGGGATGAAAGCATTCTTGCTAATCCCTCTAAAAGATATTCATCCGGCTCAACACACAACCAGCTCTTGTGAGCAACTTGAGATAATAACCGTGTAGTCTCTCCAATTCCGGCACCGACTTCCAGAACATCACCAAAAATAAACGGAGCGATGGTTTGTCTGATATATGTCTTCCAATTGTGCGCTCTTGCGAACAACTCAAGCTCACCGCCGATATATTTATACTGATTGTCTGTCATTACATGACCATCTCAATTCCCTTGATGAAATATTGATAATCCCTCATGGGTAAGAAATCGGCGGAAGAACGATTCTTCAGTATTATTACAACGATGATCATTGATATGACCAATAATTGTAAAATCATGCTAAAAGACAGGCCAAATGCATTGGTGGCCCATCCAGGAATTGCATAATCCGTAAAAAATCTTATCAAAATAATTCCGAATAGACTAAATAATAATAAAGCTATCATCCCGGCGCAAAAAACCATTAAACGCACACCGACCTCTTCTGCATAGACCGAAATTGCACTCAAGCCATGGATTACAAATGATATGAAATTCATGGTGGAACGCCCAGCAATCCGATATCCTCGATCTATTGGGATCAGCTTGCTGGCCAGTTTTAATTTAACTACAGAAGCAGCATAATGATTCCAAAGCTCTGGAGCAGTAACAAGACATTCGACGTGTTGAAACGGTAGAATACTGAAATTGCCGACTTGTATACTTCGACCAGTCAGAATCCAATGTAACAATCTATAAAGCTGATAAAAACCCCTAAATGCGACCGTTTCTGTTCGTCGCTGCCTTTTTGCAAAAATCATGGAGCGACCATCACTCCCAATAAACTCCTGAAGCAATGCGGCTACGCCCTCAGGGGTATCCTCACCGTCACCATCCATAACAAGTACGGCATCCACTGTCATTTCGGCTTGAATATAGCTCAATCCAACTGCGATGGCTCTTTGGTGGCCGAGATTGCGACGCAAACGCAATATGCTGACCTTCTCAATAAATTTTATTGGATTTTTAAAAATCGGCTTTCCGTCTTCCTCAGCACCATCATCAACCAATAAAATTTTTACGGCAATCTTTTCTGTAAACCTCAGCAAAACGTGATCCAAATCCATGATCAGCCTTGCTACGGAATCCCAGTCTTTATAAATTGGGATGCAAATAATGATCTGTGTTATAGTATTTTCCATGATAGGCTTAAATAAATTTGATTCTTTTAGCGGCAAACAGGACCATTTTCAACAGCAGCCATCCATGGGACCACCTGCTGATATTGGTCTCACCATAGGTCCTTTCACGGTATCGTATCGGCAACTCAGCGATTTTCAGATTCAATTTGGCAGCGCCAAACAGCAAATCAAAATCGCCAAACGGATCGAAATCACCGAAATAGCTGCGATTGGCCTCTATCAAATCATAATCTTGTTTCCAGAACACCTTTGTACCGCAAAGAGTGTCTTTTATGGGCTGGCCCAAAAGCCATGTGAACGCTAAGCTAAAAAATTTATTACCAATGATATTGAAAAAACGCATTGCCTTGTCTTCCATTGGATAAACAAGTCGCACGCCGTTAATAAAATCCCCTTTACCGGATATCAAGGCTTGGATAAAGCGAGGAAGATCTTCCGGAGGAACGGTCAGGTCCGCATCCAGTATCAATAGAATATCTCCTACCGCCTTTTGGAAGCCAAGCCTTACGGCATCGCCTTTGCCTTTGCCGGTTTGACGATATAACCTGCATTTTAGGCTAGGAAAACGCTTAATCGCCGCCTCAACGGCTTCAAAGGTGTTATCGGTGGAATGACCCTCAACAAAAATCAATTCGGTTTCAGTTCCTAGCTCAGGTACCCTTTTCAAAATGTTGTCAATATTTCCTGCTTCGTTCCTGGCGGCAATGATGACGGATACTTTTGTGCCACGGAATTTGATGATCTCCTCTTTTGTGGAAATCGGTCTGGCAATCATGATATTGGTGAGGCCGAACCAATTGAACGGGATTAAATTCACCAGGTATCGATTGGCTAGTTTTGCCAAAAATTTGATTCGCAAAGGTATAAGTATACGGGGCGAGACATCAATCACCTCAAATCCACTCAACTCCAATAGATTAGCCACATCATGGGGAGAAAACCAGTTTTGCTCAAGGACATCGGCCCCCAGTCCCAATCCTTTCACAAGCGCCAAGGGTATTCGCCATATATTGTTGAAAAAATTTGTAATCAAGCGTGTGTGGGGGTGGCAGAATTTTCGCACCATCTCAAAAACGACCTGAACATCCCATAGATCGTTTACAAGGTCTGAAAGAATAATGACATCAAAGGATTCATGCAGCGGAATACTATGGGCATCAGCCTGAATAAAAGTCAAATGCGGGTATCTAGTCCTCGCATGTTTGAGCATTTCAATGGAAAAATCGATTCCCACTCCTACTCGTGGTTTCAACGCTGCCAGCAGATCACCAGTTCCGCAACCGATCTCGAGTACTTTTAACCCAGGTGGAACTAAAAACAGATAATATTGTTGCAGCAGCTCATGATAAAAGGCACTCCAGCGATCGTTTCTTATCTTTTGCTTGACAACCTTATCCCAGTGGGAGATCCGTTCATGCAGATATTTTTGTCTGCGGCTATCTATGCAGCGATTCATCATTTTCAACCTTTTCTAGCCACAATTCCAAAACCGCTTGCAGCATTTGCGGCAAACTCGAATTTATTTAATATTAAGTCCAAATATTTTATTGGAAACAGCAATAACATTAACAGCAAAAACCAACAGTCATGCAGTGGTTTAATGCCGAAAGACAATAAAATGGATAACCATTCTTCTAAAATATACAACATTCCGGAAGTTGGGCCACTGCCTATGAAAATGCGATGGTCGGCAAAATCAGCAAACAATCTTCTTATACCTTGATGGTTCCAACGAGAGTAGTCATACGGGGCAGCATGATAGGGTTGGATAAAAGGAATATAAGTAAAAATTTCTCCATGAGGTTTAAGTATTCGATGCATTTCCTGAACAACTTGATAAGGATCTATTACGTGCTCCAGCATGGCAATAGTAATGATAAAATCAACCGATTCATCTGCAATGGGTAATTTTGCGGCATCTGCTACAATATCGACTTCATCCAAAGAAAATACATCGATATTGATGATATCCTTTCTTCCATAAAAATACGAAGGACCGCTGCCTAGATTAATTATCACATGTTCGTCATTATATTTTTCAAGACAGTTTTTGGCTGTGCTATGATAATCGGTTGATAATAGTACCGGTCCGAAAATATTCAAAAGAGTATAATATAACCCGCCATGCTTTTTTAGCATGTTCTGGATGGTTCCCAAAAGTCCGGTTCCGGCTGTTTGATGGGAAGTTTTTTCTGCCGGAATAAAACAAATTGTATTATTCTGAATCGTATAGGCCTGATTCCAATCTATAATTTTCTTAATTTTTTCATTTTTAGTCATGCTTTGCCCTTTAAATACGCGTATATACATTCCACAATCTCATCCTGCTCATCCTGCTTCAAATCATAAAAAAATGGTAATCGTAACAAACGTCGACTGATGGATTCGGTTTGTGGAAGATCCCCATCGTAATATCCAAAGGAACGTCCGATGGGTGATAGATGCAAAGGCAAATAATGAAAAACGGCCAAAATACCTTTTGATTTCAAATAATCCATTAATCCATTGCGGGTATTCTCATCATTTAAAAGAATGTAAAACATATGATTGTTGCTGCGGCACCCTTGCGCAATAAATGGTAATTGCAACCTGCCTTCATCTGCAAGTGGCTTGAGTGCCACAAGGTAGTTGGAAAAAATTTCAGCGCGGCGGATGTTGATTGTCTCCATGTTTTCTAGTTGAGCGTAAAGAAATGCAGCCAAAATATCAGAAGGTAAATAGGAGGAACCGATATCCACCCATGTATATTTGTCTACTTCCCCCCTAAAAAATTTGCTTCGATTGGTTCCTTTCTCTCTGATTATTTCAGCGCGTTCAATAAATTGGTCGTTGTTAATGACAATGGCTCCGCCCTCTCCGCAAATGAAATTCTTGGTTTCATGAAAACTATAGGCGCCTATATCACCTATGGTCCCAAGATACTTTTCATGATATTTCGCATTCACCCCTTGAGCGGCATCCTCAACAACCAACAATTCTTTCCTCTGAGCAACGTCCATAATCTTATCCATTTCACAGGCGATTCCGGCATAATGAACCGGTGCAATAATTTTCGTCTGTTCGGATACAGCCTGTTCGATTTTGGTCTCGTCAATATTCAAAGTATCAGGACGGATATCAACAAATACCAATTTGGCTCCCCTAAGATAAAAGGCATTGGCTGTTGATACAAAGGTGAAGGAAGGTAGAATTACTTCGTCGCCCTGGGTAACACCGCATAAAATTGCCGCCATTTCCAATGCCGCCGTACAAGAATGGGTCAGCAACACTTTCTTAGCCCCGAATTTGTCTTGCAGCAGTTGATGGCATTTCTTAGTGAACATGCCGTCTCCGGCAGTGTGGCCGCTTAATACGGATTGGGCTATGTAATAAAGCTCCTTACCCACTAGAAAAGGCCGATTAAAAGGTATTCGCATTAAGCTCATCCCTCCGATATACTTATTTAATGGTAAAATCAAAATACGCAAACAGATAAACCGTTCCAGATTCATCAAAAAGCTTCAGGAGTGACATATACCTCCCTCCACTGGAATTCATATACGGGTAACTAATTACTATCCGGTAGCGTTTCTCTGCTTGTAGCTGTTTTATATGACGAATTGAAATTTTTTGAACCGCCGCTTTTTTGACTGGTATAATTTCTCTATAATATTTCGCCAGCACCAGTTTTTTTAAAAGAAACGCGTCCATGCTCCCGCCTGTGTCCAAAGCAGATTTCTTTTCGCAATTAGAATAGGTCATGCCGGTAGAAAATTGAAGGAATTCCTCTGTAGAAATATGAAAATCAAATTCCTTCTTAGCAATGTGCGATTTTTGCATTAAACTGTTCATATGTATTGTCAGAAAAGCCTGCTTAATATGAAAGCCTTCCCTTGCCCACACCTTTTGAACAGCATAGTTGTTGACCTGGGTCGATATGGTGATGTTATTGATTCTCTTTTCAATGCAATAGGTTTGGACAAAGCGGATCATATCGCCGTAAACACCCTGCCCGGCTTTATAGGGCATTACACCGTTCAATACGATTTCCAGGCCGCCATTTTCCATTAGGCAAGTAATAAAACCGAAATAAATATTTTCATGGCCGGCAAGCCAGGACACTTTTCCTTTTGAATGGTCTGTCGCATAGCTTCTTGCCCACTCCTTGTAAATCTCGACCAAATCAGCTTCTAAGACCGGGTTTGCGGAATAATTATTATTATAGTCTGCAAATATGACTTCCACCATTTGATCCACGATATCAAATTGCTCGGATGTAAATTGGATAAATTGCAGATTCTTATTACGAAGCGATTTTGGTTTAATGGTTTGCATATCCGCTTGGTAATATACCAGCGTATCCGCCATGATGAAGGGAATTCCGAGTTCATTGAGAGCAGCAAGCTTATACTGATTTTTCGCCGGAATGCGCAGAATAAGCAAATCGATTTCTTTTTCCAATATATCGGATAGCAATTGCTCGGGGTCGACATTTTCAAGCATCCCCCGATATGCCCGCAAATTGAAGCGACTGCTTTCGATGGGAGCAAATTGTAGTATTTCCGGGAATCTCATCCGACCTCGATCTTTCTTTTCAAGGTCACGATTTCCCTGATTGCATATTGCGGACGTTTATTCACATTGATATGAATTCGGCTGATATATTCTCCCAAAATGCCTAGTGTTAAAAGTTGAACTCCAGCAAAAATGGTGACGGCGACGATCAAAGAAGTAAAACCGGAAACCGGTACACCGAAGAAAATCTTCTTCAAGAAAAAAAAGATGGCAAAAAGAAATCCTGTTAGTGAAAAAATGATACCAATCAGGGAGGCAATCTGAACCGGAGCGATGCTGAAATTTGTCAGCATATTCAGGGATAAAACAATCAGGCGTTTCAACGAATACCCACTCTTTCCGATTTTTCGCTCATAGTGTTCAACATATACTTTTCCGATTTTGGATGTATACCAAGAAATAAGGCCGTCAATAAATGTAAAGCTTTTTTCATAAGATAGAATGTTTACAATTATCTCCCGGCGGATGATGCGAAAAGCTGTCAGTCGGATATCGGTATCAAAGGTCTTCATATAAACAAACTGCACGAATTCAGAACCTAAATTTCGAAAGACCGAGTGTCTCTTATTCTTATAAAGTCCGTAAACAATATCATGCCCTTTTTGAATTTCCTGATAAAGGGCAGCAATTTCTTCCGGCGGAATTTGTAAATCATCGTCAATAGTGACAATGAATTTTCCAGAAGCCTTGCTGAAACCGCACATAATAGCATTGTGCTGGCCGAAATTACGTGTCAAGTTAATGGCAATGGTTTTTTCATTTTGCAGAGATATATTCGTCAACAGCTCCCAGGATTCATCACGACTCCCGTCATTAACAAAAATAATTTCGTAGCGATTGCCCGTTAGTTCATGCAATACCTTTTCAAGTCGTCTGAACAAATCCGGCAGGGTGGCGTAACTATTGTATACGGGAACAACAACAGAAATCTCAATATTATCTCTTGTCATATTTTATCTCTCGTGTAAAATAAATAACAAATTATCATATTACAAACAATGTTTTCCAGTCAATATTTAGTTTATCAACCTGGAAATATGCAACAATGCCTGCTTAGAAGTATGGCCCACGTAACTTCGGAAAGACGAGCAATTGGCGCTCCAGCGATTACAAATCAAAAAAAATTCATTTCATAGGGATTGTTCACTGCCGGTAGCCCTGTTATTGATGGCTGTGCTGTTATACACCATGTTTCTGTCTCTTCCGCTTCGATATGAATCAAATGACGACTTTGCCATGATATCGGAATTGAACGGATTTTTGCCAGGGACGGATTGCTTTTTTTTAAACCCCTTAACCAGCAAATGTTTGCATGCTCTTTATAAGATTTTTCCGAACATCCCCTGGTATGGTCTTTGGATTTATTTAGCCGCCTATTTGGGGTTTTCAATGACGACAAGTGTTTTTTTTAGACGGAATAGAGGATTGCCCTTGCTCCTTTGTGGTCCATGCCTTTTCATTATTTTTTTCCACTGTTTCGCCTTTGCTAGTTTTACGTCCAGCTCTTTACTCTTGCTTTTCGGCGTCTTTTTGTGTTTGCTGGATTGGGCTGTTACTGACAAATGCCCATTCGAATGCAAGTACTTATATATTACCTTTTTAACCATCTGCTTGTTCATTTCCTTTTCCTTGCGATGGCAACTTGTGCTCTATTTATCCATTCTTTCAGTACCTGTCTTTCTATTTGCCCGGGGAACGTTTTATAAAAGGTTCTGGCCTTTTGCTGCTGGATTAATTGCGGTCTTGATTTTATCCGCTTATTTTACATTTCACGCAAACGATGAGAAGCATTTTTCATTCGCTGAATATAACCGATTGCGCTCCAGGTTCCATGACAGCGATAAAGGTGAGTATTATAAAGGCACTACCCTAAAGGCCATCCAAAAAGCCGGTTGGGATTGGAACGATTTTATCCTTTTCAGAAATTACTGGTTTTTACACGACCAGAAGCGCTTTAACACCCAGACCCTATCGGTTTTTTTACAAGAAAATGACCCGCTGGAAAAGCGCACGATGATCCGACAGATTGCAAGTAGGGCTTATATTCATCTCAAAGGAAACCAATCGATAAGTTTGATCCTATTTATAACAATTATTGCTATTTTTATGTTTCAGCCGAAATCATTGTTAAGCAAGCCCAATTTGAACATTGCCAAAATATTAATCTCCCTCTGCATCATCAGCGCCATCGCTCTCTTCCTAATGTATCATCGTTTTGTGCCAAGGGTTTATTTGCCTCTCTATGCCTATATCCTAGGGGCTACATTCCTGATGCTGTATCAATCCTCCTCAGCTAAAAATGTGAACCTGAGCCGCATTAAATATTGGTCGCAAAATATATTCACAATGATCATCATATTGTCCTTATGCTGGCTGACCTGGATAAAAAGCAAAGCTCTAATAGAATATTTGCGGGCCAAGAATATGGAAAAAAAAATAATTATGACTTGTTTGCTTCAAGTAAAAAACCTGCATACTCATCCGGATGATCTGCTGCTCATCCCATTAAATCCAAATAACAATTTATTGCAGGAGACAGTTCATCCGCTCAAAGAATTTTCAGATTTTCCTGCCATCAATATCCTTCCTGGCGGCTGGCAAATCAATTCACCACGCTATTTCAGATTCCTGAAACATTATGGCATGCAGGATGGAAATGAATTGCTGCACTGGACCGTCAACAACAAAAAAGCGCTCTGGTTTCAATATATTGAAGATCAAAGGGACGCATATTTAGCGAATCTAATTGAAACATATTTTAAAAAACATATTACTCCGGGAAAAGAGACAAAACTAGAAATCGCCAATGATTTTCGAAATGAAAAAGGCCTTGGGTTGGTCTTTTTTGCGGCCTCAAATCTGAGCAATAATCAAGCTGCTGCCGAATTCAGCGAATGAATAGGTTTCCGATTCTTTCCGCGGGGGGGGTTTTAATAAACCTGTCGTAGGTCTTAAGGACTTCTTCTTTATTTCTTGTTCTGATTTTAGTATTGCCGAGATACACTCCCCAAGGCTCCAAATTCCTGCTGACCACCGAGTTTGCACCGACGGTTACGCCTTCTCCTACAGTCACTCCCGGCAGTATCACACTATTGGCCCCTATGCATGCGAATCTTTCAATTTTAATCGGACCGATTTTTAAGTTTCGAAAACTGGTTGCAATGGTCGGATTTCCAAAGCCGCCATTAATAAAGTCCTCCGATCCTGTAAAGATTCGACAGCCTTGGCTCAAGCCGGAAAATTCCTCCATCGCAAACCGCTCCATGCCTGTAATCGATGAATGGCTTGCAATATGGACGTAATCACCCAGTTTCATTTGCTTTTTAGCGCTGATAAAAACAAAATCATCGATGATGATATATTTTCCGAATTGAATATTCTCAATTCCAATGATTTTGGTTGAATCGAAAATTTTAACAAAAGGAATGTTATAGCCGCTCATATTTTTTCACCATGTTTTTTGATTATTCCGCAACACGAAATAGAATTCCCACATCAAACATCAACCATTATAAATTTTGATAATCCAGCATATTATATGAATAAGTCAGTTTTATTTCACTTGACATGGTTGAATATTTCATGAAATTGTAACAAATGCATTTTAGAGACGCAACGACTAATAAACAAGCCGTAAATGCAGGGGCACCTGAGTATTTGACATTTTGTTATGAAACAAATCGTTTCGGATGATGAACTTATGATAAAAAACAATATTCATGATTTTGCTATTCTAGGGGGTGCACCTGTTTTTCCTGATAAGCTTCACGTGGGCCGCCCTAATATTGTCAATAAAGAGCACCTCATTGACCGTATTCATGATCTTTTAACTAGACGTTGGCTGACCAATAATGGTCCTCTTGTTCAGGAATTTGAAGGAAAAATTTCCGAATTGACCGGGGCAAAACATTGCATTGCCATGTGTAATGGCACTATTGCACTTGAAATTGCCATACGTGCTCTTGAACTGACCGGTGAAGTAATCATCCCATCGGCCACATTTATTGCTACGGCCCATTCTCTTCAATGGCAAGGAATCACGCCGATCTTCTGCGATATCGATATCACTACCCATAATTTGGATTGTAAAAAAATTGAAAAAATGATTACGCCCCGGACAACCGGTATCATCGGCGTCCATCTTTGGGGCCGCCCCTGTGATATCGACTCATTGAGTAATATTGCCCAACAACATGGGTTGAAACTGATATTCGATGCTGCCCATGCCTTCGGCTGCACATACAAGGGAAAGATGATCGGTAACTTCGGAGATGCCGAAATATACAGTTTTCATGCCACCAAATTCATCAACACGTTTGAGGGCGGCGCAGTGGTTACCAATAACGAAAAATTGGCGGGAAAAATCCGTTTGATGAAAAATTTCGGGTTTGCGGGATACGACAATGTCATCTATATCGGCACCAACGGGAAAATGCCCGAAATTTCGGCAGCCATGGGTTTGACCTCCATTGAGTATCTGGATCAAATTATTGCCGCCAATAAGCGCAATTACACTTTGTACGGCGAATTACTTGGGAATATACCTGGAATCTCGTTGATCCGTTATAATGCAAATGAACGGATGAATTATCAATACATCATCATCGAAGTCGATGAAGAAAAACTTGGGATTACACGAGACCAGATTGTGACCGTTCTTAATGGGGAAAATATCATCGCCAGGCGCTATTTTTACCCAGGTTGCCATCGAATGGAACCGTATCGATCCTATTTCCCCCATGCGGGGCTTTTGCTGCCGGAAACAGAAAAATTGCTGAAACGAGTAATTTCACTCCCAACTGGTTTATCCATCTCCGAAGAGCATATTCTTAAAATCAGCGGTGTGTTGCAAGATATCATCCGCAACGCTGGTGAATTGCGACTAAGGGTATGATCAAATGATAAAACCATCCATTGATTATTCAATCATCATTCCGGTTTACTATAATGAAGGCAGTCTCACCAAAACAGTTGATATCCTCCAGCAGGAAGTCATCGCCCAAAATACAAATCGGAGTTGTGAAATCATTTTCATCGATGACGGTTCAGGTGACAACTCTTTCCAGGAACTCCTCGGCTTGTGGCAAAGCAATCCGGATCTTATAAAGGTCATTAAGCTATCACGCAATTTCGGCCAACTCCAGGCAATCATGGCCGGTTTCAAACATGCCAGCGGGAAATGTATTATCAACATTTCGGCAGATTTGCAGGATCCGCCTGAATTAATCAATGAGATGATCCACTATCATTTTCATGAGAACTGTGAAATTGTGATCTGTACCCGGGAAGCCCGTGACGAATCCTTCTTTCGGCGGCTAACATCCCAACTTTTCTATGCCATCATGAAACGCTTGAGTTTTCCCAATATGCCGCAAAAGGGCTTCGATTTCGTGCTGTTAAGCGAACAGGTAAAAAACCTCATCTTGGCTAGCCGGGAAGCCAACGCCTTTTTTCAAGGCCAAATTTTATGGACCGGTTTTCCAATTAAATTTATCCCCTACGTCAGGAGAAGGCGTGAGATCGGAAAGTCCCGTTGGACCTTTGGAAAAAAAATAAAATATCTCATCGATGGGGTTTTGAGCTATTCATATTTCCCGATCCGCATGATGTCAGTTATCGGCGCCATTACTGCTTTAATCGGATTCGGTTATGCCCTGTTCATCTTCATATCCTGGCTTTTTGTCAATTTACCGGTTAAAGGTTGGGCGCCCATCATGATTGCCATATTGGTATTATCAGGAATTCAAATGCTGATGCTCGGTATTATTGGCGAATACCTTTGGCGGACTTTGGATCAAGTCAGGGGTAGACAGCCATATATCATTGACCGAATATTGGAATGAACGGCAGATGAGATCGACATACCATACCGGTTTTATACAATTTGAAAAATATTTAATCGTCGGCCTCTTGAATCTGTTTTTTACCTTGGCCGTTTATTTTATATTTTTAAAATTATTGAATTCCCATTATTTGACAGCTTATTCCATTTCCTGGCTGGCCGGTGTTTTATTCACTTATATAATTAATTTTATTTGGGTATTCAAACCTGAAAAGCAATTAGTTTTTCGCACCCGTCTTACCAAGTATTTCATCGTTTACATTGCTTCTTTTTTCCTGAACTTTTTCGCCCTAAAACTGCTAACAGAAAAAACAGAATGGGATCCGCTGGTGGTACAAATATTCATTTTGCCGATTATTGTTCTAATCAATTTTTTCGGAATGAAATTCTGGTCACTGAAACGAGATGAAGTTCCGGATGAAAGCTGATCTCAAAACCTCTTCGGCAGCCGATCTGAATAACAGTGGGAAAGGAGCACTTCTGCTTGCATTTGGCATATCAGCAGTTTTACTGTTATTTGTCTTGGTCGTATTTCACGTTCGGTATGAAACCAATGATGATTTTGCTATAGTTACCGAACTGTCCGGATATTCTTCAACGCCTGTGAGTTTTATTCTCAATCCGATTACCAGCCACTCCCTCTATTATCTATATCAGAAGTTTCCTTCTGCACCATGGTACGGCCTTCTGATATATTTTTGTACATTTCTAGCTGTGGCCTTGTTAATAAATGTACTTCTTCGAGCTGAAAAGCCGATCATATTATTTTTTATCGGACCTTTTTTTTTCATCGTTTTCTTTCGCGCATATGCATTTCCCGGTCTGACCTTCGCATCTCTGTTGTTACTATTTGCTGTTTTTTTAAGCTTCTTGCAGTGGTATATATCTTCTGCTTTCACGCCTTTTAATTCAAAAGCATTTCAGCTTTTTCTTCAAATAGCATTGTTCATGGGATTTCTATTAAGATGGGAGCTGGTATCATACTTTTTGGTTTTTTCTTTTCCTGTTTTGCTTTTTTATCAGAAAAGCATAGCAAGGCCATATCAGTCCTTCATTCATATCCTTGTCTGCCTTTTGCTCCTGGTTCCATTTTTCGTTTTTTATTTGGATGCTCAGGACAATAAATTTTATAATGAATATAGCATGCTAAGAAAAAAATTCCACGATACTGAAGCAGGCGATTTTTATGAACAATCCACTCCTCCTGCGTTAAAAAAAGTCGGTTGGTCCTATGAAGATTATCTACTTTTCAGGGATTACTGGTTTTTATACGACCTGAACAGTTTTAATTCGGAAAAATTATCTCAATTTTTAAAAGCGAATTCACCCCTCCAAAACAACTCCCTAATCGACCATGCCGGCAAACGAATAAAAGATGCTTATATTAAAAGTAGCCAATATACAAATTTCAGTCTCGGGACATTATCGCTCATTCTTCTGTTTACGACCCTCCATCCCTTGGGATCAAGAAATTCAATGAAATGGAGAAAGCGTTTATCCATTTCAATGGTTGTATTCGGAATTCTCTTTTTCATTTACTATCGCTTTGAACCTAGAATTTTTCTACCGCTATATACGTACCTGATCGGCTTAGCTTTTCTTTTATTCAATAATGAAAAGCCGACCAAATTTAAAAATGCTTCACCGTTTTTAAAAAAATGGATCATTTTCCTCATGATCCCGGCCATAGTAATAACCTACTGCTTGGCCTATTCAATCGGCAAGTACCTGTTGAAAGATATGGAGACATCCTATACAATTAAACAATATGTACAAAGCCAATTCAATCATACAGATCTAAAAGGCATTGATAAAGAGAACACACTCCTGGTATCGCTGAATCCCTTGCAAAATTTGATGATTGAAACCGTCCATCCACTCAAGGAAAGAAAGGACTTTACTAGCTTCAAGATTTTGCCCTTTGGCTGGCAAGTCAACTCACCACAATATTTTCAGATATTAAAATCTTTTGGAATTTCAGAAAAAAATCCTTTCATCCAATGGGCCGTTGATAATCAGCGGGTTATCTGGTTCCAATTATTCCGCGATCAGACCGATGTCACTCGACTCCGCCTGATTGAAAATTATTTTAATAAATATATTGTTACGGATAAAATAGCTCATTTTCAGCCATTTGTTGATAATAGAAACCAGCAAGGAATCGGATTCGTCTTTTACCATCTTGTTATAAAATAAATATAAAAAATACTTTAAATTTATGACTATTGATAAAATCATGCCCCTCGGCCATCTTCCCAATAATTCGATCGACTACCATTGCAGATCAATCCCGGCCATTGTTGCTATCCTTATCTGCCTGGTTCTTTTACTGTATGGACAAATTATTCATTTTGATTTTTTAAACTACGACGACCCTACTTTTACAACCCAAAATCATTTGGTACAAAAAGGTCTCACCTGGCAAGGTGTCCAGGAAATATTTTCCAACCCGGATTATTTTTGCATGCAAATTTCCTTTCTTTCCCATATGCTGGATTGTCAGCTTTATGGATTGAGCGCCGGCAAACATCACCTTTCCAATCTTATACTGCACTTATTGAATACCTTGCTGCTGTTTCATCTTTTGAATCGTATGACCGGCGCCATTTATAAAAGTGCCATCATCGCCGTCCTGTTTGCAATTCATCCGCTCAATATCGAATCCGTGGCCTGGATAGCTGAACGGCGTAATGTGCTCAGCACGTTTTTCTGGTTTGCAGCACTATCAGCCTATTGGCGATATACGCAACAACGCGGTTTGCTCAATTATTTGTCTGTATTCTTTTTATTCATCCTGGGATTGATGGCCAAATCCATGCTGGTTACCTTTCCATTCTTACTGCTTTTATTGGACTTCTGGCCCTTGAAAAGAATACAGTTGAATGAACGCGAAGTTATCAATCACTCCGATCGTTCAAAAAAATTGCCATATCGGTTATATTTTCCTCTCCGCGTGCTCGGGGAAAAAATACCCCTTATGATCATTTCCGCCTTGGCTTGTTATTTGACACTTATTTCCGCCCAGAATAAAGGCGGTGTTAAAGGAATCGGCGGTCTTGTTTCATTTGAAGCCATCCCATTCGATATTCGCATGGCCAATGCCGCCATTGCATATATAAAATACATATTAAAAATATTGTGGCCGTTTCAACTGTCGGTCTACTACCCATATCCTCAATCATTATTTATTTGGCAAGTGATTGTTTCCGTATTGCTGCTCCTGATAACAATGATAGTGAGTTTACGTTATATACGTACAGCGCCTTTTATAAGTGTGGGTTGGTTCTGGTTCATGGGGACCCTTGTTCCTGTTATCGGTTTTGTCCAACTTGGCGGCCAGGCCATGGCAGACCGGTACATTTATGTTCCAATGATCGGTATCCTAATCATAATGGTTTGGGGGCTGGAAGCTATTTGGACAAGAAGTGAAGTAAAATTGAAAATTGTAGCCGCATTTGCAATAATTGCTTGCATTCTCCTATCCATCGCTACTTGGACACAAGTACGACATTGGCAAAACAGTTTGACATTGTTTGAATACACGGTCCGCATAACTCCGGATTATGCCGTGGCCCACAACAATCTCGGTATGGCGTTAGCTGAAAACGGCAGGCTTGATGAGGCTCTGCCACATATCCATAAGTCCATCCGGCTTCATCCCAATTTTGCCGAAGCCTATAACAATTTGGGAAACGTGCTCAGTGCTAAAGGCGCAAATGATGAGGCCATTGCTCGCTATTTAACCGCCTTGCAAATCAATCCAAACTATGCCGAGGCCCACAACAATCTTGGAATTGCATTATACAGCCAAAAGCAAATCGATAAAGCCATTTGGCATTTGCAGCAAGCTTTGCGGATAGCTCCAGACTATCAGGATGCACGACATAATTTAAATATTCTTTTGGCAAATAAGTCGAAAGAGTCTCCTTAATGTATGATAGCACAAAAGCCAAATATTTATGAATATCGTATCTCCACTTCAAAGCCCCAAAACATGGATCTCTGTCAGCCTTGTGCTAATAACGCTGGCAGCATACGGACAAGTCATCGAGCATCAGTTCATTAATTATGACGACAACCTATACGTCTACGAAAATGAGTATGTCACCAAGGGCTTAACTTTTAAAAATTTTACCTGGGCTTTTTCATCTCTAGTGGGCGCCAATTGGCATCCAGTCACCATGCTTTCCCATATGCTTGATGTGCAGATCTTTGGGTTGAATCCCGGCTGGCACCATTTAACCAATTTGTTTTTCCACCTGTTGAACACATTGTTGCTCTTTGGTCTGTTGAACCGCGCTACAGGGCATGGCCTGCCCAGCGTATTGGTCGCCGCCCTCTTTGCCCTCCACCCTGCCCATGTGGAATCCGTGGCATGGGTGGCTGAACGCAAGGATGTTCTCAGCACTTTTTTCTGGTTGATCACCATGCTCCTATATGCCCGTTTCGTTGAAAAGCAAAATTACTTAAGCTATTTCCTGTCACTAGTATTTTTCACTATCGGCCTGATGGCCAAGCCCATGTTGGTTACTTTACCCTTTGTTTTGATACTTTTTGATTTTTGGCCTTTTATGCGGATGGATTTTAAATCGAAATCCTCTCTCAACCTTGTCCTTGAAAAAACGCCATTCTTTCTGATTGTTGTTTTATTTTGCATCATTACCTTTCAGGTGCAAAAGATTGAAGGTGCGGTGGCACCGGTGGATTTAATCCCCCTCGAATCCAGAATATTTAATGCCCTTGTTTCGTACGGTCTTTACTTGTTAAAAATGATTTGGCCGTTTGACCTGGCTGTTTTTTATCCATTTCCACAAGTAATTCCAATGTGGAAGCCTATACTGGCTGCTTTAGCGATTGTCAGTACGAGCGTCATCGGCATTATCAGGCATCGCCTCAGCCCCTGGTTGATTGTGGGATGGTTATGGTATCTCGGCACCCTAATACCGGTTATCGGTCTCGTCCAAATCGGAGCCCAATCCATGGCTGATCGATATACTTATATCCCATTTATTGGATTATTTATCAGCATTATTTGGGAAATCGATCTGCGACTAAAAAACTGTTCCGTCAGCAGGATGGTTCCGGCGGCCCTTGGCCTCGTTTTGTTCGCCTGTCTCCTACCCTTGACATGGGTTCAAATCCGACATTGGCGCAGCAGCATCGATCTGTATGAGCATGCATTGAGGGTGGATGGGAACAACGGTGTAATCCAGAATCTCATCGGTCTTGCCAAGCTTGATCAAAATCGCACGAAAGAAGCCATCGCGCATTTTTCAATGGCTATATACCTAAAACCCGATAATGGCAAACCGTTCAACAATCTTGGAATTGCACTTTTTCGAGAAGGGAGACTTACTTCAGCCGCTGAAGCTTTCCGGCATGCAATCCAATCCATGCCTAATTTTATAGACGCCCACATCAATATGGGTGTGGTGCAATCAGAGCTTGGGAATTTCGAGATCGCCATGGACTATTTTAGAAAAGCCCTGACCATTAACCCTTTTCATGCCAAGGCGCATTTTAATACAGCCATGGCTTATGAGAAACAACATATGTCTGAAAAAGCATTGTACCACTATAACCAGGCAATACAATATGATCCTAAAACGCTGGTCGCTGTTTCCAGGCGAATCCAACAGCTAAAAAATAAAAAAATGGTTGAATAAATAATTGATTGATATTATAAGTCGATGCTGCTCAAAGTCCGCCGGCTGATTTGTCTTGGCAAATCGGGCAAGACGAAAACCAAAGACATAAACTTATGATTTTTTCATAATTAAAACAAGGGCGACTGCCAAGTCGGGTCATTAATATGTTTACACAAGGAGGAGAGAATGAAAAAAATCACCGCCGTCCTGCTGGTAATAATACTTACCCCCCTCATGATGAGCTGTGGAAAGGACCCCAAAATTGAATGGAATGATTTGAACAATCAAGTGGCGGCGCTTTATCAGGAAAGCAAATATGAAGAAGCCATACAGCTTGGCAAAAAAGCCGTTGAGGTTGCAGAAAAAGCTTTTGAACCGGACCATCCAAACGTCGCCAAGACCCTTTATAACGTGGCCGGATGCTATTACATCCAGAAAAAATTTGCCGAAGCAGAACCGCTCTTTTCAAGAGCTTTGCGGATAAAAATAAAAGCTTTTGGTCCCATGCACCCTGAGGTTGCGGACCTCCTCAATCTATTAGGCAATATTTATTCACTGCAGGATAAAAATCATGAAGCCGAAGGGCTGTATCGTGATGCTTTATCCATCAGCTTGAAGTTATACGGCAATAAAGATCCAAAAGTCGCCACCGTATTCAGCAATATAGCGGCAGTATATGTTTCACAAGGGAAATATACAAAAGCGGATCAGTTTTATAACACTGCCCTTCAAATTACACCCGAAGAAAAAAACTTGCTTAAAAACAAGGAGGAATTAGATAAAGCCCGGGCCCAGATGGATTCTGCAATAAGCCAACTCAATGAAAAAATAAAACAAAATCCAGACAATGCGTATTTAAATTGGAAGATGGGGAATTTCCATCTTGAAAAAAACGAGTTGGATGCGGCCATTAAGCAATATCAAAAGGCTATCTCGCTGAAGCCTGATTATCTAGAAGCCTTGCTGGATTTGGCGGCCCTGCATGAACAGAAAAAAGATCTTGATCAGGCCCTTGCTTTGACTCAAAAAGCCGCCAATCTCCAGCCTGAACGCGGGGATATCATGTTCCAAGTTTCAACACTTTTTGCTCAAAAAAAGGAGACAAAGGCTGCTTTGGAATGGCTGCAAAAGGCCATTCAAAAAGGGTATCGCAATTTGGATAGAATTAAAACCGATCAAAGGCTGGCAAGCATCCGTGACACGGAAGAATTTCAAAAGTTAGTCACGCCGCCCAAAGAAAAACAAAATGAGAAATAGGGCTGCAAATCCAACAAAAATATACTAACCGATGCGAGATGGAAGAAATGTGAAGAATGGCGGCTATCGGCAAAGACCGCACTGTTGTTTGGGTTTATGTAAGCCTGGCAGCGATCACCATGGCCGCATATGGCCAGGTGATGGGTTTTGATTTTGTCGGTTTTGATGATCCGGCCTTTACCACTGAAAACAATCTTATAAACAGGGGTATCAGTCGGCAGGCAATCAGACAGGTTTTTACCAATCCAGACTATTATTGCATGCAGTTGTCGGTTTTGTCGCATATGCTGGACTGCGAGCTATTCGGGCTCGATCCCAGAAAACATCACTTGACCAATCTTATCTTCCATTTCGCAAATATTTTTTTACTGTTCTATACTGTAAACAAAATGACTGGGACTCTTTGGCCCAGCGCTTTTCTGGCGGCGCTTTTTGCCGTTCACCCCCTGAATGTGGAGTCGGTAGCCTGGATTGCGGAGCGCAGGAATGTGCTCAGCACCTTTTTTTGGTTGCTGGCGACACTGGTCTACATTCGATATATCCGCAACCGTGGCATGATCCCTTATCTTCTCATGACCGCGCTCTTTATTTTCGGCCTGTTGTCAAAAGCCATGCTGGTCACTTTTCCCTTTACCTTGCTGCTCCTTGATATCTGGCCGCTAAAACGAATTAGCCTGAACTTTCAAAACGCAAAAAACAATAAGGACCTGCCGGATACTGCACCAGAACAAACCGGGCACCGCCTTTCCTCAGAACCTTTGCCCATAAATTCCATCAAAGTCTGCATTCTTGAAAAGCTTCCTTTGATGGTGATCTCCATTGTGGCCAGTTATCTGACCATGATTGCGGCCAAAAATACCGGCGGAGCCCCCGGTATCGGCGGCCTGATGCCGTCAGATAGTCTCCCCTTGCATTTCAGGATCGCCAATGCACTGATATCATATTCATCTTACTTGATAAAAACCATTTGGCCCTTTGATCTATCTCTAAACTACCCTTTGAACAAAGATCTGTCCATGTGGACGATTTTTTCGGCAGTTCTTTTTCTATCCGCCGTTAGCTTTGTCATACTGCAAGGCTTTCAAAAAAGACCTTGGCTTGCAGTCGGCTGGCTATGGTATTTAGGTACGCTTGTTCCGGTCATCGGGATTATCCAATTGGGCCATCAAGCCATGGCCGACCGCTATGTTTATGTCCCCCTCATCGGCATTTTCATCATGATCGCTTGGACATTCGCACCTTGGACCAAGGGCATCTTCCATCAAAAAAAAATAATCGGTTCAGCAACCATCATTCTGATACTTTCACTAACCATGGGAACTTGGTTGCAAACCCGCTATTGGCGAAACACCCTATCCTTATTTGAACGTGTTATTGAAATTTCGCCCAACTATACACTTGCCTATTACAATATGGGCGTTGCCCTCAGGAGAGAGGGTAGACGGATTGAAGCGTTTCAGTATTTTTCAAGGGCTGTTGCCATGTCTCCGGATTTTGCTGAGGCGAACTTTTTCATGGGACTTTTTCTCAGCGAAATGAATCAAACGACTGAGGCCATGGCTTATTACCAAAAAGTCCTTGCCAAAAAACCGGATATGGCCGAAGCGCGTTTAAACCTGTCCCAGTTGCTTATCAAGGCTGGGAAATGGGATGAAAGCGAAAAAGAGCTTCATACAATTTTATCCATCCGACCGAATGATGCGGAAGCATTTAATTCCCTGGGCAATCTATATATGCGCAAAAATCAGCCCGATGAGGCCATCCGGTATTATTTGGAGGCGATTCGGAATAACCCTGTTTCGCCTTTGTTCCATAATAATTTGGGCGCTGCCTATGAAAAAAAGAGCGATTTCAATAACGCCCTTAAATATTATTCAGAGGCCATCCGGCTTGCCCCTTCAACCATTGAGGCTTACAACAATATTGCCGTGATGTTTTTTAAAAACGGGAATGTGGATGAGGCCTTCCGGTATTTTGATACCGCGCTGCGAATAAACCCGAATCAGGCCCAAACCTATTACAATATGGCTGTATCGTATTCAAAATTGAATTGCATTGATGAGGCCGTTCGGTACTATTCAAAGGTGCTGGAGATTAGCCCCGACTTTGCCGATGCCCGTGAAAAACGCAACATGCTCTGGAAATTGGAAAGGAGCGATTCAGGATGTTCAAAGATCAGAAAGTAGTTGTGGTGATGCCGGCATACAACGCCGCAAAAACACTGCGTCAAACCTATGATGAAGTAATGGCGCAGGAAATTGTAGATTTGGTGGTGATTGTGGACGACAAAAGCCAGGATCAAACCGTCAACATTGCCAAGGATCTCCCCCAGACCCTTGTACACCTGCATCCGGTGAATCTAGGATACGGCGGCAATCAGAAGTCCTGCTACCGAATTGCCATAGAGCAAGGGGCCGATATCGTCATTATGGTTCATCCGGATTATCAATATACCCCCAAACTCATACCGGCCATGGCTTCCATGATCGGCAACGGCCTTTATCACTGCGTCCTCGGTTCCAGAATTCTTGGCGGATATGCCCTGAAAGGCGGTATGCCTGTTTGGAAATATATTTCCAATCGGATCCTGACCTTCATTGAGAATCTTTTCTTCGGGGCTAAACTTTCCGAATACCATACCGGATATCGGGCCTTTTCCAGACATTTGCTTGAACAACTACCCCTATCCAAAAATTCAGATGATTTTGTGTTCGACAACCAAATGCTGGCCCAGATCATTTGGCTCGGCTATTCAATAGCTGAAATCAGTTGCCCGACCAAATATTTTCCCGAAGCATCTTCCATCAATCTGACTCGCAGTATTCAGTATGGTTTCGGATGCCTGGATACGGCTATCAAGTACCGTTTAGCCAAATCCGGATTATCCCGCTACGACTTATTTGATTAATGGTGGGTATGAAATATAAGCCGCCGGTTACTCTCCTCCTTTTGCTTTTGCTCATAACAGCTACCCTGGCTGCATATTGGCCGGTAACGACATATCCGTTTCTCGAATTGGATGACAATATCTATGTCACTAAAAACCATCATGTAAGATCCGGTATCACAATAGAAGGAATCAAAGCGGCATTTTCCTTTACCACTGCGAGTGAGAAGGTTTACTATCATCCTCTCAGCATCTTGTCGCACATGTTGGATGTGCAACTATTCGGCTTGAAGCCGACCGCTCATCACCTCATGAATGTGATCTATCACATTCTCAACAGCATATTGCTTTTTTTCTTTCTTAAACAGGCCACCGGAGCGGTTTATAGAAGCGCAATGGTAGCCATTCTCTTTGCACTGCATCCCCTGAACGTCGAATCAGTGGCATGGATTGCCGAACGAAAAAACCTGATCAGCACCGGCTTTTGGTTCCTTTCTTGCCTTGCCTATGTCCATTATTCGCGCAGATCTACCATAAGAAACTACATTCCGGTATTCGTGGGGATGCTGTTGGGTCTTCTTGCCAAACCCATGCTGGTGACCCTGCCTTTCGCTTTCCTGTTGATGGATTTCTGGCCCTTAAAGCGGATTCAATTTTCTGTTTCTGATATATCGCCCCGATTGGTCAAGGCCGGGCTGTCTCCCACCCTGATTCATTCCATCGCCATTTTGTTGAAAGAAAAAATACCCCTATTTTTGTTGTCAGCCGCCTGGGTATATATTGCTACCCTCTCAGCGGAGAAAGCCGGTCAGATCATATCGACCCAGGTCTTTCCCCTGACCCTTCGAATTCAAAATGCCCTGTATTCTTATTTTGCATATATCCTAAAAATTTTCTTCCCTTTTGATTTGGCGGTTTTTTATCCGTTCCCGGCTCAAGCATATCCAGTATGGCAACTTCTGGGCGCGCTGCTCTTTGTGCTGCTTATTACCTCTTCAATCATAGGCTTGATACGATCGGCACCATATCTTTTTACAGGCTGGTGCTGGTTCCTGGGCACTCTCGTTCCTGTTTTGGGTATAAAACAGCAAGGATTATGGCCGGCCATGGCAGACCGCTGGACATATCTGCCGGCCGTAGGCATATTTATCATGATTGCCTGGGGACTTCATCAGATCTACAGCAAGACCCGCTCACCACAACAAATCCTTCTGCCTCTTGCTATACTCTCGCTGTTATTTATGGCTTTCCAGACCAGAATCCAATTGGGATTCTGGAAAGACGATCTATCTTTGGCCGGTCATTCATTGAAAGTCACCCGGCAAAATCATGTGGCGCATCATCTACTCGGTCTGGCACTGTTGGCCAAGGATCAAAAAACGGAAGGAATTAAACATGTATATGAAGCTGTAAAGATCGGTCCCCAATATAACACCCCGCGAATAACACTTGGAGGTATACTGGCGGAATCCGGCAAGCCTGAACAGGCAATCGAGCAACTCCAGATCGCTTTGCGGATCAATCCAAATGTGGCCCTGGCACACAATAATCTTGGGGTGGCCTATAAAAAAATGGGAAAATTGGACAGGGCCGGTGAATGCTTTGAAAAAGCCCTGCAATTGGATCCTTACTTCACGGATGCCCACAATAATATCGCCAATATCTTAAAAATGCAAAAAAGATTGGATGAGGCGCTCCAATTCTATCAGAGAGCATTACGGATAGATAACGGTATACCGGAAATTCATAACAATATCGGCAATACTTTCCTGGCTCTGCATCGCCTGGAGGAAGCGATTACCCATTATCGGCAAGCAATTCAAATATCCCCCAACCAGCCCGTATTTTACGCCAATCTAGCAGAAGCCTTGCTCAACAAAGGTGATATTTCAGGCGCGATTTCCAATTATCTAATCGCCGAAAAATATGCCCCGGACAACCTCAGCATTCAAAAACGACTGGATGAATTGAAGTTGCTTCAAAACCAAACTCATTAATCAGTGGTGCGGTCCTTGGCGTCGGCTGAATTTGCGGGTTTGCTGCCTTCTTTTTGGTTTGAGTCCATGCCTCATTGAGGTCGCGTGTCGCCGCCATTTGCCATTACACATTCATTTGGCTCAATCAGAAAAAGCAGAAGCATTTATAACATTTGATAAAAGCCTGATTAAAACTGCCCAAAAAAATACCACCATCCCAGTACGGGAACCCTAACGTTTTCGGGAATCGCCCCCTGCTTTGTAAAACTTTTGTAAAACACTATGTCCATTCTTGAATTTTCGACCGATATCGCTTAAGTTTATTTGCGTCTTTTTGTATTAAAAACAGTGATAAAGCAACAGGATCATGATGATGGCAAATTTACTTGTATCGAATCTGCGGGGAGTTGTTTCGTTTTTCTTTTATGTCCTGAACTCAATGATCTGGGTGCCACTCCTGTATGTTGCCGCCATTTTCAAGCTCTTGACGCCCTTTAAACCGTTTCGAAAATTCAATGAAAGCGTGATCAGCTGGATCGCCAACAACTGGATTTCGTGCAACAATCTAAATCAATTTATTTTCAGCAATATCCGCTGGCATGTGCATGGATTGGAAAATGTAAAGCCAAAGGACTGGTACCTTGTTGTGGCCAATCACCAGACCTGGGTCGATATTCTTGTCCTACAGAATGTATTGCATAAAAAAATCCCGTTTCTTAAGTTTTTCCTTAAAAAAGAGCTGTTTTGGTTTCCGGTCATGGGTCAGGCATGGTGGGCTTTGGACTATCCGTTCATGAAACGATATTCAAAAAGTTTCCTTGAAAAGCACCCCCATCTGAAGGGACATGATCTTGAAATTACAAAAAAGGCTTGCGAAAAATTCAAAACGATTCCGGTCTCCATCATGAATTTCGTTGAAGGGACCCGCTTCACCAAGGCCAAACATGAACGTCAGCAATCACCCCATACGCACCTGCTGCGTCCAAAGGCCGGCGGCATCGCGTTTACCCTGGCGGCAATGGGCACTCATCTGAACAGCCTGGTGGACGTAACCATCGCCTACCCCGGCGGTGCCCGGTCATTTTGGGACTTCCTCTGTGGTAAAGTTCGCGATGTTCGCGTTCAAGTCCGATCCCTGCCCATAACCAAAGAGATGCTCGGTGATTATTTTCATGATGACGCATTCCGGGATGCCTTTCAGAACTGGCTCAATGCCCTATGGGAACAAAAGGATCGTTGCATCCAAGGCATGCTGGACGCACCGCTTCCCAGTGATAAGCCTGAATCGTTCCAAATTCCCCATTTTCTGGAGCCGATTCCCGTGCTGGAACACGTGATTCTGCAAAAACCGTCTTCAGCAGCCACATAGCTTTTGGGGCTGTCGGCCTAAACCCGATCTTCTATTCAGCCTGGAAACATTGATATTTTCAGCAATGGATTTCCCGCATGGCGCATGGGTTGCATGGGGTCGCGGCATTTACTTGATTATTAATCATTAATGTTCCAGGAATAGGTGTTTTGGAGGTCAATAATGCTCTTTTCAGCATTGAAAAATGCATTATAGACGACTTTTCCCTCCAGGACCTGGAATTCTTCAGCTCCTTCTATTATATCTCTGCCCTTCGCCCGAAAGTCCAACAGCTTTTTCACCTTCTCCACGAATGACCTGCTCCCCACGGCGATACTGTCCGTCCATTTTTCCATGCGGACTTTCTCCCCGCTCCCCAAGTATTCTTCCACCCACCCTTTGAAAAAATTCTCTCTTATGGCATCCATGTGTGATATGCTAGATGTAGCCTGGAATATAATGCCGCTTTGCTCTTGCCAAGGACTCTCTTACGATAATAATGGCTTTTTTTGCACTCAAAAAAACGGATTATTGACCCATTTTAGGGGTGGAATTTTACACCATTCAATTCCGTATCAAATACTTGTCGTGGCCCGACCCATTTGCACCGGGCCTCAATCGAGATGATGAACGGCTTTGAGGTTGTGCAGCAAGAGCCAAGCAGTTGTGAGAAAAAACCGCCATGCTGCCCGGCATGCGGTTCTGAACTGCGATATTGCTATTCGGTGCTGCCCTATCAGGACAGCGGATAGCGGAATTTGTTTGTCAAAGAGCAAGGTTGAAAATCGCTGAACATTTAGTTTCCAGCGGAGAGGTGAGCTGCGCCCTAAAGCAGAAGAGCGCCCTCACCAGGATTGAAAATCGCTGGTTTGTAGCAGATGTTTTCTCTCTTTTTATTCAGTAGCAATGTCAAAATCGCTAATATCCGCTCAAAAAACTGGAACTCTCTCTCAACCATCACTCCTCATTTAAAAGCAATCCCCTTATAATATAGTCGCTTTAAGTCCGGGCTTCTTGAACATTGGATTGAGTCTGACCTTCGTGCCTCAGGTCAGCTCAATCCTTATGGGTTCGGTAATGTTACTTTTCTCCAAATTTTCTATCATACCATTGCCAAATTGCGTGATCCAACTCCGATAAGTCTTTCGCCGTGTTCGTTTTGTTATTAACAAGAGTGTCTCGCATTTTCATGCTAAGGTCGATGTATAGTGCGCCTTCGCTGGCCTTGCGGGGACCCCGGAACCTATTGTGCTGCAACCAAACCTTTACCGGCTTGTTCAGAATAGGATACCTATCGGGGAAGAAATGGCAAAGCATCTCCGACAGCCAAGCGCCCCGATTAGGGTTTTCAAGAGATGTCAATCGGTCGATTTCTTTACGGACCAAATTGTCCAACGCAACTATGCTCGCCGACTTACCTTTTGCGACTATTGCATATAGGGAGGCACAAGTGTCTTTCCAATCGCTATGCTTTCCAAGAATCTCAAAACCCCTTCCCTGGAAGCGTGATGGGTGGTGGCCCCAAAGGGCCATCATATCATCATAAAAAACCTCGTTCGGAGTTTTCCCAGCGGCACATTTGTTGATTAACTCTATCAACGCATCGCGTATTTCCATGAACTTTTTCTGTTGGGCTTTTCGGCGTTTAATTGCTTTGTTAATGTCTTTCCCGGATGGCAGGCTGAGTGTGATCACCGCCGATTTTTTGCCCTCACGCGCTTGTCCCGTTTTGTCCGCTTCCTTGTAACCCTCAAGCCAATCCTCCGAGATAGGAGAACACTGCAACCTTATCGAGTAAACCCAGTCCTTTATCTCCTCGTACTGGCCTTCAGGTATTGTAAAAAAGGCGTTAGCTTCGTAGTTGGTCGAGAACGCGGCTTGTGTAAGGTTTGAGGAACCGAGAACCAAGTGGCATTCGCCGGTTCTCGTTTTCCAAAGGACCAACTTGGGGTGAAAGCCTGATATCTTGTCTGCCGCCAAGAAGTCACTTTTCATTTCCTTCGGCAGCCACGAAAGGACCGCTTTACAGGCGTCCTTCCTCGTAAGACCAAAATCGGTTCCTACAATGAAAGACAGTTCTTCACAGTTTTTGTTGATGTTTCTTTTTGGCTTCCATTCCGTCAAATAAGCACTGACGATGAAGAGTTCCACCGCTTCAGATACGGCCCTATCATAAAGATTGGTCAAGGAAACCGTGGTCGGCCCGTTTACTGGATGAAGTATCACTTTCATTTTCGTGTCTCCTCGGCAGTTCTACCGCTTGCTGGTCTCTTGGACCGAACGCATTTCTCATGTGCCGCAAAAGAATGCGAGCTCCGCCAATGAGATGTTTAATGATGAACATGCCATAGCCAAGTAAGCGCTTATTAAACTACACTGCCCATCGTCAGGCAGCAATTTTTATTACG
>DYJD01000009.1 GCA_020723325.1 Desulfosudis oleivorans | reverse complement strand
CCGATACCGACCCCGACCCCGAGAGATTGGATGGCAGAGGCAAAACCCAAACACTTACGAATCGCTTTATCTTGACGAGCAATAGTATTCGCTGGGTGAAATATTGGCAATTAATGGCCGCACATTCCGCTCCAAGTTTACATGCGATTCCCCCGGGCCGGCCTGTCTATCGACTTGACAAGAAGCACGTCTTTGGTCATAATAGCTGCAACAATACAATTTGTATCCACGCCAGCAAACAACATTACAACAGCAGTCTTTTCCGGCATCAGCAAAACTTGAATATTCGGTAAGTTCGAACTGCACGGCCATATCCGGAAGCAGTTCCAATTTCATTCAACCAAACCAAGGAGCAAAGCCATGGAACATGAAGATATACTGAAAATTGCCGAAGGCATCCGCGCGATTGAAAAAGGCGTTTCCATTATCCAGCGCGTGATGAAGGACAAACAAATCAAATCCCTGAGTGATGTGGCCGCCAGTCTTATCCCCATGCTGGAAGATCATGACTATCAACTGAGGGACCAAATTATTAAAAAACTTAAAATCTAATCCGATCTGTTTTTCATAATGCCCCGCCGGTTGCCGTTCATTTCGCATGAACCATTGAAATCCGTTTTCCATCATCGGATTTCAACCGGCGGCGGCTTGCGTTTTATACCTGCAATAGAGTGCAAAATGTTCTGCCGCAAAATTCCTGTGCCATCTCAATCCCATATTTTTTCCAGGTATAACGTCTTAAACATAAAAATGAATAGTACAAAGAGGGAGGTGTCTATGCTGTTGAAAAAAATTTCCGTGTTATTCATATTCACCATCGGTGCTTTCTTGTTGACGGCGATTTCTGCCCCGGCCGAAATTTGGAAGATCACCTCCCTTGACTGGCAGCCCTATTCCGGTTCTGATATGGCCAATCAGGGTGAATCCGTAAATAAACTGCGGGAGCTCTTGAAAAAGGAAGGTATCGAATTGGTGGTTGAGTTCTATCCCTGGACCCGAGCGCAGAAACTGGCCCAGACCAAGGACTATATCGGCTATTTTCCGGCTTGGCCTGAAGAGGTAAAGGAAGGCTTTGTGGCTTCTTTGCCGGTGGACTGGTCGTATATCGGTGTAATGACCTTTGCTGGGTCCAATGCCACCTGGGAAGGTGTGGAAAAAGCGTTTACAAAATATCGGGTGGGCATCATCGATACCTATGCCTATCCCCAGGATATCACCGAGGCCATGAAAAAATATCCGGACAATACCAAAACCGCCAAAGACGAGGATGCCTTGGTCAAAATGCTGGCCGGTAAGACCCGTTTCGAATTGGCCCTGACCGATCCCAATGTGATGATGTATTATGCCAAGCTCAACAAGCTCGACAACATTCAGGTCCTCAATCCGAACATCCAGAAAAAGGAATTGGTCATCGCCCTCCGCAACGATGAGGAAAACAAAAAAAGGATCGAATTGCTGCAAAAAATTTTAAAACAATAACCAAGCCCGGCCCTTTTCAAATTCAAGATGAGTAAATGGAACATTTGCGGATCCCCAGGGCCGCCTCCTGCAGAGCTTCGGCAAAGGTCGGATGGCCGTGCACGGTACGGGCGATGTCCTCGGAACAGGCGCCGAATTCCATGGCCAGCACGCTTTCGGCAATCATGTCCGCGGCCCGGGGACCGATGATGTGCACCCCCAGGATGCGATCGGTCTTGGACTGGGCAATGACCTTGACAAAGCCGTCCTTTTCACCCATGCAGCGCGCCCGGCCGGTGCCGGAAAAGGGATAGGTTCCCACGCAATAGGGCAAGCCCTGTTCCTTGACCTGTTCTTCGGTCAGGCCCACGGAGGCCACTTCCGGCCAGGTGTAGATCACGGCGGGGATGGTGTCGTAATTCACCTCCCCGGGCAGGCCGGCCATGCATTCCACGGCGGCGACGCCCTCGGCCGAGGCTTTATGGGCCAGCATGGGACCCGGCACCAGATCGCCGATGGCGTAAATGCCCGCCACACTGGTGCGGTAGTCGGCCCCCACCCGGATGTGCCCGCTGCGGGGATCGGTTGCCATGCCGAGCTTTTCCAGGCCCAAGCCTCTGGTCAGGGGCTTGCGGCCGATGGACACCAGCAAATGATCAAAGCTCAAGGTTTCCTTTTGGTTTTCCGACGCGGTTTCCACCCGGACCTGGTTTTTGACGATTTTGGCGCCCAGCACCCGTGTATTTAAACGGAATTCCAGGCCCTGATCCTTCAAAATCCGCAACAGGCTGCGGTTCACCTGACCGTCCAGACCGGCGGCGATTTTGGGCAGCATCTCAAGCACCGTTACCTTGGCCCCCAGGCGGTTCCATACCGAGCCCAGCTCCAACCCGATATAGCCGCCGCCGACAATGCCCAGATGTCCGGGCACCTCATCCAAGGCCAGGGCCTCGCTGGAGGTGATGATCCGCTTGGCGTCAAAGGCCAGACCCGGCAGGGCCATGGGTTCGCTGCCCGTGGCCAGGAGTATGTGTTCGGCTGTCAGGACCAGGGTTTCGCCGCCTTTGCCGGAAGTCCCGGCCGGTTGTACCGCCACCTTGCCTTGCTCCGGCAGGCTGGCCAGCCCTTGGTATATCGTTACGCCGTTGCCGACCAGCAAGCGCTGCACCTGGTCCGTCAGATCCGCCACCACCTTATCCTTGCGGGCCATCATGGCCTTAAGATCCAATGAGATCTTGCCGGTGCGGATGCCATGGCCGGCAAAATGAGCCCGGGCCAGATGATAGTATTCGCTGGAATCCAACAAGGCCTTGCTGGGTATGCAGCCCACATTCAGGCACACCCCGCCCAAACGGCCTTCCTTTTCCACACAGGCTGTTTTCATGCCCAATTGGGCGGCCCGCACCGCGGCCACATAGCCGCCCGGACCGGCCCCCACCACCACCAGGTCGAATGTGTTTTCCTTGCTCATATCAGATCTCCATCATGATCCGTTCAGGGTTTTCGACGCATTCTTTGATCCGTTTCAGGAAAGTGACCGCCTCACGACCGTCCACAATGCGGTGGTCATAGCTCAAGGCCACATACATCATGGGCCGGATGACGATTTGATCCTCCACCACCACCGGCCGCTTTTCGATCTTGTGCATGCCCAGAATTCCGCTCTGGGGGGTGTTTAAAATCGGGGTGCTCAGCAGGGAGCCGAATACTCCGCCGTTGGTGATGGTGAAGGTTCCGCCTTCCAGGTCCGTAAGGGTGAGGCGGTTGTCCTTGATCTTTTCCACGAATTCCTGGATGGCCCGCTCCAGTTGCGCAAAGCCGAGCTTGTCCGCATGGCGGATCACCGGCACGATCAAGCCCCGGGGGGAGCCCACGGCCACGCCCACATGGAAATAATCATGATAAACAATGTCGTCGCCCGCAATAAAGGCGTTGATTTCCGGAAATTCCTTCAGGGCCTGGACCGCCGCCTTGATGAAAAAGGACATGAAACCCAGGGAGATTCCATGGCGCTTCGCGAACAGCTCCTTGAACTGGGCCCGGACAGCCATGGCCCGGCTCATGTCGATTTCATTAAAGGTGGTCAGCATGGCCGTGTGGTTTTTGGCTTCCAGCAAACGGGCCGCGATCTTGCGGCGGATGGGGCTCATGGGCTTGCGGGTGGTGTGCTCAGCCCCTTGCGGTTCTTGGGCCGCGGCCGGAAGGCCGGCGGGAGCCCGGACCCCGGCCGACTCTTCCAATGGCTGGGGGCTCTTTTCCAGGAAAGCCAGCACATCCGCTTTGGTGATCCGGCCGCCGGGGCCGCTGCCCTGAATGGCGGCCGGGTCCACTTGTTTGATGGAAACCAGCCGTCGCACTGCCGGCGACAGGACCGGTTCCGGCCGTGGGGTATCCTGGGGCTTTACAACTGTGGGAAGCGCTTTTGCGGGCTGGGCTGGTACAATGGGAACGTCCGAAGGTTCAGGCGCTTTCGGCTTGATGGCAGCCGCCTTTTCCGTATCGATCATTCCCACCACGGCGCCGATGGCCACTGTGGCGCCTTCAGCGGCAATGATGGTGAGCACCCCGTCGGCCTGGGCCGTCACCTCCAGGGTGACTTTGTCGGTCTCGATGACGAACAAGGGCTCATCCTTTTGCACTTGCTCGCCGGATTTTTTAAACCACTGGGCCAGAACCGCTTCCTTGACAGACTCGCCCACACTCGGCACTTTTATTTCCAGTTGCATGACACACCCCTTGAAAGGCAATTCGGAATTAGGAATTAGGAATCAATGGTTTATGGTTTATGATCATTTGTTTTTTTGGATCAGGGAGCCGATGGCTTCATTGATAATGGCCGCCTGCTCCCTTTGGTAAATGTTGTGAAATCCGGTGGCCGGGCTGGCAGAGGGTTTGCGGCCCACATAGCGGATGGACCGGCTGCCTAATTTTTCCAGCAGGGGACGAACAAAGACATACGCCCCCATGTTTTCCGGTTCCTCCTGGACCCAGAACCATTCCTTGGCCCGGCTGTATTTGGCCATGACCGCCCGCAATTCGGATTCCGGAAAGGGGTGATACTGTTCCAGACGGACAATGGCAATGGATTCGTCAGCCTCGGCCTGCCGGCGTTGCCACAGTTCATAATAAAGCTTGCCGCTTGTGAACACCACCCGCCGTACCTTGGCGGCGGAGGCGTTGTCGTCCAGCACCGGCTGGAAAGAGCCTGCGCTCAATGCGGACAAAGTCGATACTGCCAGGGGGTTGCGCAGCAGGCTCTTGGGGGTCATGATGATCAGGGGCTTGCGCCAGGAGTTTTTCACCTGGCGCCGCAGCAGATGAAAATACTGGGCCGGAGTTGTGGGATTGCACACGATGATGTTGTCTTCGGCGCACAACTGCAGGAACCTTTCCAGGCGGGCGCTGGAATGCTCCGGTCCCATGCCCTCCCAGCCGTGGGGCAGCAGCAGCGTCAGGCCGCTCAGGCGCCGCCATTTGGTTTCACCGCTTGCGATATACAGATCAATGATGCTCTGGGCATTGTTGACAAAATCCCCGAACTGAGCTTCCCAGATGGTCAGCCCCTCGGGCCGGGCCAGGGAATACCCGTATTCGAAACCAAGTACGCCCATTTCCGAAAGGGAGCTGTTGAGCACCACAAAGCGCCCCGCGGCCCCGGCCACGGAGCTGAAGGGGCAATGAGCCGCGCCGGTCTCATGGTCAAAGGCCTTGGCATGGCGTTGGCTGAAGGTGCCGCGGGCGCAGTCCTGGCCGCTCAGACGGACAAAAAAACCCTCGGACAACAGGGAAGCAAAGGCCAGGGCTTCGGCATTGGCCCAGTCGATGCCGGCACCTTTTTCAAGGCAGTCCAGACGCTGGGCGTACACCTTGGCCAGTTTGGGATGGGGTTTAAAGTCCTTGGGCAAGGTATTGATGCCGCGGGCCAAGGATAAAAGCTGTTTCGCAGCCACGGCGGTATCGGCAGGACCCTGGCCGAAGTCGCCATGGTAGTCTTTCCAGTGCTCGTAGAATTCGGGCTGGGGCAGGGTCCGCGGCGTTTTTTGCTCGGCCTGAAATTGTTCCTCCAGGCAGGACCAGGTCCCTTTTTCGATTTCCGCGGTTTCCGCCGCCGTCACCAGGCCTTCCTCCATCAGTTTTTCGGCATATAAGCGGTGCACCGGGGGCCGCTGGCGGATGCGGGCGTACATCTCCGGTTGGGTGAAATAGGGCTCATCGCCTTCATTGTGACCATGGCGCCGGTAGCAGATCAGATCAATGACCACATCCTTGCCAAAGGTATAGCGATAGTCGCAGGCCAATTGGATCACGTGCACCAGGGCCTCGGGATTTTCGCCGTGCACATGGAAAATGGGGATCATCAACATCTTGGCCACGTCCGTGGAGTAGCGCGTGGATCGGGCGTTTTCCGGCAGGGTGGTGTAACCGATCTGATTGTTCACCACCATATGAATGGTGCCGTTTACGGCATAGCCTTCCAGTTGGGAAAGGTTGAGGGTTTCGGTAACAATGCCTTGTCCGGCAAAGGCCGCGTCCCCGTGGATCAGAATGGGCAGCACCGCGTGGCCCGGCTCGGGCCGGGCCGGGTCCATGCGATCTTGCAGTCCCCGGGCCAGGCCCACCACCACCGGGTCCACCGATTCCAGGTGGCTGGGATTGTTGACCAGAAAAATCCGCATGGCGCGCCCCCCGGGCAGGCTCAGGCGGGCCAGGTAGCCGCTGTGATATTTCACATCCCCGGCCCCCACCAGGCTTTGGGGATCATAGGAGTTGGCAAATTCCTGGAAGATTTTCAGATAGGGCTTTTGCAGGATATTCACCAGCACATTCAGCCGCCCCCGGTGGGCCATGCCCAGGACCGTGTCCACGCAGCCTTTTTCAGCCGCATGCAACACCAGGGCATCCAGCATGGGAATGAGCCCTTCGGCCCCTTCCAATGAAAAACGGGTCTGGGCCGGATATTTCTTGTTCAGCATGGTCTCAAATC
The DNA here is from genome assembly GCA_020723325.1 of Desulfosudis oleivorans. Taxonomy (GTDB): domain Bacteria; phylum Desulfobacterota; class Desulfobacteria; order Desulfobacterales; family SURF-7; genus DYJD01. The sequence goes on along the minus strand of DYJD01000009.1, from coordinate 220,333 downwards.
CGGCGGCGTGAAAGAGCTTGTGCAGGATGCGGATTTTTGTGGCCTTGTCCAGGGCCGGATGATTATGGGTCTTTTCCATGCGCTCCTGCAGCCAGCGCTTTTCCGCCGGATCCTGCAAATGCATGTATTCCACGCCGATGGAGCGGCAGTAGGTCTCCCGCAACGACTGGATGATCTCCTTCAGGCTGGCCTGCTCATCCCGGCCGAACCTGCGGGTGTAAAAAGTTTGGTCAAGATCTTCAAGGGTCAGGCCAAAGGCGCTTACATTCAACAAGGGATGATCCGTGGGGCAAGCCGCCAGGGGGTCCAGACAGGCCAGCAGATGCCCCAGATCGCGGTAGCGGTATTTCAGGGCCTCCACCTTGGCCTGTTTCAAAGCCTGGTCCGGGCCGCAGACCCCGGCGGTGATTTCGCCGCTGCGGCCGATCTCAAAGCCTTGAAAGAAATGGCGCCAGTCCTGGGAAACGGCCAGGGGGTCCGCCTGCCATTTTTCATATTGAGCCTCAATATATTCAGCGCTGAATGTCTCGTCCAAATTCATGTAATAACCTTTCGCTGTTCTAGGAACCATGCCACCACAACGGCAGTGATGGCCCGGCGGTGGTGGGCCATGGAAAACATGTGATCCGCGCCTGGAATAATGGCTTGTTTCACCCGGTCGGGTCTTTGCTCCTGGGCATAGACGGCTTCCGTCCAGGGGATGATCTCATCCTGGTCGCCGTGGATTGCCAGGATGGGGAAGGCGGCGGACTGCAAGGCCCGGGCCGGGTCGTGCCGGCGGGCATCCTCGAAAAAATGGCGTTTCAGGGCCAGATCCCGGCCGCGGCTGGTGAATGTAATCCGGCCGGTATCGGCCAGTTGTTCCTGCTGCAGGCGGTCCAGCAGGCCCATGACATTCAATTGGGAATACCGGCCGGCCAGGGTGCACAAGGCTTTTACCGAGCCCGTCCGTACGGCGGTTAAAAGGGCCACGGCCGCTCCCATGCTGTGCCCGGCAAGGGCGATCCAGGCGCAGCCAGCGTCGGCCAGAAAATCCATGGCCGCACACATTTCGTCCATGTATTTGGAATAGGAAGAATCCGCAAAATCGCCTTCGCTTTGGCCGTTGCCGGAAAAATCAAAGCGCAGGGCCATAAAACCGGCCTGGGCCATGGCGCTGCCGATTTCAGATAAAATCCGGGTGTGGCGGGAACAGGTAAAGCAATGCCCCATCACCAAGCCGGCGGACGCGGCCGCATTGGGCCGATGCAGGCTTCCCACCAGCTTTTCTCCGGCCGGATTGGTGAAGACAACGCGCTTTTCCAGATGCTCCGCCATTCAGAACCCTGCTTGAACCTTCCGCATTTCCCTGGAAGATCTTCATTCTCGGCCGACGATCTTTCCGTTGCTGTTCCTTGCCGCTTGCCGCTGATCTTGAAATGCCGGGATTATACTACGATGGGCATGGGTTCTGTCAAGGGATGCGGTTGAATGGCTGGAATCAAAATCAAGCATGCTGCCGATGAAGCAGTTACCGCCCGAAGAGCCGCCGCTTCCGGTATTGCCGCTTTCTGGAGTTGAAACCGTCCCAGGACCGGATGGATCCACAATGATGCCGTTGGCCAGGCCGTCGGCATCACCGAAACCGCCGTCCTGAAGTTCCAAGGTCACGCACTTGCGGTCCGCACTGAAGGTGGCATGGGCGGAAAAATCCGTCCAGCCGTGGGTCGAATCGTATTTGTACCAGTGTGCGGTTGCAGCCGCGGGTTGGGAAAAATGGATGGTCAACTGCGCCGTATCTCCGGCGTTTTGCACCTGCAGGCTGAACTGGAGCAGGCCGAAGGGAAGTTCCGCAGGCCGGTTGGTGGTATTTGTGATACTGCTGCCGGCAACGGATTTAAAGGTTTGAATGGCAAGAATACCGGCTTGTTGTTTGATGGCCGCCATGACATTGCCTTCACAGGTCTTGAGGCATTTCATGCCGGCTTGATTGATATCGGCGTTGCCGTCGCTGTCCAAATCCACGGTTTGATCGTTGATTTCCTGGGTGTCTGGTATCCCATCCCCGTCGGCGTCTTCAGATACTGCCGAAAGGGTGGTGAACTGCCGGGTCGCGGACCAGGCCGACGGGGTTCCATGGTTGTCCACATGCCGGACCCGCCAATAGTAAAGGACGCCGGAGGATAAAAGCGCTTCGGGGAGCCGGCAGGTCGTCAGACTGACAGTACTTTCGTTGTTGTAAATCAGATTGGAAAAATCCGCGGAACCAGCCACCTGCCAATGGGACTGGCTGTGGGTGTCGCCGCTGTCCGGATCCGAGAAGGCGCCTGTGCGCAGCTCGGGCGTCAAAGACAAGCCGGTTTCACCGTCCGCAGGTGAGATCAACTGGGGTGCCGAGGGCGCCTGATTGGACGGCTGATCCGGCGACCATCCGGAAAGTCGCGCCCATAACCACCAGGCTGCGTAAGCCTTGCGGTTGGCGTTCAATGGTTCGCTGTGGGCCGCGCCGCAATCGTACCAGTCTGTACCCTGGACATGACTATTTTGCCATTCCTGGGCCCAGTTTCCAAGCGCATTGCCGGTGGCCGAGGCATAGTAGGTGCAGTCGTCGCCGGCAAATTCAAAGTGCTTGACGTCCGGATCATAGCTTTCGATATCGGCAAAATCATACAACACCTTTTTGTTTTGCAGGCAGTAGTTCCGGATCATCTGATTGGCGGCCTTGTTATTGGCGTCATCCCAGTGGTCCAGGTGGCCGGTCATGTAGACAAAAATGATGCCGGGGTACTCCTGCTCCAATTGGGACATGGGCGTCAAGTATTCGGAAGTAAGCGTACCGTTGGCGTATTTGCCGCTCACTTGGCCGCACCAGGCCCACATGATGACATTGACCATGGGATGGGCGCTTCCTCGGCCGGTGCCTGCCTCCGGGGATCCCAGATAATTGCGGGTATTATCAACCCATTGGGGATAATAGCCCGCATCGCCGTCCATGGCATAATCGTGCAGGTCCAAGGCGCCGTTTGTTCCGCCTTGATTCCACTGGAAGATATCCCTGGGCAGTTGCAGGCCAAGCCCGCCGTTGTTGGCGAAATCCACCAGGCCGGTCATGCCCTCGGTGATCTGGCTGCCGTGGGAAGTGTGGCCATAGGCAATATGGAGACTCTGCACGGCTTGCTCAATGGCGGATCGGGGGATGGCGTTGATGTTCGTGCACGTGTGATCAATGATGACGGCTTGGTTGAAGGCGGCTTGGGCCCATATGGGCATGACGGCCGTGGCGATTATCAACATAAACGTACGGATGATCCGGCATGTGAAGTTGGTGTTCATGGGCGGACTCCTGGCTGGTTGTAAAAGTTTTTATTTTTTATCCCCATTGAAAACGGGAGAATTATAGTACAGTGGGCAAGGGGCTTGTCAAGAAAGGAAATATTGATTCTGTTTCTGATCTTTTCACGAAAGCTGTTTAGGACCACTTGTAAAACCGTTTGATCCGTGGGTGAAGAAGCAAGGGAAGAGGTAGTAGAGCCTAAAATCATAATGAAAAGGAAGGGGTTGACATCTGACGGCGATGGATATAATTAGTTAGTCAATCAACTAAATTAATATTCAGGTTTTTCAACAAGCCCTGGATTTGAAAAGAAGGAGGCATTTCATGACGGATTACCGTGCAAAAAGCTATTGGCTTGAATCCTTGCCCGCGGCCATCACGCCCAACCCCGGCTTGACCGGAGAAGAACGTTCGGATGTGGCTATCATCGGCGGCGGCTATACAGGTTTATCCGCCGGCTATCACCTCAAGCAACTCAATCCAAATTTGGATGTGCGCGTGGTGGAATCGGATGTATGCGGCTACGGCGCTTCGGGCCGCAACGGCGGTTTTTCCATGACCCTGTTCGGCCTGACCAAAGGCATCACCCGTTTCCGTTTTGACGACCAACGGGCCCGGGCCGCCCATACTTATATGGAGAAGGCCGTTGATTACCTCCATGAATTGATCACTCAAAAACAGATCGATTGCGATTATGAACGCAGCGGCTATCTACTGGTGGGTACCAGTCCGGCACAAGTAAAGCGGGTTGAGCATGACTTCAGCATCATGGCCCAATGGGGCCTGGGCGGCGTGGAGCGCTGGGATAGACAGCGCCTGGCTGCAGAATTCCATACGGATTATTATAAGCTGGGCTGGTTTGAACCACGTTGCGGGATTCTGCATCCGGCTAAACTGGCCCGGGGTTTGAAAAAATTGGCCGAAGAAGCCGGCGTCGGTATTCATGAGTGCTCGCCGGTGAAAGATTTCAGCCGCGACTCCAAAGGTAATTTCAAGATCCGGACGGAAGAAGGCGTTCTGCGGGCAGAGTATTTGGTGTTGGCCACCAATGCCTATTCGGTGCTTTTCCCGCAACTCAAGTCCCTGCAACTTCCGGCTTTTACCCATATCGTCATGACCGCGCCCCTGTCGGACCGGCAATTGGATTCCATCGGATGGCAATGCCGGGCCGGCGTTGAAGATGCCAGGGATCTGATCCATTACTATCGCCTGACCAAGGACAACCGTATCGTCATGGGCGGCGGGGACGTTTCTTTCGGTTACGGCGGGGATTTAAACCGGGATCTGAACGACCGGATCTTCGCCCTTCTGGAAAAGCATATAACCGAGGTTTTTCCCCAATTGCAGGGAATTGAAATCACCCATCGCTGGGGCGGTCCGGTGTCGGTTACACTTGATATGGCGCCGGTGATCGGCTATCTTGGCAAGGATCGCAAGGCGATTTTTTCCCTGGGCTGCATCGGACACGGGGTTTCCATGACCTTCATGAACGGCCGTACCATAGCTGAATTGATCTGCGGCCGGCAGACCGCCCGCACCGAGATGTTTTTTGTGGGGCGCAAAACATTCCCCTGGCCGCCGGATTTGATTTCATACGGGGCGGCCCATGCCATCCGGGGATTTATGAAGATGGAGGACCGCCTGATTTACAAATAGAGTCAAGATGGCCTGCACGAACGACAAGGGCCTTGAAAAACGGATATTTTACGAAAATGCGGCTGCGCTGCCGGCATTGTGAAGGAAGATGGAAGTCGCGGATTACCTCACATATAATCAAGACTTGCAGGAGCGGATCAGTAACAACCTATTGCGCTTCGATTCCCGAAAACACGAGGCAGCGGGACATGTCAAGGCGGCCGTGGCAATTGCCGTGGCGCCGGTTTCCGAGCAGCCGGGCATCCGCAGCCTGGGCATGACCGCCGCTGCTTCCGACCAGGCCGCGTTGGTATTGACCCGACGGGCTTCCAGATTAAAACGTCATTCCGGCCAGTGGGCCTTCCCCGGCGGACGCCTGGATGAGGGAGAGAGCCCGCAACAAGCGGCCCTGCGGGAGCTGGCCGAGGAGGTGGGGGTGAAGGCAGGGCCGGAAAACATCCTGGGGAGGTTGGATGATTTTACTACCCGTTCCGGATATATTATCACACCGGTGGTGGTCTGGATCGGCGGGGAAGTGAATGTAAAACCCAATCCCGCGGAGGTGGCTTCGGTTCATCGTATTCCCATTACCGAGTTCATGCGCAAGGATGCGCCCATCCTGGATGAATCCGGCAGGGAGGGCAGTCCGGTACTGTTCATGCCGGTGGGAGATACTTGGATCGCGGCGCCCACCGCCGCCATCATCTACCAGTTCCGGGAAGTGGCGATTCTCGGCAGGGCCACCCGGGTGGCCCACTATGATCAGCCTTATTTTGCCTGGCGCTGATATTGCGCTTTTTCCAGTGCAAGTGCTGGGACAATCGTTTTCCTTTGGGCATCGACAGCCTGCCCCAAAAAATTAAATTCGAATATCGAAATCCGAAATTCGAAACAAATTCAAAATTTCAATGATCAAATAACCAAAACAAAAAGCAGCGGCTTATTGGCTGTATCGTTTGCCAATGTTGTTTTCTTTGAATTTTGGTAATTCGAATTTGTTTCGTATTTCGATATTCGAATTTCGGATTTTTCTGACCGGCCGAAACTTTAATCAAGGCTGAAATTTTTTTTGGGGCCGGATCATTGATAACTCTATTTTCCTTGACTGCGGGCCTCTTTTTCCGCTTTCAGAAACCATTGGCCGCCCCGCAGGAACCAGCCGTTCAATTTGCTTTCCGTATCCCAATAAACGCAACTGCCGAAGCGGGTGGCCACCCGGACGGTGGGAGCACTAGGTCCGTCCCGGAAGAAGGAGAAATCCCGGAAAGCCCGGCGAGCATAATCCAGGAGGGCCTGTTCGCCGTTCTGAAGCCACAGCCAGCCTGTTATGTCGGCCATGTCCTGGGTCCAACTGTATTCCGGGTCGCCTTCCGTGGACCCGTCAAGACTCCAATAGGTCCAGAAGCGGTAGGGAGTATAAGTCCCATCCGTGGTGGTTCCGCCTTCGGTCCGTGCCACGAGGAAACGGGCAATGCGTTCATTGCAGGCCCTGAGCCGGGATTCCAAGATATGGCCGGAGCCCTTTAAACAGTATTCATAGGCATTGATCATGGGCACGGCCGCATAGCGCAGCAGCAGCATGTGCACGCGATTGGTGATGGCTCCGGCGCCGTCAGGCTCCAGCACATACCCATGGGACCCGTCGGTTTCTTCCAATTGGATGATGCCTTCAAGTACATCAGCCAGGACCTGGGACGGAGTCTTGGGGCCTTCGGCCGTATCGATGGGGGTGAGGGGGTCCAGCAAGAAACGGCTGAAAAAGATTTCCGACATCCACCCCTGGAACCGGATTTCCCGTTCCAGCCAAGGATGGCCCGTGCCTTCGTATAAATAGGCCTGGGTCCCTTGCACCAGTTCGTTTACCACGTCCAAGCCGCGCCGTTCTCCGCACCATAAATAGTGGAGCAGGTATCCGCGGTTCCAGGTGTGGGTGGGCCGGCCCAGGCCGAAACAGTTGCCCGGGCTTGCATGGCTGCCTTCTTCCCAATTGCGCATGAAATTGTAAAAAGGGCCATGATCAATGGTATGATATTGGTCCAGGTCCAATTCATGGCGGGCCATAATCTGGGCCAGACCAAGCAATTCCACCCGTCCCAGGCGCAGGGCGTTCTGGTAAAGTCCCAGGACCCAGTCATAGTGATTGCGCGAATAAATCTGGGGACAGCCGTTGGCGGCCCATTGCAGGCAGCCGTAATTCATCCAGTTCCCCCGATCCAAGGCCAGGTGCGCCACGGCCGAGTCCGACCCCGGGCGGGCGCAGAGCGGTGTTTCCACATCCGCTCTCACAGCCATGGAGCGCATCAATTTTTCGTAACGGTCCAGGGCTTCCTGGGATTCGCCGCTGCCGCCGGTGACAGGGGCGGCAAAGGGTCCGAAAGCTTCCGTTGCGGCCACGTATGCCGGATTCGGAAAGCCCACCGGATACGGGGCGACAACTGGAAAATCCGCATTGGGGTCCCAGTCCAGCACGCGGTTGGTTATTGTTCCGCTCCCCAGTTCAAGATAAAATGTTTTTTCCGAGGCAGCCCCCAGGTTTTGGTCGGCAGGCAGCAAGGCCGTGCCGCCGGCGGAAAGGGAGGCGATGAATAGGGCATGGAAGGAGTGATCCAGCGGTTCCAGCGGGGTATCGTAATTGCGCAAATTCCGGAGGGTGAATTCACAACGAACCTGGTCCGAGTTCCGCCAGAAGGTGAGCCGGGCCCGCCAGCGAATCAATGGATCCAGGGTGGTGTTGCCGGAGTCGCGCCAGTCCCCTTCTACTTTCACCACGGCCTTGATGGGCCCCTGGACTTCCACCTGCCAGGGTTGGATGATCGCCGGCCAGACATTAAAGCCCGCCGTATCAGCCGGCACAGCGGTGTATTGATTGCCGCCGCTCTGCAAGGTGAAAAGACGCTCCGCCACCTGGAATTGGTTTTTCGTATAGACGAATACGGTGGTGCCGGTGTTCACCGTGAGGCCGGTTTCAGCATCGGTTATTTGCAATGCATTGGAAACCGCGGCGGGAGCCCCGGACATCAGGCGATAGATGGTTGAGCCACCAGGAGCCACATCACCGACATGGGAAACATGTATCCAACGCACGGAGGAATCCGGCCAAAGCGCGGCAATATCCAACTGGGCCGGAACAGATGTGCCGGCTGCGGTTTCCAGGTGCCATTGGGTCGGGTCGGCCATGACGCCCTTGGCCATGGGGAGACCGGTGGTGACATTGACCTGGCCGGTAAAGGTTCCATCCGGAGCCGGGATGTGGAAAGACGGGCTCGTGGTCGGTATAACCGGCGGTGCGGTCACTGTCAGGCCCACATCCGCCGAGTGTGACAGAGTGCCGGCAACGCCCAGGACTTGCAAGGTATATGTACCCGGGGAGACCGTGCCGGACACGGAGATGGTGAGGGTCCCGGAATCAGCGGTAATGTTTGTGGACCCGGTGATGCCGGCGGGAGGGGAATGGACTTCCACGGCAACCGGACTCGAAAAACCATTGTTGCGGGTGAGGTTGACGGTAATGGCGCCTGTCTGCCCTGCCTGGATGCTCAGGCTTGATGGGGAAAGGCTCATGCTGAAGTCGGCTGCGGCAGTGGAACTCGGCGCCGGAGGATTGCTTCCTCCCCCGCCGCATGTGCTTACCAATAAACCTGCAAGAATTATCAACGGCAGGCGCAGGAAATGAAAGCGGCTGAGCAGGTTCCCCATCTTCGTGAACAGATGAATCATTTGATTCCTCCCTAAAAAATTTCAACGATTTTAATTTCAGCACGTCGGTTGATTTGTTTATTCCTGCTGGAAGTGTTGGGAACCAGGGGGTGCAGTTCACCTTGACCGATCAGCAGCAGGCGCGCTTTGGGGATGGGGCATTTTTTAACCAGGTAGTCTTGGATGGACGCGGCCCTGCGATAACTCAGCTTCAGGTTGTAGGCTTCCGGGCCGTCCGAATCCGTATGGCCGGTAATCTGAATGGTCTTGTCGGCCAGTTCAGGATCTTGCAAGGCCCGGCACACATTGTCCAGCAGTGAATGGGAGCCGGGGCGAATTCGGGATGAATCAAAATCGAATTCCACGGCCAGGTTGACTTTGTCGCAATCACCATCTGTTCCTTTGGTGAGCAGCCTGGTTTTTATTCCTTCCGATGTTGTTTCAAAGCCTTTTAAAGGGGATTCTTCGATTTTGCGTTGGGTCGGTTTGGGGGCTGAAGGCTGATAGGTCTGCGGATCGAAAATGATTTTTTTCACTTCGCGGATATCCAATTCCGCCCGCCTCCAATCTTTGTAGAAATTATCAAAACGCTGGATCAGCAAATAAGCAGCCGCATCCGGATATCCGATATAGCGGAGCAGGGTTCCATTGAGTTCGTCCAGGACAGCACCGTTTTTTTTTACGATGCGCATACGGCCGTCTTTATAGGGGCAAAGATTCGGCTCCAAAAGTTCGATGCTGGAAACGGTTTCGAGTATGTCGTTACGATCCAGACGGTAGGCCGTATTGCCCTGGAGGAGCACCAGTTCGCTGAAATTCAAGGATGTCAACTTTCGGTATTTTTCCTGCAAAGGAAAGGGAGTACCGTTCCGGGCCGGAATGGAATGAAAATCCGAACTGGTTATCAGGTCCCCGTTGCGCAGCTCCACCATTATTTCCCGGAGGTTTTCCTTGGCCTGAGAAGAAATGGCTGCCGGAACCAATAACATTCCGCAGACTCCGATTTTTAGAAAATATAAGAAGTGCTTCATGGTGCTGGCTATAATTTACAATTTCTGCTAGAGTGACCTTGGTAAAGAAACAAGCCGGTTAGATGCCTTTACATTATATCGGCAGATTACAAAAATTATCGAGTTTAAACAAATGATTTTTTTGGCCTTGATCACCATTTCGGCCGTATCGCGGCTGGAAGCCGCTCCCACGATGGAGGATGGCCGAGACAATGGCCAATGCCGATTTTTTTATTATAAGTGGTGGAACAATCTCCTGGAGAAAGAGGCATAAGGAAATCAGGCAATGGGCGAGAAAACGAACCGTTTCAATTTGTGTCTGCTGTTGGTCCTGATCGCAGCCGGCTGCAGTCACCAGAAATTCACGCATGTAAACGTTTATGCAGAAAACCAAAATAACCAGGAGGCCGGTAATGCCTTTTTCATTCTGGAGGGTAAAGGCGCCCAAGAACAAACCGAAGATCAGCGTCTCCAATTCAGGAAATATGTGGAAAAAGCACTTGGGTTGAACGGTTTGAAAAAGACCGATGATCTGGAAGGGGCTGAAGTGGTCATTATTCTATCATATGGGAGCGGGCCGCCCAGCGAACATGATTTGTTGACAACGGAATTAGATGATCACACTTCTATAGTGCGTATGGCTGAAAGAACTTATGTCCGCAAGGAAAAGGTTACCACCTATCTGAGGTATCTGATCATCGGTGCAGTGGATTTTAGGGAATATGCCAAGACCGGCAAGATAAAACAATTGTGGCGGGTCACGGCCACCCATGTGGGCAAAAATGATAAACTGAATAAGATTTTTCCATATCTTGTGGCGGCTTCCCAACCTTATTTGGGCAAGCACGTTCCGGAGAAAGTTAGTGTGCCCCTCAGCCGGGAGGATGTGATGCTAATGAAAATAAAGGAGGCTGCCGAGGGTGGTACGTCGCAGAATGAAAGCCATGGAATGCAGTAGATGGAACAACCAGAGCAAGCAAACGGTCCGGTGAGTCTGGAGGCGGCCTTTGCCGGCCCGTTGTTCATGCTTTCCGCCGCCCTATTATTCACTGTTTTGAATCTGCTGGTCAAAATGATCGGGCCGCACTATACGGTCTGGCATATCGGGTTTTACCGTTTTTTCGGCGGGCTGGTGATCATTATGGCCCTTTTCGGACGGCAAGGGAATCCATATAGGGGCCGGAATATACGCTTGCTGGTGATCCGGGGATGCACCGGGGCCGTGGCGTTCCTTGCCATGGTCACGGCCATTCGTTTGCTGCCGGTATCCACCGTGCTGGTAATCTTCTACTCTTTTCCGGCCTTCTCCGCCGTGTTTTCATTCCTGCTCTACGGCGAGCGCATCGGCAAGTCCGGGATGGTTTGCATCGCCATCGTAATTATCGGCATCGGCGTGCTCATGGATTTCAAAATCGAAGGCGGGTTTTTAGGGCAGGCCATGGCCATTGTGGGCGGCATCTTTGCAGGCATAACCGTGACTTTTATCCGCGCCCTGCGGAAAACCAACGGGCCGGTGGTGATCTATCTGTATTTATGTTTGATGGGGGCCTTGGTGACCCTGCCGGCTTTTTGTCTGCAACCGATTTTCCCGGCCACCGCCCTGGAATGGGTCATGGTATTGGGCATCATTCTTTCCTCCCTCAGCGCCCAGCTCCTGATGAATCAAGGCTTTTTTTACTGCCGGGGCTGGGAAGGCGGGGTGCTCATGTCCAGCGAGGTGATTTTCACCGCCATTGTGGGTATCGTCTTTTTAGGTGATCCGGCCAGCTTGCGTTTCTGGATCGGCAGCCTTATGATCTTCGGCAGTGTGGTGACCCTGAACCGCTTGAATGCCGGAGTGGGGAAGAATAACAACAAACAGCAATAGGTAATGCTGTCCAACCTTTCATGTTCATTGCCTCCTTCTATTTCGTATCATTTGGTTTGATTGCACCAAGGGCTCCTGAGCTTTGAGTATTTCGGCAGGGTTTATTACAGCGAAGTCCACCAGGTCCGCTTATGGATTCAGTCATATCAGGATTTGTCGGTTGAGAGCATTGAGGCTGAATTTGATCCTGAGATGGAAGCTTTTCCTTAATAAGCAAATGCTCGGTGGCAATTGGATAAACGATAAAACAGATTCCGGCAGCCAGGCTGATCCAAAAAATAGTCTTGGCCAGACGCTGACGGTGTTTTTTATCGCCGGCTCCCTTACAGCCGCAAGAGGTATCTGTGCACCCCTCCAGTTTGTTTGTATTTCGATACAGGGAGAAAAAGGCCACGGTAAAGGCAACAGCGCTCACGGCAATCAAAATGGGTTGCAGGCCTTTCCAGACCGGTGAGGCAGAAGAGCCTGCTACTGAAAGGCCAAATAAGGAAGCCAAGGGGGCGGCGCAAATCGGTCCGCAGATTCCCAGACAGCTTGCGCCGCCGGCCGCAAGCAAAGAAAACAACGAAGCAATTCCGCCAATGATCGAACCCCACAAAGTCTTATTGGATGTGTTTTTCATTCTTTGGTTCCTTCAATATATATGCTCGTAATAAATTCATTCAATTGGATTTCGTCACCGTATTCCTTGATGACCGACCGGCCGATGGGATCCGTTGTATCAGAGGATACGCAGTTTGAGGCCGTTTTTACAGTGATCCGAATGTTTCTAAAACCAGCTTGTTCCAGGATCGGTTTGTAAGCATCAATCGGAATGGCGCCGGCAATACAGGCCACGTGTGCATCCAAACTGTTTTTAATGTTTTCCGGCAGTTCCTTGAGCAGGGCAGTATCGGAAACAGCCAGGCGGCCGCCGGATTTCAGGACGCGGTAAGCTTCCCGGAAGACCTTTGGCTTGTCCGGAGCCAGGTTGACGACACAATTGCTGATGATCACATCCACACTGTTGTCTGCCATTGGCAGATGCTCGATCTCTCCCAAACGGAATTCCACATTGCGTGTACCGCGGCGTAGGGCAATAGTTCTAGCCTTTTCAATCATTTCCGGGGTCATATCGATTCCGATGACATGGCCTTGCGGGCCGACCTGATTTGCGGCCAGGAAACAGTCAAATCCGGCACCGGATCCCAGATCCAGCACTGTTTCACCTGGTTTCATACCGGCAATGGCAGTGGGATTGCCGCATCCCAATCCAAGGTTGGCCTCGGCCGGGGCGGTTTTGAAAAGAAAGGACTTAGGATGCCGGCATTCGCATCCGCGATTGCAATAATCCGCCAGCTTGACAAATGTGTCCTGAACAAGATCCTCTGCCAGCTTATCGTCCCGTGTACGGGCGGCAATAAAGGATTTCAAGGCGGTCCGGAATGATTTGTAAAGATCTTCAATGGAGCAGTTCATTTGTTTGTTTTTTCGACCAAGATGAAAAATGCTGAACTGCATCCTAATCCGGTTCAATAAAAACATCAAGCTTGGCAATTGTCTTTTTACGCATAAGATATGCGTAAAAAGGAGATAAAATGTGAAAGCCACTGTCGGGGAAATACAAAAAAGGCTGGGGTCATCGCTTCGGCCGTATCGCGGCTGGAAGCCGCTCCCACAAGGGACAGCGACCGAAACGATGAGCAAGACTGCGAGAAGCGATCAAGATTAAAGAACAAATAGTCAATGAAATCATCATCGAAGATCGGAAGGAAAGGATTTGAGTGCTGTCTGAATCATTAAAACCTTCAGTCTTCGGCCTATTCACCTGATCAGCTACGGCAATTGATTACACCCATCAAATATCGCTAAAAACCATGCTCTTTTAGAATTTTCTCCAATGTTCCATTCTGTTTGATCATCCCAAGTCCTTTATTAAAATCCGCCAGGCGTTTTTGCCAGTCTGTCTTGGAGTTTTTAACGATGCCGGTGAGCATGGGTTGTTTTTGAAGAGTTACCAACCATTCGATGCTGTTGATGTAATTCGGCATATGGGTTCTCACCATATAAGCGCCGACCTGTTTATCAATCATCACCAATTGGATGCGGTCATAAGCCAATTTCCGCATATTGAGGATATCATCTTTGACCATTTCCACAACCATCTGAGCCTCGTCGAATCCTTCGGGATTGACATAGCCGCGTACAATTCCGATCTTGGTCCGCTGTGCTTTCAGTGCGGCATAATCCGTGAATATGATGGGATCGCCTTTTTTCTTATAAAAGCCCAATTCGTTTTCTAATACTACATCGCTGAAAGCAATCCATTTGGCTCTCTCGGTGCTGTACCAGAGCCCGACTATAACATCATGATCACCTTGTTCCGCTTCCAGCAATGCTCTTGCCCAGGGAACGAATTTAATGTCCACTGCATAGCCGATTGCTTGAAAAGCTCGACATGTGATTTCAGATACAGGGCCCTGGTTTTTCATGCTTTCCCCGTAATACGGCTCAAAATTGCACGCAATAGCTCTCAACTTCTCTTCGGCTGTTGCGTTGGAGGGAAACAGAATGAAAAAAGCAAAGGCGGCCTGTATCCATTTCCTGCGTTTTAGGAGGTTATGGTAAATATGTTTAGAAACCATGTTCCTTTAAAATTTTGTCCAAAGTCCCATTTTGTTTAATTATACCTATGCCTTTATTGAAGTCTGCCAGGCGTTTTTGCCAGTCCCCTTTGGCATTTTTGAGGATGCCGTTCATCAGGGGTTTCTTTTGAAGGGTTGTAAGCCATTCGATGGTGCCAATGCTATCGGCCATATTGGATTTCACAATATAGGCGCCGATCTGCTTATCAATGATCACCAATTGGGTACGTCCACCAATGAATTTGCGCATATTGGTGAGATCATCGGTGGCCTCATCCACATTCATCTTGGCTTCATCAAATCCTTCGGGATTGACGTAGCCGCGCACAATGCCGATCTTAGTCCCGTTTGCTTTCAGCGCGGCATAATCAGTAAAGGTAATGGGATCGCCTTTTTTCTTGTAGAAACCTAACTCGTTTTCCATCATGGCATCACTAAAGGCCATCCATTTTTCTCTCTCAGCGCTGTGCCAGACCCCTACAAGAATATCATAGTCGCCTTTTTCCGCTTCGGCCAACGCCCTGGCCCAGGGGACGAATTTAATGTCCACTTCATAGCCCACCTCTTGAAAAGCCTTGTGGGTGATTTCGGAAATGGGGCCCTGATTTTTCATGCTCTCCCCGTAAAATGGTTCAAAATTGCAGGTAATCGCTTTTAATTTTTCGCCGGCGAAAACAGTACAGGAAAACAGGAGGATAAAACCAACAGTGGATAACATCAATTTTTGGACCATGATTGTCTCCTTTTTCAATGTTTTTGAAAGAAATTAGGTAGGAAAACAACCCTGCCTTGCAGACGCCCCGACCGGCTGGATCGGTACGTTACCTCTGATGATCAGATCTATTTTTTGTATATTAGTTAAATATCAAGAATGTGTGTGATTTCTTGCCCATGCAAGTAAGTTGTCGATGAAGCGATGAGCAAAAAAATAGCAAGGCTTGGATAAATAGTCAATACAATTCCCCGCATGTTTCCAGGGGAATCGCATGTAAACTTGGCGCGGAATGTGCAACCATTAATTGCCAATATTTCACATAGCGAATACTATTGCTCGCCAAGATAAAGCGATTCGTGAGTGTTTGGGTTTTGTCTCTGCCATCCAACCTCTCGGGGTCGGGGTCGGTATCGGAATCGGTATCGAGTTTTTTCTTTTCCCCCAAAGGCAATTCGCCAACGGGACGGAACGGTGTGCCCTGCCGATGTGCAGGGGCGGTTCGCGAACCGCCCCTACGGAAAAGACATCGTGTTGGGTCTTTGGGTCAGCATAGAAAAAGCCCTGGTTTTTCGGGAGCGGGGCGCCCCAAATTATTTTTTCGATACCGATACCGACCCCGACCCCGAAAAAAAACTATATGCGATTGCCCTGGGCGTGCTGCCCTTTTTGCATATTCTTCATGGCGGGCATTATCCGTAGCTGGTTTAGTGCGCTAGGCTGCCGATGAAACAGAAATCGTCGTCGTCCGAAGATGTGGCGGCGGTCGAACCGGTGCTTGCCGTCATGGTTCCAAGCCCGGAAGGATCCTGGATCACCAAAAAGGTGTCGTCATCGTCGTAGGGGCCGTTGTCGGTGATATAAAGCGTGACCACGGTGCGGTCGGCACTGAAGACGGCGCCGTCGCCCTGGCCGTCTGAAATCAACTCCCGATCAAAATTGAACCAGCCCTTTTGCTGATTGTATTTGAACCAGGCATAGCCTGCCGGGGCGGCTTTGGGCAGGTAGATGGAAATGGCGGCAACAGCTCCGGGCTGGGTGATTTTGGTTTCAAAACTTACAAGCCCGTAAGTCAACACGGCCGGCCGGTTGGTGGTGCTTGTGATGGTGGCAGGATTGAGCGGCAGTAGGCTGGTCAGGGAAGCGCCACCGCCCAGGACCACACCCAAGTATTCATTGACAAAGGATTTGAAAGAAGTGACCGTGGCGGGATAGATGCTGATCCCGTTATCCACCACCGACACATTGACTTCATCCGTATCCTGGAGACCGTCATTGTCCGTACACGTTAGGCGGAAGGTGAGCACGCTGCCGGCGGCAGAAACCGCGGGTGCGACAAAATTGGGATTTTCAGCGGAGCTGTCGGAAAGCGCAATATTCGATCCGGCGATCTGCAGCCATTGAAAGGCCGCGATGCTGCCGTTTGAATCAGAGGAAGCGGATCCATCCAGATACACAGTACTGCCTTCCATGACGATTTGGTCACTGCCGGCGTGGGCCGTGGGTGGATTACTAGTAGAGCCTTGGGATGCGGTTACCGTGGCAAGGGCGGTGGCGCTGGCTTTGGTACTGTCCGTAACCGTGATGGTGGAGGCGCCGGCGGAAACCCCGGTTACGGTTATGGTGGCGCCGGTGATGGATGCTGCGGCAATATGCGGATAGCGGGAGAAGACCCGGTAGGGCGTTGTCCCGCCCCTGGCTGTCAACGTGGAACTTCCACCGGCGACCAGCGACAAACTGGCGGCTGACAGGCTGAGGGCGGTCTTGGCAGTGACAGTGATCTGGATGCTGGCGGTTCCGGATGAATTCTGGCTGTCGGTGGCGGTCAGGGTGATGGTATGGGTGCCGGGGGCGAGGGTTGAAGTCGTAACGGAACTGCCTGCTCCGATAACTTGTACCAAACCGGCGTTATTCGAAGTCCACACCAGGGCTCTGCCGGTCAAGGCGCCGTCCTGGTCGTCTTCCGCGCTGCCGTAAAAGCTGATGCTGTCCCCCTCATTGTAACGGGCGCCGGTGGCGGGAGTAGTGATCCGGGCCGTGGGTTCGGCGTTGCCGGCGGTGATGGTGATCGTGGCCGTGTCTGAGCCGCCTTCACTGTCGGTTGCCGTAAGCGTTATAATATGGACGCCTTCCGAAGCATCATTCCAGGTGACGTTGGCGCCGGTTCCGATCTGTCCATCAAGATTGGAACTCCATACCAGGGACGCGCCGGTCAGCGTGCCGTCTTCCGGATCCGTGGCGCCGCCAGCCAGGGTTATATTTTCGCCCTCGTCAAATATACTGTTGTTGGCAGGAGAACTAATGGTGGCCGTAGGCAGTTGATTGTTGATGGTCACTACGATGCTGTCCGTGCCGGTGTCTCCGTCGCTGTCGGTGGCGGTAAGGGTGATGACATGGGTGCCGCTGGAAAGAGTGCTGGTGGCCAGGGTTGTGCCGGTTCCGATTTGATTGTCCAGGCTGGAACGCCAGACCAGGGAAGCGCCCGACAGGGCGCCGTCCTCCGCATCCGTGCCGGTCCCTTGAAAAACCACATTGGCGCCGCTGTTGTAACTGCTGCCGGTGGCAGGGGCGGTGATATCGGCAGTGGGCGGATCATTGCCCACTTTGACGTTGATGGTGGAGGTATCATCATCGCCGTCCGTGTCGGTCACAGTCAAAGTAATGACATGGTTGCCGTTTGAAAGGCTTTGAACAGCCAGGGGGGAGCCGGTGCCGATTTGCCCGTCCAGGCTGGATGACCATACCAGAGCGTTGCCTGCCAGGGCACCTTCCTCCGGATCAATGCCTGTTCCGGTAAAGGTGATCAGGGCGCCTTCGTCATAATCGCTGCCGCTCACCGGCGCGGTGATCAGGGCAGTGGGGGGCCTGTTGGTGATGGTGATGATGATGGCGTCTGTGCCGGTGTCGTTGTCGCTGTCGGTGGCGGTAAGGGTGATGAGATGGGTGCCGTTGGAAAGATTGTTCACTGTTAGAAGTGTGCCGGTGCCGATCTGCCCGTCCAGGCTGGAGGACCAAACCAGATCTCCGCCGGCCAGAGCGCCGTCTTCCGTATCTGTACCGGTTCCTTGGAAGATCACGTTTACGCCGCTGGTGTAGCTGCTTCTGTCCGCCGGTGCCGTGATGTTGGCAACAGGCGGATCATTACCCACCTTGATGTTGATGGTGGCCGTATCCGTATCGCCGTCGCTGTCGGTCACAGTGAGGGTGATCGTGTGATTGCCGGCGGTCAGGGTTTGGACAGCCAGGGGCGAGCCGGTACCGAACTGTCCGTCGAGGCTGGAGGACCAGACCAGATCATTCCCTGCCAGGGCCCCGTCCTCGGGGTCGGTGCCGGTGCCAGTGAAGGTGATCTGTTGGCCTAGATCGAAATTACCACCGTTGGCAGGCGCGGTGATCATGGCAGTGGGGACCTGGCGCACGGTAATGGTAATGCTGGCTGTATTGGTTTCACTGTCGCTGTCCGTGACTGTGAGCGAAATCGTGTGGGTTCCGCGTGAAAGTGTGTTGCTGCTGAAGGAAGCGGCGCCGCCGCCGATGGGGCCTTGTCTGGAGGAAAGCCAGGCGTAGGTGTCGATGGTGCCGCCATCCGGATCGGCTGCAGCGCAGGAAAAGGCGATAAATTCTTGATAGGCATAAGAGGCCGCATTTGCCGGCGAGATGATGTTGACCGTGGGAACAACTGCTTGACCTTCGGTAACGATGAAAAGACAACCGATCAGGGCCAAGGCGGCGCTCCAGGTTGCTTGGACGACCAGCCGCGTCATTTTCAGGCATTGATAGAGATTCAATATAGTGCAAGCTTTCCGCATAATCCGCCTTATTGAATGGTGATGGTGATGGCTTCGCTGTCCACCGCACCGTTGCGGTCCGTGACCGTCAAGGTGATGAGGTGGGCACCCACGGAAAGACCGCTGACGCTGACATTCGTGCCGGTCCCGATCAGACCGTCGCGGCTGGAAGTCCACACCAGGCTGCCGCCGTAAAGATTACCGTCTTCTGCATCGGTGCCGGTGCCGTTGAAAACGATGAGCTCGCTTGCGGTGAAGGTGGACCCGCCGGCAGGATTCTTAATGGAAGCCGTCGGCAGGGTGTTGCCCACGGTCAAGGCAATGGTGTCCGAACCGGTGGCGCCGTCGCTGTCGGTGACGCTCAGGGTGATGACATGGGGGCCGCTGGACAGAAAGGATACAAGGGGCGAGTTGCCGATGCCGATCTGGCCGTCCTTGTTGGAGCGCCATACCAGGGCGCTGCCGCTCAAACTGCCGTCTTCCGGGTCTGTGCCGGTACCGGAAAAGGTGATGGAATAACCTTCATTGATGGTGGCGCCGTCGGCTGGATAGTTGATAACGGCGGTGGGGGGGGTGTTGCCCACGGTGATGGAAATGGAAGCAGTGCCGCTGGTGTGGGCGCTGTCAGTGACTGTCAGACGGATTGTATGGGTGCCGGCGGACAGGTTGTTGACGGTGATGGAATTGCCGGTGCCGATCTGTCCGTCGATCTGGGAGGACCAGACCAGGGCATTGCCCTGGAGTTGGCCGTCTTCGGTGTCTGTGCCCGTGCCGGCTAAATTGATGAATTGGCCCTGGCCGAAAGTGCTGCCCGTGGCCGGAGCGGTGATGGCGGCAGTGGGGATGGTGTTGGTCCGGGGATTGAGGGTGATGGTGGCGGTGTCGCTGGCTGCGCCGCCGTTACTGTCCGTGGCCGTCAAGGTAATGACATGGGAGCCGGTGGAAAGGGAGACATTGGGGACATTGGCGCCGATGCCGATGCGGCCGTCGATGCTGGAACTCCACACCAAAGCAGCGCCGGACAAAGTGCCGTCTTCCGTGTCCGTGCCTGAGCCGGAAAAAGTGATCAAGGCCCCTTCGGTGAAAACGGTGGGGTCTGCCGGCGTATTGATGGTGGCGGTAGGGAGGGTGTTGACGGATTGGGAGGCGGTTGTCTGGGGGGTATCTTCGATTTCATCCCCACCGGTGCCGATGATGCAAAGCAGGCCCAGGCTGAAAACGCAAAATATACCCGCTGCTCGTAGCCATCCAAACATGCTTTGATATTGTTTCATGCTGCTTTGCAAGCTCCTTTTTTCCCAAAATCCTAATTGTTTGCCAATGCCGAACCGCCCAAGGCCCCGGCCCCTGAACCGATGGCCATGGCGCCGGCGGTTCCGCCCAAGGCTTCCATGGTAAAGGAGCTGGTTCCAAGAGCCGCACCAGTGCCGGAACCGGCGGCGGCTCCGAGCCCGGCGCCGGCCAGGGCCCCAAGAATGGCTCTGGAAGTGGGCGTACCGTGGTAAAATTTGTACTCCCGTGGGGAAATATAGACCTTGACCCGAGCCGAGGCGATGCCGTCGTCATGGCTGACAAAGGCCACCTGTGCCCCGCGTAGATAGGCATTGGTTTCGGTCATGACCTGGTCCACGGAGATGTTGTTACGCCCGGCGGCTGAATAGGCATTCAAGATCGTTCCGGCAATGCGCTCGGAAAGTTTGCGGTAACCGTCGATTACGGCCGCACGCTCGGCCATGAGTTTTTTCTGTTGGGGGCTGCCGGTTTCCGGTTCCACGCCCTGGCCGATCACATCCACGGCAATCTTGTCCCCGGCCTCTTCCGGTTCCAGCCCCGGCACAAGCTGCTGCTGGCTGGTTTGAATGGGATTTTCATATTTCAAGATTTCATGGCCGGAAGTGCAGCCCAGAATACCGGCCAAACAAAGCGCTGATATGAGCGCCGGGAAGTAAGATCCTGTTCTCAAGCGTGGAAACATAGTCTTCTCCTGACTGAATAAGTGGCGTGTCAAAAAGCAGGCTTAGCCTGTTTTAAAGCAAATGTTGTGCCATGGTGCTGAAGATGGGTAAATGCCTTCAAAGACATATGGTTATCAAAAAACCGGCAAGGTTATATGGAAAAAAAGGCGCGGCAAGTTTTTCCGGGACCGAGCCCTCTACTAAGGAGATTTTTTATTTTCGATGACCTGAATCGCCGTTTTGGCCGGTCAGTAGATCCGGTTAGAAAATCCGAAATTCGAATATCGAAATTCGAAACAAATTCGAATTACTAAAATTCAAATAAAACAACATTGACAAGCAATTTGGTCGTTGAGCCACGGTTTTTGGTTGTTTGGTCATTTAGGTTTTGAATTTGTTTCGAATTTCGGATTTCGATATTCGAATTTTCATTGCTTGAGGACAAACCAGTAACCAAAGCCAGTAAGATTGTCCTGGTATC
Source organism: Desulfosudis oleivorans (assembly GCA_020723325.1). Lineage (GTDB taxonomy): Bacteria > Desulfobacterota > Desulfobacteria > Desulfobacterales > SURF-7 > DYJD01. Next base: position 199,252 of record DYJD01000009.1, on the reverse strand, counting down.
TTTCAAGCCATGTCATTATCTTGACATCCTGCCGGGCGGACTTGACAGGGGGGCGGCGGCAAGTTGTTCCAGGCGGATTCATTTTGGTAATAACAATATGATATTGATACAAATTGTTTATAAATGCCCTAAGGAGCATTTTGGCATGGAGATTGCTGTTTACCCTTGGTAAGGCGTTTGATGCAGGCATAACCCTTTTCCCACTCACCCATGTGCACGACTGAACGGCAATAAGAGCTCAGGAATGGATATTGCGACCTTACTAGGAATTGCTTCGGCCTTTGGTTTGGTGACCCTGGCCATTGTCATGGGCGGGGGGCTGGCCCTGTTTATTGATATACCATCCTTGATGATTGTGTTGGGGGGCACCCTGGGTGCCACCATGATCAACTATCCAATCAAGGATATGATTGCGGCGGCCCGGGCTGTAAAAAACGTTTTTCAGTCCAAACCCACACCTTTGAATGATATCGTTATCCAATTTGTCGGCTTTGCCAGCAAAGCCAGGCGGGAAGGCATTCTGGCCCTGGATGAAGACACCGGCGCCATAGAAGACGAATTTCTGCGAAAGGGCATTCAATTGTCCGTGGACGGTTTGGAGCCGGCCGCCATCAAGGAAATCATGGACACGGAAATTGATTTTTTAAAAGAGCGCCATCAGTTGAGTGCCGAGATTTTTACCACCATGGGGTCTTTTGCACCGGCCCTGGGCATGATCGGAACCCTGATCGGATTGGTGCAGATGCTGCAATCCATGGACAATCCCAGTGCCATCGGGCCGGCCATGTCCGTGGCTTTACTGACTACATTTTACGGTGCCATCATGTCCAATTTGATCTGCATGCCCATGGCCGGCAAGCTGCGCACCCGCAGCAAAGAAGAGACCCTGAAAAAGGAATTGATCATTGAAGGCGTGGTGGGCATGACCAGGGGCGACAATCCCCGGGTATTGGAACAGAAACTGCTGGTTTTCATGGCGCCCAAGGAGCGGGAAAGCAGATACGAATAGGGTTGCTCAGACCCTCAAGGAGAAGCAATGGGAAGCAAGGCATCCGGGGAAAGACGGAAGACGGTCCACACAGAAGATAGGAGCGCTTTTGTCCTTCAGACCCTGGGTATCTCGCTGTTTGTCATTCTATTGGCTTTTTTTATTTTGCTGAATGCCATTGCCGTTGTGGATGAAAAAAAGGTGACGGCCGCCATCGGCTCCTTGCTGGCCAGTTTCAGCGGTGATACCGGCGGATACTCGGTCATCCGGGAACCCGGCGAAGTATTGCCGGGTATGAAGATCCAAACCGAATCCGGGACAATGGATCTTTCAAAAGTATTTGCAGCCGGCGAGGAATGGGCTCAAAAAATTACCATCCGGAAAAATCCCAGGGGCACACTGGTGCAAATACCTTGCCATGAGCTTTTTGAGCCGGCCGGACCGGCTCTTAGTTCTTCCGGTAAAAATATATTGGACAAGCTGTGTATGGTGTTGCTGGAAAACAACCAGCCCATTGAAATCAGCGCGCATGCAAGCGGTCAAACCACGGAGGCTGAACAGGGCATGAGCAGCCGGGAATTGACCGCCCTGCAAGCCATGAACATTCTAAGGCATTTTATTGTCGAGGGAAAATTGCCACCCGAACGCCTGACTGCTTGCGGTTGGGGTTCCAACCGGCCGGCCTATGCTGATGATACGGAAGAAACCCGGGCCATGAACCGCAGAATTGAATTGCTGGTGGTTCATCAGGGGATTAGCGCAAAACCCCAAAGCGGCTTCACTTTTAAGAGATTTTTCTTCAGAACATTGGAATAATGGTTTTATAGGCGAGGCTTTACTAATCATGGGCAGAAAAACCGAAAAACAAGGCAGCAACAATTCCAGCTTGTGGATGGTGACCTTCACCGACCTGATCATGCTGCTGCTGACTTTTTTTGTCATGCTGCTCACCATGAAATCCCTGGATGACCAGCATGTGAAAAAAGTGCTGAAGGAATTGGCCCTTTCCGCCGGCCCCCTTGAATTTGTCCATAAGGACAAGGATGATACCCTGGATTCAAGGGAACTCACCCAATGGATCGAGAATGCGGAAACCCTGCTGTTGATGCTGCGAAGCCGGCCGGACCAACAGGTCTTGCCGGAGGAACAGACACAAAGGGAGCTGCTCGCCGGATTGGTGGATGTGCGCGAAGACCAGCGGGGGGTGGTGATCACCCTGCAAGCGGAAAATCTTTTTGATTCCGGCAGCGCCGATGTCCGGGCCGATCGACGGGAAGTTATCCAGGCCATGGGAAGTCTGCTGAAAAAAGTTGCCAATGATATCATCGTGCTCGGCCATACCGACAGCCATCCCATCCAAAGTCCCCAATTCCCGTCCAATTGGGAGCTTTCCGTGGCACGGGCCTTGAATGTGCATGATCATCTTGTGAAACATACCGGTCTCGATCCTGGTCAGATCGCCCCTGGCGGTTTTGGGGATAAGCTGCCGCGTTTTACCGGCCTTGATGCGGAAAGCATGGCGAAAAATCGGCGGGTTGAATTCATCTTGAAAAAACGCGATTCCCGCTGAAGCAGCAAGGCTATATAAAGGAAGCATGATGAGTACGGATGCGAGCAAACCAGAAGCAAAGCCGGAAGAAAAGCCGGAAGCAAAACCGGAACCGGAAACCGGTGTTGAATCAACCCCGGCGCCACCGGCGCGGAAAAAGTTCTTAAAATGGGGCTTGATCGCTCTGGCGGTGGTATTGATTTCAGCAGGCGGCGGCTTCTTGGGTTGGCGGATGCTCTATAAAAAATCCACGGAAAAACCTCCTGAACCGGTTGCAGCGCCTTCACCCGCCAAGGCCGAGCAGCAACAAAGCCCGGAATACGCGGGCATTTTGTTCCTGGAGCCCTTTGCCGTGAATCTCGGTGAAGGGGAAGGGCAGCGGTTGTTGAGGGTGAAGTTTGAGCTGGAAATGGCCGCCGGCACAGGGCCGGAAGAAATTCAGGCCCGCCTGCCGTTATTGCGGGAAACGGTCTCAGCCCTGCTGGCCGGCAAGACCGTGAAGGAAATCCAAAACATGGAAGGCAAGATCGCTTTGCGGAACGAATTGATCATGCAGATCAATACACTTCTAACCAAAGGCAAGATCCGCAATTTGTTTTTCACTGAATTCATCATCCAATAGAAAAGAGCCATGAGCGAAATACTATCCCAGGAAGAAGTCGACAGTTTATTGAGTGGTCTTACCGCCGGCAAGGTGGAAACAGAAACAGACAAGCCGCCGGAAGGAGATGAAGTGCGCCGCTATGACTTCGGCGGCCAGGACCGCGTCATCCGCGGCCGCATGCCCACCTTTGAAGTCATCAATGAACGTTTTGCCCGGGAGGTGCGCACCAGTCTTTCCAACCTGCTGCATACCACCGTGGATATCAGCGCCGAGGCATTGGATACCATGAAATTTTCGGAATTCGGCCGGTCTCTGCCCGTGCCCACCAGCCTGCACGTTTTCCGCATGGATCCCTTCCGGGGCCACGCCCTGCTGGTTTTGGAAAGCCAGTTGGTCTTCAATCTCATCGACACTTTTTTCGGCGGCAAGGGCTCTGCGCCGGCCAAGATCGAAGGCCGCGAATACACCGCCATTGAAGAGACCATGATCAATAAAGTCGTTACCGCTTGTTTAAAAGACTTGCAGACCGCCTGGGCACCGGTGGAATCCTTAACCACCGTGTTGGTGCGCTCGGAGGTGAACCCCCAGTTCGCCGCCATTGTCATGCCTACGGATCTGGTGGTGGTTACCAAATATGAAATCGAACTTGACCAATCCGCCGGAACGCTGATCGTCTGTCTGCCCTATGCCATGCTGGAACCTTTGCGCGGCAAGCTGGCAGCCGGATTCCAGGCGGAAATATTGGATATCGACTATGTTTGGCAAAAACGATTGAAGGAGATCATCCTTAGTTCCTCCGTGCGTTTTGAGGTCATGCTGGGCCGGGTTCAAATCAACGGTGAAAAATTGATCCAGATGAAAACCGGGGATGTGATCCAGTTGGATCAGGATGCGGAAAATTGTCTGGTGGGATTGGTGGAAGGTGTGCCCAAATTGATGGGATATGCCGGTGTTCAGCGTGGTTTTCAGGCGTTCCGTGTCAGTGAAAAATTATTTATGGAGTAAGCACCATGGAAAATGGAAGCACAGCCAATGGCAAAAACCTGCCGGCCAATGTGGAGTCGGCCGAGCATGCGGATTTGGATTTCATTTTGGATATTCCGCTGGAATTGTCCGTGGAGCTGGGCAAAGCCAGGATGCTGGTGAACGATTTGCTCCAATTGGGCCAGGGATCGGTGGTGGAATTGAACAAGCTGGCCGGTGAGCCCCTTGAAATTTTCATCAACCGCAAACTCGTGGCCAGGGGTGAGGTAGTGGTGGTGAATGATAAATTCGGCGTGCGTCTCACGGATATTATCAGTCCGTTGGAACGGGTGCGGAATTTGGGAGCGTAAAGGGCAATTATGAATTACGAATTACGAATTAGGAATGAGGGATGGGCGTCATGAACGCTATGGCCGCGGATGCCACAACGGCCCTGGCGCCGGATCTGTGGATGACCTTGCTGAAAAGCTTTGCGGTGTTGTGCCTGGTTTTGGGGCTGGTATTGGCTTTGTTGTTTCTGCTGCGGCGTTTTGCGCTTCATCCGGGGCGTCTTGGCGGCAACAGCGTTATGAAGACCCTGGCCATCCACCATGTGGGGCCCAAGGAACGGGTCATGCTCATGGAAGTCATGGGGGAACGGATTCTCATCGGCGTGACGGCCCAGCAAATAAATTACTTAACTACAATTAGGAATTACGAATTAGGAATTAGGAATGATGGATCAGGCGGCCGCACTTGACTTGGTTCCCATGGTGATTCATCAATTCTGGGTAGTAATTTGATGACATGAAAAGAATATATCATCATAATATTAAAGTCCGACCGGTGAGAGTATTGGTTATGGTCTTGTTGGCGCTGGCGATCCTGCCGGTGTGCGCGGAAGGGGCCGCGATTCCCATTCCCTCGGTGAACCTCAGTGTGGGCAAGAGCGACAATCCGGAGGATGTGGCGGTGGTGCTTGAGATCATCGCCTTGCTGACCGTGTTAACCCTGGCGCCGGCAATTTTCATCCTGATGACTTCTTTTACCCGCCTGGTGATCGTATTCCATTTTTTGCGTCAGGCCATCGGCACCCAGCAAAGTCCGCCCAATCAGATCATCATCGGGCTGGCCATGTTCATCACCTTTTTCATCATGTCGCCGGTCTGGAATGACATCTATCAGGACGCCCTTAAGCCGTATCTCAATAAAACCATGCAGGCCGAGGATGCTTTTGAAAAAGCCCAGGCACCCTTGCGGCGCTTCATGTTGAAGAACACCCGGGAAAAGGATTTGGCGCTTTTTGTCAAAACCGCCAAGGAAGAACGGCCCAGAAACCGTGAAAATGTATCCCTGCTGGTGCTGACCCCCGCTTTTATCATCAGCGAGCTGAAAACCGCCTTTATTGTGGGCTTTGTTCTGTATGTGCCTTTTCTCATAATTGATATGGTGGTGGCCAGCGTGCTCCTTTCCATGGGCATGATGATGCTGCCGCCGGTGATGATTTCCCTGCCGTTTAAATTAATGCTCTTCGTCCTGGTGGATGGATGGAACCTGGTGGTGGGTTCCATGATCAACAGTTTTGGCGGAAAAATCATATGACCCCTGAATTTGTCGTCGGTTTTGCCAAGGAAGCCATTCTGCTGACCATTCTGATCTCCATGCCCATGCTGGGGCTTGGTTTGATCATCGGTCTGGCCGTCAGTGTATTTCAGGCCGTTACCTCCATCCAGGAAATGACCTTGTCGTTCATTCCCAAGATCCTGGCGGTGATGTTCGGCCTGCTTTTTTTCGCACCCTGGATGCTGGAAAAACTGACGGTGTACACGGAAAAACTGATCACCAGCATTCCGCTCTATATCCGCTGAGTCCGCCAGCAATTCCACGGGAGGAAACCGGTCGTCATGCTGAATTTTTTACCGATTTCCCAGGATACCCTTCAGTTGTTTATATTGGTTTTTATCCGCACCAGCGTGGTGCTCTTCATGTTTCCCATCTTCAGCAGTCCTGTGTTTCCGGAACCGGTCAAGGCCGGCTTCTGCCTGATTCTTTCCCTGGTGATCTTTCCCACGGTTTCCGCTGATTTATTGGTGTTTCCCGGCAGCACCGCGGAAGCCGTGATCTGGCTGGCGGCTGAGTTGATCATCGGATTCATCCTGGGCTTAATCATCCGCCTGTTTTTTGCGGCGGTTCAGTTGGCTGGGGAATTGATCAGTTTTCAAATGGGATTTGCCGTCATCAATGTGCTTGATCCCCAAAGCGGGGCCCAGATCTCCATCCTGGATCAGTTCGGTTATTGGCTGGTGTTGCTGGTATTTTTGCTGCTGAACGGGCATCATATCATGATCACGGCCCTGTCGGACAGTTTTCAACTGGTGGGGATGGGCATGCTGAAGCTGAATTCAGGTCTTTTGCATCAAGTCATGCGGCAGACTACGGAGATATTCGCCCTGGCCATAAAAATCGGGGCGCCCGGGATTGTGTCCCTGTTGTTTGTCAGCGCGGCTTTTGGCTTGTGCGCCAAATTCGCCCCGCAAATGAATATTTTGATCGCAGCCTTTCCGGTTCAGATCATCACCGGTCTGATTTTTTTTGCGGCGGCCCTTGAAATCATCGTGTTTTTCACCCGGATTTTTGTGCAGCAGTTGCCGCCACTCTATATGCATTTATTGCGGGGGTTGGGCGGGGGCTGAGGCCATGAATAAATGTAAATCCGAATATCTAAATCCGAAATACGAAACAAATTCAAATTTTCAATTACTGAATAACCAAAACAACCAGAGCTTTTTGGTCGGCCGAATTACTTGCAAATGTTTTTGTATTTGAATTTTGGTAATTCGAGTTTGTTTCGTATTTCGATATTCGAATTTCGGATTTTTCTGCCTGGATGATCAATACCTGATTCGTTCATTAGAAATTTTTGGATAGCGAGAACACTGTATGGCCGACGAAAGTTTTCAAGAAAAAACCGAAGAAGCCACCCCCAAGAAGCGTGAAAAGGTCCGGGAAGAAGGCCAGGTGGTCCGCAGCGTGGAAATTCCCGCGGTATTCATCCTGCTGGTGGCGGTACTGACCATCTATGCCCTGGGGGCTTTTTCCTACCATAATTTGCTTGCCCTGTTGCGGCAGGGGCTGGTTTTTGAAGCGGTGCCGGTCTTTGATCGCCAATATCTTGTCCAGTTGTTCAATACCTTGGGTCTTTGGTTTTTTGTGTTCGTGTCTCCGGTCTTTTTGGCAATCATCCTCACTGCCCTCATGACCAATGTATTTCAAGTGGGCTTCTTCGTATCTTCCAAAGCCATGATGCCCAAATTCAGCCGCTTGGATCCCATCGGCGGATTCGGCCGCCTGTTTTCCATACGTTCCATGGTGGAGGCGGTCAAGGCGGTCATCAAGCTTACCATCATCGGTTTGGTGGCCTATAAAATCGTTAAGGGGGAAATTGAGCGCATCAGCGGATTATATGCCCTCAGCGTGGCAGAAATTCTGATTTACTTGTTGAAAACGACCTTTAAAATTTTCATCTGGGTGATTCTGGCCATGATGGTGGTGGCCCTGCTGGATTACCTGTATCAGCGCTGGCAATTCGAGCAGCAGATCAAGATGACCAAGCAGGAAATCAAGGATGAATTCAAGCAGTCGGAGGGTGATCCCCAGATCAAATCCCGCATCAGAAGCCTGCAACTGCAGGCGGCCAAGAAGCGCATGATGCAGGAAGTACCCAAGGCCGACGTGGTGGTGACCAACCCCACCCATTTGGCTTTGGCCATCCAATATGATGCCCTTAGCATGAGTGCGCCCAAGATAACGGCCAAGGGCGCCGGGCTGATCGCCGAGCGCATCAAGGCCGTGGCCCAGGAACATGATGTTCCGGTGGTGGAAAACAAAGAGTTGGCTCAAAATTTGTATAAACTAGTCGATATCGGCGATGAAGTGCCGGCCCAGTTTTTCAAGGCCGTGGCCGAGCTGCTGGCTTATGTTTACAGACTAAAAGGAAAATCAATAGGATAAATCAGCATTGCCGGAGCCGGCCAGGGAATTGATGGGCAATTCATGTCATAGTTTCAACAGCCGTGTCAAAAAACAGTCGTCGGAAAAGGGGAAGGCAGCAAGGAGGCGGAATGGCAGGTGAACGAACCGGGTTTATCAGCATCATACTAAGGAATTCCTCAGATATCGGCATGGTTGTCGCCGTCATGGGCGTCTTGATGGCCATGCTGCTGCCCATCCCGCCTTTTCTGCTGGATCTTTTGTTGGCCTTGAACATTACCTTGTCCATCATCATTCTGGTCACCACCATGTATACCACCTCGCCCCTGGAGTTCTCCATTTTCCCGAGCCTGCTGCTGGTGCTGACCCTGTTCCGGCTCTCGTTGAACGTGGCTTCCACGCGGCTGATCCTGCTCCACGGCCATGAGGGCCATCTGGCGGCCGGGGCGGTGATCAAATCCTTCGGCAGCTTCGTGGTGGGCGGCAATTATGTCATCGGCGTGATCATTTTCATGATCCTGGTGCTCATCAATTTCATCGTCATTACCAAAGGCTCCGGACGCATTGCCGAGGTGGCGGCGCGCTTTACCCTGGACGGCATGCCCGGCAAGCAAATGGCCATTGATGCGGATTTGAATGCCGGCATCATCGACGAGAACGAGGCCCGCAAACGCCGCAAGGAAGTTGCCAGCGAAGCGGAATTCCACGGCGCCATGGACGGGGCCAGCAAGTTTGTACGGGGGGATGCCATTGCCGGCATCGTCATCACCATCGTCAATATCATCGCCGGGTTCATCATCGGCGTGCTGCAGCAGAATATGACCCTGTTGGAAGCGGCCCAGAATTACACCTTGCTCACGGTGGGCGATGGTCTGGTGGCGCAAATTCCGGCCCTGATCGTTTCCACCGCTGCCGGTATCCTGGTTTCCAGGGCCGCCAGCGAGCAGAGCATGGGCAAGGAATTCGGGAAGCACATTTTCGCCAATGTCACGCCCATCTATATCGGTTCGCTGATTGTCTTTCTGTTCGGGCTGGTGCCGGGGCTGCCGGCCCTGCCTTTTATGACCTTGGCTCTGATTCTGGGGGGCGGGGTGTATTTTCTGCAACGCAAGGGCTTTCTGGAAAAGGAAGCGCCGGCAGCCCTTGCCCCGCCTGGGGAAGGTGCGGCCGCCGCCGGTCCGGAAGAAGTGGAGCATCTGCTGACCCTGGACACCATGGAACTGGAAGTGGGTTACGGTCTGATCCCCTTGGTGGACCGGGATCAGGACGGCACCTTGCTCGGCCGCATCCGCGCCATCCGGCGGCAGTTCGCCACGGAAATGGGCATCATCGTACCGGCCATTCACATCCGGGATAATCTGAAACTCAAGCCGTCCGAATACCGTGTGCTGATCAAAGGTGTGGAAATGGCCAGGGCCGAGCTTATGGCCAACCACCTGCTGGCCATGGATCCCGGGGGGGTGAGCCGCAAGATCGAGGGCGTTCCCACCGTGGAGCCGGCTTTTAAGCTGCCGGCCCTCTGGATCCCCCCGGACCGGGAAGAGGACGCCAAATTCAGCGGCTATACGGTGGTGGACAATGCCACGGTCATCGCCACCCACATCACTGAAATCATCCGTACCAATGCCGCCGATCTCCTGGGCAAGCAGGAAACCCAGCACTTGCTGGAGCACCTTTCCAAGACCAATCCCAAGGCAGTGGAAGAACTGGTGCCCAATCTTCTATCCCTGGGGGCGGTTCAGAAAGTGCTTCAGAATTTGTTGCGGGAGCGGGTGTCCATCCGGGATCTCCTGACCATCGTGGAAACCCTTGCGGATTACGCGCCCATGAGCAAGGATGGGGACTTGCTCACGGAATATGTCCGGCAAAAACTGGGTCGATCCATCCTTGAACCCTATGTGCAGGAAGGCGGTGTGCTGCAGGTGATCACCGTGGATCCGGCTGTGGAGGAGACCCTTTCCAAGGGCATTCAACAATCGGAACATGGTCTGTATCTGTCCCTGGAACCCCGGGTGGTTGAATCCATCATCAACTCCATCAAGGAGGAAGTGGAAAAATTCATGAATATCAGCGTGCAGCCCATCATCCTGTGTTCCCCCCTGTTGCGCAGGCATTTGCGAAGAATCATAGAGCATTTCGCCGCCTCGGTATTTGTCTTGTCCCATGCCGAGATTTCCCAGAATATCCGGATCCAATCCGTGGGAAAGGTAATCTTGAAGCATGCAACTTAAACGCTATCAGACCAAGAGCATCCAAGAGGCCATCGGCAGGATCAAGAAAGAGATGGGGCCGGATGCCGTCATTTTTTCCACGCGGCGCATACCCGGCCAAGGCCGGCATCCAGGGGAACAGGTTCTTTTCGAAGTGATGGCCGCGCCCAAGGAAAAGAAATCTTTCACCGAGACGTCCTCTGTATCAACCGCAAAAGAAATCCCGGACAAGGACAAGGGCGGCGCCACGGAAGCGCTCAAGACTGATGAGTCTTGTTTTTTTCAGGCCAGCCACCAGCATGGCACCATCCGGGAAGAGTTGTTGCGGATCAAGGATATGATTTTCCTGTTGAATCATGCCGGCGGGTGGCCGGCTGTGCTGCAGCAATATCCGGAATTGCTGGAATTATATTCCGGTTTGGTGCGCACCGGTCTTTCCAGCGAGCGCGCCCAGTTTTTTATCAATAAATTTGCACGGGTGGAGAATGAAGGCGATCTCAACGCCGCCGAGATCCGCAAACAAGTGCTGGCCGCCGTGGCCCGCACCATCATCGTGGCCGATCCGTTTGCTTCCGGCGCTTCCAAAACCGAGGAAGAAGGGCGTAAAATCATCAGTTTTGTGGGACCCACCGGCGTGGGTAAGACCACCACCATCGCCAAGTTGGCGGCGGATTTGAGTTTGAAGCGCAAGCAAAAAGTTGGTTTGGTGTCCATTGACAGCTTTCGCATCGGCGCCATCGAACAACTGAAGACCTATGCCGCCATCATCGGCCTGCCCTGCATGTCCGCCTTTTCCAGCCAGGATGTCCGCGCTGCGGCCCGGAAAATGCAAAACAAGGATGTGGTCCTGGTGGATACGGCCGGTCAAAGTCATCTGGATCGCAAACGCATGGCGGAGCTGGCGCGTCTCTTGGAATGCGAACCGAAAATATCCAGTCAGTTGGTGATCAGCGCCACCACCCGGCGGGCGGATATGAAGGCCGCGGTTGAACGTTTTGCGGTGCTGAAGCCCCAGACCTATATTTTTACCAAGATTGATGAAACCAATCAGCGCGGCGGCATTATTGATCAGTTGTTGGACTATCGCCTGCCGATTTCGTTCATCACCAACGGGCAGAATGTACCGGAAGACATCCTGCCCGCCAGCCGCCAGACCATATCGCGGCTGATTTTCAACCGGATGTAAGGGGACGGTGACAGATTCCGGCAGCAAAGATACCCCTGTAGAGGATCATGATCAACAAGGGTGTGAACAGATCACACAAGGGAGACGAAACGTGGATCAGGCACAAGGATTACGAAAAATTGTGGAGACAAAAGCCGTGGAAGCGCGGCGGCGAATGATTTCCGGCAGCACGGCGCCCCGTTCGATTCAGCATGCCCCGCGGGTGATTTCCGTAACCAGCGGCAAGGGTGGTGTGGGCAAGACCAATATCGTGGGGAATTTGGCAGTAGCCTTTGCCCGGCTTGGGAAAAAAGTGCTGATCTTTGATGCGGATCTTGGGCTGGCCAATATCGATATCATTTTCGGCTTGAATCCTTCCTATCACATGGGCCATGTGATCGACGGCGAAAAATCCCTTGCGGATGTAATGGTGGAGGGTCCTGAGGGGATTCGCATTATTCCGGCCGGTTCCGGGGTTGCGGAACTGACCCATCTTTCAGAAGGTCAGAAACTGAACCTTCTGAGTGAGTTCGAAGCCCTGGATGACATGCTGGATGTGTTTCTCATCGATACCGGTGCGGGTATTTCCGCCAATGTGGTGTATTTTAATTTGGCGGCCGACGAATGCATCATTGTGGTGACGGATGAACCGACTTCCATCACCGATGCTTATGCCATGATCAAGGTGATGTTCACCCAGCACGGCACCAAGCATTTCAAGATCCTCGTGAATATGGTCAAGGACAACAGCGTGGCCAAGGCGGTGTATGAAAATTTGAGCCAGGTGGCGGACCGCTTCCTGAACGGGGTCCTGCTGGAATATATCGGTTTCATTCCAGGGGATGAGCTCATGAGAAAGGCCGTGCTGCGCCGCAAACCGGTCATGAGCCTTTATCCCGGCGCCGAATGCAGCAAACAGTTCATCAAACTGGCTGCCGGCATTTTAGAGTCGCCCCGGCGGCATGAGTCGGACGGCAACATAAAATTTTTCTTAAAACGCTTTATCGGTTTCCGCACCTCCCAGATGCTGGGAGACACACAATAGACCCAATGCCGAAACGGGAATATATGGTGTTACAATACGAGCAATCCGGCGAAAATATAAATCCAGGGCCCCTTGATCCCCAGGTCCGGGAGGCAATGATTGTCAAATACGCTTATCTGGTCAAGCGCATTGCCGGCAAGATGGCGGCCAAGCTGCCCTCCAGTGTGATGTTGGATGAGCTGATCAGCGCCGGTTGCATGGGACTGATTGATGCGGTGGACAAGTATGATCCGCAGAAGGAAGTGAATCTGCAGACCTATGCCGAATACCGCATCCGCGGGGCCATCCTGGACGAACTGCGCAGTATGGACTGGTATTCCCGCTCCATGCGCAAGAAAATTCGGGAAATTGAAAAAGCGGTGGCAACGGTGGAGGCCCGGGAGGGACGGCCGGCCGAGGACCGCGAAATCGCCGGGGAACTCGGGATCAATCTGGATCAATACTATCGGCATCTCACGGACATACACGGCACGGCCATTCTCAGCCTGGATGAATTCATCCGCAACCAGGATAACGAGACCATGTCCCAGAAGCGGTTTCAGGATGGAGTTCGCAGCCTGGATGATCCTTCCCGGAATTTTGCCAGGCAAGAATTGAAGCAGGTGGTGGCCAAGGCCATCACCGGCCTTTCCGAAAAGGAACAACTGGTCATTTCCCTATATTATCATGATGAACTCACCTTGAATGAAATCGGCAAGGTGTTGAGCTTGACCGAGTCCCGGATCTGCCAGATCCACACCATGGCCCTGATCAAATTGAAAAACAAGCTGAAGACATTCTACGAATAAAAACAAGAGCCGGACAATGGACGATATCCTCCATCAAGATGCTGAAAGCGATCAGATCTCCCAGGATGATATTGATCGTCTGTTGCGGGGGGTTTCGGAAGAATCCGTGGCCGTGGAAGAGCCGGTTCGCCGGGCAGGGCCTGCTGCAGAGCTGGTCAGCCTGGATGAAATCGAGCGGCTGCTGGATCTTGCCCTGGAAAAAGCCGAGGAGATCGAGGAGACCCTTGATGCGGAAATTTCTGATGAAATCCGGCTGATTTCACGGTCGCCCGGAGCCGAGGAAGAGAGCGGGTCCGGCGGGGCTGCGGCCGCGGCGGAGGAGACCGGAGCCGGGTCGGATTCCGGCCTGATATCCCAGTCCGACATCGACCAGTTGTTCGGCGGCGGTGAAGTGTCCGAGCCCCTGCTCAAGGTTGAGGAGCCGCCAGCCGCGGACAGCGGAGTGGTATCCCAATCCGACATCGATCGCCTGCTGTCCGGAGTCGAGGAAGAGAGCGGGTCCGGCGGGGCTGTGGCCGAATCCGATACGGGTCTGATATCCCAATCCGATATCGACCAGTTGTTCGGTGGTGGTGGTGCGTCCGAGCCCTTGCCCAAGGTTGAGGAGCCGCCGGCCGCGGACAGCGGAGTGGTATCCCCGTCTGAAATTGATCGTTTGCTGTCCGGAGCCGAGGAAGAGAGCGGATCCGGCGGGGCTGTGGCCGAATCCGACACGGGTCTGATATCCCAATCCGATATCGACCAGTTATTCGGCGGTGGTGGTGCGTCCGAGCCCCTGCCCAAGGTTGAAGAGCCCCCGGCTGCGGATAGCGGTATGGTAACCCAGTCCGACATCGACCAGTTGCTGGCCGGCATTAATTTGGAAAATACTGAAATCGAAATACCCAAAACAGCTCAAGCCGGAGAGCCCATCCCCTCTTTGGTGACTCAAGCTGATATCGACCAATTGTTGATGTCCTACCACAAAAGCGGAACATTGGAAGAGCAGGCTTCGGCGACGGAAGATGCCGGCTTGATCCTGACACAGGACGAGATCAATCGGCTTTTATTGGAGGCAAAACCGAGCGGGACTGAAACAGCCCCGGTGGAAGAGGAAGAAGCGCGCTCCAATTTTATCACCCAAGCCGAACTGGATGAACTGCTTGCAAAAGCCGCAGCCAAGAAAAAACCCTTAAAGGAGTCGCCGACAAAAGCGGCTGGAGAAAGCGGACTCATTTCCCAGGATGAAATCGACTCGCTCATGCTGGATCAGGGTGATGAAGATAAAAGCATGGGGCCGAAAGACCGGGCAGATACAAGTGATATTTTTTCCCAGGATGATATCGATGGGCTTTTCCAGGATGAGAGCGGTCCTAAAACCGTTGCCTTGAAAGCTGAAATAGACAGTACCGAAATCATTTCCCAGGATGATATCGAGCGGCTATTGCAGGATGAAGGCGGGACTGAAATTCTTCCCACGAAAGCGGAAAGCGACACCACCGAGATCATCTCCCAGGATGACATTGATCGGCTATTACGGGGTGAAGATAATGTTGCTGAAACCGTTGCTCTGAAAAAAGGATTGGAAGAAACCGAGATCATTTCCCAGGACGACATTGACCGGTTGCTGGGGGGCGAAGATGGCCCAGGCGGATCGATCCCGGCCGGCGGAATGTCGACGGGCGAGGAAGAGATCATTTCCCAGGACGATATTGATCAGTTGCTGCGGGAAGTGGATGAAGAAGCGCCGGTACAGCCGGTGCAAAAGGCCAAGGAAAGGCCGAAGAAAGACCTGGTTTCCCAGGATGAAATCGACCGGTTGTTGCAGGATGATCTTGGAGCCGCGGAAGAGAGCAAGCCTGAAGAGCCCGCCGCCCTGCCACAGGAACCAGTGGATCGGGTCATTCTGGCTGAGAAAGAGGAGACCGCGCTCCGACCCTTAAGGCGTCCCTGGTATCGGTCCAAGTATATGGCCTTGGCTGCTTCGATCCTGCTGGTGATATTGGCGTCAACGGGCGGATATCATTATTTCCGCGGCAAGAAAACCGCTTCGCAAACCGGGATGCAGACGGAAGTTGCGGTTAAATCCATACCCAAACCGCCCCCGGCCCAGAAGAAAAAACCACCGGTAATGGCTCATGATTTTAAAATCGAGCTGAAGGGTTTTGTTGTTTTTGCACCACCCGGTAATGAAAAAATTGCCTTTATTACCGCTGATGTGATCATTGATCTGCAAAAAACAGAGTCTGCCAATGAAATCATCCGGCAGGAGGCGTTTTTCCGCTCCATTGTTTATTCAGCCATCAGCAAGGAATTTTTTGAGAAAGAAGCAGGTGAAACCGATCCGGAGCAACTGAAAAAGGTGATCAAGGAGGCCTTGAACCGGGCCTTGAAAGCTGAAGCAGTCAGCAAGGTGGAGCTGAATGATTTCAGAACGGTCTAATAGGGTAAAGATCTTGCTTGGGAGGAATGTGCCGTGTCGACGATTTCAAATATCACCATCGTGGTTCAACAGGGGGATGCGGCCCGGGACAGCCAGCAAATAAAACAAATGCTGGATCCGCGCCAGATGACCCCGGCCCAGCAGGCCCACAAGGAAATGGAGCAGCGCGCTGTCGTCAATGAATCTGATAATGCGGACAAGATCAAGCCGTATCAGGAGAAAAAGCGTGATGAAAAGCAGGAACGTGAGCAGGAACAAAAAGAAAAGGAAAAACAGGCGTTGAATGAAGAAGATCCGGAGGGAACCGGACGCTTGCTGGATACCATTGCCTGATAAGGAGTGTTGATCAAACCATGAAGGGGCTATCCATCGAATTCCTTACTATTCTCATGATCGTGATTGATATGCTTTTAATCATGTTCATGATTTATTTAATCCGCAGCCTCCGCATGAGCCTGCAGCGGGAGATTTCAGCCGGAGCGGCCGAACAGGTTTTTCGCCTGATCGAACCATTGTTCCAGGATGCGCAAACAGCGTCCCGGGATTTTGAAAAGCAATTAAAAGAAAAGAATCGAATCATCAATCAATTGAATGAAAAACTGGACAGCCGCATCATCAGTTTGAACCTGCTGTTGAATCGGGCGGATTTGAATCTGCAATCCGGGACCTGGGGCGCAGATCAAGTGCATGTCTATGATCAACAGGAGGCCATCGGCCGGTTATTGGAAAAAGGTTTTGACTCGGAAGCCATTGCCCGGGAATTGACCATGTCCCGCGGAGAAGTGGATTTGGTCATTGATTTGAAAAAGAAGTTGTTGGCGATGACCTAGGAAAGCAGACGGGGTTTTTCATGGCCCAAAAGATATCGCGACTGCTGGTTTCTTCATCTGATCTTGTGGTCAAGTCCAAGGCTGATAACCAGAAGCTTTTATCCGGACTGCGTCCCGGCCGGATAATAACGGCAAGAGTAGTGGGGGACTCCGGCCCGCGGGAGGCGGTTCTGCTGATCCAGGGCCAGAGAGTCGCGGTGAAAACCCATACGCCGCTGAAGATCGATGAAAGCATAACCGTAAAAGTGCAATCAACCGGCAGGGAAACAGTGTTGAAAATCATGGCGGAAGGCGCTAATCCGCCTGTAGTGCCCTTAAAAACAATTCCGATCCCCTTTCGTCAGGAAGCCTATCACTTGGTTTTTGATCTTTTGAACTCCTTGGAGAGCAGTGGAACCAAAGCCAAGCCCAGCGGCATTCACGGCCCTGTCCTGAAAAAGCTGCTCTCTACTTTGGCCCTCAAGTCCGCAACACCCGACCGGGAGATACTTGGGCGCATCATCCGGGACGGCGGTCTGAGCTGGGAGCACAAATTGCGCCGGCAAATGCTGGCAGACACCCCAGCGGACAAAAGCCGGGTTAAGGAAATGATTGCCGATGATTTAAAAGCCCTGATTTTGGAGGGCCTTCAACATGAGCCGGCCGAAAAATCAGATGCGGGCGGCTCCATGCGGGTGTTTGTGGATCAACTGGAAGACCTGCAACTGTTCAACAAGCAAGCCCTGGAAGAAACCGGCAAGTTTTTTTTCCCTTTTCCCATATCACTGGAAGGCGAATGGCGTTTGGGCCAATTGCTGATTCAGCTTGCGGATCGGGATGAGGGCGCAAAAGCACGGGGGGCCGGGGTGGTGCGGGTAGCTTTGCTGCTGGAGCTGTCGAATCTAGGGGAACTGGCAGCGGATTTTTCCATTTTCCAAAAAACCGTAAACGGTTTTTTTGAGACGGCGGATGCAAGTGTCCGGGATCTGATCGCAGCCGGCATTCCGGAATTGAAGTCCAATCTTGCGGCCCATGGATTCAAGGCCGAGCATGTGGATTGCCGTCTGGCTGTTTCCAGCGCTTCCACGGGCCTAACATTGCTGGAACGCATCAATACAGGCAACGGCCTATTGAACATTGTGGTGTAGCAGGAAAGGATGAAGCAATGATCGGAGTCGGGTATAGTGCGGCGAAGAATCCAAGAACAGCGGCGGAAGAAGCAGTCACCAAAGCGCTGGCCATGGTAAAGGGGCATGCCCAGCATGCCTGTATCGTCTTTGCCACGGTGGGGTATTCCCAGTCAGTTCTTCTGGAAGAAGTCCGGAAAAAGGTGGGCGATGTTCCCATGGTGGGCTGCTCAGGGGCGGGGGTGATTGCCCCGGGTGTTGCGGATGAAAGCAACCATTGCCTGGTGGTGATGTTGCTGGCGGATCCAAGAATCCGTCTCCGAACCGCTGCTGTTGCACGTATTGATGATTCGCATGCGGCAGGCAGGGACCTGGGGAAATCCCTGGGCCTTGGTATTGAAAAGGATGCCCGCTGCCTGCTGTTGTTTCCGTGCGGGCTTAATGCCGTCATGGATGACCTGGTGCCGGCTCTGGAAGAACATCTGGGGGCAGATCTGCCCATTATCGGCGGATTGGCCGCGGACAATCTGCTGCGGGATAAAACCTATCAGTATCATAATTGGCGCGTATACGAGGGCGGCGTAAGTGCGGCGATTCTCAGCGGCGATTTTGACCTGATTACGGATGTCAGTCACGGCTGCGTGCCCATCGGCCTGGAAATGGAAGTCACCAAAGCACAAGGAAACAGGCTCCATGAGATCGACCATCGGCCGGTCATGGATGTTTTAACAGAATGTGTGGGCGAGGGCATTATCAAGGATTTCGGCAAAGTCGCCCTGCATTTTTGTATCGGGCAGTTGACCGATTCCGACCTGACCCAATCCTATGACCGCTATATCATCCGCTATATCGCCAAATATGATGCCGCGAGCAGATCCATATCCCTGCCGGTGAAGATGGAAATCGGAAATAAAATTTGGGTGACCCGCAGGGATCGCGATAAGATGTTTGCCGCCTCCGGGAACAGCATCAAGAAGTTGAGGGAGAAACTGGGGGCAAGAATCCCATTTTTGGTGATGGATATCAATTGCGTGGGCCGTGGGAAAATCGTTTTGGCGGACAGTGAAAAGCACGACCTGCTGCATACCTTCCAAAACAATCTGGCGCCTGGAATTCCCTGGATCGGCTTTTTTTCCTATGGTGAATTCTGCCCCATCGGCCGGCGGAATATTTTTCACAACTACACTGATGTGTTTGCCTTGTTCGTTTGGAGATAGGAATAGCGCCGTTATGAGTAATACGGATGCACAATGCCTGGAAGACCTTCAGAAACAGATAGAGTCGCTGAAGGATCAAGTCAAAAAGCTTTCCGCCGGCGAACTTCATCAGTACGATCTTCAGATGCGGCTGGATTACCAGCTCAAGACCCAGGAAGAAATCATCCATCTCGGGCACCGGCTTCAGACCGTCCATAGCGAACATGAGATCGCCCTCCTTGTGGCCCGATCCCTGGTGGAACATTTTGATTATGAAAAATCTCTTTTCTGTCTTTGGGATGACTCCTTGCAGGAACTTACCCTGGCCGGCAAGGATGGTTATTACGAAGAGCCTGAACCGGAATCTGCCCGGGAGTTTCTGCTGGATCTGCTGGAAACTGTTTCCAAGCACAGTGCTGCCGATATCCTTATTGAAAACAACATGCCCCAGCCGGTCATGGTCATGGATAAGCGCGTGTTGATTTTTTGCCGAATGGGTGACCAGGGCAAAGTATTGGGGATCATGGTCTTCGGCAATTCCAGGGAAAGAAGCGCTTATCACCGTTCCATCGATGAACAGGATCGCCCCTTGTGGAAAACCATCCAGCGTATAGCGGCTTCCGCCCTGGAGAATGCAAGGCTCTATGCCCAATTGGAGCTGGAACGGCTGGAATTACGGCGGGCCCATGATGATCTGAGAAGTCTGAATGATGAACTGGAGGCCATTGTCCAGAAGCGAACCGCCGAACTGGCTGAATCACGGGAGGAATACCGCCGGCTTTATCTGGAATCGGAAAGAACCGGCGCCAAATACCGCACCCTGCTGGATTCCTCGGCTGATCCCATCGTGGTGTATGATGAAAAATGGCGGCCGGTTTTTTTGAATTCTGCTTTTGGATACGAGTTCGGCTGGAATTTGGATGAAATCAAAAGCAAAACAATGGATTTTGTACCAAAGGGCGGCGCCCGGGATCTCCAGGATCTCAAAACCCGCGTGCTGGCGGGTTCGAAAATATCCAATCTTGAGTCACAACGCATGACCAGGGACGGCCGCCTGCGGGAGGTCAGCATCAGCGCCGCGGCCCATTTTGATGAACACGGCGGTTTTGCCGGCAGTATTTTTCACATCCGGGACATCACCAGCCAAAAAAAAATGGAGGAAGAGCTGCTCAAAATCCGCAAGCTGGAATCCATCGGATTGTTGGCCGGGGGGCTGGCCCATGATTTCAATAATATGTTGTCCGGAATTCTCCTGAATATCCAAATGGCCCAGGTGAACATGGCGGTCGGCAAGGATATCGCCAGGTATCTGAAGAGTGTTGAAAGCGTGACGGAAAAAGCGGCGAAGCTGACCCAGCAATTACTCACCTTTGCCAAGGGCGGAGCGCCGGTCAAGAAGGCCGTGGCCATTGAAAAATTCATTATGGAGGCGGTGGAATTTGTGCTGCGCGGCTCCAAGGTGAGGTGCGAGTATGCGATCGGATCAGATTTACCCATGGTGGAACTGGATGAAGGGCAGATGAGTCAGGTGGTTTACAACCTGATCGTGAATGCCCAGCAAGCCATGGCTTATGAGGGTGTCATTCGCATTTGCCTGCAGAAAATCACGCCAGACGAACTAGGGGAAAACAAATTTCTGCAGACCATGCCGGACAGGGATTTTGTCCGGATTTCCATTCAGGATACGGGGATCGGTATTCCGGAAGAGCATTTGGATAAAATTTTCGATCCCTACTTTACTACCAAGGAAAAAGGCTCTGGCCTCGGATTGGCCATTTCCCATTCCATCATCAACAAACATCAAGGCTTTCTTACAGCCGAATCCGGAAAAGGGCTGGGCGCCACCTTCGCTATTTATTTGCCGGCATATCAGCTCCGGCCGACGGAAATCCGGCCCATGCCCGGCCATGTGGCTGAAAAATTAAAGGGCGGCGCTGTTCTGGTCATGGACGATGAGGAGATCATCCGTGAACTCCTGACGGAAATGCTCAAGCAAATGGGATACCGGGCCGACTCCTCCAAAGACGGGCAGGAGGCCATTGATTTATACCTGCAAGCGGCCAAAGCCGGCAAGCCCTATGATATCGTCATTATGGACCTTACCATTTCCGGCGGCATGGGCGGCAAGGAAACCATGGCGGCTTTGCGCAAGCTGGCGCCCCAGGTGAAAGCCGTTGTTTCCAGCGGGTATTCAAATGATCCGGTCATGTCCGAGTTCGAGAAATACGGGTTTTGCGGTGTGTTGAAAAAGCCGTATACAATGCAGGAGCTTGAAATCCTGCTGAACTCGATACAATAGGAGCAAACATGCAAAAAACAACATTGAATCTGATTTTTGTCTTGATGATCTTCGGTTGCAGCGGCAGTGACAATGAACCGGCGATTGAGGCAGCCAAGACGAGTACCAATTCAGTGATCGGCAAACGTTATCTGCTTTCTTTTCTGGTTTGCAATACCGCCGATACGGCCTGCGATGATCCGCGCAACCACAAAACTCATATCGCTCAGTCGGATGACGGTATCAATTGGTCCTTGATTGCGGGTTATGAGCCTCATTTCGGCAGCGTTCCGGATGTAATCCGCAGGGGGGATCGCCTGTATGTTTATACACCGGGCAAAGTCCGGCAATACAGTTATACAGACAACACATGGGGGCAACCATCGGATGTAAGCATACGGCATACGGATGGAACGAATGAGATGTTTGTGGATCCAAGTGCAATTATTGATGAGAACGGCCGTCTGGTTTTGTTTTACCTGGTCGGTCAGACCTCCGGTGATCCGGCGCGATGCCCGCAGGGGCAGTCTGTCTGTACAAAGATCATCAGAAGCGCCACAGAAGCGGATGGTTCCGACGGAACGGAATTTGTTGTGGACCCCGGCAACCGCGCGGAAATCGTCATCACCTCTTCGGAAACCGCATCCGATCCGGACATTTTTAAAGGGCTCCAAGACTTCATTCTTTATGTCTCCAAGGGCGCCGCTGTTCAGGCCCTTGCGGCAACGGACCTGAAGGGCACTTACACCGACCTCCCCAATCTGGAAAACGGCATGCTCGTAAACGGTGCCGGCGGTGTTCCCTGCGGGTATTATGATCAGTCGAGCGGTGAATATTGGACATACGTACATATCCCCCGGGGCAACCTGCAGGTCATTCGGCTTGCTATTCATGGCAGTCTTGACCGACTTCTAACCGATTCCGATTTTACGGACCTCATCAGCGGCAGTACATTTTCCGAACTGGGGGCCGGCTATGCTGTGGCAAGTCCGGGCTTTGCTTTGAACTCCCCTTGAAATCCAGGATACATTCCAATATTGATATTATCGCTATTATAACATAAGTGGGATAGCCATGCAGCTTTTCCTCAAAATCTTGGTAAGTGTCTGTGTCATCCTCCTGGCCACGGCCATTGCCAGGAAAGTTCCGTCCATAGCCGGTCTGATCGCGGTCATGCCGCTGACCGGAGCTTTGGTCCTGGTGCTGGTCTATCTGGAAAATGAGGGAAATTCGACTGTCATGCAAGCCTTTACCAAAGGCGCGGTTCTGGGGATGATTCCCACCGTTCTCTTTTTCCTGGTTGCCTGGTTCTGCTTCAAGCGGCAGATGCCTTTGCTTCTTGTTTTAATCACTAGTTTCGGGGCTTGGATAATGTCGGCTGTGGTTCATCAATGGATGTTGAGACCTTGATCCTGTGCTCAGCCTGTTCGGGCAGTGGTTTGAGACACCCGAAGGAATATGCCTTTTCGCGCCCATAGTCCAAGATGTGCCGAATCCGTTCTTCCAGTTCCGGGTGGGAAGTGAAGTACCGGCCGAAGCGTGACGGATCTTCGGATTGTTTGATTTTTTCAAAAAAATCAGTTGAGCCGGTCATATGACCATAAAAACAGCTCACCACCGACACGCCGAATTCGTCTGCGCGTTTTTCCTGGATTCTTGAAAAACCCAACTCGGTGATGCCGATGAACTGCGACAGAAGGTCTCCGGTGCTGCTGTCGGAGCCAAACAGAAACGCCGCAAGTACCATCAGAACAAGGCCACGCCCCATGGCGCGCAAGTGATCGCGATGATGAAAATGGCCGAGTTCATGGGATAAGACAAAGGCCAGCTCGTTTTCAGAGGTCATTTTTTCCAGCAGCCCGGAAAAAACAATAATGGCACCACCGGGCAGGGCAACGGCGTTTGTGCCCTGGTTTTCGCTGACATTTACCTTGACTTCATAGGGCAGGGGCGCGCAGCGCGCTTTAAGCTGATCCGTCAGGGTTTGTAAATACGCCACCCGCGTTGAATGCTTTTCAGCAGTATCCGTCAATCGGGAAAAATAGCCGGCGATGCGCTGCTCCGTCTCCAGGGATATACGCGGGACGGCAAAATCAACCATGAGTCCTAAAATGATGTAGATTCCTAAGATGAGGCCGAGTACTCCGCCCATCAGAACCAAAAATTCCCGCACCGGCGAACCGGGTGTGACATTGTCATTGATCCGGGGCAGCCGTGGTGTGTATTTCATGGAAAAACGACTTTCCTTGCAGGGGCAATGCTTATTCGGCGACTATCGCCATTCCATTCTTGAACGTTTTGTCACGATTATCTTTCAATGGTCAATGCCGTTCCATAGGCTATTGCTTCGACACAGGTCGCGTTCTGCCGCCTGCCGCTCTGTCCGATGGTGGATGTTTCAATGCGGACATTCACAATGATAGATGCGTTTCCCGCCGCTTCTTTCATGCGCAGTATTGCTTCCCGGCGGGCGCGGTCGAGTAGGCTTTCATAGGATCTCACTGGCCCGCCGAATATTTTGCGCAACCCTGCTAAAAACTGCTTGAAATAATCAACAGCGATAACGGCATTGCCGGAGACCAATTCGGCCTTCAGGATAACGGCATTCGTCATTGACGCTTTCCAGAAAGTCACGGCCGGCATTATCAGAAAGGCCTGCTCGCGTGCCTCGATGGCTTTGTAATGCTTTTTCTCGTTGATGGTGCCGGCCGTATATCCGACGGCGATCAGGATGAGAAAGATGATCAGTTGTTCCATTCTGCCTCCTTATTCTACGCGGACGGCCGTTCCATAAGCATACAGTTCAGCCGCTCCCTGGGCAACGGAAGAGGTCGAAAAGCGGACATTGACAATGGCATTGGCACCAAGTTGGCGGGCCTGATTCGCCATACGTTCCACGGCCTGTTCCCTGGACTCCTTCAGCAGCTCCGTATAACCCTTCAGCTCACCGCCGATAAGATTCTTCAGAGATGCCATGATATCGCGTCCCACATGTTTGGCACGGATGGTGTTGCCGGCAACCAGACCAAAATGTTCCACAATGGTTGCGCCGGGGACTGTCTCCACATTGGTCAGGATCATCCCGCCGGCGGCGATATCGGACCGGCGTTTCATTTCGATGAGCTGGATCACAGCGCCGGCCTTTTTGAATGCGGCCTCATATTTCGCTGCTGTCGCGTCGTCAGCTGCGGTTTTGATGACCACCGGCACATCGGCAAACAGTTGATCCATTGCCGCGGGGGTTTTTTTTAATACTGCCGCCAGATTCTGCTTGACTTCTTCCAGCGGGTTTGTCCCGGTCAGTTTACCTTCAAACACAAGCTTGAATGTTTTTGCCATTGTCGAGATCCTTTCAAGTCGGAGATTCGCTTTTTCATTTCCCTTACGGTTGTTTCACGACTGAAACCACTTTATAGGCAACCGTGGTTTCGGCCCGGCTTTTCATGGGGATGGAAGCCACCAGGCGGGCCACTTCCACGGCGGCAAAGCGGGTGGTTTCCATGACACTGTATTGCCCGCGGGCATCGAAGCCTTCCAGCAAATGCAAGGGCTCATGGGTGGCCAGCACCTTGATATGCTCCACGTTTTCCGCGTCGCCGGGCAGGGTGGAAACCTGGAGTTTCAGGACACCTTTGCGGTCTGCGGGGGTAGGGATCTCATATTTGCGGTCGGTTTCGATATGATTGTCCTTGCGCAGGTGGTTGGGGAAAAGCAGGATGACGCTGCCGTCCGCTGAAAAATTCAGGACATTGATGTAGCAGGGCTTGGTGGCGCTGATGGTCGCGATCATTTCATCCCCGGAATGGAACACGGATTTGTTCAGCTTCAGATTCACCTTGAAAAAGGGATCCGGGTCATCGTTGATCTTGGCCACGGCGGCTTTGATGTTCACCCGGTAGGCGAATGCCGGCGGCGTCTTGGGGGAGTCCTGAATCACCTCGGCTTCCCATTTCAAAATCTCTTCGGAAACCACCTGGCCGTAAGAAACGGAATGAATAAAATCATCCTGCAAGGTGTTGTTGTGCACAAAGGCTTCGGCCTGCAAGCGTACCCCGCAGACCTGTTCCACGGCCTGGGCCCGGGCTTTTTGCAGGGCCTGGCGTTGACCTTCCTCCGGGGTGATGTGGGCTAAAAAAGCCTCACCGGTGGCGACAACGGTTTGATCGGCAAGGGCAGGGATTGAAACAAGCAGATGGATCATCAAAAGTGAGAAAAGAAAAATTTTAGCAGCCATAGTCATTTATAAGTGATGAGGGTTGTGTTGTCATTGCCGGAGATGATGGTGGGTGTCTGCTTCCGGCCGTTATGCAGTTCCCTGGCCATATAGGAAATGTTGTCGTTCAGAAAAGCGGAAAGCTCCCGCAGGGTGACCTGCTTGTCGGCGTCGGCATCGGCTTTGCCCGTAAGGCCCAAAAGAAAAAAATAAGTAAACAGCCCGTGCCCTTTCTGGGGATACCAACTGGACAGCTCGGTGCCGGATGAGGAATTGATGATGCTGGTGTTTTGGACCGCCGCCAGGGGATTTTCCACGATGATGCCCACCGGGCTGGCCTTTTGAAACAGGGGCGCGCCGGAAAAACAGGCATCGGTCACCACCACCACCGATTTGGCGTTGAGCTTGGCAAGATTGTTGTAGAGCAGGTCAAGGGAGTAGCCGCCGATGGTCACATTGTTGGGGTTGCCGTCCACGGGCAGAATATAGCCTTTTCTGGTTTCCAGGCTGGGGGCCCCATGGCCGGAGTAGTACACGAACAACTCAGACTCCTTTGGTTTTAGATAGTCGAAAAGCATGGCTTTGTGGGTTTCGGCGGTTCCAAATATGTTTTCAAAAACACCTTTGGTGGCATTGGTGCGGAAAATGATATTGCCCTCCCGGTATCCAAAGGTCTTGATCAGATACTCCTTGACAAGCCGGGCATCCTGAACAGCATAGTTGACCGGCGGGATATCTTTGTTTTGATAGTCGCGGTTGCCGATGATGACGGCAACCGCGGCAGGATTTATCTTGGCCGCCGAAGGCGGCTCAGCCAATTCCGGCGGGGTTTGAACGATTTCGGGCAGATCTTCCGGCTTGCTCTTGGAAATTTCCTGCATGGTTAACTTGAGATATTTCAGGGCTTCATCTGTGGGCGTTTTGGCAATGGAGGCTTCCAGTTCATTCAGGGCCTGGGGGTATTGCTTGAGAAAATAATGACAGATGCCTTTTTCCCGCAGGGGGAAATATTCTTCGTAGCGCATGCCGTAAAATCGCACCCGTGCGGCTTCTTCATTGTTTTCCTCCATGGCCTTGCTGAAAGCCGTGAGTGCCGCCTGATAGTCGCCTTTTTGCTTGTTTTCCAAGCCTTCAAGATAGTATTTCGCAAAGTCGTCGATTCCATAGGCCGTGGTTATGGGAACCATGGCCAGGGCAATGATGATCAAGCTGAAGCGGATCTGTATGTTCCATATGTTTTTTATCATGGGGCTGTACCTCTTTCAGGTCCGGATAAACACGGAGAGGCTATTTAAACCGATATACCACGGAGACAATTCCGGATTTCTCGAATTCACCGGCGCTGGCCGCGAGATCAAGCTGGAATTGCTCATTGGGCACCAGACCGAAGCCCAGCGAGAAGATATGATCATCTTCCCCGGCGGTCAGTTTTTTTCGAAATTCCTGATTTTGGGCTACGAATTCAAAGCGATGGCCCGGGCGGTAGTAATAGCCGCAACGCAGGGCCATGGGGATGTCAAAGGCAATGAACGCGCCTTCGAAGCCGGCATGAACTTCCAGCTTATCCGGTGCTTCCACCTCTTTGACCCGCTTACCGTCAGTGCCCTCAATGACGTCATCGGAAAGATCGGAATATTCCACATAATCGGCGTCCACCGCAACGGTATAATTGGATAAAAAACGATAGGAAAGCCCCAGGCCGTAACTGTCCGGGAGTTTCACTTTGGTTTCACGATCCCAGGAAGTGGTGAAGGTTTGATCGGTTTCATTATATTGGTTTTCCGTAACCCGCACATTGAATTTGGGTGATAAGCGGTAGACCGCGCCGATATTCAGGTTGCCGATGGGGTTCCACAGACAGGAAAAGGTGTAGTGTTCGGCAGTATCGTTGTCGTTTATCACCAGCAGCCGGTCGTTGATATCCTGGTTGTTGCTCATTTTTCGATTGCGGAGTTCCATGTAATAATCCAGTTGGTCGAATCCCACGGCCATACCCAATGAAAACGATTTCGCCAGCTTGACACCCACACCTATGCCGTATGTATCGACATCCATTTCAATATTGATCTTCTGCTTGGAATAGGTGGTTTGTTCCCCGGGCGGATCGGCCGGGCCTGTGCCTGGATCAGCAGGTCCTGTGCCTGGATCAGTGGGCGTGGGGGGCGTGGTGCCGCCGTTTGCCGGCGGGGTCGTCGGTGTTGTTGTCGGAGGCTTTTCACCGGGAAAGGGCGTCGAGCGATTGCTTCTTGCCCAAAATTCGAATTTGCTATTAATGTCCATTAATTTATGTTGAAAAACAGCGACTGTGATTTTATCCGAGGGATATACAAAGCTGATAAAGGAGGCGCCGTTCAGTTTATTCTTGTAATCGGTTTGGCCGCGGTCATCCTCGATGATCACCTTGTTGTCCGAGGCTTTGTATTCAAGTGACAGTTCCGGTTTGTCCAGGATAGTCAACCCGGCCGGATTGGCATAGGCCGCCGTAGCATCGTCCGCCAGACCGATGAAGGCGCCGCCCATGGCATTGGCCCGGGCGCCGGGATTGTTGAAGCGGAAGTCGATACCCCACATGTCGGACCCGATGATGAGGGCCTCGGCTCGGCCCGCGAGAGCGAGATACGATAAAATCGCCGCAAGCAAAAAAAACGCTAAGGATTTTTTGAAGGCATTTCGGTCCGGCCGCATAGATCCTCCCTGAATTTCGATTATGATGGATGATTCAAATAGTTCTGCGTTTGTTTTCCTACCGGAAAACAAATTGGGGTATGAAAAGGGAATTGTTTGATTTGAAAAAGATTATAGGCAAAACGAGTCGGGCTGTCAAGGGAAAAGGCCGCTGCTCAAGGAATCGCATGTAAACTTGACGCGGAATATGCAGCCATTAATTACCAAACTTTTATCCAAGCGATTCGTGATTGGATTTTACCTCTGCCATCTAGCCTCTCGGGGTCGGGGTCGGTATCGAGTTTTTTTCCTTTTTTTTCACCCCGCTTTTCTCCCAAAGGCGATTCGCCGGCAGGAAAGGTCGGGACTTCCAGCTGATGGTTAGGGGCGGTTCGCGAACCGCCCCTACGGCAAGGCCATCGCATTGGGTCTTGGGGGCAGCAAGGGAAACGCACTGTCTTTTCATTAACAATTAACCGTTATCAATTGATTATTAATCGTTAAAACCCGCAAAAACAGCGAATAACTAATAATCAATTGCTGATTGCTAACGGTTAATGAAAAACTTTGTGATCCCGCATTCAGTAACCATTCCCCCCATTTTGTGAATCAGTTTATGGAAAGCATAGCGGCTTGATTCGTCTGGATGAATCCACTGATAAGCCGTGTGGCCGGCCAGAACTATCCGACCTTCAAGATAACGGCAGCAATACAGATCGGCGGAAACCCGGAAATGGGTATAGGCGTGGCGGACGTTTCCCAAGAGTTTCGGGGTTGTGACGATCAGGCCCGTCAGGCCTCGAACCGATTCCGCCATTTTTTCCGGACTGATTTTTCTTCCCTGGAATTCTTGTCCGGGCAATTCCCAAAGTCCCCCCAAAAGCCCTTGATTGGGACGGCGGATGATCAAGAAACGGTCTTCCCGCGCGATCAGAACGAAGACCATTTTGCGCAAAGGAGGTATTTTGCTTGGGAGCCGTCGGGGAAAGTCGGCGACGGACTGTTCCTGAAAGGCCCGGCAAAAAGCCTGGATGGGACAAACAGGGCAAACCGGATTGCGGGGAGTGCAGATCCTTTGTCCAAGCTCCATCATGGCCTGGTTGAATTGGCCGGGATTATGGCGATCCAGGATTTCATCCGCAAGGCGCATAAAACGCTGCTTGGCGGCAGAATCATTCACCGCGGCTTTTTCCATAAAGAGGCGGGCCAGGACGCGCTTGACATTCCCGTCCACCACCGCCGCCGGCCGGCCGAAAGCGATGCTTGCCAAGGCTGCGGCAATATAGTCACCTATACCTGGAAGACGGCGGAGCTGCTCCGGATCTTCAGGCAGTCTTCCACCATGTTCCCGGCATACGATCCCGGCAGCTTTGTGCAGGTTGCGGGCCCGGGCATAATAACCAAGCCCCTCCCACAGTTTCAGAACGGTTTCCAAATCGGCCCGGGCCAGGGTGTGGATTTGGGGAAAACGTCCCAGAAAGCGTTGGTAGTAGGGGATCACGGTTTCCACCCGGGTCTGCTGCAGCATGATTTCCGAAACCCAGATAGCATAAGGATCACTGCTCTGCCGCCAGGGAAGGCGGCGGTTTTCAGCAGCATACCAGGCCAAAAGGGCGTGCCGCAGCTTTTCAAGAGCCTGTTTTTCCAACTTACTTGACGAACTCCTGGGTCAGTCGGCTGAGGCCTTGGGCCAGTTCCGCCAAGGTGACGGCGCTTTGGTTTACATGGGAGCTGCTCTCTGATATCCGGCCCACATCCTCATTTACTTCCGATATGGCCTTGGCGATTTCTGTAGCGAATTTGGAGCCACTGACAGCCGTTTTATTGACTTCTGATATTCCCATGGAAGTCTGGGCCACATTGTCGGCCACTTCCCGAGTGGTGGAGGACTGCTCGCTGATGGCCATGGCGATGGAGGAAATTATATCGTTGACTTCATTGATGATCTTCATAATGCCGGCGATTTCATTTGCCGTTGTGGCGGTGGTGCCTTGAATGCTCTTGATTTGCTCTTTGATTTTAAGAGTGGCGTGGGCCGTTTGCCGGGCCAGTTCCTTGATTTCATTGGCCACGACAGCAAAGCCCTTGCCGGCCTCACCGGCCCGGGCCGCCTCGATGGTGGCGTTTAAAGCCAGCAGATTGGTCTGCTCTGAAATTTCCGAGATCACCTCGGTGATGTTGCCGATCTCCTGGGCGACCTTGCCCAGGTCCTCCACTTTTTGGGAGACCACGATGGACTGGTTTACGGCCTGGCTGGATATGTCCTGGGCCTTGCCGGAATGCTGGGAAATTTCGTTGATGGTGGAAGTCATTTCCTCAATGGAGGTGGCAATCATACCGATACGGTCTGAAGTCTCGTTCATGGAATCGGCCACGGAATTGATATTGGTACTCATATCTTTAGAAGACGAGGTCACTTCCATGGATTTGGCCGCAATTTCATCCGTGGTGGAATTCATTTTTTTGGACAGGCCCAGCAATCCTTCTGAAGCGGAATTCAAGGTTTCGATTTTTTGGCTTACATTCTTGATAAGTGCCCCCAGGGAATCCCTGGTTTCTTCCGCATGGGTTTTGGCTTTCAGAATCTCCTTTTTTTGCCGGCCGAACTGCTCTGCGAGATAAGATATCAGTATTGCCGAAGGAAGAAAACAGAGGGTATAGAAGAAATCCTGTTTCATTGAGCCGCTTTGATGAAAATGATAAATACCGGTGTAGGCCGCGCCGAGATGGAGAAGCGGCAGCATGATGGAGATGGAAAGCGACCAAAGCAGATTGGAACTGGCGATCAGAAAGCAAAGACCCAGGATGGCGAAAAAAAGGCCCATGGTGCGGGCCTCATTGAGCCAAAAAACCCAGACCACATATAACAACAACCAGAATATATATTGGGAAAAGAAAATGGTATTGGCGGTGCTTTTGGTGACTTCCGTCAGGGAACGGATGCCGATCAGATACAAGGCCATCACACCTGCGGAAACCAAAAATAAAAAAATAATCTGACCATGGGTTATGCTGGATAAACCGGCCAGTTTGACCAAAAGTGTGGACATCAGCGTGGCGATAAAGCTGATCAAGATCAGAATCGTATTGAAGAACAGGACTTTTTTCCGCCGTTTGTTTTTCGCTTGTATTTCCTCTGCCATCACGAACTCCTTATATTTAAATTCAAGGCTCGGTAATAATCAAATCTGTCAAGTCGATGTGTCGCGAATGATCTGCCGGGCTTTCAGGCGGCCATGAATATATTTGCCCAGGACCCAGACAGCCTGATCAGCGGAGCGGAAAATGGGCAGACCACCGGCATGGAAAGCTTCAGCCAGGGGGTCGTACAAGGGGCCGCTGTCCACCACGATGATCAAAGGCTTTTGAAAACCCGCCGCCAGCTTGGTGATGCGCCCGGCTAAACTTTCGTCCGGCAATGGGGGCGCCGGTGAAACCTTGGGCGGCAGGGTTTGCAGCAGAGGGGTCAAGGGCACCAGGGCGCCAATGACCGCATCCGTGGTATCATCCTGGAGCAGGGCTTCAATGACGGCTTCATAGACCGCGGCGGTAGCCATGGGGGTTAGATCCATGGGATTGTTCACGTCCACCAGTTGGGCCAGCCCGGCGGCGGCTAAAATTTCTTTCAGGGCCTTACGGGTGTCCGGCGTAAGGGGGGCCATTTCCAGGCGGTAGTCTTCCCCCAGAATATTGTCGGCAATGCCCACGGATTCATAACCGGCGTTGCTCACCGCGGCCAGCCGGTTGCCGGCGATGGTTTTTCCGCGCAGGGCGGCCGAAAGCCGGAAAAGCCCTTCAAAGGCAGTGAAGGTGCCGGCCACCATGGCCCCGGCCTGGCCAACACAGGCCTCGCAGACCATATAATCACTGGCCAGGGAGGCGGTGTGGCCGGACATGGCGTCCTTGCCTTCCGGGGTTCTGCCGGCCTTGTAGAAAATCACGTCCTTGTTGTTCAGCACCGCTGCGCGGATGGCCTGGGCGAAATTCAGGCCGTCCAAATCGCGAAATCCTTCCATATAGGATGCGATGGTTTGAATTTGATCCATCTGATTGATGAAGTGAATCATTTCCCCGGCGGTCATATCGATCTGATTGCCGATGGAAACCGCATAGGCCGGGTCCAGAAACGAAAGTTTGCTCATGCGGGTGATCATATATGCCCCGCTCTGGCTGATAAAGGCGCTGGTGCGGGGATGGTCGCCGCGGTGCTTGGGAAGCTTGTCCTCTGGAATGAAAAAGGTGTCGTATTTTCCAGGGTGGGACAGGACCCCCAAACTGTTGCCGCCCACAAACAAAGGGCCGCCGCCCGGCAGGCTCCGGGAGGCGCGGATGGCTTCTTCAATGTCCCGGCTGCGGCCGGTGCTGCCTTTTTTTTCGCCCAAGCCCCCTGGAATCAACAGAACGGTTTCAGCCGCGTCCCGACTGATGATCTGATGCACCAGTTCCGGTACCTGCTCCGCCTCCACGGCCAGCACCAGGAGATCCACCTTGATTTTCAAGTCGCCAAGGGCGGGCACCACCGGCAGCCCTTGGATGTTGTCGGCCGTGGGGTGGATGATGTGAACATGGGCAGGATTAAAACCATTGGCCAGAATGTTTTGGAGAATGATGCGGCCCACATTCATGGTTTGGCGCGAAACACCGATGATGGCGATGTCCTTGGGATGGAGCAGGTTGTGAATTTTGGCAATGGGACTTGGAACAGCAAGGGCCTGGGGTTTGGAAAAGCGGCAGTGACCGTCCAGGGGCAGCATCAGGTATTCGGCAAAGCCGAAGGGATTGATTTCCAGTTCTTCAATCACAAATCCGGCGTCCGGATTCAAAGGGGAAAAATGATTGCCCAGGGCAATGAAGGCGGAAAAGCATTCCAGCAATTGTTCGTCCGTGACCACCCGCTTATGCCCGCGGGTCAGGCCGGCCAAGGTCTTATAGGAAATGGTTTGCTTAAAGAGGTTGAAAAAAGAGGGGCCGTCGGTCATGATCGTGGAAGCCACCACGGCCGCCTGACCTTTTTTCAGGTTTTCGGCGTAAAGTTCCGTGTCGGTTCCGCCTAGCCCGGCAGTGATGATCATGCCGAATTCCCTGGTTCTTCTCAGGCTCACGATCAGCTCATGGCCGAATTCCGCAGTGACATCCTGGATATATTGGCAGATGAGCATGCCCTTGATATCCTGAGCGACTGCGGATGACAGCGCGGTTCCTTTCAATCCCTGGTATACAGGCGGTGTAAGCTGTGGGTTCCTCTCCAGCATTTGGGTATAAGCAGCCGGGATTTCATATTGCATGGCCCGGATGGCGGAAAGAATTTTTTCCGGGTCTTTTTTGGTGATGCGTACGCCGCCCACATCGCTTTTATGGGTGATGAATGGCGATACCACCTTGATGATCACTTCCGTTCCCGGCAACGCAGTCAACTGATCCGGATTCAGGCGGGCGTCCTTGGCCAGCAAGAAGAAGCGGGGCGGTGTTTCCGCACCGGAAAGCCGCAGCAGCTCGTAAACTTCATGCTCGAACAGAAATCGGCGGTTTTCTTGTTCCGCCTGGAAGAACAGGCCGGTAATGGATTTGAAATCAACATAGATGTCCACGCCGCGCTCCTTGTTGATTTTTTTCATGGCCATGATTAGCTTTTCAGTCAGCCCCCTTTGTGGGAGCGGCTCCAAGTTGCGATCTGACCGTAACAGCAACCAATGCCCGCTTTGCCCAGCCAGTGCAAAACGATTGGGAATTAAGGCAAAGTTGCTTGGATTACTGTATCAGGACACTGGACGAAATTCAATGGAATCTGTTGCAAGCAGAATGCAAATAAGGTAGATTAAGGCCTTCCGGGCTGGAGGTTTTGGGAGAATGCGGGATACGGGATACGAGTGGCGGGATAGATAAAGAATTTTCAGGATGGGAATTTTGGAACAAAAAAACATTGAAATCGTAGCGATTGCCGTGAGCAAGAAAAAAGGCACCCGCAAGCAGACCGTGCCCGAGGCCGAGCTGATCGTCGAGCATGGTCTTAAAGGAGATGCCCATGCCGGCACCTGGCATCGTCAGGTGAGTTTTTTGTCTTACGAAAACATTGCAGCCGCCCGTGAAAAGGGCTTGGACGTGGGCTTCGGCGATTTTGCCGAAAACATCGCCACCACCGGGGTGGATTGGAAAGCCCTGCCCGTGGGCACCCAATTGCGCCTGGGAGAAACGGCCCGGGTGGAGATCACCCAGATCGGCAAGGAATGCCACAATAAGTGTGCCATCTACTACCAGGCCGGCGATTGCATCATGCCCCGGGAAGGGGTGTTCGGCCGGGTGCTGGCAGGCGGGTTGATCCGGGTGGGGGACTCGATACAGATAATAAATAAAGAAAGTGACTAAAGTTTGGAGGATTGCTCCATGAAACAACATGCCAATGTTACCCAGATCATCGGAAGTACTCCCTTGGTGCGGCTGAATCGCATTGCCCAAGGGGCCAAGGCGGAAATCTATGCCAAGCTGGAATTCCAGAATCCTTTGGGCAGCGTTAAAGACCGCATCGGCAAAGCCATGATCGAGGCGGCCGAAGCCGACGGCCGGATCAGGCCGGGCACCACCATCGTGGAACCCACCAGCGGCAATACCGGACTGGCCCTGGCCTTTGTCTGCGCCGTGAAGCAATACCCCCTGATTCTCACCATGCCGGAGACCATGAGCCAGGAACGCAGAAAACTGCTGGCCCACCTGGGCGCCAAGTTGATTCTGACCCCCGGCAAGGACGGCATGAAAGGGGCCATTGCCAAAGCCAAGGAAATTTTGGCGGAAACCCAGAATGCCTTTATGCCGGATCAGTTTTCCAATCCGGCCAATCCGGCCATCCATCGTCAAACCACTGCCGAGGAGATCTGGCAGGACAGCGCCGGTAAAGTGGATATTTTTGTGTCCGGGGTCGGTACGGGCGGAACCATCACCGGGGTATCCGAAGTGTTGAAAGCCCGCAAGCCCGGCTTCAAGGCCGTGGCCGTGGAGCCGGAAGCTTCCCCGGTACTGTCGGGCGGGAGCCCCGGACCCCACAAGATCCAGGGCATCGGCGCCGGCTTTGTGCCGGCCGTGCTCAATACCGCCGTCATTGATCGAATCATTACCGTGAGCAATGACAATGCCTTTGATACCGCCCGCAAGCTGGCCGCCATGGAAGGACTCTTGTGCGGGATTTCCTCCGGTGCCGCTGTTTGGGCGGCCTTGCAGGTGGCCCGGGAGGAAGAGAACCAGGGTAGACAGATCGTGGTCATTCTGCCGAGCACCGGCGAGCGCTATATCAGCACAGACCTTTTTTTAAAAGAAAGCCCGACCTGATGGGTTCAGATGTTTTGTTCATGCTATTGCGCATCCCGGCGATCCTGTTGTCCCTCACCATCCACGAACTGGCCCATGCTTATGCGGCCAGGCAGTTGGGGGACGATACTGCGGAAAGAGAAGGCCGAATCACTTTGAACCCCCTGGCCCATTTGGATTTGCTGGGAGCCGCCATGCTGCTGTTCGGGCCATTCGGCTGGGCCAAGCCGGTTCCGGTGGATTCACGCAATCTATACAATCCCAAACGGGATATGGGCATTGTGGCCGCGGCCGGTCCTTTGGCCAACATAGCCTTGGCTGCCGTGACCGGCCTGTGTTTTCGTTTGGGCATCAGCACCCTTGACACGGGATTGGCGACTTTTCTCAGCATTCTTTTCAGCATCAACATCGGCCTGGCGGTTTTCAACCTGCTGCCGATTTATCCCCTGGACGGCTCCCGCATCGTCATGGCGGTTCTCAGTGGTGAACCGCTACAGCGCTATGTCCGCAGCATGAAAGTGGTTCCAATGATTTTCATGGGCATGATGCTGGCTGAATGGGCTTTGAACATTCCCATTCTCTCCATGATTTTAAAGCCCATTTTCATCCCGGCTTATAAATTTTTCTGGTGGTTTTTCGCCGGCCACTGAGGCTTGGGCCATTCCGCTTTTTATTCGGGAAAGGATGACACCAATGCTGTTCACCGCAAAAGACATCCTGAAAATCCAAGTAGCGCCGGCCCTGGGTTGCACCGAGCCGGGGGCCATTGCCCTATGCGCTGCCGCGGCCGCCTCTTTGCTGAAAAAACAGAAAATCAGTTCCATCGAGATCTGGGTGGATCCTAACATCTACAAAAACGGCCTGGCCGTATCCATCCCGGGCACTGGAGGACTGAAAGGTCTTGACACCGCCGCGGCCTTGGGCGCCCTGGGCGGCGATCCCCATCGCAAGCTGGAAGTTCTGGACACCATTGATAAAGAGGATGTGCGCAAAGCCGCGGCCTTGCTTTCTGCCGGCAAGGTGAAGGTCAACTTGCTCCAGGATCAGCAGGGGCTCTACATCAAAACCATCATCCGCAGCGGCGGCGATACAGCCGAATCGGTCATCCGCGAGCTTCACGACAACATTACGGCTTTGTCCCTCAACGGAAAAAAAGCAACGGACTCGCCGTTGGTCAGCATACCCAGGCACAGACAGAAAAGTGATCTGGCCTTGCTGGAAGACTGGCTCAAGGACCTTTCATTGGTGCGGTTGTTTGAGATGGCGGATGAGTTCGATGCCGAGGACTTGGTCTTTCTTAAAAAAGGCCTGGACCTGAATCTGCAACTGGCGGAATACGGCATCAAACATGGTCCCGGCTACGGGGTGGGCATGGCCCTGAAACGCATGGCCATCCAGAAATTGATCCGCAACGACATGGTTCTGGCCGCCAAAATTTATACTTCAGCGGCGGCCGATGCCCGCATGGCCGGTGTCAAACTGCCGGCCATGACCTCGGCCGGCAGCGGCAATCATGGACTGACCGCCACCTTGCCCATCAAGGCCGTGAGTGATTTTGTGGATACCACCGAAGCTGAAGTGCTGAAAGCCATCGGCTTCAGCCACATCATCACCGCCTATATCAAGGCCCACACCGGCCGCCTGGGGGCCTTATGCGGCTGCTCCATTGCCGCGGGCGCGGGCGCCGCCGCGGGCGTGACCTGTCTTTTGGGCGGGTCCATCCACCACATCGCCGACGCCATCAAAAATATCATCGAGGATCTGGCCGGCGTGATCTGCGACGGGGCCAAGGCCGGCTGCGCCTTCAAACTATCCACAGCCGCAGGTGCCGCGGTTCAGGCCGCCCTGTTCGCCCTGCAAGGCGTCGCCGTCCTGCCCACCGACGGCATCATCGGTTTCACCCCTGAGCAAACCATGAAAAACGTGGGGGTGCTGGCCACCCTGGGCATGCTGGAAACCGATCGCACTATCTTGAAAATCATGCTGGAAAAGAAATTCTCCAATATTGGCGACTAGTCATCCTGTTGATGGGCATTACTATATTTTTCCATGATAACCTTTGCAATCGGGATGTCGGCGGGAGCCAATTTGTAATCGAGTAAAGAATGAAGCCGTACCCATTCCGCCTTATCGTGGACATGCAAGGTGAAATCAGTGTCAATAAGAGTTGTAAGAATCGCCAAAAGTTTAATCGCGGCATGATCGTATCGGTATTCGCTTTCGGCAATGATCTCACCGGCTTTGGATCTCACGCCCAATTCTTCTATCAACTCCCTTTCTAAACACTCTTGTGGATTTTCATCGTTTTCTATCTTGCCACCAGGAAATTCCCAAAAGCCTTCGAGTTTCTCATTGGCCTTGCGGCGGGCGATCAAAACTTTTTCATCCCTTATAATAATGGCGGCGGTGACTATTTTCATTTGTTGTTCAATAAGGAAAAACTATTCGACTTTACCTCCAGAGATCGAATATAAAATTTCTTAATAGCCTTATTGGAGGAAAAGGAGAATAGATCATCTTGAATATGGTTAAAAAAATACATAAAAATCGTTCTCATGGTTCACTTCCGTCAATTGTTATCGTGGGCGCCAATTTCGCCGGTTTAAAAGCAGCCCTGTCTTTGCCCCAAAAGTTTCGTGTAACGGTTGTCGATCCTCGGCCATGGTTCGAATTTTCACCCAACATTCACGAACTCGTATCCGGTCTTAAGACCCCTGACTTGTTGCGGCTTCCCAAAAAGGCCATCATCAAGCACGCAGGCCATGCCTTTATCCCTGAAGCCGTGACAACGATCATGCCTGAAAAAAATACGATAGTCACAAATTCCGGCAAACGCCTGTCTTATGATTACTGCCTTCTCGCCATCGGCGGTCAGACGAATATGCATAGGGTCAAAGGCGCCGGCACGCATGCCATGCCGTTTAAAACCGTCAGCCATTGTCAAGCCATTGGAGATCGACTCAAGCAGTTTAGCGGAAAAAACAAGTCTGTTTCAATCATTATTGTGGGTGGCGGGTTTGAAGGTGTGGAGGCGCTGGGGGAAATACTCCGAAAATACAAAGATAAAAAAGCCATTCAGGTTCACATGATCGAAAAACGAGGGAGAATGATGAATGATGCGCCAGGGGATATGGACAAAGAACTTCGTCGCTTGTGCAGCCCCTATCCGGTTGTATTTCATAACGGCATCCATGTAACCCGCGTTTGGAAACATTCGGTGGTGTTATCGAATAACACCAGAATCCCTTCACAGATCACTATTTGGACAGGTGGCAACATACCCCCGGCGCTTTTATTTGAATCGGGCTTGTCAGCGTCCATGGAGCAATGGACGCCTGTAAATGCGGGACTACAGCATGTCACATATCCGAATATTTTCGTGGCCGGTGATGCGGCCGGCACGCCGGAGCCTGTGAGTAAGCAGGCCTATCATGCACTGGATATGGGGAAAACGGCCGCGGAAAATATTAGCCGGCATCATTCCGGAAAATCGTTAACGGCTTTCCAGCCATCCTCCAAACCCATGCTGGTATCCTTCGGCGATTTGGATGCATTTCTTATCTATAACAAAACGGTATTTGCCGGCGTTGCCCTGAACCTGCTCAAAGAAGCGGTATTTCAACTTACAATGAATACAATGGACCCTTCCGGCTTTTTGTTAAAGGCGTACCATGCTTCAGGAAGGCTCGGCTCATCAGCGCTCACCATGGCGTCTTTTCTCTCATTTACACCGAAATCACTGAAGAAACTTGGCGGAATCCGCATCATAGGAAAATAAGGCCTTGATCATCGTTTCGGCCATCCTCCATTGTGGGAGCGGCTTCCAGCCGCGATAAGGCCGAAAATAAGCTATCCAAAGCTGAAAAAAAGCCTTACGATGAACCGCTGAACCGGAACTTTCCGTGCTCTTTTCACGGGCACATAGCGTCAAATCGCAACTCAAGTTCTGGCCGGACAGGTCCGGCAATCGGGTCAATCCTGCGAGAGAATTATCGCAGCATATGGGCCAATATTCAGATTGCCTTGGAAATTAAGCCCATCCCAATCACCGCTGATTGCATCCAAATCAAATGTCGCGATATCATGGGCAGCCGAATCATAACCAGTCCAGTTGCTGTTGAAGCGTACGCGCCAATGCCCTTCGCGCGGCAATCCGATGATATAGTTGCTGTACGTTCGATCAGCAAAGTTGGCGACCACGATCACATCGTCCCGCGGCCCGCCATTTTCCCAACGATGGAAAGCCAATACTTTGTTTTTCTCATGCACATGAAACACATGGATGTGCCTTCCTCTCAGGCCGCGAGTGCAATTGAACCAATTTCGACGTAGCTTGATCACATCTCGATAGAGGCGAAAAATGCCGAAAAATTTTCCGTTGGGCTCACATGAATAATTAGCGTGACAGGTCGCACAATCCGGTTTTGAACAGAATCGGTTCCAGTCGACCCCATTTCTTTCCGGGTTATCGCCGAACCTGCGCCATTCTAGTAATTCCTGTCCCTGGTGCATCATCGGTATTGCCGGAGCTGTGAATAGCAGTACTGCTCCAAGGGTACTAAGCTTTTTGGCATACCAACCATCGTCGACATTTCCAGGTTCAATCTGGTCTGGCAGGCGGCCGGGCCGAGCTTCTTTATCTGCCACCTTGTCATGGTTTTCCAGGTAAATAACACGCTGGAAAGCATCGCCGTTAAAATTAGCCTTTAGTGCCGATGCCACTTGTACGATTGAACGGTCCATGTCCTGAAAGCGCGTCAAAGCACCGCAGACAGCACCATAGAACTTTTCTTCCCATTGCGAATCAAACCCGGCTCCGCCTTGCCAGTCACCGTCTGTGCCCTGGGTAATTCCGGCATTGCTCTTTAAATCCTCGGCAATCATGATCTTCCATGGCTGGGAGGCATTGACGGAGTTGTTAATTGATCGCAGCAGTAACCAACCGTCCGCCAAGTCACTGCCTGGATCATCATCTCGGTCATGGACATTGCGGATATTGCCGACAGAGTCAAAGCGCAGCCCATCGACGCGATACTCATTGAGCCACATCAGCGCATTTTCACGCAGGAAGTCTCTGACTTCCGGACGCCCGAAATCAGGACGGTTATCGCCAAAACCTTCCGTTGTCGCACGCCAATCGTTGTAAAAGAAAACACCGCCGAGTGAATTTTCATTCCATCTGGTGAACTGCCACAGACCAATGCTTGCATCGGCTTGAAGGTGGTTGTAAACAACATCCAAAAGCACCGCGATACCATTGGAGTGTGCCTGGTCTATCAGATATTTCAGCGCGCTCGGGCCGCCATACGAAGATTCAACGGCAAAAATATTCGAAGGATTATATCCCCATGATATATTTCCGGCAAACTCTGAGGTCGGCAGGAGCTGGATAGCATTGACGCCAAGCTCCTTAAGGTACCATAGATCCTCGGCGACATCGTACAACTGGTCTATGGGCCGGCGGATCTGGTCTGGAAAAGTGCATGGATGCACTTGATAAATGACCAACTCATTCCATGGCGGCATGACAAAGTCATTACACTGCCACTGATATTCCTCCTCATCCACCACCACGCTTTTTCCAGCAGAGCTGGTTACCTCGCGTGCCCATGGGTCAATTTTTTCACCTGAACCATCTATTTCAAAATTACGCACCTCCTTGTGCTTCATAATGAGCCTGCCCTTTTTCGATTCGGTGGTCTTCTGATATCAGTCCTTCATCTGCTTTTTTACTGTTTTTATAAATTTCCCAAAAGCCTTGTCCTTCTTCCGTTTGTCCAGATATGACATCTCGTAGAACTCGGATTCCTTTTTAATTTTGAGATAGTTTGAATAGCGATCTTCGCTCAAATCGCCACTTTTGATTGCGGCCTGGACGGCGCAGCCGGGTTCGTGTTTATGGCTGCAATTCGCATATCGACAATGTAAGGAAAGAGCGGCAAATTCTTCGAACTCGACATTGATCCCATCGCCTGCACCGACAATGCCCACCTCGCGCATACCAGGCGTATCGATCAACATTGCACCCTGGCTAAGCACAATGAGCTGACGGCGGGAAGTCGTATGGGTGCCTTCTCCCGTGCCGCTGACGGCTTTGGTGTGAAAGGTTTCCCGGCCAATGAGGCGGTTGATGAGCGTCGTCTTCCCAACACCCGATGAACCAAGAAGACAGTAAGTCCTGCCAGGGGAGAGCATCTGTTCAAACTCATCGAAGCCGATTCCGGTGATGCTGCTCAGCGCGAGCACGCTCACTTTTGAAACAGAGCTGATGATTGAAAGCTTCTGATCCAATTCGTCCTGTGGAATCAGATCTGTTTTTGTGAGAAGGACAATCGGTTCAACATGGCCATCTGCCGCCATTATCAAGTACCGATCCAAGCGATTAGGATTAAAGTCAAAATGGCATGACTGAACAATAAATGCGGTATCTATGTTGGCTGCAATCATCTGGTAGTCGACGTTTTCACCCGCGGACTTACGCCGCAGGAAGGTCTTTCGCGGAAACACCCTGTGGATAATGGCTGCCGTGTCATCATTGTAATTATATGCTGTTACCCAATCACCAACGCATGGCAGATCCATGGAACTTTCAATCTGATATAAAAGCTTCCCTGTCAACTCAGCCGGAATTTCTCCAGATTCGTTCATGATAAGATAGGAACCGCGGTTAACTGCGGATATGCGGGCAAAGCCGCAACCCTCCTGGAGGAATTCAGTGGAATAATTTTCAAACCATTGGTCAAAACCCAGATCTTTTATTTTCATATCTTTGTATCACCGTTTAATTCCTTTGGGCTTCAAAATCCTCTTGACCTCTTTAAGATCTTCAACAGGATTAGGCCAATATAAAAATGAATTAAGGTTTCGGTATATCACAAACAAACTCACTTCTGTTTTTATATTTTCTTAATCTTTCAACAACATGCTCGAATGGCGAAATAAAAATTGATTCTGGTTTCATATTTTATTTGAGACACATAACGCTCCGCGGATGAGCATTGGCCGCGGCGGATAAGCTTGCTTGGACCCCATGGACAACCGCTCGATCCGCTAGATATGTCATAAATCCGTCACAGTATCACCGTTGGCTGCATCAAGGAGTTTAATCAGAGAAAGCCCTTGGAATTCATTCATAAGGCTGGAAAGTTGTCTTAATAAATCGGCATTATGCACATCCATATCACAAACAAGCAATCTGCCTTCCGGCAAAATCTCCAAATCAAGATCAGGATACTCGGAATTTCGGTCAACATAAACTCGCATCCAGCCACTGCTGTGAATGCTCCCGGCAACAGCCCCTTTCCTCAGAAAAGTCTTTAGAAAAGCGTTTTCAAATTGTTTTACCGCTTCGGCTGGCAAGGCTGAAAAGCCCCGAATCTCATACACTGCACCATGTTCATTATTCATTTGTCCGATATATCCTGGTATATAACGCTGTCCCTCTGAACTGCAATGTTATAAAGAAGTCATTTCTCACAGCGATGATAACTGTAGTT
This sequence comes from Desulfosudis oleivorans, assembly GCA_020723325.1. Lineage (GTDB taxonomy): Bacteria > Desulfobacterota > Desulfobacteria > Desulfobacterales > SURF-7 > DYJD01. The sequence continues at coordinate 156,449 of DYJD01000009.1, read as the reverse complement.
CCACTTGCCACCATGATCAAGACAAGAATCAATTTCGATAAACTCCTTCAAATGTGGCGCAGAAAACAGAATAAGTGCAACAATAGAGCCTATAACGCATTTAACCTTTATTCTTTTGGCGTTCGCGTTGAGTGCCCAAAAAACTGTTATTGCTAAAACAAAAAAACCAGCTCCATAAAAGAAATGCCGCATAGCCCTGTATGCCCAAACTTCTGGGTAATCATTTGGTGGACCGCCAGATACCCAAACGCTAAAAGCTGCACTATTAAGATAAACAGCAGCTATAGCAACAAAGACAATTGGCAAAATAATATTGAGAAATCGCTTCATGTTTTATAACGCCGGGGCTTTGCCGCGAGGGAACCGAGTCGGCAACAGCCCCTTGTTGGGCGCTATCTTTTAGTTTCGTTTTTGAACCAATATTGTAGATTCCCCGCAACAGTTCTGAATTCAGATCTCTCACATGATGGCTCAAATAGTTGCCCGTTATTGTTCCGAAAGGGAACATATACCTTACCCGCAGGCTCACAGTAGACGAAGCTTTTGAAACCATCAAATTGCTCACCTGTATTAGTGAGGAAATCAAACCTCTCAGTTCGACCTTGGCAGTCCACAATATCTCCGGAATAAATAACAGCATCGATCCAGCTGAATATCTCTTCTGGTGTATGCCCGATAAAGCGATCATCCCATAAGTCATCTAATTGCAAAGACACTTCATAAATGCGTTCAACTGCATGGAATAGCGAACAGTGGTTCTCAGTGATATCCCCTAAAACATTGCCCTGTATATATACACACATACGGCCAAAGCCAATCCATTCAGGACCTTCAGGTTCATGGTGAATCTCAATCGAAATAGAATCTGTATTACCGAAGATCATATGAAATCCGCTCGCCCTACGCCGCTTTTCAGCGGACGCGGCTGTTTGCGCTCCGCTGGAAGAGCAGGTTAAGTGCTCCCGAGTTTTTTTATATTGTTTGGATCATGCCAATCTGTTTTGCAATGACGACACTGTTTGGCCAAAGACGTGCGCAGTGGCTTACCGCAATATGGACAAGGTGTGTCATTGTACTCTGCCGTTGGTTTCCCAGAATGAGTGACCCATATTTTTGCCCAACTTAAAGGGCAACCAGTTATAACTCTAAGCTCTTCTGTCGCCATTATTTTTCTGTTACTTCGAATCAAACTTCTAATTCTATGTTCATCAGAAGGTTTTAAATCTTCGAATAACGGAATATGCACCTTGCATTTCGGACAAAATAATCCTCTATCGGGGAGCCCATCACCTACATTCGATATTTCTTTTTTAGTGTATGGCTTGTCGTTCATTTTATGCACTTAACGCTAAATTTAGCGGCGCGGTGGCACTGAGAACGCGACCCTCGGACTTCACGAGAACGGAGCGTGCTGGTGCGCGTCCGCTGGAATGAAAGGTTAGAATGACTTTTTATCATTCCAATGCTTTTGCAGCTTTCAGGGCAGCCTTTAAAGTCTTTTTTGTCTTGCAGATAGCAATAAAATCTGGCCAGCTGACTTTCACGCCATTTTTCTTGTCTGTTTTTCCTTCACACCAAATTAGTCCAGTCATTGTGGCGTAACAGTCTCCGAGTTGCTGTTCGTCATCTGTTGAGCGAACTTCGAGTTCAATGCCATTGGATTTTACTTGCATCTCAACGTCAAATGACTTGATCCATACCTTCATGATTACTCCTTTCTATCGTAATGTTCGCGGCCATCACCGGTGGGGATGAAGCATAGCGGAATCCCCATCCAAGTGAATGGCATGGTTCGATGACACTGGAATCACATTATGCTCTGCAAAAGCCCGTCTTCAACAAAAGCGGCAACTCAGTTAGCGTTCGCATTACCGATTAAAATCGTGATCTGGTTTGAGCGCCATCATCTCGATGTCATTGTCGCCAATCTCGGACGCTTCTTTAACGCTCAATTTTCGTTTAAAGATTGTCAGGTCTGAAAGAAACTCGGGTTTCCCTTCGCCTTTCCAGACAGCAGGAAGTAACGCGTATCTTCCGGATCTGCCATACGCTTCGAGAAAATGAACGAGGTTAGCATCGGATTCCGCGTGCATCGTATTCATTCGGCATACGACCATGAGTTGCTGCCCGTTGGGCAACTCGTCCTTGGGCCTCATGTTCGAAGTAATCAAAACTCGATAGTGAGCGGGATTGTCTGAAGAGATGCCACGCACTATTGCCAAGTATATATCATCCTGCTTATCAATCCGGCCAAAGCGTTCTTGCCACCGCTCGAAGATTTTCCTGCCCGCGTCGGCGTCGGTAAATAGCAGAGCGATCGCGGGGGGATAGGGTGCACCCCAATCGGCGAAGGCGGTTCCAGACCAGCCAGCGCGGTCCCATAAATGAATGTCAATGATCGAGTGTACTGTGAGGTCGCGATGGTCCCTCGATGGGATCAAATTTCCTATGTTGACAGCTGGCTGCTCCTTTTCTTCTCTCTCATCCTCCCTCGACTTGAGCTTACGGCGGACGATTTTGGGATGTAAAGGCTGTAGGGAGAATGTATTCTCAGTCAACTCTGTCCAGTCACTCAGCCGAGTTACGCTGGTTTCGAATAATCGACTGTGGCTATTCCCGGCCACCGCGATCATTGCGATTCGGTGGAGTACCGCATCGTCGCTGAAGAAGCGTGTGAAGATGGCATCTATGTCCTTTACAGCGCAAGTGACAGTAAAGATGGTTCCTGCGAGACTCACGAGCATTTTTTGGATTTCGTCTTGTTTCCCATATGTCGCAGGCAGCAAACCAGAGGGCCAGTGAACAGCCGCCGTCATTTGCTCTGGATCGACGGTGAAGGTAGGCGCAGAACCGTCGGCGTTCTCTTCAATCATGATGGTGAACGCCTCTGTATGCGGCGGGGCATCAAAATTAATCGTGGTCGCAAATAGTGCTTCAATCGAACCGATCACTGCCTCAGCGGCGAGCGTTGCAGCTTCGGATCCTTGATGCTGTACCTCGATTCGTATACCCAACACCATCGATACATAGCTCTGAGATCTCGGTTCATTGATGATGACTATACTACGCAGATTCTCTGAAGCGGGTTGGCTCGCGAGCAGAGTAAATAGTTCGGCTACTTCTTCTGGCGTTTCTTTAGACGGGATCCACCCTTCGTCGCGCAGTTTCTGCTCATAACCTAGCGCGTAAAGGAGCGATGATCGGCTGTGGTGCAGGCCGAGACCACCCAACACGTCGGGGAGTCCGGCAGATTGTTGGAGTTCAGCCTCCGTAAAGTTCATGATCTGGCTGCTGAGCACCATATCGAATTCCTGCAAGCGCTTATCTGCGAGCTCTTTCGACGAATCGCTGAGAGGTAGGGTGGCGACACACCCCCGAACCAGCCGTATGGCCTCGAACGTATCGGGTAAATGCCGAAGCTCGACCGTGATCCAACCGAGTAACATAATAGTGGGCACAACCGAAGCGGGAAGGTTGCTGTACTCTTCGGCTTCTATAAAGATCGATGCGATCGCAAAGATGCAGCTGGCGCGAGCCGCCCAGAGCAAACCGGCGCTGCGATATGCAAGCGAAAGCAACCGCATCGCCTCAATCAGGGACCCTGTGTATTCTTTCTTGGTGAGCTGATGACCAGCTCTGCCAAGCAAGCGTATCATTTCGAAACAGTCTTCGAAGTCCAACTGCTGGGCACGCTTGAGAAGGACAAGTGCGCCTTGGGCCTCGCTGGTGCGCTCCGAAACAAATGTCGAGAGCTGGTCGACGAGGTTGGCATAGCCGGGGTCGTTGGCCGCGACATTGCCGAAGACTTCGATCATTTGTATCAAGCGATCCGCAGTAAACTCCCCCAATCCCTTCGCCTGTTCTATGACCTCAGAAAATTGAGGCCAAAGCTCGACAAGTGCGGCAGGATCGCTATCGATAATGGCTTGATTTACCCGTATCAGCAGTAACGAGGTTCGCGCTTCCAAGGCATTGTTTGGACGTTCGGTGTCTTTGGCCATAGCGTCCAGTCGATGGGTCAACCGTGCAACACGCTCAACAAGGTTGGCTTCGTCGGCAGTTAGGTGGCCGTGGATAACTGCGTTGAATAGGAGCTGAGCGAGATTACATAGTAACTCGAGGTTCCTTGCATGATCAGTCTCCAGCGCGAGAGTCTCGAACTTGTCGTAACTAGTGTTCAGAAGCGTAATGTCATCGAACCACCAAAAGCCTGTCCAGATTCGCTCATAGCTCGCCTCGAGCCGCTGTCGGTATGTTCCATCGGCTTCGGCGAGGCGAATAGCACGCACAAACCTCCCATCAGTCTCAGTCCGGGGCCGTTCAAGATTACGAGACAGCTTAGCTGCGACCAAAGCCTCGGTCACGCGCTGTAGCTTCATGCCTTCAAATGACTGCGGATTGCAGAGTTCTCTCTCGATATCGTCGAGCTGCTGCGCGCGAGAATAATCAGATGGGCCTATACGACACGTGTCTGCTATCTCCTGTCCTACGCCCAGATAATTGAATGCGAGATCCTTGCGGTCGCCGTTGATGACTTGCTCTACGATCCATGTCCTGTCGAGAATAATGACATTCGCGCCATGCTGCTTAGTGAGTTCGTCCTCAAAGCGGGCGCGAACCTTGGCACGTGCGAACTGCGCGGTAATGAAGTAAATTTTCTGATATCCGCGGTGAGTTGCGACTATACCGGTCACGTCGCTGCGTACTTTCTCTGTCCATTTCCTCTTTGCACTAAAAGCGAATGCCCAGCGCTCTCTACAGGCATTGGGCTCGCCGACATAATAGAGGGTTGCGATCTCTTCAGCGATCGGAATAGTTTCGGTATCGGCTTTACTGTCTCCGCCACCCTCCGGCCCGGTAGCGGGTTTTAGATTTGGGCAGATTGTGCGCTCGCACAGCTTGCGGCAAAAGATTTCGAACTGGTGGGTTTGGTTACGCGCCGTGATTGTGTCGAGGTGATATTCAAATGTCGGCGCGTCAAGTTGGTAAGTTGTTCGATCGGCCGTGTCAGAATAATATTCAGGACGCAGCTGCCGCATGAAGGTTGATGGAGTAATCCTTTCACGCTCATCTTTCATCCTAAGTGACATTCACTCCCCCAGTACAATGCCATCTGTTTATCAAGTGACTTCGACAGAGAGGGCATATTGTGTCAGATTTGACTTTTCCTATGACTGTGTGCTCTACCTTGCCACCGAACGGTTGAACTGTGCCGCCCAGCTTTTTGGGTCGGCACCAGTGATTTGTTCGCTTTTTGATTAATCAAAATTTCTCTGATATTCATCTTTCAATCGAACATGTAGTTTTTTTAATGCCTTATATTCTTCGCTATTTCTATCAGGATAATCCCTTGGGTCATCCAAGGCAATATCTATGACATCTATCAGACAGTCTAAATCCCATCTATAAAACCCTATAGGACGCTTCCCTTGATAATTGTCAATTCGGCGATCAAGACCAAAAGCCTCAACCATTGAGGAAGTATGGCGTTGTAATTCCGAAAGCTCTATTCCAGAAATTAATATCTCTATTTTCTTATCTTTCGATCCTGGTTTCATTATTCTCCGAAAGCGAACGGCGCTTTTCAGCGGGCGCGGTTTTTTGCGCTCCGCTGCAAAAAAGCATGGTTATGTGGTTTTCAATAATCATATTTCAATTATGTGTGGCTCTATATCTGTATCATGGTTTGCAATGGCTTTTATACAGTTCTTTTTTTGCGACATTTCCCTTTCCCATCGCAGTGAGTATGTCAATTGTTTCTTGTTAACCATTACACTAGGCAGAATCAATTGTTCCCACGACTTTGTTGCGTAGCCACAATCACTTGTTAACATAACAAATTTATCATTTCTTTGTATTACGGTCGCAACTAAACCATGGCTATGTCCAGGGACATGAACAAATATAACCGAATCATCACCGAACAGATTAAATGACCGCTCTTGAGGGCCGTATTCCGATACCGCCATATGAAATGGTTTTACATCTACGTCTTCCCACATATGGTGAATATAACGCAGTTTGCTTTTATTAGCGGCCCGCAGTTCTTCCTCACTGACCATTATGTTTTTTGATTCAGATAGTAACTTCAAACCACTGACATGATCAGTATCCAGGTGGCTTAAAATAACATAGTCTAAATCTTTTGGTTTTATTCCAAGTTGACTAAGCTGTTCGTTTATGGCCCGTCCTTGGGGAAGTATGGCCTTACCGATCATGTAATGCAACCGACCGAGATATTTGACTTGATTGTTCCTGACATCTGTGTGCCAACCGGTATCTATCAGAATAAGTCCTTTCGGATGTTCAATGAGATAAGATGAAACAGGAAGTATAACTTGATGTCTTTTTGATCTGAATAGTCCAGTATAAGCCACAGGATTCAAGGTCTTCTGTTTGAAAGGCAATGCAATATCAACTTGAACCTGGCCACAGTGAATGACATGGAGCTTAATAGAATCGCTCATAGTCTTCGGCTACCTCTTCTTTCCCCTTACTGTAATTATTGCACCATAACAAGTGCTGCTGTGGGGCAGCCAGGGCTTCCACGGCCTTTGTTAAATGTTTAAAATTACAATTTCATAGAAACCTTTCAAAACGGCTCGGCCCTGGCTGTCCCTACCAGCAGATTGTTAGTTGTCTTTTGAACTTTTTTTAAGCTCAGCTACTTTCTGCATAAGTTCCTGCTGTTTGCTAAAAGGCAAATCTTTAAAATCAGGGGCACTTGAACCAATGACTCTCGCTGGACCGTTACTAGTGATGATGTAGCCAGGATCTCCGTCCATAGCCATTATGTTGTATGAACTCCCACACCCAATACAGAAAAGGTCGCTATTATCATGGGGCGGTTTCCATTTATTAATATGACCACATATGCAAGGTAACTCTATCGTGTTGTCCGATCCTATTAGGGATGAGCAAACAAAGAAATAGTAATTATTATTTCTCGTTTTTATACCATAATCTAACATTTTGATAAGATTGTCCAAACACTCCACTATAGACTTTGATTCATTTTCTAATACCATTTTATCAACACAAAATTTTATACTTGGAACATAGATTTTAAAAATAAAATTTATACATGTTTCAAGAATTTGATATTTCAGTTCACTAAAATTTTCAGTGCTTGGTAAGTAGGGGCTTTTATCTCCGCCAAAAATTGGCTGAGAACCGGATTCAGATGTGAAGAAGGTCGAAATATAGCCAATATGTGTAAACTCAGAAGAAAATTTAAACAGGTTTTTTATTTCTTCTCTAAAAAAGTCATCCTCAGGTGTGTTACGATTTAATTCTGAAAACAAAAAATCAACTTTATTGGCAAAGCTTAGATGCTGACATTTTGTTATCGATGAATTCTTCCAGTCACGAAAGCTTAAATTCCGAAATTCGTTTAAGGCATCTTTTACGTCATCGTTAAAAAGACCTTGACGAAGCGATTTTGTTGCATATTTGTCAAAACTATTTAACGATAATAGCACATGATAATTAAATTCCTTTGGATCAAGGAGTTGCATTTGATACGAATCGGTTACTAAGCTATCGACTAACTGTCTTGTCGCCGTAACCAAATTATTATATTCAATAAATCCTCTATGTAGTTCTTCAACGTTACTCTCATTTATATTGTCGCGAACATCTGGGATGGTATGCAAGGATAGTTTATTTATAACTTCCAAATCATTTGATAACAAACGAGGAACAATTGATACGAATGGGGAAAGATCTTTATCACTTTGGTATTCAAAACGCACTGAATCATTGATTAATTTGTTTTTAAATTCATAAACAATATACCTGAGATAGTTTAAGCCTTTCTCCAAAAGGTCATGGGAAAAAGAGATATTATTACACAGAACTTCATAATTGCTCAGTGCTGCAATGCTCTTTCGCTCCGTAAGATTTGAAGCTAATTTTTTTAAAATTTCAATTTCATTCATCCGATACTCCGTCTGGATCGCTGCAACTAACGAAAAGTTCAGCTACGGGCGGGAGCCGCCGCTGACGATCAAATTTCACTCCGACGCGAACAGCTCCTGCCCGTTGGCTGGAACGCCAGGTTCGGCGAACTCAATAAGCCTTGATACAATCGGTAATCACTTCAATTAAAGCCTGAACTGAAGCAGCGTGAAGGGGCTCAATACAATGATGGCCGATCACTTTTGTACTTGGCGAGCGCTCGACCTTTTGGAACGATCAACGCCGCCGGAACCCACCGCTTGAACTGCCACTGTTACGACTCTCTACCCGATTCAAAACGGGAATCACATCCTGCGCACCGAACAATTGATTCTAAAGTTTTCCGTATATCCCAATAACCGGAAAGTTCTTTTGAGCAAGCAGATATATTCAATTTAAAAATGTGTTCATTTAGAAAAATATTTTTATTTGTACATAGCTGTTTACACAATATATTTGATCTTGACAAGTTTTTTCATATGTCGCAGTTAGAGCCAATTTTTTCATTATGAAAAGCGGTGAGGCGCCTTTCCAGGCTTCTGAGGAATGTGAAAAAAGGCTTTATAATGACTCAAATCAACAAACCTTCAGCCTTCAGCCTTCGGACTATCTACCTCAAAATCCGATACCGACCCCACCCCAAATATTGGGTGGGACAGGTTCGTTACGTGTTGTTATTGATAGATAGCTGCTTCTATTTAACCAATTGAAAAAATTATTAGTTATCAAAATTGCATCCATGGGAAAAGGCTGTTAACGTCTCTTCTTAGGCTAGCTGGTTCCATTAAAAGCCCCATCAATGGCCTATTGTTTGACGAACTCCACCCGACGGTTCTTCGCCTTGCCTTCATCCGTGTCATTCGAGACTACCGGGGAGTAGGGACCTACTCCAGCAGACTTCAAGCATGACGCTGCTATGCCTCGCGCGGCGATCGCCTTGACCACGGAAGCAGCACGGTCGGAGGAGAGTTTAAGGTTTGTTTCGAGGTTGCCGACGCTATCCGTATGACCGACTACGTATACCTTGAGTGCGGGGGAGTCCTTGAGAAGCTTTACTATCTCTACCAAGGCTGGCTCCGACTCAGGCTTGATTGTCGCCGAAGCGGTATCAAAGTAGATGCCATAGACTATCGTCTTGCCTGTGCTTGCGAGGTCATTCCGCATTGCCTTGGCGTCTGCGACGACCTCCTGCTGCATTGCCTTCGTCTCGACAATCGTCAGGCTGTAATTCATGCCGTCGTTGAACACCTCCACGTAGATCCCGGTCAAGGCGTCTGTTTTTCTGATCTCGGCTGCCACCCGTCTTTCATCGCCACCGAGGACCTTCCCTCCGGCCTTATTGATCGCCGTTTCGTAGTTCCGCACGATCTGCAGCATACTGATGGGTCGGCCGCCTTCCTTCCGCTCATATCCGTAGGAGTATACTTTCCCTTCCCAGTGAACATCCTTGCCCCCAACTACCGTCGGATCGAATCCGGCAAATTCAGATACATTATACTGGCTGATGTAGTAGTCGGGCATGCGGGTTATTAACGGGTGATCCTTGCTTCCTTTGACATCTGTCTGGGCGAGAGCAACCCCTGCAGTCAAAAAAGAAATAAATAGAATGCTATGCAAGATGTAACCAATCCTTTTAATCATTTTTATCCTCCTTGTTGTACTTTCTAATTTATTGCAGCTAACGATTTACTCACCTGAAAACAGGGCAATACGAAATGTCAATTTACATGGCCCCCCAGCCCTGTTTTTCTGGTGTAGTTTTTTGTTAGAGTCTTCATTGGATGGTATATTTACAGTTTGTTGATTGTATTACTTTCATAAATTCTTGATTCAGCTCCCCATGGATGGAAACCCGTAGCGATGTAATACCATGAGTATTTCTCATAATAGCTAATGTGGTCGGTCGCCAAATAAATCTTTTTATACCCCAATAAAGCCGCTTCATGTCTGCCGTGTAATAAAAGTTCTTTGCCATATTCATTTCCTCTTTCCTTACCTTCAACAAACAAAGCGCAAAGCCAAGGATACAAATCTTGTCGGCTAATAAAATCGTTTGTTATAAGTCCATAACATCCAATTATTTCATCCTGTTTCATCAACAAATACCAACGGGGTAACGGGCTATCGGTTGTTATGCTATTTGAGATACAATCCAAATAAATCCTACGATCAATCCCCCATTTTGCAGTGAAATAGTCAACGCCTCTTTCAAGATGATTTGGATTTTCTCGAATACTAATGATGTCGCAATTCATAGAAAGCATGAGGTGTCCATTATTTATTACAAAAAATTTGACTGACTCTAACGGTCCGCTTCACAGGCCATAAAAGGAATGCGGTATGTGAACGAAGTGCATTTAATGATAAAGCCGATTTTGCCGAGGCCGCCCGGCTTTTGTGGTTCTTTGTGGAAGCGGTTGTTGAGCAGCACAACCTGTTTTCTCAGCCATCATGTGATCCAAAATCCAGTTTATACTTACAGCCTTTGGCACCAAGACAATGAATAATTCCTGATGCGTTACAGAATTTTTTCCATTCCTCTATAGGATCATCTGGACTATCAACCCTGAACCAGTGGGAATTGTTATATTCACCGGTTGGCAGTAATATTTCTAGACATACTTGTTCAAAGCTTTCAAAGTCCCATGATGATCCATGCATTATATCCAAATACGGATCTCGGCTTTCTCCTGAATCATAAGGCCCTATCGAAACCTCAATGCGCCCTTCATGATGTGGGGACTTCTTGCCAAGTGCGTTGCAAGCATTCCGATGACACTTTATGAACCACTGTACAATATCATCTATAGAATTTTCTTTAGATGATGGCATGCTTTTGAAAAATTCACGTGTGATCATAATTTTTCGGCCCAACGTGCCGCTGCGGGGCGCGCCGCTTTTTGCGCGTCCCACACCAGCGGATGGTTCTGTGTTCTTATTTTTTAAAACGACTTGGAGTTTCAGTAAATCGCGATTCCAAGTCGCATTTGTCATACACCCAACTTTTTACAGTTTTTACAGAGACTCTATTTTGTTCAGTCCACAATATCTCTGACAAGTCTTCAAGTTCCTTATAAATCGGTACAATATCAGTAACACCCTCAAAGATCCAAACTCCCCTTTTACCATTCAATTCGGTCAATTCATTGCTTCGTGATTTTTCTTCGTTAGCAATAATTTTATCATATGCATGAAGAATATCTTTTGCCTTTACTAAATAGGTGTTTTCCCATGCGGAACACATCCTGTTTGGATTATCTATGTCCTCTTTATCCTTTTGGAAGCGCTCAACTACTATAACTAAATACCAACCTACTGAGCTTTTATACGTTTCGCGTATTTCCATAGTTTTCTGCACAGAACAAGTGATTCTACAGTTTTCCGTATATCCCCAAAAACCGGAAAGGTCTTTGAGCGAGTAAATATGTTTAATTTCAACACCTGTTCATTCGGAAAAATTATCTTGTATTTGTACATAGCTGTTTACACAATATATTTTGTCTTGCCAAGTGTTTTCTTGTATCGCAATTAAAGTCTTTTTTTTCGTTATGAAAAGCGGGGAAGCACCTTTCTCGACTTCTATGATTTTTGAGCCAGAAAGACTCTATTCTTGTTTGATCGATTTGCATTTCGATCCCGATACCGTAGAAATCGACCCCGACCTCGAAAACCAAACGCGGTTGCACTGACCGGCGACGGTATCGGTTGAAAAAGGACTTGACAATTTGTATGTCAAATTGGTATGACAAATTTATTGATACTTTGGATAAATTAGAAAATTATTGGAATAATTTTGATAATAGATCATACCAATTAACAATTTGCGGAAAGGGGGATAATGCCATGGCAGATAAAAACAGGACCCAAACCATGGATTATGATGTGATCATCGTGGGCGCCGGGCCGGCAGGCGCTGCGGCGGCCAAAGGCTTGGTGCAGCAAGGCTATCGTGTGGTGATTGTGGAACGGAAAATTCTGCCGCGCCACAAGACTTGTTCCGGGATGATCGCCGACCGGGCCCAGGATCTGATTGAAGAGCATTTCGGTCCTTTGCCGGAAAACGTGCTGTGCGCGCCGCACCGGATTAAAGGCTTTAAAATCTGCATGGCGGGAAATACCGTCACGGATGTTCCTCTGAAAAAATCCTTTGTCCAGCATGTCCGGCGCTCGGCCTTTGATTTTTGGCTTGTCCGGCAATCCCGGGCCAAGGTGCTGGATGGGTGCCATCTGCTCAATTTTGAACAGGAGCAGGAGCGGGTCACGGCCACGGTTGTCAACAGCAACGGCGAAAAGTTTCGGATCAGAGCGGCCTATCTCATCGGCGCGGACGGCGGCCGGTCCTTTGTACGCCGGCTGCTCAAGCCTTCCGGAATAGGAGCCATTGGTTGGTATACCTTTATCCAGCTTTATTGCACTGCCCGGATCGATTTGGACCAGGATTATTATTACCTGCTTTTCAATCCTGCTTTGACCTCCATATATACTTGGCTGCATGCCGAGGACGACAAACTGGTATTCGGGGTGGGACAGCCCATGGGGGGCAGCATCGAACCCTGCCTGCAAAACACAAAGGCCTATCTGACTGAAAATTTCGGCTTGAATATCCAAAGGATTGAGCGTAGGACAGGCGGTATCGCCACCAACATGGGCATGCAGGGCAATTTTTTCCTGGGCCGGGGGCGGGTCTTGCTTGCCGGCGAAGCGGCGGGTTTCTTGAATTTGTTCGGCGAGGGTATTTCTTCGGCCTTGGCCACCGGGTATTTGGCGGCCGAAGCTGTTCATGCGGCGGCCAAAACCTCCGGAGCGGCTTTGGACCTATATGCCGAGATGACCCGGGAAGAGCGCCGCATGACAACCAAATCATGGGAATTGGGCAGAATGCTTTTGGGACAAAACTTTATGGAAAAACAGACCCGGACCAAGGCGGCATAAGCCATGAAAGCGCATTCGGATAACCGCGGCAAAAGCCGGAAAAGAAAAGAAGTCGATTTGCCGGTCGATCAGCATAAAACCCGCTCCAGGGAACTAACGGTGCAGTTGTTGCGGCGGATCATGGACGGCGTTTATCCGGCCGGCAGCAGGCTGCCCACCGAGCGTTTGCTGGGGGAGGAATTCGGAACCTCGCGAAGTGTGATCCGGGAGGCCTTGAAGCGCATCGAAGCCTTGAATCTGGTGGCCATCCGGCAGGGTTCAGGAGCGGTGGTCCAGGACTTTCAAACCAAAGGCGGTGTCGAACTCGCTGATCTTTTGCTTTTCAGCAGCAATGGTGAGATCGACGAGGCCTTTCTGATGGAAATGGCCCAACTTCATGAAGGTATGCATATTTGGGTGGTGCGTCTTGCCGCCCGGCATATCACACCGGATGAAATCGGGGTTCTCAGAAAATTGCTGATCGAAAGGGCTTCACTTGCAGCCGACCCGGAGCGCCTGGCCGGGATCACCATGGAAATCAGCAGGCGTATTGTCCAGGCCGCCCATAACCGCTTTCTGAATCTGCTTTTCAACACCCTGGCCCGCACCACCCGAGTCTCCCGGATCGTGTTTACGACGCCGGAATATTTTGAACCGGATATGCAGAATTTTTTAGAACGGCTGGTGGAGGCCTTTGCCAATAGGGATTCCGAGATGGCGGCGCTGCTCACCACACGTATTTTCAAGAATCACAAGGCGGCCTTTATTAAAGCCGTAGGACTTCTCAATATGGAAGATCCCCTTGAGCCCATGGGGATATGAAAGGAGACAATGGATATGAAAGGTTGGACCGAGGAGGAAATCCGGAACAAGGAAATCATGGCTCCTTGCGGGCTGTATTGCGGGGCCTGCGGAATTTATATCGCCACCCGTGACGGCAATGAAAAATTCAAGACCGTCATGGCCAATCTATACGGCACCAAGCCCGAGGAAACCGAGTGCCTGGGGTGCATGCAGCCCGAGCCGCCGAAAAAACTATACGGTTGGTGCAAGATGTGTACTATTCGGGATTGCGTCAAAGCCAAGGGATACTATTCCTGCCATCAATGCCAGGAATGGCCCTGCGGGCTGATCGAAAAATTCCCCCTGGCCACCGGCTGCCGGGTGATGAAACGCACCATCCCCATTTGGCGGGAAAAAGTTGCGGCCCTGGGGGATGAGGAAGGGAGTGTGGAATGGGCGCGATCCGAATGTGAGCGCTACCACTGCTCCGCCTGCGGCGCTCCCCTGTTCCGCGGCGCCCAGCGCTGCCGGGAATGCAAGCGGCCGGTGGCGGATGAGCTGGACGGGTCGCTGTAGCAGCAATTTTACATTTTTAGGGATGTGGAAAAATCCAATTTACCGCTTTTCGTGCTCGTGCTCGTAATCGACTGCTTATGAGATGATAAAATCTGTCGTTCGATTACGATTACCGCTTCGCTGAGCACGAGCACGAGCACGAAATTGAGTAAAATGGTAAATCAAAATTTTCAAGCTCCCTTAGTATCTACTCAGGTGGTAAGACTGAACAGTTACCATTTTTATTGAGCCGAACTTCGCGCCTTGTTTTCAAGCAAAGGACAGCGTGCATTTTTTCAGGATTTCCCTGATCAACGGCCCGTTTTTGGCCAAAAAGAACGTCAGTTTTTCAAGGTCGCGGCCGTCCATCTCGATCCCCTGGGATTCCAGGAGATCGCCAAGACGCAAGGCTGCTTCGATGACCCGGTCATGGGCATCGGCTTCTTGTTTGGAAACGGCCGTCACGGTGTTTATTTGTTTTTGCGTTTGGATTTCTCGGCGGCTGCCTTGTCCTTGGCCGGTTCCCCATCGCCGCCGGTTTCAGCGGCCTCGCGGGCCGGCCCAAGCGGTTTGACGTTCTTCAGGATTTTCACCACCTCAGGCCCGTTTTTGGCCAGCACCACCGCGATTTCACGCACGGTCTTATCGTTCAGGTCGATTTCCATGCCGCTGTTGCGGATCAGGCTTTCCAGCTCATCGGCGGCATCCAGCATCTTGTCATAAGCATCGGCTTCCCTTTTGTCGGTAAAAGCCTGGTCCAGTTCAATTCCGTTGCGAACGATAAAATATTTTACGATGACGGCCATTTGTCATTTCCTTTAAACAATGAGGTTAAGAACGGTATTTCGATCTTTTATTATTGACATATTGGATGAAATTGAGAAAATCAATCTTTAATAATCAACGACCGAACGGATGTTAATCCAAAACGATCATCCAATCGAGTTCGAGGTGCAAATATGCATGTTGAAGTGATTGCTCGCGCACGTTCCCGGAAGCAGCGCCGCTCATACGAGGACGGCTAAGAAAAAAAACACTGCGCAAATTCCCGTACAATCTTGTTTACTCTGTTAAACCTAACGAGATTAGGTTGTTGGCAGTGGCGCATCAAAAGCGGCGCCCTTTTTATTGGCGTGGGCGTCGTTAGATTAATGAGAGCAATTTTCAGTCTTCAGTCTTCAGCCTTCGGACTATTCACCTGAGTAGTTACGCATTTGTATCCATTCCTTGAAGCAGTAGTAAATAAACACCGGATTGCCCCATAAATACCGGATCAACCCCCGTTTGGGGTCTTGCAAAAGCAGCCACAGCCATTCCAGATGATGGTCGCACATCCAGCGGGGACCGCGCTTCAGCCAGCCAGCCAGGTGTTTATAGGCCGCGCCGCAGGGCATGAATACCTTGGCGTTGAGCTTGGCGTGGTTGTCCAGGAGCCAGCGCTCCTGAAGGGGCATGCCCAATCCCACCCAAAGAATATCCGGCGTCGCCTGGTTGATTTGTTGAATGACAGCTTCGTTTTCCGGCCCGGCTTTTTTAAAATAGCCATGATGGCAGCCTACAATGTTCAGATCCGGCAGCACGGCCCGGAGCCCGGCCGCTGCCTGTTCCGCCAGGCCGGCAGGCCCGCCCAGCAGAAACAGGGTGTAGTTGTTTTTGCTGAAGTGGCGCGCCAGGTCCCAGGCCCAGTCCGCCCAGGTGAGCCGCTGGGGGATGGAATGACCCAGCAGTCTGGCCGCCAAAATGATACCGCCGCCGTCCACATGGATCAGATCGGCTTTTTTAAAAAAATCGGCCAGCCAGGGCCTTGTCCTGGCCAGATTGACTGCATGGGCATTGGCGGAAAGAATGAAGCCGCGCCCGCCGGTGCTGACAAAACCGTCGATGGCTTGATGGATTTCATCAGCAGTGGCGGAGGTGATTTTGATGCCTAGGATGGGTAATTGTTGCATGGACTACCTTTGGTGATAAACAGGGGCTATTTCTTGATCCGGTCCGGTAACAGGTTTTCCTTGCTTAGATGTTTGCCAAGCAGGCGGCTCAGTTGTTCTTTCCGCAGATAGGCGGCCAGTTTGCGGTCCTGAAGTCGCGGTTCATTTTTCAGCCAGCCTTGAAAATAGCCGGCCAGAATCAGAAGGCCGGAAAGATAAGGCGGCTCGATAGCGCGATACAACGCGCGCGCCAGCACAAACAACGGGTGGGCCCGCACGGCATACATGCCCCGGCCGTGGCCCAGATGGCCTTGCAGCATGCCTTTGCGTGAGCCCATCATGCGCAGGTGCTGGATTTTCAGATCCGGGTAGGAGCGGGTCTGCCAGCCCAGCATGCGCGCCTTGACCCCATCCATGATATCCCAGCCGTAAACCGGAATCACACCGCCGATGTGCCGGTAGCAGGCGGCCCGGTACATTTTACACGCGCCGGGCACATGAAAATCCGGAAAGCGTTCCTGGAGCCACTGGCCCTCGTGCTCAATGTAGATTTTTCCCGAGGCAATGCCCATTTGCGGGTCTGAATTGAAGCGCGCCAAAAGCTCGGCAAAATAATTCGGCGGCAGTATGATGTCCGCATCCATTTTGATGAAAAAATCCATGTCCCTTGGCACAGCGGCCATGCCCTTGGTAAAAAGCCTGGCCACATGGCTGCCCAAAACGGATTCACCCGCGCCGTCGCATTTCAATCCTTTGATAAAGGCATGCTTTTGGGCAGCCGCCTGGATGATGGCCCAGGTATCGTCGCTGGAGCGGTCGTCCATGATCAGCCACATACTGGGCCGGCTTTCCTGGCTAAGGATGGAATCGATGACCCTGGGCAAAAAGCGAGCCTCGTTGTGGGCCGGGGTAACAATTGCAAAGTGTTTGTCTCGGGATTTTACTGGCATGGTTTCCTTTTTATCGGAAAACAGCATACGCCAAGAGCTTTGGTGAGTCAATACTTCGAGGAAAACCATGCCGAGGATTTGCATGTTGCTTTTTCGGGGTTGGATTTTAAGGTAGATAGTCCGAAGGCTGAAGGTTTATTGATTTAAGTCATTATTTGCTATCAGCGCGGTTTACACATTATATTCCATCTTGACAAATAAATATTATCTTTGTATTTTGTAATGGCGAGTTACAAAATACAAAGATAATTTATAATGTATATTGATCGTTATATCACCGAAGAACTTCGACAATCTCTTCGCGAAAATCCTGTGACCGCCCTCATCGGGCCACGGCAATGCGGCAAGTCTACCCTTGCCCAATATATTCTACAGGACCATAGTAATGCCATTCTGCTGGATTTGGAACTACCCTCGGATCTCCGCAAACTAGAGGACCCTGAATTTTTCCTTGGTGAGCATCAGGACCGTTTGATCTGCATTGATGAGATTCAGCAAAAGCCCGACTTATTTCCACTCTTGCGGGCGCTGGTGGATAAAAACCGCAGACCGGGCCGATTTTTCATTCTCGGCTCTGCGTCACGGGATCTCATCCGGCAGAGTGCGGAGACCTTGGCTGGTCGCATCCATTATCTGGAACTGACTCCGTTTACATGGGCAGAGATAGAAAATTATTCCGGTAAGCAGGGATGGGATTTCAAAAGGCATTGGTGGCGTGGCGGTTTTCCCCCGGCGTTTCTTGCGGACTCAGAAGCGAAGAGTGCCGCCTGGCGGCGGGATTTGATCCAGGATTTTCTCCATCGCGATATTCCTGCCTTTGGTTTCTCCATTCCCGCAGCCACCATTGGGCGATTCTGGAAAATGCTGGCCCACTATCACGGCGGACTTCTCAATGCTTCCAAGCTCGGTCAAGCCCTGGATGTCTCCCACAATACTGTACGGAAATATCTTGATATTCTGGAACAGACTTTCATGGTCCGGATCTTGCGGCCTCTGGAAGCCAATCTGAAGAAGCGTTTGGTCAAATCCCCCAAAATTTACCTGCGTGACAGCGGTCTCCTGCACATACTTCTGGAAATAGAGACCATGATAGATCTTTACGGGCATCCGGCTTTCGGCGCCGCCTGGGAGGGGTGGTGCATTGAACAAATCATCACAGCCCTTCCAAACTGGCAACCATCCTTTTATCGCACCTCTTCAGGCGAGGAAATCGATCTCATCCTGACCAAAGGAAGAAAATGCCTTGCTTTTGAAATCAAAGCCTCATTGAGTCCCCATCTGTCAAAAGGATTTCCCGAAACTATAGAAGCTCTGAAACCGGATCAAATCTTTGTTGTATGTCTGATGACCGACCCGGGCTATCCGATCCGCAATGGGGCAAAGATAGTGGGTATTCGCGAATGTTTGGAAGCAGTCTCTTGATGGATTGAAAATTCTCGGGTAAACAAAAGCCAGGAGTCAGAAGTCAGGAGTCAGGAGTCAGAACTTCATGCAAAAAAGCAGCGGTAACCAATCCGTCTCTCCCACAGAAAGGAAGATGGTCATGATTGATATTATTAAAGCTGACAAAAGGCATTTTTCCGACTTTGGCTGGTTGAAAACCTACTGGCTGTTTTCTTTCTCAAGTTATTTTGATCCCCGCAACATTCAATTCGGGGCGTTGCGCGTATTCAATGACGACGTGGTTGAGCCGGGAACCGGCTTCCCCACCCATCCCCATGAGGAAATGGAGATCGTGACCATTGTGCTCGCCGGCGAGATGACCCATGCGGACAGCATGGGCAACAGGACCGTCATTCGAGCCGGCGATGTGCAACGCATGTCCGCCGGCACGGGGCTGACCCATTCCGAATTCAACCTGGGCCAAGATCCGGTGCACTTCTACCAGATCTGGATCTTCCCGGACAAGGCCGACCTTAAGCCGACCTACGATCAGAAAACGTTTTCACCCGCCGATTGGAAAAATCGATTGTTGCCGGTAGCCTCCGGCCAAAATATTCCAGGTTCGGTCACCTTTCACACCGATGCCAGTATCTACCGCTGCCACCTGGAGTCGGCCAAAGAAGTGACGTTCCCAGGCACCACCGGACGGCGAATTTTTGTCTACCTGACCAAAGGCCGCCTCTCCATCAACGGCAAAGAGATGGGCTCAGGCGATCAGGCTCGGATCGATATTGAAGACTTCCTTACTATAAAGGCACTCGAACCGGCTGAGATTATTTTGATAGATGTACCTTTTTAAATAATAAAGGCATAGAAAATGATCATGAGATGCTTTGTTATTGTGCTTCTGATTCACTTCTGCCCTTTAATTTCTTCAGCGGATATCCCTACTTTTTTTACGAAAATTGATCTGGAGGCGCCGCTCATCAGGATGTGTGTTACTCCTGACGGACATCGGATGGTCGCTTTGGTGGGATCGACCGGGGAGCGACCCGGGGGGCTCAAGATCATTGATTCGCCTCAATCACAGATGCCTGTTGTAAAAGGCTTTCTGCCAAATGTGTCTGGGGTGCTGGTTCTGGCGCCGGACGGCAATCACGCGCTTATTCTGGCACAAGGCGCACCCCCAAAATTCGATGCTGCCACATATCATCAGCTTATCGCTGTGGACCTATCCGTACCTGACCGACCGGAGGTAAGATGGCGACGAGATATTTTGGCACGGCGGGTTATCCTTGCGGATGATGCCAGTGCTTATGCCGCCTCACAGCCTTCCAAAACCCAATCAGATCGATGGCAGACTGTGGTCAACTCGCTCAAGGTAGGACGTCCGGAAATCATTTTAGAGGAAGCTAAGCACTCGCAGCCTTTTATGCTCTTCTCTGATTGTGCCTCGTTCATTGTTTACCCGCATAGTGACAATCAATTGATGATGTATGATCTCCGGCCGGTTACACCTGTTCTTAAAGAGCAAAAATATACGTTTACCACAAGATATCGATGCATCGTCTCTATTCTGGAAAGTGGATATGTCGTTGTTGATGATGCACGTGTTCCACGACTCGGCATTTATGCTTTCCAAGAGGGGATTCCTCGTGTGGCCACGCTTCCCCATGACGGTATGATATATTGTTCCCGCCTGAATAAAAATGCTGCAGGCGGAATCCTCGTGCTTGAAGATGAAAAACAGCGGTTGCACCGGCTTGATCTTTCTAATCCGAACAATCCGATGTTTACCGGTCTTTGGGAATCGGTACCATCCATCAACCCGCAAGCTGTGGCCGGGGATTTTCTTTATGCCACGGATAGGACTGATACTCGGCATGTGTTGGTCTTACGACTCGACATTGCAGCCCCTGTAACTGTGGATTGGTCTAAACTCGAAGCAGCTCACAATGCTGCCATGGTTCAATACAACCAAGGCATCAACACCAAAGCCATGTCATACACGCACATTAGCAGCGTGACTAAGCGCTTGGAGGAAACCGGTATTCTGCTGGCATTGGCGGCGCCGGTTAAAGGGATTTCACGTCAGCGAGCAGCAGCGATTCTTAATGACTATGGATTTTTGGCCTTGAAATATGATAAACGATCGCCTTTTGCAGAGACAGCTCTGCGGCGCGCCATGACTCTTGATCCTAAACGTAAGCTTGCTCTGCTCAATCTTGCAGATGCATTGCGGAACAAGTTACCTGCTTTGACCGATTTTTCGGTCAGACAAAAACAAGTACATGAAATCAAAACGCTGTACCAAAATTATCTAAAACTGGGCGGCAAGAGCAAACGTCATATTGAAGCCTTCATTCAAGACTTTCCTGCCATAAAAGACAAAGACGGCATCTGCAATGCAATTGTAAGATACGCTAATTCAGGGCGCTTGCAGGAGATAGTGGCCGACTCAGCCATCAATATTAACGTTGGTGGACGCAAGTTTGATTTCGTGTTTAAGCATGAAGGTACGGCGAGTGTGCCTTATGCGTATGCTTTTGATGCGAATACTGATTTTCCATTGGAACAAGATGAGATATCTATACCAGGTGAGGGCAGGCTTTGGGGTGGAGATAATTTGGGACTAGTCGTCTATCGTGATTCAGCCCATATTCTTCAATATAGGGACTTTCGCCATCCAGTGGCCACTACTCCCCTTACCGACAGCACAGCCTGCCATTTCAGAGCACAGATCGTTGAAAGAGTGGGACGCCAGTCAATGGAACCTTGTCTGTGCAATGATATCAGCAAGGGAAAGGGACCGCCTTCCATTGACTTTGAAACCCCTGCGCCAATCACTTGGGAAACAATTCATGAATATTACCGTGAAACCCGTGCAATTGGTATGCGGCAAATTGCTTTTGCCAATGATGCTCAGCCTGTAAATATCGCAAAATTTGAGCTTTCAAGTGGTGCAGGCGCGGGTTGCGATGCCGAGTTTTACGATGTTCTTGATCCAAGCGGTCAATACTTGGTTTCAGGTCAGAAACACGATTTGCTGATGAAACTTCAGAAAGCAGATCCATCTCATAAATATCCCATTGGTTGCAATAATAAAGCGCGGTTTTTCATTCACCGCGGCAAGGTTTACTTTGAGGCCAGATCCGCCCAATGGCCGCCTATTGATAATGCAAGCCAATACCATCGCGTAGCAAGAATCGCTCAGGGCAACATTATAGATGTTTGTGACTTCGTATTTGAGACCTTGATATCCTTGGAATCAAAAACTGGCCGTCTTGAGAGGTGAATTTAGGAATAACTCATTATTTGGCTTGACGGTCTGGAAGAGTAAAAGCAGCGTGCCTTTTTTCGTTGATAATTCCCGGAGTCGCTCTTCGCGCAATAAAGACCTGAAATGCTCACCGCATGGCCTTGGTCACACTTCCAGCCGTATCGTGGCCGAAACAATGACCAAGGCCTATACAGGTATAGCTACTCGACTTTCGGTCCGCGCATCAGGAAGTAGACAAAATAGCCCACAAATATCACATCGCCGGTGGCAGCTCCCACCACCAGGATGGTGGCACGGTTGCAGCCAAAGAAGTAGATATAATACCAAACCAGGGCCACGAGGGATTTGCAGATTACGCCCAGGGTGAC
Source organism: Desulfosudis oleivorans (assembly GCA_020723325.1). GTDB lineage: Bacteria > Desulfobacterota > Desulfobacteria > Desulfobacterales > SURF-7 > DYJD01. The sequence continues at coordinate 134,332 of DYJD01000009.1, read as the reverse complement.
GATCCCCGGATTTTTACCGATGTCTTTGGCTACAATGAGATAGCCGATGCCGAAAACCAGCACAGCGCCCCAGAACATGGAATTCAGAAAAAGGGTGTGGAAATCCGTGGTCTGAATACCGTAAAACAGCCTCAGATTCAGGCCGGACATGAAAATGCCCGGAACGGCGCCGGAAAGGTTCCACAGGGCGGCGATGAGAAAGAATTTTTTCCAGATATCAGCATCCCATTTGGTGGGATTGAGTTTTTCCTGGATGGTCATAAACCCGGTCTTCATGTCTTGTAGATTCATGGTTGAAGCGCTCTCCTTATCGAAATTCGGGGTATTATTGTTGATTTAACGATGGAAACCTTTCGGTCTCATAGCGCAGTAAGATTCCCTTTGTCAAATGCTGTTCATATAGCGTATTGATCTAAGCTTTCGCCGGTATACTCGAGTCCCAGCAGGCTGATATCATCATCAGGGCTGTTGCCGTTCATAAAAGCCTGCATCTCGGAGTAGATCTCATCCACAAAAACATTTACCGGATTCTGCGCTAATTGCTGCAAGGTTTTATAAAATCGTTCTTTGCCAAAGGCTTGGCCGCTGCCGGCGCGGTTTTCCATAATGCCGTCGGTGTAAAGCAGAATTTTGTCTCCAGGCCGCAGGCCGAGTTCTTCCTGGGTATAGACGGCACCGGAACTCAAGCCGATGATGGGGCCTCTTTGGGAAAGGATTTGCATGGCGCCGTCGGCCCGCACCAGCAGGGGCGGTGGGTGACCGGCACTGCCGTAAGTCAACAGCCCTCCGGCAACGTCGATGGTCATGCACACGATGCTGAAATAGCTGTCGAAACGCTCAAAGGGAAAGGCCTTTTCCAGGTTGTTCAGCACGGTTGCCGGTGAGACCTGCTCGCAGCAGGTTCCGATAAAACCCTGGCTGCCTAAAAGGAACTGCGATACGGCCACGGAAATCAGGGCCGCGGTTACGCCATGGCCGCAGACATCCAGCATGTACAAGCCCACCCTGTTCCGATCCATCTGGTGGATGTTGAAAATATCGCCGCCGATGCGTTGGGAGGGGACGAATTTCCAGGCCGCCCGCAGGGTGTCCAGACAAATGGGGCTCAGGGGCAGCAGGCTCTGCTGGATGGTTGCGGCGGCTTTCATGTCCATATCGATGAGCATCTGCTTGCGCTCCAGTTCCGCCTTCTGTCGCTCAATATCGGATACATCGTAAATAATGATGAGAATCATTGTCCGGCCTTGATATTGAATCCGGCGGGTGGTGAAGCGCAAATATTTTTCAACCGCGATCCCTTTGATATAGAAAATGCGCTGCAGAGGCTTGCGGTCCACAGGAACATGGGCGGTCATGGTTTGAACAATGGATTGATTCAGCACGCAACCCTTGCAGGCGCTGGTTTCGCCGCATGCCTTGTTTTCAAGGACAGCGCTTACGCAGCCGGTGATCTCCCCAAAGGTTTTCATGTCCGAAATCACCGCCGCATTGTCGAAAAGATGGGAAAACGATTTGTTGAATTGATGAATGCGGGAATTCTGATCGGCGATGAGAACCGCCGCCTCCATATTGTCCAGGATCTGGTTCAGAAATTCGTTGGATTCCCGCAAATCTTCAAGGTTGATCGACATACTCACCGCATCTTTCCGCATTTTTTTTCAGGTTGGATTGGGCCTTGATCACCGGTTCGACCGAATCGCGGCTGGAAGCCGCTCCCACAATAGATGATGGCCGAAACGATGACCAAGGCTTTGGGTTGCCTTTAACCCGCCACCTAAGCAATTCGCGCCCGTGCATCCAGGGCCAGCACTCCATGTTTAAAAACGCGCACCGGATTTACATCCAACTCTTGGATATTCGGATAAGCAGCCAGTAAATGGGACAGCCGCACCACCAGATCCACGAAGGCCGCTGTGTCTCCGCCGGCTGCGCCGCGATAGCCATCCAAGAGCGCCGTGCATTTAAGGGCTTTTAGCTTCCTTTGGATCTCTTTTGGTCCGGCCGGGCAAAGGGTATTGGCAACATCTCGATAGAGTTCCATGTGGACCCCGCCCATGCCGAAAAAGACCACCGGACCGAAGGCCTCGTCGTATTTTCCGCCCACAAACAAATCAATGCCTGAAGGTGCCATTTTCTGAATGCGGACCCCGGTAAAGCGCGCCGCTTGCTTATAGGCAATCAGGTTTTTCCTTAAAGTGTCGAAGGCCGTGCGTACTTCTGCTGCTGTGCGCAGGTGGGTGATTACTCCGCCGGCTTCTGATTTATGCAGCGCATCCGGTGAAACAATCTTGGCCACCACTGGAAATTCCAGGTCCAAAGCTGCCTGGGCCGCCTCGTCCGCGCTTTGCACGACCCTGGATGCCGCCGCTGGTATGCCGAAGGCTTCAAGCAGGGCCAGGCTCTCTTCGCCGCAGTCGCCTTTGTGTTTACCCATCCATTCATCTGCTTGCACCCGCTGGATGTTTTTGATGGAGGCCGGAGCTTGCTCGGCTTCAGCGGCACGGGTGTAGTAGCGCATCTGCATGGCCATGGCCCGCACCATCTCTTCCGGGCTGTTGAAAATGGGGACATGGATGACTTGCTTGAAGCGCGTCAATGTCCCGGATGGACTGGCCAAACAGGCACCCAGGGGTTTGCCGGAGGAAAGAATGGCACCCCAGGCCTCTTTGGATAAATCCGTGCGAAACAAGGAGCGGAAAACATTTTCACCCGCGGGCATCTGTGGGGCGAAGCTGGCGTACAGGGCCCCGTCCACCTGATCGGAATGCATGACAGTGCAAATCACGTGGGCCACCAGCTGGGGATCGTAAATGTCCCCCATGTCCAGGGGATTGGAAAAGCGGATGACGCCGGCATTGGTGAACTTCTGCAAGCTCTGGTAGAATTCCGCGCCTGGATCCGCGAATTCAAAGCCGGCTTTTTCGCACATGTCCGCCAGCATGACCGAGAGGCCGCCGGCCGGGCTCATGACCATCAGACGGCGACCCCGCATGGGCGGCAGTTGGAAGGCCTTGGCCACAGCCAAAAAGTCATAAAATTCCCGGATGCGCAAAATGCCGGCTTTTTCAAAGGCGCTGTCCAGGATGGCGTCGTCGTTGCCCACGGCCGCGGTGTGGCTCATGGCGGCTTTTTTGCCGGCACCGGTGGTGTTGGATTTGTAAATGACGATGGGCTTGTCGATTCTTTGTGCGGCTTCAATCAGCTCACGCCCCCTGTGGATACTTTCCAAATAAACACAGATGATCTTGGTCTCCCGGTCCTGCCCCAGGTACTCCAGGAAATCCACCTCATCCAGATCCAGCTTATTGCCGATGCTGGCGAATTTGGCCAGGCCCAGATTTTCATCCTTCAGGAAATTGAGGACCATCAGGCCCACCCCGCCGCTTTGGGTGATGATGGAGATCCCGCCCTTGGGTGGCTTCAGCAGGGGGGCGAACGGGAAGCACAATCCATTGGCCGTGTTGGCCACGGTCAAGCCATTGGGGCCCACAAAGCGGATGCCGTGGCAGCGGGCGGTTGCCAGGGTCAAATCCGCCAGGTTCTGTCCCTGGTCGCCGAATTCGGAAAAGCCGCCGCTGGGGATGGCCATCCGTTTTACCCCGAACTTGCCGCAGGCATCCACCATGGCTGGTATGAATTTGGCAGGAATCAGGCAATAGACCAGATCCGGAATTTCCGGCAGGTCTTCAATGGCGCGGTACATGCGCACACCGTCCACGAACAAGTCCTCGGAACGGGGATTGATCCCGAACAACCGGCCGCGATACCCCCATCTCAGCATATTCTCCAATGCCAGCCGGGGAATATTGTTGGCCTTGGAGGACAGACCGATTACCGCAATGGATTCAGGATAAAATATTTTTTCCATTTCAACTCCTTTGTCATTTTGTATCACATTTGTTCCACAAAGCATGCCCAATTGCAATTAAAATGGATACATAAAATTCCGATTGCTGCCGTAATCTTGAGTCTGCTAAAGATAGAGCAAGGTGATCAGCATGTGGTTGAAATCGATAATTTGCATTTCATTAATATTGGCGGGTCTTACATGGGGACCTACACCCACCTCTATAAAGAGCCTCTCCGGCCCTTTGGCGGGCATGGAATTTGTCCATATTACTCCCGGCACTTTTCTGATGGGCAGTTCTCCCCATGAACCCGAGCATCAAGAACACGAGTTCCAGCATGAAGTGACGTTGTCCCAGGGGTTTTATTTGCAAACTTGTGAAGTAACGGTGGGGCAATGGCGGGCTTTTGCAAAGGCAACCGGCTATCGCAGTGCAGCCGAAAGGGAAGGCTGGGCCTTTGTTTTTGTCGGCGAGAATTGGGTCAAAGGGGAGGGGAATTATTGGGATCGGCCCGGCTTTTTCCAGACCGATCAGCACCCGGTCACTTGCGTGAGCTGGAACGACGCCCAAGTGTTTGCCCAGTGGGCAAGCAATCAAGGGATAGGGCAGTATCGATTGCCCACCGAGGCGGAGTGGGAATATGCCTGCCGCGCCGGCTCCAGGACTTCATTTGCTTTCGGCAACTGCCTTTCCACGGAGCAAGCAAATTACAACGGCGATAAACCCATGGCCGGATGCCGGAAAGGCCGATTCCGGCAGGGGACCATTCCCGTGGGCAGCCTTGGGGCCAATGCCTGGGGCTTGCATGACATGCACGGCAATGTCCTGGAATGGTGTGAAGACAGTGCCGATTGGGATGATCGGTCCAAGAGGGTTATCACTGACACCTACAAAGGCCGGGTGAAGGACCCGCTTTGTCGCAAGGGCACGCAGCGGGTGGGCCGTGGCGGCGGCTGGAGCGGCCATGCCCGATACAGCCGTTCCGCCAACCGGGGAAGCATCACCCCTAACTACCGGGGCAGCGATTTGGGCTTTCGGCTTGTGATGCTGCCCTCATTTCAGCGCCTTTAATTTTACGGGCGATGGAATGCCCCCATGTCCTTGCCGAAATATTCTTGACTAGAATTTTATTCTAATATAATGTTCTTTTATATTGATCGTTCTTGATTGTGTTTTGTTGTGCAAGAACAAATGAAGGTATACAGCGGCTGGAGGAGGAGAGACCATGAAAACAATTGATCAGATCGATATCCATGTTTTAAAAGAGCATCTGATTAAAAACTGGATGACCCACGACGGCATGTGGTTTTATCATGTCTATCAAAAATATGGGATTGGGGCGGCAAATGAACTGAACAAGGCGGCCATCAAGGCCCTGGCCGCTTTTGAAACCCAAAGGGCCAGGCAGCTCCTGGGAATTGGTCAGGAACCCATCACGAATTTCAACCAACTGGTGGAATATCTCAACGCTTCCTTTCGCCTCAGTACCGCCGAATTCATGGGCTTCACCTACCAGTTTCCAAGGGAAAACGTCATCCAATGGTATTTCAACAACGGCGAATGCTTTGCCTACAAAGGTATGCGCCGTCTCGGTGTGGCGGATTCTTATGAATGCGGCGTGATTTACCGGGTGCTGGCATGGCTCGAAACAGCCGGCATTTCCTATGAAGTGTCGCCGAAAGTCACGGGCTGCCTGCAGCATTCCACCGGCAAGTGCGCCGGCGAGATCCGCCTTTTTTTTCCATGATAAATCGTTTTCAGGCGTGTCAATTTTGCGAGGAAATATAGATCCGCAATGCTACCAGCAAACAAATGCAGATAATAATGATGATTCCCGGCATGGTTTGCCAGGCATGATGCCCTGGGCGGCCGAGGGCCACCAGGCGTTTGCGTTCCTTGTCAAACCAGTGGCCAAGAATCAGAGCAGCGATGAGGACGGCCAAATATTTCGAATATTGCAATAACATTTCAACTTGCTTCCCTAACATTGATGTTTTTATCCAGAATCTTCCAACTATATCACCCCTCAATTGACTATCCAAAATCAGGAATGGATTTGATTCCGGAAACCGGTTTCACGATTATGGATTAAAGTCCTATCATAAAACTTCCGATAAGAACATCAACAAATCATAAATGATCCATCTGCATCCAAGGAAGGAGGCCTCCCCATGTTCAATCCGATTGAATCCCGTGCCGCAGCGCCCTATGCATATTATCCGGAAAATTTTTCAGCAGATCCGGCGGAAATCCGGAAAGATAGTTCATTCCCACAAACAACGGATGAAGTTTTTTTCAATTCATGGGATCTGAATTCCGGCTTACAGCATTTTTTAAACCAGGTGGGGGCCGCCATGGATGGATTGCTGGATTTTCAAAATATGGGTTCAGCCGGCCCCTATCCATCAGAGGCAAGTCCGGCTTCCTTGGCCGGTCGGTTCCTGAACGCAGTTGAGAGCGGGCTGCCCCGGCCTGGGGAACAAATCCCTGCCGTTTCATCTGAGTCCATTGCGTCTGGGAAAAACGTACCGGTGCAACCTACCGGCAAGGATTTCATGAACAAGGTGGAAAACGGCTTGAACCAAGGATACCAAAAAACCTTGGCGGATTTTTCCGCAAAAGAGGAAACCCGCGATCTGATGAGTGCTGTGGACCAGACCCATGCCTTGATCCGGCAAGGAATCGATGCCATTAAATTAAAAACAAATGATACCGAGGGCGGCGCTTATTCCTATCAGGCTGCGGCTTTTCAAGAATCAAAGGATCTGAGCCTCAAGATTCTTACCCGTGACGGGGATACGGTGGTCATTGATATTCATCAGGCCCAGGGCCAAGGTGCACATCTTCTTGAAAAAAGCAATGGCGACGGTTACTCCATAAACGGCAAGCAGTATCAATATATCAACGAAAGCCTGGCGGTGAGCATCAGCGGCAACCTGGATGAAGATGAAATCAGCGCCATTAATCAGCTCATTTCCAATGTTGCCGAACTGGCCCAGACTTTTTACGCTTCTGATTTTGAGAAAACCTTGAGCCAAGCCACAAGCCTCGGATTCGATACCGCCGAATTATCCGGTTTTGCACTGGACATGGGCTATCAACGCTCGCAATATGCTGCCATGGTCGAGCAAAACCAGCCCTTTGGCAGGATGCCCTTCCAGGGACGGGGAGCGGAGCAAATGCCGGCGCATATAGCCGATTATTTACAGCAGGCCATGGAGCGAACCAACCGATTGATGAATGATCCGGCCCTGGCGCGCATGGACAATCCGCGTGAATTGGTCCGGGATTTATTATCGGCATTAGGTGCGCAACTGGAAGATAAAGCGGTGGAAGCAGATACCGGTTCAAAAACTGCTCCAGGTCAATTTAAACGTACCCTTTGGGAAGATTTGTTGAAGGCCGTTTCTGCGGCCGCTATCAAACCTCATACCGTGAAAAATTTGAATACCTACACTTGACATCCCTTGGGACTGCCACTATCGTGATGCCACGCGCAAGCGGTTTTTTTTATATTTGGATGTGGAGGAACAAGGAAAATGAAGCAGGAAGGCATCACGATTGCGAGCAGTCCGGGCCAGGCCAAGGCTGATCCGGACGGGCCGGTCAGGGAATCCCTGGGAAAAATCAAGAACAAATTGATCATCATGAGCGGCAAGGGCGGCGTGGGCAAGACCAGTGTTTCGGTGAATCTGGCCCTGGCCCTGGCCCGCAAAGGCTACCGGGTGGGTATTCTGGATGTGGACATCCACGGCCCTGATATTCCACGCATGCTGGGTCTTTCCGGGCTGCTGGATGTGGATGCAAACCGCAAGCTGATTCCCCTGCGCTATTCGGAAAACCTGGCCGCCATATCCATTGAAAGCCTGAGCCTTAACAAGGACGATGCCATTATCTGGCGCGGTCCGGTCAAGCATTCGGCCATCCGGCAGTTTATCGCTGATGTGGCCTGGGGTGATCTGGATTTTCTGCTCATCGATGCGCCCCCCGGCACCGGTGACGAACCCCTTACCGTGGCTCAGATCATCAAGGATGCCAAAGCCGTGATTGTTACCACCCCCCAGGAAGTCGCCCTGGCCGATGTCCGCAAATCCATCAGTTTTTGCCGGGTGGTCAAAATGAATATTTTCGGACTCATTGAAAATATGAGCGGGCTGAACTGCCCCCATTGTCATCAACTAATCGAACTTTTCGGCTCAGGCGGCGGCGAGCGCACGGCCCAGGAAGCCGGGATCACCTTTTTAGGCCGGGTGCCTTTTGACACGGAGATGGTCACCTGCGGCGACGCCGGCATTTCCTTTCAGGAAAAATATAAAGATTCGGCGGTTACCGCGGCTTTTGCCGCCATCGCCGATAAGATCGCCAAAGCTTGACATGGAGAAAAACTTTAAACATTTAATTGTTTAAAGGCTAAAGTGAAGTTATCGCGTGGTGCTCTCTTTTCGGATGCCGCTGCGGGAGTGAAAAATGGGCATGCTCAGGGACTTGCTGCGAAAAATAATCGATTTTATTGCAGACAGGGAAGAGCAGCCCGCCTCCGGAACCGGGCCGGGAATCAAGGCTTTGGCCGAAAAGCCCATTCAGGCCCTGCAGGGCCGCTTTGAAATGCTTGCGACCCTGGTGCAAGTGGCTTCGCAGCGTCGTCGCGATCTGCAAAAGCAGGTGGAGAAAGCCCAGGCCCTGGAAGCCGGCGGCAAGCAGGCCTTGGCCCAAGGGGATTTGTCCGCGGCCGAGACCGCCATGGCGCGCTATGCGGAAATGCAGCAGGCAATCCAACTCCTGGTTTTGCAGGCCAGAAAAGCGGATGAGCAGGCCACGGCAGCCATGATCCGCTTTGAGGCTGACATTCAGGCGGCCCGGCAGGCCGCCTTTGAAGCCGACATGCTGGCGCCTCTTGAAGAAATAATGGTTTTGCAGAAAAAAGACCAGGCCCTGGAACACTCCCTATCCTTTATCATGAACGAATTTGAAGCTGCCCGGGAAAAGCTGCTGCTGAATGCAGCGACCCAGGCGGCTGTGATGCGACTTGAAAACGAGTCGGATACATTGTATACGACGGAAATCAATCTTGAACAGAGGAGAAATGCCCACAGGACCATTGGTGAAAGATGGACGCGGGAAACCACGGAAGCCGGCGGACAAAGCCCGGAAGGAATACAGTCTGCTGCGGCCGGGGATGATCCCACCGCGGATGCCATACGATTTTTGATCGAGCCGCCTTTTGGGGGCCGGCTTTCCGTGGGTTCCCGGCAGAATCAAAAGCAATAGGATTTCCACAGAAGGAGAAGGGAAAATGACGGAATTGCTGCAGTGGTGGAACCTTCTGTTCGTATTGCCTTTTATTGGGGCACTGGCGTATATACTGCTGCTCTGCACCGGCGCTGTCGCCGCTGAGCACGACATGGGCCTGCATGTGGACAGCGGAGCCGATCTGGAGCATGACGCCGGCCTGGAACACATACATGATATTCACCCGGGCTTCCTGTCCAGCCTGTTGAATCTGTTGGGCATCGGCAAGGTCCCGCTTTCCATCATCATCATTTCCTTCTGTTGTATCTGGGGCTTTGTCGGTTTTGCCGGCAACACCATTCTGAAAGCCATGTTCCCCCCGGCTCTGTTTATTTGGATATCCCTTTTTATCGCCCTGACAGCGGCCGTGGTTTTCACCAGAAATCTGGCCGGGCTGATCGGAAAGTTCATGCCGGTCACGGAAACATACGCCATCACCCCGGAGCAGCTCGTGGGCAAATGGGCCGAAGCCGTAACGCGTATCGATGCAACCTTTGGTCAGGCCATTGTGCATGATGACTCCGGTGTATTGCACACGGTTCAATGCGTTGCCAAGAACGCTGAAGAGCCGATTCCCAAGGGCAGCCGGGTGCTTCTGATGATTTTTGATAAAAATCGCCAAGTATTCATTGTTACCCAGTAGACAACAGCAAACAGCGGCGAGCGTTTTTTATTACTTCCCTTCCCGTTTGAAAGGAGGAATTCATGTCCGACCAGAGAATAAAAAGCAGTTCAGGCGCCGGCTTCGGCGTGTTCATGATCCTGTTTGCCCTGGCGTTTATCATCACGCCCTTTCTCTTTGAAGCCGTGGGCGGCATCAGCCGTTTGCTTTTGGTGGGTTTCGGCGTATTCCTGCTTTTGATCGGCGCGATTGTGCTGGTCATCACCCGTTTGTATGTAAAGACCGCCGCCGATGAAGCCTTTGTGCGCACCGGCATGGGCGGTCAGAAAGTCATCATCGACGGCGGCGCCATTGTGATTCCGGTGGTTCATAAAGTGGTGCCGGTTTCCCTTGCCACCATGCGTTTGGATGTGGAACGCCGGGACCAGGATGCTTTGATCACCGGCGACAAGCTGCGGGCGGATATCAAGGCCGAGTTCTATATCAAGGTTCAGAAAGATCGGGAAGCAGTGGTGAACGCGGCCACATCCTTGGGTGAGCGTTCGGTCAATGCCGCCACGGTCAAGGAACTTGTCAATGAAAAGCTGATCTCCGCCCTGCGCACCGTGGCGGCCACCAAATCCCTGGAGGATCTGAATGCCAAGCGCGATGAATTTGCCGAGGCCGTGCAGAAGATTGTTTCCACCGATCTCCGGCATAATGGGTTGACCTTGGAAAGCGTCACGGTTTCCCAGCTTGACCAGACCCCGCCGGATAAGATGAAAGCGGAATCCAATATATTCGACGCCCAGGGTACCCGCCAGATCGCCGAGATCACCCAGCAGATGCGCGCGGAAACCAATGCCCTGGAACGCGAGGCCGATAAGGCCATCAAGAAACAGGACGTGGAAAAGGACAAATTTGTATATGAGCAGGAAATCGCCAGGGCCTCTGCCGAAGCCCGGCAGAACAGTGAGATCGAAAAGGCCCGGGCCGAGGCCAAGCAGAAAGCCGAGACCTTCAGGGCCGAGCAAGAGGAGTTGACCCGCGTCCGGGAAGTCAAGCGTGATCAGGCCGTGGCTGTAGCCAATGTGGAGCGGGAACAGCAGGTCCAAGTGGCGGATGTGGAGCGGGAACGCGCCAAACAGGTGGCGGATATCGAACGTCAGAAAGCCATTGCCAAGACCGCCGAAGAGCGCGCCAAAGCCGAGGCGGCCCAGAAGGAGGCCGAAGCCGATCGGGAAGCGGCCAACCAGCGCGTGCAGACCGTGGCCGTGACCGAGGAGGCCAAACGTACGGCGGAAAAGGCCTATATCGACAAAGCCCGGCAGATCGATCAGGAAGCCTATCAGACCGAGCGGCAGGCCGAGGCCAAGCGCAAGGCCGCGGAAATGGATGCGGAGGCGCGCAAATTGAAGGCCGCGGCTGAAATGGAGGCCCTGAAAGCCGAGGCGGCCGGCGAACTGTCCAAACAAATGGTGCCGGTGAATGTTGAAAAAGAAAAGGTGGCTGTGGAGCAAAAAAGGGTGAATGAGGTGCTCCAGCCTGAGCTCAAAGCCAAGGCTGAATTCAAGGAGATTTCGGTCCAACTTGAAGTCAAGCTAAAAGAAATCGACGTGGGCGGCGAAGTACAGAAAGCTTTTGCCGCGGCCATGGGCAAGGTCTTGAGCGATGCCAAGATGAATATTTTCGGCGACCCCACCACCTTAGCAAAAATGATGGGCATGTTCATGAAAGGACAGAGCGCAGCCAGCCTGATTGAAGGTTTTACCGAATCCATGGATCCCCAAGCGGTCAGAACCATCGGGCAGATGCTCGCCGGAATCAAGGACAGGCTTACAGAAATGTTTAAAAAGGCTCCGGCTCAAACCACACCGTCCCATGTCATTGCCGCGGTCATTGACAAGATCACCAGGGAGCCGGCCATTGCCGCAAAAATTAAGGAAAAATTGCTGCAAGGCCTGAGCGATGCGGACCTGTCTGATTTTGTGTGCAAACTGTTGGGTGGCGGGATGGATCTGCAAACCGCCGCGGCTCTGGTCGACTCCCTGCGCAAGAATCCGGATATTTTTGATCAATTGAGCGCTGTTTTTGAAAAAATGAAAGCCCAGCCTTAACCGGTGTGAAGGGCCATTAAGTTAACGATGCTATGCCGCCCGGTTTTTCCATTCTTCGGATGAAAGGATCACCTGGAGCAGGGTTTGATTTTCAAACTCAAGGTAGTCCTTCAGGTCTTTGAGGGAGTAGTTCAGCAGGCGCTTGATGCCGCTTACCAGATTCATGGGCCGGCGCACAAAGGCATGGGCGGTTTCAATGGCTGTGGGTAGAAGTTGATCCAGGGACACGACGCGGTTGACAATGCCTAGTTCCAGAGCCTTTTGGGCGGGGATGTCCTCCTCGGAGAGCAGAATCTCGTAGGTTTTGCTCAAGCCGATCATGCGCGGCAGAAAAAAGGCGCCGCCGCCTTTGGGCAACAATCCCAGGCTGAGACAGGGGTTTTGAAAGACGGTGTCGGCACTGATGATGCGATAGTCGCAGGCCAGGCTGATATTGAAAAAAGAGGAGATAATCCGACCGCTGTTGCAGTGAATCACCATTTTCTCCATGGCAACCAATGCCAGAATCAACTGATTGATGACATTGAACATGCGATGAATCCCACCGCTTCCCAGGCTGGAGGATAGAACCTGGTCATAGAAATCAAAATATTCCTCACAGCCCTTTTTTTCCGGCGAGCCGATTATGATCACGGCTTTTATCTGGTCGCTGTCGGAGATACGCGCCAGGTATGAAAGAATCAGATCCCGGGCGCTGAAATCCGTGGTGCGCAGCAGGAAATGATCGTTGAACTTGATGATGATGAAATCTTCCTGTTGCCTGGCTGTGAATGTATTGCATTCCAGATCAAATCCGGTCTGCTTATATTCCGTTGATTGCATATTCTTCTCCCAATAGTTAATTCAATCTGAACAGGGCTGAATTGGACCCGATATATCGGCAATTTTGGGGCTTTTTGATTGCCGCCGGCAACCGGTTTTGAAAGACCTCCACACCAAAGGGATAAAGCTGCTTCAGATCGGTTGTATCAATTACAATGGTTATACCTTTCATCCAGTTGTCATGGATCATGCCGATCAGTTGCATGGCCATGGATCCGTCAAAATCACCATTCAGCAGGAATTGAATTTGCTTCCCGTCTTTCCGTAATCGAATTTTCGAATTGGTTGCCATGTCTTCTCCTTTGTCTCTTGTTGCTTTCAACCCATGTTATTTTATCTGGCAAGGATTGTGCCAGACATGAAAAAGCCATGGCTTTGATAACTATATGATAAATAACAGAATTAAATGAATTAGAAGGCACTTCCGAGGGTGTTTGGAATGAATATTGTCGGAATTTTTTACAAGGTGATAAATCCAGAATACTTTTAATGGATGATCATGGACCTTTCATTGCGGGCGATCACCTTCAAAAGCACCATATTTTTGCCATTTTGTTTGGCGGAATACATTAAAGCATCGGCTGATGCGACCATATCATGAATATTTTCAGACATATAATCATAGGTGGCTACGCCGATGCTGACCGAAGCGGCCCAATTGTTTTGACGCATCAGGGTGGAAAGCTTGCGTTGCAGTTTAATGCCCAATTGATAGGCGTCATCGCTGTTGGTACGGGATAGTAAAATGACGAATTCATCACCGCCGAAGCGGGCGGCGATATCAATGATGCGGATATTGGCCCGAATGGTGCCGGCCACGACCCGCAAGAGATTGTCGCCTTCGCGATGACCGAATTGGTCATTGACTGCCTTAAAATTATCCACATCCAGGGACAGGATGGAAATCGGGTACCCGTATCGTTTGGCCTTGTTGACCTCGATTTCAGCATATTCGAAAAACGCCAGGCGGTTGGAAATGCCGGTCAGCGGATCGGTTCGGGCCAGGCGCTCTTGAATTTCGAGCATTTTCTTCATTTTTGTGATCATCAGGGTGATGAACAGAAAAACCAGAAAGCGCAAGGACTGGTTTACATAGGGCACAAAGGGATTGGAAAACAGGGCGGCCATGGAAAGATCCGCCGTCAGCCAGGAGAGGGCGCTGGTCAAGGAGATACAAACACCGGCTGAAAGACCCACCAACCAGGCGGACAGAACAATCGGCATCAAATAGAAAGCGGTCAGGGCGTATTCCGGTCCGGTAACGTGACGGAGATAGCTGATGGCCATTGTCAACAGCAGGGCGGCTAGGAAGATCAACACCTTGATGAGACGCAATCTGCCGCTTGCGGCTTCCTTGAATTTGGTTTGCGCGAGATTCCCGAGCATTGGGGCCTTCATAATATCAATTCACGATCCAAACCGCCCGGCCGAGGGCCAGGTTCAGCACTTTCAAGCCCACCCTTCCTAGGAAAAATTCCCTGACTACAGAGGTGCCCCGCCGGCCCAGGGCAATACTCCCATGACCGAATTTGTGCATTTCATCCACCAGGCACTGGGAGCGCTTATTCACCTCCAAAATGACTTTTCTTCTGATTTTATAGGACGGCCAGCCGGCATTGATCAAAAACTGTTCGGTGCGGTCCAGCAGGGGCCGGATACCTTCCTCATTGATTTTCTGCCATTTTAGTTCATGTTCAGGGGAAAAGATGTCTTCATAATCCTCCGGCTCCCGCTGACGGAGCTGTTTCAATTCCAATGAGCGAATAACATGGCAAAGGGTGATTTCCATCTGGGTATTCCGGAGAGCTCCGGCGATGAACTCAACAGCGCGAAATGCGCCTTCGGAGCGATCGATGCCGATAAGCAATCTTTCTGTGGATGGCTCGGAACCTACCACGGCCACGGGGATATGGTCGCACATGTGGACCAGTTTGGTGGTCACACTGCCCAGGGTGGTGTCGTTCTTTTCATGGGTTTCGGAACGGCCCAGCAGGAGAGCTGTATACTCTTTTTGGGACTCCACCATGATATCCCGGGCAATGCCCTTGATGCGCGGTTGATGCATTATGGTCACGGCAGACGGTGGAAAGCCGCGCTGAACCAGCCAGGTTTTGGCGGCTTCGAGAAAGGCTTCCGCCGCATTTGTTTCATAATTGCGCCAGCCGTTGAGGGGCAGGGTTTCCGGCTTAGGCGCCGGAGTTTTTTCCACATCAAAAAAACTGTCCGGAACCGGCAGGGCCACATGAAACAGCACTACTTGGGCATCCTCCGGGGAGACAATTTTGCTGAAGTAGCGTACCAGTTCAAAGGACTGATCAAATCGATCCACTGCCAGTAGAAATTTTTTTTTCATGACACGTTTTCCTTTTCTTGTGAGTATAAAACCGCCGGTTGACTTTAAACTTCTTCAACCTTCAGTCCATCCATTTTATTGGGATTAACCAGTAATACCGGAACCGGCGAAGCCTTGGCCACCCGTTCGGCGATGGAGCCGAACATGATTTTGTCCAGGCCTTTGCGGCCGTGGGTTCCCATGATAACCAGGTCGATTTTTTTCAACCGGATATGGTCTAAAATTTTTTCCGAGATATCGCCCACAAGAACGCTGGTTCGCGTGGGTGGAAAAGTGCTGAAGTAGGTTTGCTTGAATTCCTCCAGTTTGCGCTTGGCACCTACGCGCATTTCCTCTTCAAATGAAAATATTGAATGATCCGGCACATAGAGGGCATGGAAATAGGTGACGGTGCGCAGAACGCATAATAATTCCAGCTCTGCCTTAAATGCAGCGGTCATTGACCGGACAAAGGGAACGATGGATGTTGAAATGGCCGTCAAATCCACTGGAAAAAGGATTCTGCGAAAAAGTTCTTCAGGAGTAGCCGGTGGGGAAAGGCGTTCCCCACGATAGGGATTGACCAAAAATACCGGGACCGTGGCAGCCTTGAGCAGGCGCTCCGCGATCGAGCCGAAAAACACCTTTTCCAATCCTTTACGGCCATGGGTTCCCAACACCAGGAGGTCAATGGGCTCGGTTTGCATGTAGTGCAATATTTCCTCGGCAATGTCGCCGGTGAGAATCGTGGTTTTCACCGCGGGCAATGCACTGAAATACTCTCCGGCAAATTCAAGCAGCCGTTTTTCAGCCCCATCCATCACCGCCTTTTTAAAATTCGTGATGACAGTATCGGAAACATACAGTTCCGAAAAGTAGTCGAACATTCTAGCCACGAAAACCAGGTGAAGGGAAGCTGAGAATTTGTTGGCCAAGGCCATGGCATGGGGCGCCATCAGACTGGAAGTCTCGGATAGGTCCACTGGAAACAGGATATGACGAAATGGCTGCATATGGATCTCCTTGCTGAACGCGATGTTGTTAATTATTCGGATGACACATAATATTTGATGCCGGCTGCGCTACTGTTTTGCAGCCTTTGTGCCAACAACGGGCATCTTTGCCTCGGCAAAAAAATATGTATGATTTTTATAAGATGGGTGATTTAGAAACAACTCTACAGTATCATCGCTTGCGCTGATTTGTCGAGGTTTTTTACAGGATGTAAAAATCAGTAAGGCTTATGAATCGTATCCGGCTCCAGGGATTGCCGTCATGGTAAAATTGATTTGATTTGACTGCTTTTTTATGAAAGGATGTTTTATAAGCGTTTTTTCAACCATTGGAATTTTTTTCTCAAAAGATAGAATCATGCCGAATACACCCAAAGTTCTGATTGTGGATGACGAAGAACAATTTTGTGCATCCATGCTGAAAATTTTAACTGCTCGCAAAATATCCGCCACGGCGGTCAACCGCGGTCAAGATGCCCTGGCGGAAATTTTCCGTACTTCCTACGACGTGATCCTCTTGGATGTCAAGATGCCCGGCATCAGCGGCATCGAGGTTCTGAAACAGTTGAAGGAAAAGGGCTCCCAGGCGGAAGTGATCGTGCTGTCAGGGCATGCCTCCCTGGACACCGCCGTGGAAATCGTCAAATATGGAGCCTACGATTATCTGCTGAAACCATGCGATGTGGACGAATTGCTGGTAAAAATTTCAAACGCATACGAACAGCGTCTGGAAAAACAAAAGTTTCGGTGAAAACTAGCGGCAAACGCCTTCCAGGTCATAGCTTCCGTTTAAAAAATGATCAGCCAGCAAGGTAACGCTCTCTTCACTGTTCATGAGCATGTCCATCTGACGGGAGTAAATCAGCAATCTGCCCAGGAGATCCAGTTTTTCGGTGATGACTTCAGCTTCTTGTTTTACAAAACGGGCCGCCACCCGGTCTCCTTGAACCTCCACCAAGAATCCGTTGGCTTCCAGAACATTGCGAATCAGGCGGGCCCTGCGGTTGCGCCTCACATTGTCTGCGGCCCCGCCCTTGAATTGGAAGCTGATATAGTTTTTCATGGGGGTTTTGCCGCAATAGCAATCCAAAATGCTGTAATGATACCCCACCCGCGAGCTGAAATTCAGGTATTTGTCTGAAATGATGGCATAGCTCCTGTCGCCGAAGCGTTCCATCACCGGGTTGGGCGGTGCCAACATCTGCTGACTGACCACTGAGAGAAAACCGCTGACGTTGATGGGACGCGGTTCACAGGGTTTCAGGTCCCTGTTCAGCATGCCGTTCAGAATCGCTTTCATTGGTGTTGAAATCACCTGGTCGATGGAGATCTTGGATGTTTTTTTAGGGATATCAAGGCCGCCGCCAAGATCAATGATATACAAATCAATGGGGAGGGTTGCCACGAGTTTAACCGAGATGCTGCCGTGATCTGTAGTGAAATCACTTATTTGGAATATCTTGCCATAGGATAATTCATGGGCCAGCCGCATGATGTCATGGACGGTTTGACAATTTTTGGGTGTGAATTCCCTGGATTTGGGATTGACCAGGTTCAGGGGCACAATGTATTGGGAAAGCTTTTTAAGGGTTTGATATACAGGTGTGTCCTTCATAAAGGAGCCGCGTTCCCATTTTATATTGAAAAGCTCGGCCACCTTGCCGGAATACACCCTCCCGCCAAAGGCATCCACCGTGATGTCCATCCCGGCTTTGATGGTTTTGGTGGCGTTTTTCGTGTTCAACACTGTAGGGACCTTGAATTCCCTTGCCAGGGAAGCCATATGACCGGTAACGCTACCGGAATCGGCGATAATCGCCTGGGCTCTACCCATGACGATGGCATATTGGGGGGAGGAATGGGCAGCCACAAGCACACCGCCGTCCGGAAAGGTAAGCAGGTCTTCTTCAGAGTGAATAATGTGGGCCGGGCCGTAGCCAACCCCGGGACAGGCCACCTGGCCTTTTTCAATCAGGAGCGGATAAGCATCATAACATTGGGTTGCGAACAGGGCTTCTTTTTTCCCTTCCACCCGCAACGGCCTGGTTTGCAAGATTACGATATTGTCGTTTTGGTCCAGGGCCCATTCAATGTCCTGGGGGGATTGGAAATGGGTTTCCAATTTGACTGCATACCGGGCCAGAAGACCGGCCTGATCCGCAGTCAAACTGGGCGCATTTTGCAGACCAGGTTCCACCTCTGTTTCCAATAATCCACCATCCGGATGAATATCCAGGCGTTTCATTTTAGCATTAACCGTGGATTCCAACAGTCGTGGGATTGCTTCTTTTGACATAACATAAGTATCCGGAACCACGACTCCATCCACAACAAAAACACCGAGCCCCCAGGATGCATTGATGATGATGTTGTCCTGCTGGATTTGGAAAGGATGCCGCGTATAGGCCACACCGCCGGCCTTGGCGCTGACCATCTCCAGACAGGCGACGCTCATGGCCGCTTCTTCAAAGGAAATCCCCATGTGCAGGCGATAGGATATGGCGCGCGGCGTGAACAGGCTGGCCAATACTTCTTTGTATTTCTGAATGATGTCCCGCCGCGGTACATTTAAAAAACTTTGGTATTGGCCGGCAAAGGAAAGGGCGCTGTCCTCTCCTATGGCGCTGCTGCGCATGGCCACCTTGACGCTGAAGTCGGAAGAGATTTCATCCGCATAAGCTTGTAAAATGGCTTCTTCCAGGACCGGCGGCACTGCAGCCTGAATAAACAGTTCTTGAATCCGTTCACTGACCATCATAATGGATTCCGGGGATTTCCCATCAAGCTCCATCTTTTGTTTCCGAATTTCATCCATTAGGTCATTATATTCGATGAATTCATTAAAGGCCGTTGTGGTAATTGCAAAGCCCCGGGGAACCGGCACCAGGGCCCGGCTTTTCAACTCGCCAAGATGGGCGTTTTTACCACCGATAAAATCATGCATGTCCCGGTTGATGGCACTGTAGGGCAGAACCAGATTCGTCACCCGGGGCACATTTTTCAGTTCCAACTCCTGATTGATGGCGGATTGGATATGATTCAGGGATTCCATCAGTTCCGGATAGGCGCGACCGGAAAGGGCTTCAAAACTGCGAATCATGCGAGCGCAATGGAAAACAGTCCGGACCATTTCGGAACGGATGTAGGACATGCCGAAAACATGCCGGCCGTCCAATTTCTCCTCCATGCCGGAAATGATCTTCAGCAATTCTGCGTTGGACTCCAACAGCATTTTAAAATCCGTATATTTCTTTCGGAAAATATTCATCATGCGGTCTGGATTGGATTGCGATTTGCCGGGTCTATTGAAAATATTTTTAAGAAAGGCGAACATGGAACTCTCCCTGATCCGTACGATCCATCAGAATATAGCGGGTGGCAGGACCGTTGCCCTCTTTGCGCAGCAGGCCTTTCTTTACCAAATCCTGCAGATCATAGATAGCGGTTCTGGTGGAAACATTGCTGCCCACCTGTTGTTGATATTCATTGCGGGTGATGCTGCGATGGTGGAGAAGGTAGGAATACACTTTTTCCTGGCGGCTGTTCATTTGGGGAACGGCGCTCTGCATTGGCGTTGGTGCTGTTCCGTTGGTTTCTGCATGGGGCGGGACTTCTTTGGCCGATACCGCAGAAAGGCCGGATGAGCTTGCTCCCCCGGCCTTTTCCATTGGATGAATCTGCGGATTCAACGTGGATGGATTTTCCAGCAAGATGTCCTCGGCTTGGATGATGGCATTTTCCGCCATGACCGCAGCCCGGGTGATACAATTCATCAATTCCCGGATGTTGCCCGGCCAGTTGTATTCTTTCATTTTTTCCAAAGCGCCCTTACTGATTCCCAAATCCTCGCGTTTGGTGGTTTCCCGTAATTGCTTGAGAAAATAATCCACCAGCACCGGGATGTTTTCTTTTTGGTCCCGCAAGGCCGGCGTGTAAATGGTGATGACCTTTAACCGGAAATATAAATCGGATCTGAACTGCTGGTTTTCAATCAGCAGCCGGAGATCCACATTGGTGGCGCAAATCAACCGGACATCCACATCGATTTCCCGGTCCGTCCCCAATGGTTTGATTTTGCGCATGGCCACGGCCCGCAGCAGGGCCTGTTGTACATTTGGGGATGCAGTTTGAATTTCATCTAGAAATAGGGTGCCGCCGTGGGCTTCCCAGAAAGCCCCCTTTCTATCTGTCTTGGCTTCGGTAAAAGCGCCTTTGATATGCCCGAACAAGCTGTCCAAAAGCAGGCTTTCCGAAAGTTCACCGCAGTTAACTGAAATAAAATGATTTTCAGCACGGCGACTGTGGCGGTGGATAGCTTCAGCGGCTAGTTGTTTGCCGGTGCCGGTTTCACCGATAATCAGAACATCCGCTTCGGCATTGGCCGCCTTGCGAAGCTCTGATTTATATTGTCGGCTGGTGGGGCTGAAACCGACAATTTCCGGAAATTCTTCCGTGTAGATGGTTTCAACAGCATTTGGAAATTCGTTTTTAAGCTCTATTCTTTCCTTAAATTCCACAGTCTGAATCTCAAGTTCCTTACGCCTGATTTCCGCCATACGGGTATTGGCCACCTCAATTAAGTGGTTGATGGCATTTTGCAATAAATTGGCTTCATAGCCCTGAGCGCGGATGTCGATGGGTACCAGCTCGGCGTTTCCTTTGATATCATTGACCACTTCAGCCAGTTTATAAATGGGCTGGGTGATCACATGGGATAGAACAAAGATGATAAAGGAAACGGCCACAATGGTTGAGATGGATAAAATCAGCATGATGTCCAAGTGTTTGTAACCGGCAGCCAAGGTAAAACGGGTGCGGTCGACATAGGCGATGCCGGCGAAGACCCTATTATTAAACAAAATGGGAGCATATGTCAGATAAAATTCTTTGATAGTTGCGCCATCCCGAGGAGATCCACGCATTTCAATAAGATCGTGCTTACCTGCTTTGACATCCTCAACCATTTTCCAGAAGGTTTTGAATCTGGAGGCGGGCTGAAAAGCAACAGGCAAACCCGGCTTGCCCAGGGTACTGCTTTTATAATTGGACCGGACAAGATCCGTGGTCAGATCCAGTTCATGTTTCTCCGGATCTTCAGACTGGAACAAGACCCAACCTTCCAGATCAAACAGATATGCATAACGGGTCTCCGGGGTGCGCGGAAAAGCCCATAGGGGTGATTTGGCGGAATTGAATGTGGAAAGGATATTACGAAGATGGCGTATATCTATATAAAGAATTAAATAGCCTGTTTTGTCGCCTTTTTCTGAATAGCAGGGTGTTCCAAAGGAGATGGTTTTTATGCGGATCTTCTGATTGGGATTGTCTGGCAAGGGAAATGGAAATTCTGTTTCAGCCACAGTGGAGTGCCAGATTTCATTCCCCTGCAAACGGGATAGCTGCTCAAAAAGTAAAAGAGGATCAGGATTGATGTCAGAAATCATGGGAACTGGGATCTGCACGATTTGATTTTCTTTTGCAACTAAAAACGAATGGATTTGATCGGTTTGCGAGATATAACCTATAGCGCAGTACAACTCGGGTTCTGCGCGCAATAATCTTGCAAATGGATGTTGCAGATTGATTCCCGAGAAAAAGAACTGTGCAATCGATAGAAGATTCTGGTTGCTTCGTGCAATGACGCTGTTGATTTCATGAGTCATGGCCTTGACTTGAATTCGTGCTGTACGTTCCAAAGCCTGATTAAGAAAATGATGGGAAGTGAGATAGGTAATATATCCGGTTACCAATAAAATCAATATCAAAGATGGAATCAGGGTGATTAAAAGCTTGGTTCGCAAGCTGAAATCCTTGGTGCTGCCTGGAAACAGGACAAGCTCCCCCTCGGTGAATCGGTGCATGAGACTCATGATTATATCCGCCTGTTATTAAATATATTTCATCGTTTTGCAAAAATATTGTAGCGAATCGTGCAATTCTGTCAATATTTTTTTCTGGCACTTCAATTGCATTTGAGATCCTGCAAACAGAACGAATTTAGGATTTAGGCTTTTTCGATACAAGCTATGGTTTGGATTTAAAACAGTCAACAATGTGGAAAAAAGGAGGAACAACATGAGGAAATTGCAACTGGTTGTCATCATCGGCTTGATGGTTGCCGTGCTGATGCCGAGTTTGGCCTTGGCAGGCGGCGATAAGGCTTCAGCCTTGATCGTAGTGGCCGATACCCGGGTGATCACAGAGACGGATTATTACCATGGTTTCATGCGCTACCTGGCGGATGCATACAACACCAATATTGTGGTTTTCGCAATTTGGTGTACGGTGCTCACCGCCCTGTATGGTGTGGCTTTAGGCTTTTTAATGGATTTTCTGATGTCCAAGACCGGGCTGGATTTGAAGAGTCGCAAGATCATTGAACACTAAACCGGCAAGAAAAAATTAATTTTCATTTGATATAAGGAGGATATGGTATGGATTGGATGATTATGTACATGCCCATTGCAGGCGTGAAAATTTTCTGGCCGGGTCTGGTGCTCATCGGTTTTGCCGTGGGAACCATCGGCGGTTTTTTCGGAATGGGCGGGGCCTGGATGGTAACCCCCGGACTCAATATTCTTGGTTTTCCCATGGCCTTTGCCATCGGCACGGACATGGCTCATATCGCCGGCAAATCCATGGTGTCCACCATGCGGCATTCCAAATTCGGCAATGTGGATTATAAGCTCGGCCTTGTAATGATCGTCGGCACCATGGCGGGTATTGAAGTGGGTGCGCAGATTGTCATGGTGCTGGAGCGTTTGGGCAGTGTGGAATCCGTGGTACGCTGGGTCTATGTGGGACTCCTGGCCCTGATCGCCTGGCTGGTTTTTTATGATTATTACAAAGCCACCCAGAAAAAGAAGCAAGGGGATGTGGGCGAGCACGGGGCCGAGGGGATCACCTGGTACAAGACCCTGCACAAGATCAAAATACCGCCCATGATGCATTTCAAAGCAGCCGGCTTCACCTGCTCAGCCTGGTTGCCCATAACCGCAAGTTTCGTTACCGGCGTGCTGGCCGGATTCCTCGGAATCGGCGGAGGTCTGATTCGCATGCCTGCTTTGGTGTATCTCATCGGCTGCCCCACCCATATCGCCGTGGGAACGGACCTGTTCGAGGTTATGATTTCCGGTTTGTACGGCGCTTTTACCTACGCCATCAAGGGCCGCATCGAGATTGTGGCCGTGTTCGTTATGCTCACCGGCGCAGCCATCGGGGCCCAGATCGGCACCGTGGCCACAAAATACGCCAAGGGTTACGGCATCCGGATAGCTTTCGGTATCGCGGTTCTTTGCTGCATGATCTCCATCGTGCTGAAAGAGTTTAAGTTCAATCAAGCGGCTGCCGTCCTGATTCTCGGCACCATCGGTGTAATCTGTGCCTATATCGTTAAAATCATGATCCAAGGGGCCATAGAGGAATTACACGAAAAGAAATCCGGCAATGCCACTGTAAAGGCGGTTCATTGAAAAAGGAATCAAACCAGAAGGAGAAGATGAATTATGAAAAATATTATCACCATCGGCATGCTCATCCTGGCACTGGTCTTTTCGGTCAATGCCATGGCATCCGAAGTTATCCAGGGAGAATGCCTGGCATATGACGCGAGCACCAATATCGTTAAAGTCAAGGAATTTGACACCAATTTCAGCAAGGAATTCAAATACGGCCGGCCCACGGCCAATGAAAGCGAATTGGATCTTTCCAATGCCCAGATCGGTATGAAACCGGAACCCAAGGATATTCTCAGAATTGCTTACAAGGTCGACGGCAGTAAAAAAGTCGGTCTGAAGGTCATGAATGTGAGCAAGCAGGATCTGATGAAGAAGTAAATGTTTTATAAATGCGGCGGGCGTCTTTGAATTCACTGGACGCCCGCCCGTCAACACAAATGGGGGTATGGACAAAATGCAAAACGAATACAACCGCAAGCAAAAACTGGCTGTAATCATCCTGGATGTGATTATTTTGCTGGAACTGGCCGTGTGTCTTTATTGGTCCAATCAATTTGGAGATGAATTGACCAAGATGTTTTTGTGCTCCTATTTGCCCATGGCAGTTTTTACCTTGATTATCGGTAAAATCTGCATAATCAGGCTCGCAACCAAGCCTGTTGCGGATAACCTGGGCCTGGCCTGTGAAAGACAGTAAACTTGCGAATAAACCCTTTTCAAGATCTTGTCGATTCAGCCTTGCGGATTTTTTCCTCAACTCGTTTTCTTTTTTCAAAGGCTTCTTCTGCTTTTTGAATCAATTCATCCATATCAATGGGTTTGGTCAGATAATCCGTGGCCCCGGATTTGAGACCATCAATGGCGGATTCCACCGTGGCATGACCGGTGAGCATGATGACCTCCACCAGGGGGAATTGATGCTTGATTTCCTTTAAGATGATGTTGCCGTCCTTGCCGGGCATTTTAACATCCAGGATGACCACATGCACTATATGATTGTTTAACTGCACCATGGCCTCGCTACCGCTCAGGGCGGTCAGAACCTGATAGCCCTTTTTTTCAAGCAATTTCTGGGTGGTGATGAGGAAGCGTTCCTCGTCGTCCACAACTAACAGCGTCATTGTATCCATGTCTTTCCCCTAACTGAAATGTGGTTCTTGAAAAAAGAGTCTATTATTCTCTTTTGGTCGATATTTGCGTGGGAAGCTTCAGCGTAAAAGTCGTACCAATCCCCTGTTGGCTGATGGCCGTGAGTTTCCCGCCCATGCTTTGAACTATGCCGTAACAAACCGCCAGCCCCAAACCCGTGCCCTTGCCCACCGGTTTGGTGGTGAAAAATGGTGTGAATAGTTTTTCCAGATTTTCCGGGCTGATGCCCACACCGGTATCGATGACGGAGATTTCAACATTACGTTCCTTATCAGGCCGCACTAGAATAGAAAGTTGGCCCCCATCCGGTGATTTTTTTTCGAGAATGGCGTCAATGGCATTATTATACAGATTGAGCAAAACCTGTTGAAGTTGACTTGGGTCAGCATAGATTTGCGGCGTTTTTGCATGGATTTCCTTTTTTATTCGGATTCCTTCCACTTCGGCGCGTTTTTCCACCATGGCCGTAATTTCCGGGATGAATTGTTGCAGGGTAATTTGCTGAGGGGCCGGTTCTCCCTGACGACCGAATTTTAAAATGGATTGGGTGATTTTGGCACAACGATTGATCTGCAATTGAATTTGCGACAGGGAATCAAACAGGGTGTGGATTTCATCCGAGTCTTTTAAGGGATTGTCTTTCACCAAGTCGGTCAAGACCATGTCGATCAAGGCCTTTTCGCTTTTCATAATTTGCAGGGGATTGTTGATCTCATGGGCAAACCCGGCCGCCATCTCACCTAGCTCCGCCAGCCGGCTGGCGCCGATAAGTTGTTGTTCTAGAAGACTTTGGGCTGCATCCATTTTCTCCATGCGCCGGATGATACGGCCGGCCAGATAAAATGCCATGGGAATGATCAGCATACCGCTTAGAGCGGAAATACCTAGACTGAAAAGCGTGGCCATGTGTAAGGATTTGAAGGCATCGCTCTTTTCCTGACGCACCACCAGCAGCCAGTCATTGGATTTCAGCCAGGTGGTGGCATACAAATATTCACTGCCCTGCTGATCTTTTTGAATGAAAGTTTCAATGCCGGTGTGGTAATCAGGATTTTTTTCATGTTCCGGATCATGAGTCATCAACAAACCGCCTGAGCGCTGCTCGGTCTGAAAATAGCCTTCCTTATTCAAAATATAAGCCTCACCGGTTTTGCCGATGCGAACCCGTTCAACCAAGTCGGTAAATACATGGGAATCGATGGTGGCTCGCAATACCCATTTTTTTTTGCCGTCATTTTTGGATACAGCGATGATGAAATGGGGCTCATTGCGAAAGCCGAGAAAGACATCGCTGATATACCAGCCTTTTTTAATGACTTCCTTAAACCAGAAGGCATCGCTGTAAATTTTGCCGCTTAATTGATAGGGTCCCCAATAGGCCAAATGAATGCCGGCTTCATCAAAAAATCCAAGATCAGCAAAGGCCACGGATTTCTCATGAAGTGCGCGGATGATTTTCTGGAGCTGCTCGGACTGGGAAAGTTGATCCACAGAATAGGTATTCAACACCCAGGTCAGGTCGGATTTACGTTCATCCAGGAAAAACTCGATGAACTGGCGATGGTCGCCCACGATTCGTTTCATAGTGGCAATGGTGTTGTTTTCAATGGAGGTATAAAAAAAATAACCGCCGCTGATAACCACCAGCAGAAAAGGAACAAAGGGAATCACCAGCATGTTGATCAGCAACATGCGTCGCAAGGAGCCATATTGATCATTGGATTTGTTTTCCTGGGTCGGCTTCATTTTTCCCCGTTAGTACCAAGCAAATGGGTCTTGATGTCGTTATCGATTTTCGAACGATAGTAGTTAATGGCCGCATTGTTGGACATGATCATATCCAACTGACGGGTATGCATGATCAGATAGCCCAGGATTTTCAATCTTTCCTTCATATAATCCATTTCATAACCTTCCATGCGGGCAATCAGGTTGTCCTCTTTTACTTCAACGCGAAAGGAATAATCCGTAAGGATGTCGCCGATGAACTGGACTCTGCGGATGCGGCGCTGGTTGTCGGCAGCGCCGCCTTTAAAACGGAAGCTGACGTAGTTTTCCGCAGTGCGCTCGCTGACCAGGGTCTCAACAATGGAGAAATGATAACCGAGGCGGGAAGTGAAGCTGCAGAAATTTTTGGAGATCATGAAATAATTACGTTCCGTGTAGGCGGAACGCATACCCGGCTCCAAGCCCCGATTGGCGGTGGATTGGAACATGACGGAAACGAGTCCTTTGCTGTCGATGGGCGGAGGACCATCCCAGGGCACGGCAATAATCCCTTCCCAGAGAGCTATCATGGGGATACTGGAAATGTTTTCCAGGCGGATATACTTGCTTTTCACTTCCTCTTTCACACCGTCATCCAGATTCAAGATCCACCATTGCATGGGAACTTTGTAGTAAAGCTGTTTGCTGGATCTTTCCGAAAAATTATGGGATTTGCCGAAATCGAACATTTCCTGAACGGATTTTTCATGGGCAAAACGGGTGATGTCATGAAAGGTCTTGCAGTTTTCAGGTTTGAAATCCGGTGCATACGGATCCAAAAGGGACAAGGGAATGATATATTGGCTGACCTCCAGCAGTAGTTGGTACACCGGGCTGCCCTCCATGGGACTTTTCACCGGTTGTATATCCTTTTCAGGCATGGATATCTGGCCTTTATAGACACTCAAATTGGTTGTATCCACCGTGACCAGATCCCCGTTTTTCAGAATGGCGGTAATGTCTTTCATGCCGAAAATCGCCGGAACTTTGAATTCCCGGGCCACATTGGCCAGATGACCGGCAAAGGTGCCATGCTCGGTGATCACTGCGACGGCTCGGTTTAATAAAGAAGCCCAGATGGGTAGGGCCTGTCTGGCCAGGAGAATTCCTCCCTGGGGGAAACGGGCCATATCCGCCGGACTGTTTACGGTGAAAATTTCTCCACTGGCCAAGCCATGACAAATCACAATACCCCCAGAGGCCAGCACATTCTCTTTGGATTTGAGGCGCAGTTCTTCCGGGTAGTCGATTTTTAGGGTAGCCATTTGCTGCAACGGCCGGCATTGCAGAATATAAATCTTTCCATCAGGGTCAATGGCCCATTCGATATCCTGGGGGGCGCCATAGTATTGTTCGATGGTTATGGCCAGTTTGGCCAGTTCCAGGGCTTGCTCGTCATGGATGGAGGGAAGATCCTTGTCGATCCCGGTTTGATCCAGTTGGCAGTTGCCGTCGGCTCCAAAGCATAAGAATTGGTTTTTTTTCTCTTTGATTTCTTTATGGGAGACCTGCATGGGCTGGTTGCGGCTCACCACAAAAAGGTCGCAATCAACGCTGCCTTCAACAACGGCCTTGGGCAGGCCCCAGGCGGAGTTGATGAAAATGGAACTGTCCGCCGTATCCAGGGGGTTGCGGGTATACATGACACCGCCGGACCGGGCATTGACCATGACGATGCAACCCACACTCATGGCAATGTCTTCATCCCGGATGCCCTTATTCAGCCGATAGGTTATGGCGGTCAGGCTGTATTTGCTGGCTACAATCTCTTTATAGGTTTTCAGCAGGTTTTCCAGACCGACATTCAGCTCTGAATGATACTGGCCGGCAAATGAGTTCGCAGCCGAATCCTCGCCCTGGGCACTGCTGCGGAGAGCCACGGAAATGGTTCGCCCGGTTTCCTGTTCCAGAAGGGAAGCGGCCTTTTGAATCTCAGCCGCCAGGCCTTGCGGAATATCCGCTTCCAGGATGAGTTGTCTGATTTCATTGCTGAGGACGGTGAGAGCCGCCATATCGGTGACATCAGTGGCGATGAAACGGCGGTCGATTTCCGTCTGGAGATCATTGCATTCAATGTAATGCCGGTAGGCATGGGCGGTGATGGCAAAGCCGGCCGGCACTTGGAGTTGTACCCGGTTGAAAATTTCACCCAGGTTGGCCATCTTGCCGCCCACCAGATCCACCATGGTGCGGTCGATGGCATTCAGCGGAATAATGAAACGTTCGTCTTTTGCTTCAGCTTTCTGCTCAATCAGAAATTTGATTTTATTGCATATATCATCAAAGCGGGGATATAGTTGATTGTATTTGCCCTCACTTAATTGTTCCAGATTTTTGAGCAGGCGCAACAGGCTCACCGTGACGGCGATGCAGTTGGTTTTCACAAAAGACATCCCAAAGGGTTTTTTGGCCTGGAGCGCCTGCTCAATGCCGGTCATGATCTCAAGCGCACTGTTATTGGCATTCAGCAACAATTTAAAATGATGATAACGTTCCTTGAAAGCAATGCGCAATTCTTCGGTGTTATATTCATCCTTGTATCTCTGAAGTCCGAAACGGCGCTTGAAAAACTCAGCAATTCTATTCATGGAATCCTAGTGGCTGATTTGGAGTCCCCAACCTTCAAAAAGATACAGGATCGCGTAACCATACCACATGGTATAGATCACATAAAAAATCAGGGAAAAAATCACCATGCCCAGGCGTTGGGTCATTTTCTGGGGTTCCACCTTATAATAGTTGTAGGCGCATTCCACAGCCTTGGTCATGACGGTGTATACAACTTTGCCTTCAGCGAATTTCTGCTGCTTGTCCAAGGACTTCTGCAAAGCTTTGAGGGTGCTCCACCAGGTAAAAAGCGCTTTTTTCCCTTCGATTCCATATTTATCCTGCAGCTCCTGTCCTTTATTATGAAAAAGGGTGTCCGCATCTTCCAGGCAGTTCTTCAGGAGCAGGCCCAGGTCTCCGGTAACTTTTACGATTTTACCCTCAGCCGTGGCTGTTCCGCCGCTTTTTTTAAGGAGGGTTTCGCAATCCTTGGCCAAGGCTTCTGAGTCCATTCCCAAATCAATGGTCAGGTTTTTACCGGTTTGGGACTTGGCCACATCCTCTTTGATTTTCGGGATGTAATAAGCAGAGTCCTTGGAAATGGAATTAAACAGATCATCCAGATAATTCAAGCAGTTTTTTCCGCCTTCAAACAACGGCAGGAACATGATTACTAGAACCACCATAAATCCGGCCATCATGACCATGCCGCCGGTAAATTCTTTTTTATTGGCTATCATCTTATTTAGGCCTCCTCGCCCTTTAATTTTTTGATGTTCATCACAAATGTGCCGATAACCCAGACAGCGAAAATGGAAATGAAAATAAAGAAAAGCCAGATGCCGATCTTGTCCAGGGTATTGCCGAGCTCTTTGGAAAGGGGAAAAGCGCCCACAGAGGACAGCTTGGCCGGCAGGGCGAAAAAGCGGTTGATGAAGCCTGCCAGTACCGCCATGGCGTAAAAGCCGCGGATGGTGATGCCCTTTACAACCTTGGTGGACATGGCGCCGATTTGAATGCCGAGCAAGGAACCCAGCAACATGCCCATGGCCAGGGTATAGAAGATAAAGCCGTAAATGGCGTACTGTCCGATGGCAGCGTAACCGGCGGTGAAAATGATCTGGAAAATATCCGTGCCCACCGTGGTCATGGAAGACACACCCAGAACGTATACAAAGATGGGGAAGGTTAAAAAGCCGCCGCCCACACCCATGATGGCCGCACAGAGACCCACGGCAAATCCGCTTAATATCAGGAACCAGGATGAAATTTGACGTCCGCCGGGAATTAGGCCCTGGTCAAAGGATACCATGGGGGGCAGATTGATGGCCTGGAGTTTTTTGGGCAGGTTGCCCATCTCGGTGCCTTCGACATCGCCGCCGTGCATATCCCCGCCGCCGCCGGCTTTTCTGGCCTTGAAATAGTCCATAAGGGAATACAAACCCAGTCCGCCCAGCATTAATACATAGATGGTGGTGATGAAGGCATCGCTGATGATGGGGTTGATTTCATACAGAACCCGGTTGATCCAACCGCCCAGGGTGGCGCCGAACATGGAACCGATCAGGAAAATGATGGCCAGGGAAACGGAAATGTTGCCGAGTTTCTTATGCAACACACTGCCCATGATAGCTTTTGCAAAAATATGGAACAAGTCGGTACCCACGGCCAGGATACCTTTGATACCGGCGCTCATCAAGGCCGGGGCGATGATGAACCCGCCACCGGCACCGATACACCCGGTGATCAGACCGGCGCAAAGGCCTATGAAAATGGATGAAACAAAAATTCCAGTGGTGAAAAACGAGGGACTATAGGCGGTTTTCCCGCCAAGGTACTTGGGGAGTTCTGCGGCAATGTTGTCTGCAAATACGATTCCGCCGATGAGGATGGGGAGCAGCAGCAAACCTAAAACCATTAAACGTTTTCTGCTGGTCAGGATGGTGTTGGCTGTCTGGATTTCCCAGGCAGCGTGGGCCCTTGCGCCGGCGTGCAAGAACCGGCCTACATTGAGTAAAAATTTCATTTGATAGACCTCCTTACTGCGTTAAATTTACGTTTTAATTTCTTCCTTCATGATCTTGTCGATATGTTTTATTTTCAATTCCTGCAGGGATTTCTTTTTACAGGCGTCATTTATTTTGTAGAAAAGGTCGTCGATGTCAGCGGGCTTGACAATGTAATCAAAAGCGCCTTTTTCCATGCCGTCCCGGGCTGCTTCCAACATGGCGTGGCCGGTGAGCATGATGACTTCAATCAGCGGCCAGCGATATTTGATTTCGGTCAAGATCTCGATGCCGCTTCTGCCGCCCGGCATCTTGACATCCAGGATCACGACATCAATAGAATTTTTACTTATAGTTTCCATTGCTTGTTCTTCTGTGGCCGCGCCCATGGCGTCAATCCCGCGCTTTTTCATTCGCTTGAGAATAATTTCCAAAAAATCAATTTCATCATCGACAAATAAAACCTTCATGATGGCACCATATTAATATGTTGGATAGAGAGGTTGGTATGCATATATCAGATTTTTCCATGACGGATTTTTTCTTCATGCAACTTTCTCTTTTCAAATGCGTCTTGGATTTTTTGAATTAATTCATCAAGATCAGCCGGCTTCATCAGGTAATCGCTTGCGCCGATTTTAAGACCGGCAACAGCCGTATCAAAAGTGGCGTTGCCCGTGAGCATGACCACTTCCACCAGTGGGAAACGCTTTTTAGTCTCCCGCAACAGAGTGATACCATCCATTCCCGGCATTTTCACATCCACCACAGCGACATGGATGTCATTGGCTTCAAGTTGCAGCAATGCTTCGGAACCGCTCAGGGCTGTCCATACTTCAAAGCCTAGTTTTTTTAGAAGTCTTGCATTTGAGGTGACGAAGCGCTCCTCATCGTCGACCAGCAACACTTTTATAGGGCTCATCTTCCACCTGATCCAAAAATTTATTATCCGGTTTCAATTGCCAAATATCTCCAGCAAAGCGCTGATATAATCGTTATTGATACTCCCTTCAAGCATAAAATGGATTCGATGCAAATTTTGTATTAAAAGAGGTGTTGACCACATTCAAAGGGTAATTGGATGATTTTGTAATATATATAGCTTGTTAGATAAAAAATGGAATAGAGGCGGGCGCGCCCGGACCATCAGAAGAGGATGAAAAATATTATCTCTTACCCTATATATTGTACATAGGCGGAGGGGACTTTTCGAATTCCATGGCCTGCATTATTTCAGCAACGATTTTTTTCACATGTTCAATGCTGTTTCCGTTTTTCTCCACAAAACCGACTGACTTGATTTCACTAGTGTCAATGGTTGTATCGGCGGCATGCATGTGCAGAATAATTGGGAGGGAAGGGGCTTTTTCAGGCAGCAATTTCAAGGAATGAATATTCTCGTCATCCGGCAGATCCGGATCCAGGATCAGTAGGTCCGGCGGGTTTTGTTGATAAATGGTGTCGCTCACCTCCAGGGCGGTTTTGGCCAAAAGAATGCGATAGCCGGCCTCGGCAAGTTCCCGTTTCAGCAATTCACGGACGTGGCGATTGCGGTCAGCCACCAATATGGTGATTGTTTTTTTCATTTCCGGCTTTTCTATCAATAAATCATGGTAATTCAACGATTGAACATTTCAGCGTGTTCCCCTGCTCAGCGGATTGGTTTCATTCCCTTGTTTTTAATAATCTCCCTGCCTTTGGGCGTTAGCACGAATTGGACAAATTTTTGAACGGCTCCCACCGGATTTCCTTTGGTGACATAAGAATATATCTGATAGTAAGGATAGCGAACATCTTCCGGAGCATGGCCGTCAATCTTGAGGACTTTTATTTTTGGATGGGCTTTGGTTGCTCCAAAACCGATGAAGGTTATTCCTTCCGGAAAGCGTTCCAGTCCATCCAAAACGTGGGTGGACCGGGAAGCGCTGAAGTCATAATTAAGATCATGGTCGGGCATGACCTGCCTGCAAAAATTTTTATAGGCGCCGGTCTTGGGAGCCGGAATTATCACAATGATTTGCTTATCGGTGCCTCCAAGCTCTTTCCAGTTGGTGATGGTTTTGCTGAAAATCCCTTTGACTTGCTCTGCGGTGAGGTTGTCCACCCCGCAATCTGGGTGGATCGCAACAACCAGAGGATCACGACAGAAAGGTATTTGAACATATCCGAATTCCTTGTGACGAAGGGCGATACGTTCCGTTGTGCTGGCAATATCACTGAAATCACTCAGCAGTCGATGAACAGCCGTTTGGGAGGAACTAACCGTGGTTTCCACTTTGATACCGCTTTCTTTGGAAAAGGCCGCGATGAAGTCCTCACCAAAAGCTTCATTTACCTGGGCCGAGGAGCTGTAGCGAATTGTTTCCTCGGCTGCCAGGGAGCACAGGGGAAGAAG
The DNA here is from genome assembly GCA_020723325.1 of Desulfosudis oleivorans. Taxonomy (GTDB): domain Bacteria; phylum Desulfobacterota; class Desulfobacteria; order Desulfobacterales; family SURF-7; genus DYJD01. The sequence goes on along the minus strand of DYJD01000009.1, from coordinate 100,989 downwards.
AACGAATGCAAGTATTGCTAAACCCATGGTCCCCTGTGGGTCTCCATTGAATTTTTTCATTTTTTTCTCCTTGGGCAAGTCATTTCCGCTCTATTTCAAAAACAAATATAAACCCATGATATATCGCTCTGGCAATGAGTGTGCCAGGACGTGTCAACGGGAGTGTGATTATTTATCTATATGATAATAAGATATTTTTTTGATAAATGGAGGGTTGTGTCTATTTGCCGGGGGCGCTTTTTGTGTCGATATTTTTTACGGGTTGTAAACCGAAAGGGATTAATGATAATGATTGCTCTTGCTATTTTTTTACAGGCATACTCGCAGTTTTGCTGCAAGGAAACTGATAAAATATGAAAGTAGTGAATCAACTATTTCAAGCAATCGGCCTGCGCACACGCTTGCTGGTTTTAATTTCCGCCATGACGGTAATAAATCTCGCCGGCTCTTTGGGAACCATCTTGTATACCTATAACACCCGCTCAATTCACACCCAGATGCTGGACAAGGATGTCAAGACCTTGACCGTTGCCCAGAAATTGGAAAGCGAGCTGTTGGGGCAAAAAGGGGTGACCACCTATTTTTTTCTGACAAACGATGCCGAATGGTTGGAGCAGCTTGAAGAACGCAATCTCAAATTCCGCTATTGGCTCAAACTTGCCCGGGGCATGGAGCATTGTGAAGAAGACCAGACCCTGTTGCATGAGATCGAGTCCAAATACATTCAATATGCCTTTGATCGCGGGCAGGTGATCGAACTATACAAAAGCGGAAAGCGGGAAGAGGGGATGGTGCGGCATTGGGTCGTTCGTGGGCAATTTCATGCCATCTATGATCTTGCCGAAAAATTCAAACTGCACCATGAAGATCAGATCGCAGCTTTGCGCAAAAGTTTGCAGCTTTCAACGGAAAAGATGACCATGCTGGCCTGGAGCGCGATTCCTTGTGTCATCGCACTTAGTGTTTTGCTGACCATCATGCTTTACAAGCAGATTTTTAAACCCATTCATGAACTGGCAGTGGGCGGTAAAGGCCCAAAAAAACTAGGAAATATAAATAATGAAGTTACGGCCATTAAGCACCGCATGGAAGATTTGATTGAAAACGTCGGGCAGACGACCGCCAAGCTGATTCAAAGCCAGGAACACTTGATCCAGTCGGAAAAATTGGCCATGGTGGGAAAATTGGCGGCCGGTGTGGCGCATAGTGTTCGAAATCCATTAACTTCTGTGAAAATGCGTTTGTTCACATTGGAGCGCAGCCTTCAAATGACCCGGCCTCAGAAAGAAGACCTGGATGTCATATCTGAAGAAATCCGGCATATCGATACCATTCTAAGAAATTTTCTCGAATATGCGCGGCCGCCGAAGCTGAAAATACAGCTTGCCAGCCCTTCGGATGTAATCGACATGACCCTGCAGCTTTTGAAACATCGCTTCGACTCCTACCGGGCCACGGTGCTTGTGAAAAGGGTCCGGGCACTGCCTGAGATATATATCGATATGGATCAGATGAAAGAGGTATTTGTCAATCTAATGGTCAACGCCTGCGAAGCCATGGGGGAAGACGGGAATATCCATGTAATAGAAGAAATAAGTGAACATGAAGCTCTAGGGGAAGTTGTATTGATTCATATCAGCGACGATGGCCCGGGAATCCCTTTGGGAATTCAGAAGAAGATTTTTGAGCCTTTTTTCAGCTCAAAGGAGGAGGGATCGGGCTTGGGGCTCAGCATCGCCAAACGCATCGTTGAAGAGCACGGCGGCGAAATTTGTGTAAAATCCGATGAAGGCAAGGGCGCCACTTTTGTAATCGCCCTGCCCATGAAGGAGATGATTCATGGCTAGAATTCTGATTGTGGACGATGACCCGCAATTGCGGTTGAGTTTTCAGAAAATATTATCAGTGGAAGGACACAACGTATTAACGGCCAATTCCGGTGAAGCCGGGATCGCCGTAGTAAAGGAGAGCATGCCGGATCTAGTGGTCATGGATGTGCGCATGCCGGGCATGAGCGGTCTTAAGGCCTTTGAAATCATGCACGGCATCAATCCCAAGCTGCCGGTCATCATTATGACAGCCTTCGGGACCACGGAAACCGCCATTGAGGCTACCAAAATGGGGGCCTTTGATTATGTGCTCAAGCCTTTTGAGGTACCCGACATTCTTGACCTTATCGATAAAGCCTTGCAGGCCGGCCGCTTCATGCGCGCCCAGGTGGAGGTGAACGCGCCGCCCAAAGCCATGGCCCAGGATGCCATCGTTGGGCAAAGCGCGCCCATGCAGGAGGTCTACAAGGCCATCGGCCGGGCCGCGCCCACCGACGCCACCATACTGATCCGCGGTGAATCCGGCACCGGCAAGGAACTGGTGGCCCGGGCCATTTTTCAACACAGCCTGCGGGCGGATAAACCCTTTTTGGTGATCAATTGCGTGGCCATTCCTGAAACCCTGCTGGAAAGCGAACTGTTTGGATATGAAAAAGGCGCTTTTACCGGGGCGGTGTCGCGGCGGGTGGGGAAAATCGAGCAGGCTCATCAGGGTACGGTTTTTCTGGACGAAATCGGTGATATGCCTTACAGCATCCAGGCTAAAATCCTGCGTTTGTTGCAGGAACGCAGCATTGAGCGTTTGGGCGGCCGCCAGCCCATCCCCGTGGATGTCCGGATCATCGCCGCCACCAACCGGGATTTGGAAGCAGCCGTGGCGGACGGTCGCTTTCGGGAGGATTTGTACTACCGTCTGAAAGTTGTCAGTCTGAACCTGCCGCCGTTGCGGGAACGTATTGAGGATCTGCCTTTGCTGACGGATTATTTCCTGCAAAAATTCAGTCGGGAAATGGGGGTTGTCGATCCCGGCAGGTCCGATGCGGTGCTGCAAATTTTTAAACGCAATAAATGGCCCGGTAATGTGCGTGAATTGTCCAATACCATCCAGAAAGCCTTGATTTTCAGCCAAGGAGCGCCTCTGACCGAGGAAGATATCATCCGCACCATGGATGAAAACCATCTTGTACGCAAGCCTGCCGGGACCACGGCTTCAGAAGGATTTGAGCCGGAATTGCGGCAATGGGTGCACCGGACCATTTTAGCATCGGATCAGGCCAATTTGTTCGATTCCATCATGGACTATTTCGGCGGTATTGTTACCCGGGAAGCCTTGACCATTACCCAAGGCAATCGCACCCAAGCCGCCAAGATCCTCGGTCTTTCCCGGCCCACACTATTGTCCCGGATTGAAAAATACGGTCTGAAAATCCACACCGGCGTTAAAGGACCGGAAGACTAAAAAACGTTGATTTTAGTCATACTCGTTGCTGAATGTCGGCCTTGATATTCCCCTGTGGGAGCGCTTCCAGCCGCGATACGATCGAAGCGATGATCACGTTCTGAATGCTTCTTGACGGATATAGAAACATATGTTACGTAACAATCGTTACATAACGTATGTTTTTTTATTTTGGTCAATTCAAACTTTTCCGCAACAGGAGGTCATATGAATCAGATCAGCAGAAACACGAAACAATGGGTCGGGGTGGTGGTTCTTTGCGCGTTATTTTCCGCATGTGTGCTTTTCCAGGCGCCTTTGTCGGTCTTGGAGCTGATCGGCGCAGCCAACGACGGCAATCTGGAAAAGGTCAAAGTCGCTATTGCCAATGGAACGGATGTGAATCATGCCATGGACAACGGGGTCACCGCCCTGCTGGCTGCTTCGGCCAAAGGTCATACGGAAATTGTGAAAGTACTGTTGGCCCATGGTGCGGACGTCAATAAAAAAACCGTGGAAGAATTTGTCTCTTCAGAGACCGGTGATACGGTTTATGCCGGGACCACCCCCCTCATGGGTGCGGCTTTTAAGGGACATGTAAAAATCGTTCAGATGCTCATCGAACGCGGCATCAATCCCAATGCGGCCAATACCAACGGCAGCACCCCCATCATGGGCGCTGCGGCCCAAGGGCATACCGAGATCGTTCAAATGCTGATCAAACAAGGTGCCGATGTCAACGCCAAAACCCATAAGTTTTTTATGTTTCGCGGCTTGAATGTCTACCCTGGAAACAGCGCCCTTGCCGGGGCGGCCTTCAACGGCTATAAGGATACGGTCAAGGTGCTGCTGGAAGCCGGTGCTGGGCCCAATACGAAAAACTCAGTGGGTGCTACGGCACTCATGGCCGCCTGTGCCCAGGGACATAAGGAAATCGTGAAAATGTTGATAGAGCGCGGTGCTGAGGTGAACAGCAAAAGTATTGCTGATTATGTGTACCGTGACTTGAATGTTTTGGAAGGAACGACCGCACTCATGGGGGCGGCCGCCAACGGGCATCCTGCCGTTGTCGATCTCTTACTGCAAGGCGGAGCGGACCCCAATATACAGAATCGTGTCGGTGTTACCCCTTTGCTGGCCGGGGCTGGAAAAGGGCACGCCCAGGTGGTGGAGCTATTGGTGAATAAGGGCGCAGCTATTGATACTGCGACCACGGCGGCTTTTTCAGCCATGGTGGGCGGTCCGGAAATTCCTTCCGGGATAACTCCTCTAATAGCGGCGGTTTCCAAGGGAGATCTGAAAACCGTCCAGATTCTGTTGAACAACGGCGCTGCGGATAAAAATGACGTCGCCCTGCAACTGGCCAAACAGCGCGAAGCCACGGATATGATCAAACTGCTGAAGGACTCCAAAAGAAAGGATTCATAGAATTCCAAAAAGCACTTCATGAAATCGCATGTAGTTTTTTTCGGGGTCGGGGTCGCTATCGGTATCGGGGTCGAAAAAAATAGAAAAAAAACTCGATACCGATTCCGATACCGATATCGACTCCGAAAAAAAACATATCAGATAGCTTTTACCGCTTCATCATCTGTATATCCCCTTCACTCCATCTGATAACCGTTTCAGGCCCCATGTTTTTGCAACCTGCGGATTGATTTCATATTACCGGCTTAAAAACCAAATTTAGCGATCAATCGTAAAGGAGGTAGCTATGCAAAAACATTCCGCAGCCCGAGGGCATTTTCGGATCAGAAGAAACGTGAAACAATTGGTCGGGATGGCGGTTCTTTCCGCGATATTCTCCGCATGCGTGTTTTTCCAGGCACCTTTCCCGGTTTTGGTGATGATCGGCGCAGCCGGCGACGGCAAACTGGAAAAAGTCAAAGCCGCCCTTGCCGATGGTACGGATGTGAATCATGCCATGAGCAACGGGGTCACCGCCTTGCTGGCGGCCTCGGCCAGGGGTCAAACGGAAGTTGTAAAAGTGCTGTTGGCCCATGGTGCGGACGTCAATAAGAAAACCGTGGAAGAATTTGTTTCTTCAGCGACCGGTGATACGGTTTATCCCGGGACCACCCCCCTCATGGGTGCGGCTTTTATGGGACATGTGAAAATCGTTCAGTTGCTTATCGAACACGGCATCAATCCCAATGCGGCCAACACCAACGGCAGTACACCCATCATGGGCGCCGCGGCCCAAGGGCATACCGAGATCGTCCAAATGCTCATTCAATATGGAGCCGATGTCAACGCCAAAACCCATAAATTTTTTAAGTTTCGCGGTACGAATGTCTATCCTGGCAATAGTCCCCTTGTCGGAGCTGCTTTCAACGGTCATAAAAATACGGTCAGGGTGCTGCTGGAAGCCGGCGCTGATCCTAATTCGAAAAACTCGGTGGGCGCAACGGCACTCATAGCCGCCTCTGCCCAGGGACATAAGGAAATCGTGAAAATGTTGCTGGAGCGCGGTGCTGAGGTGAACAGCAGAAGTATTGCGGATTATGTGTATCGTGATGTGAATGTTTTGGAAGGAGCCACCGCACTTATGGGGGCGGCTGCCAACGGGCATACTGCCGTTGTCGATCTCTTGCTGGAAGGCGGAGCGGACCCCAATATACAGAATCGTGTCGGCGTTACTCCTTTGCTGGCTGCGGCTGCAAAAGGGCGCGCCCAGGTGGTGGAGCTATTGGTGAGTAAGGGCGCAGCTATTGATATTGCGACCACGGCGGCTTATTCAGCCGTGGTGGGTGGTCCGGAAATTCCTTCCGGGATAACTCCACTAATAGCGGCGGTTTCCAAAGGGGATCTGAAAACCGTTCAGGTTCTGTTAGACAACGGCGCTGCGGATAAAAATAACGTTGCCCTGCAACTTGCCGAACAGCGCGAAGCAACGGATATGATCAAACTCCTGAAGGACTCCAAAAGAAAGGATTCATAGAATCTCAAAAAGCGAATATCGATATTTGAAATAAACCCCGAAAAACCAGAGAGTTTCCCCTGCTTATCCCAAGGACCAACGCCATGGCCTTGCCGTGGGGGCGGTTCGCGAACCGCCTCTGCCCATCGTCGGGACGACCCATCCCGTTGGCGGATCGCCAAGGATGATGGCATGTAAAATCCAGTTGGCTTGGCGAACACAATGATGCGAGGCCATCAACCCGAAAAGCATGTCTCATTCCAAGCTACATGCGATTACCCTGCAGAATTACCGCATTCCCCTTGACATTTTCAAGAGAATCCAGCATCCATCAGGAGGATGATCGATGTGCAAATGGAGGATAGAAAATGAAGTTACGACATATACGACATGCTACAATGCAGATTGAATTTGCCGGGCGCCAACTGCTGGTGGACCCAATGTTTGCCAAGCCACGGCGTTTCCCTTCACTCACCCTGGGGCGGACTGCCGCCCGCAACCCGCTTGTGGACCTGCCTTGCCCCCTGGAGGAGTTGTTGCAGCCGGCGGTGGTGCTGGCCACCCATAGTCATTTCGATCATGTGGATCGCAAGGCGGTGGGCAGCCTTTCTAAGACCATCCCCATTCTGTGCCAATCCGCTGATGAAGCCCGTTTCAAGGCCTGGGGCTTCAGGACGGTCATGCCTATAAGCGAGGAAGGTATCCGCTGGAATGGAATCCGGCTTTTCCGGATCAACGGCTGCCATGGTCACGGCCTGATCGGGCGCCTCATGGGCACTGTCTCCGGTTTTGTGCTTCAGGCGGACGGAGAGCCCACGGTCTATATCGCCGGCGACACGGTTTTTTGCGACTATGTGGGGCTGGCCTTGGATACCTATAAACCCGATATCGTGGTGGTCAACGCCGGTGCGGCTCGATTCAATTTCGGCCGGCCCATCACCATGGATGTTCAGGATATCGTTGCCGTTTGCCGGGCAGCCCCCCAGGCCAAGGTCGTGGCTGTGCACATGGAAGCTGTGAACCATTGCCGCCTGAAGCGGGGGGAACTGACCGGCCAACTGAAGAAGGTCGGTTTGAAAAATCAGGTGGTTATTCCCGCAGATGGGGAGACATGGGAGCTGTGAATGGACAGTCCGCATCCATCCAAGCCGGAAATGTGCGGCGGTATTCCTGCAAGACATCAAAAGACAACGAGATAGTGTGAACAGTTTCCTTCTCGCTTCCCTGGAAAAGGGTATTGCCCAGAGGATCGATCACGGCGGAATCACCGCTATAGGCAAGGCCGTTGCCGTCCGTGCCCACCCGATTCACGCCCACGACGTAGCACTGGTTTTCAATGGCCCGGGCCAAGAGCAGAGTTTTCCAGTGGCCGGCGCGTTTGGCCGGCCAGTTGGCAACATAGACGGCTAAATCATAGGCATTGTGCCAGTTGCGGCACCACAGGGGGAAGCGCAGATCATAGCAAATGAACGGCCGGATCTTCCAGCCTTTCAGATCCACTGATAGTTGTTTGTCCCCGGCAGTATAAATTTTTTCTTCACCGGCATAACGGAACAAGTGTTTTTTGTCATAGGTCAAAACTTGCCCGCCGGGCTTGGCCCAAATCAAGCGGTTGTAAAAGTGGCCGTGCTCCCGGATGGAAAGACTGCCTGTAATATCGCATTGCCTGTGATCGGCCTGCCCGCGAATCCAGGTTACAGCCTTGCCGTCCATGTCTTGGGCGATTTGGTCAGCATTCATGCTGAAGCCGGTGGCAAACATCTCCGGCAGAATGATCAGATCTGTCTTTTCAGAGATTGTATTCATCCGTTTTTCAAGCGCCGTGAAATTCACTTGCGGATTTTCCCAGGCCAGGTCGGTTTGAATCAGGGTGATGATCAGATTTTGCATAGGATTTCGGCAGCCTCTTTCAGAGTTTGGTCTTTTTTGGCAAAACAGAAGCGCAGGACATGATTATCATCCTGATTATGGTAGAAGACCGAGGGCGGGATGGCGGCCACGCCGAATTCCGTGGTCAGCCGTCTGGCAAAAATTTCATTCGGCTCGTCGGTAATGGCGGAATAATCCAGCATCTGGAAATAGGTGCCTCGGCAAGGCAGCGCCTTGAAACGTGACGGCTTCAGCAGGGCCTGAAACTGATCCCGTTTTTGCTGATAAAAGGATGCCAGATTCAGGTATAGCTCTTTTTTTTGCATGATTTCGGCGTAGGCGTATTGAATGGGGGTATTGGAAGCAAAGGTCAAAAACTGATGCACTTTACGGAATTCCGTGGACAATGCTTCAGGCGCAATACAATAGCCGATTTTCCAGCCGGTAGTATGATAGGTCTTGCCAAAGGAGCTGATTACGAAGCTTTTAGAGGAAAGGTCCGGATAGCGCAACAGACTTTCATGGACCACATTGTCAAAAATGATATGCTCATAAACTTCATCACCAATAATGAAAATTTTCTGATCCCCAACTACCCGGGCCAAAGCGGTCATGTCTTCAGGCTGCAAGATCATACCGGTGGGATTGTGAGGGGAATTGAGTATGATCAGTCGGGTTTTAGGCGAGAGTGCCTTATGGACTTGGTCCCAATCTATGCGGTAATCCGGAAAAGTCAGGGTAATGTATACAGGAATTCCATGGTTCAGACTTACGGCCGGGACATAAGAGTCAAAGGCCGGTTCAAAGATGATGACTTCGTCCCCTGGCCGGACAACGGCGCTGATGGCGCAATGCAAGGCCTCGGTGGCACCGGAGGTTACTGTTACCTCGGTCTCCGGGCCAACGCTCGCGCCATACAATGCGCCGGTTTTCTCGGCAATGGCCTGGCGCAAAGCCGGCACACCTTGCATGGGCGCATATTGATTCTGCCCGGCCCGCATGTATTTGGCGACTAAATCGATGAGTTCCGGGTTTACATCAAAATCCGGAAAGCCCTGGGACAAATTGATGGCGTTATGCTCCTGGGCCAGCCGGCTCATGACCGTAAAAATCGTGGTGCCCACATCCGGCAGTTTGGATTCAATGTTCATCCGTACTATTCCTTCTGATTATAGATGCAATTGCCCTTTCCTCTCATCATCTTCTCCTTGACCGGTGAGGATTCGCATATTATATAATTCCAATCAAATCAAGATCCATTCCAGGGAGGCTGCCATGAAATGCATTGCCGGATTATTTTTCAGCGTCTTGATTCTGCTGATTGCAGCGGATATTCAGGCCGATATTTATACGTGGACCGATAAAAACGGCGTCAAGCGTTACAGCGATAGGGCTCCGGATGAAAGCGCCGCAAAGGTCGAGGTTCAGGAGGAAGTCCCATCCCGGCTCACCGAAGAAAAGACCGCGGATATTCCGGACGCTGAATTAGAACGGGCCATCCGGGAACTAGAACCGGGTTCCCAGTCCAAGGATGATAAAATTAAAAAAGGAGATGAGACCAAATCCCAAGAATCGAAAATAACGGTTTCAAAGGCGTCGGCAGTTCCTTCGGAATTGGAGCAGCGGGTCCAGGCGGAAAAAGAGCGGCTCCAAAGTGAAATCGACCGTATCGAACAATTGGCAGTGGGGCCTTCCCTCTCGCTGGCCTTAAAACAGGCCATGATCAAGGAATACAAGGACAAATTGGCAGCCCTGGAAAAATCGCCTGAAGAGTATTTTAGAACCGACCAACAATGAGGCAGCCGCGTTCTGTTGATTCAAACCAAAATACCTATAGCTCACAGCCTTCAGTCTTCGGTCTATTTACCTCCAATTGTCAGGCCTCATCTTGCTTTGAACACTTTCACGGAGGCCCTTTTGTACCATTTGGAGGCCTCCCTGGGGTCCTGGGGTACGCCCCTGCCGGTGTCATACATGAGGCCCAGTTTGAATTGGGCCTTGGCGTCACCATGTTCAGCGGCCTTGGTCCACCATTTAACCGCTTCCTCGTAATCCTGGACCACGCCTTTGCCTTCATAGTATTTCAGGCCCAAGCTGAATTGGGCCTGGGCGCTTCCCTGCAATGCCGCCTTGGTAAACCAGTGAACAGCCTGCTTGTCATCCCGTTGCACGCCTTTGCCGTCGGCATACAACAAGCCGATATTGTATTGGGCATCCGGCAGTTCTTTTTCGGCAGCCCTTTGCCACCATTTTAAAGCCTCGGTATAGTTCTGGGGCACGCCCTTGCCGTTTTCATACATCACCCCCAAATTGAACTGGGCCTTTTCATCGCCCTGCTCAGCGGCCATGGACCACCATTTGAATGCCTCCTGATAATCCCGTACCAAATTTTCGTCGCCGTCGGCATACAACAATCCCAGGTGAAATTGGGCCGCCACATCGCCGGCTTCGGCTTTGTTAATCGCTTCTTTCAGTTTGTCGTTATGCCAACCGTTACAGGCGCAAAATATCCAAACCAGAAATACCGTTCCGCTAAACAATCTGTTTTTCATGGTGCTGCTTACGCTTACTACCTCCATTCATTGCCGGTTTTTTTCCGGACTCAATCAGATTACCACACTTGGAAAAGATCCAAAACAAAAAACAAATAAAATTCTTTTGACTTTGGCGCTGATCCGGGCTAAACGACATGCTCATGATGAGCGACCGTTAAGGTCATAATCGGGAAGACGGTGCAAATCCGTCACGGACACGCCGCCGTAACCGGGAACGAACACCGCTGAAATGCCACTGCCCGAAAGGGTGGGAAGGCGCGGTCAGTAGAATGATCCGGAAGTCGGAAGACCTGCTCATGGATGCATAACAGCCCTGTGACTCGTGGTTATGGTTGCGGCTGCCTGGAGGATGGAAAACGTCATCCCCGGACCTGTTTCAGGTCCGGGGATTTTTTTTGCTCCTGGTTTGGAAAACCGGAATCCTGCTGCCGCCTAAAGCATTGAAATGCAAATCCCCCATCTGAAAGGAGATGGATGCTTGTCTGTGGAAATTCCCCGCATCATCATCGCCGGCACCGGTAGCGGTACCGGTAAAACCAGTATAACCCTGGCGCTTACAGCCGCTCTGAAGCGGCGGGGACTGAGAGTGCAGACTTTCAAGGTAGGACCGGATTTCCTGGATCCAAGTCATCTGACCCTGGCCGCGGGTCGCCCTTGCTATAACTTGGACGGCTGGATGTGCAGCCGTGAATATGTGCAAGGCCTTTTCAGCCGGGTGGCAGCCGAGGCGGATTTAGCGGTGATCGAAGGCGTGATGGGGCTTTTTGACGGGGCCTCTGCGGAAAATTTGAGCGGCAGCACGGCCGAAATTGCGGCCTGGTTGCAGGCCCCGGTAATCCTGGTGGTGAATACCCACGGCCTGGCAGGCAGTCTGGCGGCCATGGTTGCAGGTTATGCCGGTTTTGAAAAAAGCGTCCGGCTGGCCGGAGTGGTGGCCAATTTTTGCGGCTCCTGGCAGCATGCCGACGGCCTTGCAAGGACACTACAGGCCCGCCCGGATTTGCCGCCGCTCGTGGGCGCTGTGCCCCGGGGCCGCTTGCCCCAAATTAAAAGCCGCCCCCTGGGTTTGGTCACGGCCGATCCGGAAAGCAATTTAACGTCTGACGTGCTTGCACAACTGGCTGATTGCGCCGAGTCCTGCCTGAATTTGGATGAAATCATCCGGGCCGCCCGGACAGCACCCAAAGTGATTTCAGGAAAATCCTTGCCGCAAGCGGCACCTTCCAGAGTGAATCTGGCAGTGGCACGGGATAAGGCATTTCATTTTTATTATCAGGATCTGTTTGATGAGCTGTCGGCCAGGGGCTGCACCATCCTGCCTTTTTCACCCCTCACAGACACGTGCTTGCCGGAATATGCAGATGGGCTTTACCTCGGCGGCGGCTATCCTGAAGAATTTGCCGAGACCTTGTCCGTCAATGAAGCCATGCTGGCTAGTATCCGGGCCTTTGCTTCCTCAGGCCGGCCGGTTTATGCCGAATGTGGCGGCCTGATCTATCTGTCAGAGGCCATTACCACCCTTGAGGGCCGCTGCCTTCCATTGCTGGGCATTCTGCCGGTGCAAACCCGCATGCTGCCGAAAAAGAAATTCCTGGGCTATGTCCAGGCGGAGCTGAAAGCAGCCTCGTTATGGGGTGGGCCGGGAATGATGTTGCGCGGGCATGAATTTCACTACTCCGAGCTGACGGCGGACCCAACCACAACTGCTGAGGGTTGGCGTTCGGTCTACCGTCTTAAGGCATGCCGCAACGGAGCTGAACAGCAGGAGGGCTATCAATACGGCAATATCCTGGCCAGCTATGCTCATTTGCACTTGGCGAGCCGGCCGGAGGCAATAGAGAAATTTTTACAACATTGCACAAATACGGCCGGCCAATGGTCACCATGATAGTCATGAAATTCGAATTTCGGGTTTTTAAAAACTAAGGATGTGAGTTATGAAGACCATCGATAACCTTGAGCGTGAAAAAGCCTTTATTCACCAACTATATGCCCGGCCCATGAGCGGCCCGGCCATCGAATCCGCCTCCTTTGCCGCCATTGATGAATTGGCCGGTGATCATGGTTTTTCTGCGGACCAATGGCAGGTAGTGCGCCGCATGATTCATACCACTGCGGATTTTTCCTTGATGGACTCCATCCGTTTTTCCAGTGATGCCCTGGATGCTGCGCTAAAGGCCTTGCAGAGCAAGGCCCCGATTTACTTGGATGCCCACATGATTCGGACCGGCATTTCCCTTAGTCGATTGCGCGCGGTTTGTCCGGTTTATACCCCCGCCGATCTGTTCTGCCATGTAGCCGACCCGGATGTGGCCCAGACAGCGTCCCAGGCCGGTTTGCCCCGTTCGATTTTTGCCGTGCGCAAAGCCCGGGAGCAATTGGACGGCGGTATCGCCATATTCGGCAATGCCCCGGCCGCCTTGCTGGAACTCAACCGGCTGGTATTGGAAGAAGGCCTCCGGCCGGCCCTGGTCATCGCCGTGCCCGTGGGCTTTGTGCATGTAACCGAGAGTAAGGAAGAACTCATGGGGCTGGGAGTTCCCTATATTGCCCTTGCGGGCAGGCGCGGCGGGAGCCCCCTGGCTGTGGCTATTTTGCATGCCCTGTGCGGCCTGGCTGCGGAGCAACCTGGTGAGAGGCCGGTTGCGGAAATATCTTCTTCCATACCGGATGCTGTAGTTCTGCTGGGGCACGGCAGCCGGGTGGCGGGGGCCGGCAAGTCCATGGAAAATGTAGCCCAAGTTTTGAAGGAAAAATACGGCTATCAGGTGGTGGAAACCTGCCACATGTCCCGTCTGGGGCCGCATTTCCCGGCAGCCTTTGAAAGTTGTCTGGCCAAAGGCGCCCGACATATCTTGCTGATCCCATACTTCCTGCATGAGGGCGTGCATATGAAACTGGATATTCCGGCCATGATGCAGGCCGCCGTGGCCGATCACCCCGGCGTGCGTCTGGTGCTGGGCAAAAATCTGGGATTTGATCCTGTGCTGGCTGATTTGGTGCAAAAACGCATCGAGGAATCAGTAGACCTGCTCGATGTGCGGAAATTAATTCTACCGGAAGAAGATGCTTTCCCCATTCCGCCCGGGCAATGCGAATTCGTAGCCATGCTGCCGGATGAGGCCGAAGAATGGCGGCGGATGAGGGGGGAGAAATAAATATGTCTATAGTTTTAGAAGACAGAAGATAGAAGCCAGAATTCAGGAGCCAGAAGTTTTTAGGGAAGTCCTTTTAAGGAGAGAATGATGAATATAGGTTTTAATCTTACAGGCTCAGCCGTAAGGATATTGGCAATAATCTGCATACTGCTAATTTTGCCCGCACCAGCTTCGGCCATGCACATTTCCGAAGGCATCCTGCCGGCCCCTTGGGCAATCGGTTGGTTTGCCCTGGCCGGGATATTCCTGTTTTGGGGGTTGCGCCGCATCAAAATCGAGAGCCGGCTTCAGCCCGAATACAAACCGTTTATCTCCCTGGTGGGCGCGGCGGTGTTCATCATTTCCTGCATGCCCATTCCCGTGCCCATGGTGGGAACTTGCTCCCATCCCTGCGGCACGGGTTTGGCGGCGGTTTTGATTGGTCCTGGGCCTACGGTGGTGCTGGCCAGTGTGGCCTTGACCTTCCAGGCCCTGTTCCTGGCCCATGGCGGGCTGACAACCCTGGGGGCCAACATTTTATCCATGGGGGTGGCCGGCGCTTTGGCCGGTTACGCTGCCTTTCAAATGGCCCGTCGTTTGGGGCTGAACGTGGCCGCAGCGGCGTTCCTGGCGGGCTTGGCAGCCGACTGGAGCACTTATGCCGCAACAGCCCTGATCATGGCCGGCGCCTTGCACGGTGACGGCTCTTTTTTCGCCATGGCCAAAGTGATTCTGCTGGCTTTCGTGCCCACCCAGTTGCCTTTGGGCATCCTGGAAGGGATTATTACGGCCGGGGCCTACCGGTTTGTCATCAATCGCCGGCCCCAATTATTGCAAGGCAAGATGGAGATGGGAGGTGCGGCATGAAGAAATCGTTGATGACCGGATTGCTGGTGTTGATAGCGGCCATATTGACATGGTTTGCCTTTGCCGGCACGCCCGGCAAATGGCCGGGGGTGGATGAAAACGTAGTAGAGCGGATTGCCGAAGAGGCCGGCCGACCGGCCCGGGAGCCGTTTATCAACACCGACCAGGGTGACATTCTGCTGTTCGTCTTCCTTACCGCCGGGGCTGTGGGCGGATTTATCGGCGGCTACCAGTACCGGAAGTTGTTCGGGGAAGACCGGGGAAAAAGTTAGGCATGTGTTTGGAATTTGATCTTTTTTCCGATTTTTTCGCCCGGCGCGAAAATTTCTTGCAGCGCCTGGATTGCCGCCTCAAGCTGGTGATCGCTTTGGCAGGAACTGGCGCGGTTTTGGCCTCGTCTCAGCCGGTTTTCCCGGTACTGATATTCGGCCCGGCGGTTGTGGGGCTCCTGCTGTTGCGGCTGCCGGCTAATATGGTGATGCGGCGCTATCTGCCGGTGCTGGGCATGGCCTTGGCGCTCTTGGCATTGCATGGCTTCATGTTCGGCAGCCATCCGATATTCACAATCCCTCTGGGGCCATGTTGCTTGACCCTTTTTGCAGACGGGTTGCGGCACGGGGTGGTGGCGGCAGTCCGGCTTCTCACCGCCTTTACGGTTTTGCTGCTGCTGGGGGTGGTGACCCCGGCCCATGATTTGTTCCGGGCTTTGGCCTGGTTGCGTCTGCCCAGGCAGTGGGTGGAGATCGCCATGATGACCTACCGTTATATTTTCGTGCTACTGGACGATGCCGCCGACATTGCCGCGGCCCAGAAGATCCGTCTGGGTTATGTGGGCCCAAGACGCGGGCTTGCTTCCCTGAGCGTGTTGGCAGGCAGCGTCCTGATCCGCGCCCTGGATCAGAGCCGCAGGACCCATGAGGCCATGATCGCCCGGGCCTATACCCAGGAACTGCCCTTTGCGCCCATGCCGGTTTTATCCGTGAAAAGCATGGCGGCAACCGTCTTTTTTCTGATTATTATAGCGGCATTTTATTGGGTCTGCGAAGGGAGGATGCTGATATGACGCCGGCCCTGGAATGCCGGGGGATTTACTACAGCTACCATGAAGGCACCATGGCTTTGAAAGGGATCGATTTTTTGGTACAGCCGGGGGAATTCACGGCCCTCCTGGCTTCCAACGGTTCGGGCAAGACCACATTAATCAAGGTCCTGGCCGGTCTGCTCAAACCCCAAAAGGGCGCGGTGCTGGTGAGCGGCCGCTGCATCAGCCGTCTCGCTCAAAGGGAGCTGTACCAGCAGGTGGGACTGGTGCTCCAGAATCCCAAGGACCAGTTGTTCGGCGCCACTGTGGCGGATGATGTGGCCTTTGGGCCGCGCAATCTCGGATTGCCGGAAGACGAGATCCGCTTGCGGGTGGCACGGAGTTTAGCCCAGGTGGGTGTGGCCGGATTTGAAAAGCGGGCCATTCATCATTTGAGCTTCGGCGAGCAAAAGCGCGTGGCCCTGGCCGGGGTGCTGGCCATGGGGTCTTCCATTCTGTTGTTGGACGAGGCCACGGCCGGCTTGGACCCGGCCGGCGAGGCCCAGATGATGCTGCTGCTGAACCGCCTCAACCGCGAGCAGGGGATTGCCGTGATTTTCGCCACCCATTCGGTGGACATGCTGCCCTTGTTCGCCGACCGGGTATGTGTGCTGGACCGGGGACAGGTGCTGCGTTACGAGACTGTGCGGGCGATTTTCGGGGACCATGACATGCTGGAAAAAGCCGGTTTGCGGCAACCATATGTGGCGGCCTTGTTTCATGCCATGAAACGCTTTGACCGGGTGCCGGTCAATGGATTGCCCCTCACGGTGCGGGAAGCACGCAAGGAATTGCTGGCTTTGATACCGGAAGAGGTGTTGGTGAAGATGGAAAAATAAAAAATAAATCCGAAAATCGAAATCCGAAATCCGAAACAAATTCGAATGACCAAAATTCAAATAAAACCAGCCATAGCAAACGAGCCGACCAGGCGGCTGCTGCTTTTTGTTTTGGTGATTTAATTATTTGAATTTTGAATTTGTTTCGGATTTCGATATTCGGATTTATAACTTAGCTTTTTCAGGTATTTATGTCTCTTAATAAGTTAAAAAACGGTTACACCACCGGCACCTGCGCAGCTGCGGCGGCCAAGGCGGCGGCCATGGTATTGACCGGCAAAGCAATGATGGATTTGACCGAAGTTACGATTCGGCTGCCTGACGATGAGGTCATTGCTATGCCCCTGGCCCATGTGCGCCAGGAAGGCGCGGCAGTGACGGTTGCAGTGACCAAGGATGCCGGGGATGATCCGGATGCGACCCATGGCGCCTTGGTGCAGGCCACCCTGCACTTCCGACCTGACGATGAAATCACCTTTGTTGCCGGGGAAGGGGTGGGCACGGTGACCCGGCCGGGTCTGGCAGTGGCAGTGGGCGAGCCGGCCATCAACCCCGTACCGCGCAGGATGATCCGGGCGGCTGTGCGGGAAGTAACGGACCGGGGTGTTCAGGTGGAGCTCGCCATCCCCGGCGGCCTGGATCTGGCCCAAAAGACTTTTAACGAGCGCCTGGGCATTCGGGGCGGCTTGTCCATCCTGGGAACCTCCGGACGGGTGCGGCCTTTCAGCCATGCGGCTGTGCAAGCCACGGTGGCCTGCGCCCTGGACGTGGCCCAGGCCGGCGGAATCCGGCAATTGGTGCTGGTACCCGGCCGCATCGGCGCGCGGGCGGCCCAGCGCCATTTGAGAATTGTAACGGAGCAGATCGTGGAAGTGAGCAACGAATGGGGGTTTGCCCTGGAAAAGCTGTCCGGGCGCGGTTTTGAACAGGTTCTGCTGGTGGGCCATCCCGGCAAGCTGGCCAAACTGGCGGCCGGCAATTTTGAGACCCATTCCAGTCGCTCCCCTAATGCAACAGCCTATCTTACGCGGTTCGGCGCTGAAGTCCTCGGCCGCCGGCTTCCAGACGATTACCTTACCACGGAAGCTTTGATGTTGGCCCTCCAATCCGGGGAACGCAGCCGTCTGGCCGCAGCCCTGGCCCGCAAGATCAGTGATGCGGCCCAAGCCCGGATCGGATTGCATCCGCCGGTTTCCGTCCTGCTGGTGAATCTTCAGGGGGATGAGTTGGGTACTTATGGAGACCTGTTGCCATGGCGCTGAAGACGGCCTTCATCACCATTGTGGGTTGCGGTCCGGGTGCGCCGGATTACCTCATACCGGCCGGTCGGCAGGCCATTGAGCAAGCCCGGGTACTGGTGGGTGCCAAAAGATTGTTGGAGACCTTTGGACTACCTGGGCAGGCGTGTATCGAGGTGGGATCTGATATTCAAGGCGCCTTGGAAGCCATTGCCGCAACCTGTGACCAGGGCGGTGTAGTGGTGCTGGTGTCCGGCGACCCCGGCATTGCCAGCCTGGCCCGGCCGGTGTTGGCACGCTTCGGTCACGGGACCTGCAAGATCATTCCCGGCATCAGCTCCATTCAAACCGCCTTTGCCCGCCTGGGCCTGGAATGGCTGGATGCTAGAATCATCAATGCCCACGGCCGAATGCCGGCGCCGGCTTCCGCCGAGCTGATCCAAGCAGACAAGATCGCCCTTCTGGCCGGAACAGCAAAGGCCATGCAATGGGCCGCCGATCTTGCGGAAATGCTTGCGCGGCATGCAGTTTATATGTGCACGGATTTGACCCTGGCCACCGAGACCATTGCAAGGGTTTCAGCCCGGGAACTCAGAACCGCGCCCCCCTCGGGCAGGATCATTATTCTTTTTGTAAAGGAAACGCTTTAATGACTTCTCTCGGCACTTTTTACGGCATCGGCATCGGACCCGGTGATCCGGATTTGATCACAGTCAAGGCAGCCACGGTGTTGGGCCAATGCCGTACGGTTTTTGTGCCCAAATCAAAAATCACGGAAGAAAGCACGGCCCTCGGCATTGCCGGCAAGCATCTGCACCCTGAAGCCGTTGTACGGGAACTCATTTTCCCCATGACCATGGATCGTGAAAAACTGCGCAGATCCTGGATGGACAATGCCCGCCAGGTGGCAGAGGTGCTGAGAGCCGGTGAGAACGCGGTCTTTTTGACCCTGGGGGATGCCTTGCTGTATTCCACTTATATCTATCTGGTACGCTCTTTGCGGGAAACCCTGCCGGCGGCGGTTATTGCCACTGTTCCAGGAATCACCGCTTTCAGTGCCGCCGCGGCCTTAACCCATTTCCCGATAGGCACCGGCAAGCAGCCGGTGACTATTGTGCCCACTTCCGATGACCTGGCTGAACTGCGCCTGATTTTACAGCGCCGGGGGACCAAGGTGCTGATGAAGATCGGCCGCCGGCTGGAAGGCATTTTGGCCTTGCTCCAGGAAACCGGCATCATCGACCGCTGTATTCTGGTTTCCCGGGCCGGTATGGCGGAACAGCGTATTGAAACCGATCTTGCGGCACTGATCGGCAAGGACGGCGATGTGGGCTACCTTTCCATCATCCTGGTGCCGGCCGCGGAAGCTGAGGAGGAAGCATGAAAGTCTATTTTGTGGGCGCGGGCCCCGGCGACCCGGAGCTGTTGACCCGTAAGGCTGAACGGCTCATCCGCCATGCCCGGATCTGTATTTACGCCGGTTCCCTGGTGGGGCCGGAAGTACTAGCCTTGATTCCGGAAAGCGCCCAAAAATACGATTCCGCCGCCATGGATTTGCAGCAGATCACGGCGGTATTCCAAGCCGCCCGGGAAAAGGGGCTGGATGTGGTGCGCCTGCATACCGGCGATCCTTGTCTTTACGGCGCCATCAATGAACAAATGGATGAATTGGAGCAACTCGGAATTGAGTACGAGGTGGTACCTGGAATTAGTGCTTTTCAAGCCGCGGCCGCGGCCCTGGGCAGGGAGTTGACTGCGCCGGAAAAGGTTCAGACGGTAATTTTAAGCCGCACCAGCGGCCGGACTCCCCTGCCGGAACAGGAGGAATTGGCCCAATTGGCCCGCACCCGGGCCACCCTCTGCCTGTTTCTGTCCATTCATAAGATCAAAGAGATCAGCGCAGTACTAGCGGATGAATATGGGCTGGATTGTCCGGTTGCCGTGGTTTTTCATGCTTCCCGGCCGGATCAGTTGGTCTTGACCGGCACCCTGGCCGACATTGCCGCAAAGGTGGCAGATAGCGGCATTGTGAAAACCGCCATGATCATCGTGGGCCGCTCCCTGGTTTTGGACAAGGCCCGTTCCAAGCTGTACGATGCCGGCTTCACCCATGGCTATCGCCGGGCCGGGGCCCCATGATCGCCTTGATCAGTCTCTCCCAGGCCGGCGCGGGTATTGCGATGCGCATGGCCGGGCATCTGCCGGACTGCAAGGTCTATCTGCATGCCGGCGTGCCCGGCCCTTCGGAGGTTGGCCGTTTTGAGCGGACCTACGACCTGGTGGCCGAGTTGTTTCCCAAGGTGCGCGGCCTGGTGCTCATCGGCCCCTGCGGCGTGGCCGTGCGGGCCATTGCCCCCCATCTCCGGCGTAAGCAAACCGATCCGGCTGTGGTGGTGGTGGACGTGGGCGGTCGTCAGGTCATCAGCCTGCTCAGCGGCCATGAAGGCGGGGCCAATGAACTGGCCCTAACCATCGCCAACCTGCTGGATGCCGAACCGGTCATCACCACCACCAGCGAAGCGGAAAGGGATATCATTGTGGGGGTGGGCTGCCGCCGGGGGGCTCCGGCCGAGGACATTGTATTTGCCGTGCGTTCAGCCCTGGAAAAACTGAAACTAGCGCTTGCCCAGGTGCGCTATCTTGCCAGTGCAGATCTGAAAAGCGCAGAAGCGGGTTTGATCCAGGCGGCCCAGGACCTGGGCCTGCCCCTGCGGCTGATCGCTTCCGAGCGCATCCGGGCGTGCGCCCGGGATTTTACCCATTCGGATTTTGTAACCGCAAAAGTGAATCTGCCGGCCGTGGCTGAACCAGCGGCCCTGCTGGCAGGATGGAGGACGACATTACTACTCAACAAAACCATCATCAAGCATGTGACCGTGGCCGTGGCCCGGGAAAACTCTTTGTAGTCGGCATCGGGCCCGGCGGGCCTTTGGACCGTACCCGCCGGGCCGAGCAGGCCCTGGCCCACAGCACAGTGGTCGTGGGATACGGCCGCTATTTGGATTTGATTCAGGACCTGACTTCCGGCAAGGAACTCATCTCCTCGGGCATGATGCAGGAAAAGGAGCGCTGCCGGGCCGCCATTGAAAAAGCCGCTGCTGGCGCCGTGGTTTCTCTGGTATCCTCCGGTGATCCGGGGGTGTATGGCATGGCGGGCCTGGCAATTGAAATGGCCGCAGAGGCAGCCCCCGGACTGCCCATGGAAATCGTGCCCGGGGTTTCGGCTGCCAATGCCGCCGCGGCCCGGCTGGGGGCGCCCCTGATGCTGGACTACGCTGTCATCAGCCTCAGCGATCTCCTGGTGCCCTGGGAAACCATCCGCGGGCGTTTGCAGGCCGTAGCCGCCGCCGACCTGGTGACCGCGCTGTACAATCCCAAAAGTCACCGCCGCATCCGGCAATTGGAAGAGGCGGTTGCCATCTTCCTGGAATATCGCCCGGGGGGGACGCCTGCGGCAGTGGTCACAGCCTGCGGCACGGCCGAGGAAGCCTGCGAACTTACTATCCTGGGACACTTGTTGACCTGCACCATCAACATGCGCAGCATCGTACTCATCGGCAATCGTTCCACCCGGCAACTGGGCCCCTGGCTGCTCACCCCCAGGGGGTATCGTCTATGATCTTGCTGTTCGGCGGCACCAGCGAAACCAAGCCATTGGCCCTGCTGCTGGCCCGGGCCGGCTATCCGGTGCTGGTATCCACCGCCACGGCTGTTGAACTGGATGTGGGCGCTCATCCCCGCATTCAGCGCCGCAGCGGCCGCCTTGCGGCTGCTGAAATGGCGGCTCTGATCCGGGGACAAAGGATAACCGCGGTAGTAGATGCGGCCCACCCCTTTGCCGTGGAACTTCACCAGAACGTTGCCCACGTCTGTACGGAAGCAGGCGTGCCCCTGTTGCGCCTCGCCCGCCCTGGACTGGAGCCGGAATTAATGGGGGATGACATCCATTGGGCCGACCACCATGATCAAGCCGCGGCCCTGGCCGGCTGCCTGGGAACCCGCTGGCTGCTGACCATCGGCTCCAACCACCTATTGCCCTATGTTCAGGCTGCCCTGGCCAAAAGTTACACCCTGTTTGCCCGGGTCTTGCCGGAACCGGATTCCCTGGCTGCCTGCCGGCAGGCCGGCCTGCTACCGAACCAGGTGATCACCGGCCGCGGACCTTTTTCCCTGGCAGACAATCTTACCCTGCTACGCGCCCTCAAAATTCAAGTATTAATCACCAAGGAAAGCGGCCGGGCCGGCGGCCTGAATGAAAAAATCGATGCCGCCCGTACGGAAGGCTGCCCTATTGTAATCCTGAGGCAGCCGCGGGTGATCGGCAGCGCTATTCACTGCGATTTTAATGGAATCGTGGGGGCGCTGGAGCGTTGTGGCGCGGATAGACTGAAGGCTTGAGGGCTGTAATTGCTGAAATTTTTTCAGTTATCGCCGAAGATATGAGTTGATTAATCGAAACCCCCTCAGCCCTGGCGATTTCTCTAATATGACGATGGATCGATTCCGGTAATCTCAAGCTTAAAGCTCCCATTTTATTGCCTCCAATAATTCTTTGGGGCTGAACAGCTTAACCCCGAATTTGTCAGCGCCCCGAAAATCTTTAAAAAATTTTGACAGCATTCGTCAACATCTGTAAATATATCCACCTGACGCTGGGAATTATATTGAGGGGGATGCGAATGGCATTCAAACCTATATCCGGATTTTGCATGATGGCCTTTATTTGTGTTTTTTTTCATCAGCCTGTCGGAGCTGCTGAGAAAGATCTTTGCACCTCTGATGAAAGGACTTTTTTTTCGTGCGCCATTGGTAAGAAAATATTGTCAGTGTGCGCATGGCTATAGTCATGGCGTTGCAATTCTTAATTCCGGAAAAAGATCAGCGACCTTAAAATGTTCGTGCAAACCAGTCAAGGATGAATTGTATGAACTGAAGAAAGTCGGAATCCCAGTTGCTGAATGGCAAGATATCTATCAATAATCTAAATAGGCATGGGGCAACAATAAAAGCGCAGAATCAAGGTGTTCGACATAAACCCCGATCAGTTCATTACATGAAACCGGTTTTTGTATTTCACAAGAGCGGTTAATGGGGTTTTCTCTGCCCAAGGAGTTATCCTCAAAGGCGGAGGCGCAAAAAGTGGCTGACTTTTTAAACAATAATATCAACTAGATATTGTTTGCACCATTTTGAAGTGGAGAGGATACAATGGCAGATATCAAAAGACTTTTGAATAAACCTGAGTTTCCCATTTCAAGCCGCTACGAGCCGGATTGGGTTCTCGATAACCAGATGGGACCCAATGCACTGTGGCTGGTTGAATGGCTTACCGAAGTATTGGCGCTCAAACCTGGGATGCGCGTGCTCGATCTTGGCTGTGGGCGGGCGCTGACCAGCATTTTTTTGGCAAAGGAATTCGGCGTTCAGGTGTGGGCTGCCGATCTTTGGATTTCACCGGATCACAATCGGAAAAGGGTTGAAGCGGCAGGAGTGGGGAGTTCCGTATTCCCTTTGCGTGCCGAGGCCCATGCCTTGCCGTTCCCGGAGGATTTTTTTCATGCCATCGTGTCGATCGATGCCTACCATTATTTTGGAACCGACGTGCTTTATCTCGGGTACCTGTCGCGATTTCTTTGCCCGGACGGTTTTGTCGGCATTGTGGTTCCTGGTCTGATGCAGCCGATATTGGATATTCCGGAACATCTTGCACGGCCACAGTCGAACGGCAAGATCTTTTGGGAAGACGAGTGCTGGAGCTTCCAAACGGCTGATTGGTGGCGTAATCATTGGGCTCGCAACCGCTGCATCACCGACCTTCGGGTTGACATGCTCAAGGATGGCTGGCGACACTGGCGCGATTTTGAGAGAGTCCTGGAAGCAACAGGTAAATCCATCTTTCCATCCGATGCAGAAGTACTAGAAATGGATCAGGGTCGATACATCGGTTTTGTTCGGGCAATCGCCAGGCGCGCAGGCCAGGTGGGAACCAATCTGTACGATTCTGCTTTGGGTGTTTCCGCAGGTGTCGATGGATAATACTGTGGCTCGGTTGTAGCTGAGTTTATTTCATCAATTACAAATCTCTTTATATTTTCCGGGAGATCCCTGCATTTTGTCTGACTGCTACTATTTCATACAGCATTTCATTCCTCAATATCCGATGCACTGTGCGATTTGTTTGGTTGAAAAATATAGCTTTCGATCAGGGTGACGGTTTCTTGGATAAAAGCCTTATCGCTGATCAATGCCGTTATACAGATCAAGTCGACATCCAGGCCGGCTGTCTGACAGTTTTCATCTGGCTTTTCGCCAATTTTTTCTACCGCCATCGCCAGCGAAAATGGAAAAAACTTCTTTGCGTATGAACACATGGTAAGTTAATATCGTATATGCTATTATCGAATGGCAATCGGACTTGCTTTATACATTCATCTAATGCGTATTATTTTCGAGGCGTTGCAATAGGCCGGAACATCCAAGTACCCGCCTGAAAGGAGTATATATGCTTATTCTTGTCATCAACAGCGGCAGTTCCTCATTGAAATATGAACTTTTTGATCTGGATAGCGAAACCTCCCTGATGGCCGGCGCCGTGTCCCGCATCGGCCTGGATGGCGCCCGGCATGAATATTCTTGCGGCACGCGGCAGGAGCAATGCGACCTTCAGGCCAAGGACCACATGGCGGCCCTCAACGCTGTTTTCAAGACCATCCTGGATGCCAAAGAGACACCCATTGAATCCACGGCCCGGATCAGTGCGGTGGCCCACCGCATCGGGCACGGCGGCACAAAATTCCGCAGCCCGGTGGTGATCGATCAGGCGGTCAAGGACGAGATCAGACGTCTGATCCCTCTTATGCCCCTCCACCATCCGGCTATGCTGGCCGGCATCGAGGCCTGCCAGCAGCTTTTACCGAACATCCCCCACGTGGCGGTTTTCGATACGGCCTTTCACAGCACCATCGGCGAGGAGGCGGCTGTTTACGGCCTGCCTTACGAGCTTTACACAGCCGGCATCCGCAGATTCGGCTTTCACGGCAACTCCCATGAATACGTGGCCATGAAAGCCGCCGAATACCTCGAAACACCGCTGAAAAGACTCAATGTGATCACCTGCCACCTGGGCAACGGCGCCAGCGTGTGCGCGGTGCAGCGTGGCCGCTCCATTGATACCAGCATGGGTTTCAGTCCGCTTCAGGGACTGATCATGGGCACCCGGGTGGGCGATCTGGACCCCGGCGTGATTCCATTTTTGATGCGCACCCAGGGCCTCTCCCTGGATCAAATCGATGAGATGCTCAATAAAAAAGGAGGGCTGCTGGGCATTTCCGGAGTCAGCCCGGATATGCGTGAAATCCTGGCAGCCGCCGAGCAGGGTGACACGCGCGCCCTGCTGGCCATCAAGGTTTTCTGCTACCGCATCAGGCATTATATCGGCGCTTATCACGCGATTATGGGCGGCACCGACGTGATCGTGTTCACCGGCGGTATCGGTGAAAACAGCCGCGGGATCCGCGCCCGCAGCGTGCAGGGTCTTGAACGGCTGGGCATGGCCATCGATCCGGTGCGCAACGAGCGCTGCCGCCTTAGTGTCGAGAATCCGGTTTACGATCTGAGCGCGCGACATTCCCAGGTGAGCATCCTGGCCGCAGCTACTGACGAGGAATTGATGATTGCGCGCCAATGCGCCCTGGCCCTGGATTACAAAAGATCCATCCAGCACGACGTGGTTTCCGTGGACAAGCGTCCTTTTCGGGTGGCTGTTTCGGCCCACCATGTGCATCTTTGCCAAAGAGATATCGAAACCCTTTTCGGCCAAGGGCATAAATTGACCGAAAAAGAGCGCCTGTACATCGACAGCCAGTTCGCCTGCATGGAAACCGTCAACCTCATCGGTCCGCGCGGCCGGGTGGACAAGGTCCGAGTCCTGGGGCCGGAGCGGGCCAGGACCCAGGTGGAGATATCCCGGACCGAGGAATTCAAACTGGGTATCGACGCACCCATCCGTATATCCGGAGACCTTGACGGATCTCCGGGCATCAAGCTGGAGGGACCGGCAGGCAGCGTGGAACTTCCCGAAGGTGTCATCTGCGCCATGCGGCACATTCACATGACGCCTGGGGATGCCGAACTCTATGGCGTGCGGGACAAGGATGTCGTGATGGTCAAATTGGAAGGGGAACGGGAACTGATCTTCGGCGATGTCATGGTGCGCGTGGATCCATCTTTCAAGCTGGAGATGCACATCGATACCGACGAGGCCAATGCCGCCGAACTGGCGCCCGTGTCCCAGGGTTATTTGGTGCGGATCGAGTCGCGCGAAAACACGCCGCCCTCAAGCTGAACGATAGTGCCGGCGGCCAGATTATGGGAACAGGGGAGACCGGAGGGAGAGTAAAAAGGATACGAAGCAATATTGTTTCATATCACCACGGGGCTGCAGCCGAATGAAGCGGATCGGAATATTTCCTTCATGCGTAAGTGTTGTTGTCGCACAAAGTCCTTTGACTTCAGCCAAATTATTTGACTTTCAAATTTCCAATGTTCTATCTGTCCGGCACGGCCCGCTGGCTGTTGCCTGAACTACCGGGTTGGCGAATTCTCATTTGCCTATTTTTTTACAAAAACTCTTTCTGTCAGCTTTAAATGAAAAAATAACTGTTAAAAATGATGCCGCTACAAAAAATAAATAGTGTAGCCATTTTTCCGTAGGATATTGTCGAACTATAAGAACGGTTCCAACAAAAAGAATGATAATTCCAACTGCAAGAATGGATAAGCCTATTCCGGTCTTGTAAAAAATGTATTCTCTTTCCATTTTAGATCCCGTTGTCATGGATGAACTGCTACTATCAACTATCCGTCCTCGTGTATTAGCAAGTCCGAAACTACTTAAACACAGTGACCCGGCATGTTAGGGCCTATTTTTTCTTTTGCGGAGCTGCCGGCCACAATGCAGCTTCATATTCTTTGCTGAACACAGGCGCATTTGCCGTGATATATTCTAAAGTATCATTTCCCAAATTTTTAATGCCGTGCTTAAAATTTGATGGAATGAATATGGCGTCACCCGCTTTTACCTCTTTGGACTCATTTTCGATAGACATGAGGCCATTGCCTTTAATAATGTAATAGCACTGTTCAGGTTCATGTTTGTGGATGGGCTGCTCTGACCCGATTGGAATCTCAGAAACTTGCATAGATAAGTTTTGCGACGCCGTGTTTTGAGGACTTATCAGCATCCACGACGATAATATTTTTAGATCGCCCGTATTATTTGAATTTTCCTTGTTAAATACTTTCATAATTGCCTCATATGGCTTCTCATATTGTGCAGCCTGTATTTTCTCGGACTTAATCCGGTCCACTGTTTAAACGATCGCTGAAATACGCTCTGGTCGGCATATCCCAGCAGACTGGCGATTTCAAAAATCGAAAGATCTGTATTGGCCAAATATTGTAAAGCCAAGTCTTTTCTGACTTTGGTGAGAAGTAATTTGAAGGTTACGCCCTCTTCATTTAATTTGGATTGTAAGACACGCGTACTGATGGCTAGGCTTTGGGCAACGGATTTGATATCGGGTTTTACCCCAGGAAGTCGATTTAACAATAGGCGTAACACCTTTCCAGACCAACCAGGTGAAGAAAAATATTGTTGCTGAAGGATTTGTCCATGGGTTTCAAGCGTTTTCAACAAGTTTGGATCGGCGAAAAAAATCGGTCGATTCAAATGGTCAGCGTAAAATACAATTTTATTTTCATGTTGGTCAAACAATAACTTGGCGCTAAATAATTTTGTATGCTCTGATATATCATCCGGCTGCGGATGAGTGAAATGGATTTCTTTAAACTGCAATGTATCATCAGAAATTTTTTTCAACAGTAAAAAATACATGGCAAGCAGTCCTTCTCCAATATGCCTGTATTGATTTCCCTTTGCGGATGAGCAGGATAGGGACAGGGTTGCCAAAGGAGCATTCAGTTTGAAAACCGGATTAAAAATATCATTCATGACATTGTGGTATCTGCAAAACTTCTCAATTCCTTCCCTCACATTGGCGGAATTGTGCATTATCGAGAAAATAAATTGGTTCGGAAAATCAAGGGATCGGATACCCAGGTGCAGACCTAAATTGGGATCTCGATTCTCTTTTTCTATTTTTTCCCAAATCAGAAAAAAATTATCGGCAGGAATACGTTTCTGCCGGGTGCATGAAAAAGATATTTCATGAGAAATAGACGCGGTCAATTCTTTTGAAACCAATCCATCCTTTTCCAGCAACTGTATTAAAAGGGTTAAAAATTCCAAGGATGCTGTATTATTCCACACCATTCTATCCCTTCATGTGATCAAGAGCGGCCCCTAATACGAGAGTAATGGACATCTTACGCTCCCCACCCCTGTTTCACTTTTTGGTTTCGAGCGAAATGCGCAAATTGCAATAAAATTATCACCTTTTGCAAATCATTTTTTAATGGATGTTGATAGAAGTTTTTTAGGTCAATTTACAAAAATTCAGCGGTATGTGCAAAAAATAAATCATTCAAAAGCGGGAAAAAGGTTTAATCCTGGCCGGGATAAAAGGCTATCCTCGGCCGCCCATGTATCGGATGCGCTTCTGCGAGGCGAACAATGGCACGAAGGATGAAAAGCGGTTATCGGAAATTTTCCTATCTTTCCGATTGGAGAGGAATAAAGGTTGCTATCGGCGAATTGTTCCGCTGGGGATATCCGCGGCATCAGCCAAGGCTTGGAGAGTACCGCGCGGCTTCACCCTTGATGTTGTTTGATGAAGACTGGTTCATCAACACCATTAAGGATATGGTGCGGACCCATCCTGAAAACAGCATGGAGTATCCTTTCTTCGGAGAGCGGATTGTTAATGAACCGATGATAGCATTTGTCCGTGGCGATGATCCGATATTCGATGAGTTCAAGCGGATCATCGGCCCGCATCATGTCAGTCCGGAGGAAATTCTGCGGTGGCAGGCTCAAAACAACAATGTTCCGGCTCCCCATCCAGCGGATATTTCCGTAGTATCGTTCATTTTGCCACTGGCTTGGCAAACGGTGAAGGACAACGCAGACATGACGCGATGGCCATCAGAACGTTGGGCCCAGACGCGACTCCTCGGTGAGGGGTTTATCCCCATACTAGTAAGTGAAATCGTAAATATTCTTATGACCAACGGCGTGCTGGCTGTTGATCCGGCTTTTATTCGCAGTTTTAAAAAAAAGCAATATCCCAACGGGGGCTGGTCATCTACCTGGTCACAGCGTCATGCCGCATACGCGGCCGGCCTGGGTACCTTCGGCGCACATGATTTTCTCATTACTGAAAAGGGCTGCGCCCACATTGTGGGCAGCATTGTGGTCAATCTGCGCCTCAAAGCCCGTATGAAACGGAATGACGATATCCACGCCCATTGTCTTCATTTTCAGGGGAAAAAATGCCTGCGATGTGCTGCCAAATGTCCGGTTGGTGCGATACAGGGAAACGGCAGTAATATACAAAAAAAGGAAAAATGTTCGCAGCACCTTTCCCGGACCCTTTGGCACTGCAACCGCAAATATCATATTTTTATCTATGGATGCGGGTTGTGTTCCTGTGGGGTACCGTGCTCTTTTTCGATTCCGGAAGCTTTGAAGAAATAGCAGATGAGATTTTCTAGGGAACGTCAAACAACAGCTTGGCAGCTACATAGATCAATCCTCGAAGTAGAGCTTCCTGAATTGCTCATATTCATTGTCCCTTATTTGGGCGAGGGCATCCCATATTCTTTCGCTCAATTCAGAATTTTTTTGAACAAACTGTTTAGAAAGCATCAGATAATAGGGCTTGGTTTCAAAAGGTGTCGCCAGCTTGACGATTTTGTCTTCCAAGCCGGGATTCTTATGCAAAACGTAATCAGCCTTGTCCTCTAGATCAATACAAAGTGAATTCCTCCCCAGACTGAGCTTCTTGAACAGTGTAAGCGTATCTCTGACCTCTTCGATTTTGGAGTAACCCAGTTTATTCAAATCCTCAACGATTGAATACCCTCGGCAAGCTCCTATCGATCCGGAGAGATGGATCAATTTCTTCCCATCCCACTCGATTGGGGAATTTTTGAGCTTGTAAAATACATAAGTCCTTGTCGAAAATCTCCGATTTGTATCGATTTCGCCGTTTTTCATTGGATACAAACCGAATTCCTCTCTCTCTTTCTCATAGCTTCCCAAAAAGATACCGTCCAATTCACCGGCCTTGAGTTCGATCAACCTTCTTTTCCAAGGTGTACGTTTAATCACTATATTCAGATTGAGCTTTTGAGCCAGAAGATTGATGGCCTGAATCGCTGCGCCTGGTTTTTGCGGATCCTTGATTTCCTCTAGCGAGAAATAATCGGGAAAATTCGTGGTCTCGCCACATGCAAAGCGTAATTGCGGTGTTTCCGCCCAGCTTAGCGATCCGGTCATGAAAATGACTGCCACCCAAAGTACTCCTTTCATGATCGATCCTTCCTTTCTATATTCTTATGAATATTTGAAATAGGTAATCACGCAGATTACTACACCCCATTGGTCCTGTAAAATATAAAACCTGCCTATATTTAAAGCAACCGCGGCTGGATGTAGGATTTGACCGATCAGTTCAACCACTTGGCAAGTGGTTTATGCACGTTCTTGAGTGATAAAACCTTATCCCGACAATAAACATCGAAAACCTAACAAACATCTGATAGAAGTTATCGATCATTTTCCGCGTTGTGCCATGGCCCGTTCAGAAATGGTCAGCATGACATTATCGGCCGGTGTCAGGTAAGCCGGCCAGAACATCTCCTTCTTGAAAAAATTCGGGTTTTCCTTGATTAATGGATTCTCAGAAACTGAATTTGTTACGGCGACCATACCCAACCCTTTTACAACACGATCCTGAACCGTCTTGCCGAGCATATAGTTAATAAAGATTTCAGCCGCTTCCAATTTTTTGGGATCCATATCCTTCCAGATATTCATCGTATCGAGCCATACGGTATTGCCTTCTTTGAATTCCACAAGCTTCCATTTACCGCCTTTGGCATTGACTGCCGATATGCCGATTCCATAAGAAGCGCATAAAACCACATCCGACTTGGCCTCTATTACCGGTCTTTCATCCACATCCCAAAATTCAGCCACCTGAGCGTACAATGCCTTGGTCTTTTTTTGCAATTCACTGTTTTCATCTTCAAAGGCAGCCAATTCGGAACGAGCACCTTTGCCCACCAGGTCATTCAGGTGAAATGGTGGTTTGCCTATGGACATCAGGATAAGGGCAATGTTGGGCTGGATCTGCCCCTTGGTCAAGGATATCCGACCTTTCCATTTTGGATCTAGCAGATCATTAATGGATTTTGGCAATTCTTCCTGTTTTAACTTTGCCATGTTCGCCCAAATGCCATAAGCGCCGCCGCCATAGGGAACATAGTAATGATCCTGGCCTTCCATGCCCATGGGGATATCGGTCAGGGCTTTGTTCAACTGCTGATAATTGGTTAAATTCGG
The DNA here is from genome assembly GCA_020723325.1 of Desulfosudis oleivorans. Lineage (GTDB taxonomy): Bacteria > Desulfobacterota > Desulfobacteria > Desulfobacterales > SURF-7 > DYJD01. Next base: position 69,688 of record DYJD01000009.1, on the reverse strand, counting down.
AGAATTGACATTGATCGGCTGAAGAAGCCTTTGGATGCGGCTGTTTTGCATTTTAATGTAGTTCAAAGTCAAAAAAGAGATATCAGCCTTCCCATCCCTGAGGATATGAAACATCTGCTCCGGTCCTTCGGCCAGGGGTTCGATGACTTTTGCGGTGATCGGACTGTTTTTACTTTTTAATATTTGGTTCACTGCCGCTGTTTCTTCCGGCATGACATAGCCCTCCCAGGTGAAAATCCTTAAAATCGTGCTGTCATCAGCCGGAAATGCGTTATTACTTGTAATAAAAAGAAATACGATTACCCATAAAGCTTTTTTCCAATTCATGGTCTTCTCCTTAATCTCTATCAAGAGAATTAAAATATCCGACAAACTGTAAAATAGCCTCGGTAATAACTGGGGACAATATTTTTTGATGTGATAGAATACGTTACAAAAAAAAGCCTGAAAAAGCAAATCAATAATGGTTGCATAGGAATATTTCGACAAAGGTATTATCCTGAAAATCCGTTCGAAATTGAGATCCTCGATCAAAGGTTTTATCGCCCCAAATCGACTCCATGTATACATTTCCTTTGGGAATCGCCCCCCGTGGCCGCTAAAATAGAGCGGAAAGGCTCAGGGCACGGCGGGCAAATCGATTGAGAAAGATTGCCATGACACCGTCAGCTTCCTTGTAGATCAAGAGGGGGGGGATAGAACCGGATGTATTGACATGGATTTGGCTTTGGGGTTTGTCGGGTACATGGTGCCGGTATACCCGCCTTTCAGAATATTCGCGAAAATCATGACCGGCCTTGTCGAAGATAGTGGAAGCACCCAGCACGGCCACGGATTTGGGTGAAAAAATGGCATCCAGCTTTTTATAACTCATGATAACCGTCTCCTCTCCATTCTCTGGTAAAGGTCCTGACAGGCGAAAGCCTGTTTTGGAGTGCTGCGACTTGGCGCCGCTTTTTGTTAAACGCGCCATGGCGCGTTTTTCAGAGCGCAGACACGTCTGCGCACTCCAAAACAGGGTGCGTGCGCCAATGGGGAAGGGCCGCTGCAGGATCGGTTGCTGCGACTGTCTTTCACCCTTCAGTCTTCAGCCAGTGGCCCTTTCTCCTCCATTTTTATTGGCAACGTTGGTCTGTAAGGATTAGAATCGCTATTCCGATTCGACCCGAAAACGCCAGGCGCAGTACCAATCCTGGGGATGTTGGTCGGGCGGGCAGCCGATGCATTCGGTGCGGATGCGGGGATCGATGGTCCGGGCGAAATAGGTGTATTCAACGGTTCCGCCGGACTTGCAGGGGTAGTCGTCGAGATTTTTGCGCTTGCGGGCGGATTGGACCCGGCATTCGTTCATCTGGAACACGAGTTGATTGGGGGCTTCCTCGATAAAGGTCTGGGAGTTGATGCGGGCATAGAGCCGGAAGTTCAGGGCCTGCTTCAGGCCGGCCAGGCCCGGATATTCGGGAAGCTCCAGCAGGCGCCGGATGGACCAGGCCTCCAGGGGGGCGAACTGGGCCCAGCAGGAGTCGTTGCAGCGCTTAGCATCAATCATGCCGCTTTCAAATTCCACGGCCTGAAACCAGACCCCGTCATTGGCCAGCCAATTGGCGGCCACACCGTCCAGGAGTTTCAAAAGCCCTTCCCGGCCCAGGGCCAGCAGGGGTGCCGGCAGATCCCCGTGCATCTGAAAGCCCAATATTTTGGCCAGCCGCTGCAACTGAATCGGTAAACTTTTTTCCAGGACCGTCTGCAGGGCCGCATGGGCCTTTTCCAGACCCATCTGATGGCGGACTTCCGTGAACCAGAGCCCGTGGTGCATGCTGATGCGATGGAACACGTCCAGCACCAGCCGGGCCAGTTGTTTGTCGTCCAGATCTTCAATCCGGTTCAGGGGGTTGTCCGCCATCTGCGGCCTCAGTTCTTTTATTTATCGTAAAGAACCGCCAAAATGCTGGCCTTGCCGGTTTTGGCGGCGATCCTATGGGGCGTGGTGGAAAGGTAGTAGACCGTGTCCCCGGGCGAAAGTTCGAACCGGTCTTCACCGATTTTCACCGCCACATCGCCCTCCAGAACGTAAATGAATTCCTCGCCGTCATGCACCGACATTTCGCCGTCCGGATTCTCCTCCAGAACCACCAGTAGCGCTTCCATATGCCGGCCGCGGACTTCCGGCGCCAGGCTTTTGTAGCTGTAAATCTGTTTCTTGCCTTTCTGGCTGGTGGAACGGGAAACCGTCTTGCGCTCGTCCTTGCGGGTGACGGAATAGTATTTGCACCCGACCCCGGAGATCACTCGGCTGAAGGCCGAATCCAGGGCCTTGGACAGTTTGATGACTGTGCCCAACTGGGGCTGAACGTCTTTGCGCTCGATGCCGGCCAGCAGTTCCACCTCAAAGCCGGTCAATTTGGAGAGTTCCTCCAGGGATACGCCCTTGGCCTGCCGGATGGCTTTGATGCGCTCGCCGATGGCCTCGAGCCCTTCCGGGGTGTCATGACAGATATCACCGGTCAGATCCTCAAAATAATCCACATTAATGTGGGGCTTGTCCTGTTTTTTTTCCATGAAGACTCCTTGCCCGGAAGATCCGGCAGCATCCATAAGGCCGGTCCATTGCGGCCGGGCCGTTTTTTTTAAATTCAGTTCCATTCATAGGCCTTGATCATCGTTTCGGCTGAATCGCGGCTGGAAGCCGCTCCCACAATGATGGATGGCCGCAAAAATGAGGATTAAGACTCTTTAATAGTATAAAGACCGCTCAAAATCAACGGGCGCGATATTTTTTCGGCAATTCCGCCTTTTCCGGCTAAAATCGCAAGTTGCCAAAAGCCGGCGCGCCGATTTCCTTGAGCAGGCTGACTTCAAACGCCATGGCCAGCCAGTCCCGGATTTCATGGAATTTCAAGACCCGATCGCTGAGCAGTCTGGCCCCGCAATAAAAGGGATGGGCCTCACCGTCATATTTATCAATCATCTTTTCCCGAAAGGCCTGCTTTTCTTCTTCCGTCATGGGTTTGCCGCTGACTTCCCGCTTGCGCTCCTCAATGGACAAGAGCACCCCGGCCGCGCTCCTGCCGCTCATGACCGAGGTGCGGGAACGCATGGTGTGAAACAGGAAATGGGGGCGGTAGGCCCGGCCGCACATGCCGTAGTTGGCGGCGCCGTTATCCGGCCCGATCACCAGTTGAATCCGCGGAACCTGGGCGCAGGACACCGCCCGCACCATGTCGGCGCCGTATTTGCCGATGCCCATGTGTTCGGATTCCGATCCCACCATGTAACCCGGTGAATTCTGAACAAAGAGCAGGGGCACCTTTTCCTGGGAGCAGCGGATGATCCATTCCGCTGCCTTGCGGGCCGCCTCAAAAAAGATGATGCCCACCTGGTTGGAGGCGATGACGCCGATGGGCAGGCCCTTGATGCGGATCTTGCCGGTGACGATATTGTCCCCCCGGCCCGGCGCATAATCTTTCTTGTACTCCACCAGTTGGCTGTCGTCGGCCACGGCTGCCAGGAATTTGCGCACGTCGATCCCTTGCTGCACTGCGGCCGGCAGGTTTTCATAAATGGATTCCACAGGCAGTTGGGGCGGAACTTCTTCATAGCGGTGGAGATGGATTTTTTGGGGCGCTTCCAGGGACAGGATCTCCCGCACGCGCTCAATGGCCTCGGCCTGGTTGCGGCAAAAGTGGTCGGCCCCGCCGGATATTTGGGTATGGACCCTGGCCCCGCCCAGATCCTCTGCGGAAATCACTTCACCCGTGGCCATTTTCACCAGGGGCGGCCCACCCAGGAAGGAATAGGCCAGTTTGTCGATCATCACCGCCTGGCAGGCCATGAAGACCATGTAGGCGCCGCCGGCGGTGTTGCCGCCGGTGCTGAGGGTGATCTGCTTCAGGCCCTGGGCCGACATGCGCGCCATATTGTAAAACATGGAGCCGAAATGTTGATCATCGGGAAACACATCGGCCTGCATGGGCAGAAAAGCGCCGCCGGAATCAGCGATATATACGCAGTTGAGGCCGCAACGTTCGGCAATGGCCTGGGCGCGCATGTGCTTTTTCAGGGTGATGGGGAAATAAGTCCCGGCCTTTACCCGGCTGTCGTTGCCGAAGATCATGGTCCAATTGCCGTGGATCTTGCCGATGCCCGTGACCACCCCGCCGCAGGGCACATCCTCCACCCCCGGATAATTCACGCCGAAGCCGGCAATACGGGACAATTCATAAAATTCCGTGTCCGGATCTATCAGGTCCTGGATCAGGTCCCGCACCGGCCGCTTGCCTTGCTTGGCCAGGCGGTCCACGGCCTCCTGGCCGTCGGGCCACATGGCCTGGTAGAGCAGCTCATCCAGCTTGTTTTCCTCGTTTTCCCAAAAAGCCCGGTTTTCATTCATGGCGTTTGTCATATGCTTTCCTTTGCTGGGTTTGGTTTTTTCTTTTCTTCCGGCATCATGAAGTTATTTGCCGGTATACACCGGCTTGCGTTTTTCCCGGAAGGCGGTCAGGCCTTCCAGCCGGTCCTGGGTTGGAATGGTGATCCAATAGGCATTGGACTCGATGGCCAGGCCGGTGTTGAGATCTGTTTCCAGGCCCATATTCACCGCATATTTGGCCTGCTCAATGGCTATGGGGCCGGTTTCGCAAATCATGGCCGCCATCTTGCGGCATTCTTCCATGAGCTGTGCTTTTGGGCAGACCTGGTTTACCAGGCCGATGCGCAAGGCTTCCTCGGCTTCCACCCGGCGGCCGGTGAAGATCAATTCCTTGGCCTTGCCACGGCCCACCAGGCGTGGCAGGCGCTGGGTGCCGCCGGCGCCGGGAATGATGGCCAGCCTTGTTTCCGTGAGCCCCATGCCGGCCGAATCCGCCGCAATGCGGATATCGGAAGCCAGCAGCAGCTCTGTGCCGCCCCCCAGGGCGAGTCCGTTGATTGCCGCAAGCACCGGCTTGTTTAGGTTTTCAATGCTGGTAAAGAGATTGCGGATGGTGAAGATGAAGCGTTTGACGTCGAGATCACTCAGGGTGGCGCGTTCTTTCAGATCCGCGCCGGCGCAGAAGGCCTTGTCCCCGGCGCCGGTGATGATCACCACCCGGATGTCCGGCCGGAAACGCAGGGCTTCAATCTGAGCTTTTAGGGCCTCCAGCATGGCAAAATTAAACGAATTCATCACCTCCGGCCGGTTCAAGGTCAGTGTGGCGATCTGTTCTTTTTCTTCATACAGCAGCACTTGGTCGTTCATATGCCCTCCAGGAATGTGCTTATTCTTAATTTATTCAGCCTCTCAGACCTGCACTTTCAGCCCGATCGCATTTGGTTTTCGGGGTCGGGGTCGCTATCGGTATCGAGGTCGAGATGTTCATGGATTAAGCAAGTCAAGGCTCTTGCCCCCATGAATTGCTTGCTTTATTATCGTATTGAGAAAGGGAATTATTTTCGATACCGATTCCGACCCCGATACCGACCCCGAAAACAACGCCACGCAATTCCCATGCCTTTGCTTTCACCCTTGAACTTTTAGCCTTGAGCTTTGAGCTTCAGCAACCAATATACCGCGATATCACCAGCCGCTGAACTTCCGATGTGCCTTCACCGATATCCAGCAGTTTCTGATCCCGGTAGAAACGCTCCACGTTGTATTCCTTCATCAAGCCGTAGCCGCCGTGGATCTGCACCGCGTGGTTGGCCACCCGGCCCATCAATTCAGAACAATACAGCTTGGCCATGGCCGCCTCTTTCTCAAACGGCCGTTTTTCATTTCTAAGCCAGCAGGCTTTGTAGAGCAGGTTTCGGCCGCATTCGATCTCCATGGCGCAATCCGCGAGTTTGAAGGCGATGGCTTGGAATTTGGAAATGGGCTGCCCGAACTGCTCCCTTTTTTTGGCGTATTTCAGGGCCAGCTCATAGGCCCCCTGGGCGCCTCCCAGGCCCATGGCACCGATGGACAGGCGGCCCCCGTCCAGGGTTTTCAGCATCTGATGGAACCCGTCCCCCTGGTTGCCCAATACATTTTCCTGGGGAACGCGCACGTCGTCAAAATAGAGTTCGGCGGTATTGGAGGAACGCCACATCATTTTTTGATGCATGGGTACGGCCTTGAAGCCCGGTGTGCCGCTTTCCACGATAAAACAGGTATATTCAGGCTTGCCGTTGGGCCGTTTTCCGGTGATGGCCTGGACGGTCACGCCCAGGGTCATTTCCGTGGCGGCATTGGTGATGAAGATTTTGGAACCGTTGATCACCCAATCATTGCCGTCCTTCACGGCCGTGGTTTTGCTGCCGCCGGCGTCCGAGCCGGCCGTGGGCTCGGTCAGGCCGAAGCCCCAAAGGGCCTCGCCACGGCAAAGTTTAGGCAGGTAACGCTTTTTTTGTGCTTCTGTACCGAAATAGTACAATGGCCCGATCCCCAAGGAATTGCCGGCGGCAATGGTGGCCGCCTGGGAGCCGTCCACCCGGGCGATCTCTTCCACGGCAATGATATAGGAAAGATAGTCCATACCCTGGCCCTCATACTGCTCGGACACAAACATGCCGAACAGACCAATCTCGCCCATTTTGCGGGTCAGTTCAGGGGAGAACTCCTCCTTTTCATCCAATTCAAGCGCCAGTGGGGCAATCTCTTTTTCGGCAAATTTCCGAACCTCCCGGCGAATCATTTCCTGTTCATTTGTCAGATCAAAATCCAAGGCCCCCTCCTTTTATGTGAATGATCAACCATATTTGTTATCCGATTAAGCGCTCAGTCATTAATTATACATAACCGATCGAGCGCTCAGTCTGTTTATGTACCATCTAATGGGATTTGTCAAATTATTTTTCAGCTATGGGATGATCGTGGGAAAGGCGCGCAGGGGGAAAGTCAGTCTGAACAAAAAGCCTGATAATGCTTACCGTAAACCATGATTTTGGCCGCCAGGCGGGCAGCGGCGATTTCCGATACCTGGGAACCAGGGATTTTGGCAAGTTCGTTGATGTCTGCGGCCACGATTTTTTTGTTGCGGGCCAGGGCCTGAATCAAGCGCAGCAATTGGCGATAGCCCAGGCCGCCCGGCTCCGGTGTGCCGGTACCCGGAACAACGGCTGGATCAAGGCCGTCCAAGTCGATGCTGAGATAGACTTTCCCAGGCAGGCTTTTCAGGACTTCGGCTATCCAGTCATCATTGAAGGGATCAATGGCATGGGCATAAAAGGGGGATAGCCCGCGGGCCTTGACATATTCCGCTTCTTCCGCAGAGAACGAGCGGATCCCCACCTGGGCGATGGGCAGTCCCACATCATCCGCGATGCGACGCATGACGCAGGCATGGTTGTACGGGCTGCCGTTCCATTGGTTGCGCAGATCCAGATGGGCGTCCACCTGCAGCACGCCCATGTCCGGATGCATTTCCGCGGCGGCCATGACCGGCCCGATGGTGATGGCATGATCGCCGCCCAGACTGAGCAGAAATTTGTGGCGCGTCAATACAGCGGCGGCGGCTTGTTTCATCTGCATGACGGCGGCATATGGCGCGCCCGTGGGGAATAACGGCGCCAGGGTATGGATTTTATAGCAGCTCCAGTCCACCAGCAGTTCTTCGTCTAAACTTTCGAGCTGTTCCGAGGCTGTCAGCAGATGCAGCGGGCCATTACCGCTGCCGGTACCATAGGAAGGGGCGTTTTCATAACAGAGGGGCAGTACCACGATTTCGGCCTGGTCCACAGCCGATGTCTGAATCGGCTGACCGCCAAAAGGTATAAAAGCAGGCGCAGGTTCCATGGAATCCCTTTTCAAACCGGCGTCCAAATCTATTTCACAAACAAGGCCGCGGCAATGACCGTGGTCCAATAACCGCCTTCATGGCCGGTAGCTGCCTGGCTGATATGCTGGGATTCAACGATTTTACCGGACATGCGGTAAATCTCGCGGCGTTCGTCGTAGTCCTTTCCCGGATCGAACTCGATTCCCAGGGTATTGGCCAGCATGGAGGCAGCCAGGTCTTCGGCATATTCGCCGGCTTCCAGCTCGGTCTGGCCGAAACCGTGATGTTCGGAAAGATAACCGTAACGCCCTTTTTCCGCCGGCAAGGCCAAGCCGATGCTGGCAACTATGCGCCGGCCGGGTTCATTGATCTGCTCCCGGGCCATGACACAGTGGGTGATTTCCCCCGGCTCCAGCAAGGCCAAGCCTTTTTTGGGTTTCACGATCTGGCAGTGGGGCGGAAAAATACTTGATACACTAACCAAATTGAGGTGTGCGATCCCGGCCTCCCGCAGGGCATTTTCAAAGGAAGACAATTTTTCCCTGGCAATCCCCACGCCTTTGGTAAACAGCATATATCGCGGAACGTACATAATGCGCCTCAACCTGTCTTATTTATCGATTATTGGAAATACGGACCTTTTCCCATTGAAAATGCATGGCCTGCGTTTGTTCGGGAAACTGCAGCAATCCAGCTTAAATTTGGGTCATTTTGCGTCAATCGGTCGCGCTTTGTCAATTGGAAATTTGGGTTGGAGCCGTGCGTTTTTCATTAGTTAAAAACGGATGGTTTCATCTGATTCTCGCTATGCATTCGATTTCCACCCGGGCGCCCAGGGCCAGCCCGGTTGTTCCAAAAGCGCTACGGGCCGGCAGATGCTTGGGGAAATAGGTAACATAAACTTTATTCATCTCCGTCCATTCGTCGATATCGGCCAGCATGACTGTAACTTTGACAACATGATCCAGAGAAGAACCAAAGCGCTCCAAGCTGGCCTTAATGTTCTCCAGGGTCTGTCGGGTTTCGGCGGCAATGCCCCCGGTTACAACCTTCATGGAAACATCTACGCCGATCTGGCCGGAAAGGTAGAGCATATCTCCCACCTGCACGGCTTCGGAAAAAGGCAGGCCTTTCAGCTTTTCCGAACAATAATAGCGAATATCCGTTTGGTTCACAGCGCCCATATTCATTCTCCCAGTGAGTAATTCTTGCTATTTATTTAACTTCATATGAATAGAGACATTTAGATAAATTATTTTCAGAATGATATATTCGGATAGAGAATGCAAAAGGTTTTTTTTATAAATCGATTTGGAGCATATGCACAAATACTGGGGAGTATTCAGGCGCCAATTGCGGCCCTGACTCCATGCCTTGTCATGATTTCCATGAGATGCGCCAAATGGGCTTCGGAAGGTGATTGGGCCATGAAGTCTAAAGGTGTTTGCCCGATCTGCCTGCATTTGGACAAGCCACCTTCGTGATAGGGCAAGAGGGAGATTTTTTCAATGTTCAATTCCTTTACCAGCCTGGCCAGGCCTTCCATGTGTTCAGGGGTGTCGTTGTAGCCGTGCAGCAACGGTATCCGCAGCCAGGTTCGGGTTTGGTTCGCCGTGCGCTTGAGATTTTGCAGGATCAATTGGTTGTCTACGCCGGTGGCCCGGCGATGCCGCTGCGGGTCTAAATGTTTAATATCGTACAAGGTGAGGTCCACAAAAGGTAGTATACTTTCCAATACTGTCGGTGGTGCATGACCAGTGGTGTCCATGACAGTATGTAGACCTGTGGCCTTGGCGCCTTTCAGTAGTTCCCGAGCAAAGGTCGGTTGGGTCAGGGGTTCGCCGCCGGAGAGAGTTAGGCCCCCGCCGGATTGGTCATAAAACACCTGATCTTTTTTCACTATGTCCAAAACCGCTTCCACGGTCATGGTTTGGCCCACAGCGGCCAGGGCACCATAAAGGCAGGCCGCAACGCAGCGGAAGCAATGGGTGCATTGCTCCCAAAGAATCCTGCGGACTTTCCCTACTTCAAGCTGAACGGCGCCTTCCGGACAAGCTTTTGCACAGGCGCCGCAGCCGCAGCATTTTATGTCCCGGGTCATCAGTTGCGGCCGGGGCGACTGGGACTCGGGGTTGGCGCACCAGGCGCAGTTGAGGGGACAGCCTTTTAAAAACACGGTGGTGCGGATGCCCGGACCGTCGTGAAGGCTGAAGCGCTGAAGGTTGAAGACAATGCCGGAAGTAGTCATGGAAAGTCCTGCTCCGTGCGGGCGATGATGGAATCCTGCAACCCCTTGCTCAGATCCACGAAATAAGCGCTATAGCCCGCCACCCGCACCAGCAGATCCGGGTGTTTTTCCGGCTGCTGCTGGGCTTCCAGCAAGGTGGCACGGTCCACCACATTGAACTGGATCTGGCTGATCCCAAGCTCCCCCCAGGCCCGCAGATAATCGATGAAGCGCTCCTTGTTTTCACCGGAAAGGGCCTGGGGCGGAAATTTCTGGTTGAGCAGATGGTTGAAGCTTTTGGCGGCGCTGATGTTGGCGGCGGATTTCAATACCGCCGTGGGGCCTTCCTGATCCATGCCGAAAACCGGAGACAGGGTGGCGTCGGCCAAAGGCTCACCGGATTTGCGGCCCTCCGGGGTGGCCGGTACAATGGCGCCGGCGGCGTAAGTGGCCGAGATGCCCGAGCCGTCCCCCCGGCAGGGAAAGCCGAAGCGGTTTTTGGATTCCATGATGGCGGCGGCGGTGCGGTGCTGCACTTGCGCGGCAATGGCATCTGCATAGGCGTGGTCATTGCCGTATTTGGGCGCATTGATCATGCGCCGGCGCACATCCTCATGTCCCTCCCAATTGGCGGCCATGGCTTTCAGCAACTGGGCCATGGTCACGGTTTTATCCTCAAACACATTCTTGCCGACTGCAGCCATGGCGTCGGAAACATTGGTGGGCCCCAGGACCACGCAAAAATCCGACACGGTGGACGGATAGCCCCATTTGCGGCAATCCCGGCCGCTTTCAATGCAGCCGTCCAGCAGGGCCGAGTAAAAAGGCCGGGGCAGGTATTTTTCATACAGGCTGTTGCTGATATTCTGGATGGTGCAAAGCCGATTGGTGAAAAAGCGCACCTGGGTGAGGTAAGCCGCCATAAGATCATCCAGGCAGGAGAAGGTGAGGGGGTCCGGGGTGCAAGCGCCCACCTGTTCACCGTTGAATGTATTTACCCCCTGGGTCAGGGCATACCACAGGGCCAGGGGCAGGTTGAGGCCGCCCAGTGCCCGGCGGGCGATGTTTTTCCCCGGTAGTTCGATATATACGCAGCCGCTGACGGCATAATCCCGGGCCGTTTCCAGCGGCACATCCCAGCCTGCCAGCATGGGCAGCAAGGCCTTGTCATTGAAAAAGGAGGGGTAGCCGATACCGGTGCGGATCACATCCACGGCCTTAGCCAGCAATTCCCGGGGGAGCCGGTCATGATAGCGGATGGCGATGGTGGGTTCCGGCGTGCGCATGCGCTCCGCAGTTTCCAATACCAGATAGGTCATTTCATTGACAACCGGTTTGCCGTCTGAATCCACCCCGCCCAAGGTGATGGCCTGCAAAGAGGCCACCCCGCCGTACACCGCAGACAGGGTAGGGGAATAGATCAGGCCCAATTCGTGGAACTTGACCCACAGCAGTTGCAGCAGGGTCAGGGCCTCTTCCCGGCTGATGCGGCCGTTTTTCAGATCATTTTCATAGTACGGGCCGAAGACCTTGTCAAAACGCACGCCGATCCCCAGGGTGGAGTATTCCAGGTAGCGCACCACATGGATAAAGAAAAAGGACTGCAAGGCCTCGGCCAGGGTTTGCGGTGGATGTTCCGGAACTTTACGGCAGATGCGGGCGATGGTCTCCAGGCGCTCTTTATGAAAGGGTTCCTGTGCTGCTACGGCCTGTTGTTCGGCCAGGTGCGCATACCGGTGGGCATAGGCGATCACGGCCTCAAGGGCGATTATCAAGGCTTGCAGAAACTCCTTCTGGTCAACATAATCCGGCGGCACCGTGTGGTCGATTTCCGCAAGACGACCCTTGGCCTCCTGAATGAGTCCCCGGAGCCCGACCTTGAAGACTTTCTCGTAATTGGGAATGCCCAGCTCAGACCAATGGGACCAGGAACCGGCGGCCCCTTTGGACATTTTCCAATAGTCCAGCACCTCGCCGGTGAAAACCTGCTGCTGGATATCGCTCATGGATTTGCCTTTCCAGTAGGTGATCAGCTCATCCAGTTTCCGGCGGCCTTCTGCATCCAGCAAGGTCCGGCCTTCGGGCTGATCCACAATGCGCCGCACCGAGCGCCAGTTCATGTCTATGCCGAAATACAGGCCCTGGGGCACGGCGACATTGTTGCCCACGATGCGCTCCCAGCTCTGGATGTAGATATCCATGCGGGTCAGGATGTGTTCCAGGGCCTTGGCCCGGCGCAGGACCATGGGCAGTCCTTCCGTGGCCCGGTAGGATTCCGTGAGCAGAATGGAACGCTGCAGATCCAGCTTGATCTCCGGACGGTACATGCCTTTTTCCGCATCTTCCTTCTGACCGCCCCTACGGATATTTCGGACTGCCTTGATGACCAATTTGTTGCGAATGGTATTGGATTCCAATTTGCTGTACATATACGCACCTTTCTCCATAAGATCGACAGATTTTTCGCTACTTTATTATTCTGCGGTTCCTTGTTCGTTATTCGATATTCGTTTTTTTCATCCACAGCGAACCGCAGAATATCCAACCAGGAATTTCCAATTCTGAAGTATTGCAAGGATATTGCCAAATTAATATTCTTTATTATTTCAAGATACTCATAATTACCATAGCATCCATGCCGGTCGGAATCATCGATATTTCGATGCATTGTCGAAATATCGATTTTTAATTTGATTACAATCCCGTCTTCGGATACCATATGGCCGGGAGGATGATCATGACTGCAACCAAACCAAAACCAACCTCTGGGGAATCTGAAAAAAGCCGGGCTGTTCTGGAGCTGGCGGCCCTTTTCAATAAAGATTTTTCCATTGATTGGCTCATTCAAATTTCATCGGAAAAGCCTTCAACCGTTTTGGAAACTTTGGAGCAAGGGGTCCAACAGGGCTTACTGTCCAAAATAGATTTCAGCCGCTTTTGTTTTCGCAATCTCCGATTCCGGGCCGGCTTGCAAAAGGCCCTCACCCCCCAAAGAAGAAAGGCGTTGGAGCACGCCATTGCCGATCTGCTGTTGAAAGAACTGCCGGATGACGAAACCAAGGCCGCCCAGGTGGCCGGATATTTGCTGAGGACTGAAAATGATCTGAAACAATGCCGGTGGCTCCTTAAAGCCGGTGACCTGTATTTGAAATCCTTCAAAACCGAAGAAGGACTGCAATGCTTTGAGAAGGTCCTGAAGGACTTGACCACCTTGACCGGTCGGGAGGCGGATGAGCTTTTCATGGAAACCGTGATCAAATATTCCCGGATCGCCGATGTTCGGTTTGATATCCGCCGCATGCTGGACCTGCTGCAAAACGCCTTGAATAAAGCGGAGCAGTACGGGGATCAGCGGGCGGCGGCGCTGCTCTACATGCATATGGCCAAAAACCATTGGTACCGCTCCGACTACCAACAGGCCCTGACCTGTTTCCGGAAAGGCTGGGCATTATCCGAGACCGAAAATGATCCCAAGTTGAAACGCTCGGCCCTGACCTTCAGCGCCTTTTTTCATTATTGGCAGGGATATTTTCAAGAAGCGGTCACGCTTTACGAAGCGGAAATTTCCGGCATGGAAGATATGTTCCAAGGCCATTTTCAACTCATGGCCGAAGCCACCATCGGCAACTGCTATACCATGGTGGGGCAGGCTGCCCAGGGTTTCGGCATGATCCATGCCGTGCGCGACAAATGTCTGCAAACCGGCAATACGTTTATGCTGGCCTTCAGTGCCCTGGTGAGCGCCATCGCCCTCATCGATATCCAGCGGTTTGAGGAGGCCGGCGAACAGGTTCGGCAGGCTGCCGTGGAAGGCGGTAAATGGCCCAAGAGTCCTTTGCGTTTATTTTGTCATTTGCTGTCGGCCTATGTGGATTACCAATGTCACAAGGAAAAGCAGGCGGTTCGACAACTTCAGGCCTTTCTGAATCTCAGGTCGCAACTCCAGGTATCCATGTGGCCCTATCCCTATCTGCTGGAGCTTTGCTTTGAGGTTGAGCAGGGCAGGTTGCCACGCATCAAAGGACTGGTTTTCCACAATGAAATCCAGCAGGCCCTGAAAAGCAAAAATGTTTTCCTGGCCGGTATCGCCCATCGCTATCGCGCCTTACAACTGCAGCAAGAAGAGGCGTCTGACGAGGTGATTCTGCACAGCCTGACAACTTCGGAAAAATATCTAGGCTTGTCCGGCCACCTCATAGAACTTCTCAGAACCCGGGTGGCCCTGTACCATCACTATCTCAGGGTCGGCAATGAAAAAGCCGCTGATCAATTGTTACTGGCGGCCTCGACCCAACTGAGCCGCTTGCCGGAATCCATGCTTCCTGCTGATCTCAGAATTTTGCATCAGGAGCAACCCGATGTCCGGCAATGGTGGGAGCAATTGGCCCATGTGAGCGCCAAACTCATGGATATCCCGGATCATGACGAACGCCTGCTGCAGCTTCTTCATACCGCCAACCGCACCATCGGCGCTGAACGGGGAGCTGTCTTTTTGCTGAAATCCTCGGGCCAAACCACAGACTTTGCCCTCTTGGCCGCCCGGCATTTGACTGCCGAACAAACGGTCGAAGGGGATTTTACCTATGCCCGGCAGGTTGTTCAGGAGGTTCTTTCAACTGGGCAGAGCCGGCGCTTGAGCAGACCGGAAATGCCCTCCCAGGACTCGCATCAGGCCATTCGTTCCCTGATTTGTGTGCCGTTGCGCTTCAAGGGGGCTGTTCAAGGCGCCCTGTATCATGACAACCGCATGCTGACCCATGCTTTTCAAGATCTGCATGTGACCCAGCTCCATTTTTTTGCGGCTCTGACGGCCTTAACCGTGCAAAATCGGCTGATGGAGCAGGAGCTTGGGTCCATCACCCGGGGCGATCTGGCCCTTGATCCCGGCCACCCGGGCCGGGAGAGTCTTTACGGCATTGTCGGGCAGAGCCCGGCGATTCAGCGGGTTTTCTTGCAAGTGGCGCAGGTGGCTCCTACGGAGGCCAATGTCCTGATCCTGGGTGAAACCGGCTCCGGCAAAGAACTGGTGGCCCATGCCATACATGCGGCCGGGCCCCGGGGCCACGGCCCTTTTATCAGCGTGAACTGCAACGCCTTGCCGGACAGCCTCATCAGCAGCGAACTGTTCGGCCATGAAAAGGGGGCTTTTACAGGTGCCTTCCAGCGCCGCATCGGCCGTTTTGAGCTGGCCCACGGCGGCACACTGTTTCTGGATGAAATCGGCGAGCTGCCCCTGGAAACCCAGGTGAAACTTCTACGGGTGCTGCAGACCCATGAATTCGAACGCATCGGCGGCGGCAAGACCCTGCACTCCGACTTTCGGCTGATCACCGCCACCCACCGCAATCTTGAAGCGGAAATCCAAGCCGGCCGCTTCCGGGCCGATCTATACTACCGCCTGAACAGCTTTCCCCTTTACGTTCCTCCTTTGCGGGAGCGTAAGGCGGATATTTCTTTACTGGCCCGCCATTTCCTGCAGATTTATGCCCAAAATAACGGCAAGCGCTTTCAGAGTTTTCCGGAAAAAGAACTGGAGAAGTTGTTGCAATATGATTGGCCGGGCAATGTACGTGAGCTTGCCAATGTCATTGAAAGGGGGGTGATTCTCAGTCAAGGCGGCCTGTTTAAGGTGCCGGACAAGGCTTGGGGTGTCTCGACCACTTATTCGGGCAGTCATGCTTCAGGGCCGCAAACAATCCTTGAAGATGTGGAGCGACAGCATATTTTGCACATCCTTGCCCAAACCAACTGGAAAATCCGCGGTCGCCAGGGTGCGGCCGTGCTGCTGGGGCTGCATCCTTCCACCCTTTACTCCCGCATGAAGAAGCTGGGCATCCGCCGTGAAACAGATCCTGGCCATGTTTTCAAGGGTAAGCACGGAATTTTCGTGCAATCAAGCAACCAAAGAGCTTGAGTTTTCCAGGGGAATCGCATGTAGTTGTTTTCGGGGTCGGGGTCGCTATCGGTATCGGGATCGAAAAAATAGAAAAAAACGCGATGCCGATTCCGATACAGACCACGAGAGGTTGAATGAAAGAGACGAATCCAAAACGCGAAAAATTTAGAAATACCGGTGCGTTTCCCTTGCTGACCAAAAGGCCCAACGCGATGGCCTATCTGTAGGGGCGGTTCGCGAACCGCCCTTGTCCATCGGATGGACGGCCCGTCCCATTGGCCGATCGCCCAGGATGATGGAATGTAAAATCCAGTTGACCTGGCGAACACAATGAGGCGAGATCATCAGTCCGAAAAGCATGTCTCATGCCAAAACTACATACAATTCCCCTGCTATTACCATCCAGAGTCGGCGAAATATTCCATAAAGAGTGATATCCTGAAAGATCATTTGCAATCACAATAAAAGAAAAAAACTTGTAAAGAAAAAATATATTGTGTAAACAGATAGGTACAAATAAAAAATGATTCACGGATTGACAAATCAAATGTAACAGACTGGTTATTCGGCTAGGGCTTTCTGGATATTGGAAATATAAAGAAAACTATAGAATCACTTGTTATATTTGTGTGACTTTGAATGTTTAATTTCAGAACGGAAAGATTAAATGATTGAACCAGAATTGATAAAACAAATGCTGAATTATGATGAGAGTCCTATTTTGGAGTTCAAAAGAGAATGGTATTGGGATAACAGCACCCCAAAAGTTTGCATGGGTGACAAATGGGGTGAATTAATAAAAGACATTATTTCATTATCTAATGGATACCTTGGATATACAGGTAAAGACAGATATTTGATTATTGGTTACTGTGAGAATGAATCTAAAATATTTAATGTTGACAAGGATAATATTGAAATATTTGGAAATCTACGAATTTTCAAAAAGACACTTATCGAAAAAATTGAATCGTATACGTCGCCTCCTCTTCTAACGTTTAATATTGAATTTATAAATATTGATGGACATTTAATCTTAGTGTTTCAAATACCCAGTCCAACTTTTATTGTAGAGTTAAAAAAAGAACTAAAGACTAAAACAAGGGTTCTTGATGAAGGAAGCGTTTTAGTCAGAAAAGGACAAAAATCTGATTCGATAAGATGTGCTACACCAAATGAATATTCAGTTTTAGCATTAGAGTTTGATGAATTTAAGAAACATCTACATATAAAGTTGACAAAAAAAGATGATAAAAAAGAAAGAAGTATCAGTAAAACAATACAGCTATATATAAATAAAAACTCAAGCTATTCTCTTGATGTAGGATATCCTAAGACAATTAAAGAATGGTCAGATAATATCATTTTTGAACTGTTTAGAATTTCAGAGTCATTAGGTGGATTCAAAGAGTTCTTATATATCCATGAAAAAGCATCCCAAGGTAAAACGCTCGGATATCTTAAGAGAAATAAATTAATATCAGATTACAATTTGCTAATAATTCTTACTGAAAAACCAGATAAAATTGGTGATCCGGAAAAAAGGAAGCAAAATTTGTCAGAGACATTTGGTACTAAATTTGTTTTCTTTATTGACGAATTTGGTTATGAGTTTTTGTACAAAGATTGTTTTCTTGATTATGAAAAGTACAACCTACCAATATATGTTGACAGTTTAATTGAAAACTCATCTGAAGAAAAAACAGCGCTAAATGAACTAAAAGAGTGGTACGAAATAGATTCATTGCCATTGCTTGTCGTAAAAGGTTATGGTGGAATTGGCAAGACAACCCTTGTTAAACAATTCTTGGACTATATTCACGATAACTACGAAAATACAGGCTTAATGTTTATCGATTCAAATGAAATTATAGACGATTTGGCTAGATCGGCAAGTATAGAGTCCCCAATAAATGATATATACGATTTTTACAAAGCTCAAATTATTAGAGAAAGCAATGCAAATCCAAGATTCTCCAAAGAACTACTAAAACTATCAGTAGATAATGGAAGTTTATTAATAGTACTTGATGGAATTGATGAGGTTATTGCAAGGCTTGGGACAATGTTTGATATTAGTTCATTTGTAAAATCAATAGTAAATAGTTATTCAAGTGATTTAGAAAAAGCGAAGATACTAATTACTTGTAGAGATCATTTTTGGGACTCTCCTGTTAAAGATGTTTTACTTTTAGAAAAAACCCTTAAGCCTTTCAATGAAGATCTTGCAATTGACTTTTTCAATCAGGCGTTCAAGTCGGAAAATTCCAAAGTTAATAAAGCAATGAGGCTTGCTAAGGATTTTGCTCTTATCGAAAATAATTCAGATGAGGGCGATTTAATTTATATACCATATGCGCTTGATATGATCAAGTATCTTGTCATCAGTGAATCTGGTGAGCATGCAAGCATAAGTGATTTACACAGTGAGATACTTTTTTTGAAAAATCAAAATGATTTTATTGTTGGTAATCTTTGTAATAGAGAAATTAAAAAGCTCGAAAGTCTTACACTTGATGATCAAATTAAAATATTTATAAACATATCTGTTTGTAAAGGAGGGAATTTAAGTATCTATGATATTAAATCTACTATTACAGAAGCAGTTGGTATTGAAGCAAACAATAAAACAATCGAAAAGCTCAAAGGGCATCCAATACTAATTTATTCAAATGATCACCTTTCATTCAGATACGACTTTTTTAATGTTTATTTTAAAATATTGCACATCGCAAATTTTTTTGCAAAAAAAGACCTGTCTTATCTTGATGATGACGCGCTAAAGATTATTCATAGTTATGTCAAATATGGTAGTAGTTTTACAATGTCACTGTGTGAAAGAATAAAATATAATGAAGACCTTGTTTTCTTTTGTATGGAAATAATTGAACATTTACATAAAAAAATAAGTGTTCATGGAGAAGGAAATAAATATTTATTAATAAATGCTACTTCTGCAATATTTGCATTTCTTTTGTGTTCGTTAATGGATGATGAAAAACAACAAAACAACGTGGAAAACAGGACAAATCTTTTATTGCAGGTTTTTTCAAACAGTGGAGAAATTCAAGGGTTGTGTTTGGTTAATATTTTTGGTTACAAAAGAAATAAGCCAATCTTTGACTTCAGAAGTAAAGTTTTCAGGGACTGTCACTTTGAGCAGTTTGAGTATTTTTGGGAATGCCCTATTGATAAAAATACGTTTTTTAAGTCTTCGACTTTCAAGTCTTTAATTCCCAGAGAAGGTATTAAACCCGTTTTTTATAAAGAGACATTTGACAAAGAATGCGATATTATAGACATAAAAGATATTTTAGAAAAACGAATTCAAGATACTGACGAAGCTGCAACCAATATTAAGGAAGAATTAACTAAGTTCTTCAGAATCTTTTACCAGCGTGGCAATTTTTATCCTAAAAAGCAAGAACAAATTAGGTCAAAGGTTTTTACAGGTAAACTTCTACCTGTTTTGCTAAGACATGATGTAGTAGAAGATTTTACCGATCCTAGAAAGCCAAAACTAAATCAATATAAAATTTCATCAAAATATAAAGGAATTATTAATTATCTTGAGCAAGGTGGGGCATGTGTTGAACTTGATCACGTCATTGAATTATTTATACATAAATCTGAACTAAAGAGTCATATAACCCGTCATTGAAGCGGACAGGGGCTTACGGCGGCTTGAAGTTTTGAAGGTAACGAATTTGAGCTTAAAGTGACGGGGTTGCCGTTAACCAGAACGCCCCTGCCGCTTAACTCTGTGTTAGCTTCTGATAAATCTAAGGTAGGTTTATAATGGTCAAAGAATTTGATAATTTAAAAATGACAAAACTATATGAAACTACAGCATTACGGTGTGCCGGTTTAGTCGCTGCTAGTTTATTATTTATTGTCGAATTTCAGTTTGATACAAAAATTATTTTACATCTCATTGCGTTAAGCATGTTCTCACTCTCTGTTCCATTATTAACGTTTGTAATCTTAGCAGCTAATTTGTGGATGGCGGGAGAAAGATTCGAAAAGTCAAATAAAAGATTTCATTTTGGACCAATTCATCATTTTGGTGCTATTTTGACTATCTGCGCTATAGGCCTTTGTCTTTTCTCGCTTCATTGGGTATCTGGAGTCGCATACACAATTGGTTGTCTATTTGTAGTTAATAATTTAGGAGATCTTTTGGGTGCAAGCCCCAAAAATAAGAATATATCCAGTAAGGATGACGTAAAGAGCTAACCAAAGCATGCACACAGACGCGGGCTGCCGCCCGCGCCGGTGATGCTGGCCGATGGGCCGCCTTCCGGCGGCCCATCGCCCCGGATGCGAAGCGCGCCTACTTACAAAATTGGGTGGCGCGCCAAGGCCCGGCCCATCAATCCGGATCGAGCAGACGCGCAGACCAGCGCGCTCCTCATCCGGGGCGTTATCGCGCCGAGCAAAGCTCGGCGTATCTTGCAGGGTGAAAGTCCCTGTCGGGAGGATATCAGTAATGATGTTCTTTAAGGGTTAGCCACCCACCCGTATCGAGCCTTGGGTCCATGGCGGAGCTGCTTTGAAAGTTGAGCAGCGAACAAGATGGGTTAAGCGTAGGCAGAGAATCTTGTAGGCCGTAGGGGAGACCGCGCTCCCTGAAGTGCTAGTACAGCTTCGAAATGGCAATTGTGGACGCCGAAGGTTTTAACGTGCGCCGAAGGCAACACAGAAGCATCCGTTTTGGCGAGGATGTGGAGGTCCGTCGGAGTCATCAGGTCGTGGCATGCAGGAAGAGATGCGTCAGAGAACTCGGGAAGCCCCAATAGTTCCTGGGAAGAACACACATGCCGTGTCACAGGTGGATTGTTGTAAGGCGGCTACATGCTTTTGGGGTGTCTTATCAGGCATATTACTCCGAGGTCGGGAAAGCCGGCCACATGGGGAAGGACCTGACGGAAGCACGCAGTCCATAAAGGAAACTCGTGCCGGACATGTAGGGCTGGACAAACACGAGCCAACCACACTAAGGGGAATAGCAACTGGGTCTTGTAATGGGCAACTGTGAAGATCCGCGCGGAAGCGAGTGCAACCGAAGACCCGGATGCGGGAAAACCGCAAGTCCGGGTCTGTGTGGGGGGCGCCGGGCAACCGGCGTTCCTACCACGAGATAGCCTGAATAAAAAATGAGGGAAATATTTAGAAAAATAAAAAATATCTCATGTATTTTGGCTGGAGTATTCCTTACATTATATCCATTCTATATGGCAATTATGAAAGGGTATAGTTTGATTCCGTATACAGGTTCTTCAACTGAACCACGAAATCCGGGAATTGTTCTTTGTTTTTTCGGAATTGGGCTTATCGTCTATGGTTTATTTTATGATCATTTTGAAAAAATATTTAATAACGATCCAAACGATGAAGATAGAAGGAATAAAAGCTGAACTATAACAACCGCATCCACTCATATCTGAACAAAGGGTGGCCGAGCACGACTCTGTATGTTGACTGGGAATTATGGAGGACTGAGTGTATGAATCCTGATGCCGACGAATATGGAGAATGAGGCCCAACCAGAGGCTGGAGGGTATCGTCTATTACCTTTTGTGTCTCAGAAAAAAAATCGGCTTGTGGTGATATCTCACACCGAGAAAGATCAAACAATACTTACAATAAGTGCCCGCACAGCGAAAAAAGGAGAACGAAAACTCTATGAAGAAGGATAAAAAAGCTGATAAAGATGAACTTCGGGTGGAGTATAAGCGTTCCGATTTCCCCGGCGGTCTTATACGAGGTAAGTACGTTAAGCGCATTAAAGAATCCTCTAATGTCGTTGTTTTAAGACCGGAAGTTGCTGAAGTATTTCCTAACGAGGAGGCAGTTAATAATGCCCTTCTCTCACTTATTGAAATCGCTAATAAAACTACACGCCCCAAAAAACGTTCCACCGGATCGCCCAAAAAACGGGCTTCCCGGTAACCATGTCATTTAATGGTCGCTGGACAGCGCGCCGGTGGTGGGTTAGGTTTCAAAAACAGAATGGATGTAATTGATTTTTTCCGAGCGACAACGAAAGTCACAAAATAATATGTGATTGAAATGAAAGATATTAATCGATACAAAGAAGAATTGACCGATTCCATTGCATCCCAGTCGGGAATCTCTCCTCAACTCATCACCGGAATCCTTGCGAAATTTTCTTATAAGCATTACAAAAAAGGAGACTATTTTGCCAAGCAGGGTGAACGATGTAATCATATCGCCTATGTGTGTGAAGGCCTGTTTAGCATGCACATCATTAAAGAAGATGGAACACAATATATAAAGACTTTTATCAAGCCGAACGATTTTCTGATGGCGACGTTCCGGCCTGGAGAAGAAAGCACGATCAATATCCAGGCGCTTCAGGACGCACATGTTATCGCGGAAGACTATGCAGTATTCAAAACAGTAATTGAAAAAATTCCGGAAATGCAGCTATTCGTCCAAACCAAGATAGAAACCTATCTTGAAAAGGTGTATCGACAAATGGAAAGGATTACCTATAGTGTATAACCTCATACCCTCATTGCTTGGCTTTTCCGCGCACTCTTTCAGAAGAATAATAACATCGCAACGGTTTATTATTAATTGTAATTTCAACTGTGCATCTATTGCAGTTGACACAAGTTATACATTCGGAATCAGGATGTTTCAAAAATTGATTTACAAGATTTGGCTGACGGATAAAAGGACGCGACATAGACACCAAATCAGCATTTCCTTGTTCAAGTAAATTTTCCATTACTACTCTTTTTCGCAGTCCTCCCACCAAGATTATCGGTACGCTTACACTTTTTTTAATGGCGGTTGCCTGAGCGAGATGATACCCTTCTTGAAATTGGGCAGCCCTTTCTAATTTACCCTTTATTAATTTGAGCAAAAGGCCCTGTAGTATGTTGATATTATCCAATAGTAAATCTTCGGGGATGTCGCCTTTGGTGGTGGTAAATCCGGTTTCCTTGATTCCGCCACTTATTTCAATGGCATCAATTCCCATTTCATCCAGCTTTTTGCTCAGAGCAATGCTTTCAGGCAGGATAACACCATTTTTTATATTGTCTTGTGCATTTATCTTGACCAGGATAGGAAATTCCTTACCGACCTTCGAACGTATTGCCTGATAAATTTCCAAAAGAAAACGAAAACGGTTTTCCAGCGAGCCGCCCCAATCGTCTTTTCGGCGATTTGTCCTCGCACTTAGAAATTGATTAATCAGGTAGCCATGCGCAGCATTTAATTGTACACCATCAAAACCGGCCTGTTTAACTCGCCAGGCACCTTCCGCAAATGCCTTTATGATTTCTTCGATCTCTATGGTTTTTATCTCTCTGGGACGAATCCCCGTAAGCCAGTCTCTCACAGGAGATGGACATAAGGGTGTTTGTCCGATAACTTTTGGGTCGCATTGTCGCCCCCCATGATTTAATTGTGCAATGATACGGGCGTTGTTCTCGTGGACTATGGCAGTCAGTTTCTGCAGATCTACTATCACCGAGTCATTATCAATGACCAGATTTTTTGCTACGGCTACGCCGGTTCCATTGACAAAATAATTCCCGGGAATAATAAGGCCTGCACCACCCTTTGACAATCCGTGATATACTTTTATATATTCTTTGGTTATGCGATTGTCTTCAGAAACCATACATTCAACTGTGGCTGAGCAGACAAAGCGGTTTTTCAATTCGAGAGAGCCTATTTTAGTGGGAGTGAATAATATTGACATGAGATATGGTTTTAAAAGTCCTCGGTTAATAGATTAATTCGTAAAAATTTGAATTTTACAGCATTTTTACAATACAACTGTCGCTTATGACAGCTCGCCATGAAAACACCGGGTCGGTCCCTGCTCGATGGCCATCAGGCAATAACCGCAACTTATACACGACGATTCGGCAAGACTTTCATTTTTGAACCGATTGACGATATCCGGTTCCGCGATGAACGGGCGACTCAGGGCTACGAAGTCGGCCATATTTCCGCCGATGATCTGTTCAATATCATGGCGATACCGGATACCCCCCACTACGACGATGGGAATCTGCACGCGCTGTTTGATTTCCCGGGCTGCGCAGACATTATAATTGAGCAGTGGTTCATGCTGGTCGACAACCAACGGGGCAACCAGCGGGAATAGTTTTTTAAGGAGATAAGGGCTGTCTTTGTACTGGTAACTATAGGCCAGGATCGATTCCGAGGGGAAGCTGGTAACACGGATGGTGGAAAAACCGTCGCAGGACATACCGCAAGAGACCTCGATGGCGTCACAGCCCGCCTCCTGAAGCAGGGCCGCGATCTGCACAGCTTCTTCCAGCCGTAATCCATCGGATTGGTGGTCATAGGCGTTGATCTTGATCAGGATGGGGTAGGCTCCTACCTGCTTCCGCGCCCCCTTGTAAATTTCGGAGATAATGCGGAACCGGTTTTCCGTGGAACCGCCCCACTGATCGGTGCGGCGATTGGTTGCCGGAGACAGGAAGCCGGAGAGGAGATAACCATGGGCGCCATGCAACTGAACCCCGTCAAAACCCGCCTTTTGAGCGCGCACAATGGCTGCGATGAAACTGTCGATAATTCCCCGGATTTCCAGTTCGGTCAGTTCCTTGGGAGTTTCTTCATTATAATATGAATCCTTTATGGGCGAAGGGGCCACCGGCGTTTCGCCGGTATAGGCGCGCCGGGTTTGGCGCCCGCCGTGGGTTATCTGCATAATAATGGGAGTGCCGTAGGCGTGCACCCGCTCGGTAAGCAGCTTGCAGTCCTTAATGTTATCATCCGTATAGAGCGTTAAACCATACGGTGTTGAGATTCCGCTTTGTTGCACCGCCGACGAACCTGTGATGATGGCACCGACGCCCCCTTCACACAATTCAATGTAGGCTTCCGTCAATTTGCTGTTCGCCCGGCCGTCTTTGGCGACCAAGCCTAGAGTAGTGGCCGAACGGATAATGCGATTGCGGGTCTTGATCGGTCCCAAACCGGCCGGAGCGAAAATGTCATGAACAACTCCCATGCTACTGCTTTGGGCCATTTGATTTTGACAATCCTGGCGGGGCTTGTAACCAGCGCAGCCGATGACATTCGGGAAAGCCGCGGCCGAGACAGCCATGGATGAGTACTTCAGAAAATCGCGACGGGAAATCCCTCCGCGGCTGTACGACTTCACATAAGCACCCTTATTTTTTGCCATGGTTTCCTCCTGTCGATTCCTAATGGGTTCCATACATCGGAACGGTCTCGTTTGTTGCAACGGAAAACGGATATAATTTAAAGAAAATTTTGTCAATATGGTCATTTACATTCAGTCAAACAAAGGAAAGGGCCGGTGGGTAAACCCGTCATAAACCGGAACCATTGAAAAAAAGTTTGGATCAAACAGCTGCGTTCCGCCTGCACCCATGCGAATATCACCTGATTCACCCAGTGGCAACATGCTTTCAATGCGTACCGGCCCTTGGGAACCGTATTCCACGCACTGGGCATAGGTGGAACGGGAAGAAAACGGCATGGTGTGAACGCTTCCGAGCATGGGATGGTTGAAGGAAATTGTGCCGCGCTGTCCGCTTCCCCATGGCTGTGGGCCAAGCGCCGCAAGAACCTCATCCAGCGCAGTAACGATGATCGATGCAGGCGTCTGCGGGGCGTTGGGGTTCAATGTATTCTGAAACCAGTTATAATTGTTGACGATGGCGGAACCTGTGCCGGCCAAACCGTGCAACAAGACATTGAACAGCAAGGAATTGCTTTGGGTATTACCGAGTTCATCCGCGAATGTTAAGACGAGCACCCGCTTGATCCATTGGTTCATGAGTATCCAGGCATCGGCTCGATTCGTGCCGAAAGCCCATTGGGAAGAGCCTCCAGCTATGAAATGACCGTCCCATTGCGACAATAAATTCAGCGCAGCCAAACGTTCAGGGGTGTCAGGATCTGCATTCAATACCGCTTCCGCAAAGTCGTCCGCAACGAATTTCCAGGGATTTCCTCCGTTGCCGAATGAATCCGTCGCGGCAATATAAGATGCCAGGTCCCGAATTTGTTCAAAGCTGAGCTTGCCGTTCGGATCGCTGATGTTTTCATCAAAATAGTCATACAGCATATGGGCCCGGTGGAACGGGCCATAAATATCGGAAAGGCTGTTATAGGCATTGTCATAGTCCGGGTTGGTTTTGTTGTTCCAGCCGGCGTAAAAGCCCCTTTCGGCATTTCGATCCGTTGAGCGTGGCATCAGGACGGCGCTGTTCCATTCCAGGGCCGGTCTCACAGCCCCTTGGGGCAAACGCCATTCACCCGGCGGCCGAACCGGATTGCGCCCGGACATCCAATATGCAATATTTCCGTCGCGATCGGCATAACAGAAATGTTGACTGAGGGCCACTTTTTCAATGCCCGCGCCAAAGGCGTCCATGCTTTGCGCTTTGGCCAGATCCAGATATCCTTCCATTGAACCAACTTCGTACCCCCAGTGGGAGTATTTCCAAGAGATGATGGGGTTGCCTGGGCTTGGCACATAGGTTGCGGGGTTGAAAGGCATCGGGTTGACAACCGGCCCGTGCACGGTCCTGAATACCGGTAGGACTACATCCGCCTGTCCCGCCACTTTAATCGTTTCATAGCGGTGCAGACTGACGGCACTGGGTGTTTCCAGGTAATAGTCGGTTGTATGGGCATGTCCCACTTGCTGGGACCAGGCATGGTGAGGTGTCCTGGCCATGGTGAAACCAGGCAGGCCGGGGACGGACATGCCGGAAATATTCATGCCGCCGGCTCTGATGGAACCTTCCAAAACTATGGACGGGACCGAGAAACCCATTTGCGGCCCAGCATATAAAATCGGATTTCCAGATAGGGTCTTGTCACCGGAAACAACCCATGCATAACTGCCCATTTTGACATGTGCGTTGATTTTTTTCAGCTTTTCCTCCAACATTCGGCTACGTTCCTTCATCTCCTCGGCCACCTGTTCAAAATTGAGCGTTGTGCTCGGATCTGATTCACTTCCAGCACGCATGCCGGCGCTCATCAGAGACAGGCCGCCGGCGATATAGGTTTGTGCTTCCGGATCATTGGTCCAGCGTAAATCCTGAAACATGGCAGGTCCATAGGCGCCGAACCGGGCGGACAGATTTTGCAATAGTGCCGCATTTTCAAGCTGTGCGGTATCCAGTGCTTCCGGATCAAAAATTCTACAAAGCCAGACGTTCCAGGCCAGCACATCCCCTACCGTCCAATCAGCCGGCATCAGCGGGGCGCCCAATCGAGCTGCCATTGCTTTGAACTCAAAGGGCAACTTCGACGAATCAGTGTGTATTTCCGCGATACGTCGATTGATGCCTGCGACGTACCCCTTGATGGCTTTCTGGACTTCCGGGGAAAGGGTGGAAAAACCGTCGGCCAACTCTTGATTAGAATATTGGATTGTCCGAACAAATATATCCGTGGACAATTGATCGGCACCAAAAATTTCCGACAGGGTTCCATGGGCCTGTCGCCGATAGAGTTCCATCTGCCAGAGACGATCCTCGGC
Source organism: Desulfosudis oleivorans (assembly GCA_020723325.1). GTDB lineage: Bacteria > Desulfobacterota > Desulfobacteria > Desulfobacterales > SURF-7 > DYJD01. The sequence continues at coordinate 42,290 of DYJD01000009.1, read as the reverse complement.
GACGGCATAACCCATGGCTTCGGAAATATAATAAGGACTGACGCGATCCGAGCCGGTAATAAACCAGACACCCCGATCGTCACGGGTGGTTTTCACTGAACCGGTTTCAACAAAAAAAAGACGAAAATCAAGATCGATCTGCTGTTGTTTTCCCTTAACTTTGGTCATCAGCAAATTGAGACCTTTGGTATAAATTGAACCACGCTCGCCTTCATCAAATGTTTTCAAGCCATCCGCCTGGGTGAGTTGCCCTTTGACTCCGCCATCCGCAGAGATAAACTTGCTGCTGATATTGGTATTATTCAGCCACGCCTCAAAGCTCGTCGGATCAGCTTCCGCTTTCAGGCCGACAAATACCTCCACCGGCTCAAAATCCAATTTTTCCGCCGGCAAGGGCGTCTCGATATCCGCCAGGTTACGGGTAAAACCTTGGCTTTCTCCTAATCGTATGACGCTGAAAATGACGAATAGGCCGATAAGCAATCGTTTTGTCATATTTCCTCCTTCTTCGAATTGTGTAAAGAGTGGAGCCGCAAGTACCATTTTGATTTCATCGGCGGACTCCTTTGAGAGATGTTGAATACACTTTTCCTTTATCCATTTGGAATCAGCCATAGCAGCCATTTCTTAGCCGATTCTTAATTTCCGATTAGCATTGGAAGCGCCCGGCCATAGCAACCAACCTTGACACCCCTTTCCCGCATTGGTATTAGCGGACATCAATATATGGAGAAATGTGATGTATGTTAATCCGAATATTCTGAAGACCAAACTCCGTTTTTCCGGAGTGTCCGGCTGCATTTCCAGGGAGCGCTTTCAACCCGTATTTCAACAGATCTTACGGAATAAGCTGACTCTTGTCATAGCCGGTCCCGGATATGGCAAATCCACCATTGTCTCCCAGGCCGTAGCCCAACTTGGACGGGATGTGCTTTGGTATCGCCTGGATCCTTCTGATCAGGATTTTGATACATTCGTAAGCTATCTAATTGCCGGTTTGGCGTCCCAATACACTGATTTTGGCCGGACAATTGTTGACGATATCAACGAAGCGCTGGGATTGGGACGCAGGCCCGAAGAAGTCCTGACAATCCTTCTGCGCCATATGGAAAATCTACCGCAGCAGGACTATTTGATCGTCCTGGATGATTATCATTTGGTTCAGGACAGCGGAGTCATTAATTATGCTGTTGAATTCTTTCTGAAAAATATCCCACACCAGATCCATCTGATTCTGATAAGCCGGTCCGATCCGAAGCTTAAAATCTCACAATTAAAAGCAGGGCGCGCCGTACTAGAGCTTGATAAAAACGATTTGTGTTTTACGGTCTCCGAGGTGGCAGCGCTTTTCAACGAAATTTTTCAACTGCCTTTATCCGAGACAGGCATCCGGGATTTGCAGCAAAAAACCGTTGGGTGGGTGGCCGCGCTGATTCTTTTTTTTCATGGCCTGAGGGGCAAAAGCCAGGCTGAAATCGAAGACGCCTTGGGACGGATGAAAGGCTCTCATAAAAACATTGCCGGCTACCTTGAGGAAAACGTTTACGCACTGCTCCCGGACGAGACAAAACACTTTTTACTGAAGACCTCTCTGCTGACAAGAATGAACGTGAACTTTTGTGACCGCCTGATCAAAAACGAAAACTCAAGCGCTATCCTTTCAAACATTGAACAACAGCATTTGTTTACTTTTTCCCTGGACGAAGACCGCCAATGGTATTGTTATCATCATTTATTTCAAACTTTTCTGCAAAAAAAACTTCGTTCCGGGTACAGTAATGAGCAAATTCGTGAACTTCATACTGAGATCGCGCATCTGTGGATTGAAATCGGAGAAAAAGAAGAGGCCCTGGGACACTATCTGGCCGGCGAACAAATAGAACAGGCCTGCCGGTTATTGAGTGAAACCGCAGCGCAACTAATTTATAAAGGCCGTTTATCCACTATTCAGGCCTATATTCAGCATGCACCCGGAAATTATCGGGCGAGCGAGCCATGGCTTTTATTCCTGCAGGGTGTTGCCGACGCTCTATCCGGGAAGGCCTTGGATGCGATTCTTTTTTTTGAGAAGGCGTGCCGCTTATTTGAACAAAAAGGCCTTTTAAAAGGGACCATCTGGTGTTTGCAGTATTTAGCGGTTATCAATTTTATTGATGGTGATTTCAAAAAGGCCGGAGCTGTATTTGAGAAATTGATTCAAAATAAAAATAGCGCCCCAGAGGAAAATCTCAACAACTATTTACATTTGATTCAACTTTCCTGCCACTTGGGGCTGATGGACAAAGCGGATCAATATGCCCGGGAGCTGGCGATCATCATCAATGATATTAAAGACGATGGGCTTCAGGCTGTGTCCCGAGCTTATTTCGATCTTTGCCTGAGCTGGCGCCATATTTTTGCAGGTGAGTTCAAACAGGCAGGGATTTATCAGGATCGCGCGCTTGGGCCACTTGAAAAATACGGTTTCCAATCTCTGATCACGCTCCATTATACTCTGGCCAGTTACCTGCACTATAGTCAGGGGAATTACGATAAAAGCCTGGTGAGTGCGCGTCAAGGCTTAACGCTTATGCGGACCGGTGGGATCCAGGACTATTTTCCATTCGGCTGGCTGCTTATACATGAAGCGTCCAATTTATTCGAGCTCGGGAAAATACCCGAGGCGATTGAAAAAGCCGACGCCGCTCTCAGCTTTTTCCGAAAAGCAGGCCTGCGGTGGGGCACTGGCTGGAGTCATCTGGTGCTCCATAAAATCTTTTCGTATACAGGCGATACCCTGGCCGCCCATATGCATTTCGAATCTTGCAGTACAATATTGGCAGATCTGACAATTCCCGAAATGCAGGGGGAATTGAAGATTACCGCCGCCGCCCGCGCATTGACGGAGAAAAGATTCCTGGATGCCGAGAACTTCATCTCCGCAGCCGAACAGGAGCTCAGACCGTTCACCAACCGATATACAACTTTGCTACTCGTCAGCATTCGCCTTTATCAGGCCCAGGGGCAAAACCATCAGGCGCTGCAGGCGGCAAGACGCGTTTTGGAGATATGCCGGAAGTATCAGCATAATCTTCTTACCATCTTTGCCAAGAAATGGAATCAGGTGATCTTGGGAGATCCGGTCTGGATCATCCCGTTGTTGATGGAAATGCGTGACTGCGATTCCCAATCGCCGGATATGCAATTTCTAATCCATCAACTGAAAGACATGTCTGCCGGCCTCATTCCGAACCAACCGGTCGGCGTGAATGATCCGGTAAAGGAAAATCAAGGCGGAATTGAACTGTTGACATCCGCAACGGCATTGCCCGGCTTGCATATCTTCTGCTTTGGGAATTTCAAACTGTTTCGCGGTGATAAGGAAATCACTATCCAATGCTGGAAAAGCAAGAACGCTTTAAATCTTTTTAAGTATTTCGTAACAAGACAGAATCGTGGTTATCTGCATAGAGAAGCTTTGGCCGAGTTACTCTGGCCGGATCAAAATCCATCAATAACTACCAATCGTCTGCACGTTACCATATCAGCCCTGCGGCGGGTCCTGGAGCCCGAGCTGGTGAAAGGTATGGATTCCGCTTATATCTTAAGTCAGAATCATTTTTACAGAATGGATCTGGGACCCGGCGGTTCCGTGGATACGGTGCAATTTGAAGAGGCATTGAAACTCGCGGAAAAAAGTCGGAATGATCCCCAGGCCGCCCTACCGCATTATTTGAAAGCCGAGACCCTGTATCAAGGCGAGTTCTTGGCCGAGGACCCGTATCTCGAATGGTGCAATCCTTTGCGGGAGAACTATCGCGAGAAATATCTGAACCTGATGACACGGCTCATGACGCATTTCGAAAAAGAAGGGGCTTATGACCAGTCGGTCGAATACGCCAATAAATATCTTGCGGTTGATCCTTACGCGGAACCGATCTATCAAGCCCTCATGCGCTATTATTCCCTTATCGGAAACCGGGTCATGGTCAACCGGACATTTGCCCGTTGCAAAGAGCAGATCACCACGGCCTTGGACTGCCCTTTGAGCCGTGCGACCGAGGCCCTGTTCAAATCGTTGCGGGGTTCGGGTTCATGAACAACCGCACGGAAATGTACTTGCCGGGTGACATGGTCAGAAGATCATTCGAAAAAACTGATTCTGGTTATTAACGGCGCGGGGTATTGTAAATCCACCCTGGTCTCGCAGGCCATCACCCCACTTGGGCGGGATGTTCTCTGGTATCGTCTTGATCCCTCAGATCAGGAGCGAAAATTCAAACGCCATCCTCGCGAACATGGAGCAACACCATCTGTTTACCTTTCCCATCAATGAAGACCGCCAAGAATTAAGAATTTATTAAGTTTCCAATAAGAGCGATGTGATTTGTTGGCCTCAATTAAAATTCAATATGAGGCAAAATAATGCGAATCCAAAATCATCTCATCCAACCAGATCAAATTGGCTGGAAAAACAACACGGTTCATACTCTATTTGCAGGTTATGCCAACAGTTCTGCGAATCATGCGAAAGTTTTTTTCAATAACAGGGCCGTATCCTATGCAGAGATTCACAGGATCTCCGATGTGGTCGCAAACTTTCTGCTATGTAACCAAATACAACTTGAAAATATTGTCGGTATGTTGATGGAGCGTTCGATTGACGCGGTAATCAGCCAGTTGGGGATCTTGAAAGCTGGTGGGGCATATCTCCCCATGGCTCCCGATGACTTTCCCATAGAACGTATCAAAGCGATTTTTGAAGATGCCCAAGTGAATTTTGTTATAGCCCATAAAAAGTATCGTGAACTGATAGAAAATCTTCAGAAATGCTTGGGGCGTGAAATAACGTGTTTTTACATGGATGATCAAAGTGAATTCAGGGCCTATGAGCAAAAAACAAGCTGGATAAGACCTAAAAGGGTCACTCCAGAAAATTTGGCCTATGTGATGTATACTTCCGGATCAACTGGTAGGCCCAAAGGAGTAATGGTAACCCATAAAAATATAATTAGTTTGGTTAAGAATACGGATTATGTGGACTTCTGTAATAAAGATGGCCTTTTACATGCCGCGCCGATTTCTTTTGATGCCGCGACCTTTGAAATCTGGGGAGCCCTATTAAATGGTCTCAATTTATATATAGTTCCTCAACGAGTTGTGCATGATTTTGATGCATTCAGCGATTATCTCCACTGCCGGCCCATCACGATCGTGTTTATTACGACAGCCTTGTTCAATCTCCTGGCTGAAACTCGTCCTGATTTTTTTAAATTCCTAAAACAGCTCCTGGTTGGCGGTGAAGCCCTGTCAGTCAAATATATCAACCGTATTCGCAAGCGGTATCCCACCTTAAAAATCCGGAATATCTATGGGCCGACCGAAAACACCACCTTTTCAACCAGTTTTTTAATAAACCAAGATTATGAAAACAATATTCCCATTGGATTTCCCAATAACCATAAAAGGGCTTATATTTTAAACCATAATATGGAAATTGTAACGGCAAATGAAGCGGGGATCCTGTATGTCGCGGGTGACGGTTTGGCACGGGGGTATCTCAACCTCCCCAACGAAACATCGCGGAAATTTGTTCCTGATCCCTTCGTCAAGGGTGAGCGGATGTATGCTACCGGAGACCTCTGCCGCTATAATGCCAATGGTGAGATCGAATTCATCGGCCGGTGCGATGATCAGGTCAAAATATTAGGACATCGGATTGAATTGGGTGAAATCGAGGCTGCTTTAAAAGCCTGCCCGAAAGTCAATCAGGCGGTTGTCCTCTATAAAAACGTAAGCCCGGAAATCAAAGGATTGGCAGCCTATTTGGATTGTAATAGGCTTGACTTGGTAGAAATTCAAGCATCCCTAAGCGCGAAATTACCACAATATATGATTCCGGCCTATTTTGAAATTCTCAACACCTTCCCGGTTAACATAAACGGGAAAATTGATCGCAAAGCCATGCAGAAATGGCCCCTTAAGTTTAAAAAACCACAACCCAATATTGATCAAAATATGACGAATGTAGTTTTTGACGCCTGCAAACATATTTTAAATATAAATGATATCGATTCCAAGCAGAATTTCTTTGATTTGGGCGGCGATTCGCTCACAGGTACAAGCCTGATTATCGAATTGGGACAGATCCTTTCTGTGGATCTTCCGCTCCATGTGCTTTATGAAAATCCGGTTGTTGATGATTTTATTCAATGTGTTCAGCGCATCTGCGCACAATCACGTTCCGAGCCCAGGATTGAAAATGTGCCCCTTGCCCTTGGCCAGGAAGCGCAATTGGATTTTGATATAAATATCGATGGCAGATCTGTTCATGCCTGTGGTCATCCTCACCATATCTTTTTAACCGGCGCCACCGGCTTTTTTGGCGCTTTTCTATTAAGAGATTTATTGGATACCACTTCGGCCACGATAAATTGTTTGGTTCGGGCGCGTGACACGGCCCATGCCGAGGAGAGAATAGGTTCCACCTTAACAAGGCTTAAAATTCCCTATTCAAGCCATGATAAAAAACGAATCGTCGGTATTCCAGGTGATCTCACGCAACCGTTTTTAGGACTCCCCCGAAAGCAGTTTTCAGGTCTTGCGCACACTTTGGATCTCATTATCCATAACGGTGCAGCTGTCAATTATGTTGATCCCTATTCGAAATTAAAGCAGCCGAATGTCATTGGTACTCATGAAATTATAAGGTTGGCCTGCGCCCAGCGCATTCTGCCGGTTCATTATGTCTCTACAATTTCGGTCTTTGAAACCATGGGGTTTTTTACCGGTCGTAAAATGATCTTTGAAAATGAAAGTGTCGATGCAGGTGAAACCTACGTAAAACTGGGATATAGCCAGAGCAAATGGGTAGCCGAAAAAATGATGGAAAATGCCCGAGCCAAGGGCCTGCCCATAAATATATATCGAGCCGGTTACATTATGGGGCATTCGGAGACAGGCGTTTCCAATACGACCGATCATATTGCCCGCTATATCGCCGGTTGCGTTGAAATGGGGAGCGCTCCAATTTTGGACGAGTATGCCTCAATGGCCCCGGTTGACCAGTTAAGCCGTGCCTTGAGTTATATTGCTATAAATAACAAGACTCATGGCGAGACCTTTCATTTGTGCAATCCCATCTTCGTTACGGCAGATGATATCTACCAGCAAATTAAAAACTTTGGTTTTCCCCTAGAACTCATCAGTTATGCAGCCTGGAAAAAACGATTGCTGACGATTAAGGATACGAATCCGCTCTATCCGCTTTTAAGCTTGCATGTTCATGCCGCCCCCAATCATCATCTGACCCTGCCGGAATTATATGAAAAGAATACTCGATTTGATTGTACCAATTTAACCAAAGCCTTAAATGGATCCGGGATTCGGGTCGAATTGAGTGATCCGGCTCTATTTGAAAAGTGGCTTCACTATTATGTGGCGTCCGGGCTGATCTCAGAAGAAAAGTTCAATCAAGCCCGAGCCAGTAAACGATTTTAATATGCGATGAATCAATAAAGAACTATTCAATTATTCAATAAGGAGTAAACATATGCCAAACACAAACACTCATAATGCAAAAATCAATGCCTATTATAATTCTCCGGCAGTACTTTTTTTCGAACAAGTGACCCGGCAGCAAATCCATCTGGGATATTGGGACGATTCAAATCCCCAGGCAGATATGGCCCAAGCCACAGAACACTTAACCCAGGTTGTGATTGACCAAATTGACGTTCCACCCAATGCTCGCCTCTTGGATATCGGATGCGGGTGCGGTATCCCAGCCATTGAAATTGCAAAACAAAAAGGTTGCCAGGTCGATGGCATTACCATCAATCCGCAGCAGCAAGCAAAAGCCGCAGCCTGGGCTGCCCAGGCAGGGCTTTCCAATAAAGTGACATTCTGTGTCGGCGATGCTTGCAAGCTGCCCTATGAGGATCGACATTTTAACAGCACCATATTGTTGGAATCAATTCACCATATAGGACATGAGGAGGCCTTGCGCGAAGCATGGCGGGTATTAAAACCGGGCGGCACCATTCTAATTGCCGACGGCGTTGTGCTACATGATGATGTTGCCGATGCGGATCAAAGACTGCTGGCAGAGACATTTGTTGCCAAGTCTTTGTTAAAAGAAAGCGAACTCCTTGCGATGTTGAACCAGAATGGGTTTGATTCAATTGAAATCACCGATTTAACAAATGCCACCCAACCCTCATGGATAAAGCTATTTGAAGCAACATCTGCCAATAAAGCAACTATTGTCAAGGAAAATACAGTTGAGTTCTATGAGGCTCTGCTTGATTTTTGGTGCCAGATGGCTTCGATTTGGTCCCAAAATGCTAAATATTTGATAATTAAGGCGAGGAAATCGAATTAAATATGATGATACTAAGGAGTTAAATAACGAAAATGAAAAGATCGGATTTTAAACCGGCAAAACAGCATGCGATTTTAACTACCGGGGAAGTAATTAAAATGTTACGCGAATTAAAAGGATGAACTCAAGAGGAATTATCAAAATATTGCTCTGTCAATTCAAAAAATATCAGTATGCTTGAAAACGAATAATTAGAAATTGGTAAGAAAAGGGCAGAGCAGCTCGCCAAGGCATTTAATGTACATTCTGCTATAATTATGCTTCCCGATTACGAATCAAAAGAAATTTAAAAAGTGGCAGAGCCTTTTACTAGTACGGATGCAAAAAGCCGTATTGATCCGGATCATTCTGATGAGGAAGATCGGTCACGGTCAAAAAAGAAGAGCGCACACAAAGGAATTCACTCTCCGAGGTAAGGACGAACGAACATGTCACTGAGAGTGACGGGGAAAAGCCGTGCCATTTTGGGGAGCTATTCTTTAATCAAAATTATTTGGGTGCTTCCGATCCCCAGATCACCTCGTTATTCCTTGACCCGGTTTTCTATGGTCATTTTCTGAAAATCTCGAAGCCGGTAGCCGTACGCCTGATGGGCCTGGATGTATTCATGGGCCATTGTGCCGATGGGGGTGAGGCTGTAGCGCCGGGCCAGATCCACATTGCTGGTGCCCTTGAAGAAGTCGGGCAAATCCCTGGCCAGGGTGGAAAAAAAAGTGTACTCATTGATTATGAAGAATTAAGACAATCGGCTGGATTTTCGGATTTAATAAATTTTCAGCTCACGCATCGAAAAAGGGTGAACGCTGTGATATCCTAAGCAGTCCTTCAGAAAACGCGAGTAATTGTAGCGGTAAGGATTAAATGTTACTGGGCCAAGATCATGTGTTACTACTATATTTATTTCTTAAGCCCTCATGCACGTCCTCCCAATCATGAAGACTTTGTTTGCCGGCTTTATATTCTGCATATCTTTTTTCAAGCTCTTTTTTTTGCCAATCTGGAAAAGGAAGTTCAGAATTACTTTTTGCGATGGAATCCCATAAATCTTCCACCAACAGTAGTTTCTCAGAAAGTAATAAGCGATCTATTTCTTGCTTAATTTCCTCGATTCTCATTCTGCCTCCCTGCCAAATCTATTTTTACATTAGAGTGCTTTTAAGCACGGTCTGATTACTGCCCAAAAACCTGCCGCAAATACGCCATAAAGGTCCCGTCCTGAAAAGTTGTCTTGCCGGGCGCGTCCGAGATCTTGGCCACCGGGCTGCCGTTGCAGGCCATGATCTTCATGACGATATTGGGCGCTTCCACACCCAGATCATTGGTGAGATGGGTGCCGATGCCGAAGCCGATCCTGGTGCGGTCTCCAAAAGTCTGATACAGGTCAAAGGTTTTTTGAAAATCCAGGCTGTCCGAGAAGGTCAGCATTTTGGTGTTGGGGTCGATGCGCAGTTTTTCATAATGGGAAAGGGCTTTCTCCCCCCAGATAAAGGGATCACCGGAGTCGTGGCGCAGGCCGTCAAAAAGCTTGGCAAAATAAAGATCAAAATCCATGAGAAAGGCATCCATGCCCACGGTGTCGGTGAGGGCGATGCCCAGATCACCACGGTATTCCCTGACCCAGTTTTCCAGGGCCATTTTTTGAAAATCCCGCAGCCGGTAGCCGAAGGCCTGATGGGCCTGGAGATATTCATGGGCCATGGTGCCGATGGGGGTGAGGTTGTAACGCCGGGCCAGATCCACATTGCTGGTGCCCCGAAAGTATTCGGGTAATTCCCGGGCCAGGGTGGTGACCACTTCCTCCTGCCAGATCCTGGAGGCCCTGCGGCGCGTGCCGAATTCAAAGAAAATGTACGGATGCCGGCGGGCCGGTTTCCGGCCGAATTCCCGCACCGCCTCAATTTTGTTTGCCAAGCGCAGGCGTCCTTCCTGGACACAGGCTGCCTGGTCAAAATGGCTGTGAAAGACTTCCGCCACAATGGCGAGAATGAAAAGCTCAAACAGCATCACCTGGATCAGGGGGCCTTTGGCAATGATTTCCAGCCGCAGGGGTTCGTCCGGAGCGGTTGTGATGTGGATGAAACGCCGCCGGAACTGGAACAGGTCCAGATAGTCCACCAGGTCGCCTTTGATGAAGCGCATACTCCTCAGGTAGTCGAGTTCCTCCTTTTGAAAACGCAAGGTGCATAGATGATCCACCTGGGCCGCGATTTCATCCTTGAAGAGCGCAAGGGGCTTTGCCAGGCGGTTTCTGCATTTGAAGTGGTACTCGCCTTCCGCGCCGGGGAATTGATGCAGGAGCACCTGGAGCATGGTGAGTTTATACAGGTCCGTATCCAAAAGGCTGTTTATGATGGGTTTAAGGTTCATGGATTGTTCCTTTGGAATGCGCGGACGCGTCCGCGCTTTAACAGCGGCGACACGTCGCCGCACTCCAAAATATTACATGGTTCTTCCTCTTCGCCATCATTCAGGGCTTTTCCGAGGAAGAACCCATATCATTTCTCGCCGGATCGGTAGAACCTATCCGGGTTCACCACCATAGGCAATGGGTTTATGGAAAACTAATTCAGGCTCAGCCGAAAAATTTTCCCGCCGGTATGGTAATAGATAGCATCATTCAGCGCAAAAAGCCGCATATTTTGAACAATGGCCGGATCGGCAATGGTCTTTTCACCCTGTCCCAGGGTATTCCATACGGTCACTTCCTCATCTTCGAAAATTGCCACGGCAATCCCTTTGGCATTAACCGCCACATTCAGGTCAGCCACATCCACCGGCACAGCAGAGATGAGGTTATAGAGCCCACTCATCAGATCTAGTCGCAGGCGATAGAGGCGGCCATCGGCTTTGCGTATGGCATGCAGCATCAAATGATGCCGGTTGGCGGCCTGACCGTTCACCAAGCGATATTCACCCAGGGCCGGGGCCCGGTGGATCAGAACCGCGGAAGGTCCTTCCGGTTGCACAACAAAGGGTTGGCCCAGGCAGTCCATCACGCCGAAGCCGTCAAAAAACCGGGTGGATAGGGGATGAACCGGCCAGGAGGCCCCCAGGGAGAGGACCGGCCGCCCTTGGAGAACTTCCAGATTGATTTCCGTCATGCCGTTTTCACTACGGAAATTCAGGGCAAAGGCACGATCGCCCCAGGTCACCAGCTTGGCGGCCTGGAAGGGCAGCCCCATGGGTTGCGGCATATGAACCGCGCCGACAGCCGAACTTGAAAGGATGCTTGCGCGCAACGAGGGGCCGTCCACATTCACCAGCATGAGATCTGGGCCTTTGCGCACCAGACAAGCCTGCTGCTGCAGGATGGCCTGGATGGTTTCGTCCCCAAGATCAGGCAGGGGCCGTCGTTGCTCCAGGTCGTGGGCCCACAAGAGGCCGTCTTTTTCAAAAAAGGCGATGCCATTGTCCGTTATCTTTTTGATCAGGCCCGGCAGATTCATAAAGCACTCGTGTTTGAGCAAACCGGGGCCGGCGGTATGCAGATGAAGAATGGTGGGGGCCGTAACCGTCGGCGTCCAGGGCTGCACCGGTGGCGGCGCGCTGCGATCCCCTTGTTGAAACATGCCTTCATACCAGGAGGCCAGGTTGGGCGGGATGACGGAAAAACTTCGCACGGCACTGTTCCGTTTGGTGCGGGGATCGAAAATCGAAACATTGGCCCGCATCCGGGCTTCCAGATCGCCTTTTTTGAAATCCGGATGCACGCCCTTATACGGATGGATGCCGGTGAAGACCTGGAAGGTGACTATACCCCAGGCAAACCAGTCCGAGCCCTGACACGGTGCCGCCGCATGAAAGTCGTGGATGGAAGCCATCACCGCCGTGGCCGGAAAGGGTCCGATCTGCCAACTGTCCACGTCGATGATGTGGGGGCTAATCCCGTCGGCCAGCCAATTGGTTTCGTTGCCGTCCACAATCAGGGCCGCGAGCCCGTGAGCTGCCTGCACCGCCATGCGCATATTTTCCACCAGTTTGATGGCTTCCCGGTCCGTGAAATTGTTTTGGTCCCGCCAGGTGCTGGTGAACACCCGCATCAAGGGCACCCCTGAGGCCATGGGCATATAGTAGCCGATCATTTCCTGCCGGGGGTTGCAAAGAATGTCCAGGGGCGCGAGAATGTACGGATGGCGGATGCCGGCCAGCAGCCGGATCTTGGCTTCCATCCCATGGCTCCTGGCCTTCTGGGGATCCAGATAGAGTTTGAATGCCAGTCCGTTCTTGAGATAAACCGCACCTTCACCGCCGGTGGCCAGGTGATCTTGAGGCAGCAGAGATAGCTCGCCCTTGCCGGGCATGATCACTCTTATGGATTTTGCGGTTTCCATCTTGCTCTAATCCTCCCACACCACACAAGCCAGGGCCAGATCATCCCGCGCCACCTGGCCGTTTTTATGAAATTCGGCAAGGGCTTTCAGGCTGCGGCGTTTAACAAAGACACCTTGCCGGGTTTTAAAGGCCAGCAGGCGGCTTGCAACCTCCGGAGCCGGGACCCCGTTGATTTGTGTGATCCCATCCGTCATGACCGCCAGAGCTTTCAAATCACGTCCTTGAAATTGGAAAGTGAGTCCTTTTGCGGCTGTATCAAAATCCAGATGTTCACTGTTTGAGGTGAGGATTTCAATGCTGTTTTCCATCCGGCGAAATATGGTTGTGCGTTGTTCCAATATTCCGGCAGGTGCGGCGGCCAAGTGCTCCCAATAATGTCTATCCATCTCCGGGGCAAGCGAGTAATTGAGGTAGTAGGGCATGTTATTGTACCAATTCACTTCCACGAGTTGCAGCCTGTCATCTTTATAGTGGGCGGCCACGGCGCCGTCCCCCATGAGAAAAACTTCGGCCTGCTCGGCCGTGGCCGCGAACCCCACCATGGTTGCGAAATAATCATCGGGATCATCGGACAGTCTCGAGTTTTTAAATGCTTCCCGGAGCTGATCCAAAAAATCCCCCTGAAACCATCCGCCGGTAAGGGCTTGGCGGGTCTTTAAAGTTTTAGTGAAAGCCAGGCTGATCACCCGGGCGCCGATATCGGTGCGGGCCCGGGCGCCGGAACAACCGTCCGCCACCATGCCGTAATACAGACGATCATCCCAGACGCCCGACCCGGCATAATCTTCGCAAGGAAGGCCCTGGACCGCATGCATACTTCCAATGGTGAAGTAGTGATCGACATTCATGGGTCGCCTCCGGTTCGTTCTGCTGCTTAAAAGGTCAAAACCTTGCTGGCACCACCCGAGCCCAGGCTCTGGGACTGGGAAGTGATGCTGCGGGAGACAAAATCCGCCAATTTGGCCAATTTCTGGGGGGTGGCGCTGCCCGCATCCACATACTGGCTGAGACCGCCTTGATGATAAAAGGCATTCAGCTTTTGTTGACAATGGCCGGCATTGACGCCCACCAGGATCACCAGCAGGGATTCCAGCCATTCATTGCGCACCCCTTGCTTGATTTCAGCGGCCACGGCTTTCACGGTCTGCCGGGAGACATTGTCATCACCGTCGGTCACGACGATCACAATGGCATTGGCGCCGAAATCCTTGTCCGTTAATGTGCGGGCATAGGCATTGGTGGCGGCCACGGCCGAATAGACCGCATCAAAGAGGGCGGTGGCGCCGGCGCATTGCGGCGCCCGGTATTGGGTGGCGTCGATGGTGGCCAATTCCACAAAGCCGTGGACCTCATCCACTTGATCGTTGAATTCCACGCTGCGGAATAGGAGATATTCGGCCCGCGGGCTTTTGCGGCAGGCCTCCACCACGGAGCGTTTGACTTCCAGCAGGTTGTTTTCAAAACCGCTGACACTGCCGGTTTTATCCATGACCAAGGTGACCAGGGTATATTCCGTGGCGCCTAGTTTTTCCGGCCGGACTCCGGAGAAGGTGAAATTACCCACCTGACCGGTTTGCATTTCATCCGTGAACAGTTTCATATAAACCTCCTTATACTTGCTTGCTGCGTTGGTTGCCGACACCCCGACCTGCCTTCAGGCCGTAAAATCCGCGGAACGAGTGGTCTGCATGCCCCGGGCGGTCATCTCCGTGAGAAAGCGGGCGCCCAGATCCTCGAAGCCCGCCACGGAACTGGCGCAATCCGTCAGCACCACCAGCTTGCGAATATTCTCCTCGCCGAAATTGTCGGCAATATCCCGCACGGTGTTGGCCACGCAATGGGACAGGGCCTCGCCGGCGATGAGCACCTGATCCGCCTCCCCCAGGGTCTTGATCAACCGGCTGTTCAGCATGGTGGAGGGGTCGTTGGGGTCCGGCACTTCCGCCTGAACCGCTGAATAATGCTCGGTAAGGGGGTTGGAACCCTTGGTGACGAAATCCACCACTTCCAGCTTGGTCCGGGCCCAGCGATCCAGGGCGCCCTTCACCGCCGGGTGCACATTATGGCCCCAGGAACCGATCAGGCAATGTTCCGGCCAGATCACCAGTTGGTAGCGGCCGTTGGCCGACAGGGAGCGGACATAATGCAGACTGTGGGACCGGGCCAGGGGATTGCGCGCTTTCCATGCGCCGTTCACCACATCCCCCTCGGAGATTAAGGAAAAAGGAGCGGGCGCCTCGCCCTTGGCATTCATCCACCAGGCCGGGTGGGCAATATCCACGGGATTATGGGAATCCAAGGTAACGTGGATATCGTAAAGTTTCTTGCCCAGGCGGTCGATAAAGGCGGCCAGGCGTTTCATGTCCGCATCCCCGCCGGCCACCGGCAAAGATGGCCTGTAAAGCGGCGCCGGCTTCCCGGCTGCCGATGATTTGGGATCAATGGGCAGCTCTTTTTCAGGGATATCGCAAAAATCGTTTTGGGGGTCGATGATCAGGAGATGAATTTTGGTTGGGTTGCGCATAATTTCCTCCTTTCCAGGAAAGGATTTCAAATTTGATATTTTCGATTTGAAATCCGATTACGGGCCCTTTCCCCGGGCTTTTGATGAGAATATAATCTACTTAGTGGCAAAATGCAACTAAATATTTTCAAAAAATATGGAGAATGATTTTTTATAAAGGGTAAATTGCTGATTGACTTTCAAAAAACTTATTTGTATTTTGAAAATAAATCATTAATGAGGCAGCATGGAACAAAAAATCATCCTCACCGTCGATGTGGTCTTGTTCACCTTAGTGGAAGGAGGCTTGCAGGTCCTCCTGCTGAAGCGCACCCATGAACCCTATATGGATCAACTGGCCCTGCCCGGAGGGTATATCCACGCGGAAACCGATGTGGACAGCCGGGCCGGCGCACGGCGGGTACTCAAGGAAAAGACCGGCCTGGTTTCACCTTACCTGGAGCAACTGTATTCCTTCAGTGGCGGGGCCCGGGACCCCCGGGGCTGGTCTGTGAGCATTGCCTATTACGCCCTGGTCGACAGCACGGTTCTGATAGAGCAAGGGCCGACCGCTTGCACCTTGCTGCCGGTGGACGACCTGCCCCAACTGCCTTTTGACCACAACCGCATCATTGCCTTTGCCGTGGAGCGCCTGCGGAACAAGTCCGCCTATTCCGCCTTGCCGTGCTATTTGCTGCCCCCGGCCTTCACCCTCACGGAGCTGCAAAAAACCTATGAAATGGTCATCGGTAATAAATTGGACAAGAGCGCCTTCCGCCGCAAGCTCAACGACCTGGACTTCCTGGAACCCGTGGCCGAGGTCCGCACCGGCGTGCACCGGCCGGCGCAACTCTATCGTATCCGGCCCACCCGGAATCTGGTGCTTTTTGATCGTTTGATTTCAAAATAAAAATTCAGTCAACGTGAATTACCGTCATGGCCGCATTAAAGACCGCCCAGAGCGTATCGCCCTCTTCGATACCCAGAAATTGCCGGCTTTTTTCAGTAAGAATAGAGCATAATTCGGTGCTGCCGGAGATTCGCACGACCACTTCGGAATTGATCTTGCCTTTGATGATGCGGAGGACGGTGCCCTTGAAACGGTTCTCGGCCGAACAAGCAGGTTCTTCAATGGCTTTGTGCAGGACCACCCAGGGGGCCTTGACTTCCACCCCCGCCAGGCAGCCGGGTTTAAGGCCGAGGCGACTCTGGCTGTCCCGAGTCACAATGGAATGGATTCTATGCCCTTCCAGGGATATGATTTCGATCGTAGCCTGCACATCGCCGATGCGGACAGTATCGATCTTGCCGAAAAAAGAATTGCGGGCGCTGGTTTTACGGCGGTTTTCCCGTTCGATGTGGAAGCGCTCGACTTTGCGGATCTCCTCCTCGGAAAATTCCACATAGGCCGCGGCCAGGTTGGGGGTGGAATGACCCATGATTTTTTGCACCACCGGCAGGGGCATATTGCTTTGCATCAACTCGATGGCCCTTGATCGCCGGATAGCTTCCGGTGTGCCCATTTCCCGTGGGATGCCGGCCGCTTCAGCGCAGTCATAGAATTTGCGGCGTACATGGGCAGGGTCGATCTTAAAAAATCCAGCCATCATGTTTGATGGACTGAATTCTTTCAAGAGATTCTTGATTTCAATCGCCGGTGTTTCCGGTATCCGGACTTCTCGGATGCTGCTACTTTTCACTTCCCCTTTGCGAAAGCAGACCTTGCAGTTTGTAAAATCAAAATCGTCCGCTGGATTCAGGCTGAGGATCTCATTCAGCTTGGCGCCGGTATAACGGATCAAGAGAAATATCAGCAGCACCCGCAGGCGCGACAGTTTTCGATTGGCTCCGCATGGGGCCTCTGCCCAGGCTCGAAATGACTGCTCCAGGCTTTGCAATTGAACAGGATCAATGGTTTTTTTGGTTGTTGCGGCCACAATACCTGCATGAGGTGCCGGCATCCTTTGTTTCCTCCCCTGGTTGGCCGCCATCACCGCCATAGCCGGCCTTCAGGCCGGGTTCGATCTTTATGCCTTCCACCATGGTGGTGGGCGGCTTTCAACCGCAATCGGGCCGAAATGTAAATCAGGCCCAAGGTTGAGAATTTCCTTGACAGAAGCGGGCGGACTGCGTTAACTTAATCATTATTGACACGAAAATTAAATTAATCGTGACTATTTGTCAAGCCCTATGTTGAATTCGGATCACAAATCCAATGAGGTGCTCTATGAAAAATGGAAGCGCGGTGAAGGCGGACAAGGCGACTGAAAAAGAAATCCCCCTTGATGGGGCGCCTCCGGGCAAAAGGCAAGCACCCTGGAGCGGTTTCCGCTTTGACCGGGTGGAACTGGCCGGCTCCTTGGGCGATCTGGGCACATTGCTGCCCATTGTGGTGGCCATGATCCTGATCAATAAACTGAGTCCCAGCACGGTTTTCTTATGTTTCGGCCTGTATTATCTTCTCACCGGCTTTTATTTCCGGCTGCCCATCCCGGTGCAACCTTTAAAAGCCGTGGGCGCCATTGCCATTGCCTTTCCCGACCGGATCACCGAGCCGGTCATCGGCGCCGCCGGCGTCATTTTCGGAGCGCTGCTGTTGCTGTTTTCATTGACCGGCCTGGTGGACAAGTTGGCCAAGCTTTTTACCCAGCAAGTGGTGCGCGGCATACAATTGGCCCTGGGGCTGGTTTTCCTGAGAAAAGGCATTGAGCTGATCGTCGGTAAAAATCTTTTTTTATCCGGGGTCATGGGCACATACCCGGACAGCGGCATCAACTTGATCCTGGGTGTGGCGGTTTTTGTGCTGGTGCTTTTGCTGCTGGACAATAAAAAGCTTCCGGCCGCCATCGCCGCGGTGGCCCTGGGGGTTACAGCGGGTTTTCTATTGGGCGGCCTTGGGAATCAGCGCCTGGCCCTCGGCCCCACCAAGATAACCGTCCTGTCCTTTTCATTGCACGATCTTTGGATCGCCTTTATCATGCTGATCCTGCCCCAGATCCCCCTCACCATCGGCAATGCCTGTGTGGGCACGGCCGACACCTGTTCCAGCCTGTTTCCGGACAACCCCCAACCGTCGAAAACCACCGCCGGCAAGTTCGCCCTCACCATGGGGATCGCCAACCTGCCCACCGGTTTGATCGGTGGAGTGCCCATGTGCCATGGAACCGGCGGCCTGGCAGCCCATTACCGCTTCGGGGCCAGGACCGGCGGGGCGCCGGTGATGATCGGCGCCATTTTGGTGGTCCTGGCCCTTGTCTTTGGTGAAGCCGGGCTCACCTTTCTGACCCTTCTTCCCAATTCCGTGCTGGGCGTGCTGCTGATTTTCGCCGGCCTTGAGCTTTGCCCGCTTATCCGAAGCCTGAAAACCAATGAAGAATATTTTGTGGCCCTGTTGATCAGCGGCATTTCCCTGGCCGTGCCCAATATGGCCTGGGCCTTCGGCATCGGCATCGGCGTGGACCTTCTGATTCAAAAAGCCAAGATCAAAATCTGAACCAAGGAAGGGAGCCCCCATGAATCAGCATCAACGCAAATACAAAGGAATTTTTTCCTCGGACTGGAGCGAATGCCTGTCGCCCAGCGGCCCTTTTGATTTTATCGACTTTCTGTATCCGCAACTGGCTGCCCAAACCTCCGACATTTTCCGGCAATACACGGGCAATGCCATTTCCCTGGGCGAGGCTTCCCGGAAAATCAATAGCCTGCTGCCGGCGCCGGTTTCCGAGGACCAGATGGACGCCTACCTGAAGCAGGCTTTTGTGACTTACACCGGCGTACCGGAGTTGATGGAGTGGTGCCTTGCCAACGACATCCTGTTCATGGTGAACACCACCGGCATGATCGGTTATTTCCAACGGGCGTTTGCCGGTGATCTGTTGCCTGGCCTGCCGGTGTTGTCGGCCAATCCGCTGGTGCGCTTTCCAAGCCGGCCCAGTGATCCTCGGGATATTTATGACCTGCTGGAAATACAGGACAAGGGTAAAAACACGGAACAGGCCGCCCGGGCCTTCGGTATCCCTCCGGACAAAATCATCATCATGGGCGATAGCGGCGGCGACGGCGCCCACTTCCAATGGGGCTGGCAGCACGGCGCCATGCGCATCGGCAGCATGACCAAACCGTCATTGGAGGCCTATTGTCGGCGCCATGAGATCCCCATTGACTTGCATTTTGGTCTGGCTTACCCTGAGGGCGCTCCCAGAGAATTGGAAAAGGAAATGGCAGCGGATTTCAGGGCACTTGTGCCCGTCATTCAGAGGTTACTAAGCCTGGACACCCATGGCATCTGAAAAATTATTCAATATTTTGGATCTGGTCGCAGGTCAGTTGGAGGAGAAGAAGGTCCCCTATGCCTTGATCGGCGCTTTGGCCCTGGGCGCCTATGGCTTGCCGCGCTATACAGCCGATATCGACATATTGGCCGAAGCTGATCACAGCCCTCGAATCATCAAAGCCATGCAAAAATTGGGCTACCAGTGTTTCTATCAGACCTCTGTTTTTGCGCAATTTGACTCGGATATGGGGCTAATGGGCCGGGTTGATTTCATGTTTGTGGCGACTCCAGAGGGAAAGGCAATCATTGGAAACAGTGTAGAAGTAAACGACCAAACCATCGGCAAGCACCCCATTATTCAACCAACAGACTATGTTGTTCTTAAACTTATGGCCATGGCCAATAATCCAGATAGACTCAAGCAGGATGAAGCCGACATTTTGACCCTTTTGCGTCTGGATCAACAGGAATTGATGTCGAACTCCTTTGACCGTTTGGATCGAGTGAAAATCGAACGCTTTGCAACGCGGTTCCGGCTGGAAAATTTCATCAGGAAGTCTTTTGATGATGTTTATGGGAATAAAAACGAATCATGAAAGCCGATGATCCGAAACAAAAGAAAATGGAAATGGAACGTCGTATGATTTATGAAATGATCAATGCCTCCATTGACTTGGCTGAAAAGCTCGGACCCCATGACTTGGCAAAGGGCTGCAACTGCATTGCCTGTGTCGATAAGCGCAAGCGGCTGATCGCCGGTGATAAAAGGGAATGGAAATATACCCTTTAAATGAAGAAGCCCAAGACCCAGAAGAAAGTTTTCCGGATTTCATGCTTCAGGGATAGATAAGACCAGCGGTCCGGAAACGACAGGGGCGAAAATTCAACGGCCAGATCCAGGCGATAAACACCGTCTTCAAAATTCTCGGCATTGATTCGGAACGGATAGCGGAAAACCCCTTCATAATGCATTTGCACCTGATCATCGCCCCTTGAATTCAAGAGCCGTCCCTGGGCGGAAACGGATTTCAAACCATAAATTGTGAGAATGCGGATAAGGCCGTCATGGCGGGCGGCCACGCCCAAATCCAGCCCGCTGTTGAGAGCGGCCGTGCCGGTGATGGGAAGACATTGAAAGCCCTCGGAACGGTATTCTGTTTCTATCGGCAACAGCTCCAGTTTGGCGGCCGTGATCATCCCGTTGCGGGAAGTCACTGTGAACCGGGCATAATAGAGGGTGGGCGGCACGGCTTCCGCGCCGGCATCGCCGGGCAATAAAAGACAAATCCAGAAAAGCAGCCGGATGGCTTGAAACCGGTAAAGCTCTATGGATTTATAGAAATTCAGCATGAATCGCCTCGGGTTGGTCACGAAATTTGAAAACAACCATCCTACCCCTCTGATCGCAATGATTGTGCCATAAAAAATAGTTTTAAAAAAACAAATGGTTATTGGCTATATATGCTTTTGGGGCACAATCCGGCCGGAAGAAATTGCCGCCTTGGCGGTAAAGGCAAGCAGGCTGAAGGCTTAAAGATTTATCTGCAGAATGCCGATCAACAGAAAAGTGATACAGGCTGACCCAATCATTTATTTTCATTGATAACGATCAAGATTCAAGAGGAGGGCCGGTCATGGGCCGCTTGCGCAATGCTTCAGCCGCAGTTCTGGTGGTGATAACGGCAGTGGGGTTTGGGATGATTTGTCTTACCGGGTGCACCAGCATGCATCAGATTTTAAAATATGAAAGTCCGGTGAACCGGGCGGAAAACATTGTCCCCGGTATCGAACCGGAAGAATCCGACCTCAAAATCATGATCCTGGTGAGAGGCAAGGGTATTGAACCGGAAGAAGGCAGTCCCATGCAGAAAAAATTTCTGGCTGAACGGGCGGCCATTCTGGACGGCTATCGCCAGTTGTCTGAACGGCTGGCCGGCATCCTGGTGAACGGTCAAACCTATGCGGGCAAAAACGCCCTTTCCATGGACGAGGTCATGGTGGAAACCCGGTCCTTTATGCGCGGCGCCCAGGTGGGGGCCGTGGTGTATCATGAAGGTTTTGCCACGGTGGATGTCAAGGTCTATATCACCCCGCGCCAATCCATGTTTTTAAACCGCAGAAACTATATGTAGCCCGGCTTACAGATTCATGGCATTGGCCATGATGGTCATGTAGGCTTCCCGGTAGTCCTTTTTCTGGATTGGCTTGCCGCGGGATTTAAAGTCGCAGACATGCTTCCGGCAATATTTCCCCTTGGTGATATAATTGAGGATGATGTAGGGTATATCGTAATGATGAAGCGTGTCATAGTGCACGGCCTTGCCATCTTCAAAGAAAAAGATACGGTTGATGTGCATGAAATCCTTGTGGCCGGCCACGTACTTGAATTTCTGGTAAGTGATGGGCCCATAGGTCATGGGTGGGATGTGATCACTCACCAGGATCACCAGGCTCTGGGGATCGATGAGCTGGATACCCCTCAGGAACTCGGCGATGGCTTCCGTGCGGTAGTAATATTGATTGACCCCGCGTTCCATTTGCTCGTCTTTGATGCCGCCCTTGACGGTAATGATTTGGGGCCGCTTGGTGGCATTCATGAGGTTGGGCGTGTGGCCGTAAATGGTCATGACATAGTTGAACAGCGGCACCTGGGGATGTTCATTCTTCCATTCGGCGATAAAAGCAAGGTTCTGCCTGAAAAGATCACCGTCGAACATGTATTTCTCACCCGTTACATCGCCGATGGACAGATAGGTCTCACGGGCGGCGGCATATTCCTTGGGATAGTAGCTCTTCTCAAAACCCACACCTTGGTAGGCGTTGATGGAATTGAAAAAGTCGGGAACAAAAGCGTTGGTGGCCACGGTATGGTAGCCGCCTCTTAAAAGGATATTCGGCAGGCACAAGGTCCTGCGGCCGCTGAAGGCGTCGAACTCCACGCCGGACAGTTCCCGCAAGGCAGGCACACCGCAAAGGGCCTCGAATTCCGCCTGGGCTGTTCCGCCGCCGAATACCGGGGAGATTGTAAGCGAACCCTTGTTTTTAAAAATTTTTTCAAAATCCGGATGGGTGGGCTTGCGGGAAAAAACCGCGCCGCTCAGCAATTCAGGATCAAAAAAGCTTTCCATCATGATCAGATGGACATTATTTTTGGCCGGCAGGGAATTGAGCTGGGCAACCACTTCCTCGAAATCCTTCAAGAAAAAGACATTGCCTTTATAGCTTGCAATTTTTTTTATGAACGTCTGGCGCTTGGCCTCGTTGTAAAGGCTCATGCTGAAACGGCCGTTGTCCCGGGCGCTCATGATATCCGAATAGGTGACAATGGGTTTCTGCGTGCCCTCAAAAGCCGTTATGAATATTTCCGGGATGAATTCCGCTGCCGCCACCAGAATAAGCAGCGGCATGGCCCCCAACATTATCAGCCGGCTTGGCCGCAGCAGGCGCAAAAACGCCAGAAGGGGCAGGCCCAACAACAAACCAAGGAAAATAATGATCCACAGGGGGGTGATTTTTATCAATTCCGGCAGCTCGGTTATTTCCGTGACCCGCATCAGGCGTCCGAGCTGGAGATGATAGACATCGAACACGCCGTAT
The DNA here is from genome assembly GCA_020723325.1 of Desulfosudis oleivorans. Lineage (GTDB taxonomy): Bacteria > Desulfobacterota > Desulfobacteria > Desulfobacterales > SURF-7 > DYJD01. The sequence continues at coordinate 19,223 of DYJD01000009.1, read as the reverse complement.
AACAGCACAATCGGGAGGGCGGTGATCAAGGCCTGCCATTTGGAATCGCGGGTGATCAAATTAAAATAGCAATATAAGTAGAGCAGCAGGGGGATTTCCAGCCGCCAGGCCGGCAGCAAGGCCGGCAACCCGCCGTAGATCTCCATGATATGGGTATAGCCCAACATGAATATCAAAAAAAAGAGATAACGGTTGAACAACAGGTTCTTCAGCCAACGGCCGAGTTTACGCGGAAAAGTCGTATGGTCCGGTTTGAATGGGCTTTCCGGCTGTGAAATATCTTCAGAAATGTGGCTCTTGGTTTTGGGCATGGTCTTCGGCCTACAATAATACAATTTTCCATTGATTTTACGGGGCATCTTCTTAGCGAACCCGCTTTTTACCATATTTTGGAAAAAAAGGCCAAAAGAACCGTTGCCGGCTGAAAAAAAATCAGCAGGATCATTTTTATCGGAAAGCACTTTTTGTGGGAGATGATTCGGGTCGATACCGCTTGCGGCACCGACCCCGGTACCGAACTTAGGCTTTGATCATGGTTCCGGCCACCCTCCATCGTGGGAGCGGCTTCCAGCCGCGATATGGCCGAAACAATGACCAAGGTCCGAACCAATGACAAGGCCGGTGAATCAGTCCAAAACTTCCATCAATTTTCCGCAACAGGGGGGAATACGGTCCCCTTTTTTGAGTTCCACATATTTATTGCAGGTCTGGCAATAGCAGCGACAATCCGCATCCACATGAACCTCCGGGTAGGTTTCCATAGTATCCTGGGTTTTCAGGCCTTCAATGGCAAAGCGCGCAAATGCATCCCGTTTGGCTATATACTCCCCCACCGGGACAAGTTTTTTGTTAAAGCGCACACAGTCCACCAGCAGGCGCCACAGGGCTTCCAGCTTGGATTTTTCATCTGCATTTTCCGGTGTGAATTCCACTAGATTTTTTTGAATGTCAATCTTCATGCAAGTTCTCCTTCATCTTTATTGTAATCTGAAAAAATCAATCCACTGGTTCAAAGAAATCTTTTTGCGCCCCGCATTTGGGGCATACCCAATCTTCGGGCAGGTCTTCAAAAGCGGTCCCGGCGGATATGCCGTTTTCAGTGTCGCCCTCTTCCGGATCATACACGTACCCGCAAGGGCATTCCCATTTGGTCATGTTGTTCTCCTTTCCTGCATTCAGGTTGCTGCATAATTGTTCAATAGCCTGCATAACTTTATCCGGTTTGAATTTTTGTCCGGATCAAGGATTTGCCGAACTCAAAATGTCCTTAAAGATTATCAAGGAACGTGCCAATTTGACGGGGATTTGGATATGAGATGAAAATATAATTATAACAATTAGTAATCGAAAGAGGATGGGGGCCGAAGGCTCTGGGGCAAGACCGGAAGCCTGGTGATGAAACAGGTCTGTCTCAAGGCCTGGTTGAGACAGGGGGCCGGATGGATTGGATCGGCAGGGTGATTTCCATGATCAAGCCTTTATCCGGCGCGTTGACCGCCCGGATGGAACCGCCGTGGAGTTTGACGGCGCGCTCGCAGATGGCCAGCCCGATACCGACTCCGCCGCTATGGCGCTCACGGGCTTCGGCCACCCGGAAAAATGGACGAAAAATTTGAGTAAGGGCCGACTCCGGCACGCCAGGACCATGGTCGCGGACCTGCACACAGGCCTTTGATTTTTCAAGCCCGGTTCCCTGGGCAAGGGTGATGCTTACCGTGCTGCCTTCCGGGGTGTAGCGCACAGCATTGCGCACCACGTTTTCAACAGCCTGGCGCAGCATTTCCTGGTCGGCCATCAATTGCAGCGGTTGGTTGGAAAGAAATTCGACCCGTTTACCGGAACTTTGGGCCTCAAAATCAACATCCTGGGCGATTTCGGCAATCAGTGCGGCGAGGTCGATTGCTTCCAGATGGAGCCGGCCTTCCCCGCATTCCAGCTTGGTGAGCAGGAGCAGTTGGCCGATCAAGTCATTCAGACGTCCGGATTCCCGCTCAATCCTGGCCAAAGAGCTTTGGGCCTCAGGGCCGGAGGATTTGCGGGCCAGTTCCAGTGCCAGATTGAGTCTTGCCAGAGGGGAGCGCAGTTCATGGGAAATGTCCCGCAACAGCCGTTTTTGGGATTCGATCAGCTTTTCGATCTGCTCCGCCATACGGTTGAAATCGTTTCCCAGCTCGGCGATTTCATCCCAGCGGCGGTTCAAATTCGGATCCACCCGGGCGGTGAGATCGCCGCCGGCCAGTTGCTGGGCCAGGTTGCGCAGCCGCCGCAAAGGGGCGGTGAGATGCCAGGTAAGCAGGTAGCAGGCGATGCCGCCGATAATGAAAAGGATGATGAAGTATCGGCCCAAGTCCCGGCTGTAACGATCGATATGGCTCGTAAGCTGTTCCAGCCGGCCCGCAATGGTTTCAGAACCATAATCAGTGGGGTTATCATCATAAAATCCGGCAGCCGGGTCAAGGGGGGGACCGGCAGGGGGCGGACCTTCTTCCACACACGCCAGGCCGTTGGGCAAGGGCCGGCAGTTTCCGGAAATCATCCCCTGTGGGGTTTGACAATCGCAGTCGTCATCCGGATTTTTGCCGTAGCATGCGGCCAGGGCTTCCGGTGGGGCCGGATGCGGCGGATAGGGCGGATGGGGGGGACGGGGGGGACGGTTGGGGTCAAGACGGGTTTCACCCACCACCACCGCCCGCTTTCCGGAAGTTTCCGATAGGGGTTGAGCCACGGCCAGTGTATCGCGGTACTGCCGGTATTCGGCTTTTCCGGACTGCCGGGCCTTTTGGGCAAGGGCCATAACCTCCGGGGGAACATGGAAACCAGGGTGGGGCTGGTCCGGCTGGAGAAAGAAAAAGGGGCGGATTCCGGCGGTGCGGGCCAGGCGTTCACTATAGTCATCCAGGGACTGGGGACCTTCCCGGGCCATGAGTCTCACGGCAGTTTCGCCGTAAAAGGCCAGCATCTGGCCGATCTGCAGACGTCGTTCTTCCGCGCGCTGGCGGTGGATATCCTGATTGCGGGCCGAATCAACCATGATGGCGAAAACAAACAGCACCAGGCCGGTGAGGGCGATCACCAGCCAGAACCAGAGGAAAATCTTCATGAAAAGGGAGCGGGTGTTTAGTTTCATGGCAGATCCTCAGGAAGGCCGGGAATCATTGGCGCCGAGGACATACAAATAACCGGAATTGCGCACGGTCTTGATACGTTCCAGGCCATCGGCACGGGGACCTAGTTTTTTGCGCAAACTGCTGATGTGCACATCAATGCTGCGGTCATAGGCTGAATATCCCCGGTCCAGGGCTTTTCTGGCCAGTTCCTCGCGACCCACCACCTGGCCGACCTTGTCCAGCAAGACTTCCAGAACGGCGAATTCAATGGAGGTCAGCTCAACGGTTTTGCCGGCGCAGGCCACGGTGCGCATGCCGGGGTTCAGTACCACATCCCCCACCACCAGACTGCCGGTATGCCTTCGGGGCGCCAAGACATCCTGTTCCGTGCGCCGCAGGATGGCCCGCAGGCGCGCCACCAGTTCACGGGGGCTGAAGGGTTTGGGCAGGTAGTCATCCGCGCCGATCTCCAAACCCACGATGCGATCCACCTCGTCCCCCCGGGCCGTCAGCATCAAGATGGGGATCTTGGAGCTTGCCCGGATGCGGCGCAGGACTTCGAATCCATTCATGCGCGGCAACATGACATCCAGCACCACCAGGCAATGGCTCCCGGAAAGAGCCTGCTGAATTCCTTCCAGGGGATCGTTTACGGTTTCGATCGCAAAACCCTCTTGGGACAAATAGTCGTCGAGGAGTTCGCAAAGCTCGGTGTCGTCGTCGATTACAAGGACTTTACCCATGGTTATCTCCCATACGGATGGATTCGTTTACCCGCATCTATTCTACACCTGTTTATCGGTTTTGATTGTAAAGAAATGTTAAGAATTCTCAACCGGAATTTACAATTCATCACCAAAACCCGCAGGGTCTTAACACCCATTTTACAAGATCGATGGTAGATTCAGCGCATTCAAGGAATGAAAGGAAAGGAATGTCCAGACAAACAATCATATGGATGGGGCTGTCGGTATTAGTTCTGCATGCTTCTGTTTCCCATGGGGAGATGCAATCATCCGCCATGACCGTTTCAACGCAAACCACCCATGGGGCCTACACCGGTAGTATGGAACGGCAGGGCTATGCAAGCACATTGCTGTCCGCTTCATTTCAAGGCAATCCATATTTCGGCATAGGTCTCATCGCCCGTAACGCCAGGCTTTATCGTCAGGAGGGGCTCAATGACATCAAGCAGAGCGACTACGGTATTTCCCTGCATACAATGAAAACCCTGGGCATGGGCGGCTATCTCGGCCTTTGGGGTGGGGTATTCAGCATCCGCAGCGATGATGAAGATTCGAATAAAATGCTCATTCCTTATGCTGCGCTTTCCGCCAGAGTTCCCGGCAGCAGTATGTATTTGGATGTGGGTTGGGCCCAAAGCGATTACAGCAGTGTCCGAGTGCTTCAACTCTTCGCAACCATGGGTTTTGAGTTTTTCCACCCAAGTCTTTTCGCAAGGACACGGATTTATCAGATTGCTATGAATACCAAGGTGGCGGGCCGGGAAAAGACCCTTGCCGTGGAACACAAGTTGATCTGGTATGGAAAGCCGGACCAATGGACCGTGACCATGGCCGGCCTTTGGGGGTGCCGGGTGCATGCCTTTGACCCGGACATCCAGGTGGCCTATACCTTGCCTGATCTGCAAAAAGGGAGCGGCAGTCTTACGTTTGTCCATCATTTTCGTCCAAATCTCGACATCTTTGCCGATGCTGCCTGGGAGGCCTATTCCAAGCCTTCCATCGGCAACGACTATTCCATTTTTTATGGAACCTTTGGTCTCAAATACACATTTTAAAGGAGGTTGATCATGTCTCAAAAAGCAATTGCCCTATGGATACTCATCCTTATTGTCGCCTTGGCCGGCGCGGTAATGGCCAAGGCAAACAGCAACAGCGCCTTCGGCTATGAAGTGCTGCCGGATGGGGCCGGGGCTTTGCGGTTGAAAATCACCAGTGAAGCCGCAACCGGTGACATGTGGCTGGGGATCACCTTTTATCCCCCCAAGGTGAAAAATCCGGCGGTGGAAAACGTCAACATGGTGGTGCCCGTTGAGCAGGGCCGCGCAACCACGGAGATTCCGGTGGAGGCGCGTTTTAAAAACGGAACTTTTGAAGCCGCTGTCTGGGGCAGGAAATTGTCCCAGAAGGAATGCGCCGCGGATGACGCCGCCTGCCGCCGCAACGGATACAAATTGGCGGAAATGCAGGCCTATGTGTGGGGCTATCTGCAAGGGGAATGAGGAAGGGAGGAAATGCCATGAGTTATGATACCAGTCGGTTGAAAAATGTGGCGGTCAGTGAATCGGGCTTGCTGTTCGATCCCATGAACGGAGCCATCTATACCACCAATCCGGTGGGACTGACGATTGTGACGGCCTTGCAGGCGGGTTTGGAGCCGGAGGCGGTCAAACAACGGATATTGACCGAGTTCGAAGCCGAGGATGAGGTGGCGGCCCAGGATCTGTTTGATTTTTTGGGTCAATTGCTGGGGTATGAGGTGATCCGCCATGTATAACGTAGCCGTAACAGGATTGAATGCCGGCGACAGCCCGGCGCCGGGAGTGGCTGTCATCCGTTGCCTGCGGGAGCGGGCGGAAGGGCGGGTGAACTTCATCGGCCTGGCCTATGACGCCTTGGAGTCCGGAGCCCTGGACAAGCAATTGACCGCCGGCGTGTATCTGCTGCCCTATCCCAAATCCGGTAAGGAGATATTGCTGGAGCGCCTCCGGTATATCCACCGGCAAATACCCATCGACGCCGTGATCCCCAATCTGGATGCGGAACTCCCCAATTTCATCCAACTGCGGCAGGAATTAACGGCCATGGGCATCCATACCTTTCTGCCCAGCGAGGAGCAGTTCAAACAACGTTCCAAGGAAAACCTGAATCAGCTTTGCAACCGGCTGGGGGTCAAGACCCCCATAACCAGACTGGTGCAGGACCCTTCGGCATTGGATTTTCATCCAGAGGATTTTCCGGTGATGGTCAAGGGCCTTTTTTATGAAGCCTATGCGGCTTTCACCATGGAGGAAGCCATTCACTATATCCACAAAGTGGCGGCCCGCTGGGGTTATCCGGTGCTGGTACAGGAATATCTGGAGGGCGAGGAGTTCAACGCCGCGGCCATGGGGGACGGCACCGGCCGGGTTTTGGGCGTGGCCGGCATGAAAAAGCTGGTCTTCACGGACAAAGGCAAAGGTTGGGCCTGTGTCAGTATCGAGAACCACAAGCTGGCCGAATTGACCGAGCAGGTGGTAAGGGCCATGCGATGGCGCGGTCCCATGGAAGTGGAAGCCCTCCAGGCCAAAAAGGACGGCGAATTCTACATCATCGAGCTGAATCCGCGTTTTCCGGCCTGGATTTATCTGGCGGCCGCCGCCGGCATGAATTTTCCCCATCTGTACCTGCAACTGGCCTTGGGGCAACCTGTCAATGGGTTGAAAGACTATACCCCCGGCGTGGTTTTCACCAACTACACCACCAACTTGATCACGGACCTGAAGTACATTGGGCCCCTGTATACCAATGGAGAATTGCAGCATGAAAAAGCCATATGAAAAACCGTTCATCCACCGTTCCCGGGGCGGGGTTGCCAACAAGTTCGGCGGTCTGGCCCACACCCGGGTGATGCCGGCGGTGGAGGGAATCCCGGTGGCCGAACTGGTTGAAAAATACGGTTCGCCCCTGTTTGTGTTTTCCGAAAAGGTCATCCGGGCCAAGCATGCCGAACTTATCCAGGCCTTTTCCCGGCGCTACCCCAAGGTGCAGCATGCCTGGAGTTATAAGACCAATTATCTGAAAGGAATCTGCCGGACCATGCATTGCCTCGGTTCCTGGGCTGAGGTGGTGTCGGCCATGGAATATGAAATGGCCTTGAACAACGGGGTCGCCCCTGCCCGGATTGTTTTCAACGGGCCGTATAAACCTTATGACATCCTCAAACGCGCCTTGCAGGACGGCGCCATGGTGAACATGGACAGCATGGACGAACTGTACGATGCGGAGCGGATCGCGGCCGACATGGGCCAAAAGGCCGCCATGGGCCTACGGGTCAACATGGGCCTGGGCAGCCACGCGGCCTGGGACCGCTTCGGGTTCAACCTGGATGACGGCAGCGCCATGCAGGCCCTGAAACGGGCCCTGGCCGGCGGCAAGATCCGGATCATCGGCCTGCATGCCCACATCGGCACCTTTATTTTGGACCCGGATCTGTACCGCAGGCAGGTTACCAAACTTATCCAGCTCTGCCGCACCATCCAGGACGAATTCGGTCTCAACATGGAGTATTTGGATATCGGCGGCGGTTTTGCCTCCCGCAACCGCCTCAAGGGTACGTATCTCTCCACCGCCGACATGGCGCCGGCTTTTGAGGCCTATGCCGAAGCGGTGTGCGACCCTATTTTGAACGGATTTGCCGTGCAGGATCTGCCGCTGTTGCTTCTGGAATCCGGCCGGGCCATGATCGACGAGGCCGGCAGCCTGATCACCACGGTGGCGGCCGTGAAACGGCTTACGGGCGGCTTGCGCGGAGTAGTGCTGGATGCCGGCGTCAACCTGCTGTTCACGGCCTTCTGGTATGATCATGAGGTCTTTCCCACCGTGGAGCGGGGCCGCTCGCCGGTGGAGCATGTGCTCTACGGCCCCTTGTGCATGCAGATCGATGTCATCCGGGAACAGATCAAGCTGCCCCACCTGGAAAAAGGCGACCAGGTGGTCATCCGGCCGGTGGGGGCCTACAACAACACCCAGTGGCTGCAGTTCATCCATTTGCGGCCCAATGTGGTGATGATCGGTGAAAACGGAACGGCAGCCGTGATCCGCAAAGCCGAAAGCGTCGAATACCTCCAAGAACAGGAATGTCTGCCGCCATGGCTGGAGTAGTCAAAGCCTTATTGGATACCTTGCTGCTGGGCTACAGCCGGATTTTTTTTGCCGAAAACCGTCTCCTGGGCGCCTTTGTGCTGGCCGCCACCCTGACCGCCCCGCTGCAAGGGCTGTTCGGTTTGCTGGGGGGCGCCTTGTCCAGCCTTAGCGCCTTTTTGCTGGGCATGGATCGGACTTCAGTGGGTAAAGGGATTTACGGCTTCAACGGCATTCTCGCCGGCCTGGGGATCGGGTATTATTTTACACCGGGTCCGGCCGCGGTTCTGCTCCTTATGGCCGCGGCCCTGCTTTTGACCTTGAGCACCGTGCTGTTGAACAATCTGCTTTACCACTACTGCGGGCTGCCGGCCATGAGCATGCCCTTTAACCTGACGGTCTGGCTGCTGACAGCCGGGGCCGCCGGTTTCAGCGGACTTTCCACCCCTGCTCCGCCGACAATGGCATTTGATCCGCCGACCCACCTTCTGCCTTACTGGCTGGACATCTTTTGCACCAGTCTCGGCGCCGTGCTGTTCCGTTCCGACCAGGTTGCCGGCCTGGTTTTGGCGGTGGGGCTGCTGCTCTGGTCGCGCCTCGCCCTTATCCTGCTGGCCGCGGGATTGGTTGTCAGTGTAGTCCTGCAAAAGTTCTTGGGCATGGCGCCGGCCTTTCTCGGCGGCCATACCCTCACTTTCAATGCCATGCTCAGCGCCCTGGCCCTGGGCGGCATTTACACCATTCCCGGACCGGGCAGTCTGCTCATGGCCATAGCCGGTGCGGGTTGCGCCGTGTTCGTGCTGGCGGGGACCAGGGGGCTTTTACCGCCGGACCTGTCCCCCCTGGCCTTGCCTTTCAACCTTTCGGTCTGGCTGGTGCTTTACAGCCTCAAGCTGCGGTGTTATCCGTCTTTTGATTTGCATGTGGCCGTCAGTCCCGGTTCGCCGGATGAAAACCTCAGCCGTTATCGTGAAAGCCTGCGGGTCTGGAAACACCAGGGGCTGGCCCTGGGGCTGCCCTTTCAGGGCAGGTGGACGGTTTGCCAGGGGATCGACGGGCTGGTCACCCATCGCGGCGATTGGCGCTTTGCCTATGATTTTCAGGTGGTGGATGCCATGGGCCGCAGTATGCGCAACCTTTCCGGAAATAGACCGGAGGATTATTTCGCATTCGGCCTGCCGGTGCTGGCCCCGGCGGCCGGCAAAGTCCACACCGTGATCGACGGCATCGCCGACAATGAAATCGGCAGGATCAACCCGGAGCAGAACTGGGGCAACTGCATCATCATCGAACATGCCGCCCATTACTACTCCTGCTTGGCCCATTTGAAACAGGGTTCAGTGTCGGTCAAGGCCGGGGACCAGGTGCTCAAAGGCCAGTGTATAGCCCAGTGCGGCAATTCCGGGCGTTCCCCCTGGCCCCATCTTCATTTCCAAATGCAGATGAGCCCCTGGTTGGGAGCCCCCACCATTGCCTTTGAGTTTTCCAACATGCTGGTGACGCCGGCCGGCCTTGGGGGAAAAAGCACCGGGCCGGAGGAGTTTGTGGCCAAGGGCCGGCTCAGGGAAGGGCAGGGCGCGCAAAACGCCTATCCCGGCAAGGAGCTCGGCCGCTATTTTCCCTATGTCTTGCAGACCGCCTGGCCCTTTCAATTCAACCGGCACGGTCAAACCTCGGCAGAAGTCTGGGAAGTAGGGGTGGATTTTTATGGCAATACCTATCTGACCTCCTGCCCGCAGACCACCCGGGTTTTTTTCCGGCTGGCAGAGGGATTGTTGACCATCCAGAAGATTGAGGGCAGCCGCAGAACCGGCCTGTTTCTGTTCAGCAGCGTCATTTCCGAACTGCCCTTAATGCAATCCGAAAAAAACATTTGCTGGACCAGCATGGAATCCGCCGACCAGGCCCTGTGGCCTTGGCTGATCAGCATCCTGGATATTTTCAGCCTATTGGGCTGCGCTTTGAAATTGCGCACCACAGCCTGTTCGGAGCTTTCCGACAATGGTCTGCGCGTGGCGCTGGAATCCCGGCTGGTCTTGGAAACCCATTTGGGGCTGATCCCCTTGAGTCGCAAAACACAAAACGAACTGCTTTTCCAAAAGGATGAAGGGTTGGTGCGGGTCAACAGCAGGGCTGGGAATCTGGTGTCTTTCCTCTCAAATTGAAGAGGGATTATTTTACAGGCTTTGGCAGGGCAATCGCATGTAGTTTTTTTCGGAGTCGGGGTCGGTATCGGGATCGGTATCAAAAAAATAATTTGGTGGACCTCGCCCAGAAAAAAATCAGGGCTTTTCCCATGCCGGCCCCGAGACCCAACACCATGGCCTTCCCGTAGGGGCGGTTCGCGAACCGCCCCTGCATATAGGCAGGGCAAACCGTCCCGTCCCGTTGGCGAATAGCCTTTGGGGGACAAAAAAATGGAAAAAACTCGATACCGATTCCGATACCGATACCGACCCCGAGCGGTTCGATGGCAGAGACAAAACCCAAGCATTCACGAATCGCTTTGTGGCCTTGGTCATCGTTTCGGTCATCCTCCACGGTGGGAGCGGCTTCCAGCCGCGATGCGGCTGAAACGATGATCAAGACCCGCTTTGTCTTGGCGGGCAATAGTATTCGCTGGATGAAATATTGGCAATTAATGGCTGCACATTCCGCGTCAAGTTTACATGCGATTCTCCTGCAGGCTTTGGTTTCTTTGGTTGAAAAAAACCCCACATCTCATATAATAGCGCTTACGGGAATCGTTTGATAACGAATATCGAATCTTCTGAATACAAATTTTTTCACGCCAAGGAGAGAACAGATGGCCAGCCGAACCGCCTTAGGCAAAGCGTTTGCACCAGTTCTGCTATTGGGTATGATGGTACTGCTGCCGGCCCTTTGGGGATGCCTCCAAAAGCCGGTTTATACGGTGGGCCAGTGGTTCAACCTGCAACCGAACACCATCCAAAAAGGAGTGACCGGCAAAGCCCAGGTTTTGGCCGAGTTGGGCCGGCCCACCCTGCACTTGAACACAGCCGGCCAAACCGAAGTCATGGTTTATTCCTACAGCACCGGTGAAGAGAAAAAACTGGATGTCGGTCTGCTGGTGATCACCTTTGATGCTGCCGGCCTGGTCCGGGATTATTATGTGGGATTCAATTCCAACCTGCTGGAAGAAAAGATGCCCAAGCAGGCTGCAAAGGCTGATTATATCAGCGCCTCCTCCATCCAGATCATCCAGGATCTTTTGCATGCCCAGGATCCAAATCAAAAAATATCCGCTGTGCTCCTTTCGTTTGAAGGGTTCCGGCCGGGGCTTCTGGGATTTTTAAAATCCCATCTGGCCGAGCAGGTGGATGCCGAGTCGGATAAGACCGTTCAGGCGGTTTACCTGTTGGCCCTGGACGGCATTGAAGATGAAAAACACGAACAGGATTCTGCCCACAGCGACCGTTTGCTGACCCTTCTGGCAGACCACCCGGAAATCCTTACCGGACTTGAAAAGACCAATGTGGTGGCTTTGTCCGCGCTAAAGGATTTTGTGGAACAAAAGGCCGGCCGGTGCAGCCGCAAGGCCGTCAGCCTTGTCTTTCGCAATCTGTTGACCCCGGAATTCGGCTCCTATTTCCTGCCCAGTGCCAAAAACTTGTTTGCCGAGAAAACAGAATGCGCCTTGGAATTTTTCAGCAGCCTGGATGCCGGTAAATTGCAAAAAACGATTAATCTGATGGAAATCCGGAAAGACATCGAGAGCAAGTCGTACCTGAAACTGCAATATTATAAGGCCGTCTCAGATCCGGCTTACGGGGGCATCAGTGACACTGTTCTACGATTGATCCATGAATCATAATCGGATCTGCTTATTGATATATACTGCTTCTCTTGTAAGCCAAAATTAGGAGGAGATATGACGTTTGAGGAACAACTTGCCGGCATTTTTCCACATGAAAAGGACGTCCCAGCGGAATACTGGTTGAAAGAACTGCACCAGAAGGAATTTTTGATCAACGGTGAGATCTGCATCTGGAAGGGCCCCCAACAGGAGGTTTTTTCTCCGATCTGTCTTCAGGGCGAAAATGGCATATCCCCCAGAATCCTGGGGAGCTATCCCCTGCTGACCGCAAGGGAGGCCTTAGAGGCTTTGGACTCAGCCCGGAAGGCCTATGACAACGGTTGCGGGGAATGGCCCACCATGACCGTGGAAAAACGCATTCAGTGCATTGAGTCCTTTGCACAGAGAATGAAAACCAAACGCGATGAAGTAGTCAACTTGCTCATGTGGGAAATTTGTAAAAATTATACCGACGCCTGCAAGGAATTTGACCGAACCGTGGATTACATCAACGACACGGTGAACGCCCTCAAGGACCTGGACCGCGTTTCCTCACGATTCATAATCGAGCAGGGCATCATCGGCCAAATCCGCAGGGCGCCGCTGGGGGTGGTGCTATGCATGGGGCCGTTCAATTATCCCTTGAATGAAACCTTCACCACACTGATACCGGCCTTGATCATGGGCAATACCACCATATTCAAGCCTGCCAAATTCGGCACGCTTCTGTTTCAACCGCTGCTGACGGCCTTTCAGGAATCCTTTCCCAAAGGAGTAGTCAATACCCTCTATGGCGAAGGTCCGGTGGTGATCCCGCCGCTAATGACTTCCGGGCAGATCGATGTTTTTGCTTTTATCGGCTCCGCCAAGGTGGCAAATCTTCTGGAAAAGCAGCATCCCAAACCCAACCGTCTCAGAAGGGTTTTAGGCCTGGGCGCCAAGAATCCGGCCATAATTCTCGCTGATGCGGACATGGAGCTGACCGTGAATGAATGCCTATTGGGAACCTTGTCTTACAACGGCCAGCGCTGCACAGCCTTGAAAATTCTTTTTGTCCAGAACGCCATAATTGACACATTCCTGGGAAAATATTGCGAGGCGGTATCCAGGCTGAAAATGGGCCTGCCCTGGGAAACCGGAGTCCAGATCACACCTCTGCCGGAAAGCAATAAGACCGAGCATATGCTGGAACTGATCCAAGATGCTGTCTCAAAAGGAGCAAAAGTCATAAATCCCAACGGCAGCAAATCCAACAGGACCATCATGGTTCCCGCAGTAGTATATCCGGTTTCCGAAACAATGCAGCTCTATAACGTGGAGCAGTTCGGTCCGGTGGTGCCCATTGTTCCTTTTGAAAACATCGAAACGCCCATCCGCTATATCATCAATTCAAGCGTGGGCCAGCAGGCCAGCATTTTCGGGAAAAATTCCGACATGCTCGGCAAGCTGATCGATCCACTGGTCAACCAGGTTTGCCGCTTGAACATCAACAGCCAGTGCCAGCGCGGACCAGACTCTTTCCCGTTTACAGGAAAAAAAGATTCCGCTGAAGGGACCCTCTCCATCAGCGATGCGTTGCGGGCTTTTTCCATCAGGACCCTGGTGGCAGCCAAGGCGGAGCCGACTAACAAAGAAATTCTCACCCGGATTGTCCAGGAAAGAAAATCGAATTTTTTGAATACAGATTATATTCTATAGAATTGATACGCAATAAAACTTGCATTTTTAACTTGAAAGGTTAAAATTGTGACACAATTTTAACCTCATGAATAAAATTTGCATATTTTAGGGGAAAAAAGGATGCGGCAATTCACGGAACGCTTTTTTCAGGCACCGGCCGGCAGTTTTTTTCTTTTCGGGCCAAGAGGCACTGGAAAATCCACCTGGCTTAAAAAGCAGTTCCCGGATGCGTATCTGGTAGACCTGCTGGATGATCGGACCTATCGGGACTATCTTGCCTTTCCGGAGCGCATTAAACAGATTGTCAAAGCCAATCCCCAAACACAATGTTTTATTATTGATGAAATCCAAAAGGCGCCGGCAATGCTTGACAGCATTCACAGCTTGATGGAGGAAGATAAATCACTTCAATTCATACTGACCGGTTCCAGTGCTCGAAAATTGCGCCGGGGCGGCGTAAATTTGCTGGCCGGTCGGGCGCTCTTGACGCATCTACACCCGTTCATGGCGGCAGAGTTGGGCGCTGATTTTTCACTGGATAAGGCGCTTACCTACGGCCTGATCCCATTGATCGTATCAGCCAAGGAACCGGACAAGACATTGGCGGCCTATGTGGCCCTCTACCTGAATGAAGAGGTCAAGGAGGAAGGCCTTGTCCGACTATTCGGTGCCTTTGCGCGCTTTCTTGAAACCATCAGCTTCTCCCATGGCAGCATCGTCAACTTCAGCAATATCGCGAGGGAATGCCGGGTTTCCCGGAAGATGGTCGAAAATTACATGTCGATTGTGGAAGATCTTTTATTGGGATATATGCTTCCGGTTTTCACCAAGCGCGCCCTGCGCGCAGTGACGGCGCAGCCCAAATTTTATTTTTTCGACGCCGGCGTGTACTACCATTTACGCCCCAAGGGGCCGCTCGACAATCCCGGCGAAATCGCCGGATCGGCCCTTGAGGGTTTGGTGTTGCAGCATCTTAAAGCCTGGTGTGATTATTCACAGGGCATGGTGAACTGCTATTTCTGGCGGACCAGGGGCGGCGCCGAGGTTGATTTTGTTCTTTACGGAGAACAACATTTTTATGCAATCGAAGTCAAAAACGCCACGCAGATTCATCCCGGCAGCCTGCGCTCACTGAAAACGTTTTTAAAAGACTTTCCGGAAGCTCAAGCAATCTTGCTGTATCGGGGAACGGAAAAAGTCATGGTGGACGGAATTCTCTGTCGACCTGTGGATGATTTTCTGTTGCAGCTTACACCGAATCATTGGCCCTGAAGATCCATTGCTATAACAAGTCCAAAACCCAGGACTGACCGGGTGGTTATCATCAACTGATAGATTCACGCCGTCACCATGTAACGATTCACACTGGTAGCTTATATGGTCGATTTGGGGAATTGACACTGCAACTGCCGGACTGTTAAAGTGCAGAATGTTTGTATAACCATAAAGGAGATGAGCAAATGACACCGGAATTCAATCAGAATACCGTATTCATCAAGCGCTGCGAGGAATATGACCGGCGGCAGATGGAACAGATCATCGCAGAAGGAATGGTCCGGTTTGGTTTTCACCCCCAGGGTAAGGTGCTGGTCAAACCCAATGTGGTTTTTGCATACCAGACGGATCGCTTCGGGAACATGGCCTATACCCCGCCGGCGGTTGTGGGTGCATCTCTGATCGCCCTGTCCAAATTATCCGGCGTTAAGCGGATCGATGTGGGTGAAAACTGCGCCGTGGGATTTCCCACAAGGCTTTGCTATCAGAGTGCCGGTTATTATGATGAAATAAAGCTTGCCCGAAATCAGGCCGGCTGCCCGGTGGGCATTTTCTGCATGGATGAAGAGCTCCGGGATTCGGTTTTCATCGGCGGGAAGGTGCACGACAACCTGCGCGTAGCCCGCAAAATGGCCCGGGCCGACGCCAAAGTCTATCTCCCCAAGTTGAAATGCCATTGTGTCAGCAAAATGACCGGTGCGGTCAAACTCAATATCGGTATCTGCTCTGATGATGAACGCTCCATCCGTCATGATTTCATGCTCAATGAAAAAATTGTGGATCTGCTTTCGGTCGGATATCCGGACTTTATCATCATGGATGCAATTGATGTGGGTATGGGCAACGAGGCGTTTCCGACGTCGCGCAAGCTCGGTTTGATGATTATGGGAACCAATCCACTGGCTGTGGATATAGTGGGATCAAGGCTTCTGGGGTTGGACGCCCGGGATGTGCCATATTTAAAGGCAGCCATGGACCGCGGATATACACCCATAGGTATTGACGGGATTGTCCTTGACGGGGATTTAAAAACAATTGCGGAGATAGATGAACAAGCCAAGCGCCTCATGCCATATGACGATGAGTTTTATCGCTGGCAGGATGTTGAGAAAGAGCTTAAGAGAATGAATTCTCCCATGCGTTTTTATTGGGGGCCATACCGGCACAGCCAAACCGACAAGTGCCTCACCGGGTGTGTCATGGGCCTGAAAATGTTTTTGGGCGCCATGGAAAAATTTGCCGGTGTGCCGGCCTTTGCAACCGCCAAGCCGGTTTCATTTGTCATCGGCCGTTATGCGGAGCCCATTGATGCCAAGGGCCAAGAAGTTTTTCTCCTGGGGAGCTGCGCCAAGGCCGATGTTCGCAATGCCAAAAAAATAACCCATCTGGACAAATGCTTTACCACGGCCGGAGACATGAACCTTTCCATCGGCCACAAACTCGGGATACCGGCCGTGACCCGGGACCCGAAATTTTTAAAGGATCTGATCAGCGCCTTATTCAAAGCATCGGCTAGAAAAATAGTCAGCCTGCGTTATTTTCAGGATATCGGCCATTTTCTGACCAAGGGGCTGATCAGGCGGATTTGAGGGTCACCCATTAAGAGTGGTTTCTTATTGGACACCGATATTGATATAGGATTTAAACTGGACGTTTAAACCTCTAATTATGTCGTCTTAATAAAATCGATAACGACCCGCGCGAATTCTTCGCCGCAATCCTCCTGCAAAAAATGTCCGCCGCCAATGATGACGGTATGAGACCGGCCGTCGGCACCGGGGATCAGCTTTTTAAAAACCTTGTCGCCACCGCGGGTGATGGGGTCCTTGTCGCTGAAGGCGGTTAAAAACGGTTTGGTAAAAGCCTGGAGCGTTTGCCAGGCTTCCCGGTTGGCCTGGGCGGCCGGATCATCCGGTGAAGTCGGCACCAGAGAGGGAAAAATTCGGGCGGCTTCCTTATAGGTCTCGTCCGGGAAGGGGGCATCATAGGCGGCGATGACTTCCGGGGCCGGTGGTTTGGCGCAGCCGCCGCCCACGATGGCGCCCACGGGAAACTCGGGCATTTCCCGGGAAAGCTGCTGCCATTGCAAAAAGGCTTCGGGCATTTTTTGATCGCCGGTGGGCATGCCGGTATTGGCCGCCACGACCCGGGCAAAGCGTTCGGGATGGGAGGCCAATAGGCGCAGACCGATCAATCCGCCCCAGTCCTGGCACACCAGGGTGATTTGGTTTAGGTTCAGTTGATCCAGAAAGGCCTGGATCCAATCCACATGCCGCTGATAGGTGTAATCCTGCCGCCGGGCGGGTTTGTCCGAGCGGCCGAAACCGATCAGATCCGGCGCGACCGCACGGAACCCGGCGGCAACAATGGGCGGGATCATCTTGCGATACAAGTAGGACCAGGACGGTTCGCCGTGCATCAAGAGCACCGGCGGAGAGCTGGGCGGCCCTTCATCAACATAATGGATGCGCAGATGGCCGCCCTCATGATCCGGTATCGTAAGGTAATGGGGCTCAAAAGGATAGCCGGGCAAATTATGAAAACGGTCTTCCGGGGTTCGCAGGATCTTCATGGTTTTTCTCCTTGTGAATTTCCAGGTTTTAAATCCGGCGCCGGGGACGGTATCGGAATTGAGTCGATCGATTCCATATATGCGAAGTACCTTCGCCACAAACCAATCCATTCGATCATTTTTATGCCCCCGCACCCCGACCCTCTCCCCCAAGGGATAAGGAATAGGGATAAGATTTTTTTTGATATCGGACTATATGCAAATGGCGTTTGTGTGTCAATGATATTGTGAATACAGCCTGTTGAACAAAGGCGGAATTAGAGCTGGTAAATTGCATGCGTGTTTTGTCGTTCTCTTTCTCAAGCTCCATCGCGATTTAAAATAGGTTGGAATACTCCTGCTATTTGAACGACACTATAGCGAATTTACATAAGATGAGGACTGTCGTTTTCGGGCAGGCCAAATAAATTGACACCGGAACCGCCAGACTGGTAAAATGCAGAATGTCTGGACTTATCCGCATCATTTTGAAGGTACTGGACATAGGTGCACTTTGGTAAGCTGTCTTTTACTTTTGATATCTTCGTTTTCAGCCTTTCAAAATGGCTAAAACTACCAACTGGAATTCAATTTTTATTCTCATGTTTATCGCAATCGAATTTGTGGCTTGGAGAAAAATGTATAAACCATATTTCAAAGTGGAGGCGCATTATGTCCATGTTTCTTCCTACAATATTTATGCTTTTATTGGTATCGCAATCTGCGTTTGCATTGAGTCCCGCAGGAACGCGAGGCTTACGCAATGTTCAAACGGCTATAAGTTCGGTGCAGTTGTCGCCCGAGCTGAGATCCGGACCAATCCCTAAAGAAAAGATGCAGACAGCAAAGAATCTGCTGCGCGATCTCGATTCAGCCTTGTCTCGAGCTCAGGGTGAAATTGAACGCATGAACGCGATTGACCGCGCTGAACCCGCTGTTGCCGAGGCCGCAAAAAAACTTGAAGAGTACGCGGCGTATCGTGCCGATTTGAAGAAGGCCATTGAAACTGCCACCACTGCGATTGCTTCCAACGATGCTCTTTTTCGTGCATTCAGAGAGGACACGAAATCATATGCTGAAGTCGTCAGCAAATTTCGTAAAGGACCACATGGCACGCTCGATCAAGTGAAAGCTGGTGTTGCCGAATTGGCAAAACTGGATGAGTTGTGTCGCACCAAGTACCCCGGAATCCAAGATGACCCGAAACTTTCCTTTGCGTTGAACATTGAGCCTGGTACTTGGTGTTCAATTGCATCCCGTCGAGAGGAGTTGGCGAATGCATCGATTAGGACAGCCACGGCTGAGGCTCTTACCAAGATAGTGGCGCAGGTAAAGGAATCTAAAGAGAAGCTTTCGAAGAACAATGGGCTCGTCGATGTCAATGGTCAGCCTTATTTGTTGCTGCAAGACCGAGCTGGTGGGAAGGCCTTATTATCGGCCAAACTGAAACCGCTCATGGACGCTTCAGGACAGAAAATGCCAGCAGACTACTTTGCGCCGCTTGATGAGCAACTTGATGGTTTTGCTGCTGAAATTGATCGCCTCGCGCCAACCTGGAAGTTCGAGGCTTCGCATAAAGACCAAGGTACAGAGGCCGGAGCAAAAAAAGCCTTTGCAGAAGCGTACAAGGGACGTTCGGTCATAAAAATCGGTATGTTGTTTGATAGCGCAACTATCGATAAGAATGCACTTGGTGTACCCACTGAGCGTTATCGCACGGGCGCACTGTTAGCGAAAGGCTCGGGCAAATGGTGTGAGTACCGTCAGTTTACCGCGCATGAGGCATACTCGGGCGGTGGAAACTATGCTCCTCCGCGATTCACATTTGGCGCTGTGCGGTTTCAGTCCTGCGAATAGTAAATTAAACCGGGCCAGGGTGTAATCAAAACTGTTGGCTGGAATATTATTAGGACGGGCGGTGCGCCATT
>DYJD01000068.1 GCA_020723325.1 Desulfosudis oleivorans | reverse complement strand
CCGTCGTAGTGGTAGTAGAAACTGTTCGGCCCGCGTCTCTGGGAGATGAGGTCGTCGCCGTAGGTATACCTGGTTGTCAAAGAACCGATTGCATTTCTTTCTTCCAATACTTGCGCATAATCGCGGTTTTTGTCAACGAGATAGTTGGTGATGGTCCCGTTGACAGCGGAAGATACCCGGATGCCGGACGGGTCATACTTATAGGCGAGGACTCCGGCGGCGGTCTGGGCGCCGGTCAGGCGGTTCTCGAAGTCGTAGACGTAATTGTCGGCGTTTGCGCCATCGGACTTGGTAAGGGTGTTGCCGTTGTCATCATAGGCATAGGTGATGACTCCGGCCGGACCGGTTTCCGTGATGAGCCTGTCGTTAACATCGTAAACATAGGTTATAACGCCGGTGGCATCGGTCTTGCTCAGGCGGTTGCCGAACGCGTCGTAGGTATAGTCAATGGTCTGGTTGCCCAGGGCCGGATCAATGATGGTTTCCTGGGTCAGACGGCTTAAGGCGTCATAGGTGTAATTCACCTGGCGGCCGGTGTTTTCCAAGACAGAAAGCCGGTTGCCGGATGGGTCGAGGGTATAGGTGTAACTGGATATGATCTCGCCGCCGGACTTTCGGTTTTCAAGAAGAGTCAGGCGGTTCAAGGCATCGTAGGTGTGCACGGCCATGGTTCCGTTGGGATAGGTAACGGAAGCTCGATTGCCCACAGCATTGTAAGTGTAACTTGTCATCCCGCCGTCCGGGTCGGTGGTCGAAGACAGGCGGTTCAGAGCGTCGAACGAGTAGGTCGTTGTTCCGGAGGGAACCGTAACCATGGTGCGGTTGCCCTTGGCATCATAGGCATAGGTGACGACGCTGCCGTTCGGATGGGTGACCTGCACGAGACGGTCGCGGGCATCATACTGATAGGCGGTGATGCCGCGGCTGTCGGTTTCGCTTGCCACCTTGCCGTTGGGTGTATAGGTGAACGACACGCTGCTGCCGTCCGCATAGGTCTTGCTGAGCAGCCGGCCGCAACAGACGGAGTAGGTGTACAGGGTGGTGTCGCCGTTGAAATCGGTCTTCTGGGTAAGGTTACCCATGGGATCATAGACAAAAGTGGCGCTCATGCCCAGGGGCAGAGTGTGTTGGATCACCTGGCCCGGACTGGATCACCTTTTCGAGACAGCCTTCGGCATTGTACTGGTATTCGATCTGACGGCCAAAGGGGTCGGTGATGCGCTCGATGCGGTTGCCGATCCCTCTTTCAAAGCTGATGGTGGCGCCGGAAGAATGGCTGATGCCGCTATTCGTGTAATTAATGGTATGGCCGTTGGTATCGGTCATGCTTTCCAGGCCGCTGCTCATGTTCACCACGTAGCGTGTGCCGTCCTTGAGGGTAACCCGGAACCTTGTGGGAGTGTACGGATCCGTGCCGTACTCCATCAATTGGTTGCCAATCAGCATGAGATGGTTGCTGATGCCGTTCAAGGGCGTGAGGGTGGCCTGGGTGCCTTCCAAGGGTATGAACGTGGCGCTCAGGTTGGAGTGGTTCTCAATGTGATAGAGCACGCTGGACTTGGGATTCACGTTCATCTTGAACTTGAGGGTCTCGTCGCCGGGCAGGCGAATCACCAGCACATGGCGGTGCTCCTCGATGAGATAATAAACCGGGATGATGCCACCGCCCAAACTTTGGCTCCAGCCGTTGGTCAAACTCTTGGTGGCCTGAACCTTGACTTCCGAGGAGGGCAGGTTCCAGCCCGGACCGAAATCGCCGGTTGCATCCCGGCTGTCATAGGTGCGGCTGAGGGTGAGATCAAAGCCGTTCTCGGGCAGGCTCAGGTCCACGGCCGGTAAATTCACCTGGCCGAGTTTCAATTTGCCGTCCACCAGGGCGCAGCCGGCTGCGGCGGCAGCATTGCCGCTGTTGTCCTCGGCATAGAGCATGAGCTCGTACACGCCGTTTTTAAGCAGACTGGGGTCAAAGGTGCCCAGCACGCCGTTGAACTCACTGCCGCTGTTCTGGGCAAAACGCCGCCAGGTGTCGGCACCCTGCTCCCGGTACAGGAGCTGGTAGTTCACGCCGCCAGTATCGGATACAGACCCGAGCACGTCATAGCGGTCGGTGACATCCACGCAGTCTTGCTCATTCAGCGCCACGAAGGGCGGGGTGGTGTCATTGGGGTCGGCAACAGCCAGGAGCATGGCCGTGGTGGAAGCCAGGCCGGCAGCGTCCTGCACTTCCGCTACCAGACTCACAAAACCCGCCACTGCCGCGGTATAGACATGGGTATTACCGGCAAGGGGGACTTCCTGGCCGTTGATCCGCAGGATCTTTTGCGTGACCCCGGCATTGTCCCAGGCGATGACGGTGATGGTAGCGGTCTCGCCGATCTTTACCCGGGCCGGGCTGACACCGATCTCCACATGGGGCGGAACAGTATCCACACCGGTAAATGCATTATTCGTCTGTCCCCATTTTTTTTATATAAACCCTTCATAAACCTTATCGAATTGAATTGTAAGTCATATTTCGACTGTCCCTGTCTTCCTATATGTGCATTATTCGTCTGTCCCCATTTTTCCGCTGGCCGTTGATCCGCAGGATCTTTTGCGTGACCCCGGCATTGTCCCAGGCGATGACGGTGATGCTATCGGTCTATCCGATTTTCACCCGCGCGGGGCTGACAATATGTACATTATTCGTCTGTCCCCCTTTTTCTCTCACATGAGCTATACAATCTGGATAAGATGAGGAATGGTGGACAACTGCATCCGTTTAATCGCTTGCAGGATGCCGGATGAACGTAACAATAAGTTGTTTGGCCTTTTTTTTGAGTAAGCTCGTCATAAAAAAAACAACGATCGCGTTGATAGGAACATTACGGCCAAAGATTTTAATAGAATATAAATAACTAAATTAATTGCATTTTTAAATTAGCACCTTTCCCCTTGACAATTGGAATATAGAATGTCCCCATTTTTCTTTTTCAAGATTCAGAGCCTGACCCCGCTGCCTTCACCAATACCCAATGCCACACAATAGGATCAGATCGCATTCGCATCTCTTGGCCTACCTTCTTCTATTTGCTTGTAGGCAGAAGGTAAAGCCCATATCTCTGGTTTTTCGCCATTTATAGGGCCAATACGAGGTATCTTTTTTACTGAAATATCTTTGATCCGCTTTTGCAATTTCCGCCACCAGGCTTGAGTTTCTTTAGCCGCAGGCCATCCAATTGTGCTATACCGATTTCCTATCCAGTTAAAGTCGGATAACCCTATTGAATTATCACTCTCTCGACCCTTATGTTGAATTCTTAAATAGATTATTCCTGGTGGATCGCCAAAAAACCACGGTATATTTGAATTTAAACCACTTATTTTTTCTACCCAGCCCTGCCATGGATCATCGATAAATTCATAATCATCACCTAATGTAGAAAGAGGAAGTGGGATTGGACCACTTGGAATATGCCATAAAGTATATTGGCCCTGATTTAAAACTTCTATTGAATTGACGGCTATCCATTGTGTCCATTTTGTTTTTAAAAAATCCCTTTTTAATTTTTTAACTAGAAATGCAATTTCTGGATCGTCGTCCAAAATATTATTAATTAATATTATATCATCATCATTTGCATAAAAACCTATCCAAGGCATTGTAATATCCCCCCATTAATATACTCGAATATAATATATTTTCAGCTATTATTTCATTTACCTTACAAAATCTGGGGCACAGCATTTCTTTTGGGGTTTTGACTTTTCAAAAAAAGCTTTTTTATTTAAAAATTCAACAATTTTATTTTGCTCTTCTATTATATTCTTACTTTTAAATTCATTTGGAGTTTCTGAAATTATTAATAGATAACCACCATTTTTCATCTTTTCCTTGCTAAAAGTTTGAATCTCTTTAAATTTTACCTCTCCAAAAAAATCAACATATGCCGGACCAAAAAAATTTACCCAGTATATTCCAGGTAAATTTTCTATTAACGATATCCCACCTGTAAATGAATACCTATCTTTTGTAATTTTTGTAAAACTGCCAAAGTAGTTTTTATTATTCCAGTCTTCTTCATGGCATATATACCCATGGTCAACTCTGCCCCATAAATAAAGTTTTTTAGCAAAGCTAACCAAGTTATTAATTCCATTTTTTTCGGATAAATATCTTGAATCGAAACTTGCTGACATCTCGTTAAATCTATTCATATTTTTAGGCCACATTCTTATCATTATCCAAGAAATATGAGGCTTGATTTTTTTTAAAATTAAAAATTTAATTTCAGATTTCCAAAATTCAAGAAATCTTGATTGATTTTCTTCATTAAATACATAACGTTCTGGTTCTCGCGAATCAAATTTATCCGGGACAAAAAAATCTGATTTCAGCAAAATCTCAAATATCTCTTGACCGGAATTATCTGTAGCCCACTCACTGAGTGATTTTAAATTCATATGTATTTGGCTCATACAGTCCTTCTACGCTAAATTATTTAAAAGCAACGATAACATTTCCACCAGTACTTTGAATGAGTCTCAAGGCCGGAGTAGTTACATGTGTACTTTGTCGCACATATATAATAAGTGGTCTCCCTATCGTAATAGCGTATGTGGCTATATCTCTTAATTGAGCTGTAGCACTAACAACTTGTGCAAATTTACATTCAGCAATATACGATCGAGATATAAAATCAGGTATACGATAGGTTTTCATGCCATTAACAAATACATGCGTTGTATTTTTGCTTACTTGTAAATGCCTTTCCAAAAGCTGTTCTGCTTCCATCCATGTACTCGGCGTTAGCAATCGTCTTATAACTAACGGAGCGCTAGTGGCTGCTACTCCGCTCATCGCAGCTATTGTTGTAGACACACCATAAGTAGCTAAATAAGCTCCGCCCCACATAGCTAAACCCGCTGTTGTCCCAATTAAAGCTGCACCGGCGGCCTTTTCCAAACTACCAGTCGTATAGTAGGTTGCAACCCCTGACAAAGTGCCCATAATTGCGGAAGAGATCGCAATTTCATTCATGGAGAACATCTTCCCACTAGGATCAACATATGTCACTGGATTCATGCTTGCATACATGTATTTATGTAGCGTTGTGGGATCATCGTCAAATCCTTCAAACGGATCGGTGGTCACAAACCTTCCCGCCCCCTGATTATAATACCTCGCCCTTAAGTAATAGAACCCCGCATTGGGATCATACTGTTCGCCCGTATAGAGGTAATTGTTG
>DYJD01000047.1 GCA_020723325.1 Desulfosudis oleivorans | reverse complement strand
AATGGCGCACCGCCCGTCCTAATAATATTCCAGCCAACAGTTTTGATTACACCCCCCGCCATGAGTATTCCTAGCGCCCACCGCTTCCCCCTCCAGTGGCAGCCAAAGGAACAGGCCTATGCCTGCCTGGAAGTGGCCGACTCGGGTTGCGGGATCTCCGACAAGGATATTGAAAATCTTTTCGACCCGTTTTTCACAAAAAAATTCACCGGGAGAGGCCTGGGATTGCCTGTGGTCCTGGGGATTGTGCGCGCCCATGGCGGAGTCATAACCGTGGAAAGCGAACCGGGCCGGGGGAGCATTTTTCGCGTCTTTATTCCGGTATCGGAAGAGCACGCCGGCCATGGGCAAGAAAAAACGGAGCACCTGCCGACCATTACGGAGGGACTAACCCTATTGCTGGTTGAAGACGAGGCGATGGTCCGCAAAGCCGTGAAAGCCATGCTGATGAATTTGGGCTTGGCCGTGCTGGAAGCAAAAGACGGTCTCGAGGCTGTGGAAGTATTCGGCCGGCATGAACGTGAAATCGCCTGTGTCATTTGTGATCTCACCATGCCGCGCATGAATGGCTGGGAAACATTGACGGCCTTGCGCAGGATCGCACCCGGCATACGCGTGATCCTTGCCAGCGGCTACAATGAAGGCCGGGTCATGGAAGGCCATCATGCGGAACAGCCCCAGGCCTTTCTCCAAAAACCCTTTACCAAAAAAGAATTGGCGGCCGTGATACAAGCCGTACTGGCCAAGGTTTGATACATGGGACCAAGGCTATCGCATGCGAGAACCTTTTTTTATCGGGGTCGGTATCGGTATCGGCATCGGAATCGAGTCCATTCTTTTCGGATTATTCCAAGAGCAGTCCGTTCATGGAAGGGAATGTTTTGTTGATTTTCAGATTCCGATTACGACCCCGATACCGACCCCGATAATGCCGGCCGCTATTCACCTATTACCGGGACAACACCCCCTGAATCATCCACTGCAGCCGGGCTGCCTGATTGGAATAGATCCAGTCCACCCCCCGGTTGATTTCCCTGAACAGGCAATTGAGCGAGGCCACAAAGCCGGTGCCCACGGCTTGGCCTTTGTCATGATGCCTTTGAATCAGATCGTCGGTTGTGAAAAGATAGTGACCATTGACCCCACCGTACCCTTCCTGCAATGCAAGACGACTCAAACTGGCAAGGTTCATCTGGGCCACGGGCAAAAATACATTCCGGGGAACAAAGTTGATCTTCTTGAACGTGCCTGGAGTAAGACTTAGCAGGTGATAATCCCGAAGAGGTTCAAGCCCGCTGAAAAGTTTTTCAAGCACCTGGTTCTGATAGGAAATGTCCGGATAAGGCTCTTCTTTGACTTCCAGCATGAGATGGTTTTTTCCGCCGTGGCGGTTGATGACTTCTTCCAGACTCGGAACAATCGGGCAGGTCTTACGCAGTTCAGCCCAGGTCAAAGCGGAGATGCGCTCCGGTCTTCCATGGAGCCGGGCCAGATCCGGATCATGATGGATGACCGGAACCAGGTCCTTGGTCCAGCGCAGGTCGCACTCCAGCCCCCACACCCCGGCAGCCACGGCAGTCTCAAATGCCGGAAGGGTGTTTTCAAAAACCACCCGGTTGTCGTACTCCCCCCGGTGGGTGATCAGGCGGCAGGC
Organism: Desulfosudis oleivorans; assembly: GCA_020723325.1. GTDB lineage: Bacteria > Desulfobacterota > Desulfobacteria > Desulfobacterales > SURF-7 > DYJD01. The sequence goes on along the minus strand of DYJD01000047.1, from coordinate 36,927 downwards.
TTGCAGGACTTCTCGGGCCGGCATAGGGGCAGGAAGGCGCGCAAAGATGAAATCCGTGGCCGCCAAAAACCATTTTTCCATCCAATCCGGTATAAGCAAGCAGTTATTCCTTTTTCAATAAGGTGGTCTTGCTGAGAAAGACCCTGGGCTGCGCCGTTGGCTTAAAACCCACAGCCCGGGCTTTTTCCAGCATGCGGCCAAAAGCCGCTTTTGAGACATGGAAAGGCGGTTCGGCAATGAGCACTTGCCCGCCGGATTTCAAGAGTGTCCAAAGCTCCTGAAAGAAAGCGATCTGATCCGGTACTTCATGAACCATGTAAAAGCAAAGCACAAAGTCCATCGGTTCATTCAGGCCGATGCGGCTTTCCGTACATTGATGCAGGCGGATGCGCTGTTCCCATTCCGTTCCTTGAATTTTGGCCCGGAGCTTGGCGAGCATGCCGGCCTGGAGATCCGAGGCGATCACTTGGCCTGTGGAGCCCACCATTTGGGCCAAGTCCATGGTAAAAAAACCCGGACCGCAGCCCTGATCCAGGACCGTCATGCCTGCTTTGACATAGGGCGAAAGGATCTTGCGAGGATCCTGGACCCACCTGCGTATTTTGCTGTCCAGATGCCCGGCTCTTTCCACCGGACAGACCCGTTTTTGGTCCTGGTTCATCTTTTCTTTTTCCCTTTGTTTTAATGCTCCTGAAGCATCTGAAAATATTCTTCCTCGGTAAGGATTTTGACTCCCAGTTTTTGGGCTTTGTCCAGCTTGGTTTGCCCCACCTTTTCCCCGCATACCAGATAGTCCGTGCGGCCGCCCACGGCGGTCTGCACCTGGGCCCCCAGGCGGCGGGCCTGGGCCTGCATTTCCTCCCGGTCCCCGTGCTGCATCTTGCCGGTGAAGACTATGCTTTTACCGCTGAAAATTCCGGTTCCCGGGCTGTTGTCGGCCGGCGGGGTGCGCAGGATATTGAAGCCCAAGGCCAGCATGTGAGCCAGGGTGTCGCGCAACTTGTCCAAGCCGGTGGCCACGGCACTACTAGTGATCTCGCCGAAACCGTGGATGCCTTGGATCCGGCCGGCATCGATCCCGGGCAGATCTTCCAGGCGAAAGTGGGCCAGCAGTTTGCGGCTGTCGCCCTTGCCCAGATTGGGGATGCCGAAGGCGGCCAGAAAACGCCAGTCCTCCACCGGTTTGGTCAGGCTGGTCTGAAGTGCTGCATACAGATTGCGGGACTGCACCGGACCGAATCCCAGGGCAACAAAATCCTCCGCGGTCATGGCATAGATTTTCTCAAGGCTGTCATAGCCCGCGGCCGTGAGTTTTGCCATGGTCTTGACGCCGAACCAGTCGGCGGTTCCCAGGGTCTTGAAAAAATGGATCAGGCTTTGATGGATCTGGGCCGGGCAAATGGGATTTACACATTTCAAAAAATCGTTTTCCCACTGCAAAACCATATTGCAGGCCGGACAATGGGTCGGCACGGTCACCGTTGCCGATGGCTGAATGACCTTTTCCAGTTTGGGAATGACTTCCCCGGAACGGATGATTTCAATGGCGGCCCCGGGCCCGATGCGATCCGCCCGGATACGGCCGGCATGATGGGCCGTCACCCGCCGGATGGTGGCGCCGGATAAGGCCACCGGCCGCACTTCCATCACCGGCGTGACATTGCCGGTGCGGCCCACCTGCCATTGGATGTTTTCCACCACGGTTTCCGCCGTCTCCCCTTTGGTTTTCAGGGCGATCTGCCAGCGGTAGTGATGGGCTGTGGCCCCCATTCGGGCGCGCACGGCTTCATCCATGACCATGGCCACCATGCCGTCCATGGGATAGTCGGTTTGGGCCGCCAATTCGGCGGTGATGCCCTCCATATCAGCCAGCAGTTCTTCAGCCCTGCCCTTCCAGGAGGGCAGCTTGCCATAGGGCACAAAATGAACCGCGCCGTCGGCAAGGGTCTGACGGGCAAATTCGTTCAGGGTGTCGGAAGCCACAATGCCCACCACCATGTTGCGGGGATGTTCGAATTTGTCAGCAAGATACTCGTCAAAATAGGACTTGAGGATGACGATCTCGCCGATTCCCAGGCCGCGACCGCCCACAGGTACCACTCCCTTTTGAAAGGCGCTGCTGATTTCATAGCCCACCTCGCCGTTGCCCCGGGAAACGAAAACCCCGTCCTCGTCCCGGCCGGCCAGACCGTCCAGCTTGGGTGTCACCTGGAAAACCAGCTCGTTCACCCCGAGCTCCGCCGCCTCTTTCTTAACCCGGCTGATGAAGCGTTCCAATTCCTCGCGGGTATAGGCTTTTTCAATGGACAGCATGGGCACCGGATGGCGGACTTCCACCTTGGACTCGAAAATCTCGGGCTCCACTGCCTGTAAAAAAGGGTTGGCCGGATCACGGGATATTAATTCCGCCATCAGGCGGTCGTATTCATGGTCCGAGACCAGCGGCGCCCCGCGCCGATAGGCCGCGTTGTATTGCTTTAAAAGGGTTACCAGTTCATCAATCGCCGGCATTTGAACCTTGCAGTAAAAAATCACAAATCCGGGGCAGCACCCCGCGGACTTTACGACGGGCTTCCAAAAAGCGGGTGTCTTTGAAACCCGTATGCCATTTCAAGGAAAACAACTCATCGGAAACCACCAGGACGGCACCAACCGCAATCCCGCGGAAACGGCCCACCGTGAACAGGGCCGAGGTTTCCATTTCCACCCCAAGGGCGCCCTTTTTCTGGTAATCCAGCACTTTTTCCGGGGTTTCCCGGAAGACGGCGTCGGTGGTCCAGACCTTGCCCTGGTGAAAATGGATTTGTTCCTCCGTCATAATCCGGCTGACGGTCAGCATCAGGGAATTGTCCGGCCCGACCATTGTCTGACGGTGGCCGTTATAATGCGGGGAAGTGCCTTCATCGATATAGGCGGAGGTGGGCAGGAGAATATCGCCGATCTTCACTTCCGGCGCCAGGGACCCGCACCAGCCGAAAAAAATAACTTTCCGCACCCCCCAGGCGATCAGGTTCTCCAAAAGGATAACCGCGTAAGGCGCCCCCACGATGGGGCCCACCACCGCCGTTCCGACGCCTTTCTTGCCCAAAAGGCAAACCCGGCTCATCATCAGGGACAGCTTTTCCTGTTTTGCTCCGGCTGCTTTGCCGATCAGGGCGCGATAGTCTGTTTCCGCGGCCGCCATGATGGCGGTCCGGCCCAGCTTGGGCGAATTCCGCCCGGGAATCGGATTGATGATGGCATCATAGCTCATGTGTTGCGCTCACTCCGCCTTCAATAGGAAACTGTTATTCCGGCCCCACCATACTCTGGAGGTCTTCCTTGACTTCATCGATGATGCCATACAGCCACAGCAGATCTTCCAGGCTAAGTCGGCCGGCCTTGGCCGGGGCGCGATCCGCGCCGTCTTTTTTCTTGAGCATGCGCGGCCCGATTTGGACTTTGGGCCGGGCGTCGGCGTACTGGTTGATGGAGACTAAAAGGCCGGTTTCCTCACAGCGCCATTGTTTCAACACCTTGTCTTTTTCCGGATCAAAGGGCATGAATTCCTCCTAAAAAGATAATTTATTCAAATCTGTTATCAAGTAGTAATTTTCGAAAAATCGGCAATATTCTCAAACAGGCCGGCAATCTCCGCCAGCAGGGCGAAACGATTGTTGCGGATCTCCGGCTCCTCGGCCATGACCAGTACTCCGTCGAAAAAGGCGTCCACCCAAGGTCGCAGGGCGGCGATTGCCCGCAGGGTCTGATCAAAATCCCCTTTTTCCAAATGCGCCGCCACCTGCTGTTTCACGGACTGGAAAGCCTTGAGCAGGGCCGCCTCGCTTTCATGTTGGAACAGGGCCGGATTCACAGCGGCTTTTTCAAAACCTTCGGACTTTCTGATGATGTTCACCACCCGTTTGAAAGCCACGGCCAATGGTTCAAAATCCGGGGCTGCTTTCAAGTGGGAAAGGGCCTTGACCCGCGCCCAGACATGGGGCACATGGTCCACGGAAGCGCTGGTCACGGCCGCGATCACGTCCTTGGCAAAACCTTCTTCGGAAAGCAGGTGGGACATTCTGTCCCGCAGAAAGCCGTAGACCTGTTCAACCGTCTTTTGCGGGTCGGCCGCGGTCATGGCATTGAAGGCCGCCACACCGGCGGCGATGAGCCGGCGCAAGGAAAAGGTAAGGCCCTTGTCCAGCATGATCTGGATGATGCCGATGCCCTGGCGCCGCAAGGCATAGGGATCGGAAGCACCGGTGGGGCTCAAGCCGATGCTGAAACAGCCGCAGATGCTGTCGATCTTGTCGGCGATGGCCAAAAGCGCGCCGGTAGTGGTTTCGGGCAGGCGGCCGCCGGAGTAAGTGGGCCGATAATGCTCTTCAATGGCCGTGGCGACTTCCCGTGGTTCCTGGGCTGTGCCGGCATATACCCGTCCCATCACGCCCTGGAGTTTGGGGAATTCCACCACCACTTGGGTGACCAGATCGGTCTTGCACAAGCGTGCGGCCCGCATAACCCAGGCTTTTTCCGCGGCACCGGCATTGACCTGGTCCGCCAGATAGGCGGCCATGGACTGGATGCGCTCGACCTTTGCGCGCATGGAACCCAATCTGGCTTGGAAAAGCACGCCTTCCAGACGATCCAGCAGACTTTCAGGCGGATGCCCAAGATCGCTGCGGTAAAAAAAGCGGGCATCTTCCAGGCGCGCTCGCAAAACGCGCTCGTGCCCCTTGGCCACCAGGCCCATGTCCTTGGCAACCGTGTTGTTGACGGCGATAAAATGGGGCATGAGTCCGTTGTCCCGGCCCACCACGGCAAAATATTTCTGATGTTCGCGCATGGCGGTAATCAACACTTCCTTGGGCAGTTCCAGAAATTTCCGGTCAAAGGTGCCCACCACCGGCACTGGATATTCAACCAGATTGGTGACGATGTCCAACAGTTCTTCATCGGGCATGACCGTTCCGCCGGCGCCCTCGGCAGCCCTTGCCACCAGGTCCCGGACCATTTCCTTGCGCCGGGCGATCTCCGGGATCACCTTGGCATCTTCCAACACACGGATATAGTCTTCCGGACCGGCAACCGCCGCTCGACCGGGGAAAAGGAAACGATGCCCGCGGGTGTGGCGGCCGGCCTTGATATTGCCGATGGTGAAGGTGATCACCTGGGAGCCCCACAGGGCCAGCAGGGACTGAATGGGCCGGGCGAATTCCACATGGAGTTCCCCCCATTTCATGCGTTTGGGAAAAGGCACGGCCAGAACAGCTTCCGGCAGAATCCGTTTCAGGACTTCCGGGGCGGGCAAGCCCTTTTCCGTTTTCAAGGCGCACAAATAGCGGCCTTTGGGGGTTTCCTTGACCGTCACCTGCGGCATGGTCACACCGGCCTTTTCCGCGAATTTGACGGCGGCCACCGTGGGTTTGCCGTGTTGATCAAAGCCCACGCTTGCCGGCGGACCCACCAGTTCGGTGGTGAGGGCCGCCTGGCGCTCGGCCACGTCCGTGACAGCCACCGCCAGCCGGCGGGGGGTTCCATAGGTGGCGGCCGGGCCGTGCGTGATCCGGGCCTCATCCAGTTTATTCAACAGATCGGCGGCCAGACTCTGCAGGGCCGGCTGGATATAACCGGCGGGTATTTCTTCTGATCCGATTTCAAGCAAAAGGGTTTTCATGCGATCTTCATCCTCTTTTCAGCAGGGGGTAGCCCATTTTCTCCCGTTGTTGTAAATAGGCCTCGGCGCAGGCCCGGGCAATATTGCGGATGCGCGCGATATAGCCTGTCCGCTCGGTCACGCTGATGGCTCCTCTGGCATCCAGCAGGTTAAAGGTGTGGGAGCATTTCAGGCAAAATTCATAGGCCGGGAGCACCAGTTCATTCTTTACCAGGCGCAGGGCTTGGGTTTCATACCGGCTGAAAAAGTCCAGCAGCACGGCCACATCCGCCAGCTCGAAATTGTAGGTGGACTGTTCCACTTCCTGTTGATGGTAGACATCCCCGTAGGTGATGCGGTTGTTCCATTTCAGGTCGTAAACATTATCGATACCTTGGAGATACATGGCAATACGTTCCAGACCATAGGTGATCTCCACGGAAACAGGATGCAGTTCAATGCTGCCGGCCTGTTGGAAATAGGTGAACTGGGTGATCTCCATGCCGTCCAGCCAGACTTCCCAGCCCAGGCCCGAGGCTCCCAGGGTGGGGGATTCCCAGTCGTCTTCCACAAAACGGATATCGTGGGCCAGCACATCCACCCCCAGCTCCTTCAGGCTTTTCAAATACAATTCCTGCACATCCATGGGCGAAGGTTTGAGCAGCACCTGGAATTGATAGTAATGCTGCAGGCGGTTGGGGTTTTCGCCGTAGCGTCCGTCCGTGGGACGGCGGGAAGGCTGAACATAGGCTACCTGCCAAGGTTCAGGCCCCAGGGCCTTGAGCAGGGTGGTGGGGTGAAAGGTGCCGGCCCCCACTTCCATGTCATAGGGCTGGATCAACACGCAGCCCTTGCGGCCCCAGTAGTTTTGCAACGACAGTATCACATCCTGGAAATTCATCTTCTTTTCCTTTTTACGGTATCGGTTCGATAAAATCATGCTCCGCGCGCGGTTACAGTTACGGAAAGCCCCAAGGGATCGATACCGGTCTGAAGCAATTCCCCCGTCTTCCGTTCAGCCAGAATTTCCTGCCAGACCGGTCTCATGTGCTGCATCTGCGCCTTTGGTCCCATGGCCCAGATACATCCGCCGCCGCCGGCCCCGGCAAACCGGGCGCCGCAGTCATGCCGGGCAGCGCTGTCCACCAGCTTTTCCCCCAGATCATCCAGGACATCCGGCGTCATGCGTCGGCGGATGGCGGTTTCGCTTTTCATGGCCGAAGCAGCATCCTTATAATTTCGATCCTGGATCGAATCAATAAATTTTTTCGTTAAGGCCACGATCTCGCCCCATTCGGCCCGGAAGCGGCCCTGCAGAAACCGGCTGACCCATTGCCCGTTGATGTTGCGGGATTCATGGGGAATGCCGCAATAGGCCACCAGCAGATGTTCCTCGATTTCCCCATGGCGCTCCCTCCCAGCCAGTCTTTTGCGCCGGAAGGCCGGTTCCTCCGGACTGCCGGGCCAGTACCAGGCATGCACACCCCCATAAACCGCCGCCAGTTGATCCTGTAGGCCGCAAGGCACCCCGGCCACGGTTTCCTCAATGGTATGGGCCAGCAAGGCGATCTGCCGGCCGGACAGCCCCTTGGCTCCGCCTCGAACAGCCCGGTCCAGGGCCGCGGTCAGGGCCACCGCCGCTGCCGATGAACCCCCCAGGGCGCTTCTGGGCGGCGAAGCCGAGTCGATGCGGATGAGCACCCCCTGGGCCTGAAAATACGCGGCCGTTGCGAACATCAAACCCAGGGGATGATCAAAAGGCGCCTCAGCCAAGACAAACTCCGCCGGCTCAAAGCCCCGGGACAGGATGCAAACCCGGCCTGCATGATAGGGTTCAAGGGTCACGCTGGTACGCAAGTCCAAAGCCAGATTCACCGTGCAGGGACCAAGATGCCGGAGGGGATAATGAAAGGTGCGGATGTCCAAGGTCCCGCCGAAATCAATGCGGCAGGGAGCGGAGGCTTGGACCAGGTTATTTTTCAGGAAATCATGCAACGTGGGAAGCATATTTATATTCCTTAACAATTAAAGTTTTAGCTCACTTTTTTCTAATCTCTCTCAAAACCCCCAAACTCCTAGGCTCCCGTCCCAGTTGAAAGGCAACAAACATCTCTAAAAAGGCCAGCCCTTCCTGGATGGCCTGGGGCGAAAACCGGATGCGCTCGGCCTTTCTCATGTCCGCGCTGTTGATCCACTTGAGTTTCTTCACCGTGCCTTTGGTGAGAGACATATGCCGGGCATTCCAGGGCAGGCAGGTTTCGCAAACCAGGCTGCCTTGATTGAACCGGGGGGTCAGGCGATTCCCGCAGGTGTGCTCCAGGGGTTGCCGACAGGTGCAGCATTCCGCCAGTTCCGGCGAGAGTCCGGCCAAAGACAAAAAACGCATCTGGAAAAAAAGGCTGAGCACCTCCGGTGTCATCCTTTCGCTGTCCAAGGCCGACAGGACGCATTTCAGAAGCTCGTAAAGGGAATTCTGGGGCCGCCCCTCCTCCATAAAGATATGCATGATTTCCGACCAATAATTGGCATAGGCGGTCTTGTGCATGTTGCAGCGGATGCGGTCATGGGGATGGATCAAAGTCGCTTCCTGCAGGACCAGCAATTCCCCCCGGCCCTTGGAGCAGACCAGGTCCATGAGGGAAAAAGGCTCCAGCACTCCGGCAAAGCGTTTGACGCTTTTTTTGGCATGTTTGGCAATGGCCGCAATCTTACCTTTTTCCAGGGTAAGAAAAGTCAGAATCAAATCATGATCCCCATGTGAAATGCGTCGCAACAGAATGGCCGGGGTGGAAAATTGGGACATGGATATCAGCGGGCCGGCAACATTGCCGCGGCAGCAGGCGCAGACGGCATCAGGGCAGATCCAGGTTGACGGTCTGCCCGCTTTTGCCGTAAATCGTCACCGGTTTACCGTTCAAGGTCATTTTAGCGGCAGTGGCGCTGCCCAGAAGTAAATTAACATTGTCCGCGGCGGAAAGCTCCAGCCGGTCCCCGCGCTTCAGGCGGTATTCCCGAAAGGGTTCCGCATCCACCAGGACCTTCAACCAGGTATCCTCCACCGCATGAATGTTTAGCAGCCATTTTTCCTCCGGCGCCGGTTCGGGCGGATTCGCTTCCGCGTCCGCTGCATTCTCCCCGGACAGGGCCGCCGACGAAGACGGCGCCATGGCTTCAACGGTATATTCCGGGGATTCCAGACCGCGCTTGGAAAAGCCGGACTCGGGAATCATATATAGGGAAAGGGTCATGATGCTCCCCAGGGCCCCCAGGCTGATGAACATGTTGAGCCAAAAGCGTCCGCCATTGCGCTCGCCCCGCTGCAGAGCCATTTCTCTTTCATGCCGCTCCCGGCTTTCCAGATAAAGCGCCAGCGCCTGCTGCCCGTCGCAACCCACGGCCGCCGAGTATAAACGCAAAAAACCCTTGACAAAAGCCGGGTCAGGCAACTGCTCATGCTCTTCATTTTCCATCTGGCGAATGACCTGGGCGGAAATCTTGGTCTGGGCCGAAAGGGCCTTCACATCCAGACCGCGGGCTTTTCTGGCCGATTGCAGATATGCGCCGAGAGAGTCGTTTTTCTGCTCCGTGATCATAGGCCTCAGTTGATGATTTTGATGTAGGCTTCCTTGCGCAATTCCGCCACCCAGTCTTTAAAACGTTGGTCCAGCATCTGGGAATACAATTTTTCCTCAATCTGGGAGCGGACCTCTTCCAAAGGTTTGGACTGGGAAGCGCGGGCCTCCTCCAGGTAGAACACCTGCAACCCCTGTTCGGTTTCGATGATTTCGGTAAAATGCCTGGGGCTGATTTTATCCAGGGCCGCCTGGATCCGGGGGGCCAGGTCTTTTTTATTGATGAAGCCTAGATCGCCGCCCTCATCGGCAAAGGGGGATTCTGAGTAAACCCGGGCCAGACTTTCAAAGGACTCCCCCTGGTTCAGTCGTTCCAGGATCATTTTCATGCGATCGGCCACGGCCTTTTTCTCATCCGCATCTGTATAGACCGATGTCTTCATGACGATGTTGCGCAGATGGTAGGTGGTATCCTCTGAAAATTTTTCCATATTTTTATCATAATAGTCCCGCAGGTCCTCGTCCGTGACAATGATTTTGGATTTCACTTCCCGGTCCACCAGTTTGGCCCGCAAAAGCTGCTCGCGCATCTCGGTGCGATATTCTTCCATGGAAAGGCCCTCGACCCCCAAGCGTTTGCGCAGGTCTTCATCGGTCAAACGATTTCTTTCCTTGATCCTTTCAATGGCATTATCCAGCTCAGCTTCCGTAACATTGAGGGCCAGGCGACGGATTTCCTGATCCGTCAATTTCTTGTCCACCATCTGGTTGATGAGGTTTTCCCGCAAGTTGAAGAGCATGCGGCTTTCCTCTTCTGAATTGTAGCCGTAGGCCTTGATTTTCTGGGTATAGGGACTGAAGAATTCATCAAACTCGCTCAGGGTGATGATTTCCTCATTCACCACCGCCACAATCCGGTCCACCACATCAGCCCGGGCCCGGGGAGGATTTGCCAGGCCACCGATGACCGGCACGAAAATCCATATCGCCACAACCAACCATATCCTGATCCCTGCCCTAACTTCATAAGCCATTTTCATTGTTCGTTTCCGTCACTGCTTTTGCCATTGTCCAAAAATTTCTCTGCGAGAATTTCATCCCATAATTTCTGATTGAGTTCCACCGGATACTGTTTCTGAATGGCTCCCATCCAGTCCTTATATGCATTTTCCGCCTTGAAACGGCGGATCTCCTTCACCACGGCTTCGTCCACATCATCCTTGTCCTTGACCCGCTCCAGGGGACCCTGATTTTTAAGCTTGTAATAATCGGCGATGTCCGCGGGGGTTACCCGGATTTTGGCCTCAAATTCCAAGGTAATCAGTTTTTCCATCAACAGGCGTTTTCTGAGCTGGTTTTTCCAGGCTTCATAGGAAATGGCATTTTCCAGAAAAGTCTCTTCAAAGGTGTTGTCCGGATAATCCTTTTTGATCTCCATGAGGGCTGCTTCCAATTCATTATCCTCAACACGGATATTCATTTCCTCAGCCTTGGTCAGCAGCAAAAGTTCCTCGGTCAGCTCGTTCAACAAACGGGTTTTGATCATGCGGGCCGTTTCAGTATCCCGCATGGCATTGTGCGGATAGGCGGTTTTGGCGAATTCAAGGGCTTTATTGAAATCAAGTGCCGTCACAATATGCCGGCCGATGCCGATCAGCTTCTCATTTCCAGGGTGGGGTCGACTTTTTGAACAGCCTGAAAATAAAACCCAGCCCGGAGCCGTCAGCCAGATGCCCAGCCCCAACAAGCCGGCCATCACCAACCAAGGTCTGCCCCTCCCGCACCCTTGCGAATTCCTCGGAATTGTCAGCATGGCAAAAATCCGTTCCCTGTGTGTCACGGGCCTAATTTTCAGCAGTTAACACGCCGGGCTATTTCTTTCAAGATGTTTTTGGTTTCTGCCAGGGCCGGGTTGGGGGCCAGGGTGGCCAGCCGAATTTTCAGCACGCTGTCCGCGCTGAACTGGAACCGATCCGGGGTTGCGCCCACCAGGTCCACGATTCCCAGGGGATTTTTCTGATGCACCGGGGAAAAATGCAGGCTCAATTGGGGCCCGGTCAAATCCAGGCGCTTGATCCCGGCATTTTTTGCCAATATTTTCAGCATGATTTTCAGGAGCAGACTAAGGGCCGGTTCCGGCAGGGGGCCGAAGCGGTCTTGCAGCTCTTCCTTGTAGGCATTGATTTCCTTGAGCTCAACCATTTTGGCCAGCCGCCGATAGGCGGTGAGCCGCTGGTCAATGTCCGGGATGTAATTTTCAGGGATGAAGGCTGACAAGGCCACGTTGATTTCCGGCTCCAGGGGCTCCAGCACCGGCATGCCTTTCAGCTCGGAAACGGCGTTTTCCAGCAATTGCAGGAACATGTCGTACCCCACGGCGGCGATATGGCCGGACTGGGAAACCCCCAGGGCATCCCCGCCCCCCCGGATTTGCAGATCGCTCATGGCGATCTGGAACCCGGCCCCCAGATCACTGTGCTCCATAAGCACCTTCAACCTCTTTTGGGCGTCCTTGCCCAGGAGGGTTTCCTTGGGAATGAACAGGTAGGCATAGGCCTGTTCATCGGCCCGGCCCACCCGGCCCCGCAACTGGTAGATCTGGGAAAGACCGAAGCGATCAGCCCGGTTGATCAGGATGGTATTGGCCGAAGGAATGTCCAGGCCGGATTCCACAATGGTGGTGCAGACCAGCATGTCGATTTCCTTGGCAATGAAACGCACCATGACTTTTTCCAGCTCGTCTTCGTTTTGACGGCCGTGGGCCACGGCCAGGCGGACTTCAGGCAGCAGTTTGCGCAAATGACCGGCGATTTTCTCAATGGTGTGGATGTTGTTGTGGATGAAAAAAACCTGGCCCTTGCGCTTCAACTCGTTGCGCACGGCATCCACGATGATGCCGTCGTCATATTCGGAAATGTAGGTGACGATGGGATGGCGCTGTTCCGGCGGCGTGGAAATCACGCTGATATCCCGAATCCCCATGAGGGACATGTGCAGGGTGCGCGGAATGGGGGTGGCGGTCAGAGCCAGCACATCCACGGTGGTGCGCAATTGTTTGAGTTTTTCCTTGTGCTTGACCCCGAAACGCTGCTCCTCGTCCAGAATGATCAGCCCCAGATCCTTGAAGCCCACATCCTTTTGCAGCAGGCGATGGGTGCCCACCACAATGTCGATTTTTCCTTGTTTCAGTCCATCCACGATCTGTTTACGTTCCTTTGGGGCGCGGAAGCGGTTCAGACAGGCGATCTGCACTGGATAGCGCTTGAAGCGCTCGCTGAAGGTCTTGAAGTGCTGCTCGGCCAGCACCGTGGTGGGCACCAGCACCGCCACTTGTTTGCTGTCGCTCACCGCCTTGAAAGAGGCCCGCAGGGCCACTTCGGTCTTGCCGTAACCCACGTCCCCGCACACCAGCCGGTCCATGGGATTGGCCGACTCCATGTCATCCAGGACATCATCGATGGCCCTAAGCTGATCCCGGGTCTCCTCATAGGCAAAACCAGCCTCAAAATCCCTAAAATAACTGTCCGCCTTTTCAAAGGCATGTCCTTGTTGAACCTTGCGGGCCGCATACAATTCCAGCAATTCACCGGCGATCTTTTCCACTTCCTCCTTGGCTTTTTTCTTGGTGCGCTCCCAGCCCTTGCCGCCCATCTTGTCCAGCACCGGCGCAATCCCGTCCACCCCCACATACTTGCGCACCATGTTCATGCGCTCCACCGGCAGGTAGAGCTTGTCGTCGTCCTGGTACAGGATCAGCAGGAAATCATTGGTCACGCCGTTCAGATTCAATTTGGTAAGGCCCTGGTAGCGGCCGATGCCGTGTTCCACATGGACCACCAGATCCTCCTGCTTGAGCTCCTCAATGGCCAAAAGCTCGGTGCGCACGTCCGTTTTGGGGATGGTCCTGCGGCGGCGCTTTTCTCCGAAAATCTCATTTTCCGTGATGACGGCCAGGCCCGCAGCCTGCCAGACAAAACCGGCGGACAAGCGGCCGATGCAGATATACACCAGTCCCCGGGCCCGGGTAAGATCCGGTAGGCCCGTATGCATACGCGCTTCCAGGCCGTAAGGCTGAAGCAAGGCCCGCAACCGCTCGGCCTGGGAAGGGGTGCCGCACACCATGAGCACGCTGTGACCCTCCTGCCTGCGAGCTTCAATCCATTCCACCAGAGGCTTGAGCAGATAATCTTTTTCAATGGGGTTCTGCAGGGCCGAGCGCACTTCACTATTGTCCCGGATTTGGATCTTGAGCCCATCCCCTTTTCCGGCTTGATCTGCCAGGGCTTTTTCAATGGTTAGGGCTTCCATGCTGATGCGGAATCGGCTCTTCAGGCCCTCCAGCACACCGGGCCAGTCCAGGTAAAGATCTTCAGGCGGTACGCACAGTCGATTCTCATGGCTGGCGGCCTGGTACTGGCCGGCGGCCAGGGCAAAGGTTTCCACGGCCGCTGCTTCCAGGGCCCCGGGTTCCAACAACACAAAGCGGCTATCCGCCGGCAGATAATTCAGCAGGCTGTCCAGACGGGGGTAGATCAGGGACAGCAAGCTTTCGATCCCTGGGAAAAAGCCCTCGTTGCGGATCTTGTCGATGATGCCGCGCACCTCGGTGGGGGCGGTCTGTTGCTCGGCGGCGCGGGTGCGCACCCGGATGATGAAATCCTTGAGATCCGCCTGCTTGATGACGGTCTCGCGGGCCGGCGGAATGATCGCCTCGCTCACATCCCGCAGTTTGCGCTGGCTGCCCACGGAAAAAAAACGCAGGGAATCCACCGTGTCGCCGAACAGCTCGATGCGCAGGGGGTCCGGATACAAGGGTGAAAAAACATCCAGAATGGCGCCGCGCACGCAGAAATCACCGGCCTCCTCCACAATGGCGCTGCGGATATAGCCGCCGGCCACCATTTTTTCCACCAGGGCATCCCGGTCGAGCTCCTCCCCGGCCATGACCAGTTCGGAAAAGTCCAGAAGGGTTGTCTTGGGCATCAGCCGGCGCATGACCGCGGCCACGGTGGTGACAAGAATCCAGGGTCGGGCCGACTGAATCACCTGAAATAAAACCCGGATGCGATCCGCGGCGATCTCATTGTGATAGGGCAACATTTTATAGGGCAGTAGATTGTAAGGCGGAAAATATAAAACCGGGGTGTCTTCGTTATTTAAAAAAAAGCGCAGATCCGTGAGAAACTGCTCCGCTTCCCGGCTACTTGCCAGAACCACCACCAGATTTTGGCGATGCTGCTGAAACAACCGGGCTGTCAGCAGGGCGCGCTCGGACCCGGAAAGCCCTGACAACACCCTGTTGGTATGATCCTTCAGGAGCTGATGGCCGAGTTCAACAAAAATATCCGCTCCAGGTAGCTGGTTCATCTTCCCCTCTTACTCTTACTCTTACTCTTACTCTTGCTCTTAATCTAGCTCTACCCCCACCCTTTTTCGGCTGTCGTTATATACCCGCCCAAACTCAGGCGCAAGCCTGATGTTGATTGAACTCCAAATTCTGATTACAATTGTCAACCGGTTATATCTTTTTTGGTTGACAGTTAGGGGTATGATCTATAAGTTCTGATAATATATAGATTTGGATGGCTTTAGCTTGGATTACGATTTAAGAGCAAGAGTAAGAGCAAGAGCAAGAGCAAGAGAACAAGGCGAAAGAGTGAGTTCTGAATGTCCACCCAGGCCCGCATACTTTCCATATTGAAAAACAACAACGGCCGCTGGATTTCCGGTGAGAACCTGAGCGCGGAAGTAAATATCAGCCGGGCCGCGGTCTGGAAGCATATGTGCAAGTTAAAGCAGGACGGCTACATGATTGAATCCCTGCCCCGCAAAGGCTATCTGCTCCGGCGCACCTCCGACCAGCTTTTGCCGGAAGAGATCCGCCAAGACCTGGGCACTGTTTTTCTGGGCAAGAAGGCCATCCACCATTTCAACAGCCTGGAATCAACCAACACCCTGGCCAAGGAGCTGGCAGTCCAAGGCGCAGCCGAAGGCACCCTGGTGCTGGCTGAAACCCAGACCGCCGGCCGAGGCCGCAAAGGCCGCTACTGGTTTTCCCCCCCGGGGGAAGGCATTTGCCTTTCCATGATCCTGCGGCCGGACCTGTCGCCTTTTGAAGTGCCGCGCCTGACCCTTTTGTCCGCCGTGGCCGCAGCCGACTCAGTGCGGAACCACACCGGCCTTACCGCCCTGGTGAAATGGCCCAATGATCTTTTCCTCGGACAGCGCAAGCTCGCCGGCATATTAACCGAAATCAGCACGGACATGGATGCCGTCAATCACGTGATCGTGGGCCTAGGCTTGAACGTGAACACCGCCGTGTTTCCGCCGGAACTTAGTGGGACCGCCACCTCCCTGTTCCTGGAAAGCGGCAGGACCTATTCCCGGGTGGGCCTTTTGCGGCAATTTCTGCAGGAATTCGAAACTCTTTACCAGGCTGCCCTTTCCCAGGGTTTTGATTCGGTCATCCAGCGCTTGCGCACCATGACCAATACCATCGGCCGCCGGGTGACGGTGACCTTGAACCATCAAACCCACAGCGGCACCGCGCAGGATATCGACCATGACGGCGCCCTGCTCATCATGGACGACAACGGCCGCTCCCTGCGGGTCTTGTCAGGAGATGTGAACTTTGTCTGAAACCGCCCGGAATCCCCATGAATTTGCTCCAAGTACACCCGGCGGAGCCCGGAAAATGAAATCCGTCCGGGATCTATCGGCATTCGATCGCAAACATATCTGGCACCCTTACACCTCCATGATCGACCCCTTGCCGGTATACCCGGTGCGTGCAGCCAGGGGCGTGCGCATCATTCTGGAGGACGGCCGCGAGCTCATCGACGGCATGGCCTCCTGGTGGGCCGTGATCCACGGTTACAACCACCCGGTATTGAACGCTGCTGCCCAGGCCCAATTGGAAAAAACAGCCCATGTCATGTTCGGCGGCCTGACCCACGGCCCGGCCGTGGAATTGGCCGAGCTGCTCCTGGCTACGGTCCCGGCCGGACTGGATCAGGTCTTTTTCTGCGATTCCGGTTCCGTGGCGGTTGAAGTGGCCGTCAAAATGGCCCTGCAATTCCAGCAGGCCCGCAACCTGCCCCAAAAGCACAAATTGCTCACCGTGCGGGGGGGCTACCACGGCGACACCTTTGCCGCCATGTCCGTCTGCGATCCCCTTGGCGGAATGCATGCCTTGTTTCAAGGCATCCTGCCCGCCCAATATTTTGCGCCGGCCCCGCCGGCCAGCTACCGGCGCCCATTTCAGGAAGAGGACATTACGGAGTTCCGGCAAATTCTGGCCGACCACCATGCCGAGATTGCCGCCGTGATTCTGGAACCCATTGTCCAGGGTGCGGGGGGCATGCGCTTTTACGCCCCGGCCTTTCTGAAACGGGTGGCGGAACTGGCCCGGGAATATGACGTCCTGCTGATCCTGGATGAAATCGCCACGGGCTTCGGCCGCACCGGCAGCCTGTTTGCCTGTGAGCAGGCCCGGGTCAACCCGGACATC
The DNA here is from genome assembly GCA_020723325.1 of Desulfosudis oleivorans. Taxonomy (GTDB): domain Bacteria; phylum Desulfobacterota; class Desulfobacteria; order Desulfobacterales; family SURF-7; genus DYJD01. Next base: position 20,207 of record DYJD01000047.1, on the reverse strand, counting down.
CTCTGCCTGGGCAAGGCCCTCACCGGCGGCTACCTGAGCCTGGCCGCCACCCTGACCACATCCACGGTGAGCAAAACCATCAGCCGGGGCCGTCCGGGACTGTTCATGCACGGCCCCACCTTCATGGCCAATCCCCTGGCCTGCGCCGTGGCCGCGGCCAGCCTGGAGCTGCTGATCACCGGCCCGTGGCAGGAACAGGTGGCCGGCATTGAAAAACAGCTCAGCGAGGAATTGGCCCCCTGCCGCGCTTTGCCCCAGGTGGCGGAGGTGCGCGTGCTGGGCGCCATCGGCGTGGTGGAACTCCATCAGCAGGTGAACATGGCCGAAATGCAGCAGCGCTTTGTCCAGGCAGGGGTCTGGGTCCGGCCCTTTGGCAAGCTGGTCTATGTCATGCCACCCTATATCATTGACGGAAAAGATCTGACCGTCCTCACCCGGGCCATGCACAACGTGATTTCCCAGGAAAAAATTCCGGAATGAGAACCAACACCGACCGCTATCAATTCATTGCAGACGAACTCAACCGGCGCCGGCAGCAGCATCTGCTGCGACGGCTCAGACCCGTCACCCCGCTCTCGGATGTGCTGGTGCAAGTGGCGGGCCGTACCATGCTGAATTTCTCCTCCAACGACTACCTGGGCTTGTCCAAACATCCGGCCCTCCAGGAACGGGCCCGGCTCTTCATGGAAAAATACGGGGCCGGGGCCACGGCCTCGCGCCTGATCTGCGGCACCTTTGACTGTGTGGAGCAGGTGGAACAAAAACTGGCCGAGCTGAAAGGCACAGAGGCAGCCCTGATCTTCAATTCCGGCTTCCAAGCCAATCTGACCATTTTGCCGGCCCTGGCGGACAAGCGTTCCCTGATCCTCTCCGATGAATTGAACCACAACAGCCTGATCAACGGCGCGCGCCTCTGCCGCTGCCGAGTCCGGCCCTATGGGCACAACCGTCTGGACCATCTTAAAAGTCTGCTTGCCGAAAATTGCGACAAAGATTTTTCCCGCATCCTGATCATCACCGAATCGGTCTTCAGCATGGACGGCGATTGCAGTGACATTGCCGCCCTTTCCGCCCTGGCGGAAGAATACGGCGCCTTGCTAATTGTAGATGATGCCCATGCCACCGGCGTTTGCGGACCAAGGGGCCTGGGCCTCACCCAGGACCAGGGCGTGAGTCTCACCATGGGCACTTTCAGCAAAGCCTGCGGCTCTTTCGGCGCCTATATCACCGCTTCCGCAGCCATGCGGGAATATCTGGTGAACTGCTGCCCGGGCTTCATCTATTCCACGGCCCTGCCGCCGGCAATCATCGGCACCATTGACGCGGCCCTGGATTTGATTCCCCAACTCTCGGCGGAGCGCAGCCGGCTGCAGGCCAACGCCGACTATTTGCGCAAGGCCCTGCAGGCGCTTGGCTATGACACCGGCGGTTCCACCACCCAGATCATTCCGGTGCTCACCTACGATGAACAGGCCACCCTGGCCCTTTCCGCCTGGCTGGAGGAAAACGGGATCATGGCCGTGGCCATCCGGCCGCCCACCGTGCCCCTGGGGCAGGCCCGCATCCGTTTGTCCCTGTCAGCCTCCCATACCCGGGAACAGATCGAAAATCTCATTGAACTATTTGCCGCCTGGAGAAAAAACCATGGGCTTTGAATGGCCGCAAAAATTCTTTGTCACCGGCACGGACACGGATGTGGGCAAAAGCCTGGTATGCGCCCTGCTCCTCCTGGGATTGAAAGCCGATTACTGGAAGCCCGTCCAGAGCGGTCTCGCGCCGTCCACGGACACGGAATGGCTCAAGCAGGTCACCGGTCTGCCCCACGACCATTTTCATCCAGAGACCTACCGGCTCAGCCGGCCCCTGTCCCCCCATGCGGCGGCCGAACTGGAGGGGGTTCAAATCCGCCTGGAGTGTTTCCAGGCCCCGGTCCCGGCCCCCGGCCGCCATCTCATCGTGGAAGGCGCCGGCGGCCTCATGGTGCCCCTGAACCGGACCGATTTCATGCTGGATCTCATGAAACAACTGGGCCTGCCGGTCCTGCTGGTGGCCCGCAGCACCCTGGGCACCATCAACCATACTTTGTTGTCCTTGGAGCAAATGCGGCGTTATGGTCTTTCCATCCTGGGGGTGGTCATTAACGGCCCGAAAAATCTCAGCAATAAAAAGGCCATTGAATTTTACGGAAGTACATCCGTGCTGGCAGAGATTGAGCCTTTGCCACGGATTGATGGCGACTCGCTGATGAGGGAATATCAAAAAATAGACTGAAGGCTGAAGGCTGAAGACTGAAGGAAAAAAATGAAAGTAAAAAATAAACCAAAATCCTCCTCTCTTACAGCCTTCAGCCTTCGGTCTTCAGCCTGCTGTTAGGAGGTCCAATGATGAATGCTAAGGCTATGTTTGAATTGGCGGAAGCCATAATTGAAGGAATCGTTCCCGGACATGACCAATTGTTGGAACTGGCCCGGCTGCCGGAAGAGAACACCATGGCGCTCCTGGCCGGTGCAGACCTGATCCGGCGCCATAATTTCGGCAACAGCATTCACCTGTGCTGTATCTGCAATGGCAAATCCGGCCGCTGCAGCGAAGACTGCCGCTTTTGCGCCCAATCCGCCCATGCCCGCACCGATGCCCCCATCTATGGTTTGATGAATAAAAACGAGTTGCAGCAAGGCGGATTGCGGGCGGCCCAGACCCCCATCAACCGCTATTCCATTGTTACCAGTGGCCGGCGCCTGCCAAAGCACGAAGTTGCGGCCGTGGCCGAGGCCTTGGCCGGACTTGGCAAAGAGCATATTGCCACCTGCGCCTCCTTGGGCATTCTGGATCAGACCGATATGGAACTGCTCAAAGCCGCGGGTGTGACCCGTTACCATCATAATCTGGAAACCAGTCAAAGCTTTTTCCAGCAGATCTGTTCAACTCATACCTATGAGGAACGCATTGCCACCCTGAAGGCCGCTCAAAGAGCCGGTTTGTCGATCTGCTCCGGCGGAATTTTCGGCCTGGGTGAAAACGACGCTCAGGTATTGGAACTGGCCCTGGCCCTGCGCGACCTGGATGTGGACGCCGTACCCCTCAATTTCCTGGTACCCATTGCCGGCACACCTTTGGTAAACTGTCAAAATCTTACTCCCCTGCGCTGCCTGAAAATCATTGCCCTGTTCCGCTATGTCCTGCCGGCCAAGGACATCCTCATCTGCGGTGGCCGCGCCACCAATCTCATGGATCTCCATCCTCTGATTTTCTTTGCCGGCGCCAGCGGCATCATGACCGATAATTACCTGACCACCACCGGCATTTCCCTGGCCGACGACCTGGCCATGCTTAAGCGCCTGGGCTTCGTGCCCCGCAAAAAAGAAGGAATTCAAGTCGCTCCCCTAAAAAGCCCTTGACCCCATTTCCGCCCATGTGGTAAAAGCCTTTCACTTTTCAGGTTCTTTCTTTTTCAGGTTATACCGCCCAAAAAGCCACCGTAGCTCAGCCGGTAGAGCAACTGATTCGTAATCAGTAGGTCCGCGGTTCGATCCCGCGCGGTGGCTCCAAATTTTTAACAGACTCCTTCCGAAAGGACGAACCATATGAGACGAGAACTGATCAGTTGTTTCATATGTTGTGCTTTGCTGATTTTCTTTTCATGCCGTTCCCATACCCTGCATTCCGCAGTTGGATATCAACTATTGGATGAAGTCAAAAAAGTCCATGCCAAAGGCACCGATCTTAATGAAAAAGACGCGCATGGAAATACAGCCCTAATATTGGCTGCGCAAAGCGGCAATTATGCCATTGCTGAATACTTGATTGAAAACGGCGCCAATCCCGATATGCAAAACAACGATGGATGGACGGCCCTGCTCTATGCTGCGTATTATGAATACTACCCGCTTGCGGTGGCTCTTGTTAAAAAGCGTGCGGATCTCAACAAACAAAATAATGATGGCTGGACAGCATTGACCTACGCCATTTACTATGGCCGCATGCCCATCGTAAAATTGCTTATTGAAAACAACGCGGACGTCAATATCAAAAACAAATTGGGATACAATGCCCTTGCTTATGCCGAGCAATACAATCAAATGGAATTGATTGTATTATTGAAGGCCAATGGTGCCAAATCCGTTTATTGAAAACGTCTTTCATCTGCGTCATCTATGGATATTTTTTATCCACTGATGACGCGACATGGTCAAGTGCGGACTTGAACCTTTGTGCCTCGGGTCTGCTCAACGCCGTTTTCATCCGCGCCTGCCTGCGTCATCTTTTTTCACCAAATTGTTTTTACATGGGGATAGCCGAGGATTTTTTGATCTTTAGTAACAAGCGATAAATTGTGGACGCGCGCGGTGGCGACAATGATTTGATCAGCAGGATCACGATGGAATTCGCCCGGTAAGCGACATGATTCAACTGCGATTTCCGGCGACAGCTCAATCACCTGGATTCCGGTGCCATGGATCGCCCGGGATAGCCAGCTTTCAGGAGACGTTTTCAACTCAATCTTTTTCCTTGCAACCATCATGGCGAATTCCCAAATTGAAATGGATGCTATCAAACGTGCATCTGCCTTTGTTTCCTTGATAGTTGCCAAAGCTGTCGCCGAAAGATTTTCTGGTTCAGAAAGCGCCCACCACCAAATATGGGTGTCCAGCAATATCATCAATCGATTTCCCAGTCATCGGCATTGATTAATGGTTGGGTCAAATCTCCCACTGTCCGACCGGAATCCGGTAAGGCGCCAAGTAAGGGATCTTGGCAATCCTTTTGCTCAATATGGACTATCTTGGCAATGGGTTTCCCACGTTTGGTAATAATGATTTCCTTATGCGTGGTCCTCACCTGATCCAATATTTGAAAACAATTCGCTCTGAATTCAACAGCATTAATTTGCATAAAGCGCCTCCAAATTTTACGTACACTTTAATATGTACATATATTTCTGTCAAGGCGCAACTTCCTATTAAGTGACGGAGTCCACCTTACCGCCCACAAGAAAGGTATAGGCAATCTCGCTCCCCGCGGCAGCTTCATTTCTTAAAAGGCCATTTTCACCCCCCAAAAACTAGTTTTAAGGCTTAAAAAAGGCCTTGTTTTGAGGTCAAATCCTTGATTATCGCGCATTCAGCTTGCTCCGACCCAATGCCACCCAATGCCGACCGACCCAATGCCGACCCAGGGTTACGAATCCACCGGAAATTCCCAGTCCCATCAATACAGGAATGAATAGTTCCCATTTGGCTTTATTTCCAGCCTGGATCAACTCCTTTACGGACGGTCGGATACGGACGGCTTTGGACCTCCAGGCTGTAAAAACACTATACAGGGACAGTAAAACGATTAGCAGAACCCCCGACACCATCCCGGCGGTGAACAGTTTATTGATACTCGTCTGAGAAACGACACCAAACATGATGACAGGCAGGCTGGGAGGAAAAAGCAGACTGAGACTCCCGGAAGAAGTCAAAAGTCCCATAGAAAAATTTCAGGATATTTTTCCTTGAGCGAAGCTGGAGAGAGACCTGCCAGAGCGATGATAGCCGTGGTGGGTATTCCTGCCATTATAAAGCCAAGCAGAGCAAAGGAGGAAAGAAAGATAAAAATCGGTCTTTATTAACTCTTCGTCCAAATCGACCCTTTTGGATCAATGCCTCAAGAAGCTGAGAATGATCCGGAAAGTACATTTTTTTCTGGTTGCCGTTTGTCGACATCGGACAAATAGATCGTCCTGCTGGGGAAAGCGAAATCGATGCCTTCCGCATTAAAGGTCTTTAAAATCCGCAAGCAGGTTTCCTGAAGCCAGACGCAATAGCTCCACCAGTCGGGGGGATGATACCAGGCCACCACCAGGATGTTCAGCGACCAATCATTGAAACCGTTGAAATAGACCCGCGGCGGCCAATCCTGATGCATGCCTTCATGATTGTCTAAAATGCTGCGGATGATTTCCACCGCCTTTTCCACCTTTTCCGGCGGTGTATCATAGGTGATGGTGAAGTTGGTAAGCCAGCGGATATTGGGGCGGCGGCTGACGTTCTCCACGGTTGTGTTGATCACGTTTTCATTGGGGATGGTGACGACGTTGCCGGCCAGGGTCCGAATGCGGGTACTGCGAAAGCCAACGGATTCAACGGTGCCGTCGTAATTGCTGATAATGATCCGCTCCCCCACTTGAAACGGCTTGTCGAACAGGATGGTCAGTGTGCCGAAAAAATTGGCTACCGAATCCTTTGCCGCCAGGGCAAAGGCGAGACCGCCGAGCCCGAGGGAGGCCAGCAAGGGACCGATTTCAATGCCGGTGAGGTTCTGGATCAGGATAATGACACCCATGGCGAGTATGAAAATTCGCAGGGTTTTACCGACCATGGGTGCCAGGATATCGTCGATGGTGCTTTCGGTGCCGGCCGCCCATTTTCTGAGACGCAGGTCCATCAGCTCCACCAGGCGGAAAAGCAGCCAGATAATGGCGATGGTGCCTCCGATGTCGGCTGTCTTCTGAGCCGTCAGCTGTAGTAAGTTATCACCGTTTTCGCTTTTAAAATGGGAAAAGAGTGGCGATACGGCCAGATAGATGCCGTAAACCCAAATAAATAGCGACAAGGGCCTGGAGAGCGCCTTTAAAAACAACCGCCCCCACGAAACATTCTCGTCGTCGGAATCGACATCCTTTAATTTCGATTTGATGAACCATTGCGATACGCGTTCGATCAAGACAACCAGGAAAATCAGCAACAGGCAAAAAAGCATTTTGAGCCAAGTGATTCCAAATACGGTCCGGGCATTGATCCAGGTCCCAAAGTAGCCGCCAGCTTTTTTTTCCAAACGATCAATGCCGCGGCCGATGGACTTTCCGGCATCCACGATTTTTCCCGTATGCCCGCTGACTGGATTGTCGGCCTTAATGGAAAAAAGTACTTTTTGTTCATTTGCATCCGCTGCCGGTGATGAATTTTCCACTGCCGTTGCATTCATCGAAACCAGGCTGGTTGCGCAAATGAATATGGCAATCCAATTCCGATAAGATGCTTGTTGTGGTTTCATCGAAAACCTCCCGCTTGTTTTTGATTAAAACGAAAAAGACGGAGCTGCCGCCGGCATTCCACGCGCGAATCACAAGGGATTCCATGGCGATTGAATGATATTAATCCATTACTGCTTCGATTCATAGTATAAATGAAAACGATTTACAATCCCAGCATATGTTGCTAAGTATATTATACACATCACAGCGAACAAATCATCGCATGTAAAAGAAGAGGCCATGGCCGAAAAAATTGCGAAAAAACATTCAGGCGCCGCCAGTAAAAATGTCTATAGGCCTTATCTTGCCTGTGGGATCCTGATGGCAATGATACTATTATTCGACCTGACCGTTCCGCTGGGCGCAGCCGTTGGTGTGCTTTACATTACCCCCATATTGTTTTCCCTTTGGTTTTTTCAGAAAGAGCTGATAATTTTAATAGCCGTCGTTTCCACGGCTCTTGTGATTTTCGCCTTATTATGGCAACCGGAAGCCAATGAAATGTGGAAAGTCATTTTCAATCGCGTTATCGCCATATATGCCATATGGGTGACCGCCGTACTCGGCCTGAAAAGAAAAAAAATTGAGCAAAGCCGTGAACAGGCCGTTCGTGAACGTGAGAAAGCAATGGAAGACTTGCGAATACTGCGCGGTTTTCTACCGATTTGTGCTTCCTGTAAAAAAATTCGAGATGACAAGGGATACTGGACCCAGATCGAGCAATACATCAAAGACCACTCGGAAGCCGAATTCAGCCATGGAATTTGTCCGGAATGCGCACAAAAATTATATCCGGAATTGGATCTTAAAAAAAAATGACAACGAAACGTGCATGTGATGAAAGATCACGAAGATTGATGATATTTGTATAGAATTTAGATCATTCGGTCTATATGCATCAAAATGGCCGGGAAATATACGATCAGAACGACCGAAACCAGGTGAAACAGATAGGAGACGAAAAAACTATGGGAACGCTCCCGGACGAATCCCAGAGAAATACTGAAAATCAGTGCACTAAAATAAACAGAACCTGGTTTGAAATGGATGGTGAAGATGTCCAAGGTGCCGTTCTGGAAAACCGGCAGGAAGGTCAGGCAAAAGGCGTACAATAAGGAGGTCCCCAGATTGGGCCACGAGATGAAATAGCGGCTCACACTGCTTTGTATTTTTGCATTTTGGGAGAGGATGCCGTGAAGCACACCCCTGAAAAGGTATTCAGACACGAAAGGCAGTATGACGCAGGCCGAAAGCAGGTGTATATCATTGAAAGTCGGCGAATCGGTTCGTGGAACCTGCATCCAGGCTCCACCGGCGAATCCTGCCAAGATAGCAAAAGGCAAAAAGAACCACCATGATTTCCCAATAGGTAGGATAATCCCGAATTGCCATAGTCGTCGGTTGGATGTACATGTCAGAATGACCGAAGTCAGCAGGATCATGACGATGCTGAATCCTGTGCCTGGATCGGAAATGAGCGCATCCAAACCGGGTCGGTTGAACCACTTGCCTGGGGACCAGTAGAACGCTGCCAAATTCGCTATAAAGAATAGTATCAAGCAGGATGCAGCCAGGAGAGGGAACTGGAACATCCTTTGAATAAAGGAATAACTCTGAAAAGTCTCCCGGCAGGCCTTTGCAATTTCTTCCGGTGCCAGCCGCGTACCGTTCTCGCGCGGCGAGCCTCCGATATCGGATGCGCCTCCCCATTTATTATTCATGTTACGGTATTTAACGGCCGGGTCCATAAAATTCAATTTTTCATAGACATCCTCTAAGTCGCCTTTTAAAAACGGATCAACCTTGCGCAACGTATAGGCTGATTGGGATCTTTTTAAAATCGCAATACCGATTGTGCCGCCGTATATTTTTTTAAGCTGGGGTTCGATTTCATAAATACCCAAATCAGACTGTAATACCACCGCAACACGGGTGTCTGAAAGATTGACGCGGGCAAGCTCCTCAACGCCCAAAAGTTTGCCTAATTTTTTGGATTCATATACAATTTGATCGATTTCCTGTAATATGTCGGCTGTGTACTCCAAAAAGTCGGTCTGCTCCCAGCGACCGTCTTTCTTGATTTGAACCTCTTTTCGCCGCAGGTGATCAATAATGCGCTGACACTGATTCAGCAAACCGGGCGGCAGACCGGTCAGCGGCTTCACTTCCAAACCCAACGAATCAATGCAGCCCTGGAGACGAATCAGGGGGAATAGGATGTTCTCACGGATGGCTTCCTGCTCGTTGATACGGATATGGTTCAACAGCAGCCAAATGGCCAGGACAGTATCCAGATCCGGGTCATTTGCATAGATTTTCCATTCCCGACTGCACAGATCTAGTCCTTTTTTAATCATCAACAAGACCTGTTCACAGGTGGCAAGCGTGAACAGTCGCACGCAGCCTTCATGATGGTCGAAATTGTAAACCTGCCTGGCATGATCCAAAAGCGGTCCGCTTTGAGCAACCCCATCGAGATATATGGTCCCTGCAACGGCTTTACCGACCATCGGAGCGGGTATAGAAAAACCGAACTTGATATAAACAGATAGATTCGGCGCTTCAAGGCATGAGAGCCCCTTCTCCTTCTCGGAACCGCTTTCTCGAATCGAATAGCGGTTGGGAATCTGCATTACTGCGGATTTTATCTTCTTATCAGAAGGCTTTTCTTCAATATGCGTTCCCTGCGCGCTGTTCGAATCATTCTGAGATGCCATAGGCCCAAATTTTTTAAGCAACGGTTATATGTATATATGGTTTTTTTATTTCGCCGTCGAAGTATTTATAATACCAGCATCGTCATCCGGAGAATGAGGATCTGCCATGTTAAAGGCAGGCGCTCTGATTCCGCTCTTCTTCTATATTCGGTTTTTACATGCACACAATTTGTATCCATAGTCAACCCTTCATCATATCTCCATGGCTCTCTACCGATAGGTTGTTGTAGCCGCCCCCCTGCACTATTAGGCAATGGTGGATAAACCGAATGGAAACAATCCACAAAAATTTATGAGCTGTTGCGCATCGGCGGTCTGACGACTGCATTTTTACTGCTCGTGGGCGTATGGATTTAAAATCAAATTCTAACGGATAAACACTATTTACAATCCCCGAATATGTTGTTACACATTCCATACGCATTACAGTGAACAAATCCTATCATTCAACTTCCATCATTCTATTCCTGGAGGTCACACACTTGCCGCACCAAGCATTATTCCAGGTAACGGGGATCATCATCCTCGGCATACTTGCGCAATGGGTCGCTTGGAGACTGAAGCTCCCATCCATCCTGCTTCTTTTATCAGCAGGAACCGTTGCAGGTCCCTTGACGGGTTTGCTGCAACCGGACACCCTGTTCGGCGATCTCTTATCGCCGATCGTCTCCCTTTCCGTCGCCGTCATCCTGTACGAGGGCGGTTTGAGTCTGCGGTTCAGAGAACTGCGCGATATCGAAGGCGTGTTTTTTCGGATGACGACACTCGGCGTATTCATCTCCTGGTTGATCGGCGCAATGGCCGCCCATTATCTGCTGGATTTCCGCTGGCCGATAGCCGCATTGCTCGGCGCCGTTTTCGTGGTGACGGGACCGACGGTGATCGGGCCGTTGTTACGGCATATTCGTCTCCGCAGCCGGCTTGGCGCGCTTTTGAAATGGGAAGGCATTGTCGTCGACCCCCTGGGTGCCGTACTGGCTGTTCTGGTTTTTACAATGGTGCAGGCGGATGAGATTCAAAAAGGCGTTGCCGAGGCAGGTCTTGATCTATGTTTAACGCTCGCGCTGGGCGTTGTATTCGGCTGTGCGGCGGCCGGAATCCTGATCCTGGCCTTGAGGCGTTTCTGGATTCCCGATTCCTTGCACAACCCGGTTTCCCTCATGTTGATGTTCGCCTCGTTTACCGCAGCCAACGCTATACAGGATGAGTCCGGAATGCTGGCGGTGACCGTCATGGGGATCGCCCTTGCAAATCAGAAATGGATATCCATTCAACATGTTGTTGAATTCAAGGAAACCCTCGGGGTCCTGCTGATCTCCTGTTTGTTTATTCTCCTTGCGGCCCGCCTGCGTCCGGAAGATTTGCATCGCATCGACTTGAAAAGCTACTTATTTGTGGGTGTCATGATCTTCGTGGCGCGCCCTGCATCCGTTCTATTGTCCGCTTGGGGATCTCCCCTATCCTGGCGGGAACGATTCTTCCTCTCCTGCATGGCGCCGCGGGGCATTGTCGCCGCAGCGGTTTCTTCGGTATTCGCCATGAAACTAACGCTCGACGGTTATCCGCGATCGGTTGAGATGGTTCCGCTTACCTTTCTCCTAGTGTTCATTACCGTACTGGTTTATGGCTTGTGCGCCCGCCCCTTGGCGCGACGTTTGGGACTCGTAAATGTCAATCCCCAAGGAATCCTTTTCGTAGGCGCCCACGCCTGGTCGCGCGCCTTGGCCGGCGCCCTCCGGAAAGAAGGTGTTCCCGTCATGCTCGTCGATACCGATTGGGAGAATATCTCTTCCGCCCGCATGGCCGGATTACCTTGCTATTACGGCAGCGCTTTGGCTGAAAAGACACGCGAGGACATCGACTTCGGCGATCTGGGCCGTTTGCTGGCCGTCACTGCCAACAATGAAGTCAACGCCCTGGCCTGCCTGCGCTATGTCGAGGATTTCGGTCGGCAAGAGGTATATCAATTACCCTTTCCGTTCGCGCAGGAAGGACGGCACGAGGTAGTCCCGATGGAGCACCGCGGCCGTTTGCTTTTTGGCCAAGAGTTGACCTATTCCCGGTTAAACGAAATTATGGGGAATCAACCTGCGGTTAAAACCACCAAACTGACCGGCGCATTTACTTTTAAGGACTTCCAGGCCGAGCATGGCGAAACGGTGATTCCGCTTTTCGTTCTGAGGATGAACGGCTCGGTTCAAGTCTATACCGTGAACGACAAATTATTCCCGCAGGTAGAGGATTCGATCATCAGCATCGTCTCCGTCATGAAAACCTGAAATGAAACACCCGACCTGCATTATACTATCAACATGATCCGCAAATCCATGACATTGGTGTTGGTCGGGCCGGTTTTGAACAAATCGCCCGTTCTTTCCAGAAAAGGATAGGCATCGTTGTTTCGCAAATACAGTCCGGGATCCATGCCGGCTTCGGCGGCTCTGATGATGGTGTGCGGATCCACAATGGCGCCGGCCGCATCGGTGGGTCCGTCCGTACCGTCCGTACCGGCGCTCAATACGACCATTCCCTGCTCTCCGGCCAGGTGAATGGCGGCCGCGAGCCCGAATTCCTGATTTCTCCCGCCCTTGCCTTGGCCGCTGATGGTAACGGTCGTTTCGCCGCCCGAGAGAATGCAGGCCGGAGGTGCCGCCGGATGCCCGCTCCGGCGGACTTCCTTGGCAATGGCGACATGAACGGCGGCGACATGGCGGGTCTCGCCTTCTATCATGGAAGAGAGGATCACCGGCGTATATCCCAGGGCCATGGCCGCTTCCCTGGCCGCCAGGATAGCCCCCATATTGCTGCCGACAATCAGGTGAAAATTATTTTCAAAAACCGGACTGTCGGATTTGGGCGTTTCCGGATTGTTTCCGGATGCGCCGGACCCAAGAAATTGGACGACCTTGCCGGGCAGGCGCCCTGACAAATCGTATTTGGACAAAATTTCCATACATTCGGCGAAAGTACTCCCATCCGGAATTGTCGGGCCGGATCCGATGACAGCCGGGTCATCCCCGACCACATCCGAAAGCAGCAAGGTCACCACCGTGGCTGGAAAAGCCGCCTGGGCCAGCCGCCCGCCCTTGATCATGGAGATATGCTTTCGAATCGTATTGATTTCATGGATGGTTGCCCCGCAGGCCAGCAAAACCTTGATGGTTTCCTGCTTTTCAGCAAGGGACAGCCCCTCCGCCGGCAAGGATAAAAGCGCGGATGCGCCGCCTGAAATCAGACAAATCACCAGATCGTTTTCACCCGCCTTTCGTGCCAGGTCCATCGTGGCACTTGCGCTTTGCTGTCCCTGAAGATCGGGAATCGGGTGGCCGGCTTCCAGCAGCACGACCTTCTTTGTCGGCGCCAGGTGTCCGTATTTCACCGTGACCAACCCCTTGGTAATCCGGTCTCCGATCAACGCTTCCAGTGCCCCTGCCATGGCTGCGCCGGCCTTTCCCCCACCAAGGACATAAATATTTTCAAAATTGGTTACATCATAGGACCGGTTGCCGATTTGTAAAATATTCTCTTCGCGCCGGCAGAATCTAAGGACGGCTGAATACGGTTCCACCGCCCGGACGCCGGCATGGAATATACTTTCGGCATTCTGTCTCATTTTTTCGATATGGAATGAATTCGTCATAATCATTTTGAAACCCCTCAACGACGGGTGTCCCGATCGCCTTGATCCGCTCCGGAGAGCAATCCATTAAAAAAACTTTTTGCGTTTGTTCCGATTGAGCGGTTGTTGTAGCTGCCCTCCTGCACCACGAGACATGGTTTGCGAAGACGGCCGATCTCTGTCCCGATTGTGGTGAAGTCCCGGCCTGTGAAGTTCCATGTGCCGGTAGGGTCTCCTTTGGAGGTATCCAAGCCGAAGCACACGATCAGGTAAATGGCTCCGAAGTCCCGAACGCGGCCCAGTGATTCAGGTATACGATCGATCCTCCGGCGGTCAAGCAACTCGAACTGCGAACGCAGAATTGCCCGCGCCTGGTCTATCGCATATTGATTTGCCGGGCCGACATCATCGAATATGCGGCGGATACGAAACATATGGATATCCTTTTTGCGACTTCATCCTGATAGGGTTAGCCTGTGTATACCGAATAATTGATTTCATTCTTGTCACGATTTTTGACAGTGTACATCAATTCATCGGCTATCCGAACGATCTCATTGACTACGGGCGGATCGCCCATACACGTTAACACGCCAATGCTGAATGTTATCCGCCGATTGTTCTTTTTCATTTCATCCAAAAGGCCTTGTCGAATTTTAGAGACGACTATTTGTGCCTGCTCCTGACCGGTTTCCGGCAACAGTAACGCGAATTCATCACCACCGAGCCGTGCGACCAGGTCTATTTTGCGCAGGTTGTTCTTGATATAGATAACGATGGCCCGAAGAATTCCGTCGCCGGCAGCGTGCCCGAAGCGATCGTTAATAGCCTTGAAATTGTCAAGGTCGAGATAGGCGACCGTAAAAGGGTGTCGATCTCTCCGCGAACGGTCTATTTCCACCTGTAATCGCTCTATAAAAAAACGCCTGTTTCCTGCTCCGGTCAAATCGTCGGTACAAGCTAATTCTTTTGCGCGGGCCAAATACTCTTTTGATTTTTGAACCAGATATGCGAAAGATGCCAATATAAAGAACTTCAGCAAAGGATTCAAGAAGTAGTAAAACCAATGATCGTAATAGTAGCCGACAAATAACCGAACAAGAAGAAGCATGATGGGGCTAAGAAATGCCAATACCAATCCAAGCCGCCAACTAGTGAACCATGTTATCACTAAAACGGGTATGGAATAGAGTAGATTGAGCTCAATTTTATATCCGGTCAGAAAATCTAGATAGCTTACTCCTCCAAGGAGTGCAAACCCTAATAGTGTCCACAAGAGCTTATTAGTAGAATTTAAGCGCAAGTTCAACATCCATCATCGATTATCCGCTTCCACGGCCGCGGCGATACGGTCCTGAAAATCCGGGATGGCGGCACCTACCCGCACCCAGGCGGCCAGCATTGGAATTCCCACCGGATCACGGATAAACTCGTCCATACCCAGTTGCAAGGAACCGAGGAAGGCTTCGACCGCCTCGATCTCGCTGTGCCGATCATAGGCCAGACCGTTGATCATGGCCAGGGCATGGTACTTTTCGATGGATAGGCGCGCCTCCTGGATGTAGGTGGTCAGCAGCGATCGAAAGAGCGCCCGGCTCAGGATGATCCCGTCCTGGCTTAATACTCTGAACAGCGCCTTGGCGATGTCGGTGGCCATGCGGATAAGCCCCTCATTCGGTTTGTCCTTTTCCAATGCCTGATGCTTGTGCTCATAGGTATCCATGAGTTCCACCTGACAGATCCGGTTGACCGAGGTCATCTGGTAGACTTCGCTGAGCATGGAAACCTCGAGCCCCCAAGTGGGCGATATGCGGATACGACGGGCCAGATTGTCCACAAAGGCGAATTCACCGGAAAGCGCATACCGGAAATCATCCAGGTAGTCGATAAAGGGCTGGTAGCCGACGATTTTCTTCAGGGTCTTGATCAGCGGAGTATAAAACAGGCGCATCACGCGGCCATAGAGCCTGTCTGTTGAGCGGGCATAGTAGCCTTTACTGAACTCGATATCGATGGCGGGATGAATGATGGGGTAAACCAGTCGTGCCAGAAGCTCGCGCTTATAATTCAAGATGTCGCAGTCGTGCAGCGCAATCGTCTGCACGGCCGTATCCGATAGAATGTAGCCCAGGGTCATCCAGACCGACTGACCCTTGCCGGGGTTGTTCACCTTAAAATCGTTGGCTTTCAGTTCCTGGTAGAGCTCTTGCAGGCGGGGACCGTCGTGCCAGACGATCTGAACCGTACAGGGCAGATCCGTCATAATTTGCCTGACCCGCTTGAACTGATCGAGGTCGGCCCGGTCAAGGGAGAGCACGATCTTGGAAAGGTAGGTCGCGCCTTTGAGTTCCTCGATGATGCGCGGCATGGCTTCGCCGTCGAACTCGCTCACCAGGGCCGGCAGCAGGAGAACGAGTTTACGCTTGCGGGTATATTTTTCAAGCTCCATTTCCAGGTCCGCAAGCGGTCTGTCTTTTATTTTTTGCAAGGTGGTGATGCCGTCGTTCTGACAGAAATCCGTCATGGTTCAGGTTCTCCTTTCCCAGAGTTGGATGAGATATCCCTTCATATCCTCAAAAATTCGTGCCTGGGAGTCGAAGTATTGTTCGGACTGGATCTGATTCAAATCCTTGACCTCGTTGGCCAGGGATGCGACCCGGGCATAGTAAAGGGGTATCATGGTATCCAGGACTTTAAATCGTTGCCTGGGTGTTGCATGGAAAGCGTCGGCATAGCGGTAGACCATCCGCACCCAGGTCTCCACCGGCATATGGAATTCCTTTAAGGCTTCCTGATGCGCCAGATCACGGATGATTTGCAGATCCTGTTCCTCGATGATCTGTCCCCAGACACCATTGAAATTTCGAAACCCGATCTGAAAATACTCGATCAGATGCTCCTGGTCGATGGAGAAGGCCGTGGGTTGCTCGTCGATGACCGGGCCGAGGGAAGGAATATCCACGGACCCTTTGGTTCGCTTCCAATGTTCAACATGCCGCTCCATCAATTGGAAGATGGTCCCCACCACCTGGCGGTACATGGGGCCGAGGTCGGCGGCCGGATCTTTTTGTCCATGCACCTTGGCGCCGAGTCTGGCCTGACAGATTTTGAATCCATCAACAATGGCGGTGGTGGTCATCCAGATGTCGATGCCGAAACGGGCCACATCCGTTTCCCAGACATCCTCCCGGTCAAGATAATGACGGGCCAGCTTGAGGGATACGCCGAAGTCCCCGCCGATGGGTTGCCGGATACGGGCGCCGTAAAGGGCGCGGGTCAGGTTGTAGGCGATGGTGTTGGTGATGGTGGCATCCAGCTTGTAGCGATTGTAATCCGGGGCCACAAAGTCATACCCTTCCTGGATGGGCTGGAGGACATTCCGGATCCAATCGGGTGAGATGGATAGAAGATCCGAATCGAAAACAGCCAGGGCTGAAGGACGCAAGAACTTGGCCACCTCAAAGATGGCTCGCAGGGCTGTCCCTTTCCCGGGAATGCCGCGGTAGATGGAAACGATTTTCTCGATGTTATAGGATTTTTCATCATAGGCGCGGGCAACATCGCGGGTGTCGTCGGTGGAGCCCCCGTCCGCCACCATGACAACGGCCTTGGCACCATGGAAGTGCTTGTTCAGCCCCTTGCTGATGGTTTTGATGACATGCAGAATGGAATCTTCGCAATGATAGGCCGGCACGCCGATAAGGATATCAGCCCCACCAAGCCGCTCGATCTTCTCCCGCACATGATTCCGCAATGCTGTTGAATACCTTCGTTCCATGCTCATTCGTCAAACCTCCTTTTCGGTTGTGGGGAAAAGATCGCTCTTCATAAACGATGTGAGCAACTCCATGATGACCGCATTCCAGCCATTGCTCCCCGGGTAGGGCGCCTTGATCAGATTCGGCAGATCAAACGCCTCATAAACGCCGTTGGGGTGGGGAATCAACACCGGGATGTCGACGTTGCGCAAGAGGGGCAGATCATTCGGACTGTCGCCCAATCCGATGGTCAGGATCGTGCCGGAAAGATGTCGGGCGTAAACAGCCTTTGTGAGATCGACGGCCTTACCCTTGTCATTGTGTTCGCCGATGAGATGCCAAAATCTGCCGCCGCGGATGACCCGCAAACCCGCCGCCCGGGCGGGAGTATATAGATCATCCATGCAAACATCTTCGTTCAGAAGCAAGGGCTCGGTGAACTCCCGCTTCTTGGCCAGGATCGCCTCATCGACGGAAAGCCCAGTTTTTTCAGCGATTTCTTCTACATCCATATCGCTGAATCCCCGTAGCGGAAAGGTTTGTCGCACGTGGTGGACAACGATTCGGGTCAAGGTGTGAGGGGCTCCCAGCATAACCACCTGATATCCATCCCGCTCCTCGGCCTCCGGAATACGAAATCCGCGGTACCCGGCGGGGAAAAAGATCCCGCCGCCGTTTTCCACGATGAACGGGTCGTTGATTTCCAGGGTCCGGCGCAGGACTTCGACTTCGCTACGGGTCTTGCTGGTGCACAGAATCAGAGGGATGCCGAGTCGCTTGATCAGCGTAAGAGCAGGACGAGCCGCTTCAAAGGAATAATCGGCATGGTTCAGCAAGGTCCCATCCAGATCCGTGAAAATGATGATCGGTCCGGATTTTACCACCCTGATTTTTTTTAAAAACTCTCTTGACCTAGCCCTGTTTAACATGTTTACCATCACTTTTTATCAATTCGGTCAACGATTCGCAGCCAGAGATACCCGATGGTCCCTGCCAGAAACGAGGCGAATAAAATTCCGGTTTTGGCCATCCTCAAGGTGGCGGCATCGGCGCCGAAGGAAAGCTCGGAAATGAAGATCGACATGGTAAAACCGATCCCCCCCAGAAGGCCCACACCGACAATGTGCCCCCAATGGACTGCATTCGGGAGCGCCGCAAGGCGCGCCTTCAAGGCCATGAACGAGAACAAACTGATCCCGAGAGGCTTGCCCACCAACAGGCCCAGCATTACCGCCAGGGTGATTGGATGGGTGATGGATTCCTTCAACTCGCTGATGCCCAAAGGGATGCCGGAATTAACCATGGCAAAGGCTGGGATCACGAGCATGGCCACCGGAAGATGGAGGGCCTCCTGCATCCGCTGCAACGGCGACTCTGCCAGGGAAACATTGTCTTTCACGGCATTCAGGATGGATTGTTGTTCGCTGTTGCCGAGGATATTTTCTCCAGGCATATTGAGGCGCTCAAAATGTTGCAACGAATCCCGGATGCGCTGGATGAACAAGGATTGATCATGATGGGCACGGGCCGGAATGCAAAAGGCGACCAGGATGCCGGCGATGGTGGCATGAACGCCGGAATTCAAAAGCATTATCCACAGCAGCAGGCCGATGAACAGATAGGGCAATCCTCGTCTTACACCGGCAAGGTTCATGAACAGGAGCAGGGAAAAGAAAAAGGCCGCCATACCCAAAGCAAATATATTCAATGTTTTGGTATAAAAAACGGCAATGACGATGACGGCGCCGATATCGTCGGCAATCGCCAGCGAAACAAGAAAGATCATCAACCCTTCCGGAATGCGTTTGCCGAGCAAGACCATGGCTGCCACGCAGAATGCGATATCCGTGGCCATGGGGATACCCCATCCCCGCGCAAAATACCCGGACGAAATAACCAGCGTATAGCAAAAAGCAGGGACGACCATGCCGCCCACGGCGGCAATCACCGGCAAAGCCGCCTTGCGGATGTCCGCCAGTTCACCCACCAGGATCTCGCGTTTGATTTCCAGGCCCACGACAAAGAAAAAAAAGACCATCAATCCTTCATTGACTATGTGCAAGAGTGTAAAGTGCAAGGTCCAGGTCCCAATGTGTAAGGCGATGGGAAGATGAATGATTTTTTCATAGACGGAGCGAAAGGGTGAATTCATTAAAAGCAAGGCGAGAATAGCGGAAATAATGAGGAGGATGCCGCCGGCGGTCTGTTTCCGGATAAATTCCTGAAAGGGTGTCATCAATCTCTTCAGGTGGGCTTCCCATGGGTAGTAATACAGCCCGCTGTTGAGGGTGGGCTCACGCTTGCAGCAATGATCGTCAAGAGGAATCATCATTCTCCCAATTCTTTCACGGATGGTTGTTTATGGTGATTGAGAAAATACAGGAAGAGGATGACAAAAAAAACGGCCATCCGACTTCCGTCGAATGGCGGCCCGACCATTCAGTCCAACCTCCGGAGCTGACACCCTCCGGACCCAGGAAAAAGTTAATTGTTCCGATACTTTTTATACATATAAAGCTTTGGCTGAAAAAGCAACCCTCAATTTAAAATAATCCTTTGAAGTTTTGGCAAAGAGTGTAGTTTAGACTTTTCCCCTAAATCAATTTTTCTGCAAACAAACTCAAGGTTAAAATTGGTCCGACAGAGCCGTGGTACGATAATACATCTGTCCAATCCCGGCTTCGTCCAAGAATCCTACGATTTTTCCATTTTCATCTGTGACAATGATTTCCCGGGCATTATGTTCCAGCATGATTTTGAGGGCCAACCGGAGATCATCTGTTTCCTTTATCGAAAGAGCGGGCTCCATAAAGTCATAAACAATCGTAAATAGACCCAGATCCGGTGCTGACGTAAAGGTGCGCAGAATGTCGGAATAGACCACCCCGATGAGCGCTCCTTCCTGGGATATTACCGGAAATGTGTACTGTTTCTCTGAAATGGCTATTTTTTGCAGGACTTGAGAGGCAGGCGTCTGTTTTCCAAAAGACACATATGAGCATTTTTTCATCACCTGTCCTACCTGAATATCCTTGAAAGCATGTAAGCGCTCAAATAACCCCATCTTCACAGGCTCAAAAATCCGTGCCATGATC
>DYJD01000046.1 GCA_020723325.1 Desulfosudis oleivorans | reverse complement strand
CGATCATGGCACGGATTTTTGAGCCTGTGAAGATGGGGTTATTTGAGCGCTTACGATCAGTCCTGCAAACCGATAACCTGGATCAACGTATTTTTCTATCACATAGAACATAAAGTAGTATGCGCGGGCAAATGACCAAGCCACTACAATCACCAGAAACATCGTCATCAGGTTCGGTGTCTGTAACCAAAGACAAACTCCGCTCGTCACTCCAGTGGCGAGCAACAGAATCGCTTTGAGATACATCCAGCGTGGATTGGTCAAATCACGCATTCTCTAACTCTCCGCCAACGGCGGCAAATAGGGCTTTCTCCGACTGACATAAACATGGTTAAAGCCCAATTTCCTTTGAATGTTGAAAACCCGATAGCCACTGGCTGTCTTCACTGAGCTGTCTGGTTAGCTGTTAATTTCTTTAATTGCTTTGCTCTTCTTTTTTCGTCCCATTGGCCAATTTTTCCAAGTAGCCAAATAGGCTTATACTTTCGTATATGATTGATAATTACTTTAAAATCTTCTTCAGGAGCTGATTCCGGCTTTTCAATCCAGTAATCAACGAAAGGACTTTCTATGGTGTATTTATTCCCTTTGTATGTAAAATCAGCCCAGTGATCGTCCGTCATGATCCAAGACACACTCCAGGTAATTTTTACGCCATCAAGCTTTCGCAACAATCTTTTCAATCCCCAAAACGAAATCAAATTGTAGTTTATTTCAATGGTGTTTGGAGCATTTGGATCTATGCCTATGAGTTTTATTTCCATATTGTTCTTATAGATAACCCACAAACCTCGCAGTTAGCGAATATAGAAAGTCTGAAAAAGATTCCATCAAAAGTGCAGGATACTTGCCATATTCTGGCCCATCACAACTCATTTAAAATAGTGCACATTGCTCCTGCCATTATGCACTTTTACCAGTCCTGAAACGCCTTTGTCAACTTGTTTGGCCTGGCCGGTTTCAACATTGAAATCAGCAGCCTTCACTCCTTGAAAATTAATAATCGTGGCATTAATAGCCGTTGTGCTCGGCTGTCTGATTTGAAATTCTCCCGCCCACTCACCTGCGATAAACCGGCGCGCAGCGGGCTCGGCACAAGGCACTCGTCGGCATTCTATCGATTGAAACGATAAAAAAAGGTAGTTTCAAAGCAACAGATTTATATGATAAGGGAAACGGCAATAAGTTAAGCTTAAAAATTCGTCGCAGAATAAAAAGGATCGAGGAACTCCCCCTGCCAAGGCAAATAAGCATTTTGAAGGCTATTGATATGCTACGTGACGGTGCAAATACTCAATGAGTGGCCCCCAACGGGGAACTTTTTAACAGATATTTTATCATTGAAAGCTGATAGAAAGATGCTCTATAATAAAAAACAAATAAGTAAAAATCCGCCAACCTGTCAATTCAGGCAACAGCTTATGAAAACAATTACACTTCAAATACTTATTATTTTTGTAAATCTATTTTTTATTATACATAACTCTTTTTGCTGCTCACTTACTGTATTAAAAATAATAAAAGCTCTCCCTAATGAATATGTTTTCATTGGAGAGGTCGTTGACACTGCTGATCCAATTAAATCGGATGAAATTGAAGGAGAAGCCTGGGGATTAAGAATAAAGGTTGATGAAATAATTCATGCCCCAAAAAAATCTACCGATTATTTTGAGGTTTATCCTATATCTCTAACCTCTATGTGTGGTGGTGCTGGATGGAATAAAAATCGAGTTACTACTAGTTATCCTAAAGGAACAAAGGTTCGGATTATTGCGGTTGATTTTAGCAATAAAATTATAGATGATATAAATCAACCACCAGATAGAAAAATTGTAGCATATACCGATCAAGAAGGCGGTATTTGGATAAATCGTATTGATGGAGAAGATTTAACAAGTAATACTTCTGTATATAATTATGAGCGTTATAGCGAACCTGATTGTAACGCTGGATCAATTAAACGTAAGGCATTTAATTCACTGCCATTATTTGAATTAAGAAAAGATTTGTGGAAACTTGAAACGATAGAACAAACAGAAGTCAAGTTGGAAATAATAAAAAGATTAAAGTATTATCCCGAAAAAAACAAAATTGATTTGGATAGTATAGCCCAGAAATACATTGGTAATAAGAAATTGGAATAGAATTACCCAACAAATGCGTCTGATAACGCAATCTCGCGGTTAAAGCCTTTGCAACGTTTAATTTTTATAAACCCACCACCTTTGGTGGAGGATTCGGATAGGTGATGCCGAGCCGGCTTGATAATTTTTTAGTACGACATTGAAACCCTGGCCCTATGGGCCAGGTCAGAGTAAATTGGCTATGCCGTTTGAGAATATGTGTGCTGCTCAAATAGGCGGCTATGCCATAATAATCATAATCGGATTGTTATCAAAACATTAGGCTTTGTTCGTAAACACAAAGCAAAATTTGTATAGGACATGAATAAATACATAAAGTACAATCAAGTTAGGATATGTAAATCATGCCCTATGGGCTTAAACCAAAGCCGGCCCCTCTGGGGTCGGATTTTTACAAATAATTAATTCTTAGAAGGAAGCAGGTGCGATATTAGGAAAACTGAAAATGAACACGGCTAAGGTGAGCAAAACTTGCCACTTTTTGGCTTTATTGAAAAATTCGATGTTAGTTGGTAATGGACCTGTAATTTGGCACCAAAGAAGGGTGGGGGGGGCAAAATGTCAACGCCGGCCAGAATCGAATTCCCGAACCGGAGCAAGTGGTGGGAACCTCGCCTCCTGTGGCTGATGGACAATCAGCCGAGATGGACAGAGGAAACCTTCCTTACCAAGAGGCTGGTCCTACAGAACGCCCTGACTCAGATGGTGGAACGGGCGACGAATTACGAGGAGAGACTCAAGGCGAGCGAGGAGGGGTATTACCCGATAGAAATCGAGGAAATGGTAATGAACCTCGTCGCCCCTCCGGATGAGCTGGGAGTAAAAGACCCAAGGCCGATATCCGAGAAAATGCGCCTTCAGATTCTCGGGTGGAGTCAGAACCTGCCAACGTCATAAAAGAGGGAGATAAAACCACGTTATCGGACCCGATGACGTTCTGTTTCCCCGCTTTTTTTTGTGTGTTGACTTTGCTCACTTCGTTAGCTATCCGGCCTTCGAAAAGCAAATAGCATACACTTGCTGCCATCGTGCCACCAGCGGCGGCTGCCTTCAATAGTGCCTTGTCAAATTCAGCCCATTCCTGTGCGGTCATTGATTCAGCTTTTCAGCTATCCGCCTCAATATCGCATTCCGGACATCATCCGGCAGAACTGATAAAATCATTTTTATTGTCTCGACATCTACTGAATGCTCATGCTTTTCGATGAACAATCCGAAATATTTTGCCAGGCTGTCCCGGCTCTGGCGTTTATCCGGAAACTTGTATTTGCAAAGCATACTTCCATCAGATCGTATGAAAATCTCAAGCCCTGTAAGGGAAAGAGCTGCCTCTTCATCAAGCTCGATCGGGGTTTTCGTGGTCCCGTTTGGATGAAAAAGCCTTCTGGGATCAAAGCGGATATCGCGGGTGTATCCGGCAAGGACTTCCTCCGGAGTGGCCGCCCCCGATTCTTTTTTGGCTTTGTCGAGCGATCGCTCAATTTCTTTTTGAATGTAGGGTTTCGTCAAGTTTTCAAAGCCGATTTGCCTTGCGTTGGTTTCCCGATATCCGGCCCGTCTGGCTGCCGCTGCCGCATTCAGATCAACACAATATTCATCGACAAATTTTTTCTGTTTTGGTGTCAGTTTTCCCATATGCATCTCCCTTCATTTAAATTAAATCATATACCCGCTGCCGCGTCTTCGACGCCGACTGCAGAACACCCACAGGGTCGATGTAATCAAACACCCAGGCCTTGTTTTTCCCCAGCGCCGGTCGCAGTATCCGCTGGGAATTGTTGTCTTGCTGCCCGGATAGCTTCGTCAAAGTCGTTGTGCTGATAAAAAATCGTCAAAACCTGGTTTTGAAAGTCGTAGCGCATTGCTACCCTTTCAAATGTCGTGAAATAATGTCCGCTTCGGCGCCCATTGCAATTTAATCTCTATGCAAGGCCCGCCTCGATGTTTTGCTATTTCCAGAATTGCCATATCTTTGTTTTCCGGACGCGGGTCATAAATTTCCGGCCGGTCAAGTAGCAGAACAATGTCCGCTTCTTCTTCAAGTTGGCCGGTATCCTTCAAATCGCCGAGAGTAGGCTTTTTGATGCCCCTGGCTTCAACGTTGCGGTTGATTTGGGCGAGAAGTACAATAGGAATCCGCAACTCTTTTTTTAGATCGCCGAGAGCCTCTACAATCTCGCTCTTGGCTTCAAACCGACTTTTCCGGCTGTCGGGTTTAATTTTCGAAAACTGATCAATGAAGATTATCTGGCAGCCAGCCTTTTTCATTTGGCGTGCCCGTCGAGATAACTCCATGACAGACAACCCGCCTGTTTCGTCGATAAGGATAGGCCATTGGCTTTTCCTGCTGGCCGCCACCATGATCTTTGGCCAATCCTCTTTATTAGGCCCCTTACCAGTAGTTAATCGCAGCGTGTTTATACCCGATTCCATCGCCATAAACCGGTCGTCGAGTTCAGACGCTTCCATTTCAATTGAAAAAATACCGACCATAAAGTTATTGATGGCCATGTTTCGCGCCATGCAAAGCATCATGGCTGTTTTCCCGATCCTGGTCCGCGCCGCCAGAATGATGAACTTCGCCCCACTCAACCCGCCTGTAATGGTATCCAGCTCTGAAAAACCGGTGAGTAATGTTGGGGCCTGCTTCCCATTGCAAAGCCGTTCATAACGGTCAATGCTTTGATGTTGGAGTTCACGCATGGATATGAATGAGGACTCGCCCGGATTCCCGACAGAAAAAAAAGCCCTTTGAGTCTGATCAATAATTTGTACAACATTGCCATTTGCCGCATGGCATGACCTTATGGTCTGATATGCCTTGTCAATCAGATCCCGCAAAATAGATTGTTCCCGTATAATACGGCAGGCATGCTCAACATCTATTGCTGCTGGATTCTCGTCGGTAATTCGTGCAATGTGATATGCGCCGCCTATTTCTCCCAGTTTGCCGGATGATTGCAATTCTTCAACCACGGTCGGTAGGTCAACCGTGGTCCCCTTTTCATGCAAGGTTCGGCAGGCATCAAAAATCAGCCGGTTTGGTTTGCTGTAAAAATCTTCCGGACTCACCTGGTCGAAGGCATCAGCACTGCCCCGGGAATCCACCAAGAGCGCAACCAGAAGCGAATTTTCGATCTCGACACTGTTCGGAAGGGGTTTTGCCTCAGTCATTTGAAAAAAGCTCCTCCATGGTCTTTGCAGGCCGTTGATTAACTGGTCCCGCCGGCTGGTTGTTGTTCGGCTTCCGCATTTTCAGTTGGAGCTGGTCGAATTTATCCCGGAGCTTTACAGTCGAAAGGACGTTTCCCTGCCAAAAGGAATCTGATTGACACCAGGAAATGACTCTTTCAATGTCAGACGGCTTCCGGCCATCAAGACGAATCATCAGGTCAATGCTTTTTGCCCAGCCATGAATGTTGGGCGTTTTAAAATCGGGTTTTCGTTTTTTGATTTCTTTTAAAAGCAAATCGGCAAGTCGGATCTCGATAGAGTCCGACGAAAAGAGTTTCTTTACATTCTTATCATTCTTGTCTGTGTCACCTGGCTGTTCCTTGGCTGTCACCTGGTTAATACTTTCGCTGTCACTTTTTTCTTGGTCGTTCTGATAACTATTCCAATTGACAATAGTTATTATTGAACATTTGCTGTTACTTTCGATGTTCAAATTTCCGGTACTTTTTAATTTTTGCATTCGTTTCCATACAGTTGTAGGATTCATGCGGGTTTGCGCTGATGCAGAGCCTCTACCAAACAAGAATTGCCCTGGTTGCAACTCAATTTCGGTGTAACCATTTCCAGTTCGGATAGACACCCATGTCTTTCTGTGGTTTGCTCGTAGTAAACACCAGATCCATATCTTGAGGAGTCCCTCGTTTTGGAAGACTCTTGATTCAAGTAGCTGCCGGTGAAGTTTTATCCATCCCGCGGTCATTCTATCACCGCCAAGATATGCGCCAAAACCCTTATCCACAATTCGCCAGTGACGATTCCAGCAGCCTTCCGACCGTGGCGCTTTTCCAGGGTATAAATATGCGCCAAGAGATGGATGACGTGGTCAATGTGATAAAATATGGCGGATAGACTGCCGGCCATATCCTGATCTGTCCATCGGCTGCATGCTTCTGAAATTGCCATGATCACCTCCGATTATCGCCGCGCCTCCGGATCAATTCGTCGCCGCTGGATATCGGCGATGACATCGTCTTCGACATATCGAACCAGACGACCTATTTTTACATATGGGAGTCCAACGCCCTGACATCGATTGTTTCGCAAGCTTTGAACTGATATTCTTAATTCTTTTGCCACTTCTTGTTCAGTTAGTAACCTCATGATTCTCCCTTTCGTTTTGTTGATAATAGTTTTTCGAACTGGTAACAGTATGGATAAAGGAGTTCATAAAAGGAATTCTTTTAATTATACATGTGTATATGTATAATTTTTTATTTTTAGCTATTTATAACTATTTGTATTTATTGATATGAAAAAATTGTCTTTTAAGAAAAAAAGGCAGGGCGGCTTTTTTAGGAAATAAAAAACCCGTTTTCAGGCCATTCGAAAACGGGTTTAAACTTGAATAGTTCTTTCTAATTCAGTGTGGATTTTTTTTCGGCTATTGATCCACCGCTGATATCCCTTCCAAGATGTTCATTACAAGAACACTCGATATGAAATATTCAGGGCTTTCCCCAAGCGCTTTGCTAATTCTTTGCCGATAGTCCTTTTGCCGTTTTCCATTTCAGAGATATGGCACTGAGGGATGCTGGTCAGCTTTGCAAGTTGTACTTGCGTTAAGCCCTCTTTGTATCTTGCACCGGCCAGGGCCTTTCCGATTAACTGAGCTTCGGAGCACTTGGGATATGCTTCACGCCAGGGTATCAAGTCTGAATCAATTTTCATCCTGGTTCCTTTCCAACTTGAAATGACATATTGGCATCTCAAGTTTGTAAATCAAGCCTTTTTCGCCACAGGCTCCACTTCACCCTTCTTTTGCTCAATACCGCCGATAATATCCCCGACCAGGTTGGAAGCCTTCTTTAGGGATTCATCCCGTAGATGCGCATAGCGTTGCGTCATCAGGGGGCTTTTATGGGTCAAGAGGCGTTGCAGTGTGTACATATCTACTTGGCCGGATGATGCCAGCATGGAGGCGTAAACGTGCCGGAGACCGTGAACCGGCCGGAAGTGTTCAGGGAGCCCGGCCGCCTTTTTAATCCGGATGAGACTTTTTCGGCAGTCGGTCAAGGGCTCGCGAGGCTTTTTCCCAGGAAAAACATATTGTCCATCCCGTTGTTGGATGTTTTCAAAAACCGATCTTACGGCATCGTTCATTGGGATGCTTTGATCACGGCCGCCTTTAGGGTTGCGGATTGTAATGAACCCCCTTTGGAAATCAATATCCGCCCATTGGAGTTTAAGTATTTCGGAGCGCCGCATTCCAGAATAAAGGGCAATCCGCATTACATTTGCTGCCGTCTGGTCTTTATCTGCATTCATTGCACCAAGCAGACGGTTCAATTGATCGGCGGTCAGGTCTTCCGTGGTTTGGTTGTTCAGTCGGGGTATCTCTATTTTAAAATCAATCGGTGCTATCAGTCCTTTTTTGGTGCCGAAGTTGATGGTTCGCCGAAGAAGCTCAAGAATCCGCGCCGCAGTGGTTCGCTTGCCCCGTTTTTCCAGGCCCAGCCTTATTCTATCCACATCCAAAGGTAGCAGTTCATGCGGTTCCTTTCCTCCGATACTTTCCCGCAAATGAACATCAAATTTCCGCTTTTCATATTTCAAAATTTTATTTGCCGGAAATGTTTCACAGTATTTGTCCCACAGTCTGGCAACGGTCCATTTCCCAGCTTCGGCCAGCTTCCTTTCCGCCTCCTGTTCCCGGATTTCTTTCCGGGATTCCCTTTTCCCCTCGATACGGTCCGCCCGGATACCGGCAGCCCTGGCCGGTGTCATATCGTCAGCGAACTGTCGGCCCACTTTTTCCTCAATTACCTTGCCGTCTTTTTTGAAAACGATGTAATAGACTTTTTCAATCCCATTGCCGCCGATTCGGTCCGCCTCCCGAAAAAAGACCCCTGGGTATTTTGTTTTCATTCGTTTCGGCATTTTTCCAACCTTTCACCAGAATGGAAACCACCAGTTTTATTTTTCCAACCCTATTTCCAACCTTGAAAACAAATTACCAAGTAAACAAAAGTATGTCAATGATAATTCAAATATCCAATATTATTCTTATAAAAAATTTAAAAGGATTTTCTGGTAAATTGCGGGATATAGTAAAATAGTGGCTGTTAACCACCGTGTCCGCGGTTCGAGTCCGTGCTGGGGAGCCAAACAAAAACAAGGGGTTGGCCAAAATCGGTCAATCCCTTTTTTTGTCCTGTGTGAGACTTTTTCAAAAACATCATTTCCCCAGCCACCGAACCCTTGTTATTTTTTCTCGCTGCTTTGAATGCTTTCACGTTTAAGCCATTTTCGCACGGCATTGTCGCTGACGCCATACTTTCTGCCTGTGCCCCGAAAGCCAAGATCGGCAATGTCCTTTTTCAATAATGTTTCAAGCTGTCGAGTCGCCGGTTAACCAATGTCAAGAAGTCCGTATCGGTTTGGGTTATCTGATCCGCTCTCACATTCGTTTGAGAGACAGATAGAACGACAGGCGCTTGCATTGTTTCCGGCTTTTTGAGTTCCTCCCTTTTTTGTGCTTCGGCTTGTTTGGCCGCTATTTTGGTTTTGAACCAGGCTTCCGTGAACCGGGTTCCGTTGTGGGTGAAGTCGTATCGCCAGCCCTTCCCCTTTTTCGAATAAACGCTCATATAGGTCCTCCTTTGATGGGAAGAACAAGGACCCTCCGAGCTTTCGCGCACCCAGCAGTGCCTCGTTTTTGTAAACCCAACTGAGGCTTTTACGCAGATACTGGGCCACTTCCTCGGGGGTGAGTATATTTTGATGGTTATTCCCTGTCAACGGGTACGCTCCCTGTATCCATGTCCAAAGGCATTCGGCCAGGCGAAACTGGTCCTGGGAGAGATCCTGCAGGCCTTGAAAATACATCTCAACCACCACTTTCTTGTGCTTTTTCCCGAAATATTCCTCCATGCCAAAGAAAATTTCGGCAAATTGTTTACGATCCAGATTCGGCATGATTTTCTCCCGTGGTATCATGAAGCCATTCCGCAATGTTATGGAATGCCTCCATGTTGCTGAAGGGCTGGGATTCCCAATCATCCTCTGTCGGCTGCCGGTATATTCGGTAGGACGGATCGCTCTGATTCCGGATAATACCCCGAAGATACTGCTCGTTCTTGTTTTGCAGATAGTGCTCCTGGCGGAGGTAAATTCTGAGCCCTTTCACAACCTGGTCAGGAGGAAACTCCTTCCAGTAGTTCAACTCAGAAATAACAGATTTCCTGGGAAGATGGCCGGCCGCATGGGTAGCCCCAAGGCAGATGAGGACGGCGTTGATGATTGTACGCTGGATCGGGTCATACCGTTCCAGCAGAAGGGACTTTTCTTTTTGAAAAGCCGTTTCCGGTTCTAGGGGGGAGATATTTATATCTTCAGAGGGGGTGGAAAAAGACGACCCTGCCCATCTGTCATCCGGTTCAGCCTTATTCGTCTTCTTATACCCCTCTTCTAAATTATTCTCTTCTAATAACCCTCTTTGTGTGCCATCCTTGTCAGCAGGGGGTATACCATCGGTGTCGGGTGGGGGTACGTCATCATCGTCAGGGAAGGGTGTGCCATCACCGTTTTCAGAAAGCGTACAATCCGCCCCACCCCTGTCATGGACGGCATCGGACCGATTGGTTTCAACCTTGGCCTCCAGGCGCGGGTCCGGCAACTGTTCTTGGGTTTTAAGGGCGCCGTTGTTGTAACTTTCGTGCCACAGGAAATAATAGCAGGTGGTCTGATACGCTCCTTTCTGAAGGGGATCGGGTGCCTTTCTGGCGATAAAGCCTTTGTCCTCCAGCCCTTTGACCACCCGGCTGATCTGCCGCACCGACACCCCGATGGATTGGGCCAGGGTCTTGAGAGACGGGTAGCAATACCCTTTCTTACCGGCAAAATAATTGAGCTTTGCCCAACAGACTTTTTCCGTGCCGTTGAGAACTTTTGATGCTGCCACCGCTTCCGGAAGAAAAGCGCCAATGAAAAGATTATATGGCACAAAAGGCTGACCGACCCGCAGACCAAGATCCCGGCCGTATTTTTTCTCATTTGACATAAGGCACCTCCCTTCTTAAATCAAACCGGTCCCCTTTCATGCACCCATTGCCGCCACAACATTGTTTCAGCCGAATCCAACTCATGATGTCCTCCCTTTACCGATTGGGTATTATTGATTTGAGCAGCAGGAAAAATCTTTGTTTCTCATGTTTAATAATAGCGACATGGTCAAGTGAAGGGCAGGAATGCCGAAGGGGTGATACGAAAGGAGCTATTTCCGGAGTTTTTTAAAAATTTCCGACGAGGTTACATTCGGGGAGCAAGAAGTGTATTATTGAAAAAGGCAGGGTTTTCAATTTTAAGCGTATATGAAACAGCAGTGGCTGGAAATCCTTCATGAATTGAACAGTCAAGACAGTATTTAAAACTTTTAATGATAGCGCTTGACAATAGTAACGCGACACATTAGTATGACTTCATGATTAAAACCTTTCGATGTAAGGAAACTCGCAAGATTTTCAATCGCTCTTTTTCGAATAAACTGCCACAAGCGATTCAAAGAACGGCTTTGCGTAAACTGACACAAATTCATGCGGCGGCGACTATTGAATTCCTTCGTGTTCCACCTTCGAACCATCTTGAAAAACTCAGTGGAGACAGGGAAGGGCAGTTGAGTATCAGAATCAACGAACAATGGCGGATTTGTTTTAAATGGCGCGAAGGAGACGCCTACGATGTCGAAATTACGGATTATCATTAAAGGAGCATGCCCATGAAAAAAGCAATGCCGCCGGTTCATCCTGGTGAAATTCTGTTGGAAGATTTTTTGAAGCCGATGGGGATAACCCAATACAGGCTTGCCAAATCCATTTGTGTGCCGCAACGGCGTATAGGTGAAATCATCGCCGGGAAGCGCTCTATCACGGCGGACACGGCGCTCAGATTCGCAAAATTTTTCGGCACTGACGCCCAAAGCTGGATGAATTTGCAAACTCATTATGACCTTTCAATTGCCCAGGAAAAGCTTGCATTCACATTAGAGAATAAAATCGTACCGCATGCCGCTTAATCCCAAAAACCGGCCCTTGGGTATACGACAAGGGTTCGGTAACAAGCGCAGCCTCCTGCAAGGCTTTTGCCGCGAGACAGGCCTGGGGCTTGTCGTCTTATCGGAGGTCCGATCATAGTCTTGAAGTATAGATTTAAATTGATAAGGCACCTGTAAAAATTACCGTCCAGCCGGTCTCCGGCTATTCAAAGGCCGTGAAGAAGTAGTCTTCATAGCCGGGATTTGTACAAGGACTATCCGCAATGCGGCCGGTAGATATTTATCCAAAGGCTATCCTCCCACCATAACCCGATGACTTTGGCTACTTCTGCAGAACTACTTTTAAGCCAGCAGCAAGGAACTTAGAAGCCAATCGCGGCGCCAATCCATCAGAAAAGGGGGGGGGCTTCGAATATCGGCTTTTAGGCGCCGGTGATGCTCATCTCTTCGTTCCGACAAAAATGGAAAATGTCCAATGGGAACATGAAAGATGTCCAATGAAAAAATGCGATGTCCAACGAAAAACGTCAATATAATACAATAATACAAGCCTGTTGTGACAAAAAAAGAAATTTTCTGATTTTTTACCCCCCCCCCGATTTTCCAATGCCCCTATTATATATATTAGATTCATTGGACACGTCCAATCTTTGGGCCACAGTTATAGCGAATCCGTCAGGAAAAATGGGGGGTTGAACACCTTCGATTTTTCATTCTATGCTTGCCGGTTTTGTTGCGATGCTCTTGGTGAGCTCATGGGCAATATTGACGCTTTCAATGCGCATCATGCTTTCCTCGGCGTTGCCGTAACTGAACAGATTGATACTGCCGTACCATACGATTTTTTGATCCAGGAGGGCAAATTTTTGGTGAATATTGGATTTGAAAACCACATGGATCCCATCGATTTTTAGAAGTTCCAAAGCGCTTTCCAAGGCAGATTGGTCCTCTGGTTTGAAATCCGCAATCGGTCGGGTCAAAACGATCACCCGGATCTGCTTCTCCAGGGCGGACTTCAAGTGCTGGATCATTTGGGCGGCTCGCCGCTTACGGATATAGGGACTTACAATGAGGATTTCCTTTTTCGCCCCAGCGATATCTTGATGGAAAACCGGTAAAAAATTGTCCTTGTCAAAAATAATATCCACCGGTGCCGACAGAATGTCCTCGCCCTTGGCTTTGTAGCCCATGGATGCATAGCCGTTCAGCCGCTTCTGGTACATTCGCTCCAGCATCTTCACCTGGATATCCACGTAATCGTAAATCCGCACTTCCTTTTTATTTTGGAATAGCCGGTGGAGCCGGCCGGCATATTGTTGCAGTGTGCCTTTCCAGGATATGGGCATGGTGAGAAAAAGTGTATCAAGCCGGGGCTCATCGAAACCTTCGCCGATGAAATGACCCGTGGCTACCAGAATGAGCTGCCTGTCGTCCGGCGTTTCGGCAACGCGCTGGAATAGTTCCCGCGTTGCCTTGATGCCCAGGCCGCCTGTTAACATCACGACATCCGGAACCTCTTTTTGGATTTCCGATACAAGCAACTCCACATGCGCGGTGCGCAGGGATAAAACAATGCAGTTTCTGCCGCGCCGATAATTGTCCAGCACATCTCCGACAATCTGCTGATTGCGCATTTCGTTATCCACAATCTCCGCATATAAATCCTGGATGGATACCTCTTTTTCATCCCGATCCAGGGGAATCCGTAGGGAGGTGAAACGCGGAAGAATATAGTGGTCAAAAGGTCTTTTTTCCGCTTGCTTTTTGGCATCATCGCGATAGCGGATCGGGCCGCAATGCATGAACAAGATGGGATGGTGGCCGTCCTTCCTTGTCGGTGTGGCGGTCAGGCCATAAATATATTTCGCCGGGGCGGTCTTTAAAATGTTTTCATATCTGAAAGCCGAAGCATGGTGACATTCATCGGCAATGATCATCCCGTAATTCCGGACACAGTCCTTGACTTCGCCTTGCCGGCTGAGGGATTGCATCACAGCGATATCCACAATCCCGCTCGGCGCGTTTTTTCCCGCCCCGATTTGACCCACCAGGTTGATCTGTTTCTTTCGTCCGCGCTTTTTGGCCGCATCCGGCTCCGGCAGACGCTCATGGATGGTCAGAAACTGCGCCAGCTTTTCCTTCCATTGGGACAATAAACTGACTTTGTCCACCAGAATGAGGGTATTCACCTTTCTCTCGGCAATCAGGCGGATGGCCACGACGGTTTTGCCAAAGGCGGTGGTCCCGGACAGAATCCCCGTATCGTGGGGCAACAGATATTCGAGGGACAAGACCTGCTCCTCTCGTAACTCCCCATTGAACGCCACATCGATGGTTTTGCCGGAATTGGTTTTGTCGATAAACCGCACCGGGATGCCGGCTTGCGAAAGTTCATCGGCCAGCTCGGGCTCGCATCCCCGCGGCAGGCATAAGAATTCATTAGTTTCATCCGCACAGGAGATCACCCGGTCAAGTCCATAGGTGGACAGACGCATGGCTTGCTGCTTGAAAAACATCGGGTTTTTGAAAGACGCCAACCGTTTCAGCCGATTCAGCGCCCGTTGGGAAATGTCGGCCTTGGGGATAAATAGCATATTGGCCCGTACGATCTCCATATGTTCCGGGAAATCGGTTTTCTGCAATGCAACCTTTGGGGGTTGGGATTCCCAGGGTTTCCGCCCTTCCTCGTCTTCTTCCGGAATGGTCAACAGCCCCAGTTCATGTCCGGGGCCCAACTCAGAGATGAGATCCTGCACGCGATCTGTGGAAAGCTTCTCCAGACCGGATAAAAACGCCCATTGATCTGGATAGGATTCAAAATCTTCATCGATGAATTCGCTGTTGCCCTTTTCTCTGGCCGCCTTCTGCAGCGGCAAGGCGATTAAATTTCCGATTCCGCCTTTGGGCAACGTATCCTGACTGGGAAACAGACGGTCATAGGATTTGAACTGGATTTCATGCCGTCGATTCATGGAACAGGTCAGCAGGGCGGTGCCGAGTTTCCGCGCCAGCGCAGCCGGTATTTGTTCCTTGAAGAAAAACCACACGTGCCCGCCCTTGCCGGACCGCGACCGCTCCACTGCCAACGGAATGGCAAATTCTTTGCAGACATTGCGCACCGTGGCGATATCCCCGCGCCAATCCCCTTCGTCAAAATCCATGGCCAGAAACCAGCAAGTCTCATCCGCCAACATGGGATAAATGCCGGCGATGAGGCTCCCGCGAAGATGCTTTTCAATAACATTTTCATCCAAGGAAGCATATGCCTTGCCGGTGCATTTCGAACAGGATATCTTGGGCTTGGCGCAGACCCCGTCCCGCCACTGGTTCAAGCAAACCGGTGCATACCCGGATTTGCCCTTGGCATTGTTCTCCCACCGTTTGGCATACACATCCTCCCGGCCCTTGAAGAGTGACATGAACAGCCTGATTTTGGATATCGAATCCGAGGCATTATGGATATCCGGCAGAGGGCCCTGGTCCATAGCCTCGTGGCAGTAGTCATCTTTATCCGGGATAATGGACGGGCTGTTCTCTGGAAAAGAAACTGGAGGCGCTATTCCAAGCCGATCTTTCAAGCGCCTGTTTTCTTCGGTTAAGCGCGCGACCTCTGCCAATAAAGTGGTATATTTTTCAAGGAGTTCGTTATAGTCCATAGCATCAGGATACTGGCCGAGATTCTCGCCCAATACACGAGCCTATACACCGTGCATAGGATTCAAAGCACGCGTGTATAGATCTATTGTAATTCCAATACATCCAGGGCAGCCGTGCCCATCTTTGCATCCATGAGCTGTTCAATGCGGGACAAGGCCCTTTCATAGTCTTTTTCTGTTTTTATCAGATGGGTTGTCATCAGATGGCCTCAACTTCGAATAAATCGTATACCAGCTCGGTTCATTCATTCCAAGCTTTTCCGCCATTTCTTTTTTCCCGATAACAATGTGACAAGATGCTTTATCCAGGAAAATAATTGACAATAAATGCCACCAACTGTTAGTTACAGCTCAATCAGGTGTCTCCCCTAAAAACAGTTTCAAAAACAACCGGTAAGGGATCACAATGGGAAAAAAAAGCCCCGAAATCCTGACTATCGATGAATTGTCCGCATATCTAAAAATTTCAAAATCGACACTTTATAAACTTGTCCGACAGGGTAAAATCCCTTCCAATAAGATCGGACGGCATTGGCGTTTTCATCGAGAAACCATTGAAGATTGGTTGGCGAGAAGTGCAACTAACGATAACAAGGGATCATAGAGAGATATTTCCTAATTCATCTAAGATATAGACGTGGATGCTATGGCAGAAAATTTTACCAAAACAATCATTGACCATATTTTTAAAGAACCCGGCATCAAATACGAGCTCACTGAATTTGAAACCCTGGGAAAACCGATTCACGAGCTTCTCCATATCCATGCTAAAACCGTTGAAACCGGCCGGGAAACCGGCAAGACCAAGTACTTTCTGAAAAGCTTTGTGCCATTTTCATCCGGGAAAGACGAAATTCAAGTACATGTGGAAGGCGGTAAGTCGGCTCCGGAGGAAATTGTCCGGCAGCTCTGGGTTTACAAGCTCATCCATCAATACGGTTATAAGCCCGATGAAATCGACCTGGAAAAGAGCGTCCAATTCGGTACCGAGGTGGGCACCAAGGCCGCCGACATCATCGTCTATACGGATAACACCAAGGAGACGCCCAAGATCATCGTCGAGTGCAAGAAGCCCAAGCGCAAGGACGGCATTGAGCAGCTCAAAAGCTACATGAATGCCAAGGGCGCGCCGGTGGCGGTATGGTCCAACGGCAGCGACAGCATTATCCTCTATCGCCCTTACCCCAAGGAGTTCGACAACACCCTTTTCGACATTCCCAAACGCGGCCAGCAGCCCAAGGACGTTCTTTCCGCCCGCAAGACCCTCCTGGATTTGAAACGGGAGTTTAACTTCAAGGAGATCATACAGGGGCTTGAAGAGTTGGTGCTTGCCGACAGCGGCAAGGACGAGTTCAATGAAATCTTCAAGCTCATTTTCGCCAAGATCTGGGACGAGACACAGGCCCAGGAAGTTCGCAAAGATAAAACCGTAGAGTTCGGACAGGTCGTAAATCCCAAAACAGGGGTTCCGGACCCGGACCTGACCTATGATCGAATTGATGGTCTTTTTAAAAAGGCTTGCGATGCGTGGCCCGGCATTTTCCGGCCTGGTGAAGATATCGAGCTAATGAAGCGGCACCTCCAGATCTGCGTGGGACGCATCGAGGGCGTGCGGCTCATGGGTTCGAATCTGCGCATCATGGACGACGCCTTCGAGTACTTGCTGCCCACAGAAGCCAAAAAGAAGAAAGGTCAGTTCTTTACGCCCCGCCATGTAGTGGAAATGTGCGTCAGAATGCTCAATCCTAAAAAGAACGAATTTATCATGGACCCGGCCTGCGGGTCGGCGGGATTTCTGCTGCATGCCATGGAGTGGTGTTTTCCGGCCCGCGACCACGACAAACGCGAGCTGCGCAAATTCAAATACGCTTCCAAATACTTGTGGGGCATTGATTTCGAGACACGCGCCGCCAAAACCTCCCGCGCGCTCATGCTGATTGCCGGTGACGGTCACACCAAGATATTCGGCCCGGATGTCAGCAGCCTCGACCCCAAAACCTGGTACGAGACCGGTTCGGGCCAGACCCTGATGCACGAGTTGCGGCAGGCCAAACTGACCGCCAAAAGAATACCGGAAAACGAGACCCTTAAAGACGAGGATCAGGCCTGGGAATATTTCGAGCAGCTTAAATTCGACGTGATCCTCACCAATCCCCCCTTTGCCGGGGAAATGAAAGACCGGAAAATGCTGGCCCATTACGAGCTGGCCAAACCGGCCCTCAAGCGCGCCAAGGATAAGTCACCCAAGGAGGAGCGCGACGTGCTCTTCATCGAGCGAGTATTGAAAATGCTCAAACCCGGCGGCCGGGCCGCCATCGTGCTGCCCCAGGGCAAGTTCAACAACTCCTCCCTGGCCTTCATCCGTGAGTGGATTCTGAAAAAAGCGCGCCTGCTGGCGGTGGTGGGTCTGCATCCCAACACTTTCAAGCCTCACACCGGAACCAAGACCTCTGTGCTCTTTTTTCAGAAATACACAGATGAAGCCTTGGCCAACATCGAAAAGGTCAAGCAAGCAGTAGCCAATGCCTGTCCGGACTACGAACAGCAGATCAAGGACTTGATTACCGAGCATAGCTATTTACCCGATGTTCCGGATGAAAAAATCCCCGAGGAAATCGCCGACCTCATGTCCGAATCCTTTATCGAACCGGAGCCGGAAATGCCGGAAACCGAGACGGGCGAGGGTGTTTATGAAATGGAGGAACCCGAGCGACTGATGGCCGCCGAAGGCAATCCCACCCTGGCGGAATTGATCGGCGAGGCCGAAGAAAAACGCGATGCGCTTAAGGCGGAGTCGCGGCGGCTCGACGCCGAACACTTCTACCCTGCGTTTCAACGCCTTGCTGCCCATATACCCGATCATATCAATCTGGTTCCGCTTGGAACACAACTCCGTTTTTGCCAGCGCGGCAAGCAACCCGTTTATTCGGCAAATGGACTGCCGGTCATCAACTCAAAGCATGTGCAAAGTAACAAAATCGTTTTCGAAGACAATCGAAAAGCTGCCCCAAATCCTATCGCCGATCTCCAGATCCGTTACGATGATACTTTACTGAACGGCACGGGACGCGGCACATTGGGGCGGGCGGCACCGTATCTCACCGATGGACAGGCCATACCGGATAATCACGTCACTATTTTGCGTTCGCCGACACTCGATCCGGCCTATTTGTCCTTCTACCTCAATAGTCAGGCCGGGCAACTTCAAGTGGAGATGCACCAGCGAGGCACATCCGGACAGCTTGAACTGTATCCTTTCGACATACGGAAATTCCTTGTTTGGGTGGCTCCGGAGCCGTTTCAGAAAGAAATCAGAAAACTTTATGACCGAGCCGCCGAGAGTGAACAAAAGTCCCGGGAACTCCTCGACCAAGCCAAAACCCGTGTGGAACAGCTCATCGAGGAGGCGGCAAGATGATGGGCAAAGATCTGGTGCCCAGCGAAAGACCCACCCCTAGCAAAAGTCAATTCCTGGTCTATGAGGCCGAGGACGGTCAGGTAAAAATCGACGTACGCCTTGAGGATGAAACGGTCTGGCTAACCCAGCAGCTCATGGCCGACCTGTTTCAGACCACCAAACAGAACATAAGCCTCCATATTCAAAATATTTTCGAAGAGGGTGAATTAACCCCGCAGGCAACTGTCAAGAAATTCTTGACAGTTCGCCGGGAAGGCAGCCGGGAAGTTAAACGCCCGCTGGATTTTTACAATCTGGACATGATCATTTCCGTGGGCTACCGGGTGAAAAGCCATGTGGCCACCCGCTTCCGTATCTGGGCCACCCAACGCCTGCGCGAATACATCGTCAAGGGATTCGTGCTGGACGACGAGCGTTTGAAAAACCCGGATCAGCCCTTTGACTATTTTGATGAGTTGCTCCGCCGCATCCAGGATATCCGGACCTCGGAACGGCGCTTTTACCAGAAAATCACCGATATTTATGCCACCAGCATCGACTACGACCCCACCCTGGAAATCAGCATCGATTTTTTCAAGACCGTCCAGAACAAGATGCATTGGGCCATCACCGGGATGACAGCGGCGGAAATCATTCATGAGCGGGCCGACAGCACCAAGGCCAATATGGGGCTGACGAACTGGCGCGGCGCCAAGGTGCGCAAACAGGATGTGGCCATTGCCAAAAATTATCTTGCGGAAAATGAGTTGCTGGCACTGAACAATCTGGTGGAGCAGTACCTGATCTTTGCTGAGGGTCAGGCCATGAGACGCATTCCCATGCATATGGCTGACTGGATCAAAAAGTTGGACGCTTTTTTGTCGGTCAATGAGCGGGACATTCTCACCCATGCCGGCCGGATTTCCCACGAAATGGCCAAAGAATCGGCTGAGGCTGAATACGAAAAATTCAGCCAAAAGCGCATCCGCCATAAAGATCGCCTGGAAAGCGATTTTGACAAAACAGTCAAGCAACTGACCGACGGCAAGCGAGGCAAGAAAAAATGAAACTATCCATTGAAGACCGGCAAATGCTCGACGAGCTTTGCGTTCAAAACAATGTGAGCCAGGTTAAGGTACTCAAGCTACTCGAAACGGTATATGATTATGAATTCAAGGAGCGGCGTACCGGTGTCTATGACGCCTTGCGGGAAATCCTGAAAAGCTGTCCCTCGGTCGAATAGGGGGAGTCATGACTGATGACATAAACGACCATTTCAAAGCGCTGAACCAATGGCTTGAACAACAGAACCATATTTACCAAAAGCCGTCCGGCCTATCCGCTGAAGAACGGAAACAGTTGCAGGCCGTCAACAAGGCGGTCGAACAGCTTCGCCACAGCGGTGTCCCTGTGCCGGAGGACCTGCGCA
The DNA here is from genome assembly GCA_020723325.1 of Desulfosudis oleivorans. Lineage (GTDB taxonomy): Bacteria > Desulfobacterota > Desulfobacteria > Desulfobacterales > SURF-7 > DYJD01. The sequence continues at coordinate 22,866 of DYJD01000046.1, read as the reverse complement.
GCCTGAAATTGAAACTTTCCGCCCAAGATACGGCGCATCCGGATAGTGGAGAAAACCATACTCGGCTTGGAAAGGTTGAAAGATTGATCGAAGAGCTCGGGAAGACCCTGAAAACCGCGCGAATCATCAGGGACAAACTGAAATCGGCTGGTCAAGTTGGTGGGGGCTCGAAAAAATACTACGGTATTGCCTTGCTGGATCTGCTTCAAGCCGGCTTGCTGTCCGTTGATGACAGGTACGAGCTCCAGTGGCTAAAAGAGGGTCCTGTGCTTGAAGGGCGAATTCAATCCGATGGGACGATTGTGGTGAAAGTATCAGGCAAATGGCAGTCGTTTGCATCACTGTCAACCGCGGCGAAGAGTGTTGCAGGAAGACCTCTGAATGGATGGAAGCATTGGCGCCGTGTCAATAACGATGGGACTTCCACACCCCTTGAGGAGATCAGGGCCATGTATATGAACGAGGAGGCGGACTGATGAAATTCCGCAAACTGACCGTAGAAAACTACAAGTCCTTCCAGTTTGCCACCGAGATCCGTTTTCCCATGGGCGATGACGGCCGGAGCATCTTTCTGATCGGCGGCATGAACGGCGCGGGCAAGACCTCGATCATGGAGGCGATCAACTATTGCCTCTATGGGGCCAAGCCGGATGACATTTTCCGCAACATCAACCGCCGCGAAAAGGCCCGGGGCAATGCCAACGTCTCCTTTGAGCTGGTCATGGAAATGGACGACCAGTCGGAACTGGTGGTCAAGCGCTCTTGGAGCGCGGGGGTCGCCGACTATCCCAAGCCCCGCGATCTAAACGAGCGGCTGGTGGTGGTGCGCGACGGCAAGCGGGTGTCGGTGCAGAATCAGGAAATCTGGCAGGATTTTATCCGCTCCATGATTCCGCCGGGTATTACCCAGTTTTTCTTCTTTGACGGGGAAAAGATCCAGGCCATCGTCGCCGACGATCACTCGGAGGTACGGCTGAAATCGTCCCTGGAAGCCGCCCTGGGCATCCAGTACATCAATCGCCTGGCGACCGACATCCTCTACATCAAGAGTGAAGAACGCAAAGGGTTTGTGGAGATTTCCGATGAGGACCTGGATTTCAAACAAAGCGAATTGAAAAAAGAGCGCGGCAAGCTGGGCCGCAAGCAACATGAAAAGGACTCCGTGCAGCAGGAGCTGGAGGATTTCAAAGCACAGCTCGAAGACGCCCGGCAGCGCTTTTCCGCCGCCTTTCGCATCGAGCCGGAAACCCGGGAGGCCATGGGCGCCAATGAAAAAAAGCGCGTCCAGGCGGCCAACCGCCTGACCCAGTTGGAAAGCGAGATCCGAGCGCTGTGCGAAAAGACCCTGCCGTTTGCCATTACCGGCAGGCTGTTTGACCCCATGCGGCGGCAGATCGAGGCGGAACGCGAATCGGCCGGCAGCGAGGCGATCAAGGAGAACGCCGCCTCCCTGGCCAAACGGATCGTGCGGGTGGTGGAGGAACCGGAACCGATTTACCGGGAAACGCTCTCGGTTGAAAAGATGGCGGAGTTGGAGCGGCGCATTTTCCGCTTGCTCAAGGAGGGCGACCCCCAGGACGCGGTGATCCGAATATTGGACCTTTCCGATCGCGATGCGGCGCGGGTGCTCAACAAAATGGAGGCCTTGGAAGGTGGGGATGTATTTTTACTCAAACCCCTCCTGGAGGAAAAACGCGAACTGATATCCCAGGTCCGCAAGCTCGAGGGCTTAAGCCAGGCCGGCCTGCTGACCGAATCCGAACGCGAACTCTTCGAACAGCTCCAAACTGACATGGAAGGCTGCTCCACCCAGATCGGCAGAAAATCTGAACAGTTGCGCCTGATAGAAGAGGAGATCCTCTCCCTTGAAAAAAGGATCAGCGATATTCAGATGGAGATCGAAAAACTGTTCGAAAAACACCATGTCTCCAAAGAGAAAGCTGAGTTTATCCAGGAGTGCGACGCCATCGCCGGCGTTTTGAACCAGTTCGTGGAGCGGCTGCGCAAGAACAAGGTCCATCTGCTCCAGGAAAAAACCTTTGAGATGTATCGCCTGCTCTCCAGCCGCAGCGGTTTGATCAAAGACATCATCATCGATGATAAAAGCTACGAGGTGCGCATTATCGACCGCAACGGCCATGAGATCAAAAAGTCGGGTCTTTCCGCCGGCGAAAAGGAAGTGTTTGCGGTCTCTCTACTCTGGGGCCTGGCGCAGACCAGCCAGCTCAAGCTGCCCATTATCATCGATACGCCCCTGTCCCGGCTGGACAGCACCCACCGTGACAACATCGTGAACAATTATTTCCCCAATGCCGGAGAGCAGGTGATTATCCTGTCCACCGATACCGAAATCGATAAGGACTACTACCGCACTCTCAAAGCCCGCCTAAGCGGGGCGGGGAGCTTGACTTTTGACCAGCAGCGGGAGCTGACAACGTTCCGGGAAGGATATTTTTGGGAGAATTAGGCCATGGCCGACCGATTGTACACATCCAATGATGCAGACGAGGTGCTCAGCGCCCTGCGTTTTGAAACCAAACTGGAAAAAGCCACTTTGGCCCGCATGGCGTTTGCCCTGTCGCTGGCCAAGGAAGGGCCGGACGTGGCCCAGAGCCCCAGTTTTACCGGCGGGGAGATGAAGCGCCCGACCTTTGTGGGTGAAGATGAAGTGTTCATGCGGGCGTTGATCTGTCACGCCTACCAAAAACGCGACATCGGCGAGGACTTGTTTTTTTCCAACCGCTCCATTGTGAAAAATCACATCGATAGTGGCGCCGTCCTGTTGGGGCAACTGTTTCAGGAGTGCGGCCGCAATGCAGACAGTTTGCTGATGCGTCTGGTGGATGAGGTGGAATTCGGGGGGCGCCGGGAAACGGCCGGCCACGGGCTGGATATTTATATCGGCCGAACCCTGTTGCAGCGCAGCGAACTCATTATGGCGATCAACAATACGGCCCGGCATGCCAACTCGCACCTGGCCATTATGGGTAAGCCGGGCACAGGAAAGACGCAGTTCATTTTAAAGATCCTGGCGGATATTCGCCAACAGTCCAACTATCAGACCAATTTCATCTACTTCGATTACAAGGGGGATGTGGTCGATAATGAACGCTTTCTGGAGGTGGCCAAGGTTCATCCGTTCCGCTTGCTCCAGGGGGGAGAAAGTTTGCCCATCAATCCATTTGTGTTGCCGGCCTACGACGAGCAAACGGTTAATGTCTCGGCCCGTGAAAAGGCCGAAAGCTTTGCGTCCATCAACAGCAAGCTGGGCGTGGTGCAAAAGGGTGCGCTGACCGAGGCGATTCGGGCTGCCTATGCACAGCGAGCTGAGTCGGTGACGCCCTATCCGGATTTCCATGACGTCTACCGGATGGTGGCCGCCATGTACGAAGAGGATAACAAGAAGGACGATAGTCTCATTGAAGTGTTGCGAGACCTCTCGGATTTCGATCTCTTTTGGCGGCATGGCTCCGAGGTGGCGCCCATTGACCGGATTTCCAACCGGTCCTTGCTGATCGATGTGCACGCCATGCCGGTGTTGAAGGAGCTGGTCGCTTATCTGGTGATCGAAAGGCTATATAAGGAAATGGCCCAGTTGCCGGACAGTCCGGTCCGGGAAGGGCGCCGCACCATACGGTCCATTCTGGTAATTGATGAAGCCCATAATTATCTGGGCCAGAAGAATATTTTTCTACAGCGCATCATCCGCGAGGGGCGTTCCAAAGGAATCGTGGTGTTTTTTGCCAGCCAATCCCCTAACGATTACCAGCAAAAATTTTTCAATTTCCAAGAATTACTGGAGTTTGCCTTTATTTTTCAATGCGAAGGGGTTTCGGCCGGATCGGTTCAAGACATCCTGGGGTGCGGCAACAAAACCGCCAAAGACCTGCAGACTGAAATCGCGCGATTAGAACCATGGCAGGTGATAGCACGCAGCCCGGAAAAAACCGAGGAATTTGTAAAATTCACGGCAGAGGCTTTTTACAAGAATTATTAAACGTTAAGCCATTATCCAAACAGTCTGCCCAGAAGTTGTATGGCTCCATCAATAAAATCAAACTTTAAACCGTTCATCGGTAAATGGATAATAGTCGAGATGGAGGCCTGGGATCAGGAATACGTCAATATGGAGGCCCCGGGGCATTTCACATTCAAGAAGGACGGTACGGGGCGATTTCAGTTCGGTCTGGTTCAGGGAGAAATGGGTTGCCGAATGGAATCCGTTAATGGACAGATTCGGCTCTCTTTTTCCTGGGAAGGACAGGACGAACTGGACCCCACAAGCGGCTGGGGATGGGCTGTGATCGAAAAGGATGAACTGCGCGGCCGGATCTTTTTCCACCAGGGGGACGAGTCCGCGTTTCGGGCGTTGAAAGGCATTCATCCGTAACCACTGAGGGAATGGTTATGGTCCTCGGCATAACGAAACGGGCCTTATTGAGACATACTGATAAGCTCAAGACGCAAGGCCGCCTTCGTCGGGGCGGTCCAACAAAGGGGAGGAATTGGGAGGTGATCGAATGAGCGAAACAAAATCAGGGATGGATGACCTAGTTCAGCGCATAGGTAAACTGGCCGAGAGTGGACAAGGACTTGCCCGTGAGGCGGTGAGACAATACTCGGTTGAAGTTGAGACTATCCTGAAAATAAGAAGCTGTGATTCATTGCGTATTGAAAGATGCCTTGATGGTATGCTTGATTTTTGTTTCGATGATGGCATGCTGGCGTTGTACAAAAAGCTCTGTCGCTATTATTTTGACATCGACCCTGCTGCAACCGTTTCATACATTAATTTCTATCGCGAGCAGTGGGATGAACAATACAAAGGTGAATATCTGACCTGAATACCAGATCCTTTTCCATGGTGACTTTGATCTCCCGCAAAAAAATCATTTTCAAGGGAGACATGGAACGCCCAATGTAATGAAGGTAAACAAGAAATTCAAACCATTTCCAATCAACGAAGGCGACGAGCTTTTTTCCTAATGCCTGATAAATAGCATAGAGGACGGTAGCAAAATTTTTAAACTATAATTTAAATTATAAAACAATAGTTGATTTTATAGAATTATAGTTTTATTATTTGCCCAATAGACCAGATCGAACAATATTTGGAGATCCTCAATGCGCCCAATTGTATCCGAGCAGAATCCCTTGCGCTATCCATTGAACGAGATTTTCGGCACCAGAGCCTATGTTCGGCTGCTTAGGGTTATGGCCAATGAAGTCGAAGGACCTCTCACGGTTTCGGATGCGGCCATTCGAGCAGGGCTCACGGTGCCGGGCGCCCAAAAAGCATTGGAAAAAATGTTGCGATCTGGATTCATATCCCAAGTGGGTGGTGGTAGAAAACATCAATATGAAATCCGTCGTTCGGATCGGCTTATGCAGATTGTGTTGCAGCTCTTCCAGGCTGAACAAAACCGGTATGAACGGCTGATGGCCGCGATCCGAAACGAAATTCAAAAACTGCAGCCGCCACCACAGGCAGCATGGATGAAGCTAATATCAAACGAAATCGGTGACCCGCTGATATTGGGGTTGTTCCATGACTCGATGCATCTGACAAAATGCCTTCGCCAATTACAAGAGGGCCTCCAAAAAGTGGAGACGGATTTTGATCTGATAATCGACTTGGAGGGATATACAAAGGCGGATGTCCAAGACCTCAACCTTGACACCGTTGCGGTTTTATATGGCGTATTACCTGAAATATCAGACAAATCCAGCCTCCGACCGACAAGGAAAGCATTGAGTCATCAGGAAAAAGATCGCCAATTGGAAGAAATGTCGCGACAATTGTCCGCTTTCGTAAAAAAAGATACTTCACTCATCCGACGCGCCAAAGATCATATTGATCGTCTGCTAAGGGACGATCCAGGGATGGCCCACGGAGATTTAAAAGAATGGCGCGATATTCTGGATACCTATTCCATACAACGATTGAGGCGCTTTTTGATTTCCACAACCGAACGTGCAACTCGATTGCGTCAAAGCAATCCTTTCTTTGCCGTTTTAAGTTCTGCTGAACGCGTTCAGCTGATCCACGGCTCGGAGAAGAAAAATGAACCGAGATCAACTTGAACATGCGATTCGTGCTGCCTGTGATGTTTCAAACGATTCTGAATTATGGATTTTCGGGTCCCAAGCGATATTGGGGGAATTTCCAAATGCACCGGAGAGTCTGCGTGCATCAATCGAAGTCGATGTTCAGCCGAAAAATCGACCCGAAGCCGTTGATACCATCGATGGCGTTTTGGGTGAATTATCGATGTTTCATCAGACCCATGGCTTTTATGTTCATGGAATTTCGATTGAATCAGCTCTGCTGCCGGATGGATGGCAACAAAGAACAAAAATCATTACTGATCCGGTATCGACACGGGGTAATAAGGGCCTATGTATCGAGTCCGTGCTGGGGAGCCAAAAAAACAGGGCCTTAGAGAAAACGCTCTCTAAGGCCTTTTTTCATACCCAACACCCAACATCATAAAATAATCCACCACCCTAATCCCGACCGGCCCCGGTGACGGTATCCCGGAACTGATCCACCAAACCGGCCACAAGGGCATGATACATTCCGCTTGGAAGGTGGCAGGATAACCGGCATGGTCTCCGGCTCAGATCACAGCGTCAATATCGTTTCCGGAAACAAAAACCCGACCGCCCCTTCCAGGGCTGACCGGGTTCCTGATCATCAACTGTTGGATTCAGGCTGTTACCATGCAACGATTTACCCTGGTACCTGATATGGTCGATTGGGGAGTTGACAGCGGAATCGCCGTACTGTTAAAGTGCAGCATGCCTGGAGCAATGTGGATCATTTTTGATGGGTTGTGATGGGCCAGAACATGGCAAGCTGTCTTTCACCTGTGTTATACTTTCGATGAGATTTTTTCAGTCTTTCCATATTCGCTAACTGCGAGGTTCGTAGGTTAGATGGGTAGCAATGAAATACATGAAATATCAAACTTAAACCGGAATCGATTAACAAATTGACACCGGAATCACCGGCCTGGTAAAAGTCCACAATGCCAAGAGCTATGTGCATCATTTTTAACAGGGTGGGATCGTGTGCACTCTGGACAAGAAGTGCTCCGCTTCCGATGTGCTCGTTTTTCAGCCTTCCAAATAAATGATCCTCCTTGGGGTCATGGATACCAATTATAAATCAAATATAGATAATGTGCAGGTAAGGAGATGGGGCATTTAACCGCTAAAAATTACAGATCAATTTACAAAAGAATGGATCAATTTGTTAATGGCGTTTTTGATTCTAAGGAGTTCTATGAGATACTGAAAATCCTTTTTACAGATGAAGAAGCATTTTTATGCTCGCTCATGCCGCTTTTACCGACGCCACTTAAGAAAATATCGAGCGTATGGGAAACATCCGAAAAAAAAGCAGAATCAATTTTGAATACACTGGTGAGTAAGGGATTAATTTATGAAGATGATTTTGAAGGTTCTACTTTATACACGCTTGCTATCCCAGTTTTTGGGTTCTTTGAATTTTCACTAATGCGTAATGACGGTATGTTTGATCGGAAAACATTATCAAATCTTTATAACAAATACATTACTGAGGATGATAAGTTTATAAAAAAATATTTCGGTCATAATCCTCCAATTTCAAGAACTTTTGTTCAAGAAAAAACATTGTCGGAAGATATTACTTCGGAAATATTATCATATGAAAAATCCAGTCACATAATAGAAGTTGCTGATACGATTAGTGTAGGAACTTGTTTTTGCCGACACAAAATGGAACATGCCGGGAAAGCCTGTAATAATCCTCAAGATGTTTGTTTCTCTTTTGGGGGTATTGCTAAAACACTTATTGAGAAAGGAATTGCAAGAAAAATTACAAAAACAGAAGCATTTAATATTTTACAACATTGTATTGATAAAGGGTTGGTGCAAATCGGAGACAATGTTAAAAACAAGCCGGCAGTAATCTGTAATTGTTGTAGTTGTTGCTGCGACTTGTTGTTATCTTATAAAAGAACCGGTATGAGTACGATAGTAACGCCAAGCAATTACATATCAACAATCGATCATGCCGCATGTGATAATTGCAGGCTTTGTATTGAAAAATGTCCGGTTGATGCTATTCATTTCGTCAATGGAAAAATAGTTGTCTATGATAGTTGGTGTCTTGGCTGCGGCGTTTGTGCAAATTTTTGTAAAACAAACGCCTGCAAAATGGAAGCACGGCCGGAAAAAATTGATGTCCCTGAGGACACTTTGCGTAAAGTGGTTCTTTCCGCAATTTATCAGGAAAAAGTCGGGAATTTCCTTTTTGATAATCAAAAAAGCGAAGTCCATAAAATTTTAAGGATATTAATTAATGCTTTAATTAAAATTCCACCTATAAAAGGGATGTTGTTAAAAAAATCATCTCAAGACAGACTATTAGCGTTTGCTTTAAAAAAATGCAGTATCGAAAATTTCAATATTTCGTAGCTATCCGGCTTGTAGTAGAAATTGTGGGGCTTAAGTCCTACATAAGCGCCAGTATCCAAATTTTGAAATGTGTTTCCAATCCAACAGAATAATCACTATTGAAGACTGTCGATTTCAATGTTGAATCTGGAGCTGTTCAAATAAATTGACAGCGGAATCGCTGAATTGATAAAAGTGTAGAATACCGGGATCAATGTGTATCGTTTGAATAGATTGGGCTTGATCGCACTTTGGCAGTGTTACACCAAGTTCAGATGAACGTTCTCATGACCATGAAGAGTAAAATGCGATGGAAAATAGTATTAAGTTAGCCGTTCTTATAGATGCGGAAAATGCCCAGCCAAGCATTATCGATGGGCTGATGGTAGAGATCGCCAATTACGGGACAGCAAGCGTCAAAAGAATATATGGTGACTGGACAGGCCCTGGCCTCAAAGGTTGGAAAGATGTTTTGTTGCAGCATTCGATCCAGCCTATGCAGCAATTCGTGTACACAAAAGGGAAAAATGCGACTGATAGCGCAATGATTATTGACGCAATGGACTTGTTGTACACAGACAAATTCGATGGATTCTGTCTCGTGTCTAGTGATAGCGATTTTACCAAGTTGGCGTCGAGAATTAGAGAATCCGGCCTGCTGGTCTATGGGTTTGGTGAGCAAAAGACACCATCTCCCTTTGTCGCAGCCTGCGATAAATTCATTTACACAGAAGTCCTTCGTGCAAAAACTGACGAAGGCAAGCCGATTATAAAAAAATCGAGCAGTGAGTTGAAACAGGACACAAAACTGGTGGCATTATTGCGCAATGCAGTGGAAGCATCATCGGATGAAAGTGGGTGGGCTCATTTAGCGCCTGTCGGTAGCAATATCGCAAAACAATCACCCGATTTTGATCCACGAAACTATGGGTACGGGAAGCTTGGGGAGTTGATTTCGGCAACGAAGCTTTTTGAAACAGAAGAAAGGCAGATAGGAACTACCAACTCAAAGGCTATTTTCGTTCGTGATAAGCGAAAAAAATAGCGAAAAATTGCTATGGGGATAGGGCACCCATTACTGAGCGCCCCTTCCATATAAACGGAAAATGCAATTTTTAATGCGGAAACTGGACAGAATAACAAACTGACAGCGGACTGATAAAAGTGTACAATGGCAGAATCTTTGTGCATCATTTTGAGTGAGTTGCAATGGGTCAGCATGTGGCAAGCATTCTTTCTCGTGGTCCCTTAACCAAGATTAAATACCCGATATACCTCAACTGGCATGTTCTGAATTTGTTTTACTAAAAAACCCCGATTTTTTACGATTATATTCAATTAATGGAGGAAACCATATGGGTCAAAGCTTAGATATTTCGACAGCATATTGTGGCGTGTCGTTTAAAAACCCCTTTGTCCTGGCCTCCGGACCACCTACAGCGAATGGGAAAATGATTGCCCGAGCGTTTAAAGCCGGATGGGCCGGGGCTGTTATAAAAACGCTTATCAAAGAACCTGTTCAAAATATCCCCAACCGATTTGCAGTCAACAAAATCGACCAAACCATCATCGGTTTTGAAAACCTCGAACTGTTAAGCGAAATATCACCTGAGCAATGGGCTACGGATATCCAAACCCTGAAAAAAGAATTCCCTGATCATGTTATCATTGGGAGTATAATGGGTGATGCGACTGATAAAAAACCATGGGTTGAACTCGCTGATTTGTGCCAAAGTGCAGGAGCGGATATGGTGGAGCTGAATTTTTCATGCCCTCATGGTTACCCTGAAAAAGGTAAAGGGGCCGCAATTGGCCAAAACCCGGAATATGCCGCCCGTATCACCCAATGGCTGAAAGATGATTTGCATATTACGATTCCGGTAATCCCCAAATTAACAGCAGCTGTCACTGATATTGCGTTTGTCGGTGAGTCGGTTGCAAAAGCCGGAGCGGAAGGGATTTCCGCGATTAACACCATACCCGGTATCATGGGCTTTGATCTGAAAACCTTGCAACCTCTTCCATCCATTGGAGGGTACTCCAGTCCGGGGGGATACTCCGGAAAGGCTATTAAACCGATTGCATTACGATGTATTTGCGAATTAGCCAAAGGTGTCTCCATTCCCATTATGGCTTGTGGTGGTATCACATCGGGCAATGATGCCATAGAATTTATGCTCTTGGGCGCACCGATTGTCCAGGTTTGTACTCATGTTATGCTGAATGGCTACGAAATCATCACGGACATGAAAGAACAATTACTAACCTTTATGATCGAACATCGATTTAAAACTATTGATGATTTTTTAGGAATTGGTCTAAAACGTATCCGGTCTTTCTCAGAATTACCCATTGAAACAACGTGCCAATATCTTGTTGACTCATCCAAGTGTATTGGATGCGGACAATGTGAAACGGCATGCAACGATGCTGGCTATCAGGCTATCTCTATTGAGGATGGAATTGCGTCTATTGATTCGGATCTGTGCGGCAAATGCTCCTTATGTAAACATGTTTGCCCGGAGGAAGCCGTTAATTTTTTATAAGACCAAAGGTTAAAATGAGTCAGGTTTACCTGTTGGACGAACGCACCGTCACACCTATCGGTAAAGGACATGCGTGGCGGATTTAGTCAAACAAGTCAAACGCAAGAAACATTATCTGTTCTATTTCACTTGATAAATTGCGATACAGCCCGAGGTCTATTATTTTATATATTTAGAGATAATTTGTTCATACAATCCGTTTGTTTTGATATGATTTAACCCCTCATTAAAATCCTTCATAATCTGTTCATTTTTGAAAGCAACCTTATAATCTGTTTTTGGGAACAAAGAGTGATATACAACTTCTTGTTTGGTATTTGCCCTTTCAAATTCCTCTGGGGAGAAAAATTTGGAGAGATTTTGAGAGTAATATTTAAAAATATTAACATCACCTACAAAAACTTGAGTTCTATTTAGATATAATAGAATGGTCTGGGAACTCTGATTCGGTGTTTCTTCGTATTTAGGATTACCCTTTATCATGTCACCGAATTCTTTGCCCAGGTATATTTTTGCATTTTGAAAAGCTAATACCTTTTTATCTTTAAGATCGGCAATATTCTTAATTGTCAAATTGCTTGATTTTAATGTAATAGCATCATTCTGATAAGAGATGTGACTATTGGAATAGTTTGCTTTTATTTCTGAACTTTCATTGATCGGGCTTACACAATCAAATTTGCCAGTTGCAAAATCAACGGGAACACGTGCAAAGGGAACAAAGTTAAACGTTACAGTATGTCCCTTAAATTTCAATGCCTCCCTAATTATGTCCATTTCGATTCCGGAATTACTTTCCTGAATAAAATAAGGTGGTAATGCAAGCCCGACCCCCATCACAAGCCCCTCTGCGAAAAGCTGATGAGGAATAAATGCCAAGATAAAAAATATACTAAAAATTATTTTATTTTTCATTTTACCAGTCTCCTTTTCTGATCTCACTATTGTTGACATTACTCTTACAGATTGCATCTGTGCGCTTCCTTAATAAACTTTAATAAAATTGCTACCTAAAATTCAGATATTGGGATAGAGAGATAAGGGATTGCTTTTACAGTTTAAATTATACGCGAACGATGATTATATGTCAAGGAGATTGTAAATACAATCCGCTTAACCATTCCGGAATAAAAAACAGGACGAACTGGGAATTAGGATCGGGCGAATATAAATTACAATTTGTCGAGACTTTCGCAAGAAAGGCTCGTAAAAAGGAATCAGTTGAGTGCAACATAACGGCTATCATTCTGCACTTACACACCGCCAACAAAAAGTGCTGGTTGTCTTTTTACGTTCTGCTCAACAGCTTGATAAAAATTCAACCAAGATCCGTCTGCGATTACCTGTTGTTTTTTTCAAAAATTAAAACCACTATTTCTCAACTCTGTTTCCAACTTACCACAGCACGGTCCCTGCCAAGATGTTTATTACAAGAACACTCGATAAGAAATATTCAAGGAGTTCGTCGAGGGAATGATCAAAAGAATCCATGGCGGAGATCTGCATTGGTAATGATAATTGAAAAAGGTTCGGCTTATTCCTGGCTTACACCGAAAAGCTCTTGCAAGTAATGAATCGGAACAACCAATACATCCGTTTGTTGTTGTTTTCTATCTCCGGCATACACAAGACCGCTGCCTTTTGAAATTTCACTCGGAAATACCTTTGCGATATGATGCAGTCCTTTGAAGTATTCTCTGGTAATTGTCATGCCTGCCTTAATCTCAATGGGAAAGATGTCAGCACCATTGACAAGGAGGAGGTCGACCTCGCTACCCTTACTGTCCCTGTAAAAATAGAGATTGCTTCTTTTGCCTTGATTAAAGCGGTATTTCAAGGCCTCAACGATCACCATATTTTCAAAAAGATTACCCCGCAACGGATCACGTGATACCTGAAGCACATTCTCGATGCCCAGCAAGAAAGTGGCCAGGCCCACATCATAAAAATAGAGTTTGGGAGATTTGACCAGGCGTTTGGATGTATTTCTGTAATATGGCTGCAACAGAAAAATAATATAGCTTGCCTCAAGAATCGAAATCCAGTTGCCGGCGGTTGTGTGGGAAATACCCGTATCATTGGCCAGGCTGTTAATATTCAACAATTGCCCGGTGCGTCCGGCGCATAACTTGATAAACCGCTGAAACAGATTTAAATCCTTTATGGAAATCAGTTGTCGCAAATCCCGTTCGATATAGGTTTCAAAATAATCGCCCAGGGCCTGGCTTGGGTTAAGTTGTTTATCCCAGATACGAGGATAAAAGCCATGGTATATCAGACTGTCAATTTCAGGCAGGGAACCTTTGGATTGTAATTCTCCTATGGAAAAAGGGAGCAGTTTTACAAGCGCCGTTCGGCCGGCCAGGGATTGATTGATGGTGTTGCTGACTTCAAATTGCTGGCTGCCGGTCAGAATAAAAAGACCTTCGCGTTGATCCTCGTCGACCAACGGCTGGATATAGGAGACGAGATCCGGCGCCCGCTGGATTTCATCTAAAATCGCACCATCCGGATACTGAGCCAGAAACCCCCTTGGATCGTCGATGGCGAACTGGCGGATATCCGGTGATTCAAGATTGGCATAGGGCTTGTGCGCAAAAACTTTTCGGCATAGCGTTGTTTTTCCGCTTTGCCGCGGACCGGTTATGGTGATGACCGGATATTTGCTGGATAAAGAAAGTAATATGTTTTCAATTGTTCGATTTATCAGCGTCATAGCAAATAATTATTGCAAAATGGTACAAATTGCAAGTTGAACTTTCATGTTGTTCCAACATGGCGGGTGTTAGACGAAATCGTCACTTCACACGTTGTCTTTCTTGTAGATCTCAACGCACTATGGCTCGATAACATGGAAGGCATTGAGTCATCAGGAAAAAGATCGCCAATTAGAAGAAATGTCGCGACAATTGTCCGCTTTCGTGAAAAAAGATACATCACTCATCCGACGCGCCAAAGATCATATGGATCGTCTGCTAAGGGATGATCCAGGGATGGCCCACGGAGATTTAAAGGAATGGCGCAATATTCTGGATACCTATTCCATACAACGATTGAGGCGCTTTTTGATTTCCACAACCGAACGTGCAACTCGATTGCGTCAAAGCAATCCTTTCTTTGCCGTTTTAAGCGCTGCTGAACGAGTTCAGTTGATCAGCGGCTCGGAGAAGAAAGCTGTAAGAGCATGATCTATTCCGTTTAGAAGGTAGCAGGACTCGGGCATTGCCCCCGGCTTAGGCCATAGTGTCAATATCGTTTCTGGAAATAAAAACCCGGCCCCATTTTTCATGAGACCAGGTTTAGTGGGATACGGGTCTGGTGACAAACCCGGCTCCCCGGCATGAGAGCAATTTCGAAAATTATGGTGTCAACCGATGGATTCATGTAGCGCTTGCAATCCCACCTTGCATGATTTAGAGTCCATCAATCCTAATATTATCAAAGGATATCTTTTCTTGAATTGTCAAAGGTTCATGAGACCGGACGTTTACCGATGGTTGCTGTAAAAGATCGGGCATCTATGGGGAAGGGGTGGATGAAACAACAGCCAAAATTTAAAATTCTATTTCTATTATATATTTATATCGTTGTTTTTTTCAGCACCATCACTGCCACAACCTGTTCGGCAACCGCAACACCGCGGATCATTCTTCTCGAAACATTTGATATTCCGGTTGTCCTGGAGCATACAAAATTCTTTTTGGAATCAATGGCAAAACTCGGCTATGAGAAGGAGACTATCCAGATTTTAAAGGCCCAAGGAGATTCGAAAAAAGCGGAACTTCTTTTACAAGAAGCAATCAGCGGCCCGAAAAAACCGGACATTATTGTCGCAAATGCAACGATAGCCGCCAAGGCCGCCCATGCAGTTTCCAAAACCGAAAAAATACCCATGGTCTTTTTCGTTGTCTCGGATCCTGTGGGAGCCGGCATTGTTGCTGAATTGAATGTGCCCTCCAAAGAGCTCGTATCGGGTATTGTGCACGGTGTGCCGCGGGAAACCAAGGTCGAGATCATCATGCGTATTCTCAAACCCGTAAAACCCAAAGGCCGCCCAGTCCGCTTCGGCTATATTCATTCCGACTATCCCTCTGCCATCGGCGACCTGAAAATGCTGAAGGAAGCTGCCCAAAAAAGCAGCGACCTAGAGTTCGTTTCTTATCAGATTCCTTATCACGAGAAACATTTCGACATTCAAGAAACCATGCACCAACTCATCCAGGGAATTGAGAAGCTTGATTCCCAAATCGATTATTG
This sequence comes from Desulfosudis oleivorans, assembly GCA_020723325.1. Taxonomy (GTDB): domain Bacteria; phylum Desulfobacterota; class Desulfobacteria; order Desulfobacterales; family SURF-7; genus DYJD01. Next base: position 7,618 of record DYJD01000046.1, on the reverse strand, counting down.
GTGGATCTCGCAAGATCCGGTGGCTGAACTGGAAGAGTTTGTGCAAACCTTGGCAAAAAAATCCACCCATCCTATTGTATGCGGGACCAATTCCGATAGCATCAAAGACGGCGCACTCGTGTACATCATGGCCGATTCGGAGACCGGAGCTCGGGAAACAGCGACGATTGTGGATTCGGTGCTAAAGGGCACAGCCGTGGGCGAAATTCCGGTTCACCCACCGTCAAAGATTGATTTCGGCATCAATTTATCCACTGCCCAACGGATGGGTGTGGCAATTCCTTCTGACTTGATTGTACTAGCCGGTCCCAATATCTACAAGTGAGAGTTGAAAGTTCGCCATGCGGGTCCAAACCAAATTGCTCCTAAGCACCTTGCCGATTTTATTAATCTGTTTTTTCTCTTTAAGTATTTGGTCGTTTCAAACCACCAAAAAATTAATGCACGCTGATGCATTCCGGCAGATCGAAGCCGTACTGGAAATCCGATACAACCATACGTTGCAACGCCGGGCAGAGATTTTAAAATCTTTGAAAATGGAAAAAGTGGCCAGTTTTTTGACCTTGTATCAACAAGAAGCTTTTGAAGATCTGTTGATCGGGGCGGACAGCAAGGTCGGCTGCTTTCTAATATTTGATAAAACAGGGAAAAAATTATTTGCCACTGGTGATTGCGCTGGGGAACCGCTTCTATCTGAATTTCGTAGTTGCGCTCAAAAAACCGTTGCCGATTCGGCCCATTTATACCAGGGTATTATTGATAGAGACGGGCAACGTATTGTGGGCGCCAAGTATTTCCAGCCCTGGGACTGGGTGCTGATCTATTCTGTGGAGACCAGCAGTTTTGAAAACGCCGTCAACCGGATTCTGGCTATGACCATTGGATTGGCCTGCTGTTGTGTGACGGCCTGTGCGATAGTAATCATCCTGGTTTTTCGAAGGGTATTCGGCCAGCCCATATCACGCTTAAAAACCGCAGCAGCCCGAATTGCCATGCGGGAAACCGATGTCATGATTGAAATCAGCTCCAAGGATGAGCTTGGGGATTTGTCCAAAAGCCTGAACGAAATGGCGAAGGCCATTTCGGATTACATCCGCCAGTTGCGGCACCTCACAAGCGATCTGGAGTTGTCCAATGAGGCCATGGCGCTTGAGATAGCGGAAAGACAAAAGGCCGAAACCGAACTCAAGGAAGCTCATGACAAAATCGCCGCAACCCTTAAAGCCATTCCCGAGCTGCTATTTGAAGTGGATCAGGAAGGCCGCATCTATGATTATCATTCTCCGGAACAGCAACCCTTGTATGTTCAGCCCGACCGGTTTCTCGGCAGAACTGTTCAGGAAGTAATGCCGGAAGGTCCGGCCAAGGCCATTATGAGCGCCATTCGCCAGGCCGTTGTACAAGGCTGGCATCGCGGTACCACCTATTCCCTGGACATGCCCTCAGGAAAATGCTGGTATGAGCTTTCCATTGCCGGAAAAGGACCGATGCATGGACCTGGGAGGCGTTTTATCGCGTCCGTACATGACATCACTGAACGTTTGCAAGCCATTGAATCCTTGGCAAAAACGGAAAAATTATTACAACAGGCCGCCAACGCGGGCAATGTGGGGCTGTGGAATTGGAGTCTGCTTACCGACCAGGTTTATTTTTCGCCCCAATGGAAAAAACAAATCGGTTATGAAGCGCATGAAATCCAAGGGCGCTATGTGGAATGGGAAAGCCGCCTTCATCCGGATGATCTGGAAATGACCCTCACGGCATTAAAAGCCTCACAGGCGCCGCCATGGCCACCATATAAGGTGGAGTTCCGCTTGCGCCACAAGGATGGAACCTATCGCTGGATTTTGTCTGAGGGGGCATTGGAACTGGATGAACAGATGAGACCGATCCACATGATGGGTTCCCATGTCGACATCACCGAGCGGAAACTGGCGGAGGAAGAAAAAGGGCAACTTCAAGCCCAATTGCTCCAGGCCCAGAAAATGGAATCCGTGGGACGATTAGCAGGTGGCATGGCCCATGATTTTAACAATATGCTTACTTCCATCCTGGGCCATGCCGAACTGAAGATGATGCAGCTTTCCCCATCCGACCCGATTTATGCCGCTCTCAACACCATCAAGGAAACGGCTCTACGTTCTGCCGACCTGATCCGACAATTGCTGGCTTTTGCCCGCCGTCAGCCTGTATCCCCCAAGGTTATCGACCTTAATGGAAGTGTAGCTGGAATACTCAAATTGCTGCAACGAATGATCGGTGAAGACATTGAAATCAACTGGCTTCCGGGTGAGGATCTTTGGCCGATCAAAATAGATCCGACCCAAGTGGACCAGGTTCTGACGAATTTGTGCGCCAATGCCCGGGATGCCATTGCCGGCGTGGGCAAGGTCACCATCGAGACAAAGAACACAACCCTTGATAAGCACCTGTGTGCCGAACATCCGGACTTCATCTGTGGCGAATATGTCATGCTCGCCGTGAGCGATGACGGCTGTGGCATGTACAAGGAAGTTCTTGATAACCTTTTTGAGCCGTTTTTCACCACCAAGGAAATGGGAAAGGGCACAGGGCTTGGATTGGCCACCGTATATGGGATCGTCAAACAGAATGATGGTTTCATCAATGTTTTCAGCGTGCCCGGGAACGGTACCATTTTTAAGCTCTATCTGCCCCGCTTCAAAGGCAGGGTTGAGGCGCCCGTGGTTTTGAACGCTGCAAAGATAGAGAAAGGTCAGGGGGAAACGGTGCTGCTGGTTGAGGATGAAAAGGAGATCCTGGAAATCGGCAGGACTATTCTGGAGAGACTCGGCTATACCGTACTGACCGCCAACAAACCTTTGGAGGCCCTGCATATTGCGAAAAATCACACCGCCGATATACAGTTATTGATCACCGATGTGATCATGCCCGAGATGAACGGCCGGGACTTGGCAAAGTCCATCACCGACATCAAACCGAATCTGAAATGCCTGTTCACTTCCGGTTATGCCGCCGACGTCATCTCCCGACACGGGGTGTTGAACAACGGCATGCATTTCCTTCAAAAGCCTTTCTCCATCCAGGCCTTTTCCGTCAAGGTCCGGGAAGTACTATCTGCTCCGTTCCGAACAATCAAATGAACATATTTAAGATTTCGAAAACATTCGATGCCATGTTCTGAGCTATCGCAACGACTTCAAAATGATGCACATAGCTCTAGATAATGTGGACTTTAGCAGTTCGGCGATTCCGCTGTCAATTTGTTTGCCTGCCCGATTTCCTAAGATGCCGATTTCCGCCCCGCAAATGAGGCTGTTAAGACCAGAAAAAGGCCTTGTCTTTAGATCAAATCGGCGACTGACCGTGCATTCTGCTCGTCCCGACCCTGTACCCGGTCGATCTGATCCATTTTCTTGATGATTTACGAGTATTTCGTTATATATCATCTGTAGACTTCAAGGAAAAACCAAAAAACGCTGCCGTTTGTGCATGCTATGACCATAAAAACAAGTGGTTAATTCATTATTGTTCACTTGAACCATCATCAGAGGTAGATGTGTATGCCAATAAACAGTTCAAAAAAACAAAACGTTCCGGTTGGAAGGCGCAAGGAAAACCGCTTCAGTTTGAGCAATACCCAGTTGACCTTAACCCAGAGCAAATTTCTCGGTCTGCGCAAACAAGAATACAAGGCAGCACTAGTAAACATCAGCAAAAAGGGTATACAGGTGCTTTCCAAAGTCCCACTTGATCCAGGAGTCTTTTACAATATTAACTTTTTTGTTCCGGGTGCCAACGTTTCCTTCACCATGAAGGCAAAGGTTATTTGGAATAAATTCTTGAAAAGAGAAAAAAACAGAGATTACTACCGTGTGGGCCTTAAATTTAATAAATTAAAACCGGATGTTGAAAAGGAGCTAATCAAATTGATTCCGGTTTGAAAAAGCTGCTGCTTTATAATGCTTACCAGCTTTCGGGTACAGAGTTTAAAAAAGGAATTTTCTATTTATTCCATGGTAACGGTTTTGAAGATTATTGCGGTATGACAGGTGGATCCTGTTTCTGATCGGCTGTCGAATAGTTTGCGAGCAGTGCTTTAAACTCACGGGTATTGCGGATTCCAGCCAAATCCGTATCGGCCAATAGGTGGGGCCAGTTGTTGAAACCTTGCCGCAAGGCCTCCGCCAGCCAGGCCAGGGCCTCTGCTTGGCGATGTTGGATGGCATATATGCAAGCGATGTTGTAGTGGGCTGAATTGAAGTCGGGCCGGATTTCAATGATCCGCTGAAACAGTGCCACTGCCTGGGAATATTCCTTCTGATTCATTCTGATATGGGCCAGACTGCTCAGGGCCGGGATGAAATCCGGCCGGAGCGAGCGGGCTTTCTCATAATCGGCGATCGCTTCAGCCATATTGCCGGCTTGTTCGTTTACCGCGCCGAGCTGGTAATAATAAGATACGTTGCCGGGATTCCGTGACATCCGCTGCCGAAGTATTTCCAGGGCTTCTTCCCTGGGAAGACCGGCCAGGGCCTGTTTCAACGTCTTGTTCATATCCATATCACCCGGCTTGATAGCCAGTGCTTTGAAAAAATATTCGACGGCTTCCAGCGGATGGTTGCTTTGATAATTCAAAAAGCCGATATAGTAGTAATGGTCCGCCTGGTTTTCTGAATCGACGGTATTTTTCATTGCCTTTGCCAAGCAGGCGGCAACCAATCTTTGCCGCAATAGCTCGTCACCGACAAAGGTGAAGTCCCGGATGATGTTCTGGGAGCCATATTTTTCAAGGGCCTGGGCCAGGTCTTCCCGCTGGCCGGCTGTGAGGCTTTGAAAATTGATGCGGTTCGGATCGTATTCCCTAAACGAAAGCATAAAGGCGGCGTAGTCGACCTGATTACCCGTGTCGGACCAGTAGTTTTGGAGAACTTGTTGGGACGAAGCACTCAGCCCGGGTTTCGAGGCCAGAATATTTGCGACTTGGGAATCATCAACAGAAATGTGCATCAGCTTAGGTGCGGCAAATTCCAAATAAGGCCGGTCATCGGTATTAATTGGCCCTGAGCCGAAAAGGGTTTTCAGATCTTCATGGACGATCAGGTTGAAGAGCAGACGATGGTTGCGAATGGTTGTATTTTGCGACTGCTTTGCAAAATCAACGTTTCGGGCGGCCTTGGCATGATCTATTTTCAGGGGATTTTTGAATCCAATAAACAGGAAGTCGGGCCCGAGAGTCCCAGGGCTGGTGCTGACTAGCAGACTATGGGGGAAAACAGATGCAAATGTCCGGCCCACCAAAGCAAAATACTGCCAGTTCATCTGGTAGGAATGGAACCACTGCACATATATGCCGCTGTCATTCAACCGGTCTTTGGCCAATTGCATGTACTCGGCGGTGAACAAGGCCGCCATGCCGCCCATCCAGGGATTGGAAGGCTCGGAAATAATGACATCATAAGTGCGCTGGGACAACTCCAAGTGGGCCCGGCCGTCCTGGATGATCATTCTGGTTTTCGGGTCGGCCAACACCTGGTTGTTCCAGGGAATGAAGAAGCGGCTGGCATCCACCACCTGATCGCTGATTTCAACAATATCCAGGCTATCGATGGGATAATGAAGAACTTCGCCGGCTGTAATTCCGCTGCCCAGGCCGACCACCAATACGGATTTGGCGCCGGCATGGAAGATCATGGGAAAATGCGCTGAAACTGTCTGGGTGCACATATCCACCCGGTTTGTGGTGGCATCGGCCTTGCCGCTGTTGATCATGGTATAGTCTGTTCGGCCGATTACATCCGGACCGGCTTGCCATACGGTGGTGAACCCGCCGATACCATCTCCATAGAAAACCAGTTTTTCCGTTTCAAACTTTTGAAAACGGTCCATTCCGCTGAACAGGGATTCCAGCCAGCCGATGCTTTGCTCCTCGAATTTCCGGTAGCGGTGATATTTTCCGCCGGCAAGCATATCCCGATTCCAACTGGGATAGCTTGTGACCAGAATGATACCCACAAGCACCGGGGTGAGCATGGCCGCCCAAAGAAACTTCGCAGGCTTCAATCGCCACAGCAAATTGCCGCCCGCAATCAGAGCGGAGAGCAACTGCAGGGCCACAACCAGGCTGAGGCTTTGCTCTTTGCCCAGGAAAGGGATCAGCATAAAACCGGCGGAGAAGGCGCCCAATACCCCTCCAAGGGAATTGACGGCATAGGCCATTCCGACAGTACGGCCGGTTTCCGGCACGGAACGGGTATATATTCTGCTCACCAGCGGAAAAGCCGCGCCCAGGAAAAAAGTCGGGATTACCATGAAGACAAACAGCAGGCAGGTTTTAAGCAACAGCAGCAGGGCAAAACGCCCCTGAAAATAATAGATTAGTTTGGCAAAAAATATCTGGCTGCTTCCAAGGCCCTGGCTGACAACCAGGGCTGCCAGGGCCGCGGCTGTCTGGGTCAAAAGCAGTGCCATGGGCAAAGTGTGAGCTTTCAAGCGGTCCGCGAGACGGCCGAAATACATGCTTCCAAGGGCCAGCCCGGTGATAAAGGTCGTGAGGACAATCGTAAAAGAATAGGTGGTGGGGCCGACAATCACGCTGAGCAATTTGGTCCAGATCACCTCATAAGCCATGGTGGCGAAGCCGGAAACAGCCGCAATCAGCAAGGCCTGGCGCGGGAAAAGTTCACCTTCGGCGCGGTCATTTTCGGCGATGGAATTGGTGGACAATTTGCTTTCCGGAACCATCCGTTGCGGGAGCGCATAGATCCCCATCAGGATGCTGACCAGGCCGATCAAGGTGTTGCCTATGACCGCCAACCACATGGTATGGTCAACGCCCAGGCGGTCGATGAGCACGAATCCGCATAAAAAAGTCCCGCCTGCCGCTCCAAGGGTATTGATTCCATACAGGCGCCCCACCCGCGAGCCCATGTGGGAAAGGCTGGCAACGGAAAAGCGGCTCAAAATCGGCAGGGTCGCGCCCATGCAGATGACCGGTATCAACATCAGCAAAAAACAACCTGAAAAGGTCAGAAAATTAAAGAACAGGAAATTCCCGAACAAATGATTGTACAGGAAGGCATACAGGGGCCGGAAGAGGTTCAGCAGTGTCGGCAGCAGCAGCCCGTAGGCGGCGATAATGAGCTCACATATCCCGTATGCTATTATCAGATGGTTGGGATGCTTGATGCGATGGATTGTTTTGCCTGAAAGATAACCGCCCAGCCCCAGGCCCCCCATAAAAACCGTCAGGATGATACTGACGGCAAACGGAGCTGTCCCGATGATTTTGATGGTTAAGCGGGTCCAAAGGATTTCATATACAAGACCCGTCATACCGGAGACAAAGAAACAACCGAGGATTACGGCAAAAAGTCCCTTTCCGGTGGATGCAGGCTGGTGGTTCGAGGTTTCCATGAAGGTTTGAGTGTTTTTCGGCGTCATCGCCGTTGTCTACTCTTTTCTTCACGGATTGGCAATATTGAAAGCTCCGTGCTTCAGGGGAATCGCATGTAAACTTGGCGCGGAATGTCCAGCCATAAATTGCCAATATTTCACCCAGCGAATACTATTACTCGCCAAGACAAAGCGATTCGTGAGTGTTTGGGTTTTGTCGCTGCCATCCAACCTCTCGGGGTCG
>DYJD01000045.1 GCA_020723325.1 Desulfosudis oleivorans | reverse complement strand
TTTTGTGGCTGTCGGCATGGGCGGATCGATATTCTAAAACGGTATTGGATGCAGCTTTTGGGGTTAAAAACAACGATATCGGTCAAGATAATACATACTTTTGAATCATTAATCCCAAAATATCTGCCTGTTCACTTGGTGCGACCCCGATGCCTTGGCGACCCCGATGCGCATGAATCAATAACTACAGATGCATTTTCCTTATCAGTTACTTCTTTGAAACCGGAAATCAAAGATACCGAGGCGATTTTAAAAAAGATATTAAATGGTAATGTTCGTCAAGATAAAAGAAATGGCAGTCTACATGATAGACATTTTCTTACTGGAAATGAAACCTTCTATAATATGAGAATTGAGATGGCGGATAACTATGGTAAATATTTGAAAGAAGAAGTCAATAATTTTGAAGGTTTTTTAGAAACCCCATCATGTAATAAGTGTTTATTGGCTATAGAGTCTCTTGGCTTATTATCGCACTCCTGGCAAGATTATTATGGCCATGGCATTAGCTTTACAGTCAAATATCGAAGAGTTTATGATATGGGCCGTGTTGTTGGTGAATCTTATTATTCCGAAGGCAGCTATAGTGTAGATGGACCTATTGGTAATCCATATGATAGGACCTTTTTGCCAGCATCATGGTCAATCACAGGTAGTCCAATAAAACCTCCTCCAGAATATCACCCGGGTATGGGCGTTGAACCTATTCAACGTCTTTCGCAATCTTCATTTGAGTATAACAAAAGAGTTGAAGCAGCTAAGCAATTTACAGCGGATAATTTTAAATCCTATCTTAAATTTTGGGCAATAAAATGCGCTTGTTTTGAAAATGAGATGATAAAACCAGAACTAGATTAGTTTTTCGGGCAATAATAGTGGATTACCATTCTGAGTTTAATTCTATTCTGTAAAGTGGAAGCGAGGCCATGAGATATTTATGCATATGTCTTTTAACATGCATTCTTTTAATATATCTATCTAATTCCGTTCACGCAGAAATAAAGCAAGCAAGCGGTAAACTAATCTTTTTACGAATCCATGAGAATTTTAATGTAAAACCTAATAAAAAAATTACTGTCATTATAGATTCTGAACCTAATAAAATATTCAGTATCACTGTAATTGACTATTCAAATTATAATCACGTCTTAGCCGATCATAATAATCATATTTCGACCCTATTAGAACGTTCTTTTGATAATAATCAATCCGTTGTAGTTGAGTATAATTACGAACCCGGAATGAATGAATTTGCAATTATTAATGCCATGGAGCTTAAATGAATGAAGAATATAAAAAGCTTATTTGTATATTTATTTCGATTAAAAGCTATAATTCCAATTATAACGGCAATTTCATGTTATGGCTGCCCCACGATAGATCGGCCAACTGTTATCGAGTGCGCTGAAAATAGTGGTGCCTGTGGTAATTATAGATATGAGATTGAATATGTACCTATCAAGGGGTGGAGTTGTATTATTCCGTTTGAAGCATGGAGCGACTCTGCGCATGAACATGAATTAGCCATTGATATGGCTATAGAAGGAAATTCAGCGGAAAAGGTTTTATCAATATCTGATGTTTCAATATTTTTGGATGATAATATATCTACAACCATCTCACCTTACAAGTACAAGCAAAGTAATTATCGAATTTCTGAGTATTCAGATACTTTAAATTATACATACACTCATGTTGGTAAGCGGCATCCATCCCAAGTTGAATATTATAAATTTTATTTTGGCATACCCAGAAAGGACATAACAAAATTTACTCTAAAATTGGCGGGGCTAAATCGATTTTGCTCAGTTGGTGATTTGATTTTTATAAAAAAAACTAAAACTTCTTTCAGATTATGGGTTGGAAAATAAGAAAAGCTGGAAAACAGGCCCGATGCGACAATTAAAGAAAACGTCGGGGTCACCCACCCATTAAAGGGCCTGTCAAGAAAAAAAGACTTCTCCCATGAAAAAAATTGAAATTTTTTTCTTGAACCCCGTGCCTCCATCCGAGCGGCGATTTACTTTGATTGCTAACGCACCCGTTATTTCTTTTTATCGGTTTATTCGCAAATTGCTTCGCACCAGTCACCCATCCGGATCAAGGCATTTGTGCCATTAACGGGAATTTTTATTGAAATTTTCAAAGGACCGCCACCGATTGCTTCAATGGCGCTATGAGGCGAGAAAACGATACGAACTGATAATTCTGGAATACACTGTGACATCCAACCATATCCATTTCGATGTGGACGCAATCGATCGCCGTCGAGAGCCAATCCTATGTTGCAATGATTAAGAAAAAAATGAAACCTCTGGCAATTGGACGTTCCATCAGGCAAACTGATAATTGCTCCGAGTTAAGGGAAACCGAGGTATCTTATAATTGCCATTTTGGGGTTAAAAACAACGATATCGGTCAAGATAATACATACTTTTGAATCATTAATCCCAAAATATCTGCCTGTTCACTTGGTGACCCCGATGCGCGATACGCAATTACGGCCTATGTGGCAATTTCACAAACGCACCACTGTCCAGTTAATACCGAGAACGGTATAAAATGGCCGGGAAAATGGAATTTAAAAGTTCAGCGATAAGAAAACCTAAAACCACACCAGCAGTATTTGCTGCCAAATCCAGCCATTCTCCATAGCGATTAACATATGGCTGCAGTAATTCGATTGCTCCACCATAGGCAATGAAAAACAAACCAAATAGCAGCCATTTATTTGGTTTGCGCAGAGCGGTCGGAATCATCAGAAAAGCATAGGCAATTATGTGGTGGATTTTATCTGTGCCGGGTACCGATGGTAATTCATCGAGTGGCCAGAGAGATAAGGTTGTAATGGCTGTAAGAGTTATCAGCGAAAATGCAACCCAATTGGCTTTAATAAAGAAAAGCAGTCTGTTCATTCAAATATATTCAATATAGAGACACTGAAAATTTCAACAACACATCTGAGCTTTCTCTTCAGCAAAGGCCAGCAGCTCAATGCCAGAAGAGATAAAACTTTTCCTTCGTGACTAAGACCAGCTCAATCCTAATGGGTTTTAGCCCTTAAAGTATTGTTTAAATTCATCTGAAGGCTCACGGTCAGAGTAGATATAAACAGAGTTCCCGATAGGATCTATGACCGAGAATCCTCTATCTCCCCAAGGGTGATCTTCGAATGGCATTGCTGTTTGCAGACCAGCTTCAATCAATCTCGAATATTCTGCATCAACATCATCGACTTTGAAATTAAGTATTACGCCTGCACCACCAAAAGTTGTTTTTGCCGAAAAATATTCGGTATAGAATTCGCGGCATGCGTCTACATCATTGGTACAAAAACATGTAGACAGTTCATTCGTCTTCATAGCATCTCCTTCTATGGGCTCGTAAGGATCACCGACGGCTGAAAGCCATCGGGTGGATTCTGGTTGGGCTATCCTAATAATTTTCTTCAAGAATCATTACTATATTTTGAACACACGGCACACATACTTTATTAAACAAATCATTTTCTTTGAAGTATTTTTGACCTTCTTCTGTTGTCAAGTCACAACCATTCAACAGTTTACGACAGATAACGGTTCCATGCTTCTCAGAAAATTTGTCCATTAGCTCTCGAGTTTTAATATATGTTTGCTCCTGGGCGGATCGATCGTCTTTACAACCCCTACCATGTCGCATTCCCAAGACGAGGATACCTCCTGTTACCGCCCCGCAGACTTCCTCTTTTCGTGCCATGCCTGCGCCCAAACCACATGCAATCTTGAGGGCCGTTTCCTCTGACAAGCCGCCTTCTTCCCGGAAAGCGCAAAGAACTGACTGGGCTCAGTTATATCCACTTTGAAATTTTTCTGTTGCTACATTTATTCTGGTTGACATCATTCTTCCTTTTTCTATTTGCCGATCCGTTTTGATAACCAGCTCTGAGAGTTTTTGCTGGGTAAGGGCTTATTAATTGGTTGTAGAAATTTTTACGAGTAAATCTTTTGAAATACCTACCTGTTCAATTTTCAAATTGACTACTATAGTACCTTGCCCCTGGTAGTTACCTGGACTTGCCCATTTAAATATTTAAAAGTTTTGCTCCATGAATGACTCTCAAGAGGAAAACTGAATCTTCCGCAATACGATAAATAATACGATATTTTTTGTAAATTAAATGCCGGTAATCTGTACCAAAAAATTTATTTTCTGGAATTAGAGGATTGCGATAAGGAAAATCTTCAAGTGAATATATATTTTTCTCTAGCTGAAGAACAAAATTTGTGGCGTTATTTATGCTTTCATCAGCAAGGTAATAAAAAATATGTTCTAAATCATTTTGTGCTTGCTGAGTTAAGTTAACCTGATATTTTTTTGTCACGTTTAAATTCCTTGAAGAAAGCTCTCGCTTCTTTATATCGATTATTATTTAGGTCTTCCTCTGCTGGTACAAGAAATTTAAGTAAATTAAATGCATTTGCAATTTTTTCATATTCCTCAGCGGATAAAAGCACTGCTTCAGCTTTGCCATTTACTGTGAGAACAACCGGCCGTTTAGTTTTATGGATTTGTTCAAGGACTGAGTTTGTATTTCTTTTTAAATCTGTAATTGAGCGTATATCCTCAGTTATACTTAATGCCATTTTAGCGCCTCCTAATCAGATTAAAAGCATTTTTTTTAATGCTTTTAACATGCATAATATGGTGATAAACGTCAAGGTATTTTAATGCTCTCTATTCGAAACTTCAACTTCAGGACAGCATTCGTATATTCGTGACCGGGAATTGTCCCGTCATGGAAAATTGAAAAAATTGCAGCGACATGGTCTTGTCTGTTCATGCGCCCTCTGTGTTGCGGAAATGCGTATTGCGATTCGCGCGTGATTGGGTTTTGTCTCTACCATCCAACCTCTCGGGGGCGGTATCGGTATCGCGTTTTTTACATTGTTTTCCACACCCCTCCCAAAGGCAATTCGCCAACGAGACGGATCGAAGCCTCCCGCCGACGGGTAGGGGCGGTTCGCGAACCGCCCCTACGGCAAAGCCATCACGTTGGGTCTTGGGGTCGGTAGGGGAAACGCACTGGTTTTTCGTGGTTTATTGCACACCAGGGATAGGGGATATTTTTTTCATGCGATTGCCTTGGAATGGGCGTTCGGCGATTGTGGGGCGTGCCCAAGCTGAATGGGCGCCGGTCAGGGATAGATATTCAGCTTCACAACCTTGTTGCCGTAGTCGGAATCCAGATCCAAGAAAGGAATCCCTTTTTCCGTGACAATCAGCTCATCCCCTGTAAAATCGCCGGTGCCGATGTGGACGGATGAGGGCCCCGCGAATTTGCCCACGGGTGTTGCATACACCAGCTCGCCTGGGCCGTTGCCTTTGTCCTTGATGTCAATGCATTAGAAATATACGCAAAAACCAGAGAAATCAATTGGGGAAAACCCTAAAAAATTGATTGAAAATGGATGCAATTTTAAGTTTGTTAAGCAAAGTCTTGCTTGACGATCAGCGACCATTCCGTTAGGGATTTATTAATAGCATGAAATGCTGATCGACACCCCGGCCGAATCGCGGCTGGAAGCCGCTCCCACCAGTTGGGGAATGACCGGATCACTGCTCAAGGCTTCTTTAAATTGATTTAAAGTGGATGGGAAAGAAAATATCTCAATAGCCAACGGAAAAAATACCCTTGTCTTGGAGGGGTACGATCAGATCCAGGAAATTCGGCTGGGCATCGGGTATGGTGTGTACCAGGCCCGGCAGGTTCACAGCCGGGCTCCGGTGCTGATCATTCACTATACGGCCGATTCCGCAGCGATAGCGGAGATGGTTTCCAAGGTCCGGCGCTGTCAAGGCCTTGAACCACCGGAATTGCACCATTTCCCCAGAATTCTTCGGCATTGGGTGGTCGGCCGACCGGAAGCCGATGATCTGATCTTAGCTTGCGAAACTGTTTCCGGTGTGCCTTTACAGCAATATATCCAGGTAAATTCATCGGATCTTGAAGCTGTTCTGCATGTTGCCATTCAACTGGCAGAGGCAGTAAACACCCTCCATGCCAGGGGACTGCGGCTTGCGCAAATCAATTCCGAGTCGATTCTGTGGAACCCAGAAATCCGTCTGCTTCAATTCCGCGACTTGACTACCGTCATCAATTACGAACAATGGCAGGATTTGGCCGATGGCGGTGAATTTCATTCCCGGCTGCTGCTGGAGTTTTTTCCCTATTCGGCGCCGGAACAGACCGGCCGCATGCGCAACCAGGCCGACCATCGCTCCGACTTCTATACCCTTGGAATCCTGTATTATGAATTGCTCACCGGCGCAACCCCGTTTCCGTTCGGCGAACTCGGCGAAATCATGCATGCCCACCTGGCGCGGCGGCCCACACCACCTGCGGAACTGGACCAGGGCCTTTCACCGGTGTTATCCGACATTGTCATGCGGCTTTTGGCCAAGAACCCGGCAGAGCGCTACCAGAGCGCCCAGGGACTAAAGCGTGATTTGGAACGATGCGCCGAGCATTGGAAAAAGGAGGGGCGGATCCGGCCTTTTAAATTGGGCCGCTTTGACGCGCCGGAGAAATTCATCTTTCCCACGCGGGTTTACGGCCGTGAAAAGGAGCTTGCCGTTCTAAAGGAAAATTACGAATCAGCAAGACAGGGGAACCAGGTTTTTATATTGGTGAACGGCTATGCCGGCATCGGCAAGTCCAGGCTGGTGACCGCATTTCTGAAATCCCTGCATCTTGGCGGCGGGTTCAGCATTTCCGGCAAATATGAACAATATCAAATCAACCGGCCGTACGCCGCCATTGTCCGGGCCTTTCAGGAGATGATCCTTTGGATTCTGAAGCAGAGCAGTCAGGAAATCGCCGTCTGGCAGGATATTTTCCAGAAAGCCTTGCAGGGCAATGCCGCCATTATAGCGGAAATGATCCCCGAGATCGTCTGGCTCATCGGCCCCCAACCATCACCCCCGGATCTGCCGCCGGACACGGCCCGGAACCGTTTCCACCAGGTTTTCCTCAACTTCATCAAGGCCGCAGCCCGCAAAGACAAGCCTTTGGTGCTGTTTCTCGATGATCTGCAGTGGGCTGATCCGGCCGGCTTGAAACTGATTCGGCATTTGGCCGGCGAGGATATTCCCTATTTATTTCTACTGGGGGCCTATCGCACAAATGAGGTGGACGAAACCCATCCGCTTACGGCCTTGTCCGCGGCTGTCCGGGATTTGCCCATTTCCTTTCATGTCCTTTCCCTTGGGGCACTTTTGCCAGATTCCATCGGCCTTTTTACGGCCGATCTTTTTCAGCATGCACAGAATGAGGCCTTGGAAGCCCTGGCCGGCTTGCTGGCAGCCAAAACCGGCGGAAATCCGTTTTTTCTCCAACAGTTCATAACCGCCGTTGCCGCCGCAGGCCATTTGACCTATGACTATTCCAGGGGCGACTGGTGCTGGGATCTTGAGAAAATCGCAGCCAGGCCGGTGACGGACAATGTCATTGAGCTGGTGCTGGAACGTATCCAGGATCTTCCCCAGGGGACCCGGGCCCTCCTGGAAGTTGCCGCCTGCATAGGCACCTGTTTCCACCCGGATTTTCTGGCCCGGGTAGTCCATCAGCAGCCTGCTGAGGTTGAAAAAAAACTCCAGGCCGCCGACCGACTTGGATTGATCCGGCTAACCGCCGAGCAAGCGTCCATGGCGCCGGAGTCTTTACCCAAACAGCCTCAATCCGGCAGCCGGGAATCAGGCCGTTATGAATTTATGCACGACCGTATTCTGCAGGCAGTGTATGGATCGATTCCGATCCCCCACCGGCAAGGGCTGCACCTTTCCATCGGCCGCAGCCTGCTCCATCTTGATAAAGCCGCACAGGAAGAAGTTTCCGTATTCGATGCGGCCAACCATCTCAACCAGGCCAAGGACCTGCTGGAATCGCCTGAGGAAAGAATCCTGTTGACCCGCTTGAACCTGCAAGCCGGCAAGAAAGCCAAAACCACCACGGCTTTCCTGCAGGCCCTGCAATATTTCAACACCGGTATTGATTTGCTCCCCAAGAATAGCTGGACCGATGAATACAGCCTGACCCTGAATCTGCACGTGGAAGCAATGGAGGCCGCTTTTTTAAACGGTGACTATCAGACCATGCAGGTCATTGCAGCCCAAGTGCGGCGCTATGGCCGCAGGCTCTTGGATCAAATGCGCATCAGCCAGTTGGAGATCCTGGCCTGTATGGCGGAAAACAAGCCCCATGCAGCCGTGCAGTCGGCCTTAAGCACCCTGGAATTCCTGGGCGTCCGCCTGCCCACACGGCCCGGCAAGCTGCGGACTTTGATGCGCCTGGTGCAAATCAAATGGCGCATGGCCGGAAAAACTGCTGAAAAAATTCAGAATTTGCCCAGGATGACGGATCGGCATAAGCTGGCGGCCATGCGCATCCTGATCCATCTGTCTTCGGTTTCTTTTATCAGTGTGCCGGCCCTGTACCCCCTGGTGGTTTTCCAGCAGGTGGATTTTTCGTTGCGCTACGGTAACGCACCTGAGTCGGCCTTTGCCTATACCATATACGGGCTGATTCTGTGCGCTCTGCCTGGGGCCTTGGCGGATATAGACAAGGGCTATCGCTTTGGCCGGCTGGGATTGCGCTTGCTGGATGAGTTCAATGCCGAGGATCACCGTTCCAATACCATTTTTATTTTTAACTGTTTTATCCGCCATTGGCAGGAGCATCTGCGGACCACCCTTGAGCCGGCCCTTTCCGGCTATGAAATCGGGCTGCGCACCGGCAACCTGGAGAGCGCGGCTTTTTGCCTGTTTATTCATGATTATCACACCTATTGTGTCGGCAAGGAACTTAACGCCCTTGAAAAGCAGTTGCGCAGGAACCATCTTGCCATTCAAAAAATCCGTCAGCAGACCACCCTTTCCTGGCATGCCATTACCTGGCAAATCGTGCTGAATCTGCTGGGCACGGCAGATGATCCTTGTGCTTTGAACGGCCCGGCTTATATAGAAGACGAGATGCTGCCGCGTCACATTCAGACCAAAGACCGCACGGTGCTGGGAAACCTGTTTTTCAGCAAGGCCTATTTGCACTATCTGTTCCACCGCTATGCCCAGGCCAAAATCCATATGGAAGCAGTGCCGGCCTATCAAGACGCCCTGGCCGCCACTGTGGGCGTTGTGCTCATCAGCTTTTATGACTCATTGATTCTTCTTTCCCTGTTTTCCCAAGCCTCCAGCCATGAAAAAAGGCAGATCCGGAAGCGCGTCCAGTCCAATCAAAAAAGACTGAAGAAATGGGCTCGTTATTCACCGGCCAATAATCTGCATAAATTCTATCTGGTGGAAGCCGAGTACTTGCGGGTGACCGGCCAGCAGACGGAAGCCATGCAATGTTACGATAAGGCCATTGCCTTGTCTGGGGAAAACGGTTTTGTTCAGGAAGAGGCCCTGGCCAATGAACGCACGGCGATTTTTTTTCTTGGGTTGCACAATCCTCGCGTAGCCAAAAGTTATTTAAAGGAGGCCCAACGCGGCTATGAAAGCTGGGGGGCGCGGGCCAAGGTCGACCACCTCAAAGAGCAATATGGGGACTTGTTACAAAGCGAGCCCGAAAAAAAAGGTACGGTATTTGCGGACCGGATTGATTTCCCGGCAGTCCTGCAGGCCTCCCAAACCATTTCCAAAGAAATCATAATGGCGGAACTGGTTAAAAAATTTCTGGCCATTCTGATGGAAACAGCCGGAGCCAGCCGCATACTATTCCTGACCGTTGAACAGGATCAACTCCATTTAAAGGCAGCAGCCGAGGTGGACCAGGATATTGCTTTTTTAAATTCGCCCCGGTCCATTCATGATCAGGAAACCATACTGCTGCCGGAGGTGGTCAATTACGTGCGTCGCACCAGCCGGCCCATGTTGATTGATGATGCCTCGGAAGAAGCCGGAGCCGCCACTGCCTATCTTCGCAAGTATGCACCCAGATCCATTCTGTGCCTGCCGGTGATCCGGCAAACCGAATTGACGGCCATCCTATACCTGGAAAACAACATAACCGCCAACGCGTTTACGCCCAAGCGCATCGAGATCCTGCAGGTCTTGTCTGCCCAGGCTGCCATATCCATGGAAAACGCCCGGTTGTATGACAACCTGGCCCGGCTCGAGTCCCAACTATCGTATCGCCTGAAAATCGAGCAGGTGATCGCCGCCATTTCCGCAAGCTTCATCAAGCTGGCACCCACGGAATTTCATACCGGCATTGACCAGGCCTTGGCATTGCTGGGTCAATTCGTAAACGAAGACCGCTGCTACGTTTTTCAGATTTCAAAAGACGGCAAAACCATCAGCGAAACCAATCTCTGGCACGCGCCGCACATCACCCCCCGCACCGCTCAATTGCAGCAGATTCCCATGAATTCCTTTCCCTGGCTGCAATCCAGGTTGGAGTGCTTTGAAATCATTCATATCCCCAGTTTGGAGGCCCTGCCGGCCACCCTGGGCGCATTCCGGAACTTTCTGGAGAGCATTGATGTGCGTTCCTTTGTCTGGGTACCCATGGCCCACGGGAATCGCCTCATCGGCTTCATGGGGTTTGATGCCGTACACCAGGCCAAGACCTGGGATCAGGATTATATCCGCCTGTTGCGCACCCTGTCTGAAATCCTGGCCAATGCCTGCGCCGCAAAACGCAGCGCCGAGGAGCTCGGCATTTACCAGGACCAACTGCGTTCCTTATCCTCGGAATTGATTCTTGCAGAAGAAAAGGAACGCCGCCGCATTGCCGTGGGATTGCATGACGGCATCGGCCATGCCCTGGCCAATACCGTGAACAAGCTGGGAACCCTGCGGGAGATAGCCGCCGCCGGCGGACTTTTGGATACCTGGCAGGAAATTCAGAGTCTGATTGATCAGTCCATTCAAAATACGCGCTCATTGACTTTTGAAATCAGTCCCCATATTTTATACGATATCGGGCTTGAAGCCGCCGTGGATTGGCTGGCGGAAAAAACGGAAAAAGAGCATGGCATTTCCATTGAATTTGAAGACGACCTGCAACCCAAGCCGCTGGATGATACTACCCGGATCTTGATATACCAGGCCATCCGGGAATTGATTTTCAACGTGGTCAAGCATGCCCGCGCCAAACATGCAAAAGTCGCCATTGGACGCCGCAATGAATTTCTGGATATTGTCATCGCCGACGACGGCATGGGTTTTGACCAAACCCAAGGCCACCCGGATTCCGGCCAAAACCATGGGTTCGGGCTTTTCTCCATCCGGGAAAGGGTGCGGGCCATGGGCGGGACCATTGAAATCCATTCCAAGCCGGGGCAAGGCACACGGGTGGCGCTATCATTGCCGTTGAAGCCCGACGAAAAGCGGCTTTAATCAATGTTTCGGCCTTATCGCGGCTGGAAGCCGCTCTCACATGGCTGAAACGCCGATTAAGGCCCGAAAATCAATAACCGGAGGCAGGCATGGGGGATATCACCATTTTACTGGCGGACGATCATCAGATAACCAGGGATGGTCTGCGTCACCTCATCGAGCAGCAACCCAAGCTGAAAGTCATTGCCGAAACCGACAACGGTCAAACTGCCGTCAAGTTGGCCAAGGAAAAAGCGCCCATGGTGGTGGTCATGGATGTCAGCATGCCCGGCATGAACGGTATGGAAGCCACCCGCCAGATCATTATGGATTCCCCGAACATCAAAGTCCTGGCCCTTTCCATGCATTCCCACCGAACTTATGTGGTGGGCATGCTCAAAGCCGGCGCTTCCGGTTATCTGCTGAAGAATTGCGCCTTTGACGAACTGGTAACGGCCATTGCCACCATTTTGAAAAACCGTATTTATATCAGTCCGGCCATCAGCGATGTGGTCATGGAGGATTATCTCAAGCGCCTGCAGGTGGACAAGGATTCACCCCATGTCGAACTCACATCCCGGGAACGTGAAGTCCTGCAATTGATTGCCGAAGGCATGAAAACCAAGGAAATTGCCGCGAGGCTCTGTATCGGCATGAAAACCGTGGAAGCCCACCGCAAGCAGATCATGGACAAACTCCAAATTCACAGTATCGCCAAACTGACCAAATATGCCCTGCAGGAAGGCCTTACCACCTTGGATATGTGATGCCTGCCGGAAAATAGGGGCTTTCCGTCCCGAAATTAGGGTTTTCCCGAATTGTTTTCTCCTGATTGAATACCATAAAGATACAGCATGGCAGGCGCAGCCTGGCATGCGGAATGGTACAGTTCAATATCAACAACAGGAGGAAACAGTAATGCGCAAGATCGGATTGGTGTTTTTAGTTGTTTTCATGTTGGTGGGGGCAAGTGCATGGGCCGACGATTATGCCAAAACCCAATATCCCATTGTTCTGGTTCCAGGGGTCACCGGCTTTGACTCTCTTTTAGGTATTGTGGACTATTGGTACGGTATGGTGGACGACCTGGAAGATCATGGCGCCAAGGTCTATCAGGTGGCCCTGACCGGCTGGAACGGGGTTTACGAAGGTGAAGTGTTGCCTGATCATAATGCTGAAAATCTGCGCGGGCCCCAGTTGGAAAGGCTCATCCTGGCCTTCATGAACGGACAGAACAGATGGGGCCAGGTCTTTTCCAAGGTGAACATCATCGCCCACAGCCATGGTTCCACCACCTCCCGTTATTTCATGAACCGTCACCCGGACAAAGTGGCTTCCCTGACCACCATTGCCGGGCCGCACAAAGGCACGCCCTCGGCGGATTTCGCCTGGGATTGCATGGATCAGAACACCCAGAATTTCCTGGCCGGCGGCATCAATTTTTTCATGGGCGATCTGATTGCTTTCCTCTCCGGGCATTGGGAATATATCGGCACCCAGGATACATGGCTTACCGTTAATCACTTCCGTAAAGACGGTATCACGGCTTTCAACCAAAATTTTCCCTGCCCTGGTCTGCCCTACAGCCTACAGAACGGCCAAAAAGTATACAACGAGGGCTTAAGCGGCGGATATGGAGGATTATGCACGAACAACGGCGCGCCTGACGGCTGGATGGAATTCAATGATCCGGTCACCGCCGAACATCGTTCCGGCCATATTTATTTCTTCTCCTGGACCGGCAATATCGGCCATGGCAATATCACCAATATCTTTGATGTGGTTGACCTGTTCCTGGTGGCCACCAATAAAATGAACGAGGGCTATAGTTACTATGGCGATGCCGATGCTTTTATACCGGTTGCCAGCGCCAATTTCGGCAACAATCTGTGCAGCGATTACTATTGGAACCACGTGGATGAGATCAATCACACCCTGGGGCTGCGTTGGCCCTGGTCGGCAAACCCGGTCACGGTGGTGCGCAATCATGCCAACCGTTTGAAAAACATGGGGTTGTAAGGGATAATGAAAGAACAGGCAATGAAAAAACGGGTGACAATACTGGTTTGTTTGGCTTTGGTAGCAATCGGAAGCGTTGGAGTCTGGTATGCCTTTTTCCGCAGTGTTTCGAAACAGGTGCCGGAAGTCGAGGTCAATCGCAAAAAGCCGGTGGAAACACCCGCCAGCAAATCATTTCCGGCGGCAGCGCCGATGTCAAAAAGCGCAGCCGTTCCCCGCAAAGATCAGGACAACCCCAACGATTTTTTAGGATATGAATCCGCCCATGGCCCCATGCCGGTTTCCCTCAGGGGGGTTGAAGTTCCGGGAAAACTGGAAGTAGATGAATACGGCAATCTGGTCATTTCCCGGGACATCCTCCATGTATTCGATTTTTTTTTGGCCGGATCCAATGAGGAGCCGCGGGAGACCAGCATTGCCCGCATCCGGGAATACCTTGGCCGGCGACTGCCCCAATTTGCCGCCGGGCAGGCTGAAAAGATTTTAGACGATTTCATTGCCTATAAAAACGCCTTGGCCGGAAATCAACCCTATTCCCGGATGGCGGGACTTGAGAGCCTAATGGATCCGGCTGAAAAAGTCGCCACCATCCGGGCGGCCTTGGAAACCCGTGGGGAGCTGCGCCGGCAGTTCATGGCCTCTGAGGTTGTTTCCGCTTTTTTCAGCGAGGAAGAGGCTTATGATCAGTATTCACTGAAATTGATTGAACTCAATTTCAACCCCGATCTGAGCCCGAAAGAGAAACAGAAGCAGATGGCGGCCTTTGAACAGATGCTGCCGGAGCGCCTGCAGGCAAGACGGCGGGAGGCCCGCCGTCTGCGGATGGAAGCGGAAAAAAAGACTGAGACCCTGCAGGTGCAGAACTGATTGGTTATGATTGGGCCATGGATTGCAACATCACATTCAATAACAAGCCGACAACGATCAGGGCAGTCCAGATGAGCATGAAATTTTTTCGGTTGTATTTTTCATGATGCTGCCAACCCCAAATAAAAGCATAGATACCGCAGATAATGCCGAAAATTCCCTTTACAACACTACCATCGACTTTGTCCGTGAACATCTTCACAAGGGTCATAATCCATAATACGAGGGACGCGAGACCAATCGCCGTGCTGAGCAGTCCTAGCAATGCTACCATTTTCGTTTCTCCTTTTCTGTTTGGGGGGTGAACATGGTGAAGCCTGGTTAGAGCCCGTAGAGCGTCGCGCTCATGAAGACCAGACGGCACAGCCAGTATATAACCAAAAGAAAACCCAATCCGGCGGTCAAACCGGTATTGATCTCCATTCTTTCAATGAACCGGGCCAAGGCATGGCGGGTTTGAGCCGGAAGAATCCAGGCTATCCCGATCAGGCCGGTTGCAATTAATGCCGGCAATGCGAAAAGATGCAGACGCACCATTGATTCCAGATCTCCCTGAAGCAGGGCGACCATTGCTCGTGATAAACCGCAGCCCGGGCACGGGATTCCGGTGGCATCGTGAAAAACGCACGGCCAGCCGGGGAGATGCAGTCGCACAATGATCAACTGAATGGCGCTGAACAGAAATACCGAAACGGACACAAAGCGATTTCCCAGCAATGGTCCGATAACGGGTTGGCGGACTGAGTTCCTGATTTTCCTTTTAAGCATCGCGAATACCCCGATTTCGCCACTACTCCGAGCCATAATCTCCATTGCGAATTTGAGATAATTGACTGTTTTCAAACGTGAGGATTCGTGTGAGCCGGTCAGGTCCGAGGTTGTAGAACCATTCGGAGATGGTTACCGCATTTTTCATGAAGCTGCCATCGGCAAGCCTGACAAACCGTTCTTCCTGTTTGTCCGAACGATATGTCGGGGCTCCCCAGCGCAGGCTGACTTCCAGGGAGGTCATGCCGGTTTTGATTTTGGCATCATCACCGGCAAAGGCGCCGATATCCTTTTCAGCACAGCCATACTCACCGGTTTTGATTTCAACCACCCGGTCGTTTTCAATGATGACGATTCGCACGAAGGCATTGGGGCCGAAATTATACAAAAAGGTTTCCCGTTTGACTTTCATTTTGCGCCATTCATTTTGGCCGGTTTTTTGAATCAGCTCGCTTTCAAAACCATCGGTAAAATCCGGGCTGCATTTCGTGAGGACATCGTATTTCGCGTCGCCCACGGAAATGATTTTGTTGTTGCAGTAAAAATCCGTCGCAGCGGCATCGCAGATAAAAGTGAGCAGCGCGACCATCGACAACAGAAAGGCCATGTGGGTTTTCGGAGTGGAATAACGGGTGTAATCAGCTCCTCCAGGGCGGAGCTGACAATAGTCAGAGGTCAGGTAAAACATAATTTTTTTCAACATGGAGGTGTATTCAGTATTGCTATAAGTAGGCGAATAAGAATTTATTTTTAGCCAAATGATATCGTATGGATGCTTGGCGGTCAAGAATCATTCTGGTTTGAAATGATGTATCAGTGAAATGAATACCTGTATACTTGTAGTTTTTTCAATTTTTGTTCATTTTATGATCAGATTTAATCAATCTAAGAAATAGGGTTTTCCTTATCGAAAAAATAGGGTTTCTCCTAGTGTTCTTTTTCCAACATTTGTACTATGAAAAATACATTTCTATAGCGATTGTTTTCTATCTCTGATCGACTTTCGCGCAAATTGAATTCGTTCGCAAAAACCTGTGATGAAAAAATCAAGATTGGGGGCATATAGTCTGGTATCTTTTTGTATAACCACTATCTATTACAACAAAAAATGCAGAAGGGAGGTATCGAAGGAAAGTTGCAAGAATTCAGAAAGGGGTATGCCAAAACAATGAAACAACATGGTCTGATATTGGGTATAGCTATCAAGCATGTCGGTGACACAAAAATGTGGATCAATAATCCATATTTTATTCTGAATTTTTTAGGGTTGTGGTTTTTTTGTTTATTTGATAAAACAGTGTTAACAAAGGAGAGATGGGTTTAAGTGTCCTTACAAGATTTACTTTTTAATAACATGTTGAACATATGCCAATATTTATAAAGATAAGCATTGGGTTTAGCTTTATGAAAAAAGGAGGTTGGGTTATGAAACAATTGAGATTCACAACAATTATTTTTTTCAGCTGTGCATTGCTATTTGTTTCTGCCGGGAATGCAGCGGCTGGTTTTTCTTTTGATTTTTTGGTGAATGGTAAATGGGCTAACGATTTGAACAATGTAGCAAACCAAGGAGTTGGCGATAAAATTTCCTTGGAATATGGTTGGTGGAATTGGCCAGATACTATTACTTGGCAAATAAAATGGGCTGGAGAGAGCACATTCGTACCTTTATCTGATACAGGCGATAAAGATACTTCAACCTACTACATACCGATTTCTTCAAAAAGATGGTATATTGCAGGGGCGCATCAAATTAAGCTTCGTGTCAAACGTAATTTCATTTTTTGGACGGAAACCAGCGAAAAGTTAATCACATTAAATATTAATTTAAATAATGCCCCTACGAAATACCCCATTTTTATAGTCCCGGGTGTTAATGGATATAGCAAGCTTGATCCGATCAATTTTATATTTCAAAAGGAGCTCAACCCTGGCCAAACTGGTGTTTTTGATGTGGAATATTTTCATTTAGTCGCCGATAAACTTAGAGAGAATAATAATCAATATATCGAAGATGTGTCACTTTCAGCATGGCAGAACACAGAAGACCGGGGGTGGTATCTGGCCAATTATATTCAATGGTGGCTTTGGTTGAACGATCTTTCCTTTAATAACTTTGCCAAATTAAAAGTGAATATTATCGCTCACAGCCACGGTGCTACAACATCACGTGTCGCAGTAGCATACCTCGCAAAAATGTTTAAATCGATGTATCCTCCAAATGAAGTATCGGCTAGAACCGGTAGCAGGGTGGCGTCGTTTACGACCGTAGCAGGACCTCATTTTGGAACTCCTACAGCGGATGGCGCTTTTCAATTTTTGGCCATGTTGGAAAAAAACAAGGGTATTGGTTCCGGCCAAGCATTTTGGGATAGGGCTCAAAAATTATTTCAGGGTCTAGGTGCATTTGTAGCTGCGTTTAGCGGACATCGAGAATGGATTGGTAATAACACCAATTGGGAGGCAGCGCTTGGTACTCAAGAGTTTCGGAAAGTGGCAGAGGACTTTACACAAAAAAAGATGTATATATTTAATAAATTCAAATATCCATGCGAAGCCTTACCCACTGGTGCAAAATATGTACTAACTACCGCGGAAAAAAATGAAATAAAAGCTCTATATCCAATTTCAGAGGAAGAAATTAATAAAGACATAACCACTGACTATAACCAAGCCTATGGTGCCAATACCACTATTCAGACCGGCCCGATTTATGGGAATGGACTTGGCACCCGGACAGCCGCCAATCACCCCCATGCCATTCGATACTATTCATTTACCGGCTGGGCAGACTATCTAACAGGATTTAGGTCGGTGGATATGGGTGGCATCACGGTGGGTTTGGATTTTGATCTATTTGACTTGGCCCTTGAATTATTCAATTCGTTTCATGTCGTTGTAGGGCAGAACTGGGACGACTTGCCCCCATGCTATCAAGACATGACATTAGACGGCCTGGATAGTACAAATGCGATGTTGAAAGATGCTTGGAACTTGAACATCCTAAATTTTAACTTTTTATTGGAGGCGTTAGGGAACTTTAAACTCATTCAACAAATGAATTGTTTGAATTCTTGTCTGCATGGAAAAGCTGGAAAAGCTGCAAATGGTAAAGATATGCTTGATAATGGTGGTTACTGGGGGCTGCGTAATGGAATTGGTTATACCGGGAAAACGGATGCTTTTATTCCGGTAAATAGTGCCAAGTTCGGAGAATATCTTACGGGTCCATCCGGGGTGGAATATAAATGGAACCATGCGGATGAGCAAAATCATATGTTGGGATTACCGTGTTTTAGAGCCGTAGGCGCTCCAGATCCGGTACAGGTATATCAAGATCATGCTAAGCTATTAAAAGCGGCTGGTTTTTAAAATAAAAGTTAATTATAATTAGTGCCCTATGGATTCTTTTGCGGCTGCTGCGCCCAAAAGAATCCATATAGGCGCTTATCCGACAAAGGGAAGCACAATTCAGCATTCTTTGGGATTTTATACATGAAATTGAAAATTATATTTGGGGTCATCATTTTTTCGTTGATTGGAATAGGGTTCGCATTTTGGAATTTTCAAACAAAGCAAGATGAAGCTAAAGCAACCCTGGAGCAGATTTCATCCAAACAAGCATCTAATCAGGTTAATTCAAATAATCAGATCGATTCAACTAATCGAGTTGATTCAAAGAAAATTTATCAATTCAAT
This sequence comes from Desulfosudis oleivorans, assembly GCA_020723325.1. Classification (GTDB taxonomy): domain Bacteria; phylum Desulfobacterota; class Desulfobacteria; order Desulfobacterales; family SURF-7; genus DYJD01. Next base: position 24,154 of record DYJD01000045.1, on the reverse strand, counting down.
AGTCTTGAAGAATATGAACAGGTGTCAAAGTACGGGAAGCTGCCTTCTTTTTTCGAAGGCAGATTTTATTTCCCAAAACTAACCGATTCTAAAGGGAATTTGATTATTTCCAGCGATATAATCAATGTAATCGATTTTTTTTATTTGGCCTCGAAAGAAGAGGATAAGGAAAAAATTAATGGGCGAATAAGAGAATATTTTATGCTCACCCTTCAGGATAAAGCAGCAAATGAGGCTTTATCCATTTTTGAAGATTATCTTAAATATAAAGAAGCTGTAGCCGGCTTAAATACAACTTATGAGACCACGTCGGATAAAATAGGATTATTCCAAAAATTAAAAGCATTACGCCGACAATACTTCAAACCGGATGTTGTTGAAGCTTTGTACCAAAAAGAAGAAACCAAAATTGAATATCTTCTTCAGAAATCGAAAATTTTAGAGGATGATTCCATCGGCGAAGAGCGGAAAGATGAGATGGTTTCAGAAATTGAAGAACAATTACCGGAAAAAGAACGGGAACAATATCGCCGGGAAAGAAAAGAACAGAATTTCAGGGAAAAGTTAATGGAATTGCAGGAAAAAGGAGGAAGCGCTGAGGAGATTTATGCATTAAGAAAAGGTTTCTATGGTAAGGACACCGCTGATAAGATTACTTTCATGCTTGACTATTCAGACGAATGGGAAAAAAGGGTGGAAGACTATGAACAAACCATAGACCAAATTCATTCCAATCCTGATTTAACAAATGAAGAAATAGAAAAGCGGATAGAAGACGCTAAAAATAAAATTTTTACAGAAAAAGAGCGAGCCAAATTAGCATATTATTATTTCCGAAAAGAAGCACCACCGGGCTACATAGAGACGCATTGAAACTCGGGGAAATCCATTATCCTGCTGCCTCTTTTTCCCCTCTATGAAATAAAGCTTAGTTCTTCAAAGCGGTTGATGAAGCATTTTCCCCCGGACTTGCGGTGGATTTATTTTGACCCATGCGAGTGAAAATAAATCCATCGATTGATTTGAACCAATGGATTGCCTTGGCACTGCTGGATGCCAAGCGTATTGCCCTGGAAAAAGCCGGAACTTATCTTGAGAGTTCCATGGAGGTCAAAAATTATGAACTCACCAAAGACCAGATCAATGCCTTGGCGGCGGGCATCATTTCGGTGGACATCCTGAAGGAGGATTGGCAGTTGTCCGGTGAAAGCATGTCCGTCATCGTCCAGATTAAGGCAGTCATCGACACTTCCCACTTGAAGGAGCGCATCGCCGGCCTTAAGGAGCATCAGGATTCCGGCAGCAATCAGGAGATTCAGAAACAGATTTCCGCCTTGCAAAAAGAACTGGCGGAATTGAAGGCCCAGAAAACTCCCGTCAGCATAGAAAAGCAAACTCAGCAGCAGAAAGCTGCCAAACAAAAGCACGCCAGTCTGATGAACCAGATGACGGCCCTAGACTATGCCGAGCAGGGAAATGCGGCCATGCTTCAGGAGCGTTGGGAAGACGCTGAAAACGCCTTTTTTCAGGCAGTAGAATTGAACCCCAAAGCCACAGATGCCTGGACAGCCCGGCGATCTGCTTAATGAAGATGAACAAAAGCCAGGCAGCCATGGAGGCTGTGGAAAAAGGCCTGGCCCAGAACCCTCGAGACCCCAAAATCATGGCAGCCAAGGCGATGATATTAAAAGATCAGCCTGGAAAAGCACAACAGGCCTTGGAAACCATCAATCAAGCGATTGCCCAACAGCCGAAAAATAAACATTTTCATCATCTCCAGGGAGAGATTTACGTAAAACTCGGCAATCCGGCAAAGGCCATGGCCTGTTTCCGTGAGGCCTGTAGCCTGGGCTCCCAAAAAGCCTGCCAGCGGCTTGAAAAAATGTCGGATAAGATTATTAAGCGCCGGCAGCTTAATGAGCTGCCGCAAAGGCGGCTGGAAAGGGGCGATGTGCGCATGCCCCATCGAAGGCCGTTGCCTTGATTCCGTTTAGTATCAAGAAAGACAACCAAGGCAGACGAATTCGCCTGCGGGTGAACGATTCGCTGCCTTACTGAACCAATTTGGTCACATTGTTGTTGTCCTCGTTGGACTCTTTGATGCGGCTGTCCGAATCAATGATGGCCAGCAGATATTTGCCGGTGAAAACGCCGGGAGTGGTATATTTATTAAAGCTGAGAGACACATTTTCACCCGGGGCAAGACCTTTGAGGGTTGTGGCTCCGAGATATTGACCTTTGGTTTTGCCGTCTTTTGAAAGATAAAGTTGAACCGTACAAGTCGCGGCTGCAGCTTGACCGGAATTGGTTACCTGGAGACTTCCGAAAATCTGGTGCCCGCCGTTATTGAGGGCAAGGTTTGAAAACAAACCGTTTAGATCGGCATATGTATTTGTCTGGGTTGGGGCCGGCGTTGCGTCATTGCATACAAACTGGATGTAATTGGCGGCGTATCCGACCTGGTTCTTGCCATAGCGAATCCGCATATAGCCGTTTTCCCCCCAGCCGGTACCCCATGAATTCTTAAGGATCCAATAGCCGTTATCCGTGCCAAGGTCATCATTCCACCCCACCAGAACAATGGCGTGGTTGACCTTACCTTTTTCATCCGCATCAAAAATTCCGGAAGCATATGCCTGAAATTTGGGGCCCACATAAACCGCCCCGGCAATGGGGCCATAAGCGTAGATGGCCTGCTTGACGGCCTGAACGCTCGGGTTGGGCGCGCCGGCAACATAAGACCAGTTGGTAATCCGGAAAGGATGTTGATAAGGACCCTTGGTCGGTGCTTTCACTGCCTGATAGGGAAAATCCGCCTCTTTTACAGCTCCGGCCGCGGTTTCACCGGTTCCAAGTTTATTCAGATGATAGTTGTGGGCCCACCAGCCCCCTGAGCACCCCCAGCCCTCGATATTTCCGGAGACTAAAAACTGCTCGGACAGATCCGCTGCAATATTGCATTTCAGTTGGAGCTGGCTTTCCAAGGGAGCCACTGTCCCAAAGGCCCAGCAGCTTCCGCAATTTTTCTGATTTTTTACCGCAGTTACCCCGTTCATGTCCCGCCAATCAAAAGATGCAGGCAGGGTTGCCAAAACTTTTCTGCGCTTCTCGATGGGGGCGGTTTCCAGCCATTCGGAAGGCTCTTTCAAGCCGCAAAGTTTTTCAATGGGAAGTTTCAAGGCTGAGGAATAGCCGACGGTAAATGTATGTTTATTGGCCTTGACTTCATTTTCAAGTGTTTGAAGTGATTGTTGAATCGCGGAGCCGGGAAGCTTAAAAAGCTCCTTTTGGGCGGCTGTTGCTGTTGTTGCAAAACTCAAGACCATGAGCATGATGGTGAGATAAAGAGTCTTGCTTGTTTTCATATTTGTCCCTCACTTTTTTGTTGTGAGCCTTGAACCCTTTTCCATACAGCCACCCTCCTCTTTTTGTGGCTGCCAGGGCAATCAAGGCCTGCTAACCCGTTTTTTAATTATTCAAATATTATGCCGAAATAAGATAAACTTTGGTGTGCTTAATTAATATAAAAAAACAGTAGGTTATTTAAAAAAAAGAAAAGGTTCGGAAGGGTGATGTAAGGGAATTGCCGAAATTTGTCTTTTCCAACAGGACCCCGTGGTCCTGTTGGAAAAGCCGGTCATTTTACTTTACGAGCAGCTCGAAACTCTCGGAATGGCTATTGAACTCAGGGGCATACATGCATTGGATCTCGGCCGGACCGGTCTGGTAGCGGCCTTTGTGCTGAATGCGCACGCCGTATTCGAACACATAGGTGCCTTTGGGCAGATAGTCGATGAAGAAATGGCCGGCGCTGTCTTTGGTGCTTTCATAATAGGCCAGGCCGTCCTGAAATTTATAATGGGAGAGCACATTCAGGGGCTCTGTGCCGCTGCCCCGTTGATCCTTGAGGTGGATGTATTCCATGTCCCGGTCCGTCCGCAGTTCGAGCCGCACCAAAAGTTCATCGCCCACGGCCAGGGGGCCGTCCACTGGTTTAATGATTTGGCCCTTTTTTGTCGTGTCCTTGACAAAAATTGTCTTTTTCAGCTTCAGGGGGGTGCCTTCGTAGGAGCTTATTTTGCCGATGTCTTCCAGGTACTGCCAGTGGATGCTGCCCCAGGCAACACCGTCGTCGCTTTTGCGCAGGGTGACATGCCCCATGTCCGGCTTGATTTCTTCGGGTCCAAAGCGTTTTTCGTAAAAGCCGGTGCCGGCTTCGGTCTTTTGCGGCGTGATGCTCCTGCCCCCCAGGGCCACGTCCACCACAGCATCGGAGGAAAGGAGCTTGGTTCCGCGCAACAGCAGGGCATAGACCGCATCCGCCGTGGCCTTGGTGGTCTTCCAGTCCTGGGCCTGCTTTTGTTTCAACAGCCAGACCCGGCAATCCTGAACCGCCTGTTCATCCTGCAGGACTTCATCAAAGGCCTCAATCATCATGGCCTGGGTCTCGATGGGGGCCCGGAACCACCACCAGGCATATTCCTGGTCCCGCCAGTAGCGGCCGAGTTCCTCGCTGGTGACAGAACGTTCCTTGATGGATTGCATGATGTCCATTGCCGTGGCCTTGCGCCCGAAGCGCTGCAAACCTATGGCCAGATGGGCCTGGGACAGGCGCGCATCCAATTTCAGCCAGTATTTTTCAGCCTGGTCCAGGAAGTAGTCCACGGCTGTGCGGGCAGGTCCCGTTAGGGGCTGGTCATCCAGGAAAAAGCTGCGGCAGTAAATATAAAGTGCCATGGCCGGGGTGAGGTGATTATCGTCCGGATGGCCCTTTTTTTGGATCTCCTGATGGATTCCCGTGATCCAGTGATCCAAATGGCTGATGGCTTTTAAGGCCGCGGCCATGTCCACCGCAAGGCCCAGATGGCGCAGACGGCCGAAACCGGTGGTGATATAAAGGGTGATGTAGTCATTGGGCGGACCGCCCGGGAACCAAGGCCAGGCCCCTTGGCTGAGCTGCTGATCAGCCAGTTTTTTCAAACAACGGGCGGCCTCGTCTTCCAGGCGGTTATGATCAAACAGACTGCCGATGTTTTTGCGGGCCTCGCTTTCCGAGATGGCCTGGAGCTTCCAAGGGGTCTCTTCCAGCAACACGGCCTTCAGGTCCTGGTTTTTTGCAAGGGGGCTGTCCAGGGCCGGAGTGTTTTTCCAAAGATCGAAGATCTTCCTGATTTTAGGGTCGGACGCGGCCGTGTGGCGGGCCAAGGCATTGGCGTAAAAGCGGTTGAAGGTCTGCTCCGTGCATTCATAGGGGAATTCCATCAAGTAGGGCAGGGCCATGACCGCATACCAGATGGGCTGGGAAGCCATTTGAACCACAAGATTCTGGTGCTGCAAAGTGGGGGATTCGCCGGACCGGATCAGCCGGCTGAATTCCAATTGCTTGGTCTGCTGGCCGCGCAGCGGCAGGGGTAGGGACTCCCGCACCAGGATGCGGCGGCTGAGCACCGGCAGATAGCCTTCCTCGCCGTCGGATAATTTTTCCGTGGCGGCCACCACCTTGTAGGTCAGGAAATCCAGGCCGTCCGGCACATGGATGGGCCAGGTAAAGCCGGCCGAGGCCTTGGCCGGCAGATCAAAGGCTTGCTCCAAGGCTGTGTTGGCCAGGTCGGTATCCACGGATTTCAAGGTGCGGGCTTCGGCAAAGGTCAGCTTGACCCGGCCGGTTTGACGGGTATCGCTCTGGTTGCTGATTTTGACGCTGAAAAAGAGCTGATCCCCTTCCCGCACAAAACGGGGGGGATTGGGCTCCACCATGAGGTCCTTGCTGGTTACCACGGTGTCACTGAGAAAGCCGGAGCGCAGGTCACCGTCATGGGCAAAACCCATGAAGCGCCATTGGGTCAGGGCTTCAGGCATGGTGAATTCCAGTTTCACCATCCCACTTTTATCTGTTAGCAAATGGGGGAAGAAAAAGGCGGTTTCCTGTAAATTTTTGCGGGCTGAAACCTTGTCCAGATCCGGCTGAGCAGGAGGGGGCGATTCGGCCTGGACCTCCTGCTCGGCAGCGGCTTTATCCGCTTTTGCTTCAGCCGGTGCCGGCACCGGTGCTGCCGGAACGCCCATTTGCGCTCGCATCATGAGAGAACCTTCTTTTCGAAGTGCGCCGGCATATTGATATCCATAAAAATTATCGATGATTTCAGCCGGGAATTTGCGATAGGTCAGGCGGGTGTCCTTTTGTTCCAAAGGCGGCCCGGAAGAAATCTGCTGAAAAGCTTGCAGCCTATTTTCAAAAGCCGACTGCATTGTTGAAAATTCCCGCCGGAAAACGTTGAAACCTTTGGGCCATTGCAGGGGCAGAAAGGCGTCCAGGGAGGCATCGTATAAGCCGGCCGCCATTTCCGCCGCGGCCTTGCGGGAATCCGGGCCGGTAATCACGGCGGTCCAGGTTTCCTTTTGCCCGGGGGCGAGCTTGGAAGTGAAGTGTTCCCATTTTACATCGAGTTTTTTGTTGCTCCAGGGCACGTCCACCATTTTTTCGTGAAGATAGGCGCGGTTTTCGCGCACAAAGGTCACCCGCAGGGTTATGCCGCCGCGCATTGCTTCGGTGATGTTCTGTTCGATGATTTCCTGGGTGTGATCTGGTGCGGTCCAGAAACGGCGCAACAACTTGCCGTCCTGCTCGATTTCCACAAAGGCGCGGCCTTTTTCATAGCCCGTGCCCCACACGGCCGTGAGCTTTTCTCCCGGCGCAAGGGACCATTTGCGGGCCGCCAGAGAATCCGCGATCCTGACATTCAGACGTTCCGCGTTCACATCCAGCACATGCAGAGGCAGGCGTGCCGTCACTTCCTTGCCGAAAGCATCTTTGGTAAAAAGCATGGCCCGGTAACACCCGGGTTGCAAAGCCAGCGATAATTTACCGGCGCCTTCACCGTCGGTGGTAAAGGACCGTTCGGCCACGACCTGATCAAGGGGCCATTCATCCGGATCGGCACCGTCAATTCCAGCCTGGGGCCGCGGGGATTGCTTCCGGGCCGGCGGCCGGTATGGGTGCGGGGCGCCGGACTCCAGTTTCGGCCTTTTGACCCGGTCCGGTTGTTTCAGGCTGTATAATTTTATTGTGCCGGCAGAAGAGCGGCCCTTGCCGTCCAGGGTTTTGGTTTGGATGGAAAGCGCCACCGGCTCATCGCCGGTCTGCCATTGGTCGGCGGAAAGCGCGGCCTGAAGGGCGGTATAGCCCACCTGCACCGAAATTTGTTCGGAGCGGGTTTCGCCGTTGGGGTCGGTCACGTCGGCGTGGACAGTGAAATCAAAGACAGGCTCGTCCTGGGCCAGGACGGCAGGATCGGGTTTGGCCGGGAATTTTACCTGAAAGGAGCCGTCAGCGGCCGTGGCGGTGGTGCCATGGGCAACGGCCTGACCTTGTCCCAGGTGGGCGGAAAGAAAACGCCGGCCCCACCAGCACCAGTCCGGCAGGCGGACCTCCCGCACCACGCGGTATTTTACCTGGGCCTGGCCCACGGCTGCGCCGGTATAGGCCAGGGCCTTGCCTGGAACGCTGATTTCCTGGTTGAGCCGCGCCGCTTCCGTGGGCGGCGACAACTCCACCTGAAATTTTGGGCGCTTGTACTCCTCCACTCGGATCCAGGTATTGCCGCCGGGCCCGGTCATAACTTCAATGCGCATGCTTCCGGTCAGGCGCTCACGGGGGGCGGTGAAACTGCCGCTAAAGGAGCCATAGTCATTGGTTTTAACCTGACGGCGGTCGATTTCCTGGTGGTTGACGTCATAAAACACCACGGTAAGGAATTGACCCTTGATGATTTGGTATTGATTTTTTTCAAGATCCGTTCGGAGGCAGATGCCTTTGAATTGAATGGCTTGGCCTGGACGATACAAGGCCCGGTCGGTGAAAAAAACAGTACGGGTATCCGGGCCGGTTGTCCGGTGGGAGCCGTAGGTCCAGTATTCATGGCCGGTGGCCAGGCTCTGACCGCCCTGTTCAGCAAGGAAAATGCAGGCCTCTTCCCGGCGTGAAAAGCGGAACAAGCCGTTTGCGTCCGTGGAAACGGGATTCGTTGGTTCAAAACGGCCGTTGTTGCGGTTGCGCACCCATGGCTGGACTTGGGCTTCCGGTACCGGTTCGCCGGAGGCGGCGTTTAACACAAAACCTTCGGTCAGCCCCCCGTTGGTAGGGGCGCGCATCACCAGGGCCAGCTCGCTCACCCAAACAGGAGCGAGTTGGATCCGGCTGGAATTTTGCTGAAAAGCGGAATCCAGGCCGGCCAGGAGAAAATAAAAGCCGGGTTTAAGGTCTTTGGGCGCCGGCAATTGTTCCGTACGCTCCTTGAAGTCCGGTGTGGCCGGCAGATCCGCTGACCAGGCCAGGGCCGGGCGGGCGGTGAGCAGGCGACTGAGCTCCTCCTCGTTCAGGTCGCGCAGATACCAGGTCTGGGCACGCAGGTATTCCTTGAAATCATAGGGTATGGCCCGGAAATATATCCTGGTTGCATTGCGATAGGTCACCGCAATGGCGGGCAAGGGGTCGCACCAGACCCGCTCGGTCTCCATCCTTACAGTGCCGGCCTGGATTTGCTGCATGATATTGAAGCACATGCGGCCGCCGATGCTGGCCGGGAATTTTTTAAAACCCTGCTCTGCATGCTTATAAGCCCCAAGAGGCTCGCCTTCATCATTGAGCAGACCGGCCAATTGGGACAGGGCCCGGGCCGCCAGGGGATGGGCTTTATTTTGTTCGGTGAACCGCTCCAGGGTAGATTTATAACGGGTCTTTTTTTCTTCACCCACGGCTTTGTTGAAGCCGAAATGCAGGCGCCAGAGATCCGCGTCCAGGAAGGCGCTCTGGTCCTCATCGTTACGATGGAAGGCCAGGAGATTCTGATAGAGACCGACAGCCTTCAGGGTGGGGGAATCCGTGTCAGTGGAGGCCGGCTGCCAATTCAGGAATTCTTCCGCGGAGCCCAGGACCGGGCTGTCGGCGGCAAGTTCGAACTCATCCTCGGCCTTGACGGCCGCCTGTTCGCCGGTGGTGTAGAATTCCAGGGCATTGAAGACCAGGAAATCGAACAAGGTGGGCCGGTGGCTGTCCGTTTCCGTGCCTTTTTCCAAAAGCGCATCGTAGGTTTCAATGGGTGTGGTCTTCAGTATTTGGTCGTGACTGAGGGCGGAGGTGAACTGCTTGTCGATTTCACCCAGGATGCGGGGCAGGTCCCAGGTGGTGAAATCCGGCCCGGGCGGCGCGGCCGTACTGGCTCGATTCAGGAAACGGTAGCGATTGGCCTTGAAATAATGCCAGTACCAGTTGGCCAGGATGGCCGTCATCACCGGTTGCATTGCTTTCGGGGCCTGGGCGATCTCGGCCTGGAGCCGGATGATCTTTTCCTCTGGTTTGTTGCCCTGGATATTCCCTTCCAGGGCGATCTTCAGACCGATAGCCTTGACTGCTTCAGCATAGGCCTTGTCCTGCAGGGCGCTTTTGATGATGGGCGCGAGTTCCTGGATGGCGGTCTGGGGCCGGCCCTTTTGATTGGCCTCCGTCACTTTTTTCCAAAGATTTTCCCGTTCCATGGCTTCGACAAACGGGGCGAACAGGACCAGAGTCCATACCAAAAGAACCAAGATCTTTTTCATGGCGCGTCTCCAGTCCGCCCGGAATTAAAATCCCCTGAATTTCGCCTCCATGGCAGTGATGTTTTCAATTTTAATCAAGGCGTCGAAAAAATCCCTTTCGGAAATTTTTTCAAGATGGAGTAGACCCTTTTTGACATCTTTGACCTGGCCAGACAGAACCGCGCCGCCGATCAAGGTGATGCGCACGTATTTCCCCTTGAAGAGCAGCAGATTCTCTTCAAAGGAGGCCTCCAGCTCATATTTCACGGCGGGTTTGTCCGTTTCCGCTGCAAAAACGGAGGGGGAATAAGGGGAACGCGAACCGATCAGAAATACGAGGGCCGTGAATCCGATCCAAATCATGCTTCTTTTTGCTGTCATTTTTATCTCCTTTTGTTACATCAACATGCCCACCACTGCGCCGGTCATACAGTTGGCCAGGGTGCCTGATATGATAGCCTTAGATCCCAGGGAAACGATTTCCTTGCGCCGCTCCGGCGCCATGCCGCTGTAACCGCCGATCATGATGCCGAGACTGCCTGGATTGGCAAAGCCGCAAAGGGCATAGGTCATGATCAGCTGGGTGCGCGGACTCAGTTGGCCGGGAGGCAGGCGGCTCATATTCACATAAGCAATGAATTCGTTGAGTACGGTTTTGGTGCCCATTAAGGTACCGGCGGTCTGGGCTTCGCCCCAGGGCACGCCCATGAGCCAGACCACGGGAGACATGAGCCAGCCGAAAATACGCTGCAGGGTCAAGGCTGCGCCGTTCAAGGCCGGCAGCAGGCCCAGGATTTGATTGATCAGGTGAACCAGGGCCACCAGTACGATGATCATGGCGATGATATTGAGAAAAAGTTCCAGGCCCTGGACGGTTCCCTTGGTGATTGCATCCATGGCCGAGACAGCTTCCTCCGGGGCCTTGATCTCACCGGGGGTCGGTTCACCGGTTTCCGGGATCATGATCTTGGCCGTGACAATGGAAGCCGGGGCCGCGATAATGGAGGCAATCAGAATATGGCCCATGACATTCTCAATGGTGTTTGCCAGAATGCCGGCATAGAGCACCATCACGGTGCCGGCAATGGTGGCCATGCCGCAGGTCATGAGGGCGAAAATTTCACTGCGGGTCATGATGGGCACATAGGGCCGGATGAGCAAGGGGGCCTCCACCATGCCGACAAATATATCCGCTGAGACCCCCAGCCCTTCGGCCCCGCCGATTTTCAAGGTTTTTTCCAGGCCAAAGGAAAAGCCTTTCACGATTTTCTGCAGCAAGCCCCAATAGAACAGAAGCGCAGACAAGGCGCTGATCACCAGCACCAAGGGCAGGGCCTGGAAGGCCAGAATAAAACCGGCTTCCGGATGGGTGGTTTCAAAGGGCGTCTGGCCGCCGCCCACAAAACCGAACACAAAAGCCGTGCCGGCCAGGGTGGCCTCCTGAAGGGCCTGGACTCCCCGGTTAAGCCAATGAAAGGCTTCCGTGAACAAAGGAAATTTGAGTAAAACAAAAGCCAGGACCACCTGCCCCAGCATACCCGCAAGGGCGATGCGCACTGGAAATTTCCGGCGATTTTCGCTCAGGCACCAGGCGATCAGGGCAAAAGCTGCAAATCCGAAAAAGCTTTGTAACGTCATCATATGAATATCACTTGGAGCGTATTGTCTGGAAAGGATTGTTTGTTTTTTGACTATAGGAGAAGCCTGTCTGGGTGTCAAGCCCCTTACTGCTGTGAAGCAGGGGGATCGCATGTAGTTCTTTTCGGGGTCGGGGTCGCTATCGGTATCGGGGTCGCCCATTATTTCAAAAAAGCGAGCCGGTTTCCTATCCGTCTTTAGCCGCAACCTCTTTGTGTTGCGAGTTCGGCAAGGGAACATAAATCATGAAGATGACCCCCTCACCGGGAGTGCTGGTGTATTCCAGGTGTCCGCCCAGGGTCTGGGTCACGAGATTGTAAAGAATATGCATCCCAAGACCGGTTCCACCATGGGAGCGTTTGGTGGTGAAAAACGGATCGAACATGCGGTTGAGGGTTTCCTGATCCATGCCTTTGCCGTTGTCCCGGTAGCAGAGAATCAAGGTGTCCATCTCGCGGCGGAGGTCGATCTCAATAAGGCCTTGCTCCAATTCCTCAAAACCATGCACCAGGGAATTCATGACCAGATTGGTGATGATTTGTGAAAACGCCCCCGGGAAACTATAGATTTCAAGGTCCGCTGGGCAATTGACATTGATGCAATGATGAGTGCGCTTGAATTCCGGTTGCAGACTGAACAAGACCTTGTCGATGTAGTCCTTTAAATGAAAGAAACGGCGTTCCTCATTGGATTGATCCACTGCCACCTGCTTGAAACTGCGCACCAGCTCCGCCGCACGATTGAGGTTGCTGTAAATGAGGGTGGATGCTTCCGAAGCGGTTTTGAGATATTTTTCAAAATTCGAGCGGCGCATATCCCCTGCGCGATACATGCCTTCGTATTCCCTGGTTTTTTCCTCCAGCAGGGAGGCCGCCATCATACCCACACCCAGGGGCGTATTGATTTCATGGGCCACGCCGGCCACCAAGGCGCCCAGGGCCGCCATTTTTTCCGATTGAATCAGTTGGGTCTGGGCTTGCTTCAGTTGTGTCAGATAGGTCTGCAGGGCCTCGTTGGCGGATTTGAATTGGCGGGTGCGCTCCATAACGCGCTGCTCCAGCTCGTCGTTCAATTTACAGATTTCCGCTTCTGCTTTTTTCCGCGCGGTAATGTCCCGGCCCACGCAGACTATGCCGTCAATCTTGCCGGTATCATCATATAAAAAACGCATGGAGATCTCCATGAGAACCAAGGCTCCGTTTTGATGAACCATCTCCAGTTCAAAGGTTCGGGGTGAAGACTCCTTGCGTTTTTCTTTTTCAAGCTCCCGGCTGAGAGATTTTCTAGCAAGATCATAAGCCGAAGGGGTCATGAAATGTTGTAGGTCCAATTGCAAGATTTCCTCCGGCTGGTAACCTAACAAGCGTTTGGCCGAGGGGCTGACATAGCGGAACTTGTTTTGAACAAAATCCACCACACAGATCAGGTCCGAAGCATTTTCAGCGATCAGTCGGAATTGTCTTTCCGATTCCCTGAGGGCTTTTTCAGTCTTGCGCAATACCCGATTCAATAAGGCATTTTCAAAGGCGATAAAAACCTGCAAGGCAATCGCTTTATAGATTTCCATGCGCTCGGCGGTGAAATGATTCTCATTGGAATCGCTCTCCAGGTAGAGAACCGCCTTAAGCTCACCTTCCCGGATCACCGGCAGGCAGATGATGGATGTCGGATTGTATTTTTTCACATAGGGATCGGCTTGAAAGCGTAAATCCTTGCCAGGGTTATACACAAAATTGACGGATTGGGTCAGCCGGGTTTGTTCCACCAACGCCACCGGAAAATTTGCAGTGGAATCCTTGGGGATAGAGGGCTCAAAGGCAGTGTGGATTTTTCCATTGCGTTTTTCAGCAATGATGCAGAGACGCTCGGAGAAAGAAAGGAAACAACCCTTGGTGGCATTGGTCTCCGCCACTGTGGTTTGGGCAATGAGCTGGACCAGGTCTTCAAAATTGATGCTGCCGGTCATGGCTTTGCCGGTGAGCTCCCCCAGTTTGATCAGGGCGTTTTCCAATTCCTGGTGGGCGATGCGCAAACGGTCTTGCCGGGCTGAAATTTCCGCATAGCTGTTTTGCAATTCTGTTTTCCGCTGTTTGAGCTTTTCACGGATTCCTTTGATATAACTGCCGATAAATGACAGCCAGATCAAGATGACCACCAGAATGACCCACTGCACCAAATTGAGATTGAAATTAAATCCGGGTGTGCCGGCCAATATATCCCAGACGATCACACCCGTGAAGCCGGAAACGGCCATGATTGAGACCATGGCAAATTCAACACGGCTCAACTGAAAGACACCGAACAGGATGATCAAAAGGTAGATGATCATCAAGGTGCCTCTGAGCTCCTGGACATGCAGCATCAGATAGGTGGCCCAGGCAATGCCAACGATCATTTGCGGGATGGTCAGGCTGGGATCCTTGAAACCCTTATTCCATCCCATACGGATGAAGATGAAGATGGCGGCTTGTCCGAGAAAACATCCTCCTAGGCTGAAAAGGTAGTTGCCGGTGGACAGATGCACCAAACCGGTTTTCCAGGCAAGCCCCACCAGGGCAAAACAGAGGAGAAAAAAAGCGTCCGCCATCAATTGGCGCTTGAGGCGCAGCGCTTGCGCCTTATCGTTTTTCGAGATGAAATCGATCATCGGTATTTGCGGACGCCTGGTTTATTTTTATATTTATAATTATTTTACAATGATAAATGAGAGATAAGCTGAAGTCAAGCAGTGCGTCCAAATGGCTATAAACATGAAATCTACAACCGGTGAAAAAAATTCGAATTTCGAATATCGAAATACGAAACAAATTCGAATTACAGAAAATTTAAATCGACTTCCAATTCCGGTCATCAAGGCCCGCATTTGGCTTTTAACTTGACCGTTAAAGCAGCGTCGGCCTTTTTAGAAATCATTTCTAGAGGGGAGCGGCCGCGCTTCCAGGCCAGATACAATACAACCAGTAGCAACACAAAGGTGAACACGATGTTGGGCCAGGCATTGAAAGCCCATTGGCCCTGCCAGGCAAGCTGCCATTGCCTTGAAAACGGCCACAGATAGGGGATCGGCCACTGATAACCGTCGGGTCCCCGGGAACCGATCAGATCGCAGAACAGATGGAAATGAAAAGCCGACATGGCAAGCAGGAGCGCGGTCCATCTTCGCACGGAAAAAATAAGGATTACCAATGCCAGCAACAGCCCAAATCCGATGTTATGGCAGAGAACATGGTGATAGCGGCTGTACCAATTCAGCGGGGCAGTGCTGCCGGCAGTGGCGAGCTCGACGATGATGCCCAGGCCGTCCACATCAGGCACAACCCCGCACAGGGTGATGAGGGCCCGGTCCCGGAACGTAAGATCAGCCGCATTGGCAAGGGTCCAGCTCGCCAGGAAATGGGTGGCCGGATTCATTCGGTCAGATCTTTCCGAAGTTTCCGCAACCAGTCCGGAAAACGCGGCTGGTCGGCCTCGGGGGTCATTTCCATATAAGGTTTGATATCCACAATCAGGCTGCCGTCAAGGGCGTCCAGGGCCTGGACTTCCAGAATGTTGCCCCGGCGTGCCAGGAGTCTCACGGTGGAGATCAGCACCGGATTGGGCCGGGCCTGGCTGCGGGTGGCGAATACGCCCACTTCCGGCAGATCCATGCGTCGCATGGGGTGGACTTTGCGGATTTTGCGGTTTTCTTCGGGCAGCAGATGGGGCCAATACAGAACCAGGATGTGGGAAAATTCTTCGATACCCTCCAGCAATTCCTCAAAAGCAGGATCAATGATCAGCTCAGAGACAAGCTTCTGAAGTTTCCGATGTTGGGCGCGGATTTCCGTTATCCGCTCCTTTGGTTTCGTGGGCTGATCATGATCCCGCCCGGGAGAAAGCTTCAATTCGCTGCGGACAACACCGATGGGACGCAGCGTTAGTTCTGTTGAGGCTGGTGGGACTTGAAGTGTTTTGTCTTTTTTCAATTCACCGCCCACTGAAATCCACCTGCCCGCTACGGGTGAAGGGCACGGGTTTGATGCCCAGCTCGGGAACCTCCACCCCCATGTTGCCGGACACTTCATAGGCCGCCGAGCCTTTATTCAGCAATTGATAGGCGGTCTGGCCCAGGGTCAGGAAGTTGATGTGCACCGGAACCTCGATTACCTGACGGCCTTGATCCGTCAAGGGGGATATGGCCGCGGTTTTGCCGTCGGCAATGGAGACCCCGCCGATTTTTATGCCGTAATCGAGATTTTTAAGGGCCACGGCAAAGGGATTGTCATTGGCCATTTCCAGTTGCAGTATCAGGTCCGCGCCGGCCAAGGACATCTTGCGGACGGCAGCGCTTTTCAGCGATACTTTGGGCAGCTTGGGCACAGTGAAGTCGCCTTGATGGCTGTAAGGGATATTAAAGATCCCAAATGCAAAGGTCCCGGAGAGATCATACTTAAGGCTGTCTTTTTTCAAAAAATCGGCAATGGAGTTGAAGAAATCCATGTAGTTTATGCGAATGGGCACTTCCACGGCCAGAACCCCGTTGGCCGGCAAAGTCAGCCCTTGCTTTAAATCCCCATTTAAAAAATCCCGGCCGTCAATGCGGATCAGGTAGGTAAGACCATCGAGATTCAAGTTGACGGGATTCGGATTGCCCACCTTGAACCGGAATACCGCCGTTCCGTCAAAGAGGGTCATATCCCGCATGGCAACGCTGTCGAATTCCACCGTAGGCTGCTGGATGATGTTTTGAAACACGGCGCAGCCGTAGAGGAGTAGTGCTATGGTCATGATTAAAAAAAAATGTTTTTTCATTCCGTTGTTGCTTCCTTACTGAGAGAGAGGGAATTAGTGAATATGCCCGCTTGATATCGGAATCATATCCCTGTGTCAATATAGCGTGACAATATGTAAATCAACATTTTACGGCTTGCCAGCAACTGAAACCTATGGTATTCAAGAAAAAAACATGCTGATTTCTATAACCTAATTCAGCCGAGGAGGATAGCAATGACAAAATCAAGAGACACCAAAAAAGAGGTCAAGAAAAAACCGGGTAAAACGTTGAAGGAAAAACGTAAGGAAAAACAAGATAAAAAATCCAAGGAATGAATTCCACCAAAACAAAATATGAATTTCAATTGAAGTGGAGCAATAAGACCTGACGACGAATATCCGTCGCTCTAACCTTATTTGGTCGTAAGTAAAACCGGGTCCCTGGGACCCGGTTTTTGTTTTGGTTATTTGGTCATTGAAAAACCTTCAGCCTTTTTCCTTCAGTCTTCAGCCTTCAGTCTATTCACCTGATCGGTCACGGCAGATAAATCAGATTCAGGTCCTGTTCCTCAGCCAGGCTAGTCAGGGCGGATTTGATTTTGGCAATGGAGGTGCCCATGGGCACTTCGGCGGAAAGGATCAGATCGAACAGTGGGGAGCCGGAAATCGGCGCATGGCTGACTTTGGTATCCAGGGAGCGGATGTTGACATGGCAGCCGTGCAACAGATGCACTACCTTTTGCACAATGCCGGGATGATCCATGGCCTGGATCTCGAAGTGCAGGGGCAGGGCCGCATGGCCGGAATCCAGCAAAGGGTCCTGGGCATCGTGCAGGGAGGTATGAAAACCATAGGCCTCCATGGCTTTCAAGCCGGTGCTGATTTTTTTTAACTCTTCCCCGGAGCAGGAGAACAGCGCCATGATGGAAAAACAGCCGCCCAGGGCGGCCATGCGGCTGTCCTCGATATTGGCGCCGTGGTCGTAAAGCAGGGTTGACACCTCATCCACGATCCCCGGGCGATCCTTGCCCACCAGCATCAAAATTTTATATTGTTTCATGGCTGTATTCCTCGCTTTTTAAGATCCAGGCGTTCATAAACGTTTTTTGCCTCATAGGAGCTGCGCACAAAGGGGCCGGCCGCCACCTGGGCAAAGCCCATGGTGAGGGCCTGTTCCCGCAAACTTTTGAATTCTTCCGGCGTCCAATAGCGGCTGACGGGCAATCGGCTGGCAATGGGCTGGAGATATTGCCCCAGGGTCAGGATGCGGCAGCCCGCTGCCAGCAAGTCGTTAAGCACGGCGATGACTTCTGGTTCGGTTTCACCCAGGCCGAGCATCAAGCCGGATTTGGTGGGCATTTGCGGTGCCAGGTCGCGCACATGACCCAGTAATTCCAGGGAGCGTCGGTAGGAAGCCTGGGGCCGGACGCGGCTATATAAGCGCGGTACTGTTTCGAGATTATGGTTCAGCACATCCGGCTTGGCCGCGATCACCTGTTGCAGGGCGGTGGCCTCCCCCTGAAAATCCGGAATCAGCAATTCCACTAGGCGCGGCTGCGCAAGGCTGCGCACGGCCGCAAGGACGGCCGCGAAATGGCCGGCGCCGTAATCCGGCAGATCATCCCGGGTTACGGAGGTGATGACCACATAGTCCAAGCCGAGCGCATCGATTGCCGCCGCCACCCTTTGCGGTTCCGCCGGGTCCGGCGGCGACAAAGAGCCGTGGGCAACAGCGCAAAACAGGCAGTCCCGTGAACAATGATCCCCCAGGATCATGAAGGTGGCGGTTTTGCGGCTGAAGCATTCCCAGATGTTCGGGCAGGCCGCTGCCTCACAGACCGTGTGCAAATGATTGCGGCGCAGCAGGGTACGAACCGATTGAAATTCCGGCCCGGCAAATAGACGCTTGCGCAGCCAGGGGGGTTTGGGGGTGTGAGGGGCTTGGGACATGATTTTTCCAGTTTATGTCGTCAATGCAAAGTTAATAGTTATTCATTAGCAATTGTTAATTGTGAATGATTAATGTCGGCAGGAACATCCTCTCGCTGAAAAATTTCAGCCATATGGTGTTGGACGGATTGCCGGGCCTGGGCCAGGGAAACCTCCCGACCGGTTTCCAACGCCAGGGAAGTCATGGCAATACCGTTCAGACCGCAAGGGTTGATCCATTCAAAGGGCAAAAGCGAAAGATTCACATTCAAAGCCAGGCCGTGAAAACAGATGCCTTTGCGTACGGCCACGCCGATGCTGCCTAGCTTGCGCGGGCCGGCCCAGATGCCGCGGTTGGCCGGACTTCTTATGGCCGAAATTCCGAAATCGGCGCAGGCGGCCTGCATGACATCTTCCAGGCGCTCCACATACTCCCGCAATCCCAGGCGGACGGCGTTCAGATCTAAGATGGGGTAAACCACCAGTTGGCCTGGGCCGTGATAGGTGATGTTCCCGCCCCGCCGGGTCTGGATTACGGCTATCCCGCGTTCTGCGAGAAAGTCTTCGGAAACCAACAGATTTTCCCGACCCCCGCGCAATCCCATGGTGAAAACCGGCGGATGCTCCAGAAAGAGCACCGCGTCCATGCTGAGCCGGCCCTGGAGGCGGGCCGCCACCAGACTCAGTTGGAGTTCCAGGGCCTGATCATATGGCAGCAGACCGGCATGAATCCGCAGCCATTTTTTTTTAGCCATGCTGCTTCAACCAGCCAGGCACGGCTTGCGGGCCGCGCTGGTTTCGTCCAAACGCCGCACCCGGCTGTGATGGGGCGCGGTTTGCAGCAATTCCGGGTTTTGTTCCGCCTCGGCGGCGATGCTTTGAAAGGCCGCTATCAGACGGTCCAGGGTTTCCTTTGATTCGGTTTCCGTGGGTTCAATCATTATGGCGCCGTTCACCACCAGGGGAAAATAAATGGTGGGGGGGTGGAAACCATAATCCATGAGCCGTTTCACCATGTCCAGGGTGGTGACCTTGTGAGCGCGCTGTTGCTTGTCGGTAAAGACGCATTCATGCATGCAGGGGCGGTCATACGGCAGATCCAAGGTTTCCTTGAGCCGTTCCTTCAAGTAGTTGGCGTTGAGCACGGCCAGTTCACTCACTTTTTTCAGATTGTCCGCGCCCATGGAGACAATATAGCTGTAGGCCTTGAGCATGACCCCCACATTGCCGTAAAAGGCATGCATGCGGCCGATGCTGTCCGGATAGTCTTCCCGCAGGTGAAAGGCCTTGCCCTTTTTAACAATCCGCGGCACGGGTAAAAACCGTTCGAGATGCTTTTTGACGCAGACCGGCCCGGCCCCCGGCCCACCGCCGCCGTGGGGGGTGGCAAAGGTTTTGTGCAGGTTCAGATGCAGCACATCCAGGCCGCTGGCGGCCATGTCCACCACGCCCATGAGGGCGTTCATATTGGCGCCGTCGCCGTAGACCAGCCCGCCCTTGGCGTGGACAATGTCGGCAATGGCGCGCACATGCTCCTCAAAAAGGCCCAGGGTATTGGGATTGGTCAGCATGATGCCGGCCGTGTCCTCATCCATTATTTGAGCCACGGCTTCCGGCAGGAGGATGCCGTTTTCACCGGATTCCACCTTCACTGCCTGGTAGTTGCACAGAGCGGCGCTGGCCGGGTTGGTGCCGTGGGCCGTATCCGGCACGATGATTTTTGAGCGCTGTCTGCCGGCGGCGCGGTGATACGCATGGAAAATGAGCATGCCGCACAATTCCCCTTGGGCCCCGGCCGCTGGTTGCAGACTGACGGCATTCATGCCGGTGATCTCGGCCAGGAAGCTTTCCAGCTCCGCCAGGATTTGCAACAGGCCCTGGGACAGGGAAGCCGGCAGCAGGGGATGGGCGGCGCAGAAACCGGTGAGGCCCGCTTGGCGTTCATGGGTCTTGGGATTGTACTTCATGGTGCAGGAACCCAAGGGCACCATGTGGGTGTCGATGCAGTAGTTCCACTGGGACAGCCGGGAATAGTGGCGGACCACATCCACTTCGCTCAATTCCGGAAAATCCGGCCCCGGCCCGGTCAGATCCGCGGCAAGGGGCGCGGCGGCCACATCCCGGGAGGGCACGGACAGACCCATACGGCCCGGCCGGCCTCGCTCCCACAATAAAGGTTCGTTGAATTTCAAGCCGGTGCTTCCTTCGGCTGTGTTCATGGGCACACCTCTTTTACAAATACATCCATTTGTTCCCTGGTCTTGGTCTCGGTAACGGTGAGCAGGTACTGGCCGGTCATCTCCGGAAAAAAGTCTTCCAGGGGCAGGCCGGCGATGATTTTTTTGCGCAGCAGTTTTTCATAGCGGCGGCTAAAGTCATCCGGAAAACCCACCACGAATTCATTGAAAAAGGGCGCGCTGTAAGGCAGAGTCAGACCTTTTTGCGCCAGATTGGCTTGCAGGTAGAGGGCTTTGTCGTGGTTCAGGCTCGCGAGTTCTCGCAGGCCTTTTTTCCCGGCCGAGGCCATGAACATGGCGGCAGCCAGGGCGCAAAGGCCGCTGTTGGTGCAGATGTTGGAGGTGGCTTTTTCCCGACGGATATGCTGCTCCCGGGTGGCCAGGGTGAGCACGTAGCCGCGCCGGCCTTCCAGGTCCCTGGTTTCGCCCACCAGCCGGCCGGGCAGACTGCGCACATATTCGTTTTTGCAGGCCAGCATGCCCAGGCCCGGGCCGCCATAGGTCATGGGAATGCCGAAACTCTGGCCTTCGCCGCAGGCGATATCCGCCCCCTGGCTGCCGGGGCTTTTCAATAGGCCGTAAGCCATGGCTTCGGTAAAGGCGGTGATAAAAAGCGCGCCCTGCCTGTGGGCGGCGTCGGCAAAACTTTGCAGGGGCTCGATGCAACCCAGAAAATTGGGGGATTGAACGGCAACGGCAGCCAGGTCGGTGACACCCTCCATGCTGCTGAGATCGGTCCGGCCGTTCGGCGTATAGTCGAGGGTGATGATTTCAAGATCCGTGGGTGAAAGGTAGGTAGCGACCACCTGACGATAATGGGGATGGATCAGTTTAGAAAGGGCGATGCGTTTCTTTTTGGTGACGCGCACGGCCATGAGCAGGGCTTCGGCCAGGGCCGAGGCGCCGTCGTAAAGGGAGGCATTGGAAACGGCAAGCCCCAGCAGCCGGGCCGTCAGGGTCTGGTATTCATAGATGGCCTGCAGGGTGCCCTGGCTCACTTCCGGTTGGTAGGGGGTGTAGGCGGTGTGGAACTCGCCGCGGCCCAGGAGGAACGGAATGGTATGGGGAATGAAATGATCGTAGCGGCCGGCCCCTAGAAAACTGTTGCAGTCCGGCTCAGCCGCCATGGAGGCTGCCAAATGGTCCATGCGCCTGTTGAGTTCCAGCTCGCTCAGGGGCCGGGGTAACTGCATGGGATTTTTACGGCGGCAATCCGGGGGTATATCGGCGAAAAGATCCGCGGTCTGCCGGACGCCCACAGCCGCCAGCATGGCAGCTATATCTTCCTCAGTATGGGAAAAATAGTGCATCATGCTTCCGCCTTCAATTGCTTAAGATAGTCGGCTTTGGTCATCAGGCTGTCGTAATCAGCAGGGTCGGTAACTTCCACTTCCAGCATCCAGCCTTCCCCATAGGGGCTTTGGTTCACCAGCTCCGGGGAGTCGGCCAGGGCCGTGTTGACCGCCGTCACTTTGCCACCCACGGGCATGAAAAGTTCGGAAACCGCCTTGACCGACTCCACGGTGCCGAATTCCGCTCCCTTGGAAAAAACCTCGCCGGTCCTGGGCAGTTCCACATAAACGATTTCGCCGAGCTGGTCCTGGGCGTAGTCGTCGATTCCGATCCGCATGCGGCCGTTCTCCCTGCGGGCCCATTCATGATCCTGGCTGTAACGAACATCCTCGGGCAGGTTCAATTCGTGGAGCTCTTTCATTCTGGTTCCTCCTTTCAAAGCATTCGTTCCATCGGCATCCGCGCTGTGCGGTGGGGCCGGATGTCGTCGGTGATCATCACATTCAAGCGGCGGCGCTGATCCGCCAAAACAACTATTTCGCCTGTCTTAAAAGGCTCCCTGAGTTTAACAAAACCACAGCAAAGTCCCTTGGGAGCGAATCCGGCCGGTTTATCCGGACTGGCGATACTGTAGACCCGGTCTCCGTGGCGGTCGATGGCCATATCCGTGACACAGGTCAATACAGTTCCCATTTCCTGATCCGCAGCATTCAGCACCCGGGCCTGGGTCACGTCGATTTTGCGCAGGTCGAAACCCACAAAGGCCTGGGTGTATGAATCGACCTCGGCAGCAACCAGGGCTGCGCTACCAAGGAAAGACTTGGTAAAGGTTTTTTGATCCGAGGCCCAAGGCAGGGCAAATCTCCAGGGATTGTTTTGAAAAGGCCAGGGACCGATATCCTGATGGGAAAGGGGTAGCATGGCTCCGGCCCGCAGGGAATCACGGGCAGCCAGACCGCAGGGGATCACGCCGGGATCGCCATCCGGTTTCAGAAGATCCTGCCACAGCCCTTCCACTGCGGCCAAAGGTACAAACAGCTCAAAGCCGAATTCGCCGGTATAGCCGGTCCTGGACAGCAGGATGGGGGTGCCGTCGATAAGGCGCACGGTCTGGATGGCAGC
Organism: Desulfosudis oleivorans; assembly: GCA_020723325.1. Taxonomy (GTDB): domain Bacteria; phylum Desulfobacterota; class Desulfobacteria; order Desulfobacterales; family SURF-7; genus DYJD01. The sequence continues at coordinate 1,607 of DYJD01000045.1, read as the reverse complement.
AGGGGCGTCCGTGATGGAACCCTTGAAGGAAAAATAGGGAAAGGTTTCCAAAACCACAAGGGGTTGATCCAGGATTCGCGTCAGCACCCGGGCGGATTGGGGACCCTGGAGATCCAGTTTGGCCAAGTGGTTGGTATGGTCCGCAATGGTCACGTGTCTGCCTGACTGCTGGCGCTGCAAATGCTCGCAGATTATCCGGCCCATGCCGGCATTGACTACTACCAGATATTGTTCCGGGCTCAGCACATACACGATGGCATCATCCAACACGCCGCCGTGTTCATCCAGGAAAACACCGTAGGCGCATTTGCCCGGCGGCAGCTTGGTCCGATCAGGCCCTTTGGCGACCCACAGATCTTTTGAAAAACAATATTGAAGAAGATCAAAGGCACCCGGCCCGGACAACCGGATAACGGACATGTGACTTGTGTCAAAAAGTCCGGCAGAAGTGATCACGGAAAGATGCTCTTTGCGGGCACCGGCCGGATACCACAAGGGCATGGAGTAACCGCCGAAGGTTCCCATGTGGGCGTTGTTTTCTATATGCCATGGATACAGCGGGGTTTGAGCAGGGGGAGACATACGGATTCCTTTTTGAAAATGGTTCCTAGAGGCACGACCCTCCGCCGGGAAGCCGTTTGCGCAGAAAATGGGTGCGCTGATTCATGGGCAAGGCCAGCCTGGCCCGGATTTGTTCCCGTAACATTCTTTCATTTTCTTTTTTCAGGGCCGCCAGTTCTTTGGCCCTGTTTCTGGTTTTTTTCATGCAGGGTTTTCTCCAATATTTCCAGAACCGCCCGATCGCGAGGACGGTCAAGGGCCTTTTTACTTTTGATGATTTTGGCCAAACTGGCCACATGTATAGGAAAACCTTCAAATTCAACTATAACGGCATCGGCCTTTATGGATTCAAAAGACCTGATTCCGTGCAGGACGGACATGAAATCAATTTGCAGCCCGATGTCCTCATTGGACAACCGGTATAACTGGGAAATCGGATAAAACGATTTTAAAATTTGTGCTTCCAGTTCGTCCGCAACAGGCTTCATCTTGCTGAGATTGAACGGGGTCTTGCGGAACATGAAATCAAAGTCGATGGTGGTGACCGGCGCGCCCTGCAGGGCCGCGGCGGCATTGCCCACCATGACCGCATCCAAGCGGTATTTATGCAAGGCTTTGGCAATCTTTAAAAGCAGCGGCTTGGCGTCCATGTGGCCTTATTTGAAGAAGGGGATTTTTTATTTTTGGCAATGCAATTCCATCTGCATTGTGGCTATTATTCCCTGAATCGCCATTATTTGCAAGGGACAAATGAAGGTAAGCCGGGGGAATCGCATGTAAACGTGGCGCGGAATATGCAGTCATTAATTGCCAATATTTCACCCAGCGAATACTATTGCTCGCCAAGATAAAGCGATTCGTGAGTGTTTGGGTTTTGTCTCTGCCATCCAACCTCTCGGGGTCGGGGTCGGTATCGGAATCGGTATCGAGTTTTTTCTTTTCCCCCAAAGGCAATTCGCCAACGGGACGGAACGGTGTGCCCTGCCGATGTGCAGGGGCGGTTCGCGAACCGCCCCTACGGAAAGGCCATGGTGTTGGGTCTTGGG
>DYJD01000044.1 GCA_020723325.1 Desulfosudis oleivorans | reverse complement strand
ACGGATCTGTGGGGGGATCGGGGAGCAATCCCCGATTCTACCCGGAAGTTTTTTCGACCCCGATCCCGATAGCGACCCCGACCCCGAATAATAAAAGCGCATCCCGTATCTTCTTCTCAATCATTAAGCAACCTAAAAACCCGCTTCATCACCGGAACCACACCTCTCCCCGGCGTATTGACCATCAACACAAAGCGGAAGCGTCGGCCGGCCTTGTTTTCAAAATAGCCGGCCCGGGTTTGGACCCCGTTCAGGGTTCCGGTTTTATAATATTGGCCGTCTTCCTTGCGCATGAGGTGACGATGGGGTTCAAAAGCCGCCAGCATTTTTTCCAGCATGCGGGCGGAAACCAGGTTACCATGGGACAGGCCTGAGCCCTCCTCAATGTGCAAACCTTTAATGCCTAAAATCCGTTTGGCATAATCGGTGGCACTGTGCACCCCTTTGTCCAGATTTCCCGGCGGGCCGAATTGCTTGGCGCCCGCGGCGATGAAAACCTGGTTGGCGATGAAATTGGTGGAGAAGAACAGCAGTTTGGAAACCACCTCATCCAGAGTGTAGGGCGATACCAGGCGGTACAACAGGCGTGCAGAATGGTTTTCTAGTCTGCCGCGCCGGATGACATGGCTGGTGCTGATCCCGGCCTCGTTGAAAAAATAATCGAACAGATGACCAGCATACAACAGGGTTTCATCCTGCTCATTAAAAAGGATGATCCGGCCGCTGGTCAGACCGGAAGCTTTTATCCGGGGAAGCACAAAGGGCAGCAGCGGGGTCTGGGGCTCGGTGCTGACGAAACGTCCGGTGGCCGGATCTTTCTGAAAGGCGACCGAATTGAAATTGGCGCATAAGCCGCCCACCGGCGCATCATAAGGCTGCACGGAATTTATTTCCGCGCCGGGGATGACGATACCGTCGCTGAAATAGGAAGGGTCGAGAATGATGTCACGGATGCGGCCGGTGCGCTTGGCGATTTCGGCAGCAGCGGCTGCCATGACTTCCGAGATGAGCAAGGGATCGCCATAGCCCTTGATGATGAGGTTGGCTTCCCCATCCAGATAGAACTCGGTGACAAAGCGATGCTCCGGCCCCAGGACATGAAAGGCGGTGAGGGCTGTCAAAATTTTCAGGGTGGAAGCGGGGGTGAGCAGTACATCCGCGTTTTTGGCATAGAGAATTCTACCGTTCGGCTCGGTAACCAACAGGGAATCCTGCTTGCCGATCATGGGGTTGAGATCCCGGGGCAGGTTTTTGGCGGCTCCGTCAATGGGTTGCAACACCAGCCCAATTAGAATAAAAATCACCAACAGAAGTCGGATACAGCCACACCCCAATCGGCAGCTCGGCCGCCGTGGCTGCTGTTGTGGGAGCAGCTTCCAGCCGCGATTGGGTCTGAGCGATTCGAAGCCAGAAGATCGCGGCTGGCAGCCGCTCCCACCGCAAAAAACAAAGAAACGCGCGGGAGTCTGACAAAACATCAGGATTTGCTTTCCAGAATGAAAGTGACCGGACCGTCGTTGATCAGGGCAACCTGCATCATGGCCCCGAACCGGCCGGTTTCCGTGGGGATGCCGTAAGCGCGGATACGTTCCACAAAGTATTCATACAACTGATTGGCTTTTTCCGGCAGGGCCGCGCCGGTAAAGGAGGGGCGGCGTCCTTTGCGGCAATCCCCCAGCAGGGTGAACTGGGAAACCACCAGCATACGGCCGCCGGTCTCCAGCAGGGAAAGATTCATCTTGCCGGCCTCATCTTCGAAAATCCGCAAGTTGACGATTTTTTCCGCAAGATAATCCGCCTCGGCCGTTGAATCCGCCTCGGCCACACCCAGTAGCACCAGCAGTCCTTTTTCGATTTCCGCAACTTTTTCCCCTGCCACCTGTACACTACTTTCCGTTACCCGTTGAATCACTGCGCGCATAAATTCCCCGTAAGATATAGGGTCCTATTATTGGTGACTAAACATTCCGCAGCACTATATGGGAGGTGAAAGGTCCATGTCAAGGCAGCTGTTTTCAGAAACCAAAGCAATCGAATGGAGAATATTCCAATGCTTCTGATAGCCGGAGCCGCAGTTTTGATGGAGGCAGCTTTCCTGAGCGAATGGGACAACGTGATGATGTAGATCATTTCGTCTGGGGTGATTTGGTTTGGGGCGGCCTGAACTGATTTATTTTCCTATGGATGAAATGCTGTGTTTTATTTCTTAATTTATCTATAAAATTTCCCATTGGACTGATTCCGCCAAAGTAACAAAATATATCCGCCAGCTCTCCACCAAATGAAATTTTATACTTTGAAAAATTATAGAATTTATGTGATGGATTAAGCACAAGACCGCCAAAATCAAACAACTCATACCCTTTTTTTTGAAAATGGAGGATCACTTCCCATTGTAGTGTGCTACCAACATAATATTTGATTTCCGAATTTAATTCTGTTTCAGGCCTTACGATCTTGTGGCACCATGCTTTTTCATTATCGTGAATAACGAGCATGATTTCGATAAGATGGCCATCATACTCACCAATGAAGGCGGTCATATTGTTGATGATGGCTTTGTAAAAATCAAGACAGACGATAAATTGGCCGCCAGTTCTTTTAGCGATTGTTTGGTTATAAATCGAACGAAACAGTCTAAGAAGCGGAAGCGTGGGTTGTTGAGAATAGATAGTATAACCCATCTTAAGCCCCCGCTTGATAACGTAACGTCTTTTTTTATTTATTTTGCTGAAGATCTTATCTGAATCTAGAGTTAAATCGATATGGGATGTTCGGATGTGCCAGTAATTGGATGCATTATAAAATGGGAGTTTATTGTAGGGCAGATGACGATACGATATCAAATTGACAAAATGACACTTGTCTATTTCCGGAAGAACGTCGGAAAAAAAGATTGCTCTTGTTGGAAAGATTCCGAAACGTCTATATATTAAATCAATCAAAGTAGTGCCAATCTACATAATTCAATCATCCGAATTTCTTCAATCATCTATTATTTTTCATAATAGATGTCAATGAATATGCGGCTTTTCTTGAAAATGTCTTACCCTCAATCTATATTGGCTATTACTGCCCACAGCATCAATTCGGTCAAACGGCTGGGCCTTGCAGGTGAATCGGTAATCAACCTATCCAGTTGGTGTCTTCAAGCTGGTAAGAAAGCCAAACAACGGAGCCTGGTTGAATGCCCTGGAGCGCTGCATCCGCCCGACTGATGTGGGTGCAAAGATCCAAATCGGCCGCGGTGAGGGTGAGCATGATGCGATCGGTTTTTTTTCCAAGGCTCATGCGGGTGATAACGGCTTTTAAGAATTGCCGCTGGCCTCCCACTGGCTGGGGGGTAGTTGTTAGCCATAAATCCTCCGGCCCTATCAGGAGAGCGGCGTTTTCCTCAGGCGGCCGGGTGACCACCAAGGTCTGGCCGTCCAGAATCCGCTTTTCGTAGCGACCGTCGCCCCGCGGTCGCCAAGGCCCAAAAATGATATTGCTCCTGCCGTTTCCCAGGATGCATCCTTTGAACAAGTGCAGTGTCTGGTCGCACACCTGGTCCAGCCAGTCCCAATCGTGGCTGGCGATAATTAGGGTCGCGCCCCATTCCTGACGGGCGATGAGGGCCGCTTCCTTGATCCGCTGAGCGCTGGCTGCATCGATGCCGGCCGTGGGTTCATCCAGCAGCAGGACTTCCGGCCGCAGCACCATCCGCGCGGCCAGGGCCACCCGCCGGGCTTCACCTCCGGAAAGGGCGTTCCATGGGCGATGCCGGAAGGATTCCGGATCCAGTCCTACAAGTTCCAGGGATTGACGTACTTTAAGGTCCCGGTCTTGTCGGTCTTTACGCAGTTTCAGGCCATAGGCAACATTGCCTTGCACCTTTCGATGCAATAAATAGGCTTCCTGGGGCAACAGGCTGATGCGAAAGCGAGTATCCTGGGCAAAGGGCCGTAGCTCGCGGCCCTTGAACAGGATTTGGCCGGCGCAGGGAATGTCAACGTTGGCCAGCAGGTTCAACAAGGTGCTTTTGCCGCCGCCGTTGGGACCCATAAGCCCCACAATGGACTGGGGCTGAATCTCCAGAAAAGGTATTGTAAGGGCCGGTCGGCCCTGATAGCAATGGATCAAGTCCTGGATTTGATAGAGCGAAGAAAACGAATTATTGGTCATATAGGTCCTATAGGACATATTCCCTTATTTTTTCCGCAAAAAGGACAACGCCAGGTTAACCCCAAAGGCAATCAGGAGCAACACCAGCCCCAAGGCGATGCCCATGCTGAAAAGTCCTTTGTTGGTTTCCAGGGCAATGGCGGTGGTGATGGTGCGGGTGTGCCATTTGATATTGCCGCCCACCATCATGGATATGCCCACTTCGGTCATGACCCGGCCGAAGGCGTTGACAGTCGCAGCCAGAATGCCGAAGCGCACTTCCCATAAAATGCTCAGCAGTAATTGCAGCCGGTCGGCGCCCAGGGAAATCAAGGTTGTGCGCAACTGCCGATCCATGGCTTCCACGGTGGCGGCGCTCAGGCTGATCACAATGGGCAGGGCCAGGATGGTCAGACCAATAGCGATCCCCGGCAGGGTGAAAAGCAGCCGGAGTTCGCCCAAGGGTCCTTTGTTGGAGAGCAGGGCGTAGACCACCAGTCCGATAAAGACAGTGGGCAGCGCCATCAGCGTATCCGTGATAAAACGCAATTGCTTTTTCAAGGGAAAATCAAAATAACCCAAGGCAAAGCCAAGGGGGATTCCCATTGCCAGGCTGGCGGACATGGAATAGCCCGTCACCTGCAAGGTGGCGAAGACGGCCGCATAAGTCTCCTCGTCGCCTTGGAAAAGCAAGCGGATGGCGGTGATGAATCCGTCCAGTAAGAAGTTCATTTATTTCCCATTAGCCGTGAACAAGGGTTTGCCGTTTACTTTAAAATCCCCAATAAGTTTTTGGCCATCAGGGCCGGCCATCCAGTTTGCAAACTGCATGGCCAGGTCATACCGGCTTTTGGGACAATGCTTGGGATCAAGGGCCATGACGCTGTATTGGTTTTTCAGAATATCATCACCTTCCACCAGGATTTTCAAGGACAGATCACTCCCCTTGACGGCTTCATATTTGTAGTAGGTCCCCCGATCGGTCAGGGTGTAGCCTTTGTATTCTTCGGCAATGGAGATGGTGGGCAGCATACCTTGGCCGGTCTGGACATACCAGGCCTCTTTTTCCATTAGGTCTGCGCCGGTCTTTTTCCACAAGGCTTTTTCCATTGCGTGGGTGCCGGACTCATCCCCCCGGCTGGCAAACACCGCGCCTTTGGCCTGGATCAGTTTCAAGGCCTCCAACGTGCCCTTGCCTTTGATGGCGGCTGGATCCGCGGCCGGACCGATCAGGACGAAATCGTTATACATGATTTCCTTGCGATTGACGCCAAAGCCGTTGGCTATGAATTTTTGTTCCGCTTCAGGATCATGCACCAGCAGAACGTCCACATCACAGTTTTGCCCCAGGGCCAGGGCCTTGCCAGTGCCAACAGCCGTCCATTTGAGTTCCACACCGACGGCCTTGGTGTACAGCGGCGCCAGGTAGTTGAGCAGGCCGGTGCTGTCCGTGCTTGTGGTGGTGGCCATCATCAGGGTCTTTGATTCCGTCATACCTGTGGAGGCTCCTGCCAGCAAAATAAGGACCGCCAGCAAAAAACATTTGAAGATTCTTGTAACCATTCGATTCATTTTTTTTCTATCTTCTTTTTTATTTTATTAGCAATTACGGCCGTCTTATTGGGATATATATCTTGATTGTTTGGTTTATCTTCCGGAAAGATCATACGGCCGGACAAACTCAGATCATAGCCCTGATAATCATCGGCCATTTTCCGAAAAGCAGGATCATGCAGCAGGCTTAAAAAAGATTGAACACCGGGATCAAAGAAGCGCTCCTTGGTGATCAGCAGGTCATACCGCTCCCAGCGCAAGGGAATGAACCCAAGATCCAGGATGGCTGCCACCGGCCGGATGGCGGGCCCGGCATCGGCCCGGCCGGCCACGATTTCCAGACCCACATCCAGGTGGCCATCGACCTCGCGATCATAGCCATGGATTTTATCACCGGCAATCCCGACCTTTTTAAGCTCGCGATCAAACAAAATGCGCGTGCCGGTTTGCAAAGAGCGGTTGACAATGCGGACACCGGATTTCTCCAGGTCACGAACGGCTGAAATCTGAAAGGGATTGCTCTTGTTGATCAGCACTCCTTGCTCCCGGCGGCAGAAATTCACCACCACCGGCATTTTATCAAGGGCTTGCCGGGCAAAGTCGAAATTGTATTCGGTTTCATTCTCTTCCAGGAGATGACTGGCGGCCATGTGGCAGATGTTGCGGCGCAAGGCCCGCAAACCGCCCATGCTGCCGATGTTGCCGAATACCGCCAGGTGATCCGGAAAACGGCTGTTGAAAAGGGTGATGGTTCTTTCCAGCAAGGGATCGTTGCTGCCGGTGATGATAATCGGTCCGTTCAAGGAAGGGACAGCCTTGTTCATCTCCGGAAAATTCATGGTGTTGTTTTCGATCCAGTGTTCCACAAGGTGCTGGGGGAACAGCCATTTGCCAGTAATTTTGGTGGCGGGCAGGCCTTTTTCCGCCACCAGGCTGTAGATCATCTTTTCATTGATATTGAGAAAACGGGCCACTTCCTTGGTGGAGAGCATGTTTTTCATAAGTCTCATCCCGCCTTGGTTTATTTCCTGGAAAAGAATCAGATGGCTTTCAATCAGGGTCGAAAAATATTATTATTCATCGCATTTAGTCAATATTAATTTTTATATGGTAAAAAATTAGAAATAAATAACTAAAAGCGACTAAAAATGACCGTATGCCCCTGATTGGAGCAGAGGGTTGTTAATTGGAATCCATTAAACATTTGTGGGAATCGGCTGGCTTTGCTGATTATTGGATCTTGGCCCGCCAGATTTGCCCGCCATCCAAATAATTGGGTCCGCCAAAAAATTCGTAATTCCCAAAACCGATCACGACCGCGTTCTGTCCGTTGTTGTTCTTGTCGCCAAAACCGTCTGTATTGGACTGGATCCAATTGACGCCGTCATCGGATCGCCAAATCGGTGTACCATTCGACAAGGAGGTTTCCGTATATCCAGTAGCCCACAATTTGCCGAAGGAGGTACGTATACTTCGCATCTCCAGAACCTGCGGTCCCTTGCCAAAGGCATCGGCAGTGATCTGCTGCCAGTTCGAGCCGTTGTTTGTTCGCCAGACCTGGCCGCCTTTTTTGGGATTGTTGGTGGTGGCATACAAATACCCGTTGAATACTTCGAGGGAAGATATTACAGCGTTGGTGCGATCTCCGAAGCCGTTGGCGACACCGGTATTTTGCGTAAATGTGATTCCATCCGTGGTTTCCCAGAGCTGGGCTCCGGCATTTGTTCCAAAATAGAGCCTATTGTTCCAGACATAAAAATAGGAAATCTGGTCGATGACCGGACTTGAGCCCGTGAAATCGTGTACTTTGACCCAGTTTCCAGGATTGGAATCAGCATAGGGGATCCGCCAGACCTGGGAAGCAGTACCAGCGCCATGACTATTCATAGCTGAATACAAATAGGGTTCGCCATCTCCGCTTCCCTGAAATACAACCATATGTGGCGTTACGTTTTTAAGCAACGGATTACCGAAGCCACGATAAACGATTTCCATCCAGTCGACCCCATCTTGAGTTCTGAAGATCATGCCGCCATTAGGGGCTCCAGTTCCGCACCAGAGAAATCCACCCCCGAGGGAGGTCGTGCCAAAGGAGTGAATACTCGTATCTCCCGAAAGTACTGGCGTAACTTCCGTCCATGATCCCACATCTCCAGTGGTGGAGCGAAAGATTTTCGGTGATCCGGAATTCTTGGGAGCCAGTGCAACGTAGAGAAATCCGTTGAATGCTTCAAATTCAGGAACCGTATTCAAGTTTGCTGAGCCAAACCCATCCCCTACAATTTGGGTCCATTTATCGGTAGTGTCGGTTGTAGCAGAAAGAGCAGGGGAATCATCATTGTCACCGCTGCAAGAGAGCATGAGAAGGCCTGTAGATAGAGAGACAATCGCAAGGAATAAATACCTGAAAAGAATTCCCGGCATTCCATTAAGCAAATGAAAGTGTATCATAATTTGGTTTCCTTTCTCTTTTCGAAGCGACGGGGTTACAATTTTTTTTCTTCAAAATTAAAGCTTTTTACATGCCAGATCGATAACTACCGAAGATAACCCCTTCACCACCCTTGCCATTTGTTCATATTGAAGTCTTTCCGAGGTATCCGTGGTTTGGTGATAGGTCTCATCACGGAAAAAAGCAGTATCCGTGACCATCAGTGCGGGAATGTCCGCCTCCCAGAAAGAGCGATGATCTGACAGACTTACCCCAGGCACCCAAGCCGGTGCGGCAAGGCCTTCGGAAGGGATGGCGGCCTTTTGGCGAAATCCTTTCAATACCTGACGGACGAGTTGCCGCGAACTGAAATCACCCACAAAGGCGATGAAATTGCCCCGATCCGGATAGAAAAAGCCGACAAGTGGAGGATATTTTTGGCTGTTCGGTCCCTCTATAAATAATCCGATGCACTCCAGGGACAGCATGCAAAGGATTTCTTCGGCTGGATTTTGAAAAGAGCGAAGGTATTCAATGCTTCCCATTCCTTCCCGGCTACCGAAATAGGGTGGCTCCTCATTGGCAAAGGCCACGAATCGGATGGGCATACAGAGCTTGCTGTCCTTAACCAAACGGGCCAATTCCAGCAGGACCGCCACCCCTGTGGCATTATCGTTGGCGCCGGGAGTGCCCTCGGCAGTGTCATAGTGGGCGCCGAGCACAATGCTTGATCTTGATAGGCCCTCCGCTACCAATTTCGCCTCAATATTTCGGAATTTATTCCCATGGTATTCATAAGGCAGATTTCTGGTTTCCAAGCCCATTTGCTGGAATTGGGTTTCAATGTAATCTGCGGCATTTTCAAGTTTATCGTAATGTTGCAAATTACGTTCCCCGATTTCCTGAGATAGTGTATGGACGTGCTGGCGCAAAAGATCGTGCAACGCCAGTTCCTGGGAGGTCAGGGGCGGGGGTGGGCCTTCGAATGATTTTCCAGGCATCCAGATGCAACTTGCCAAAAAAGTACCCAGGATAAGCAGGCAGAGACTAAACGCTATTATGCTGTCTTCAACCCAATGCTTTATCCGTGAAGTATTGTTCTGATTTTGATCCATTCCCTTTACTGATCTTCCCATATAACTCAATTGACAAGCCGATGCCCTTCAGGATACGTATTGTTTATCAGGCAATGCTTCTGATGTAAATAGGCCAGAGGAGAAGAACACGGGGGATTGTATGCGGTTTTTTTTAGGGTTGGTATCGGGATCGGAATTAATTCCCTTTTTTAATACGCCGATAAAGCAAGCGGTTCTTGATAGAAAGAGCTTTGACTTGTTTAATCGATTAGCATTTCGACCCCGATACCGATAGTGACCCCGACCCCGAGAACCAAATGCGATCGCCCAGGGAGAAGAACTATGATAACAACAAAATTCAGAACCTTCCTGACCCTATCCGGCATCGCTTTTTTTATATTTTTAGCTTTTGTCATTTATAAGGCGGATCAGGGCGCCATGCCGGCGTGGATTCACTTTTTATATCATTTCCCAGGTGGCGACAAACTCGGGCATTTTATTCTACTGGCCATCGGTGCGTTTTTTATAAACCATTTTTTTCGTCTAAAAGGGATGTCGGTAGCCGGTAAAAAGATTTTGATCGGCAGTCTTGTAATAACCGTCCTGATAACACTGGAAGAATTCAGCCAGCTTTTTACGAGAACCCGTACTTTTGATTACCTAGACTTGACATGCAGTTATCTGGGCATCCTTGCCGGGGACTATCTGATCCGGTTTATTTGTGGTGAAAAAAGCGGAAATATGAAAAAGACTTGTTTCACACTTCTTATTATTCCCGCTATTCTTTCATGCTTTCTACCAAGTTGTACAGAAGGCGACGGCTTTTTAGCTTGTCTGAATACATCTTATTTGACGATTGATGACAATGAACCGCCGGCTGGATATGTTGGGCAGGAATACAGCTTTACAATTACTGCCAGCATTTCAAATGAACCGGCGGATGACGATTTTGATTATTCTTTTAAAATCAAGGGGTTTTTGCCACCGGGGCTAACCTTTAGCGAAAACAATCGTTTTCTAACAATAAGCGGCGCGCCGACTGCGCCCGGCGAGTATCTTTTTCATGTTTACGTGGCAACACCGGAATCGGAAGATAGAAGCAATTCCGATCCATGCTTCCATCCTTCCAATTGGAAGGCGGATGATGATTTTTTAATTAGAATATCAGAATAATGCATAATTAAGGGCGACTGGGAATTGACGAACCCGTATACCGAAAGGAGCGCTTAATGAACATCAGACCGGTCTTTCTGCTTTTGATCATGATACAGATACTGGTTGCAGCAGGTTGCCAAAAAAAAGTTGAAACCGCGGCTCCAATGGCTCCACCGCCAATGCTTTTGCCTGAAGCGGCCAAAGTCGTCGCTTGCGCGTCACCTGCCCAACCTGTTCAAAGCCCGCCGCCGGTCTTTAATACAGAGCAATATGATTTGATTAAGGAAAACGCCTTCAGCGATGTGATTGCCAATCCGCTGTCAACCTTCTCCATTGATGTGGACACGGCCAGTTATGCCAATATGCGGCGTTTTCTAAACGATAATACCCTGCCGCCGGTGGATGCGGTGAGAATCGAGGAACTGATCAATTATTTCAGCTACGACTACTCCCCGCCGAATGACGAAAAACCGCTTGCCTTCCATACCGAGATGTCGGATTGTCCCTGGCAGAAGGAGCACAAACTCATTCGGATCGGTCTAAAAGGAAAAGAAGTTGATCCAGCCAAAATTCCGCCGTCGAATATCGTTTTTCTCATCGATGTATCTGGGTCAATGGCGCAAGAAAGCAAACTTCCGCTGCTGAAAAACGCCCTACCTATGCTGGTGAAGCAATTCCGGGCCGAGGATAAAGTGGCTATAGTGGTTTATGCCGGCGCCGCCGGGCTTGTTTTACCATCGACTCCCGGCTCTGAAAAGGAAACCATAGCTGCGGCTATTAGAAGACTTGAGGCGGGCGGTTCTACGGCTGGGGCAGCCGGCATTCAGTTGGCCTATAAGGTAGCCAAAGAGAATTTTATTTCCGGTGGCAACAACCGTGTAGTTCTGGCCACAGACGGCGATTTTAATGTGGGTGCCTCTTCTGATTCTGAGTTGATACGGCTTGTTGAGGAAAAGCGTAATGAAGGGCTCTTTCTCACGGTTCTTGGATTCGGCATGGGCAATTTAAAGGATTCCAAGATGGAGAAAATCGCGGATCACGGAAACGGGAACTACGCCTATATCGACAGCCTTTTGGAAGCCAAGAAGGTGCTGCTGAAAGAATTCGCAGCCACCATGCTGACCGTAGCCAAGGATGTCAAGATTCAGGTGGAATTCAATCCTGCCAGGATCAAAGCCTATCGGTTGATCGGCTATGAAAACCGGATTTTGGCCAAGGAAGACTTTCAAGACGATCGAAAAGATGCCGGTGAATTGGGGGCCGGTCAAGCCGTAACCGCTCTTTATGAAATCATTCCTGCAGGCTCTGACGGCAATCGAGGGGCGGAAGATACACTGAAATACCAAAAGAGCGATCTGAAAGCCGAAGCCCTGAATACCAAAGAGATCATGACCATTAAATTGCGATATAAACCGCCTGCTGAGGATCAGAGTAAACTTCTGGTTTTTCCCATTGAGGAGAACTACAAAGCTCTGGAGACGACTTCCGCTGATTTCAAGTTTTCCTCGGCTGTTGTCGAATTCGGCATGCTGTTGCGGAAATCAGAATTTCGCGGTCAGAGCTCATTTAAAAATGTCCTTCTTCGCGCCAAAGAAGCCCGCGGTAAGGATAATGAGGGGTATCGCGCGGAATTCATTCGGTTGGCGGAACTTGCGGAAATGCTGAGCGAAAAATAATGGCTTAGGTTTTGCTGATCCATACAGGGATACGACAGGTTACGCATGACTGATGAAATGCAAAACCAGAATAGTTCGGGCGTCGATAAAGGATTGGTTGCCATGTTCCTTAAGATGTCACCGGAAGAGAGATTGAAGGCAAATGATAATGCCGTGCGTGCTATTTTAGAGTTGAGATATGCATACCAGCAACAAAAATTCAATAAATCCAGACCTGAGCGCCATACTTGAAGGGCTTATAAAGGCCGAAGTTAAATTCGTTCTTGTCGGCGGCCTTGCCGCTGTTATTCAGGGCGCCCCCGTGACAACAATGGATGTAGACATTGTACATAACCGGTCTCCTGAAAATATTTCAAAACTCTTCTCTTTTTTGAAATCAATTGATGCGATCTATCGTCGTCCTGACAATAAAATCATTGAGCCAAAGAAAGAGGACTTTGCGGGGATGGGACATGCATTGTTTTCGACACGTCTGGGGCCAATCGATGTATTGTCCTTTATTGAACAAGAAAAAACCTATGAAGATCTTTTTGAGCAAACAGTAGGAATTGAATTCAGGGGGCATATCCTTCATGTTCTCGATATTGAAAAGCTGATCGAACTCAAGAAGCTCTCCAAAGACCCTAAAGATAAACAGCGACTACCTGTGCTCGAAGAAACACTTCGACAATTGAAGGGGGAGTCGGATGTAGAAAAATACAAATGATAAAAATTTTGATCTGCCGCATTTTTTGATCAAGTTTTCCTATTCCCCGGCCGATTGTAGCTATAGCAAGAGTAGGTCCGATAAAATCAGAATTAAAAATTCGGCGGTGCGAATGAAGATCGCGAATTCCGATATCCGCTTTGAGGCTGAGCACCATTTTCAGCGTGAAGAAGTGTCCAGTCTCGCCGGCCGGTTGCGGGGTGCCCTTCGGCGACTTGCCGGTCCATCGTCGGCAGATAGAGTTTCCATATCTCAGTCGGCTAAAAACTACTATCAGTCCGACCAGGCTTTCGCCCTTTTTGCCCAACAGCAAATATCCAAAATTCCGGAAGAAGTAAACCAGCGCGGCGACCCGGAAGCGAATCGATTGACCAAAAGCATGACCCAGACCCTTTTGGGTCGGGATGTGCGCGTCAAGGAAACCCTGGCTCAGACCGATTCGTCTGTGGACTCATCCTCGGCCACCCCAGGAGTGTCAAGAGACGGCGGACAGATCACCGTGCGTTTTTCCGAAGTCAGGACTTTGCTGGAGAACGAAACCACCAACCTGCTTTCATCCGGGGTGATCCGGACTGAGGATGGGACCGAAATCAAATTCGACCTGCAGCTCCAGCTCGCCCGCTCCTTTCAGTCCCAGGAAACGAATCTGCGCCAAATGACCTTGGGCGCCGTCACCGACCCGCTGGTGGTGACCCTGGACGGTGGTCCGCCCAAGATCACGGAGGCTTTTTTTACGTTTGACTTGAATGCCGACGGCCAGGCGGAAGAAGTGGCCGCCCTCGGCCAAGGCAGCGGCTTTCTGGCCCTGGACCGCAACGGTGACGGGCAAATCAACAACGGCGTGGAATTGTTCGGCCCCCAAAGCGGCGACGGATTCCTGGAGCTTGCCCTTTACGACCAGGACGGCAACCTTTGGATCGATGAAAACGATCCCATCTATTCCCAGTTATCGGTCTGGCAGCAGGATGAAAACGGCAAGAATTCGCTCATGGGCCTGAAGGCTGCGGGAATCGGCGCCATTCATCTTCAGACGGCGGAAACCCCCTTTGCCATGACCGACGGTCAAAACCAGCTTTTCGGACAATTGCGTAGAACCGGTATCATGGTAAAGGAAGAGGGAGTGGTGCAGCATATTTATCAGGTTGATCTGGCCCGGTATGAAGACCCTCCGGCGGCTGGGAAAGCGGAAGGGACCGGTAACCCGAACAATATCAACGCCGCTGTTATTCCAGCCCGGACACAAGGCCCGGCCGCAAGCCCTGACCGGCCCTTTTTCCTGGGTATTCCGGCCCCATCTTCCAACGATGCTCAAAATCCATCAGTGGACAGCATGCTGGAAACCATGAAAAAGCGTTTTGAGCAGTTGAAAGATGAAATTGAGAAAATGCAGAAAGAGACCATGAAAAAAGTGAACGCCACCGCAGCCCGGGCAATGGATTCCTACCAGCGCTATTCTGCTCCCGGCTGGAGCCGGGCCGCGTCATTCCCGTCGTAGCCGGGAATGAAATCAGTATCGAGTTTTTTATTATTGGATTTTTTTCGACACCGATTCCGATAGCGACCCCGACCCCGATGATGGACGGGGTCACCGCATTATTTTTACCGGCAAGAACCATGCGAGCTGATGGTATTTTGTTTTGCATCTGCCGTTCAACCTCTCGGGGTCGGAATCGGTATCGGAATCGGTATCGTTTTTTTGCTGTTGGATTTTTTTCGACCCCGATTCCGATAGCGACCCCGACCCCGATAATGGACGGGGTTGTCCCTAACGAAACAATAGCCGCTTTCAAAACCAACATTCGGCCTCAATCCGTGATTTTCAGTTTTATCTCATCGGAATTCCCCCGCAGCTCCGGTGCGTACATGGCATAGCCCTGGGCGGGCAGGGCGGAAAACCGGCCGGGGATTTCCGCCCGCAGACGGTAGGAAACACTATGTTGCCCGCGGGCCAATTGCCGGACAAAAAATGCCACCCGGTTGTCACGGAATTCCACATATGCGCCCATTTCATTCCCGGTATAGCCGCTTCTCACATCCACGGTTTCGAATCCCGCGGCCTTGAAATCTTCAAACACCAGGTATTCATAATCGTTTTTACTGTCGATGACCAATTCCACTTCCACCAGGTCCCCGCTTTGCAGAACTGCGTCATTGGCAAGCAAGGTCCGTTCATATTTTTCCACCTTCTGATCCAGGGCCTGTCCACGGGAGCCGGCCACCTTGATGCTTTTGTCCACCGGCGTCAGTTTATAAACAGTGCGATTCACTTTCACTTCCAGCCCGGCTTTGGTGATAAAATCTTCCAGACTGAAATAGCGGAAGTAGGCGTTAAAATAGATGGGCCCCCGGCCTTTTTTCCGGATTTCAATTGTATTTTTTCCGGTTTTGACATCCTTGCCGGATAGGACGAACTGATTGTCATACTGGAACAGGTTTTGGGAATGAATCGCGACTTCCTTCATGGCTTTGCCATTCACCAGGATCTCAAGGGTCAGGTCCGGCTGAAGCTCTTTGGTGGCTTTCAGGTAATCGGCAAAGGCTTCAACCACAATGGCCGTATCCCGGGTGGACTTCCAGTAGGTGGCATGCTTGCGGTTGTTCAACAGGTATTTGACCAGATACGGCGCTTTCCAGTCGGTCACATTGCCGGTTTTCGCCAGCAGTTTCAAATAGTAGGCCTGGGCCTCATATTCGCTGCCGTACCAGTACCACCAGTAGGAATCATTCCCCAGTTTCAGGTAAGCCGTCTGGTTTTCGTCATCTTTTACCAGATACTGCTCAATATTGCGGATCATCATATCCCGCATGTCCGCAAGTGCATTCCCATGATAGGCCATGCCGGCCATGGATTTCGCATATACGGAAAGTTGATTCCGGTCGCGGTAGAGGTAGTCCCCCATGTCTTGATTGCCGAGTTTCCCATCGCTTAGAACCATATAAACAAAGGCATCCAGATCGTCGGCCTGGGCTTTACCTCTTTTCTGGGTGCGGTCCCATACCTTCAGCAGCCGAACCTGCTCAGCTTCATAATTTTGCAGCCAGGCGATGCCGCGCTCCAGTACGCCCGGCAAAAGCGCCACGTCATTGGCCCGGGCCACTTGCAGTCCGTGCACCACATAGGCGGTGGTATGGGCCCAGGAGCTTTCCCGGTATCCGGAAAACCATCCCCAGCCGCCGTCGGAAAGCTGCATCTCTGTGAGGGCCTGGACGCCGGCTTGCACCATGCGGGCCACTTCGGCTTCATCAAACACCGGATTCTTTGGAATGACGTTACCCTCGGCATCGTGGGTGGTTTCCTGTTTTTTCCACTGTTGTGCCCGCTGCTGATCAGCGCCGATTTCCTGGGCGTTCAGATTGGTTCTCTTGCCCTCGATGGCCTTTAGATCAAGGCCCATGGACAGGAGAATCCGTTGGGTGATCACTGTGGGTAGAAAACGGCTCAAGGTCTGTTCCGTACACCCGTAGGGATAATCCACCAGATACGGCAGGGCGTCCACCATGGCGCCGGCTAGGGTGGGGGAATAGCGGATTTCCAGCCGGCTGGAATCCACGCGCCGGTCTTGGGGTACCGTGATGGTAACGGTCTGTGACGAACCGTCCGGCGCGATATAACCCGAGAAGGCTTCCATTTTGTCCGCGCCGTGCACATATACCGGAAAGGTCATTTCCATGGCATCGGACTCTTCATCGGTGAGGGCTTTCATGCGGATGACGGCCGTACCTTCGCGCACGGCCTTTACCCGCCAGTCCAGGCGCTGTTCGCCACCGGCCGATACATCCACCCGCTGCTGGGCCTTTACCCCCGGCAGCAGTTCAAGACAATCGCCTTCCATTTCGATGACCGCTTGAACGGATTTCTGGGTTTTCAAATAATTGTGCACATTGGCGGACAGCACCACCTCGTCTTTTTCAATAAAGAAACGCGGGGCCTGGAGCCGTACCATGAGATTCTTTTTGGTGAAGATCTGGCTTTCCGCTGCCGCCACTTTGGTGCCGTGGCCCATGGCCCAGGTCTGGACCTTCCAGCCCGTTAAATTATCCGGCATGGTCAGGGAAATTTTTGCGGAGCCGGTTTCATCGGTCATTACATTAGCGGCCCAGAAAGCCGTGTCCGCGAATTTTTTGCGGATAACCGGCATCACTGTTGACTGCGCGCCGGCCATGTCTTGGCCGGCCAAAGCCGAATCATCCCGGAGTTCTGAAGAAGCGGTCTGCTCTTCCATGGCCAAACCCGCTTCTTTTTTGTCCGCAGCGGCTTGCATTTTCATGGCAACTGCGGGCATGGGCGCTGCTTTGCTCTTGATCAATCGCCCCCTTTCATTCTGACGTATGGCGCCGGCGCTGCCCACAGCATCTTCCAGCAGTCCATTTGTTTCCATATCCGCCGTCAGAAGACCGAAGACCCCCAGCGCTTCCATGGCCTGCTCGCCGGATTTGAGGAGGTTGCCGAAATAACGGGTCAGGTTCGAGAAGGTCGCCTCCTGATGACGGCGGCGCCATTGCCAGAAAAACTTGCGGATATCCGGCACGTTGGACCCGCCGGAGATATATTCCAGGGCCTTGTCGTAGACGGCTACAACGGTTGACCCCACGAAGGGTCGGCCACTATTGTCCGTCAGTTTCAGGTTGATGACAGCGGCATCGCCGGGTTTATAGTCCGTGGACGACGGCGTCACTTTCAGGTTCAGGACGCGTTTTTCCGGCGGCACAATGATTTCACGGGTGGTGCTGTAAAGTTTTCCATCCGCCACCGTAAAGGCTTCCACGAAAAAGTTCGGCATGTCCTTTTTGGTGACGGCAATCTCTTCCAAGCAGCTTTTGCCCCGGATGCGGATAATCCTGGGCGGGAGATATATGCCGTTTGCCGGCCGGATGAACAAGGCCACGGTACTGTTTTCCCGGTCCGTGTTGATCCGCAACCGGACTGTTTCCCCGGGCCCGTATTCCCGCTTGTCCGTCACCAGTTCGATATGATCGAATCGGAAATTGTTGCCGGCAGTCGCTTCCCCCATCACGGAGAAGACATAGCCGCCTTGGATTTCATGGCCTTTGGCATCGGTCAGCGAATAGGCGAGCCGATATTGACCGGCTGCCGAGGCGACGAGTTGCTGGGAGGCCCGGCCTTGCTCATCGGTATTGAGATCCCATTTTGCCACCGGCTCTTCTTTGGGCTGCAGGCGGTTATCATAGAGAACCTTGAAAAGCGTTAGCTCCCCTTTACCCTGCACAGGTTGGTTATCCAGGGTCTGGGCGGAAAAATCCGCACGGATGGTATCTCCGGTCCGGTAATGCCCCCGATCCACCCAAGCATACACCTTGAAAGGCCGCCGGGCCGCCAGGACCTGGCCCTTGCCCGCAATGGTTCTGCGGGAGAGATCGGTGACCTCCGCGGAAATCTCATAGCGGTGATCCTTGTCGCCGTGCATCTCTTTGGCAAGACGAGTGTCGATGGCGACCTTTAAAATGCCGTCTTCCGGAATGTCCTTTTCATTTTCCGCAACCACTTCCGGCGGCGGGGTGGCCCGGTGAATCCACCACGGCCAGGGCCGGAAGCAGCCCCAGAGATTCCAGCCGGGATACCAGGCATAATCATAGGCAAACCACCAGTAGCCGGGCTCGTAAAGCCAGTCCCAGTTACCGGCCGGAAACCACTGGGCCGCGTGCTCATATCGGAGAACCTTGTATTTGATCTTTCCTTTTGCTACCGGCTCACCAAAATAATAGGCCGCCTTGATCTCCGCCGTAATGGTTTCCCCCAGCATCACCGGCCCTTCCGGCGCCTTGACCAAGACTTCAAATTCCGGTTTTTTATACTCCTCCACCCGGAAAGTCCCCCCGCCCCCGTATGTCTGATTGGAAATCTGATAGACCCCCAGGGTGGCATCAACAGGAATTTCGAAGGTATCCTGAATGCCGCCGTAGGCATCGGCTGTCAGGGCTTTCTCGTACACCCGGTCGCCTTTGGGATTCCGGATTTCAATATGCATGGATTGGTTGGCGTAAACCGAAACATCCTCCTGGTCATATTTGGCCTGCCCGACCCATTGCTTGAATTGTACGGCTTGCTTGGGCCGGTATACCGGACGGTCGGTGATGGTGAAAACCTTGGTCTGATGATATTCCTGATCGTACCAGTTGCCCAGCCAGACAGGACGAAACCCCAGATAGGCAAAGCGGCCGTCATGATCCGTGGCGGTGATCAGCCACTGAAAATCATGAGCCTGATCTTTGGGGTCCGGTGTGGCCAGGCCGTCGGCGTCCGAAACCACAGCGAATTGTTTGAGTTCCGTTTTATAAAAATTCCATTTGATATGCTCGCGCCGATACCCGAAGAAGTCCAGATTGATTTTGGAAAGGGGTTCACCGCTCACGGCATCGGCAACATAGTAAAGATTTTTTTGATGAAGGGGTTTGTGAACGATCACCGTGTCATTGATCCAGATGACAATCCGGCTGGTATGTCCGCCGGCCAGGGTGGCCTGCAACAGATAGGCCCCGGCTTTTTTCAACGGGGTCGCAACCGTCACCCGTCGATCCCAATGACCTTCCCGTGGGGTTAAGGGCATGGTCCAGCCGGCTGCTTTTTTTCCCAGATATTTTTTCTCGTTGTTTTCCACCAGGCGCCAGCCGATATTGTTGGGATCGATTTTCTGCCAGTCCATATCACTGGGGCGGCTCTTGATGTAAGCTTTTATATCCTCCAGCAACTGGGGGACTTTGATTTCGTATGCCACAAACTCCACTCGTTCCGCATTGCGAAACCGGAATTCCACGGTGGCGCCTTTTCCCTGGGAGTGGGTCATGACCGGTTCAAACTGGCCCCAGTTGTCAACGATCTGGGCGCGCCTTAACTTGGCCGTCTGGTAGGTATTCTGGGAACGTCCTGGAAGGTCAAGGATCTTTTGCCAGTATTTTGCAGCTTCGGCATACAACCGCCGGTTGGTGTAAATCTCCGCCAGGGCTTGCAGGGCGTTTTCCTGATACCCGCCTTCGCTTTGCGCGAGCATTTTATAGTGTTTAATGTAATTGAATTCATCCGGCAGGTGAAAGCGCCGGACGCCGGTTGCCAGTTTTGCAATGGATTCGTCATCGGTCAGAGTGTGCACCGCATAGGTCCCGCGCACATCTTCCGCATCGGTAAAGCGTCCCCATCCGTTGTAACCGGCCATGGTCTGAACACCGAATTGCTCGCGATGGAAATTGGCCCTGGTCCAAAGCACCGCATCCTGCAGACCGGAATTTTTTTCGACAGCCTTCATCAGGCACCAGCGCCAGCGCTCGCCGTCATTGCTGGCGGATTCAAACGACGCCGGGACCCGGTAGAAAACCGGGTTGCCCGATTCGTCCACGGCAGCACCCCGGGTTTCATCCCGCTGGTACGGGTATCCGTCCTCATAATCCGGCAGGGCCGTGAGTTCGGTCAAGGCCTGAAGCTCCCAGGAAGCCTGATTGTTATAGCGGTTTACCAGCCACATGCCGGCAAAAGACAGGTAAAAACCAGCCACGGAATTCTGATCTTTATCGGTCTCGGCGATTTTCATGGCTTGGACCGCCAGTTGCAGTGACCGGACACGGTCCCGGTCCAGGGCATTCACATATTTCCCACCTCCCCGGTGGGCGCCCCTTTCAAATTTACCGGCAATCATGTAGCCGGAATGGTCGGCATACTGATAACTCTGGGCGGCGGCCCATAGCAGTTGCCAGTTGTTGGCGTGTCGTTCAATGACCTTTTCCCGCAGCGCGTCGGTTTCATTCTGACGGTTCAGGTTAGCCAGGCAATTGACGGCCATGCTCAGGTCATTGCCCACCATGCCGGGCTCATTGTCCAGGCGCTCCAGCAATTGTTCATATACGGCCAAGGCCTCCTTGTAATTGCCGTCATTATATTTTTTTTGGGCGTCGGTTCGCAGGCTACTGATATTGCCGGATGCAGCGAAACAGTCCTCCGGCAAATTGAGCCATAGAACTCCGCTAACGAATGTCAGCACCGCTGGGACCAGCGGAAATACCCATGCGCGGAATATTGTAGAGATTTTTTTTTGGATGGTGGTGGGATCTGCCATGATCTGGTCCTCCAGCAAATGATTGACGAAAATCAACGCCCAGCGATTATCTGCGCCTGCCTTGCTGCAAAAAAGTGTACCACAAATCGGTACGATCACAATTCAATTCAATGTAAAAAATGGGCACTCGGATTTTACAATTGTTTTGCTTTTCAAATAATAGATAGATGTTTCCTTATTACATTTTGTAAATCACAGCGAATGACCATGCGGCCGAGGTGAAGGTTTCGCCGGTGGGGAGGTGGGCTTTGTTTGTAAAATATCTCCAAGATTCAGTTTATTTGATTCAACCTCACCACGCCAAAATTCTACTTGATCTGACTTAAGTCCTGCATCTATTAGCCAACCCTGTTCAGCCTTATAATCAGGTTTGTTATATATAATTTTCGCAAACATTTTATACTTTGCAATTTTCTTTCTATCATCAACTCCAAAACTTATATCATCTGAACGTTCACGAATATAATTCTTTAAATTCCAACTTTCGCTATTTTCATCATATATTCTTACCTTTTTATTAAGCTCAATGGATTCCTTAGCACCTATTCTAATCCAACTGTCAATTGAAAGAACTCCGATTCCCGAAACCTCTGAATCGCTTATCTGCTCATTATTCTTTGGATTAACTAGAAAAATAATTATTGGAAAATCCCAATATAAATCTGCAAGATTCGGTAGATATATGGATTTGTCACCAACATTTTTTATTATCATTTCAATTCTGGGCATGTAGAACATGTAATTTCTCTTTAAATATTTCATTCGTGAGTGTTTGGGTTTTATCTCTGCCATCCAACCTCTCGGGGTCGGTATCGGTATCGGAATCGGTATCGTTTTTAAATCTTTTTGTTTTTTTTCGACCTCGATTTCGATAGCGACCCCGACCCCGAAAAAACTACAGGCGATTACCCTGCGGCCATATTCATTACTCGGCTAAGCATAGGTTTCCTCTATGGACCGCCTGGTGCGGACCCTCATGCTAATTGGTGTGGGGAGGGCGGGAGAGAAACCCGCCCTTACCCGATTAAGAGTTCAATCCAGCAGGTTGAGGAATTCGCCAAAGTCGGGGGAGACCAGCCATCAATAGCAATCGTCCCACCTAATGATCAATGGGCGGCTCTTATCCTTTTGGTAATCCAAAAAGAATGGACTTCCGTCACCGGATATTCCGAAGCACACGACAAGTGTCTTGGTCAACCTTAAGCTGCCATGATCCTTGGTTGCGCTTGAGTGTACCATCCCGGAGACATTATCTCAACAAGTCGGGCAGTCTGTGTCCGTTGACGCGCCGGGAAAGGCCTGTCCGCTTTAAATACTTATCGCGGTACCTTTACCGGGGCGTCAACGGTGAAACCAACATCGACTCCAACCAAAACGGCAAGGTTACCTTCAAATACGATGATCCTTTTTGTTATGGAAAAGGAGAAAACACTGGAGAAACGATACGCGCCATGCTTCCGGGTGTCTCACGCAAAGGCGCGAAAACCGCAAATAAAAGCGGTTTTACTTTTCGGCGCAGCCGAGAAACTTCGAGTCCTTCGAGAACTTCAGCGCAGCGGGTGGTGGAAAACGGAGCAGCGCGAGTGGAACTCCCGGTTGAGCAGGTCCCTGAAGACGGCACAATAACGAGGGCTGGTGAGGGGAGTCCGGCACGGGGCCTGGAACGTGGGTTCCAGGCATTTTTGCGGATGATCAGCACCGGCATCGAGACAATTATTTTTTCTTCTCCTCATCCCGCAGCACCCGGCGCAGCACCTTGCCCACGGGTGAGACCGGCACGGATTCGCGGAATTCGAAGTGGCGCGGCCGTTTGTAGCCGGCCATATGTTCTTTGCAGAATTCGCGCATTTCTTCTTCGGTGATCTTTTCGCCAGGTTTGACCTGGATAAAGGCCTTGACCGCTTCCCCGCTTTTGGGGTCGGGCACGCCCACCACAGCGGCAATGGCCACCTTGGGATGGGTGAAGAGGATATCCTCCACATCCCGGGGGTAGACATTGAAGCCGCCCACCAGAATCATGTCCTTTTTGCGGTCGGTGATGAGGATATAGCCGTTTTCATCAATGTGGCCGATGTCACCGGTAAGGAAATAGCGCTTGCCGTTGATCTCCCGAAAGACCGCCTCGTTTTCCTCAGGCTTGTTCCAGTAACCCTGCATGACCTGGGGACCGCTGATGGCGATTTCGCCGTCCTCGCCCTGCTTGATTTCCTGAAGACCGGTTTCCAGGTCCACGATCTTGATGTCCGTGCCGGGAATGGGGAAGCCTATGGAGCCGATCAGGCGGTCTTCCCGGTTGGTGGGGTTGGAGCTGGCCACGGGCGCGGTTTCGCTCAGGCCGTAGCCTTCAAAAATCACGGCGCCGGTCTTGGCTTCGAATTGCTTGCAGACCTCCGGCGGCAGCGGGGCTCCGCCGGAAAAGCAGCCCATCAGGGAAGTCAGGTCGTACTGGTTCAGCAAGGGGTGGTTGGTGAAGGCCACAAAGATGGTGGGCACGGCCGGCATGATGGTGGCCTTGTATTTCTGCACGATTTTGAGCACTTCGGTAAAGGGTGGATTGCCGGCCCGGGGGTCCGGCACACACACCAGGCGGCTGCCGGTGCCGCAGGAGGCCATCATGCACACGGTCATGCCGAAGCTGTGATACCAGGGCAGGACCCCCAGATAGGTGTGGAAGCCGCCCTTGCGCAGGGATTCGGGTTCGGCGCCTGGGGCATGGGGCAGGCGCCCCCAGATTTCCAGGGCCTTGAGGTTGTAAGTGAAATTGGTGTGGGTGAGGGCCGCGCCCTTGGGCACACCGGTGGTGCCGCCGGTGTAAATAATCAGGGCCAGATCCTTGAAGGGATCGATCTGCACCTTTGGCGGATCGGGCTGGGCCGCGGCCACCACCTCATCGAAAAACAAATGGCCGGGCTCATATTTACCAGCCTTGGGAATCTTGCCCAGCAGGCCTCCCAGCACGGCTTTGATCTTGGGCAGATAGGATTTGACACTGCAGATCACCACGGTTTGCACATCCGTAGCCTGAATGGCTGCCACGGTGGTGGGATAAAACTGGGGATGATCCATGCAAAAGACGGCCTTGGCGCCCGCATCCTTCAACTGATAGTGTAATTCATTGCTGGTATATAAAGGATTGCAGGTGACGCACACGGCCCCGGCCTTGAGAATGCCGAAATAAATGGCCGGGTAATGGGGCAGGTTGGGCAGAAAAATGGCCACCCGGTCGCCCTTTTTGATCCCACGGGAAGCCAGGAAATCGGCGATGCGGTCAGCCGTATCCTTGACCTGGGTAAAGGTGCGGGTCCCGTCATTAAAAATCGTATACGTGTGTTCGGGGTAATCCCGGGCCGCATCATCAAGGATTTGAAATAGCGGCATATTGTATTCAGATGGATCAATATCGTGGGGCACGCCTTGCGGCCATTTGGTTGTGGGCCAAGGTTTTGCGGTCATGATTTCGTCTCCTGGTGAAATCCCTTAAATATGAATAAAGCGGTTGATTGAGGAACCATTTTTAGATATCAAAAGCGAAAAAATCAAGCATGAAAATGGAAGCTGATGCTTTCCGAGCCAAACATCCGCCATATCAATAGCAAAGGAGAAAGTTCCATGGGTTCAAAAACAGCTTTAGTAAAATATACAGCCAGTCCGGATTCCTTGCGCAAAGCCATTGAACTGTGCCGGGGCTTCGAGGGTCTTAAACCAACAGATAAGGTTCTCATCAAGCCGAATCTGGTGGCCTGGGACGACCGCTTCCGCATTGCGCCCTTCGGGGTTTACACCACCACGCGCTTGATGGAGGATCTGATCATCTGTCTGAAGGACTTGGGTTGCCATCAGATCGCCATCGGCGAAGGTTCGGTGCAGCTCAAAAAGGACATGGGCACCATGCAGGCTTTTGCCGGTCTGGGCTACACCACCCTGGCCAAGCGCTACGGCGTCACCCTGGTGGATTTCAATGAAAGCAAGACGGATAAGTTCACCTTTCACGGCGACATGCAGCTTGCCATAGCCAAGGAAGCCCTGGAGCAGGATTTTTTCATCAATTTTCCGGTGCTGAAAACCCACGGGCAGACCAAGATCTCCCTGGGGCTCAAGAATCTCAAAGGCTGTTTGAAGCTGGCTTCCAAAAAGCTTTGCCACAACACCAGCCTGGATCTGGAATATTGTTTTTCTTTTATCGCCGATTTCATCAAGCCGACCCTTACCATCGTGGATGGAATCTATGCCCTGGAAAGGGGCGCCCTGCATTTCGGCAATGCCTATCGTAAGGATGTGATCATTGCCGCCACCGATGCCCTGGCAGCGGATCTGATCGCGGCCAAGACCATCGGTTACAGCGGTGAGGATATCGCCCATTTCGGTCATTACGCCAAGCGCCACGGCAAATCCCTTGCCATTGAAGATTATGAAATCGTGGGTGAAAACCTGGCGGACCATATAAAACCCCTGAAATGGGATTGGGCCTGGTCAGCCGACAATACCGGCCCGGGGGTTTTCCAGAAAATGGGCATCACCGGCGCGGCCCTGCCCAAATATGACGATTCCCTTTGTTCGGGCTGCTCACCCATTGCCAATCTCAGCAATATTCTGGTGCTGTCCGCCTTTAAGGGTCAGCCCCTGCCCAGCGTGGAGATCCTCAACGGCAAGAAAATGCAGGCTCGGCCGGGCTATGCCAAAACCGTGCTCCTGGGTAACTGCATGCTGGAAGCCAACAAGGACAATCCCAATATCCAGGAGGCCATTCCGGTGAAAGGCTGCCCGCCCAAGGAGGAGGATGTTGTCAGCGCCCTCCAGGCCGCCGGTCTGGAGGTCAATGTGCTGGCTTATTATGGTTATATGAAGCAGCAGGGCGAAAAATACGACGGCAAGGAATCCTTTGAAGAACGGTTTTTCACTGCCTAGGTTATATCCATGCCGGAAAAGATCAAACTGGGCATCAGCGCCTGCCTGCTGGGTCAGAATGTGCGCTGGGACGGCGGCAACAGCCTGGACCCGTTTCTGACGGCAACCATGGGACGGTTTGTGGACTGGGTGCCGGTCTGTCCCGAGGCGGAATGCGGCCTGGGAATCCCCCGGGAAACCATCCGGCTGGTGGGTGATCCTGACAAGCCGCGGCTGCTCACATCCCGGACCGGTAAGGATCTGACGGAACGAATGCTCGCCTGGGCCCGGGCCAAAATGGAGGAATTGGAAAAAGAAAGGCTGTGGGGATTTGTCTTTAAAAGCAAATCCCCCAGCAGCGGCATGACAGGCGTGAAAGTATTCGATCCGCAAGGCGGATTCCGCAGAATCGGCGTGGGGCTTTTTGCCAGGACTTTCATGGAACGGTTCCCCTTGGTTCCAGTGGAGGATGAAAACCGGCTGTCAGACCCGGAAATCCGGGAAAATTTCATAGATCGGATCTTCACCCTGGCAGACTGGCGGCAGACCTTGGCTGGTGAATGCAACCCCGGGAGTCTGGTGGATTTTCACACCCGCAACAAGTTTTTGATTTTATCCCACAGTGAAAAGCATTACCGGGCCATGGGCAGGCTGGTGGCGGATCAAAATCAATACCCGCTTCAGCAAGTGTTTGATCAATACGGGAAGCTGTTGATTGCGGCCCTGGCCCTGAGAACCACGGCGGCCAAGAATCACAATGTGTTGCTGCATGCCGCAGGATATTTTAAAAAACATCTGGACCGGAATGCCAAAGCAGAACTGCTCGGGTTGCTGGATTCCTACCGCCGGGGCGACATTCCGCTGATTATCCCCAAGACCCTCATTAACCATTATGCCCGCCGGTACAATCTGCCCTATCTCCAATCCCAGACCTATCTGAATCCACACCCGACCGCCCTCTGCCTGCAAAATCACGCCTGATGCCACGGCTAATATCCATGGGTTTGACCTTCAAAGAATGGCAGATTGAAAAGAGATGCAAAAAAGTGTATGGCATCCGATAGAAGGAAAAGAGGCATTAAATTATCTGTAAGGGAGTTTATTCATGAAAAACCTGATGGCCGCCCTGATTTTTTTCGTATTGATCACCAGTTCACTTGCTGCTGAAGAAACCAAAACCAAAGTTGAGCCCAAAGTCGTGCTGAAGCTCGCCACCCTGGCGCCTGCGGGTTCCTATGACAAACTCCGGGATATGATTTTGGAGCGGACCGGTCAGGAGGTGGAATTGAAATTCTACTACGGAGGCATCCAGGGCGATGCCACGGACGTGTTGCGCAAGATCCGTTTCAAGCAACTCGGTGGTGCCATCCTTTCCGGGTACGGTCTCGGCCAGATCGTGCCGGAGTCCCGCCTGACCAGCCTGCCCTATGTATTCCGCAATTACGGTGAGGTTTTTTACGTAAATTCCAATCTGGAAGACTATTTTGACCAAAAATTCAAGCAGGCCGGCTTCAAGGCCCTGGGCTGGCACAGCGTGGGTTTTATTTATACTTTTTCCAAGATCCCGATCACTTCCCTTGAAATTGCCAGGGAACAGAAATTTTGGGTACCGGAAAACGACGAGGTGGCCAATGCCCTGTGCGAGACCCTCGGCATTTCCCCCATTTCCCTGTCCATCACCGATGTGATGACGTCGCTGTCCACCCGCCTGATCGACGCGGCCAGCGCCCCTCCGTTGGCTGCCGTGGCTTTCCGCTGGTACACACGTTTCAAATACATGTCCGAATACCCCTTGGGCAATGTCATGAACGCCCTGGTGATTTCCAATGACCAATGGAACAAGATATCTTCCGAAAGTCAGGCCAAAATCGAGGCTGCCTCCAAGGAATTTTTTCAAAAGGCCCAGGAAGTCATCCGGGAAAAGGACCGGCAGTCGGTGGCGGCTTTAAAAAAAGCCGGCATAGAAGTTGTACGTTTGGATGCCGGACAGGAGAAGCAGTTCATCCAGACTACTTCCGAGAAGACCATGAAAGCCCTGGTGGGCAAACTCTATTCCCAGGAGATGCTGGATCGGACTCTGGTCCTTTTGGCCGAATACCGCAAAGTCCATCCTGACAGCACCATCGAGCGGATAGAATAAATTATTCTTCTATCTTAAAAGTGACTAAAGTTGAAAGTGCCTAAAGTGCCTAAAGTGCCTAAAGTTGAGGAGTCGCTGCGCTCCGTTAGTTTTCCCTAGACCCACCACCTATGGCGGTGGACCCGGATAGGTTCTACCGATCCGGCGAGAAATGATATGGGTTCTTCCTCGGAAAAGCCCTGAATGATGGCGAAGAGGAAGAACGATGTAATATTTTAGAGTGCGGCGACGTGTCGCCGCTGTTAAAGCGCGGACGCGTCCGCGCATTCCAAATGAAATATCTGAGAACAACATCTCGGGGGTCGGAATCGGTATAGAGTTTTTCAGCATTGGATTTTTTTTAACCCCGGTCCCGCTATCGACCCCGACGCCGAAAATGGACGGAATCGAAATCAGTACAAACCATGTACAACCCCTGTTCAAGCCGTGTCTGTGGCCCCAGCAGCAGAAAAATGTCTGAACAAAGTAAAAAAATTATGATAGGGCTAGAATATCAGCACCTAATCCGATTTATCATTATTCTGGCACACCTTTTGTAAATCCATCCCGGCGTATTCCATTCTGATGTACACGATTTGAAAAGAACAACTACCTTCCCTGTGATTGCAGGGCAATGGATTGAGAGAAGATACTGAGATGATGAAGTTTGATCCCAATTATTGGGCATTGATAATCGGCGGTTCCAGCGGTTTCGGCTTGGCTACGGCCAAAAAGATAGCCGGGCACGGCATGAATATTTGCATTGTTCATCGGGATCGCCGCGGTGCCATGCCGGCCATCCAAAAGGCGTTTGATGAGATCGGCAAGTCAGGGGTGCGCCTGCTGACTTACAATCTGGATGCCTTGTCCACAGACGGGCGCAGGGTTGTGCTAGAGGGTTTGACCCATGCCTTGGGCCTGGAAGGCAAGGTGCGTCTGCTGCTCCATGCCGTAGCCTTCGGCAACCTGAAATTGCTGGCGCCCTGGACCCCTAAAAATCCGGGTCAAAGCGCCCGGGAGGCCATTGCGGCAATGAGAGGTCTGTCTGATGATGGTTTGCAGGCAGCGATTCAGGACGGCCTTGGACAGGGGCTGGATGCTCTGGCGGCTCTTGCCGATCCGCCGGCGTATAATCAGAAACAATTCCTGGATGCTGGTGATTTCGCCCGCACGATCCAGGCCATGGGCTTCAATATCGTGGAATGGGTGGCGGACTTGTTTGCCCACAAGCTGTTCGCCCAGGATGCCCGGGTTCTCAGCCTCACCAGTGAAGGCAATGCCGTGGCCTGGCGGGGGTATGCGGCCGTTTCCGCGGCCAAGGCCACCCTGGAGTCGGTCACCCGGGCCATGGCAGTGGAATACGCCCCTTACGGCATCCGTGCCAATGTGATCCAGGCCGGGGTGACGGACACGGCGGCCATGCGGGCCATTCCCGGCAGTGAGCAGATCAAGGCCCGGGCGCGTTTGCGGAATCCCATGGGCCGTTTGACCACCCCCGGGGATGTGGCGGATTTTATTTTCCTGCTCTGCCTGGATGAGGCCGCCTGGGTCAACGGCGCTTTATTGTGTGTGGACGGCGGTGAAAGGATTGCCTGAAATGTTGTATTTGCACGGCATGGGGCATTTTTTCCCGGAAAACCAGATCACCAACGGTTTTCTCAGCGAGTTGGACATCGGCAGCGATGAAACCTGGATTCTGGAGCGGGTGGGTATCAAGACCCGTAGGACGACCTTGTCCCTTGAATATATTCGTGCCACCAAGAATCAAGATCCCCGTGGAGCCATGGACGCCAGTCTGTATACTCACGCTCGGATGGGCGCTCTTTCAGCACGTATGGCCCTGTCACGGGCCGGTTTGACCGAAGCGGACCTGGGCATGGTGGTCTGCGGCACATCTTCGCCGGGGTATGCCATCCCGGCCCTGGCCAGTAATGTGGCTGCCGAACTGGAAATTGAAGTGCCCTGCGTGGACATCAATACTGCCTGCAGCACTTTTGTGGTTCAATTATCCCTGTTGGCCAATATGCTGCCCACCGGTCTGCCTTCCTTTGTGCTGGTGGTCAACCCGGAATGCTGTACCCATATGGTGGATTACCGGGACCGTCGCGTGGCGCCGCTTTTCGGCGACGGGTGCAGCGCGGCCGTTGTTTCGCTGACCATGCCGGCGGATAAGCATATTGAGCCCGGTCCTTTTTTTTCCGATCCATCCAAATGGGACAAGATCCGGATCCCGCGCACAGGTCATTTTATTCAGGACGGCCAGGCAGTGCAGAAATTCGCCATGCGTACCACCTGCCGGATGCTGAGTGATCTGATCCAGACTTATCCTGTAACTCCGGAAAAATTCAAGTTCATCGGCCACCAGGCCAATCTGAAAGTGCTGGATCATGCGGCCCGGACCTGCGGCATTCAGGAGGACAACCATTGGCATAACGTGATTGATTTCGGCAATACCGGCTGTTGCAGCGCGCCCGGTGTCCTCAGCCAGAATTGGACCAGTCTCCGGCCAGGGGATCATGTGGCCATGGTGGTGGTGGGGGCCGGGCTGACATGGGGAAGTGCCATGGTGAAGTGCGAATAGAGAAGTATGAAGTGAGAAGTGTGAAAAGGGAAGAGGGGAGGGAGTATGGCGGTTGAACCAGGGCTTGAAAGCACATTGTTGGAATTGATTCCCCAACAGCCGCCCTTTCGTTTTGTGGATTCGATTTTGGAAATAGATGAAAACCATGTGACGGGAATCCATCGATTTTCCGAGGCTGCCTTTTTTTATCAGGGCCATTTTCCAGGCAACCCGATTACACCTGGTGTGATTTTACTGGAAGCCATGGCCCAGACCGGCGTGGTGGCCCTGGGAATTTTTTTAATGATCAGACAGGGCTTTGATCCGGCTGAAATCCGGCGGCGCTTGTTTCTATTTGCCTATGCCCAGGAAGTTGTTTTTGAGCAGACTCTCCGGCCGGGTGAAACCGCCCTGATCCGCGGCGAAAAAATATATTTCCGCCGCAATCAGTTGAAAGTAAAAGTAGGTCTGTTTAATGCGGTGGAAGACAGGGTGTGTGCCGGCGTATTGGCCGGCAGAGGAGTGGGGGCGCGACCCTGAATTAGCAATTAGCAATTATTCATTAACAATTGATTATTAAGCATTAATAATCAATTGTTAATTCTTAATGACTAATGGAGTGTAAGATTGATATGAGGTCAAGAGTAGTAGTGACCGGCATGGGAGTAGTAAGCCCCAATGGATACGGCTTGGCGGCTTTTGGCGATGCCCTGCGTCAAGGCAGATCGGGCATTTGTTATATACCGCGGTTGGCTGAGTTGAATTTCGCCTGTCGTATCGGCGGCATTCCGGAAAATTTCGAAGCGGTTCTTGAAACCCGGTTGACCAAAAAACAGCGGCTCAATCTGAGTGCCAACATGGCCTATGCATCCGTGGCAGCCCTGGATGCCTGGCATGATGCGGGTCTTTCCATTCCGGAAGACGAGCCGGACTGGGACAGCGGCGTGGTGCTGGGATGCGGCATCAGCGATACGGAAACCATTGCCACCACCATTGTGCCGGCCGTCACCTCCGGCAACGTGCGCCGCATGGGCGGCCGGGTGGTGGAGCAGGTCATGGGCAGCGCCACCAGCGCAAGGGTGGCCGGTTTGCTGGGCCTGGGCAATCAGGTGACTTCCAATTCCTCGGCCTGCAGCACCGGCACCGAAGCCATTGTGGAAGCAACCTGGAAAATCCGGGCCGGCCTGGCCAAACGCATGGTGGTGGGCGGCTCGGAAGCGCCTTCGCCCTTTACCTGGGGCGGTTTTGATTCCATGAAGGTGCTGTCCCGTAAATTCAATGAAGAACCGGAAAAAGGCTCGCGGCCCATGAGCGCCAGCGCCTGTGGCTTTGTTCCCGGCGCCGGGGCCGGAGTGCTGGTGCTGGAAAATCTGGAAACCGCCCTTGAAAGGAACGCACGAATTTATGCGGAAATCATCGGCGGCTTTGTGAATTGCGGGGGCCAGCGCAACGGCGGCACCATGACCGCGCCCAACCATGAAGGGGTCAGGCGCTGCATCCGGGGGGCCGTGGCTGATGCGGGCATCATTCCGGCCATGATCGATGCCGTCAGCGGCCATTTGACCGCCACCTTTGCCGATCCCCATGAAATTAAAAATTGGTCTGCGGCCCTGGAAAGAGGGCCTGATAATTTCCCTTATATCAATGCCGCCAAATCCATGATCGGCCACTGTCTCGGTGCTGCCGGGGCCATTGAAAGCATTGCGGCGGTTATGGAATTACATCATGGATTTTTGCACCCGTCCATCAATTGCGAGGATCTCCACCCGGAGATCGTGCCCTTTGGCCCCAAGGTGGTGCGGGAATGCCTGGAGCTGCCGGACCTGCAAATCATTGCCAAGGCCAGTTTCGGCTTCGGCGATGTCAACAGCAGTCTGATTATACAGAAGTGGAATGGTGCAGTGAAGAAATAGTTCTCTCGCCAAGCCGCAAAGAACGCCAAGTAGCTTTTGTAGCTGCCGTGTTTGAGTCTTAACTGAAAAACCATGAATATGGAGGAGAAAAAAATGGAAGAGAAAATGATATTGGAAAAACTGCTTGGACTGATCGAACCTTTTTTGGAAAATACCGCGGTATTGGAGAAGGCCGAGCGCGACACCCACCTGATCGACGACCTGCAACTCAACTCCGCCTGGCTGGTGGACCTGATCATCAAAATCGAGGATCTGTTCGACATCGAGATCAGCGACGATGACGCCGACGCCATCCAGACCATCGGCGATGCCGTGGATGTCATCGCCATGAAGATCCGCGGCCGCAGCAGCGCGGCAGCCTAGGCCGTGTCATGTCGGGTCCGGGCGTTAGAACTGCATTAGCCTTGCAGCGGATGATGGGCCGATTCTGGTATTTCCTCATCGGCCCCTTGTCCTATGCCGTCATGTGGCTGGCCGGATATCGCATCCGGGATGTGAAGAATTTTCGAAGGCAAATCCAGACGTATTTCGAGGCCCATCCAGGTCCCTGGTTGATCTGTGCCAATCATCTGACCTTGATCGATTCGGCGATCATTGCCTATGCCCTGGCACCGGTATACGGGTATATGCTCAATTATCAGATGCTGCCCTGGAATGTGCCGGAACAGACCAATTTTCAGCGCAATATTTTCAGCACGGTTTTCTGCTACCTTGCCAAATGCATTCCCATCCGCCGGCGCGGCAGCCGGGAGCAGGTGCGCCAGTGCCTCGACAAATGCATCCACCTGTTGAACCAGGGGGAATTGTTGACCATTTTTCCGGAAGGCACCCGCTCCCGTTCCGGGCGGGTGGATTTCCAGAACATCACCTACGGCGTGGGCCGTTTTCTCACCAGCGTTCCGGACTGCCGGGTCCTGTGCATTTACCTGCGCGGGGAGAGGCAGGAAACCTACAGCGATTTCCCTTGTATAGGGGAACGTTTCTACATTCAAGCAGATGTGCTAAGACCGCGTTCGGATGACAAGGGCATCCGCGCCCAACGAACTTTTGCTCTTCAAATCATCGCCAAACTGGCGGAAATGGAGCAACGTTATTTTGCGGTTCGAGGGCAATGACGCAGCCGTTCTCCAATTGTGATTGATTGTCTGCCGTGCATGGCAAGTAGGGGCGGTTCGCGAACCGCCCCTACAATAATGGTTAGCGAACCGCCCCCATCTGTCTAAGGAAAAAATATAGATAGAACACCAGCAAGTATCAAGAAAACTCCACCCTACACCCGTCGCAGCCATGAACGGTAGCCGAAGTAAATGAACAGAGAGATGAAAGCCACATAGCCCCAAGGATACCACCTGTACCCTTCCAGATTTCGATGCAGGTTAAAGACCGGCGGGAGGAGCCAGACGGACAGAAATGCGGTTGACAAGCCCATGATCAGCCCAGCCAGAACATCGCTGGGGTAATGTACACCCAAATACGGCCGCAGATAGAGCATCACCGGGATCATCCAGCCGAACAGGATGGCTCCGGCCCAACCGAACTGATGACAGATAAAGAAAACACCCATGCTCGTCCAATACAAATGGCCGGAAGGAAAGCTCTCCATTTCTTTGGAACCGTGTCCGGGATCACGGTTTTCGATGGTGATTCCGAGCTTTTGTTGCAGGTCCGGGTCGGCATAGGGCCGGCGGCGTTTGACAAATATTTTTGAGGGAATGAAAACCAATTGAGCCAGACTGAATCCCATGAAAATCAACAGGGAAAGTCTCGCAAAGGCGGAATCAGGGCGAATCAAACCGATTATTGTGCTGATCCCCAGCAGCATGAGCCAGAAAGGGCCGTCTCCCATAAAGATCAGGAGCTTCAAGGGTAGCTGTTCTCCGGCCCGGCTCAGATAGGCCTTTTTGAGGAGATGATGATCTATTGATTGGAATGCTTTTATCATGCGATCAAATTTTGTGGGTCGTTAAATTCAAAATCAATGATGGCACAAATCATTTCAAAATCCTTATTTTTTATAATTTCTATTAGGAATATTATATTTCGCTTTATTTTTTGTCAATTTGACTAACAACCCGGTAATCGCATGTAAAAAATATCACCCGTCCCTATTGTGCTATAAACCCCAAAAAATCAGAACTAGTGAGTTTCCCATAATGACCCCAAGACCCAACGCGATGGCCTTGCCGTAAGGGCGGTTCGCGAACCGCCCCTACCAATCAACGGGACGCCACGACCCATTGGCGAATTGCCTTTGGAGGGGGCAAAAAAATAGAAAAACTCGATACCGATACCGATTCCGATACCGACGCCGAGAGGTTGGATGGCAGAGACAAAACCCAATCCATCACGAATCGCTTTATTTTGGTGGGCAACAGTATTCGCTGGATTAAATGTTGGCATTTAATGGTTGTGCATTTCGCGTCAAGTTTACATACGATTCTCCTGGTACATGAAACGAACCAAGTTGAAAACTGGACGGAAAAAAAGTATAGGAATATTAGTGTCAAAATCGCTTTCAGCAGGGGGGGAGAGGGCATGAAAGCTCTGCTTTGCCTGGTTGCAATTGTTTTGTCGATATTCCATAGCATACCGTTTGCCTTGGCGGAAACCCGCTCCATGAACGTGGGTTTAAAGGAAACTGCGGCGCGCACGGCCCTGGTCATCGGTAATTCGGCCTATCCGCATGCACCCTTGAAGAATCCGGCCAATGACGCCGGCGACATGGCCAAGGCCTTGGCCGAGAGCGGTTTTTCCGTGGTCCTGGAACTTGAGGCCGGCAAGCGCAAAATGGAAGAGGCGGTGGTCGATTTCAGCCGCAAACTGAACAGGGAAGGGGGCGCCGGTCTTTTTTATTACGCCGGCCATGGGATTCAACTGGAGGGCAACAACTACCTGATTCCCGTGGATGCTGAGATCGAGAGTGAGGCGGATGTGCGCTATAAAGCCGTGGATGCCGGCTGGGTCCTGGGCAAGATGGCGGATGCGGAAAATGGGCTCAATATTATCATCCTGGACGCCTGCCGGAACAATCCTTTTTCCCGCAGTTTCAAGCGTTCTGCTGAAATGGGTCTGGCGCGCATGGATGCGCCCACCGGTTCCATTATTGCCTATGCCACGGCGCCCGGCGCAATAGCCGCAGACGGTGACGGCCGCAACGGCATCTTCACCCGCAACCTGCTGCATTTCATCCGTCAGCCCGGTATTAAGGTGGAGGAAGTGCTGAAATACACCCGCATTGCCGTGGTGGAGGAAACCAAGGATAAAAAGCCGCCCCAGACCCCCTGGGAGTCTTCCTCCCTCATGGGTAATTTCTATTTCAACCAGGGGCGTGAAACCGGGGCTCTGATTTCCCAGCAGGCGGTTCCTAAAATGCCGCCGTCGGAATCGGTCGGGGCAGTGATATCAACCAATGAAAGCCCGGCTGTTACCATACCGGTCAAGGCCGGCGCCCGGAAAGAAACGCCGGCCGGCGACTTTTCCCCGAAGGTCAATTCCCTGGGCATGGAATTTGTGTATATCAAACCCGGCAGCTTTGCCATGGGCAGTCCGCTGGATGAGCAGGATCGGGAGGCGGACGAAACCCAACATACGGTCACATTGACCAAGGGCTATTACCTGCAAACCACGGAAGTGTCCCAGGGCCAGTGGCAGGCGGTGATGGGCAACAATCCTGCCCTTTTTTCCACATGCGGGGACAATTGCCCGGTGGAGCAAGTATCCTGGGAAGACACCCAGAATTTCATCCGGAAATTGAGTGAAAAGGAAGCAAACACCTACCGCCTGCCCACGGATGCGGAATGGGAATACGCGGCCCGGGCTGGCACTGTCACACCGTTTTATACCGGGAACTGCCTTGGGGCGGATCAGGCCAATTTCAATGCCGCCTATCCTCCGAAAGGCTGTTCCAAGGGCGAATATCGCAGCAAGACTGTGCCGGTTAAAAGCTTTGCGCCCAATCCCTGGGGGCTGTATGACATGCACGGCAATGTGGGGGAATGGTGCCAGGATTGGCTTGGACCCTATTCTTCAGGCCCCGTGACCGATCCTGCCGGCCCGCCCTCCGGCTCGGACAAGATCCTGCGCGGCGGCAGTTGGGAATATTATGCCATGTACTGCCGCTCCGCCGTGCGCATCTTCAGCGGCCCGGCGGATACCGGCAGCAGTTACGGATTCCGCCTGGTGTTTGTCCCGAATCCATAAAAAACGGACAATTCTGGCCATGCTTAAAAATTTTGTTGAATTTTTACCGATCAACAGAGACCTGAAGGCTAAATTTGAAAATTGGTTTTTATCCCGAAAGAAGTTCAAGGATGCGGACAAGACCGATTGGGATTTATCTCAGAACGTGGGAAACAGCTCGCCACACGATCTGTGAGGGCGCTTGTTACCACAGGGCTTGAGCGGGCAGGGATTCATACAGAAAAAAAGAGCCGTACTTATTGTGGCATTCCGGAGCGAGCTATTTGAGTGAAAGAGGAGGGGACCCGCGTATCATCCAGAAGCTTCTCGGGCACGTAAATATCCAGACCACCAGCCGGTATTTGCATTTTGGGACTTGATCATCTTTTCGGCCATCCTCCTTTGTGGGAGCGGCTTCCAGCCGATGCCCTAATGAACCGATATGCTGAAAAGGCTTTACATCTCATTTTTTATGCACTAATATTTAGTGCGTGGAGAAACCATGAGCTGGCAGACCAGGTTGTCGAAAAAAGCGCAAAAACAGGTGGTGTCTCTCCCTGAAAGAATAAGGGCTATTCTCTTCCAGTTACTTCGGGAAATCGAACAATCCGGACCTGTCAGGGGGGACTGGCCCAACTACTCGAAACTATCAGATGACAAGCACCATTGTCATCTTAAAAAAGGCAAACCAACCTATGTAGCGGTTTGGGAAGTATCTAGAAAAGAAATCCGGCTTGTAGAGGTGATATATGCAGGAACACACGAAAAAGCACCATACTGAAAAAAGAGAAATGGTAAGATTCATTGGACCGTTGGACAAGATAACGGCAATCAAAAAGTTTGCAGGTTCGCTTGGACTTGCCGATATTGAAGAAAGCATTGACTACCACGATGCTTTCCCAGAATATATCGGTAAGGAACAACCAACCGCTCTCAGGGCCTACCGGACAAGGGAAGGTTTGACCCAAGATCAACTCGCCAAACTGGCCGGCATCCCTCGCCGCCATATTTCTGATATGGAAAACGGTCGTCGCCCAATCGGCAAAGAAAATGCCAGAAAGCTGGCCAAGGCCCTGAATGCAGATTACAGGGTGCTACTATAAACGGGGGGGCTCCTAGAACCGGTAAGAGGTAGCAAGGTAGTTGGCAGCATAATTTTGACGGGAGGTGCCATCATGGATGAAGATAAACTTTTAGAACGAATCAGTTTTAATCCTAAAATATTTGGGGGTAAGCCGATCGTCGGAGGGCGACGCTTGGCCGTTGAACATGTATTGGGCATGTTGGCTGCAGGGGATAGCGTTGAAATCATCTTGGAAGGCTATCCTTGGCTTGAGCCGGAAGACATACAGGCCTGTCTGGTATATGCACGAAGGATAATCGGTCACGAACGAATTGAACCGCTTCAGATAGAGACCGCTTGATGAAGATACTTTTGGATACCTGTGTGTGGGGCGGTACGCTGAAACATCTTGAAGCTGCAGGTCATGATGTCATTTGGACCGGGAATTGGCTGGAAGATCCGGGAGACGAAGAAATATTGGTGTTTGCACATCAAGAACAGCGGGTTCTTGTTACATTGGATAAAGACTTTGGAGAAATTGCGATTTTACAAAAAAAACCACATTGCGGCATTTTGCGGCTTGTGAATATTGCGGCACGTAACCAGGGACCGTTATGTTTGAGAGTGTTGACATTGTATCAAAAAGATCTGCAGGCCGGCGCGATAATAACCGTACGCAACGATCGGGTCAGAATTAGACCTCCCGATGTGGATCAAGCTGATTAATTAGCGCTTTACCCCAATCGTCGAAAAAATTAATGGCCTATTTATGTCTTCTTCTCACCCGGCTGTCGTTTCTGCATTTTCATATTTTAACCTTGATATAAAAGAAAGTGCCTATGCATTTCGGTCCTAAAGCCTATAACCTCTTGTTTGTATTAATAAGTTCTTTATATGTAAGTGTTTCTGTCAATATACAAGCTTGTACAAGGCGATCGAAAAGCTCTTTTTCCCAGAAGCGCCGGTTAAACCTATAACAAACCTCGGAGAGGTACGCTTGCAAATGTTTTTCCGATACTCCACGGTGAGATCCTCTGATAACGGATTTTGCATTGGAGATGACACGATGAACCCAGGGCAAAAGCCTTCCAGCGGCTTTTGGATCACGAAGCACCACTTTCAGATGCTGCAAATCCTTATTCTTAGCTGCTTTACCATAGGATCTCCAACCGTCGCTCCGAATTGTTTCAACAAGTTGCTTCCCTTCATTTGCAAATTCTCCGTTTCCGAGCCTATCCAAAAATTTTTCGACCGTATCCGCGGAGGCATTATCAACTACTTGCATATGAGCAAAACCCGGCTTCTCTTCTCCCTTCCTGTTTCGGTACAGAGATACGGCGCACAAAACGATGCTTTTCCTTTCGCTTCCACGCCCTCTCTTACTCCCTTTGGGGCCGAAAAAAGATTCATCCATCTCTATCAGGCCAGCAAGGCTATATCCCGCATCTCTGTCCGCCATCGCTTTTCGAATTTTATGGGCCATCAACCATGCATGCGGTCCTGTACTGGCCAATTCCAAGGAGGCGTTGCATCTCGGCAACGGAAACTCCGACTTTGTCCATCGCCATGTGATAAAGCAACCAATACCATTTTACCAAAGGCACCCTTGTTCCATGAAAAATGGTACCGGCGGTCAGGCTTGCTTGGAATCTGCACTTTTTGCAATCAAAAAGCTTCCTGTTTTTCAGATACCACGCTTTATCGTGTCCGCATTGGGGACATTTAAAGCCGCTTTCCCATCTTTGTTTAAGCAGGTGCTGCTCGCACGCCCCATCGTCAGAGAATGTTTTCTGAAATTCTATCAAATTGTATTGATAATATTTCTTTGCCATACCGTCACCAGGCCAGGGAGTATGCCAGAAGACGGATTAGGAGTCAAATGCATAGGCATTTAAAAGAATTTAATTGTCGATTATTCAAAAACACGCAAAATCAAAAAAACCACCAAACGAACAATCTTGGCCATCCTTAAAATTTTTTTCGATTACCTGGAAGACAATGAGATCGTGATAGACAACGTGGCGGTTTCTATAAAGGCACCCAAGATCCCCAAAACCGAACCGGATTACCCTACATTGGCGGAAAGCATGCGATTGCTTGAAATCGAGGAGCAACATACGCCAGTCAATGTAGTAGATAGAAATATATTGATTTATTCATTGTTCCTAAGTATTTTAATCCGCGAAAATGAATTGATAAATCTTCGAATGACTGATGTGCGGTTGGATAGCCTTTAATTGCGAATTTTACGCAAAGGGGGAAATGTTGAACTTATACCGATTAACAGGGACCTGAAGGCCAAGTTTGAAAATTGGTATTTATCCCCAAAGAAATTCAAGGATGCGGATAAAACCGATTGGGTGTTTATTTCTGAGCGAGGCAAACAACTCGCAACACGATCGGTGCGGGCGCTTGTAACCACAGGGCTTGAGCGGGCAGGGATTCATAAGGAAAAGAAGGGACCGCATTTATTGCGGCACTCCGGAGCAAGCCATTTGAGCGAAAGAGGGGAGGACCCGCGCATTATCCAAATGCTTCTCGGCCATGCGAACATCCAGACCACCAGTCGGTATTTACATTTTGATAAAGAGCGGGTGAGGGGGCTCGTCGAAAGAAGCCCTATGAACAAAGAAAGTTATTGATAAAGATCTTTCCGGATATATGCAGAAAATCATAAAATCACTTGTTAGACGCCTGAGGAGGCTCTTGACGTGAATGAGGACTTTAGCTTCGATCTCCTCCTAAGTTACAGCAGCAAGGACAAGGCGGTAGTGCGGCCCCTGGCAGAGAGGTTGCGCGACGACGGTCTGAAGGTGTGGTTCGATGAATGGATGATCAAGCTCGGCGACAGCATTCCGGCGAAAATCGAGGAAGGGCTGGAGAACTCGCGCGTGCTGGTGCTTTGCATGTCGGCCAATGCATTCGGATCGGACTGGGCGCAATTGGAGGCTTACACGTTCCGGTTTCGCGACCCACTGAACAAGGAACGCCGTTTCATTCCCCTGCGGCTCGACGATGCCCCCATCAAAGGGTCCCTGGCGCAATTCCTTTATGTGGATTG
The DNA here is from genome assembly GCA_020723325.1 of Desulfosudis oleivorans. Classification (GTDB taxonomy): domain Bacteria; phylum Desulfobacterota; class Desulfobacteria; order Desulfobacterales; family SURF-7; genus DYJD01. Next base: position 2,860 of record DYJD01000044.1, on the reverse strand, counting down.
GCGAGTTGAACGAGACGGGGAAAACTATGCGAAATTCCTCCAAGCTTGCCGACCGGAAAGAACCCAGCTTTCCCCCGAACAACAAGAAGCCAGACAACGGCTGATCGAGAAGATCCGCTCTCTGGGCCACGCCGCCAGCGTCTTTAGCGTGGCGTGGAGTCCCGACGGCCGCAACGCCCTATCTGGGGCCGGCGATAAAACCGTGCGGCTGTGGGAGGTGGAATCGGGCCGCTGCCTGCGCGTGCTCGATGGCCACACCGCCAGCGTATTAAGCGTGGCGTGGAGTCCCGACGGCCGCAGCGCCCTGTCTGGGGCCGGCGATAAAACCGTGCGGCTGTGGGAGGTAGAATCGGGCCGCTGCCTGCGCGTGCTCGATGGCCACGCCGCCAGCGTCTTTAGCGTGACGTGGAGTCCCGACGGCCGCAGCGCCCTGTCTGGGGCCGGCGATAAAACAGTGCGGCTGTGGGAGGTGGAATCGGGCCGCTGCCTGCGCGTGCTCGATGGCCACACCGACAGCGTCAATAGCGTGGCGTGGAGTCCCGACGGCCGCAGCGTCCTGTCCGGGGCCAACGACAAGACCGTGCGGCTGTGGGAGGTGGAATCGGGCCGCTGCCTGCACGTCCTCGACGACCACTACGGCAGAGTCAAAAGCGTGGCGTGGAGTCCTGACGGCCGTAGCGCCCTGTCCGGGGCTAGCGACGAGAGAGTACGGCTGTGGGAGGTAGAATCGGGCCGCTGCCTGCGCGTGCTCGATGGCCACACCGACAGCGTCAATAGCGTGGCGTGGAGTCCTGACGGCCGTAGCGCCCTGTCCGGGGCAGACGACAACACCGTACGGCTGTGGGAGGTGGAATCGGGCCGCTGCCTGCGCGTGCTCAAAGGCCACACCGCCAGAGTCAATAGCGTGGCGTGGAGTCCCGACGGCCGTAGCGCCCTGTCCGGGGCCAACGACAAGACCATGCAGCTGTGGGAGGTGGAATCGGGCCGCTGCCTGCGCGCGCTTGATGGCCACACCGACAGTGTCAATAGCGTGGCGTGGAGTCCTGACGGCCGCAGCGCCCTGTCCGGGGCCAACGACAAGACCGTGCAGCTGTGGGAGGTGGAATCGGGCCGCTGCCTGCGCGTGCTCGAAGGCCACACCGCCAGAGTCAATAGCGTGGCGTGGAGTCCTGACGGCCGCAGCGCCCTGTCCGGGGCCAACGACAAGACCGTGCGACTGTGGGAGACGGAATCGGGCCGCTGCCTGCACGTGCTTGATGGCCACACCGCCTGGGTCTATAGCGTGGCGTGGAGTCCTGACGGCCGTAGCGCCCTGTCTGGGGCCGACGATAACACCGTGCGGCTGTGGGAGGTGGAATCGGGCCGCTGCCTGCGCGTGCTCAAAGGCCACACCGCCAGAGTCAATAGCGTGGCGTGGAGTCCTGACGGCCGCAGCGCCCTGTCCGGGGCCAACGAAAAGACCGTGCGGCTGTGGGAGACGGAATCGGGCCGCTGCCTGCGCGTGCTCAAAGGACACACCGACAGAGTCTTTAGCGTGGCGTGGAGTCCTGACGGCCGTAGCGCCCTGTCCGGGGCAGACGACAACACCGTGCGGCTGTGGGAGGTGGAATCGGGTCGCTGCCTGCGCGTGCTCGAAGGACACACCGACAGAGTCTTAAGCGTGGCGTGGAGTCCTGACGGCCGCAGCGCCCTGTCCGGGGCAGACGATTACACCGTGCGACTGTGGGAGGTGGAATCGGGCCGCTGCCTGCGCGTGCTCAAAGGCCACACCGACAGAGTCTTAAGCGTGGCGTGGAGTCCCGACGGCCGCAGCGCCCTGTCCGGGGCCGGCAACGGCGTCTGGCGGGAATGGAACCTCGCCGAACTCGACGCCGAAACTGCCGGCACAGAACTCTCAGCCTCTACCGATGGAGCGCCGGAACAAATTCAATACACCAACGCAAAGGTACTCCTCGTGGGCGATACCAACGCGGGCAAGACGGGTATGACCGAGAGGCTCGTGCATAACCGTGCGCCATCCACGCGCACTTCCACCTCGGGAGCCTGGTCCACGCAATACCCGCTAACGGACCTGCCGCAGCAGCCAGACATGGAACATGAAGTCTGGCTATGGGATTTCGGCGGACAGGCGGACCAGCGTCTCGTCCACCAGCTTTACCTCGACCACACGGCGCTGGTGCTGCTTATGTTCGACGCAGCGAGGGAAGCGGTGTTGCCCGAACTGCGTGACTGGCAGCGTGCGCTGGCACGCTCAAGAGCCGCGCAAGCCCCGACGTTCCTCGTCGCCGGGCGCACGGACGCCGGCTGCCGCTTCGATCGTGAGAAGGTCAAAGTCTTCGCTAAGGAGAACCAGTATCCCTATTTCGAGACCAGCGCCGAGACAAATGCCGGCGTGCCCGCCCTGCGCAAGGCGCTGCTCGACGCGATTCCTTGGGGCCAGCTCACCGCGCGCACGTCCCCGGCCATCTTCAAGCTGCTGAAGGACGAAATCGTGAAGATGCGGGATGAGGACTTGATGCTGGTAACTTTCAAGGAACTGGAGGCCCGGCTGCGCCACCGATTACCGGCGGGCACGCGTTTCACTGAGGCGCAGCTCGCCACCGTGGTGACGCTGCTCGATGGCCCCGGCGTGGTGAAAGCGTTGGACACGGGCACCTACATTTTACTGCGTCCGGAATGGGTTAACATCTACGCGCAGGCGGTCATCCGAACGCTGCGCGCGAACGACCCCGCGCTGGGCTGCCTGGACGTGAGAAGCATCGCGGAGGGGCAGTTGATTTTCCAAACCCGCCTGGACGATGGCCGGTAAGCGCTTATTAAACTACACTGCCCATCGTCAGGCAGCAATTTTTATTACGGC
>DYJD01000008.1 GCA_020723325.1 Desulfosudis oleivorans | reverse complement strand
CCGATCCCGATACCGACCCCGACCCCGAAAAAAAACTACATGCGATTGCCCTGGGTCATTTCTTCCTTGATCTTTTACCTTTTCCATGGAATGTTGCCGGCCAGTTGAAAAATGAGGACTGTGGGCGGTTGGCTGAAAGGTGAAAGCGAAAAGCTCAAAGCTCAAAGGTGAAAGCTCAAAGGTGAAAGGTGAAAGGTGAAAGATTATATATAAATTGACAGAATTCCTTGATTCCTAATTCCTAATTCGTAATTCATAATTGTAATTTTTATGTCTTCTTTGATTATTGGTCTGGCTTTCCTATTAGATTTGTTCATGGGCGACCCCGCTTATTCCTTTCATCCGGTGCGTTTGATCGGCAATGGTTTGATAACACCCATGGAAAAACGCCTGCGACGATACGGCCTGGCCACCTATGGGGGCGGATTTGTGTTGTTGCTGCTCACGGCCGGCATCCCTGTGGCTGTGGTGCTGGGGATCAATCACCTGTTGCAGTCTTGGCCGGTGCTGTATTTTCTGTTCAATCTGTACATCATCTATTCATGTCTGGCGGTGAGGGATCTACATGATCATGTTGAAAAAGTGCGTCTGGCGTTGGAGGACAATGATCTGGATCTGGCCAGGAAATGCCTGGGCGCCGTGGTGGGAAGGGAGACCAAGGCCTTGGAGCCGGAAGCCGTGGCCCGGGCCGGCGTGGAAACCCTGGCGGAAAACCTGTCCGACGGCATCATCGCCCCGCTTTTTTTTGCCTTCCTGGGGGGCGCACCGCTGGTAATCCTGTATAAAGCGGTGAACACCATGGATTCTATGGTGGGTTACAAGAACGAAGCCTATCGCAAAATCGGTTTTTTTCCGGCCAAGTGCGATGATCTGCTGAACTTTATTCCGGCGCGGCTTTCCATGTTGCTCATTCTGCTGGCCGGAACCAGGCGGGTGAAGGACCGGCCCGCAGCCTGGCGGATCACCATGCAGGACCGAAAACGTCACGCCTCCCCCAATGCCGGCCATCCGGAAGCGGCCATGGCCGCTGTTCTGAATCTCAAACTGGGAGGCCCCAACCGCTACCATGGAATCCTGGTGGAAAAACCATTTATCAATGCCCAAGGCAATTCCGTGACCCCTGAGGATATCCGCTCCGCCTGGCACATTTCCTTTGCCGCGGCCCTGCTGGCCCTCTTGTTTTTCACCTTGATCCGGCTCTGTTTTTAACACTTCGGAGTACGCCCATGCCCAAGACTTCCAAAATCATGTTCCTCGGTACCGGCTCGGATGTGGGCAAGAGTATCACGGCCACGGCTTTTTGCCGGCTCCTGAAACAGCGCGGCCGGCGGGTGGCGCCTTTCAAGGCCCAGAACATGTCCAACAACTCCTATGTGACCCTGGAGGGCGGTGAAATCGGGCGCGCCCAGGTGGCCCAGGCTGAAGCATGCGGCCTGACCCCGTCTGTGCATATGAATCCCATATTGCTGAAACCCAACAGCGACCTGGGAGCCCAGGTGGTTTTGCACGGCAAACCCATGGGCAATTACAGCGCCGCCGCCTATTATGCCCTGAAATCCCGGCTCAAAGACGCAGTCCGGCAGAGCTTCCGGTATCTGGAAGAGGATTATGAAGCCATAGTCCTGGAAGGGGCCGGCTCCTGTGCTGAAGTGAACCTGCGGGAACATGACATCGTCAATTTTGAAATGGCTCGCATGGCCGAAGCACCGGTGGTGCTCGTGGCGGACATCGACCGCGGCGGCGTCTTTGCCCAGATCATCGGTACCCTGGAAGTGATTTCCAAGGAAGAACGTGAACGGGTGGCGGGCTTCATCATCAACAAATTCCGCGGCGATCCCCGGCTTTTCCAAGCCGGTATGGAATATATCGAACAACGCACCGGCAAGCCGGTTTTCGGTCTGGTGCCGGTTTTCACCGATTTTACCATCGACGCGGAAGACAGCATGTCCCTGGATTTGTCAATTGCACCGCTTCCGCCACGGATGGATAAAATCAACATTGCCGTGATCCGGCTGCCCCATGTTTCCAATTTCACCGATCTGGCGGCCCTGGCCCATGATCCGGATGTGGTCCTGAACTGGCTGGAGCAACAACCGGCCAACCTTGCGGACTATGATCTGCTGATTTTGCCGGGGAGCAAAAACACCATGGGCGACATGCACTGGCTGCAGGAAAGTGGTTGGCGCGCCGCAGTGCGAAGGTTCGCAGACATGGCAGGGAAAATGGTCATCGGCCTTTGCGGCGGCTTTCAAATGCTGGGCCGGGAGATCCGGGATCCCCACGGCATGGAAGGCCGGCAGCAGCAAATTCAGGGGATCGGTCTGCTGCAGGTTGAAACCCGGCTCGAAAATTCCAAAATCGTGCGCCATGCCGCCGGCCTGGACCGGTTATTCAACGCGGAAGTGCGCGGCTATGAGATTCATATGGGCAGCACCACAAAAGATAGAGACGTGGAACCATTTGTGACATTGACCGACGGCCCGGAAGGGGCCTGCAACCATACCGGCAATGTCTTAGGCACTTATCTGCATGGTCTGTTCGACAGCGCCGCTTTCCGTGATAAGCTGCTGACGCATCTTGCGGCCCGCAAAGGCCTGCCTTTGGAAAAAACCGGCCTAGGAAGGGATTATTGGCTGGAAAAAGAGGAAAGCTACGACCGCCTGGCCCGCCATTTTGAACGTTTTGTGGATGTTGCCGGTGTCTTAAACATAATGGAATAACTATTTTTCCACCCAGTCCCGCCGGGATAAGATTGCTTCCGGGTCGATCTCACCCAGATGATTGAAAACATAATCAGGCTGATATGGGAACCGGTTCATGATGTCACGGGAGGTAACGCCGGAAAGGACCAGGCAGGTGGTCATACCGGATTCCAGGCCGCCCACGATATCGGTATCCATGCGGTCGCCGATCATGAAACAGGTGGCGGAATGCACGCCCAATTTTTTTCGGGCCCAATACATCATGGCCGGATTGGGTTTTCCCAGAAAATACGGAGCCACCCCGGTGACCTTTTGAATGGGCGCCACCAGGGCGCCGCAAGCCGGCACCGGACCCCGGCGGCTGGGACCGGTGATGTCCGAATTGGTGGCGATGAACTTGGCCCCTTCCTGGATCAACAGGGTGGCTTCAATGATTTTGGCGTAGTCATATTCCTCGGTCTCGGCAATGATCACATAATCCGGCTTCTTGCTGGTCACTTCAATCCCGGCTTTTTCAAGTTCGCTCAGAACCCCTTTGCCGCCGATCACGTAGGCCGAACAGCCATTGGGCCTTTGAACCTTGAGAAAGCACGCCGTGGCCATGGCTGAAGTATAAAAATGATCCTCACTCACATCAATGCCCATATTCAGCAGCCGCTCCCGCAGTTCCTGGGGCGTATGGTAGGAATTGTTGGTCAAAAACAAAAACTTGTAATTCCTTTGTATGAGCCGGTCCACAAACTCCTTGGCCCCGGGAATCAAGCGCGGGCCGGTATACACCACCCCGTCCATATCCAAGATAAACGCTTTCTGATAGCTGCGGTTGTCCAAATTTAATTTTCTCCTTTGTGTTTTCCGGCAAAACTTGCTGCGAGAATGTTCGGTCTTATCCTCAATATTTGTCTGTTTCTGACTCAATAATAACTTCAGCCGTATCGCGGCTGGAAGCCGCTCCCACACTGGCGGATGGTCGAGAAGTGGTTCAAGGCCGCTGTTTCAAATAACATTTCGATAATATGAATTCAATCGGTATATTTATTTTGCAATAAAATCAGACATAGTGGTATAATATGTAGTATTGTTTATTTCTTGTTGCTGGTGTTTTCCAATCGATCGAAACGCCAATCGGCTTAGCGCAAAATTCATTGCTGAAAGCGATAATGGATAAAAGGAGAGCCAAGATATGGCGACAATTGATGCATATCTTACGGAAATGAAGGCCTGCGGTGCCAGCGAGCTTCACATGGTGGCAAGATTCCCCCCCTTTCTGCGACTATCCGGCAAGCTGGTGCTCATGGAAGACCAACCGGCCTTGACGGCCCAGTCCAACATGGAAATACTGTCTGAGATATTTTCTCCAGAGCAACAGGAATTTGTGGAAAACAATCAAGATTTCAGGATGACCTATGTGCTGGAGGGAATTGGCCGTTTCCGCTGTGACATCCTGTTTAAGCCGGGCGGTATCTGCGGGTATTTTCGCCTCATCCCCGACAAAATCCCGACCATCGATGATCTGGAATTGCCGCCGATCCTAAAAACCATCGCAGAACACCAGCATGGTCTCATACTGGTAACCGGTCCGGCCGGCAGCGGTAAATCCACGACCCTTGCGGCCATGATCAACCATATCAACGAAACCCGGCCGGCCCGTATCATCACCATCGAAGATCCGCTGGAATTCATTCATCCCAACAAGCTATGCCTGTTCAGCCAACGGGAGATCGGCACCCATGCCAAAAATTTCGAGGAGGCCCTGCTGGCGGCCAGCCAGGAAAATCCGGATATCATCATGGTGGGGGAGATGCAGGACCAGGAGACCATCTCCCTGGCCTTTACCTGTACTGAACTGGATATCATGGTTTTAGGAACTTTAAACGCCAACACCGCCGCCGATGCCATTGACAAGATCATCAGTGCCTATCCCCAAAACCAGCAGGGCCAGGTTCGCAGCATGCTCGCCGAATCTCTGAAGGCCGTCATCGCCCAACAACTGCTCAAGACCCAGGACGGCAAGGGGTGCTGTGTAGCCAATGAAATCCTGATCAACTCAATCACATTGGCCAGTATCATCCGGGAAGGGGAAATCTCCCTGATCGACTCCCTGATCCAGACCAGCGAAGGAGAAGGCATGCAATCCATGGATCAGCATTTGATAAAACTCATCCAGGACGGCAAAATCACAAAAAATAACGCATATATTAAAGCTACTGACAAAGAACTTTTTCTTTGATTCAGATTGACATTCCATTCAAAAAAGTATTACTTTTGAGATATCGTAATACTAATAATAAATGGAGGCCAGTTATGATTACGGAATCCGTAAGGATCACTCAAAAGGGACAAGTCACCATCCCGAAAAAAATCCGAAACAAACTTAAGGCCGAGGCTGTTTTTTTCGAGGTGGTTAACAATGATATCATGATTCGGCCGGTTAAAGATGCGGCCGGCTCTCTCGGTGAATATGCCCAAAATGCAAAAACGACCAAATCGATTAAGCAAATGAAAGACAAAGCCTGGGAAGAAGGGGTGTATGAAAAGACCGGAAATAAGTTTTCCTGACACCAATATTCTCGTCCGATATCTCACAAGGGATGATGAAAATCTTCATGTCAAGGCAAAGGAATTCTTTGATGCCGTAAAAGAAGGCAAGAAAAAAGCAGTCCTTCTGGAAAGCGTGATTGCTGAATGCATTTACGTCTTCATCAAAATATACAAAGTGCCCAGGGATATAGCGGCCGCAAGCCTGATAGACATCCTGCACTATAAGGGGATTGCAAACAGCGATCAGGAGGAATTGATCAGAGCCTTGACGCTCTTTTCCGAAAAAAACATCGATATTGTGGATTGCATTCTCTGTGTGAAATCAGCCCAGCCTGGCTCCGTGCTGGTTTCTTTCGATAAAGAACTTAACAAAACCACCAGGCTTTTGTCTGATAGCGATAAAAATGGAAATTCGGATCAACTATTTTAATATTAGGTGAAACGTGCAACTTCCAATCTACCAAGTGGATGCTTTCGCCCATCGGTTGTTTACCGGCAATCCCGCCGCCGTGGTCCTTTGCCCATCGGAACTTTCTGACGGAACCATGCAGGCCGTGGCAGCGGAGAACAACCTGGCGGAGACCGCCTTTGTTGTAAACAAAGGCAACGAATATTCCATTCGATGGTTCACCCCCACGGTGGAAGTGGATTTATGCGGCCACGCCACCCTGGCAGCGGCCCATGTCCTCTTCCATCACCAACAATATTCCGGCAGCACCATCACTTTTTCCTCAAAAAGCGGCGCGCTCTATGTCCGAAAGGACGGCGAAATACTGTACCTGGATTTTCCGGCCGATGCCATCAGCGCTGTTGATCCGCCCGCAGCATTGGTCAACGGCTTGGGAATCCGGCCCATGGAAATTTATCGGGGACGGGATGACTATCTTGCAGTGTTTGAAACCGAAGCGACCATTGCCGCCCTGCGCCCGGATATGACTTCCATCTCCAAAGTACCTTCCCGCGGAGTAATTGTCACGGCCCCCGGCCAGGAAGTGGATTTTGTGTCCAGGTTCTTTGCACCCCAATCCGGCATTTCCGAAGATCCGGTGACCGGCTCGGCCCACACCACCCTGATACCGTACTGGTCCAAACGATTGGCTAAAAAGCAGCTCCACGCCAGACAGATCTCCCCACGGGGCGGTGAGTTGTTATGTGAGGACAAGGGCGAACGGGTTCACATCGGTGGGTGTGCTGTAACGTATCTCACGGGGGAAATAGCCGTATAAATTAACCTGACTATTGCTTTTCCTTGGGTTCAGGAGAATCCAGGTCCACCTTTCCCTGGAGGATCACCCGCTCGCAGGCATCCACCACGGCCGCGTCATAGCGGATACCCCGGTTCATTTTCAGTTCCTGGAAGGCTTCCTCCTGACCCACCGCCGCCCGGTAGGAACGAAAGCAGGAGATGGCGTCGAACACATCCGCCACGGCGAGAATGCGGGCTTCCAGCAGTATCCCCTCCCCTTTTAGACCGCGCGGATATCCGGAGCCGTCCAGGCGTTCATGGTGCTGGTAAATGGTTTCCGCCAGGGGCCACGGGAAATCAATGCCTTTCAAAATATCGTAGGCGGTCTGGGGATGGGCCCGGATTATGAGCATCTCCGGTTCGGACAACTGGCCGGACTTGTTCAGTATGGCGGCCGGCACCAGAATTTTGCCCAAGTCATGGATGGCGGCGGCCATGCGCAGGCCCTGGGTTCGCTCCCATGAAAAGGAGAATTCACCTGCAATTCCCCGGCAGAGTTTGGTCACCCGCCGCTGGTGGCAGTCAGTGTAAGGGTCCCTTTTCTCGATGGTCAGGGACATGGCCTGGATGATGCCGCCCATGGCCTTGCGGAAGCGCTCACGACTCGCGTAAAGGGGGGTCATGTCACTGACAATCTCCATGATTCCCAGCAGGGTGCCGTCCGTGCCGCGAAAGGCACTGGCTGTAATGATGCCGGGGGAACTGCGATTGCAGGCGTAGTGCTTGTCGCCTTCGTAGCGAACCTGCTCCACCTCTATTCCTACAGAGTTCATCGGACATTCCGAAGTTCCGCAGATGGTTCCGGGAAAAACATCATGGCATTTTTTTCCAATGACCTGTTCCCTTGAAGCACCTGTAAGGATCGTGAAGGCCTTGTTCACCCAACGAACGGTAAAATCAAGGTTGATCAGGATCACCGCGTCCGCCAGGGCGTCCAATACCTGGCTGGAATCGAGAGTTTTCTCATTGTTTAATGTCTTCATTGGCCGCGAAAGGTTTGGCTCCATTCCTTGGTTCCTTCCTTGAACCGGATTGCGCTTTTTTCAATAAGCAGAATGCTGATCCCGTCAACCGCATCCCCTTCCCGAACAATGCGCTCATTCACAATGGCAAACCGATCCGAAGGTTTTTCAGACCAGACAATGGCCTGAAGAGTGAGACGCGCATCTTCCATTTGGACCGGCTCGGTCTTGACGGGTTGGGTGCGCTCCTCAACCATGGCCTGGTTGCCGGGCTTTTTCCCGGTTTCCGTGGCCGCAACAGGCAGGCTGTTGCTTTCCTTGGGTATCATGGGTAGTGTATTCGCAACTTTCTCCGGTTCAGGTATTGGTTTTATCGGCTCAGGCGCGGGACTGACCGATTCCACTGCCGGCTTGGATGGCTCCAAGGCATCCGCCGCCATGGAAGCTGTAGTGATTGCCAAAGGGGCCGCTTCCTCTTTTGGTTCCGGATGCCGGGGCGTCTTTTTATTCAACTCCTGGGCAGGTGGGGGTGCTGCGGAAAGCTGGGTTGATAAACGCCGCATTTCCCGAAAACCAAGAATGAAACACACGGCAATAATGCTGATAAAAACCGCGAGCTTGATCTTCAACCCTTTGCGATCATAGGAGGCGGCGTCCCGTTTGGTTTGAACCGGGTCGATCCAACCAGCGGACTCCTCCTTTATTTCGGTTTCCTCTTCCAGCTTTTTCAGGGCCTTTAGTATTGAGCTCAATGTTGCGGCTCCTTTTCATTTGGCCGTCCACAACTCAGCCTCGTTCGCCCACTTCCTGCAAATGAGGGATATCCAGACTAGTGACGGCATTATATAAAATAATGGTTGTAAGGGGCCCCACGACCCCGTCCGCCCGCAAACCGTTTTGGACCTGAAGCATGGTGATCACCTGCCGGGTGGCGGCGTCGTATACGGGATTCATTTCAATGTGTTTGAACCCGATTTCATTCAAATGCATTTTCAGGGTGAGCACTGCTTCTTTGGGTGCGGTTCCGGGAATTGTTCCAGCATAATTATAGAAATCTTTATATAAGATAACCGCCGTGCCCTTCCACCATGGTCCCAATTCCTCTGCATCCGTTACAATGGGGCCTTCCCCGGCCTGAAAGGTCAAGTGCTGTTGATTTACCCCTGTCAACAATAGATAACAGGGATGTTGGGCGCCATCCGGATACAATTCCAAAATCGCCGGCAGATTGATGCGGCCGAGTATCGGCAGATTTGCCTCGATACGAACCATTTTCAAACCACTGCGACCGGCAGCCAACCGGAAAAACTCCAAGTCGTTTTCCATTGCATTCAAGCGCTGGTTCATCTCCACAAAGCCGTGCCAACATCTTACGGCGGCGGCAAGGGCTGTATTCCGGGAAGCACGGCGATCAAGTGTGGGCAAGAACGTTTTCAATTCCGTGGACCGGTTTTCTCCAGGCAGGCTTTCCATTTCCACACGCTGCACCACCCGGGCCGGCGGAACGGCCGCCACCTTGATGGCCGGCACAGTATCCAGATCAGACTCATTTCCAGTTGAAATGGAAATCGGTGCAACCGCTGCCGGCCGGTCTTGGTTCAACCAGGGAAAACGCAAGCTGCTGCCGGAAAAACCTTGGAAAAACAAAATCATTACCAGCACAAGGATGCCGAGGCCGCTGAGCACAAAGGGGGACTTCCAACCGGCCGATGCCGCCGGTCGGCCGTGGCCGCGCAATTCCGCCACCGCTGCCCGCGCCACCCCGAGATTGATGGTGCGCTTGTTCTCCGAATAGGCAAAAAGCAAGGCCCGGTCACATACGACATTGATCAACCTGGGAATGCCCCGGGAAAAACCATGGATGGCCCGGTAGGCCGGCCGGGTGAAACGGATCAGGGTGCCATGGGAGGCAATGCCGAGACGATGGCGGATATATTCCCGGGTTTCCTTTAAACTCAGGGGCAGCAAATTGCAGCGCAGGGTAATGCGCTGGGCCAGTTGTCTGAGTTCATAGGAGTCGAGCAGGTCGGCCAGCTCCGGCTGGCCCACCAGGATGATCTGGATCAGCTTGGCAGCGTTCATTTCCAGATTGGAGAGCAGCCGCAATTGTTCCAAGACATCCTTGCTGAGATTCTGGGCTTCATCGATGAGCAGGATTACGTGTTTTTTTTCCGCTTTTTTTTGCAACAGATAGTTGTTCAAGGTATCAATGAGATCCTTGACATTGTCCGCATCCGCCGGCAAACCGAATTCCGTGTTGATGCTCTTGAGCAATTGCAGGGAATCCAGCTTGGGATTGAAAACATAGGCGGCCTCCACCTGCTCATCCAGGTTTTCCAGAAACATCCGGCAGATGGTGGTCTTGCCCGTACCGGCTTCACCAGTGATTGCCGCAAAGCCGTCGCCGTCCTGGACCGCATAATTCAAATGCCCCAGGGCCTCGGCATGACTCCGACTCAAATACAGATAGGCCGGATTGGGCACCAGCTTGAATGGTCTTTCCTTTAATCCGAAATAGCGGTTGTACATGGTTCAGCACTTGCCTCAATTGAGGTTTGATCTTCGCATCCCGCATTTTCCTAACATTATCCTTTCCCTTTTGCAATCCGGTCTTATGTTGTGAGCAAGCCAACCATATTTGGTTGTCGGGGTCGGGGTCGCTATCGGTATCGGGGTCGTTTTTTTTCGATACCGATACCGACCCCGATACCGACCCCGAAAAAACTACATATATTTCCATCAATGTAGCGGGGAAAAGATGTGTGGAGGACTCCCATGAAAACAATCTTCATTTTATTCATATTGGCAGCCATTGCCGCCCTGGCCTGGTCAGGTCTGGGCGCGCTTAATTCCAATGCAACGGATAAAACCGAACCAATCCGGGAGGACAAAATGGAATCCCATGAAAATATTCAAACCGCCGTCTTTGCCGGCGGATGTTTCTGGTGTGTGGAAGCGGATTTTGAAAAAGTACCCGGTGTTGTCGCGGTGATCTCCGGCTATTCCGGCGGCCCGGAACCCAACCCGACTTATGAAGATGTGGGGGGCGGCCGCACCGGACACCTGGAATCCGTGCAGGTTCAATATGATCCTGCCAAAGTGACCTACGGTGACTTGCTGAATTTTTTCTTCCGCCATATCGATCCCACGGATGCGGGCGGACAGTTCGTGGATCGCGGCCCCCAGTATCGCAGCGCTGTTTTTTATGCCAGCGAGGAGCAAAAACGCCAGGCGGAGCAGGCCAAGAAGGTCCTCGCGGATTCAGGGCGCTTCAAGGCCCCGATTGTGACTGAAATCCGGCCCCTCACGGCCTTTTACCCGGCCGAACAATACCATCAGGATTACTATATCAAAAATCCCGACCATTATCAGCGCTACCGCCGGGGCACAGGCCGGGAAGAATTTATTCAGCAGGTTTGGGGCAAGGAACCGGCTGTTGGCGGACGGCCATCTTACGCCAAACCTTCGGATGAGGAATTGCAAAAACGCTTGACCCCGTTGCAATACCAGGTGGTGCGCCGGGAAGGCACGGAGCCGCCCTTTCGCAATGAATATTGGGATAATAAAGCCCCCGGCATTTATGTTGACATCGCCTCCGGTGAACCGCTTTTCAGTTCTCTTTCAAAATATGATTCCAAGACCGGCTGGCCCAGTTTTTTCAAGCCCCTGGAACCGGACAATGTCATTGAGAAAAAGGATTACAACCTGCTGATGCCGCGCACCGAAGTGCGCAGCCGCCACGGCGACTCCCATCTGGGCCATGTCTTTTCCGACGGACCGCCGCCCACGGGCCTGCGTTATTGCATCAATTCAGCGGCCCTGCGTTTCATCCCCAAGGAGGATCTGGAAAAGGAAGGTTATGGCCGGTATCTTGCCCTTTTCTCTGATGAGGATCATTGACCGGATAAAAACAATCCGGTATATGACATGTTCAAGTTGTGCCGTATTCCATAATTCAGGTAGACGATTCAGATCTTGGATATAACTCATTGATGAAACGGACCATGATCCTTGTTTCGGCCATCCGCCCTCGTGGGAGCGGCTTCCAGCCGCGATACCGCCGAGACGACAATCAAGGCCATAAAACACCCGGTTCTGGGAACAAACATGCTGAACTCTAAAAAAACCTTTGCGAACATTCTGATATATGCCCGGCCCCCGCTCGTATTCGCAGGCATGATTTGCGCCATTCATGTCATGCTGACCCGCAATGCCCTAGGTTTTATGCTGGGTGTATTGTTTCTGTTCACCTCCATGTCCTTTGATGTCATTGACAGATGGTTTGCGGCCCGCTTCAATCCGGACAGCCGTTTTGTGGATCTGGCGGACCGGATCATGGATAAAATCGTTTTTTCCATCATCTTTCCGCTGCTGTCCGTGGGCATGATGTGGCGCATGATTTATTTCCCGTCCGGCAGCAAAAAAACCGAATTGCTCCACGCCCTGTTCGTGCTGTTTTTATGCATCACGGTACTGATCCGGGATCACTTTGCCTCGTTCATGCGCAGTTTTGCCATCCGCCAGGGATTTGAGCCGGAAGCCAAGGAGTTCACCAGGCTGCGCACCCTGGTGGCCGCGCCCCTGAGTGCCTTGTTGTATGCCCGGGCGTTTTACATTCCGGAAGGCCCGGCCATCGCCGTTTATTCTTGGATTTCCTGGCTGGCCAACATCCCCATCCGGGGCTTCCTGGTGTGTGAAATCCTCTTTCTGATCATCAATTTCGCTTCCATTGCCGGGTATTGTAAAAAATACGGCACCTATTGCC
Source organism: Desulfosudis oleivorans (assembly GCA_020723325.1). Classification (GTDB taxonomy): domain Bacteria; phylum Desulfobacterota; class Desulfobacteria; order Desulfobacterales; family SURF-7; genus DYJD01. The sequence goes on along the minus strand of DYJD01000008.1, from coordinate 227,889 downwards.
TGGATGAAATCTGCATGGATGACCAGCAACTCCGCAGGCGCATCCTGGCCTCTTTTCCCAATGCCCTGACGGTGATGAATGCCATGATGGGCATGCTGGCGGTTTTTTTCGCCCATCAGGAAAAAATGAAGGAAGCCTTTCTGATCATGATCGGCGCCACCATCTTTGATAAACTGGACGGCGCCATGGCCAGGAAACTGGGCCTGACAGCGCCGGCACCGCCGCCGGGCGGGAAACCCCAGATCACCTTCGGCGGCATCATGGACGACATTGCCGATACGGTCAGCTTCTGCATTGCGCCGGCCTGGATCTACTACATCTGCTTGTCCGACAATTCCCAGTGCAATGGTTTTATTTTTCCCGTGGGACTGCTGGCCGTTATTTACACTGTGCTCGGCGTGTCCCGCTTGATCTATTTCACTTTAGACAAAAATCCCATTCCCGGATATTTCAAAGGCATGCCCACGCCTGCGGCGGCCCTGTTCGTCACCTCGCCCCTCATCATGTACACCCGGGCCGCGGCCCATGGCTCGCCCGAGGTGTGCTTTTGGTATTATTTCTGCTCGGCCATTATGATCGTGGCCGCTGTTGTCATGAATCTGTATACAGTTCAGTATATCCATGTGGGCCGCTTCATGGACCGGCACCCCTGGTTCGGCCGCATCAATATGCCCTTGATCGTGCTGTTTGCCTTCACCCCCTACCTGGGGTACTTTGCTTTTGCCCAGTTGTTCTTGTATGTTCTGTCCCCTTTATTTATCCCAAAAGTGAAAACCGGCACATAGGCAACCATGCAACAAAAACTTCTTTTTCTCTGTACCGCCAACTATTACCGCAGCCGCTATTGCGAACTGCTCTTCAACCATTATGCCGAACAGCATGGGCTCAACTGGCGGGCCGACTCCCGCGGAATCCTGGCATCCCTGCACAACAATCCAGGCCCGATTTACTCCGTGGTCGTGAACCGTCTGGAAAAAATGGGCGTCAACCCGGAAAAAAAACATCGTTATCCATTGCAATTAACAGAGAAAGATCTTGAGCAGGCCCAGGTCACCATTGCCCTGAAGGAAGCCGAACACCACCTGATGATGAAGCGTCTGTTTCCGAAATGGGCCGACCAGATATCCTACTGGCATATCCATGACATTGATGTGGAATCCCCGGAAGCGGCCTTGCCGGAAATCGATAAGATGATGGCACTGCTCATTCGGGCTCTGGAAAGTGGTGTTCCTCCATAAGTTCCTATCCTTTGATCTTCCCACCCAGGACAAACGCATGTATATCCTACTCTCGGGGTCGGGGTCGCTATCGGTATCGGTATCGAATTCATTTTTCGATTCCGATACCGACCCCGATACCGACCCCGAAAAAACCATACGCAATCCCCCCTGCCCTCCCCCATGGAAATGAGTATTGACACATAATACCTTTTTGGGCATAGTCACCGCTGTCAAGATCCGCCAGGGGCCTGCCCGGCTGGATAAAAATATAATTAAAACAACGTTTTAAATGCTGAAAAAAAGCGAAATGAGTCAGTGATGAAAAGAATTTGGATACTCTCGATCCTTTGGATGGCGGCCTTGGCCTGTGTTCCCGTGTCCGGCATCAACGCCCCGAAAAATATGGAAGAACCCAAGACCGACGAACAGCTCAAGGCCGAATACCATCTTATGAAAAACAATCTCAGTCTTGCCACCCGTGAAAACGAAGTAGTCAAGGGTGAAAACCGCATGTGTAAGACCGAGGTGGGGCAACTCAAGGAAGAAGTCGGAGGATTGAAAGCCGATCTTGCCGCCTTAAACAAAAAATACGAGCAGGACATGGCCGTGATGAACGAAAAATACGGAACCCTGCAGACCCAGTTCAAAACTCTGGAAGAACAGAGCAACGCCAAAATTCAGGAATTGACCAACCTGAATACTGCAGCCCAAACCAAACTCACCGAGGAAACATTGCGGTTTGACAAGACTTTGAAAGCTCAACAAGAAGCCTCCGCAGCGGAAAAACGTTCGCTGGAAGCGGCCTTTGCCCTAAAAACCCAGGAATATGAAAGCCGTTTGAGCGTTTTGACCAAGGAACTCACAGAAAAAGAAGCTGCACTCACGACTCGCAACGGGGAACTGAACCAGGCCAAAGCCCAAATGGAAAACCTCCAAAAGAACTTGACCGAGAGCCAGACAAAAACAGCCGGGTTGCAAAAAACCATCGACGAACAGCAGGCCACCGTCCAATCCCTGCAAAAAACCATGGATGAAAACCAGGCCGCCGTTGCAGCCTTGCAGCAGGCCCTGAATGAACGTCAGGCCACAATCGCCGCCATGGAAAAAACCATTGATGAGCAAAAATCGACTATAGGCAATCTGCAGAAATCAATCGATGCAGGCAAGGCCGTGATGGATAACACCCGCGCCGAATCCGATCCGGCAGCGGAAGCAGCAGAACAGGCGCCGAAACCGTAAGGCGAAGGAAATAAAACCATGTCTAAATTATATCTCAATTTCATTAAAATCAGCATTTTTTCTATCATTATAATCTTGCCGGCCGTTTCTGCGGCAGGGCCCACGGATCAAACCGTAAACCTTCTGCTCACGGCCAATCTGAACGGCGGTTTTACCACTTCCATTGAGAACCAGGACAATGAAGATCCCATGCTAGTGCTTGCCCAGGCCCTGTTCAAGGAACAGGAGAAACGCAGCGTCGACCTCATGATCGATCTCGGCAATGCCTTCTATCCCGGCCTGCTTTCCCGGTACTCCCACGGCTCGGTGATGATGGACTACCTGGATTATTTGGGCTTTGCCGCTACCCTGGTTTCTTCCAGCGACCTGAATATCGGATTGGGTAATCTTGAATTCCTGACCCAGAATAAAAAAACCACTTTATTGTCCGCCAATATTGAAAAGAACGGCCATACTGTTTTTGCGCCCTACTTTACCTCCTTCATCAAGGGCAAGAAATTTGCCTTTATCGGCGTCACTTCCCAAAAAGGGTTCCTGGATGTAGCCGAGAAGCAGCTTTTCGACGCCAATTTCACCGACATCAACAATGTGCTGTCCATCACCACGGACAAACTCCGGCTGGATAAAACGGATTTCATAGTGGTCCTTTCCGGGCTTTCCTATGAAGAAAACCTTGCCCTAATGGAGAAGCATAAGGCGATTGCCCTGTGTATCAGCGGCGGCGACGCCCAGGGGGAATTGTTCAGCTCCAAGGCTTCCCGGGTGGATATTGAATCCGGCAGGTCCCTGATCACCCTGACCCAACCGGATGGATACTACACCTTGTCGCTTTCGGCCGGCGAACAATTGCAAGTCAACGCATTGAAACAGACCACTCCTGTTGCCTGCCAGGTCCATACTCAAGTGTACAAGGACTTTGTTAAAAGGCTGACCCTCTGGAAATCACAGTTTGCCTCGGAAGGGGATCAAACCCTGGCGGAAAATATTCCGGAACAGATATCCGTGAGCAACCAACAGGCTGCGGAAATGCTGCGCCACCGCTATGGGGTCGAGGTCGTCATTCTGGAAAAACAGGCCATTGCTCCCGGCACCCTCAGCGGCCGCGTGACCTACTCGGATATTCTCACCATCGTGAATGACGATTTTCCCATATTCACCTATCGCATCACCGGCGCGGAACTGAAAAAGGTCATGAGCGACCGTAAAAACCTGGTGGCGGCCGGCACCGACGGCGAGCTGGTCCAGGGCTATTCCATCAGCGACAAAAGGGATTATCTGATCTGCTCCACCCAACCGGTATACGACCGAATCACCAAACAGTCCGGCCGGGAAATCAAATATAAAAACACCTGGAAGTCCATTTCCGACGAGCTCCGCTCAGACCTGAAAACCGAGCGGGTGATTGCCCAAAAAGACTTTGACTATCTGGACCGCCGCATGGGCGTGCTGGTGGATGTATACCTATCGAATTTTTTCGACCAATCCCAAGTCTCCCGTGGTGATAAAAAAGATGTTCCCCCGGGCAAGCCGTCAGACTCGTACACCAAATGGGGGATAGAAGACAAAATCGATTTCACCATCTATAACAAGTACCACAAATTAATACTAACGCCCTATATCTATTTTGTCAGTCTGAGGGTTATCGATCGGGATGATGAATATCTGCAGAACCAGCTCAGGGGCACCCTGGTCTATACATACAACATCGACCCCAACTTCAAGCCCTACCACAAATCCCAGGTGGACACAGTGGTTCAGAAGGTGGAGGAAAAAAGACCGCTCATGTTCCGGGAAACCGCCGGGGCCCTGTTTGAGAGCAAGTATCTGAACGGCAAATTGGGTCTTGGTTTTGAAAAGCAAACCCAGGATCCGGAAAAAGAAATGTTTGCCGGTTTTGAAGGTCTGGCGGATTCCAAGATAGAACTCTGGCAAAATATCAACTATACTTTCAACCTGGATTCCTTCTACGGTTTCCAACGCTCGAAAATGGAAAATCGCCAGCTCCGTGCGGAAATCACCAATGCGCTTTCCTTTAAGTTCAATAGCCTGTTGGCCTTATCCGCCAAACATAAATGGTCCTACTTTGATTCCATGGAATACAAGCAGAAATATACAGAGTCTCTTTTTCTGGTGGCTCTGGATGTGACCACGGATTTCAAGCTGTTTTAAGGGGAGGCGGTATAAAACTAAATTCGAATGTCGAAATCCGAAATTCGAAACAAATTCAAAATTTAAATTACCAAATAACCAAAATAAAAAGCAGCAATTCAATGGCCGAATCTTTTTGCCTTAGCCGTTTTATCTGAATTTTGGTGATTCGAATTTGTTTCGTATTTCGATATTCGAATTCCGTATTTTTTTAGTAACCGAAATGAACTGAAGGCCCATATCTCATATCCCCTCTATCTCTTCTGCCCATTCTTGAATTCCTCTTTGCTTAAACCGAATCTTTTCATTTTTTCATAAAGCCCACGGGGATGTATGCCGGCCTTGTCGGCGGTCTTGCTCAAATTGCCCTGGGTTTCGGCAAGCACCATTTTCAGATAGGATCGTTCCACCAGGTTCACCATCTCCTCCCGCACCTCCGGCAGGGTTTTATAGCGCCATTCTGCTTGAAATTGTTCTGAAAGCGGATCAAAAGCGGCATTCCTGCCGTTCTGGGCATGAATGCCCTGGGGCAGGTCTTTGGCAGTGATGGTATCCCCCTGGCACAAGATGATGGCCCGTTCGATCACGTTGATCAACTCCCGCACATTGCCTGGCCATTCATATTGCATCAATTTCTCCAGGGCCTCGTTGGAAATGCGATTGCATTCCCGGTTCATCTTGAAGCAAAAACGTTCCAGATATTCATTCACCATGCGGGGTATGTCTTCGCGCCGAGTGCGCAAAGGGGGCACCGTAAGGGTGATCACGCCCAGCCGGTAGTACAGGTCGCGGCGGAACAGGCCTTTTTCGATTTCTTCTTCCAGATTGCGGTTGGTGGCGGCGATCACCCGGATATCCACCCAGGTGGCTTTTTCACTGCCCACCGGCCGGACTTCATATTCCTGCAGCACCCGTAGGAGTTTGGCCTGCAAATGCAGGGGCAGATCCCCGATTTCATCCAGAAAAATTGTGCCGCCGTGGGCCAGCTCAAAAGCCCCTCTGCGGGAGCGCACCGCACCGGTGAAGGCCCCCTCTTCATGTCCGAAAAGCTCGCTTTCCAGCAGGGCTTCCGGCAGGGCCGCGCAATTGACGGCTGTAAAGGGTCCGGTGGAGCGCGGGCCTTCGGCATGGATGACCTTGGCAAGGTGTTCCTTGCCCACCCCGGTTTCACCGCAAATCAGAACCGGCGCATTGCAGGGTATGACTTTCTTGACCATATCCATAAAAATCTGCATGGGAGCGCATTCTGAAATAAAGGAATTCAATTTGGGCTGGGGGTCCACCCGTCTTTCCAGCCAGGACTTCTGCACCAACTGCCGGCGGGACTCCAGGGTGGTCTCAATGGCCTCGGCCAATGTTTTGGGCGGCAGTCCTGAGAACAAGACCACGTCAGCGCCCCAGGCCACCAGATTGGCATGCTCTTCCGGCGAGTCGCTGTTGTGCAGCACGATGGTGGTGGGATTTTCCGGCAGGTCATTGATCAGGGCAATGGCGGATTCAGGCGGTTTGGGCATGAGCCGGGTGTTCAAAACAAAAATATCCCCGTTGGTTTTCACCGCCTTCTGAAAGGGATTGCTGTAATGGCCCACGGATTCCACACGCACATCCGGCTGGGCAAAACGTTCGGTGAGATACGCTTCCAGGCTTTTGCTTTTTATGGCAAGCACCAGACGCAGCAGCATGTCGGCCTCCTTTTTTCGACATTGATCAGCTTCCCGGGATCCTCCACGTGGGAGCGGCTTCCAGCCGTAATGCGGCCAAAACCATGATCAAGGCCATTTTATTGTCGGCAAGGGCATCAATCATATTCGGTAAGGAATTACCGATATTTTTTTTCCAGTATGTCTTGATTTCCTCAGAATGATAGAGTATCACCTGCCGCTAAGAATGGCGAGCATTTTTTTAAGAACCTTAAGCGCGCAAAAAGACCGGTATGGGGCCAAAAATCAGTATAATTTTACCGAATTTTAAGCAAAACCATGAATATCGGTATTCTGTTACCGATCATACCCGGCAACCCGCTACCACTCCCCTATCCAACCATTTAATATCAAATGATTAATCTACAATTCGCAAAATCAAGACCCATGGCATATTTTTTGCTCACAGTCTGGCAATCCTTGGCAACATCTTTGGTTCAACCAAGGACAGGGCCGGAGGCAGAATTGTGAACATCAGGAGATTTGGGCAGCATGGATAAAGAAGAGCCTGGTTTTCAAACCGATGATGGCGAGGATGAAACCGCTTTCGAAGATGAGGACGACCGGCATGTTCGACGCAAACAAAGGTCGGGAAAAATGGACTGGTATGAAGCAAAGGAGAAATTAGATCGTGAACGCACGCGGAGGAAAGCCCGTCGCGAGAAGCGGCGGAAAGGTGACTTGGATTAATTCGAAGTTTTACCCTTTGACCGGCAGTTCGGCAAGGATCTAAGATCATCAACACACATCATGCGGAAAGGATTAAAAACATGAGATTGGAAAGCACGTGCGCCATACGAGAAACGGCCATTGCATTAAACGTCTGGGGTATTTCTTCGAGTATCGACATCTATGAATGCGATCCGGGCCTGATTCGGGACGCGGAAGCCATCCGTCGTTTTGTCGTTGAATTGTGCGAATTGATAGAAATGAAACGCTTCGGCGAAACCATGGTGGTGCATTTCGGTGAGGATGAAAAGGTCGCCGGTTTTTCCATGGTCCAGTTGATCGAAACCTCCTTGATCTCCGCCCATTTTGCCAATCTGACCAATACCGTTTACCTGGACGTTTTCAGTTGCAAACCCTATGTTCCGGAGGTGGTCAAGGACTTTGCCGAGAAGTATTTTAAGGGCAAACGCAGTGTGTTGCATGTGACCCTGAGGCAGTAAAAAAATGCCGAAAATCCGTGTTTATACTGATTTGAAGGAATGCGAGCAAATCTGGCGCGAACTCTGGCCGGAAAACTGCCTGTTCGACCGCTGGGATATCCGCCTTGCCTTTCATCGGCATTTCCAGCGCCCCATCCATTTTGTGGTGGCTGAATCCTTTGGCCGACAGGTGGGCCTTCTGCCCCTTAGTTGGATTGAAGAAGAGGGATATTACGGCTGCTTCCCGGGTGAAACCTGGAACAGCAAGACCTGGCTGGAGCAAAACCGGATTCCGGCTGAATCAGAGGAGATCAGACAATTGCTGTGGGCGGCGGCCCCGGACAATACGCGCCTGCGCTATCTTTTACCGGAAGAATGTCCGGCGGACGCGCAAATGGATGAAATCGGTTATCTGTTTCATCCACTAAAGTACAACAGCCATATGGATGCTTATTGGGCCGAATTCTCCGGCAAATCCAAAAAACAACTCCAGCGCGAGGCCGGCCGGTTCGACCATTTGGGCTGTCGGTATCAGGAAAACCAATTTGATGATATCCCGTGGATGTTTGAGCAGAACCTGATGAATTTCGGCCCCAAATCCTATTTCCATGATTCCCGTTTCCGGAACGGGTTCAACGCCATGTTGGACCGGCTGCGGGAAATGGGGATTCTGCGCGTCGTCACCGTGCGGGTGGGCGGGCAGACGGCCGCGGTGGATGTGGGCGCCGTCTACCGCAACCAATACACCGTGCTGGGGGGCGCCACCGACATGGCTTTCACGGGTATTGCCAAAACCATTAATTTGTTGCATTTGGATTGGGGTTGTCAAAACAAGATCCAGGAAATCGATTTTTTGTGCGGCGACTTCGGTTGGAAGCCGCGCTTTCATCTTGAAGCGCGTCCGCTTTATATTGCATGCAAGGCGGACGAATCCTATTTGTTGAAAACCAGAATCAGGGCTGAGGCTGTTGAAGCGTAACAACCATGAACGTGTCCTGGTGGTGGGAACCACCCCGGACTATATCGACCATATCCGCAAAAAAATGCCGAAGCGGGCCGTTTTTATCACGGACCCGGATGTCCGCCCCCCATGCGGGCCGGCCTTTGTTCCTGCTGTGGATGAACTTGTCTGCCCCTTGCGGGAGGAAGCGGAAGTCATGGAAAAACTCAGCGCCTTTCTCCTGCATCAAAAAATCTCCCTGAGCGGTGTGACTTGTTTTGATTGCGAATCCCTAAGCATGGCGGCGGTAGTGGCCCGAAACTGGGCCTTGCCCTTTGCTTCCAAGGAAGCTGTTCGGCATTGCCGGAATAAATATATCAGCAAAAAACTCTGGAAAAAATTCGGCGTGCCTTGCCCACGGATTTGCGAAGTCAACCAGCTTGATGATATTTTAATTTTTATGAAGGAAACCGCCGCCGGCATTATTCTGAAGCCCTTGTCCGGCAGCGGCAGCGAACTGATCTTTCACTGCCATACTGCCGCAGAAGCGGAAAAAGCCTATGCCGTTATATTGGCCGGTTTACAGTCAAGAAGTCTGACCAGGATGTACCGCTGTGACGATCAAGAACATCCACTCACAATTCTCTGTGAGGAATTCATTGACGGACAGGAATACAGTTGTGACATTCTTCTGGAAGGTGAAGAAGCGCGCATATTGCGCATTGCCAAAAAATATTTCCCGGACAGCGGTCCTGTGGGCACAACCCAGGCCTATGAAATCCCGGTGCGGATTCCCATGATCATCAATACTTCGGTCTTTATGGGGTATTTATCCGCAGCCGCCAAAGCCGTGGGATTGAACAGCGGCTTGTGCATGCTTGATTTCATCGTCCGCAACGGCCGGCCTTATTTTATAGAGATATCGCCCCGCCCCGGCGGGGATTGCCTGCCGCCCCTGATTGAAAAAAGCTGCGGCCTGGATATGATCGGGGTTGCCATAGATTATGCCGAAGGCCGTTGGATTCGGATTCCCCCCATGGAACACTGGGAACATCTCGTGGGCGTGAGGTTTCATGCTGAAAAGCCCGGCCGCTTGCAGGCCATCCGGCCCCAACTGAACGGAGTTGAAGATCGGATTCGCTCCATGGTCTGGCTGCGGCAACCGGGAGATCAGATCAAACTTCCGCCCGAGGACTACACTTCCTGGTTGCTGGGCTATGCCGTTTTCAAGCCGGAAAACGCAAGACCCATCGCCGACCAGGTGCGCCGCTTGATCCGGCGCGTCCATGTGGATATTGCTTCCTGACTAAAAAATCTTTTCCTCAATTTTTCCAAAGTGGGAGCGGCTTCCAGCCGCGATTGTATCCTTCAGGCCCTATACATCCCAGCAGCAATACCAATGCCGGTATTCATGAAAATCCTTCACAAGCCCTTTTCTAACCGGGTTGTTCAGGCAATACAGCACCACTTCCATTAAATCCTCGTCCGCACGAAGGGCATGATCATGATACTGGGGCTGCCAAAAGGCGCCCTGTCTACCCATTATCCGATTGACTTCATTTGCCGTGTAACTTTTAAATCGATGCATCACCAACCCCAGATCATCACCCAGCATCCGCGCCACCAGATGAACATGATCGGGCATGATCACCGCCATGGTCAATTCCATGCTCCCCTTGCCATGGAGCCATTGCAGACTTTCCAGAGCGATTTCAGCCGCCAGATGGTCTTGAAAGAACGGTTGGCGTTCATGGGTGGCGGCAGTCAAAAGATAATAATGCCCGGCAAGGGATTTCCGGTTTTTCCGCAAGCGGGAACTGCCTTTGATGGGGTATGGTGTCATATCATTCCGGCCTTTCAGATGAGGGTTGCCGGGAAATCGCGGCTGGAAGCCGCTCCCACAAAAAAAAACGGCTCTCACATGACAATTCAGGAAAAAAGAATCATTTGCCTTTGAAAGAAGCTGGACAAACTTCAACTCGTTTTATAAACAAGTACACGAAGGACACGAAATTTTCCCGGCTACGCCGGCTGAGCTTAAGTTTTTTCTTCGTGCCCTTCGTGTACTTCGTGGTGAAAAAAGTTTTCCATGTGTCCTTCGTGTAGTGCGAAGCGAGTGGTAAAAAATAAAAACCTTTAAGGATGCTGATATATGCAGGAATTACTATCTAAAGCTGAACGGCTATTGTCTTCTACCCCTCCAAAAATGGATGAAGAGCGCCTGGGGATTTTCATTAATTCCTGTTTGAGGCATAAAGATATCTTCCTTGATTTGGCCCGGCGACACGGTTCGCCGCTCTATGCCTTGGATGAAAAACGCCTCAGATCCAAAGCCGTCCTGTTTCGCCGGGCTTTTAGCCAAGCCATCGGGAATGTCGACATTTTCTATGCCATGAAGAGCAACAACATGCCGGATGTTGCCCGCATCCTGGTGGAGGCGGATTTCGGCCTGGATGTTTCCAGCGGCCTTGAACTGCAACAGGCCATCACAGTTGGAGCGCAACGGATCATCTTCAGCGGCCCGGGCAAAACCGATGCGGAACTGTCCGCGGCCCTTGACCATGCCGAGCGGGTCACGGTTTTACTGGATAGTTTCGGCGAACTGGCCCGATTGGATCAATTGGCCGGCAAGCGCAAGGAAAAGATTCAGGCCGGCGTGCGCCTGACCACCAATCCCAACGGCCTCTGGCGCAAGTTCGGCATTCCCCTTGAATCCCTCCATGAATTCTTTTCCCAGGCCCGAAAATCCTCGTTTATCGACCTATGCGGGCTGCAATTCCATACCAGTTGGAACCTTACCCCTGGGGCTCACACGGATTTTCTTAAACAGTTGGGAAAAAAGCTTTGCGAACTCCCTTTGGATTTGCAGCGGTGCATCCGCTTTATCGACATGGGCGGCGGCTATTGGCCGGTGCAGGGCGAATGGCTGCGGGCCAAGGGAACACCCAACGGTCAATTGATGGACTTGCTTGCCCCGGAAACCATTGATTCCATGGCACGCCATTGCCTGGAAAGCACTCCCATCGAGGTTTTTGCCCAGGCAATCGCCCGGACCATTAAAAGCGAATTCCCAAAGGATCTGAACTGCCGCTTCTACTGCGAACCGGGCCGTTGGATCTGCCATGAAGCCATGCATCTATTGATGACCGTGGTGGATGTCAAGGCCCCGGATCTTGTCATCACCGATGCCGGCACCAATGCCGTGGGCTGGGAACGCTTTGAACACGACTACTTCCCCATCATCAACCTGACCCAGCCAGGTATTAAGGAAAACCCATGCCATGTCCTCGGTTCCCTGTGCACACCCCATGATGTGTGGGGCTTCTCCTACCATGGTTCCGCTATCCGACCCGACGATCTCCTGCTGATCCCCACCCAGGGCGCTTACACTTACAGCCTGCGTCAGAATTTTATCAAACCCCTGCCGCGTATCGCCTATCTTCCAGCGGAAGTGGTGCTTGAGTGGGCTGTGGAATAGCCTGCTTGTTTCAGCCAGGAAATCGCATGTATAAATGATCTTTCATCGTGGTCTGGTCGGGGTCGGTATCGGTATCGGTATCGAATCTATCATTTTTAGATCATTCGATGAATTGGTTCTTCTCATGGACTACAATGCCTTGCTGATTTTTCGATTCCAATCGACCCCGATACCGATACCGACCCCGACCCTGAAAAAACCACATGCGACTCCCCTGGCTGAATCCCCAAAAATAGTTGACAACTAATTTGGATCGTATTAATGAATAAATTATTATTTTGTTCATTAATTCATTTAAAAGATCGCTATGAAGAAAAAAGAGAATATCGAAACCATTTATGAGGCGGCTCTTGCGGTTTTTGCCAAATTCGGTTTCCGCAAAGCCACCCTTGAGGACATTGCCCAACGGCTGCAGATGACCAAAAGCAATCTCTATCTGTATGCCGAAAATAAAAAGGATTTGTATCAAAAAGCCGTGGCCTGGGCGCTTTTGCGATGGCAATTGCGCGTGCGGGAAGCCATGGATCAGACAACGGACGCCAAGCAAAAATTCACCGTCATGTGTTTTAAGGCCGTGGAATATCTTTCCCAGGACAAGGCTTTCCGACAAGTGCTGATTCATGATCCGGACATCTTCCCCATGTTTCCCCTCACCGACCCGTTTCACGAGATCAACCGGAATTCCGTGCTCATGATCAAGTCCGTTCTCAGCCAGGGAATTCAGCAGGGGCAATTTCGGCCCATGGACCCGGACAAGGCGGCGGAGATCATTTTCCTGATTTACAAAATGCTGATCATCCGGACCTATATCAAAACCGAAGAAAAACAGATCCAGGAGGCCTTTCCCGAAACCTTTGATTTGCTGGCCCATGGACTTTTTCTTGAATAAGGAGGTATTATGGATGCAAAACTGCAGTATCTCAGTCCAGAATGGCGTGACCAAGCCGAACTCAAGCTCAAGGCCGAACTCTCGCCGGAAAGGATGAATCACATCACCTCGTCCATGTCCAATATCTATACCCATTGCCCGGACGGGAAAGCGCGCTATCTGTTTTTCAATTACGAGAACGGCGCATTAAAAGAATTGCTGGCCGGCGAAGGCGAGCCGCCGGCCGCGGAATTCAGAATCACCGGAGACTATGAGACCTTTGCCAAAATCACCCGGGCCGAACTCAGTTCCCAGAAAGCACTCATGACCTTGAAGCTGAAATTGAAAGGCAACATGATCAAGGCCCTTAAATTGGCATCCGTGGCCGACCGCTTGAACAAGGTCCTTTCCGGTATTCCCACAAATTTTTGAACAGGAGGTGATGATCATGGCAGCCCTGCTCGACCCGACCAGTCCTTATTTTATCGATTTCCCCAAACGTTTAAAAGACGTGCAGGCGGAAATGGCCAGAGAAGGCCTCGATGTCTACTTAGGCTCCCGTTTGCGCACCCTCTCCTGGCTCACGGACGCCTTCTGTCCCTGGCGGAGCTTCATCGTCATTCCCGGTGAAGGTCTGCCCGCGGTTTTCACCTTTGTGATCGATGCGGCGCGGATCGCCGACGACTCCTGGCTGGATGAATCCCAGGTTTTTGGTTTTGCTCCCATGGGCGGTCAGGACCAGATCGAACAGATCGCCGATTTCATTAAGGATTTGCTGAAAAACCGCAAGGGACGCCTGGGGGTGGAAAGCGGCATGTCCAACTATCTGCCCGAAGGCTGGTTGACCCATTATGAATACATCCAGTTCCAGGCGGCCCTGCCCGCTGCTGAATTCGTCAATGCCCATATCATCATCGACAAGCTGGCCCTGATTAAGGATAGCGGCACCATCAACCGCTTTCGCGAAGCCTCCCGGATTGTGGATGTAGGGCATCAAGCGGTCTTAAACGCCTTGCAAAATGGCGGTTATAAAGGTATGACCGAGACCGAAGTCGCCGGATTGGCTGCTTATGCCATGCGCAAGGAGGGGAGTGAATTTGAATGGTCGTTTACCGGAGGGAATGAAATCGCCAGTGGTTACCGCACCAGTTACATGGGCGGGGCCTGTACGCCGGCCTCCCGCCGCAAACTCCAAGCCGGCGAGCCCCTCATGGTGGATATCCATGCCATGTTCATGCTGGGCCTGGGGGATCATGCCCACAACTACCTCCTGGGTCCGGCCACGGATCGCCAGCACTGGCATGCTAAAAATTTTGTGGACATGGTCAAGCTGACCCTTGCCACCTATCGGGCCGGCATCACCCCTTCCAAACTGGCGGAAGAATTGATGGGTTTTGCCGATTCCCGCGGCTTTTCCGATTACATGGTGCCCGGCTTTGAACACGGCATCGGTTTGATGGGCGATGAATGGCGCATCGGCCTGAACGACGGTCCTTTTCCCTATTGGACCAATCCGGAGCATGTGTACCAGGAAAACGAATTGCTCATCTGCGCCATGCAGTATGCCTGCCCGGATGAAAAAATCGGTTTTCGTTATGAAAATCCCATTGTGATCGGTTCCAGCGGCTGCGAGGCTTTGTCGCGGTTTCCTTTGGGTATTGAAGAAATAATATAACCTTTCTTGGACGAAATGGGGCTTAGGACAATCGCATTTGGTTTTCGGGGTCAGGGTCGCTATCGGCATCGGGGTCGATAAAAACACGATACCGATTCCGATACCGATTCCGATTTAGGAGAAAAAGCATGTCTGAGGAAATATCCGCATTCGACGCCATTATCATCAATGAGGTCCAATTGATCCTGGCGGAAAAAAGAACCTCCCTGGCGGTCATGCGCACCGGAATCGCCGTGCTGGCATTGCCCCTGTCGGTCTTGAGCGTATTGATCGCCACTTCCAAATACTATGACTTTTTCCATGTGGTGCACTTGATCGTGCCTTTATTGATGCTTAATCTTCTGCTTGTGATTTTAGGCGTGTATTTGATCTTGCGAGCTGCCGCAAGGATGCGCCATCATGACGCTTTAATCCGGAAAATCAAAAAAGAACACAGCAGCATTGCCGAATTTATCGATTGATGAGGTGGCCCCATGAATACTTTTTTTGCCTCTGCCAGACCTGGAAATATCATCACCCGCGGACAGGCCACTTTCGAATTGCCGGCCCTGTATTTTCGCGATGACGCCTTTGCCTTGTTTTATACCGTGGATGCTCACAGAGCAAAACAGCTTTTACCTTCGGACAAGCTCCACCCGGTTCTGCTGTCCGGGAAAAAGGCCCTGGCCGGGATTGTGGCCTTTAACTACATTGATACTTCTATTGGGCCGTATGGTGAGGTTGGTATGATTATTCCGGTGGTATACGGCCCCAAACCGCCGGTAATGCTGCTCCCTGCTGTTTTGGAAAGTCGTTTTCCAGGCTTCGGCGCCCTGGTCCTGCATTTGCCGGTGACCAATACCCTGGCCCGGGACGCCGGCCGCGGGGAATGGGGCTATACCAAATTCATCGCCGACATGCGCTTTGACATCACCCCGGAGTTCATGCGCTGCCGCTTGACGGATGGGGATCAGCCGATCCTGACCATGCAAGTGGGCCGGACCGGTCTTGTCCTGAAGGATAAAAAGCCCCTGGTCACCTATTCGGTTCGAAACGGCGAGCTCATCAAAACCGTCATTCCCCAGGTGGCCACTTATCGCCAGGCCCTGGCCCCACGGGAGGCCCATTTGGAACTCGGCAACCATCCCATGGCGGACACTTTCCGCAGCCTCGGGCCGTCCGCCCGTCCGCTCTTTTCACGCTATTACTTGGAACGCCATGCCATCCTTCCGGCCGGTGAGATTGTGGAAAAAGACGTGCGCCCCTTGGATGGGCACCTGGGCGAGAATCGCCAGGGCCTTCACCTGACAAAATATATGGAGGATTAGTCGGAGAGACTATTCGGCTGTGATCTGAACCGTATCTTTATCTTTCTTTACAATTTGGATCCATTCCTGGAGCTTCTTATCCTCAGTCAGAATATGCTCCTTGATCCATTTGTTCATCTGGATTTCCAGTCTGTCTTTTAACTCATCCAAACTTTTAACGCCTTTCAACAGGCCGTTAATCTCCTCGATGATCACCTGGTGTTTTTGAATGTGCTCGTCCAGATCCGGGTACTGAATATCCTGCATGAATTTTTCTTCGTTCTTGAAATGCTCATTCACATACTGGCGCAGATGATTTAATAAAAATTTGAATTCAGGGGCTTCCTCAGCCGGATTCTCAAAATCGATCAGCTCATTGGCAATGGCAAACAACAGGCGATGTTGGGAATCGATTTGATCAATTCCCAGGCGGCAGTCTTTGGTCCATTTCATCCGCTCCGGCATTGGTCTAGTACCTATTTATTTGAAATCGATTTTCACCTTTTTAAAGCTGTCATGCCATGAACAATCATTGCAAAATGTTTCCGTTTCATCTTGAAGTTGGGGTAGATCTTCTTCCACGATTTCCGGATCAAAACAGATCTCGCCCTCCTCGCAGGTGAAAACATACAATGTATTCTGATCATGGGGGTCCTTCACATAAAAGGATTTGCTGCCGCAGGCCGGGCATTTCATCTTCTTCATTCTACGAATCTCCTTTTGCGCTGTTTTTGTTCATGAAATCACGGCAAATCCCGGCCGTTTCCTCCGGCGCCTCCACCATGGGCACATGACCGATCTCCTCCAGAATGGTTTTTTGGGAATTGGGGATCAATTGCTCAAAAACCTGGGCATTGTCCACATTCAGGACCCGGTCCTTGCGACCCCATAGGATCAGGGTGGGAGCAGTGATTTTTTTCAGCTCGTCCTCAAATTTGTAGGAATGCTCCCCACGGATGTCGGCAAAAATTTTATCGTTGATGGGTTTATTGGCAACCGCCTTTTCCGCCAACACACTTGAAATCGGCCAGGGGATGAATGGTTTTTTCTCTAAAGCAAAATCCATCAATGCGCTGAAGTCCTCCGGCCTGGAAACGATCAGCGGGTTTTTCCCCTGGGCCAGCATGCGGCTCAGCTCGCTTTCATAGGGATAGATGCCTCCCGGGGCCATCAGAACCAGGGATTGGACCTGTTCCGGGTATTTGGCCGCATACAGGGAAGCAATGGCCCCGCCCATGGAATTTCCGGCTATATGAAATTTACGGATTTTCATCTGTTCCAAAATGTCATTTAAATAGCGCACCTGATCATCAAGGTCGTAGCGCAACTGAGGATCTTTCACACTCTCGCCGTGACCGGGTAAATCCACTGCCACCACATGATAATCCCCGCTCAAATGGCGTGAGAAGCGCACCCAGTTGTCTTTGTTGGCGCCGAAACCATGGACCAGGATCAGATTGGGCTTGCCTGGTTCCCGTCTGCTTTCCAGGAGGGCGATGGATTTGCCGTTTACATCGAACCGTTCAAAAGCCAGGCCGGCTTTACCGCGCTCGCGATCCAGGGCCATTTCATACAGACTGTGTTTCATGCCGGAACAAGCGCAAAGGGCAAAGGCCGCCAGCAGGGCCGACAGCCGTATCAAATGGGCGGAGTATGGTCTTTTCAGCATGATCATTTCCTTATGTATTTTACCTTCCGGTTTTTCTTATCTGAAACAAAGATAGGCCCTGGTCGCTGTTGCGGCCGTCTCGCGGCTGGAAGCCGCTCCCACAATGGCGGTTGGCCGACAAGCCGCTCCCATTATGGAGGCTGGCCGAAACAATCATCGAGGCTCAGAGACTACTCTACTTTTTCCCTTGAAAAATTTGTCCTGTCAACAGAATTGTTCCATTTTACTTCCTGGATGAACTATTGCTTGAAATTCTATTCAAAAAACAATAGGGTCGGTTTCGGATCAAATAATTTAACTGAAAAGATTGTAAAAACTGTCTTTTTTGATTTTATCTTGCAAGGAGAGTGACCATGCCCGTCGGCCATTATCGGATTCTGTTCATGTTGTTTCTATTTTCAGGATTTTGCGGTTTGCTCTATCAAGTGGTATGGGTCCGAATGGCATATGCCTCCTTCGGCGTGATTACACCGGTATTGTCCGTGGTCATTTCCGTATTCATGTTGGGACTTTCCATCGGCTCCTGGGCCGGCGGCAAATGGATCAACAAGCTACAAGCAACCAATCTGCGCGCCCCCTTGCTGTTATATGCCGGAACGGAAGCCTTTCTGGGCGTGGGCGCCTTTGCCGTTCCAACCCTTTTTTCCATGTGGAATAATGTACTCTTGAATTACGGTGAAATGAATTCCACCGGCTATTTGTTTCATTCCGCCCTGATGATATCGGTTTCCATCCTGCCGTGGTGTATTTTTATGGGGTTTACTTTCCCCTTCATGATGGCTTTTATTAAAAAAGCGCATCCAAACGCCGCATCCAGTTTCAGCTATTTATATTTTGCCAATGTGGTGGGCGCCATGTTGGGGACGTTGATCACAGCCGTGGTGTTGATCGAACTGCTCGGTTTTAAACAGACCTTATTGATCGCCGCCACGCTTAACTTCGGCATTGCCCTGATTTCCATCGCTATCAGTCGATTTTACCGCACCCCGGTGATTCAGGACATACCCGGTCCCCTTGACAATCCGCTCTCCCAAACGTTTTTAAGCACAGCCGACCAAAGGCGCATCTGCACAGTGCTTTTCATGACCGGGTTCATCTCCCTGAGCATGGAGGTTGTCTGGGTCAGGGCCTTTACGCCCATCTTGAAAACTGCCACATATTCTTTTGCCGCGCTGCTGGCGGTATATCTGTTCGGCACCTGGATCGGTTCTTATCTCTACCGGAAACATTTTGCGGCAAAAAAAGTGCTGTCAGAGGATAAACTCATGTCCAGCATCGCCGTTTTTGCTTTGCTGCCGGTCACCGTTAATGATCCGCGCCTGGAACCCGGCGTGCTCACCGTATTATCCAGCATTTTTCCGGTGTGCGCCGCCTTGGGTTATCTGACCCCGCAACTCATCGACCGGTATTCGGCCGGAGATCCCTGCAAGGGCGGCAAAGCCTATGCATTGAACATCATCGGCTGCATCCTCGGCCCCTTATTTGTTTCGTATATTTTACTACCGTTTTACGGCGTCAAAACCTCCTTTTTGCTATTGTCTGCTCCGTTCTTGATTTTTCTCATTTTATATTACAAGGAAAACCTGTTTAAGCAGGAGTGGACCATGTTGATGGGAGCCTTGGCGTTGTTTGTTTTTTTCCGCACCTGGACCGTTCATTTGAGCTTTGAAGAGAAGTATGCCGCCCAGAAAGGCGTTGAAGTCAGAAGAGACCATACCGCCACTGTGGTATCCGCCGGTACCGGCATTGCCAAACAACTCCTGGTGAATGGCATCGGGATTACCAAACTGACGGAAATCACCAAGGCCATGGCCCATTTACCGCTGGCTTTTTGCCAAAACAAACCAGAATCGGCCCTGGTGATCTGCTTTGGAATGGGAACCACTTTTCGTTCCATGATGAGCTGGGATATCAATACTACGGCGGTTGAACTTGTTCCCAGTGTGAAGGCGGCTTTTGGATTCTATTACACAGACGCTCAAGAACTGCTCAATAATCCCAAAGGAAAAGTCGTCATCGATGACGGCCGGCGTTTTCTGGCCCGGACATCGGAAACCTACGACGTGATCACCATTGATCCGCCGCCGCCCATTGAAACCGCCGGTTCAAGCTTGCTGTACTCCGATGAATTTTATGAGCTTGTCAAAAAACGACTTAAAAAGGGCGGAATCCTGCAGCAATGGATCCCCACTTGTGAATTGCAGACCTTTCAGGCCGCGGCCAGGTCCCTGTTGAACTCCTTCCCATATGTGCGTGCGCTTCCCTCTGTCGAGGGTTGGGGCGCTCATTTTCTGGCATCCAATGAAATGCTGCCGCCATTGACGATCGCGGAGCTGATTGCCAAAATGCCGGAAAAGGCAAAAGCGGATTTTATGGAATGGTCTGCGCTGCCAAATCTGGAAACCGCTCTCACCCCTGTCATCAATCCCAAACCTGCGCTTGAAAAGATTCTTTCGCCTTCACCGGATATGCGTATCACCGATGATCGGCCTTTTAACGAATACTACCTGCTGCGCAGATTGTTGGATTTGAAAAATAAAACCTATTATACATTCCGCCGGCTGCCCTTGCAATCTTGAGACAGGGCGCGCCAAACAGCATCGCCCATCAACGTTGCGGCTTGCTCCCTGTCCGTGCGGTTATGGCCGGCCAGGTATTGGCGCGTGAACTCCATGCAAGGCCCGATGATAAGGGCGGCAACAATATCGGCGGGCAACATTCTGACGGCTCCGGAATTGACGCCCTGCATGAACCATTGGTGCAGCTTGCGGCTGAATTCTTTATTCATGGAGTGAATTTTCGCTTCCGCCGCGGCCATGAACACGGAATGCCGTTTCTGAAACAAATAACGGGCCCATTCCACATTTTCCATGATCCATTGCAAATGAAAAGCCACCAATGCGCGCACGCCGGCCTCCATGTCGGTTTGCCCTTCCAAGGCCTGAATAAGGCCCTCCTGATAATTGCAAATGCCGGCAAGGTATACTTCCGCCGCCAACTGCTCCTTGCTTTTAAAATGATGATAGATACTGCCGGTGCTGGCGCCGGATTTGCGCCGAATGTCTTCCATGCTGGTCTCGGAAAAACCGATTTCGGCAAAGCAGGCCAGGGCCGCGTTGATGATGGTCTTGCGTCTTGATTCGGTTCCGGGATGTCTGCCTTTTTTTTGCTTCATGTAAAGAGGATATTTTAGAAAGATATTCTAGTCAAGTGGATTTAAAATAAATCCAGGACAATCACTTATGGTTTTCGGGGTCGGGGTCGCTATCGGTATCGAAAAAATAATTTGGGGGACCCCGCCCCCGAAAAACCAGGGCGTATTCCCTGCCGGCCCCAAGATCCAACACGATGGCCTTGCCGTAGGGGCGGTTCGCGAACCGCCCCCACACATCGACAGGACGCCCCGTCCCGTTGGTGAATTGCCTTTGGGGCGAAAAGAAAAAACTCGATACCGATTCCGATACCGACCCCGACCCCGAGAGGTTGGATGGCAGAGACAAAACCCAAACACTCACGAATCGCTTTATCTTGGCGAGCAATAGTATTCGCTGGGCGAAATATTGGCAATTAATGGCTGCACATTCCGCGCCAAGTTTACATGCGACTCCCCTGCCCCATTCCTCCCCCTTGACAAGTGGCTCCCAACAAAATAGGTTAACCTTAACGTTAAGTATTCGTGAGGTCATCCATGGCGCACAATCCTTCGGGGAAAAAATATATGATTTCGGAACTGGCGGAAGAGCTGGATATCAGCACGCGTTCCATTCGCTTTTATGAGGAAAAAGCCCTGATCTCTCCCGGCCGCACCAAAGGGAATCATCGTTTCTATACTGAAAGAGACCGCATCCGCCTGAAAATGATTCTGCGCGGCAAGCGTTTCGGTTATACCCTGGAAGAAATCGCTGAAATCATCGGTTTAGGGGATATTGATATGGACGAAGCAGATCAAATCCGTAAAAGTCTGGCCTACGGTGCCCAGAAATTGCGCGACATCCGGGAGCGTATCAATGATCTCAAACTGCTGGAAGAGGATCTTATTGCCCTGGGAGAAAAACTGACCGCGCGCCTGGCAAAACTGACCGAATCCAAAAAATAAATATAGTGGCTCTGATATGCATCAGGCCTCCATGGATTTGGCGGCGGAACGGGTGATTTCCCGGATAAATTTCTTGATATTCACCACCATTTTGGCATTGAAACGATTTGCACTGCTGAGTACGCCCAGGAGATAATTCCGGATGGGAAAGACCACCAGGCTCTCATTATTTTTCAGGGTCAACATGAGATGGTCAAAATGAGAGAAGCCCATGGTCTGTTTGATTTGACTGCAATCAATATGATTTAATACCATCATGGCGGCAATGGTCTCCGGCGGCCATGAAAAAAGCTGATGGGCCAGCACCTGCCCATCATCCCTGGCCAGGATGAACTCCTTGACATGCTCGATACCCAAAATTTTCTTTTTGAATTTCTCCTGTACAGTGGCCACCGGAACATCCTTTCTCATCTTCAGGCTGTTACAAAATCAAAGGTGCCTCAATTGTGCGAAACCAGATAGGCGGCAATCCTTTTGCGATAATCCTGAAACTTTTCCGGATCATTGATTTCCTTTTCCAAAACATCTATTAGAACGGCAACATTCTCAAAGGAGGGCGACCCGTTTTTCAGCCATTCGGTCAGGGCATCTCTGAAAATCACCCTGGCGATGGGTCCCATTACTTTGGCCAGGGATAACTGCATACTTCGCAAGGACTCGGCCATGGGGCCGCTTTGGAGCATTTCTTCCGCCTTGTAACCGTTATTTCTGGTTATGGGAAGGGGTGGCTCCACTTGCACTGGCGGACCAGGAGCATTAACTTCTACCGGCTTTTCCGGAACCGTCTTCAATTCTTCTACGGTCAGATTCAACGACATGCTGACAAGATTCAAATTGGCTCCCGGGTCGAGCAATACAATCAGGAATTCACGGGTGGAGATGCGGCGGACAATGACGATGGACTCTTCATAATAAAGCGAAACCTCGGAAAGCTCTGATACGCCCATACAGCCTGCGGCATAAATCTTGACAAGCGACTTGCCCATCTTCACAAGCTTGGCCTCTTTAAAAACCTCCGGCAGCGCTCTTAATTTCACGCCGTTTTGACTGTGAAAAACAAATGCGCCGATGACCCCGGGAACGGATTGCAACTCAGTCAGAATCTGATCCATTTCACCCTCTCGCTTCAGACCAAAGCCTTTACCAAATCGCTGGTCTTGTAACCCGGTTGCGCGGCGATCACGATTCGCCGACGATGATGTTGGATAATAGTATATTTAATTCCTTTTTGGGTACTTATCACAAGATACTGCAAAATGCCACCGTCGATTTCTGTTTTGAGTTCATCGGCTTGATTCCAAAATACAGCCGGCCTCAGCTTGGTGCAATATCCGTTTTTATCATATTTGGCTTTCAGGATATCCTGCTCATCATAGATCCGAAAGCCTAAAATTCCATGGGATTTGATCAAAAAATTCGCCAGTCGCGTAAGGGAAAGCCTTTCTTCCGGCAACAAGTCCGGTGGGGAGGTGGATGCAAGCCCGGGCTGTTCTTTTTCATCTGCTTTAATGCTTTTATGGAGATCTGTATTTTGAACGGACCCTAACTCTATTCCTTTGCCCTGCTCCAAGTCGCACCGGGTTTCCTTGATCCCATTGACTTGTAAAGAAAGCGGTTTTTTTTGAACCAACAGGCTTTCCGGCCTCATTTTCCAGGAGACGCCTTTGCGGGGCTTGGTTTTCACCGAAGGGCGGGGTGCCGGTCGCATTTTTTCGCCCTTGAGCTTGAGACCGTCCGTTAGGATTTTACTCATTGTGATTTGGATATCCCGTGCTTTCTCTGCGGCGGGATTCTCCATGACAATAACCGTTTTCCGCCAATTCAACATTTCCAAGGCTGCGGCTTCCGCTTTAAGGGTATCGGTTTCAGCAGCAATCAACTCCCCTTTCACCAAAAATAACTTGCCGCTGCGCCCTTGACACTGGACCAGCAGGGTGTTGCTCCACCCTTCCCTGGCAGCGGTTTGCAAAACAGCGCCAAGACTGACGGCATTGATCCGTCCTGTTTTTTGAGATCCCATAATCTTCAGAATGGATTCCTTCAACACATCCACATTCAAAGGTTTCTCAAAATATCGGGTGTGGCTGAACGCTTCGATTTTATTTCTGAGCTCGGGTGTTCCAAAGGCGGTCATTAAAAACAAGGGCATACCCGGATATTTTTGCTTGATATAGGCCGGCAGGTCAAAGCCCTCCGGCGTGGGCAATTGCAGATCGGCGATAATCATATCGATACGGTGATTGTCCACCATCCGTGTCGCTTCTTTTCCATCTCCGGCAGTGAGGATCTCCAGGCTGCCGGCAAATGGTTTCAGCACCCGGGACAACATGCTGCGGGTAACAGAATCATCATCGGCGATCAGAATTCTTTTCAAATTCCTTTGCTCCCTTTTGCAGGTTGTGCAAGTGCTTGTATCGAACCAATATGCGGATCCATTTTTCAAGCAATTCCCGCAGGTCACGACTTGTTTGAATCCCTGGGTCTGCCTGATAAGCGGTCCCAGGCCCGAGCCCGCCTGCTCTGCCGGTTTTTTCCAGGACCGCCAGGGCATCCGCCAGATCCTGCCGTTCCGGTGACCGTTTCAGAAGATATTGATAAATTTCCTTGGCCTGCTCTACATGTCCCTGGGCCGCATACACGCTTGCCATGGATGGGGTGTAAAAGCGGTACTCATCATTCATTTTCAGATCGTTCCTCTTTGAATTTGAAGATCACCTCATTCTGTCCCACCATGCCTAGTTCCTTGCGGGCTATATTTTCAATATATTTTGGATCATGTTTCAAGCGCTTGATGGTGCGATAAAGCTCCACATTTTCATTCTCCGTGCTCCGGCTTTTTTCCATCATTATTTCCTTTTCCTGCTTGAGCCGCATTAAATCAAAAAAGCCGCTATCGCCCCAAATAATCATCATAAAAAGCAGCGCCAATGAAAGCAGCGCACATCCCATGGCGATTTTTTGCTTTCCAGTCATATTGGTGTTCCGGACCCACAGGTGATATAAAAATTCATCTTCCGGTTGTTTAGCACAATTGAAAACAGAGCGTAAAGAAAAATTCTTTGACAAGCCTCCATTGCTTGTATTATGTTCGCCAGCGTCATCCCCGCCACGGTTTTATCCCCACGTTCTTGAAAAGCAGGTTGAATCACCACTTACGTATTACCTAGCCATGGCCCTGATTTGCGGTCTTTGCTCGCGCCTTGATCATTGGCCGTACTTTTTTCAATCCATCGGCAAGATCCGTGGTTTGTCTTGCCAATTTGAAAGGAGCAGCTCCATGAATCAAAAATTGTATGTCTACAAAGGCAAAACCACCTTCTTTTGCTCCACCTGCCGCAAACTCACCACAATCATGGTTGCGGATTTTCTCAAACACAAAACCGCCGTGAATTTAACCTGTGAATGCCCGGTTTGCGGTTTTTCCCAGACGGCCCTGCTGGAAAGAAGAAATTGTCAGCGAAAAGAAATCATGTTGCCGGGGGTATACAGCCGTTATCTGAATGGAAAACGAATTGAAAAAGCCCAGATTCTAGTAATGGAATTGTCCCTTTCCGGTTTGCGCTTCAGACCCCATATGGAACCGGGTTTCAGCATCGGCGATAAAATCTGGATCAGGTTCAATTTGAACGATACAGAAAAAACCCTGATCAAAAAAGAATCCCTGGTGGTGAATATCAACCCTGGTAAAAAAGTCGGGGCCGCCTTTCAGGTAATGGAAACCACCGGGCCCATAGGCACATTTTTGTTCGGGAGCAATCGAGATCCGGACAGGGCAAATTCGGAAATCGCCTAGCAAATTACCATAGGATCAGCCGGGAATGGGATTAGTTTTTCGGCCGGCGCAGACCATAAATCTCCTCGATTTCCATTCGAGAAAAAGAATAGAATGAATTGCAGGAATGGCAGCGTATTTCCAAGGGAAATGGGCCATTTTGCAGGATATCCTCAATATCTTGCATGGGCAGGAGCATTAGATAATTGTGCAATTTCTCCTTGGTACAATGACACATGAATTCGATGCGTTTATGCTCTAGAATTTTGGGTGAAAAATCCTTGAAAACCCTTAGCACCAATTCATCCGGATTGTGTTTTGCAAGATCCGAACTCAAGGATGGAAGTTTCCGGATTTCCTCCTCCAAGTCCGCAACCGCCTTGTCCGAAGCCCCTGGCAATGCTTGCAGGAAGAGCCCTCCGGCACCGATTACTTCTCCCGCGCCATTGAAACCTACACTCAAATACATTGCTGTTGGCACCTGCTCGGAGGTCAGGAAATAATGGGCTAGATCCTGGGCAATATTTCCATACTGCAGGACTACCTGTCCGGTATAAGGATGTTTGGCTTCCGTGAGATATTTGGTAACCGTGAGAAAACCGGCACCCATAAACGGCGACAAATCGAAATCTTTCAGGGGGGCCTCAATCGGAATGGGAACTTGTTTTAAATATCCACGCACTTCTCCAAAAGCATTGGCATCCACCACAAGTCCTTTCATGGGCCCGGAGCAATCGATCTGCACCTGGATGCGATCGTTCCCCTTCAGATGGGCCGCCATCAGGGCTGATCCGATATAGGCATGCCCCAGGGCCATGGTCTCCAGAACACCCAGCTCATGGTTGCCTTGCATCTCATACACCATTTTAGTGGCCTTGAGAATCACGCCGCGAATCGTGCCTGAGTCCAGCACAAAATGGTACAGGCGATCCTGGGCAGCGGCCTTGAACTGGTCTTTGACATTGATACCGTACAGTTTTTTTTTCATCATAAATTTATCCCCATCCTTTGATCCGGATTCAATCGTCGTGAGGCTTCTTGAGATATAAAATTCACCCCGGCCTTGTCAAATTGAAAAAAACTCCATAGTATGCGATTGATGATAGGCGCAAGAAAAGTGCAATTAAAGTTGAAAACAATTTTGGTTTGAAAAAACAGGCAAGACCATGGAACAAATGCCTTCCTATTCCGAGCTGACCCGTAAAATCAGCGAACTGGAATCGTCCCTGGAAAACGCCCGGGCCCAACTGGACCGCGAGCTGCAAAAACGCACCGGCGAATTGATGCGAATCAACAAGTCCCTCACCAGTGAAATCCGCCAGCGCAAACTCGCGGAACAGAGCAGCCGTAAAAATGAAGAGCTTTTCCGGACCCTGACAGAACACTCCCAGGACTTGATCATGCGTATTGACCGGGATCTTGTGCTGATTTACGCCAATCGCAATACCCAAAAATTTTTCGGCGTTCCGGCCGGTCAGATCATCGGCAAAAAAATCAGCCACCCCGCCATTGCGCCTTTTTTTTCTGAATTCTGCCTGAAAACCATTGAAATAGTGTTTAATACCGGCGAACTCCAGCGGGTGGAATTCAGGCTGCAAAACGGTCTATATGTTGATTGCGTTTGTGTGCCGGAACGTTCGGACACCGGCGAAGTCGGCACTGTCCTCGCATCCGGCCGCGATATCACCGACATCAAGCACACGGAAACAGCCCTGCAAAACAGCGAAGATCGTTTCAGGGCCTATGCGGAAAGCAGCAAATCAGCCATTTTCATGATTCAGGGCGAACGCTTCATTTATGTGAACCGGGCCACCCAGGAGTTGAGCGGCTATTCGGAAAATGAACTGCTGGCCATGAAATTTTCCGACCTGGTTCATCCGGATATGAAAACCCTGGTCCAGGAACGTGCCGAAGCCAGGCAAGGCGGCCAAACCCCGCCGGATCGCTATGAAATCCATGCTGTAAAAAAAAACGGCCAAGATCTTTGGCTGGACATGGCGGTAACAGTACTGGATTACAAAGGGGGCAAATCCATCTTTGGAACAGCCTTTGACATTACCGAAAGCACCCGGGCCAAAGAGGCCCTGGTGCAAAGCGAGAATCGATATCGCACCATTTTGGAAACCATTGAAGAAGGCTATTTTGAAGTGGATCTGGCCGGCAACCTGACCTTTTTCAATGACGCCCTGTGCCGGATAACCGGCATGGGCAAGGAAAAGCTGTTGGGCGTGAACAACCGGGAATATACCACTCCTGAGACCGCCCGCAGGATGTTTCAAACTTTTAATCAGGTTTTCCGCACCCGTGAACCGGCCATGATTGCCGAGTACGAAATCATCGGGCCGGCCGGCGAACCCAAAGTCTTTGAACTTTCCACCTCCCTGATCACGGATCAAAAAGGCCAACCCATCGGTTTTCGGGGAATTGCGCGGGACAAAACCACGAAATTGAAATTGGAAAAAGAAAGGCAGTTGCTGGAAAAACAACTGCAGCAGGCGCTGCGCATGGAGGCCATCGGCACCCTGGCCGGCGGCATTGCCCATGATTTCAACAATCTACTGACAAGCATCCAGGGTAATGTCTCCATCATTAAAATCAGAACAGATCCAAGCCATTCCAATTTTGAAAAATTAAGACGCATCGAAGATCTAGTGCAAAGCGGCGCCGATTTAACCAAGCAATTGCTTGGTTTTGCCATGGGTGGGAAGTATGAAGTCAGAACCACAGCCCTCAACGAATTGTTGCGCAACAGCTTAAAGATGATCAATCGCACGCGCAAAGACATCGTCATCCACGAGGACTATACACACAATCTCTGGAACGTGGATGTGGATCGCAGCCAGATCGAACAAGTCATGCTGAACTTATATGTGAATGCGGCCCACGCCATGCCCAACGGCGGCGAACTGCGTCTTCGGACAAGAAACTTCCCCATGGACGAATCCACGGCCCGGCAATGGGAACTTCCGCCCGGTCGCTACATTGAAATCTCCCTCAGCGACACCGGCATCGGAATGGAAAAGGAAACCCTGGAAAGAATTTTTGAACCGTTTTTCACCACCAAAGAAATGGGCAGGGGAACTGGTTTGGGTCTGGCTTCTGCTTATGGCATCATTAAAAACCACAAAGGCCGGATATCAGCCGTAAGCACAAAGGGCCAAGGATCGACTTTTTTCATCTATCTGCCGGCATCTGAAAAAGCCGAAAAAAACGACGAGGAAACCGCCGGTATGGCCGGTGAAGGCCGCGGCACGATTCTGCTGGTGGACGATGAGGAAGATGTAAGGGAAGTCGGCAGGGAGATCCTGAATGAACTCGGTTATGAGGTTATAACCGCCCAAAATGGTCGGGAAGCAGTTGCTTTATTGAATAACAAAAAAAATCGAATCGATCTGATCATCCTGGATATCATCATGCCGGACTTGAGTGGGCCGGATACGTTTGAGGCCTTAAGAACCGTTGCTCCTGATATGAAAATTCTCTTATCCAGCGGATACAGCATCAATGAACAAGCCATTGAAATGATGACGGACGGCAATTGTGCTTTCATCCACAAACCCTTCAACCTGCGCAGTCTTTCCCAGCATATTCGCAATTTGCTGAATCAAAATGCCCTTTGATCCGACCGCCGGGAGAAAAACCAAGGCAGCCAAGCCATGAAAACAAAACTACTCATCACCGGCGCCAGCGGATTTCTAGGCTGGAACCTTTGCCGGCAAGCCCTTTACCATTGGGATGTGGTGGGGCTTTACCAACACCATCCGGTTACCATCAGCGGTGCGGGTATATTTTGTTTAGATCTTACCGATTATGGTGCACTCAAGATGCTTTTCAGGCAGGTTAAGCCACAGGCCGTTATTCATACAGCCGCGGCCTCACGGCCGGATTTCTGTCAGCAGCACCCCGACGCTTCCTATAAAATTAATGTAACGGCTAGCGTCAACCTTGCCGGGCTGTGTGCCGACAATTCCATTCCGTTTGTTTTCACCTCCTCCGATCTGGTATTTGACGGGGAAAACCCGCCCTATTCTGAAAGCAGTCCGGCTTATCCGATCAATATCTACGGCGAGCAAAAATTACGGGCAGAATCGGAAATCTTGTTGTGCTATCCCCCGGCCGTCATTTGCCGCCTGCCCCTCATGTTTGGAACGACCATGGGCCCGACCCGGAGTTTCACTGATCAGATCATCACCGCCACGCATAAAGGCGAAGCCCTCACGCTTTTTTTCGATGAATTCCGCACACCGGTGGATACCCAAAGCGCTGCCCGTGGACTCTTGCTGGCGATCCAAAGATTTCACGGAGAGATTGTTCATCTGGGCGGGAAAAGCCGTGTTTCACGTTTTGAGATGGGCTGCCTGATTGAAAAACTGATGAATATTCAAAATCCCGCTATCCGCAAACTGTCCCGCAAAGCTGTGCCCAGCCTATCACCGCGGCCGGCTGATGTTTCATTGGACAGCAGCAAAGCCTTTGCCCGGGGATACACCCCCACCGACCTGGAACCGGCTTTGCGCCAAGCAATCAGCAACTATCATTCGACTTAGCCCTGATCATCATTTCGGCCACACCCTATTGATAGGAGCGGCTTCCAGCCGCGATTCAGTCGTAAGATTATCAAGACCTTCTGCTTGATTTGCCGTAAGGAGTCCGTGTTCAGCCTGCCCCTTGCTGCTCTGCCTTTTTTCTCTCGATATGGTAAAGGGTTGCGCCGATGGGCGCAAAGGAAAGGAACAGGATATTCACCAGGGGAATGAGGAACCATAGACCAAAGCCCAGATGAAAGCCCCAATGTTGGATTAAAAACCGAAAGCGCTGCCCAAAGGGCGCCTGCATGCGCGCCGGAATCAGATCCGTATTGTCCCAGGCCAGGAACATGGCTGTCACCAACGTGGTAAAGATTGCAATCACCGGCCCCAAAGGGGTCAGCCAACCCAACAGCATGAGCAGGGATGAAATCATGATAGGCAACACTGCCCGCGGCACTTCCTGCTTAATCAAAAACAGCAGGCGGGCCCACCAAGAGGACTCAGGCAACACCTGCATGTTGCCGGTGACGATCCTCTCGGTGATTTGCGACATAAGGTCCATAATCAAGACACTGAAAAAAATCTGGGCAAAAAGATACGAGCCCGCTGCCGACAACCCCATCAGCAGGACGACAAGCAGCCAGGACAACAGCAGCCACACCCACTGAAGCCAGTTGCTTTGGGGACGGCTCCAAAGCAGGCTCATGATTTCCTCATGATATGCAAAAATCAGCCCGGCAAACAATCCGGTGATTGCCAGAACTATCCCCAGGCGCAACAAACCCCAAAACAGCAGTTTCGGGGTTTTGAGTCCGAACTTCAGTCCTCTTAGATTATAGGTAATGCCGTCAAAAAACTCCATATGGAACAGGGCCCTTTCTGATCAAGCGCCGCTCTGCTTCATGGCGGCTTCTATCCCCTTGCTGAAATCCGTGGGTACGGTTGTGATTCTGCCGGCCAGCTCACGGTCCAGCATTAGAAGCGCATGGGAATTGTCTTTGATGATCTTCAGTTGTTGGATGATGTCATTATCGTTTTCTTCCTCCTCCACTTGCTCGGTGACATACCACTCTAGAAAAATCTGCGTGGCATGGTCTTTTTCGGCAATGGCGAGTTCCATCAATTCGTTGATGGAGGCGGTGATATATTGTTCATGGGCAAGGGTCTTGGTAAACATGTCCAACGGGGATTCAAATGTATACGGGGGCGTCTTTATTGACTGCAAACGGACTTCGCCGCCTTGCCGGAGAATATATTCATAAATTTTCATGGCATGCAGCATTTCTTCATGATACTGCACCATGAACCAATTGGCAAAGCCTTTGAGGCCGATGGTGCTGCAATGGGCCGACATGGACATATACAAATAGGCTGAATACATTTCACGGTTGACCTGCTCATTCAAAGCGGAAATCATTTTTTCTTTTATCATAATGCCTACTCCTTTCATATCGGAAATTGAACATCTTTGGAAGAGGATAAGACCATCCTTCCAAATGTCAACAAAGGCTTGCAAGTAGATTATTGGCAAATCCGATTCTAGATGATATCCTTGCATGAAAAAGCTGGTGGAGGCAACATATTTAAAGATGAATTTGAATTTGCTTCAAAAAAAATACCTGGCAGTAACGGCGCGAACCGTCATACCGGTGGTCCTGATTGTGGCTCTTCTTCTTTCAGCCATTCACCTTCATTTATTGCCGGTTTCCGGGGGAATCATCGGTGCAGCCGGACTGCTTTGCCTGTATTTGATCTGGCAAGGTGCAATACTGGAAAAGAGCCGTTCCAATACAGAAAAGGCTTTGCAGGAAAGCGCAGCCCAATATAAACTTTTAGCCGAAAATTCATCTGATGTCATCTGGACCATGGATCTTGCCACTTTGCGATACTTGTATATCAGTCCTTCCATACGGCACAGCCGTGGTTACACCCCTGAAGAGGCCATGAATATCAGTCTTGATAAGGCAGTGACGCCGGATTCATTAAGCCGCGCCCTGCAGGTACTTCAGGAGGAACTGGAAAAAGAAAAGGATGCTTCTGCTGATCCGGAGCGGAGCCGCACCCAGGATGTGGAGCTTTACTGTAAAGACGGTTCCACCATGTGGGCGGAAATACGGGTGAGATTTTTACGAGATACTGCCGGAAAGGCTGTGGCGCTTTTGGGCGCTTCGCGGAATATCACGGATCGAAAAAGAGCGGAAGAACAATTGGTTCAATATGAAAAAATGGCGGCGCTGGGAAGTCTTGTGGCCGGAGTGGCCCATGAAATCAGCACCCCATTGGGGGTCAGTATCACGGCTTCATCATTTTTACATGACTCCACCAAAATGTATGCAGCCCTCCTCGAACAAAACGAACTGAAAAAATCTGATCTTGAAAAATACATGAAAATTGCTTTTGAAGCAGCCGACATAATTCAGAGTAATCTTAACCGGGCGGCGAATCTGATCCACAGCTTTAAGCAGGTTGCCGTGGATCAATCAACGGATGAAGCCCGACGATTTGAGGTCAAGAACTATTTAGAGGAAATTCTGCTCAGCCTCAAACCCAAATACAAGCGCACACCCCATCAAATTCACGTCAATTGTCCTGAAGAGGTGGAACTCTGTAGCTGCCCGGGCGCCTTTTCGCAAATTGTCACCAATCTTGTCATGAATTCGTTGATTCATGGTTTTAAAGACGTTCCCCAGGGGAACATTTATTTCGACATTTACCGTGACAATACCGATCTGCTTCTGAAATATCGGGATGATGGTGTCGGCATGGCTCCGGCCACGCTGAAGCGAATGTACGATCCCTTTTTCACCACCAACCGCCAACATGGCGGAACTGGTTTGGGCATGCACATCGTCTATAATTTGGTGACCCAGAAATTAAAAGGCCGGATTCAATGCAGCAGCAAGCCAGGTGCAGGAGTTGAATTTCAACTGCGGATTCCCCTGAAAGCCGCGCTGTGTCCTGGATAAAGTTCCTCCCATTATGGAATGAAATACCGATTGATGACATGATCTTGAATCTGCTAAAAACAACATTTGATAAATAGAGGACGAAATGCATTTGTTTTTCTCTCTCATTGTAACATTTGAAATTGCTCTTATAATACTGGCGATATTCTCTATTATACGCAGATATGTCTTATCAGTTCCGGAAGCTTTTTCTTATTCAACAATTTCGGCATTATCAATACTTTCAGTTTGTATTCACTTTTTTTTCATGCTCGGTATTCATAGTTTCTTTTTTCTTTTTGACATTTTTGCCGTATCGGTTTCAATGTGGCTTTTATATAAAAATTTTCAGATCATCATTGACTCATGCCGAATATTCAAACTGTTTGTAAAAAATAATCCTATCTATACATGTGTACTCTCTTTTGTTTTTCTTTGTCTCTTCGTTAAAGGGTTCCTACTGCCTCCAACAACCTGGGACAGCCTGACCTACCATTTGACCAGGATTGTACTGATGCAAGCAGAAGGTCGCTTGTATTTGGAAAATTTTAACGACTATCGCCTGGATACCATGCAGATCGGTTATGATATTCTGTATTTCTTATATTTGAGATTTTATACTGATTTTGGTCTTGCAACATTTGGTTTCATTAGTTATCTCACCATTATTTCGTCAATTTATACATTGACTGATAAATTATTTTCGAAGGTGCAATTAAGCAAAGCGATCTCCTTTATTGGCGCCGCCCTTCCTTTACTAGTTATTTCTGCCTCATCTACGAAAAATGATCTAATTCTGGGTGCCGCTGCAATTATCATTTTCATTTCGGCGATCAATTATCTGCAATCAAAATGTGTTATCCATTTATATATTCTTTGCACCACATTATTATTTGGTTTAACCATAAAATCGACTTTTGCTGCTTTCGCTTTTCCCTTCCTATTTTTTTTCGGATTATATCTGTTATATAAATTCGGGATAAAACATTTTCTATCGGTCATCAAAACTATCAATCAGAAATATATTCCACTTTTAGTTCTCCCATTTGCCAGTGCCATTATATTAGCTATTTTCTTGAATCATAATTATTCAATATACGGAAATCTATTGGGTCCTGAAAAAATCATATCCAGTTTTCCCCGCAATGATAATGCCCTGAAAATCGCCGCCAACCTCCTACGATTTTCTCTACAATCTATGGATTTACCAAAAGAATTTGGAGGGAGTGCACTCAATAAAATTCACGATTTGATTTTAGGAGAGCATAAAAATATCGGCATCTTATTTCCTGATCAGCATTTAATAGTCGATGTCTGCGGCTCTCTAAATCCGACGGATGTGGATGGATGGTATGGATTACTTGGAATTCCAATCTTATTATCAATTGTGTTTGTACTCTTCCGTGGACCAGGATTCTTAAGAATTATATCGATAACAGCCCTCTTCTCAATTGTATTCGTCTGTATTAAAGTGCCCTGGACACCCTGGAATGGTCGTTATTATATAGTTACATTTATTATCGGTCTGTTTTGCATGGGATCAATATTTGATCAGATTTCTAAAAAGCACAGCCGAATATTTAAAGGCCTCGCCGGCATTGCGATTTTGGTATCGTCATTAAACCTTTTTTATCTTGCAATTTATGATAATGTCACTCAATTTCCTCTTCTATACAACCTCATTAACAATAGAGACCGTGCCTATTACCCGAAATTGTGCTCAGAAGGATCATGGAAGCATTTTATTCATGAAATTCCTCCTGGATCTTCGGTTTTAGTAATTGCGGGAAGCGATACGGGCATTTTCCCAATTTTATTTCGGCGGCCGGATCTTAATATAACCGTTACCGGGTTCAAGTCCAAATTCCATTTTGAACCATTTCGATTTAAAGGAGTAAATTACGATTTATCGCAAAAGGAAGATTTTAAAAAGGTTCACAAATTATTCGACACAATTCTTATGTTTCGGGTTCCTGAAAAATATTATCAATATTACATGTCGGAATAAAACAGGATCATCTTTCTTTTTTTTCATAGATGAATAGCTGGTTGATACCGAATTGAAACCGCTTGTATAATTTCAATCGAAAAATATTTTGCACATATTGCTGCATTTGTTCTATTCCAAGACAATGCTCATGTTCTTCGGTGACTTTTTTTCCCCGCAACTGGCTGGAGCCTTTATCCAAGAAAGGCAAGATGCGGTTAACGATGCCGGTCGGCGTTGTAATGATCAGCGTACCGCCGTTTCTCAATATCCGGTTAAATTCTTGTAAAATTTTCTTTATATCCTTAATATGTTCAAGTATTGCTACAGCCGTAATACAATCAAAGCACTCGTCATCAAACGGCAGTTTATCAACGAACAAGAAACCTTCTGCAGATTCTTCCGAAACTACATTACCTT
The DNA here is from genome assembly GCA_020723325.1 of Desulfosudis oleivorans. Classification (GTDB taxonomy): domain Bacteria; phylum Desulfobacterota; class Desulfobacteria; order Desulfobacterales; family SURF-7; genus DYJD01. Next base: position 192,769 of record DYJD01000008.1, on the reverse strand, counting down.
GATGATCTCTGTTTATTGTCAAAATGGCTTTTTCATCTATACTGACAGCTTTTAGACAGTGAGCGTGTCTGATAAGATACCCATAGCCGCCACCAAAATCCAACAGATCATTGCTCTCTTGGGGTATATGTTTTAAGGCCAATTGATTCCGATATCTAATCGCCCATGGATAAATAAACCTTCCTAAAAGAGTCAGATTCTCAGCATCCAATTTATTGTATTCTTCATATCTATTCATATGGCATATCCATGCAGGCCATTTAAAAATCCCCGCGAAATACCCCCTTATAAGGCAACCTTTCAGGGGTTGACAACATATCCGAATCAATAATAGAGTTCGCTAAATCAATGGATAAGCGAATGGAATGATCCATATTGTTGTACCAAAACCCGCCTGTTCTGCCAAATGCCAAAACATTCTTTACTTGCTGCAATTTGTTATAATATTGACCTAACTTTTCAAGATAATCAATTCTATATATAGGATATGTTTGATCAATCTTTTCAAAATGGACATCGACGATTGAGTTAAAGTTGCGGACCACTTTTGTTTTGATTAAATTTTGAACAATAATATTTAATAGTTTATCGGCATTATTCCACACATAATCATTATTATAACATACAATCTCAGCGCATAGCCCATAATACCCAGATGGGGCCAATGCCGGATTGAAGGAGGTGTTTGTGGAAAGTCGACAAAAAATAATCTCGCGCGAACCAAAATATTCCCATTGTGAAGGAACAGGCGGCGGGCCTTCCACAAGCAAATTGCACATGGCTGTTGAACAAAATCCCAATTGCGATTTCTCAAAACCCAGTAATATTTCCAACGTACTTGGCGAACCGGACCAAAAAAGGAAATCTGATTGTATTTCCTGCCCATCTGAAAATACAACAGATTTGATAACATCTTTCGCCCTATTTATTTTTTCAATATTCTTATTGGTGAGTACTTTTCCGCCTAATCGCTCAATTTTTTGGGATAGAATTTTTGGAAATAAATCAATTGTTCCCTTTTTGGGATATAAAAACTTTGTGTGTATCTTTTTTGGTTTTAAAACCCCAAATAGTAGATCAACGATACTAGAAGTCCGCACTTCCTTATCGATAGTAGCCCTGTTGATCCCCGTCTCCGCCCAGTCCCTATGGCATTGCTTCAAATCCATTTTTAGAAATTTTAAAGTATATTCTCTAAAAAAGGAATCCGTTAATGTCTTGCCGTATTTGCTCATGACATATGATTCAAAGGTCCCCCCCTCCGATGTGGGTCGAAATATCAAATCCCACATTGATTTTGCCATAAGACTGTAAGGAAGCTGTAAAACGTCGTGAAAAGTCAGGGGCCATTTATAATGCGTATCGCAAAAATAAACCTTACTGTCTCTATCGATTTCCATTAAATGCCCGGACATAATTTCATCCAGGAATGCTTTTACTACTGGATCATCGGTATGAAATCGATGCGGCCCGATATCAATGCTCCAATTGTTATAATGAAAACTTCTCGCCAAGCCGCCGACTTCCGACTCTTTTTCAATCAATACTACCGGTATCCCCTTTTTGGAAAGCAAATAACCCAATGTCAAACCTGCAATTCCAGCTCCGACTATAGTAATATTCATTTTGAATGCCTCAATTCTTCAAGATATAAGCTGTTTGATATTTGCCAATAAAAATCGCTCATCTGGGTTTTACCGGCCATGAACCCTTTGCGGATGAAAAGCGATTGGCCAGCAACCTCGCGATACCCATTTCACCTTTGGTCTCAAATTCGCGCTTGACTACATTTTTGATATGTTGCCATATAGAAAATGGCTGAAAAATAATTTTTAGAATAGCATATTCGGCATAAAGCAGATATCGAACTACTGCCCACTTTTTGTAGTCCTCCCTCCATTTTGGGGTCCAACATAACCCCAACAAATCTTTTGGAAACTTTTTCTCAAATGTTTTTGCTAAAGGAGCACCTGGTAAAGGCGAAAATATAAAAATACTGATATCATCCGCTCCTAGATAAATGGTCTTGGCTATCATTTTTGCGGTTTGCAAAATGTCGGCCATTCTTTCCTCCGGATTGCCGATAATGAAACAAATCCCTATTTTAATATTCAACAATTTACAATGTTTTTGGATTCTATAAAATTTGTTTTCATCCAAGGTTTTCCGCATGAGCTGTCTGATTCTTTTTGATCCGGATTCCGGAGACAACGAAAGATACGTTAGTCCGGCTTTTCTCATTGCATTTAATAAATCTTCACTCAAGGTCTCCAATCGAACTCCGGATGGTAAACTTAATCTAAGATTCAACCCTTCTTTTACTATTAGCTCACAAATTTCTTTTGTACGTTTGGGATTGGCACTAAAATTATCATCTTGAATGGCAATATCAACAACGCCATGGACATCATGCAAAAATTTAATTTCTTTTAATACTCTATCAGCCGAATATGCCCGCCAGCGACCGCGACTTGTAAGAGGAGTAGTGCAAAATGAACATTTGAATGGACATCCCCTGGAGCTGATCATTGGAATAAATCGACCTTGAAATGGGCTATGATTGATTTTAGTCTTCCAGTAATTCTTAAGTGGAATCAGATCCCAAGCCGGCATCGGCAGATCATCCATTTCAAGAACATCACCGTTTTGAATTCGGCTTTGCCCTAAGGTCGCGACACCGGGAATATTTTTCCCACTTCCCCCACCCTGTAGGTCCGTAACCAATTGAATAAACGGCAACTCGCCTTCACCAATGACAGCATAATCGATCCCTGCATTAATAAATTGTTCATAATTCAATGAGATGTGTGGACCTCCCACTACGACAGGCTTGTGGTAATTCTCTTTTATTTTCAATCCCAGATCCATGCAAAATTTGGCAACCATGGCTGAATGTACCGAAATTCCGATGACATCCGCATTTAATTTTATGTTACTCAAAATATCTTCGATATCCAAACCGATGATCACAAATTGTCTGCCGTATTTTTTGGTGCGAAACGGATCAGCCCCAAAGGAATCAATGAGATCCACATCAAAGCCATTCTTACGTGAAAAAGCGGCGATGGACGCCAAACCAATTGGAGGGGAAGGGATCATGCCGAAGATATCATTTTGATACGCAATCAGTGGCGGGGAAATCAGTTGAACGATGCCCAATGTGTTAAGCCTCCTTTTTAAAACGTCCAAGAATAAAAAGTCTAATAGGCCAGAACGAAAAAACATGAGCAAACAACAACGCGGTTATTTTAGTCACTAATTTTCCAATCCAACCTGCTTTATTGGATGCAACATAATTAATGCCGGTAATTTGAATGTCATACAAATAGGGTGATAGTAATTGTTTAAGCTTTTTCGATGTGTTTCGAGCAATCGCGCCTCTTTCTTCTCTGGGTATCAAATGTGAGATAAATACCAATGGATTATTAATATTCGGTTCTATTAATAAAAACACGGCATCTTTTTTTGCTATCCTTGATAATTCTTTCAAGACATTCCTTGGGCTCTCAATATGATGAAACGAATCAATCATTACAATCATATCACACGAATCATCTTTCATTGAAATCGACTCAGCTTCGGATTGCATGATAAAAGTTTTTGATGAATCTACAATTTCAAATATTCTTTTGGATTCTTTCAGCAAGCCATAAGATATATCAATACCTATCAACAGCTCGCAAAATTTTGCAATAACCGGCAAATAAATTCCGGAGCCGCTGCAGCAGTCCAACACAGTCATTTTACGTTCGGTTATTTTTTCGGCCAAAAGATCGCAAAAATATTGATAGGCCTGCTTGTTGTTTACAAGCAAAAACGGGTCATAGCGCTCATCAAAACCGCATGAAAAGGGGAGTCTTGATTTTTGCCGTCCTTCACTTAATTTATCATAGTGATTTCTCTGAAATTTTTTTGAAATATTCGCCATCGTTCAATTCAATTCTTATCAGGTAATATTGTTTCACCATACATTGGAAAGCCCTTGCATCTTCGGTTGCATAGATTACCAAGGATTGATATGTACTTCAATATTTGGACAATGTACATTATTGTTTTCAAGTTCACTATTTTTTTGACATAACGAATTATAATAAATAAACACGTAAAAAAAGGACATTAGGTCATTGCTGAAGAGGTTTTACAATCGTTCCTAACAATTATTTTTCCAGTGAAACCCACTGTCCAAGGTACAGAAAGAAAGAATATGCCTGAAACTAGTGATGTGAACAAAAGTAAATATCTATATTGTTTCTATTCTAAACGCTGGTCGATTTTTATCATATTATTGTTGATCTTTTTTCTGTACAATATGTTCAATCATAACTTCTGGAATTATTGGGGCATCCCACATATAGAACCGACATTCGCAGATATGCATGCAATTCTTTCAGCGTCCGATGCCCATCAAGACGGCTTTAATGTATTTCTTAAAAATCCATATGATGTGCAAAATCGCGTTCACATCTATTCGCGCATGTGGCTATGGATTGGAAATTTCGGATTATCACGAAATGACAATACTCTCCTTGGCGGTTTGCTTGTAAGCCTTTTCTTGCTAGTTGCGATCAGCCTTTTGCGTCCAAGGGATTTGAAGGAATTCCTAGTTGCATTAATGATTCTATTCTCTCCAGCAATAATGTTGGGAGTAGAGCGGGCCAATAATGATTTGGTCATTTTCATTATATTGGTTTCAGCAATCCATTGTTTGTATATAAATATGCGTTATGCTGACTTTCTTTCATATCTCTTGATCTTATTTGCAAGTTTTTTAAAATTTTACCCCTTGGTTTCTTTTTCCATTTTTATCCGACACATAAAAGAAAATCCTAAGTTTTGGCGGACAGTTTTCCTTGTTACCTTGGCATGGAGTATATATTTCTTGCTCACCTATGATGATTTCGTTGTTTTACAAAAAACCGTAATCCAGCCTTACGCCAGGGGGACATTCGGTGCATCCATATTGCTCTGCTGGCTTTCCATGCAATGGCCCGCTAATAAAATTATATATTTTTCAGCCGTATCGCTTCTGTTCATAATATCCTTTTTCCTATCTGGCAAATATGTAATTACTCAAAAAGAAGTATCTTCCCGGGATATCGTTTTTTTCATGATGGGCTCATCATGTCTTCTTTTTTGCTTTTTTGCATTCACCAATTTCGATTATCGTTGCATTTTCTTCATTCCCACCATGCCATATTTTTTTGAACAACTAAAGAATAAAGAAACCCCTCTTCTTACAAGAAGATTGATTCATATCTTCTTCCTTTTTCTATTTGTGGTTCTTTGGAATGAATTGCTTCTCGGCAATATGGAATTATTGGTCAAGACAATGAATATTGAATATATGAAAAAGAAACTGATCTTTTCATTCTTTCTTTTCGAACATCTCTGCTCATGGATAGTTATGACCATCCTATTGCTGTTTGCAATTGAAATATTCAAAACGGCTGTTTACGAAAAAGCTCAATACGTACTTTCAAAGATAGTACCCTGAACCCTTCGCACAACCGACGGAATACATTTAGATCAGCAGAGCGCCTCGGCCTTTACTGCTTTACTAACTCAAAAAATCATGGAATATACAAAAAATATACCATAATTTAAGTTTATTATACAGAAGATAGACACTCCTTATATTACGCTGAATTCTGACTTCTGCCTACTGACTGACTCCTTGGCACTTACATATTGACAAAAATCACCGATTATTATAAACGTTGTTTCGCTTGAAAAACTGAGTATCAAGTGAATTTAAAAGCTTTGGTTTGGGATCATAGAAATACTAATTTTTATTAATTTATTTTAGTATGTTATATTCAATTTAATATTGTAACTGAGAAAGCGGAGCTATATATTAAAAATGCTTAACCTATTTCCACGATTTGATTTTTTTCTTTCTATACTACGATCTCTATAGCAAGCTGATCTTGTTATTCAAAAATAAAATATTGATATTATGAATTTTATTCTGGAACCGAACCCCCTTTGCGCCTTTAATGTCTGATTCTAAAATGTTCCCTTTTTTTTCTTTCGTTTGTACATTTGACGTAATCCGTACCATGTAACCATGGGTTTGTCCTGAAACTGGGGTATCTGGCCTTCTATAAAATTTCTCAGCAAAAGGAAGTTCATGATGGCACATCCACCAAGTCATCCTGGGGAAATTTTAGCTGACAAACTAGATAAGCTCGGCATGAATGCAGCGGAACTTGCTAGAGCCATTCAGGTCCCGGCTAATCGGATTTCCCAAATTATTGCCGGGAAAAGAGCTATTACCGCCGATACGGCCCTTCGGCTTGGAAAGTGGTTTGATACCGGCCCGCACATTTGGTTGAAATTACAACAGGTATACGAGCTGTACCATGTGCGCAAAAAGATAGATCCGGTGTTGAAAAACATTAGTCAACGTTGAAGTTTCATAATGAGGCGATTACCAAAAAAGAAGATCCAATTCTCTTGCCGAACGATGATAAAAAAGAGTTATAAAATTCTGTTGCCCTGCTTCTTTCTTTTCAATGCATGCATTATGACTCAATCAGTGTTTGCGCAAAACGACCGATACAGGCCGCCCGCTTTTTTGGGTGCTTCCTTTCGCTCCATCTCCGAATCGGACTGCCCTTTATGCCCAAAACCTGCTGGCGGTCTGCGAATTATCCAGGTCATTTCAGGATCCGCGGCCGAGCGGGCCGGACTTCAGGCAGGTGATATCATAGTACGGTTTGATGGCCGTCGATTGCAAAAGGAGGCGGGTGCAAATAATGCCGATCCTTTTATTCAATATCTCCGAAATGAAAAAAAGGCCGGTGATACCATCCTGCTTGACATTCTTCGACTTGATACGTCGATTACAATGAAAAGCGGTGAGTCCATATCCCGCATTCCAACACTTGATCAGCTAGTTGACTTGCTTTCCATTCATCCATATGCAGAAAACCTGAGCGTAGCAATCGAAAAGCATTTACAGCCTCAACAGATTTCTGTGGTCCTTGGCGCTTTTTCCGAGAAGCCGCCTACTGCCATGGAAAAAATTCAAGCACGTTTTTCAAGCTATCAGGCTACGCCGAATCCTATTTCGGATTTACTGCAAGAGTTGATCGACAAACACGATCTGGCCCAGCAATACCAAAATTTTCAGGCCGCACTCATCAAGGATGAATTAGACGATGATCGTTTTAAGCTTGAACTTATTGAATATATCCGTCATAACCCCATGCGGTTGAATTCCGTGGGCTTGCAGTTGTCCGCCGAAATCGGGGAAATGGCTAAAGACCGTTCTATAAGGAGTTTGCTTGAAAAATCAGTAGACCTGCTGGATTTGCCACTTGATCAAATCTGTAAAACGACAGGTCCAAAATTCCCTTCAGCTCCTGCTTCAACGGATTTTTCAGCACATATCCAGTACATCCAAGCCGTCGTTGCCGCGGCGCTGGCCGAACGGGACCAGGCCTTTCAATACCTATCAAAAGCTGATCAGCAATTCTTGACCCGACACATCCACCAGTTGGCGAGGAGTATTTCACAGTCCTGCGGCCAAGGGCAAATCGAGGACACCCACATGCCTGCGGACGAATTGAAATGCCTTGCCATGGCTCACCAAATTGATTATCCGAAATTGTTCGAATCCGCCTGCATTCTTTTGTCCTTGATGGATCCCACTTGGCTGGAGCAATTTAAAAAGAGTTCCGCAAGTGTGGTGGCACCCTTGATATCGCCGGCCCTTCCTGGTGTGACCGGTCAAATCCTGCACAGCAGTGAAAGCAATGCGGGCTTAATCCTGATCGGCGGCCCAGGGCCGAACCGATATACCCGCGATGATATCGCTGTACTGATCGATTTGGGCGGTGACGACTTCTATGGCGGCCCTTCCGGTTGCGGCGATATAGACCATCCGATAGGTATTCTGATGGATCTGGAAGGCAATGATCGCTATGCCGCTTCTGCCGATTTCGCCCAAGGAACAGGCATCCTCGGGATCGGAATCATAACTGATTTGGACGGAAATGATCAATACACTGGCTTGGGCTTGGCCCAGGCCGCGGGTCTGATGGGAATCGGCATCCTCATGGATTTGAGCGGCAATGATGCCTACCAGGGCCAAGAACTGAACCAAGGCTTTGGATATTGGGGCCTGGGCTTGCTTTTAGACTCCAGTGGCAACGATTGCTATGAATCCCATTTTCATTCCCAGGGGGTGGGCGGCCCCAAAGGTGTCGGCCTGTTGCTCGACAGCGCCGGTGATGACCGCTATTACGCCGGCGGAAAATACCCGAGCTGTTATCAGAATCCAGGCATCTTCCAGGGCCTCTCCCAGGGATTCGGCTTCGGCTTGCGCGGTGATACCGGCGGCGGCATCGGTATGCTAATCGACACCGACGGTGCGGATCACTTTGAAGCCGGAGATTTTTCCCAAGGCTGCGGCTTTGCCTATGGTCTTGGCCTGCTGAAAAATTCGGGTGATAATAATGACTTCTATCTCGGCTCCCGCTATGCCCAAGGCTGCGCCGCCCATTCGGCCGCCGGCATTCTGATCGACGAAGGCGGGGACGATGTTTACTCCGGTCTCGTGGGCGCGCTCCAGGCCGCGGCCTGGGACAAGAGCATCGCCGTTCTAAACGACCAGGCCGGCAACGATGTATATTCGGCCCAGGAGCTTTTCTTTTCCCAGGGAGCCGCGGCCCATAATGGATTTGCCTTGTTCCTGGACACCTCCGGCAACAATCGCTACCTGCCCCCTACAGATGCCAAGATCGGCTCCAATGCTTATCACGGCGGCAACAGCTTTTCCTTTTTCATCCGCGGTACGGACGGTCTTGATCGATCCGGCCGCCCCGGGATTATTTCATCCGAAAGTCTCTCCGGTGAATATGGATTTGTGGTTGAGATATCAGGCAACTGAGGTTGGAATACATGAAACATAAAATAGAAGCCGTGGCCTTTGTTTCAGCCGTCCGCGATAATGGGAGCGGCTTCCAACCGCAATATCACCGAAACAAGACTCAAGGTCAAATATTGACGTCAGATGACTTGATGTTTTCAATTGACATCTTGATGCTCGGCCCATAGAATGATGTTTATGAGAACTACAATCCGCATTGATGACAATATATTAAATGAGGCCAAAAAAGCGGCTCTTGCGTCCAATATCACCTTATCGGACATTGTGGAGACTGCGATAAAGGAATTTTTGTCCCAGCGCAGACCGAAATCGAAAAGAGAACCTGTTAAAATAATAACCTATCGCGGTCGAGGATTGAAGCCAGGCGTTGATCTGGACGATTCAGCATCATTGCTTGATGTCATGGAAAACGATTAATGCTCTTACTGGATGTGAACGTTTGGGTCTATGCGCACCGGGAAGATTCCCCCAATCATACACAATTCAAGTCACTTGTCGAAAATATTTTAAATAGCGATAGCTTGTTTGCGGTTTCCACTTTGGTCCTAAGCGGTTTTTTACGGATTGTGTCACATCCAAAGATTTTCAATCCGCCAACCCCAATCGAAACCGCAATTCAATTCGTGGAATCAATAATAGAACATCCAAATGCCGTCTTTGTATCCCCAGGAGTACGCCACTGGGGAATATTTATCAACCTTTGCAGTAAGACCAACGCGAAAGGCAATTTAGTTCCAGATGCTTATTTGGCTGCACTAGCTATCGAGTCCGGAAATACTTGGATAACAACAGACAGAGACTATAGCCGATTTCCCGGTCTTGATTGGAAGCACCCGCTCACAGACTTTTAGAAATTTGTAATTCATGGCTTCCGACATAAATAGACTTTTGATGTCCCAGGAAGGGCGAACATTGGAATTCAAGCGGGAAAAAATTCCGCAGAAACTCGCTTCAATCCTGGGAACCATCATGGCGTTTTCCAACGGCTCCGGCGGAGAAATCATCATCGGCGTGGCTGAGGATAAACAGCTTGTTGATCTGCAGCAAGATCCTTTTGAGTTGGAAGAACGCCTGGCCAGCTAAATTTATGACAGCATTGCCCCCATTCCAGGCTTCTTTTTTCAAACGCTTGTTGTTCAGGAAAAATTGCTTTTCCGAATCAAAGTACTTGCCGGTGCGAACAAACCATATTATCTAGGCGCTGATGGACCTGATACACACCCAATCCATCAAGACAGGTCTGTTGGACCTGCCTGAAACAGTCCTGGAAAGCCTTAGCGGGTATGTCGGCAGCACTTTGGATATTTCTGATTTGCAGCGAAAGGAAGATCTGGACATACCGATTCTGGCCTTACGCGAAACCATCGTCAATGCCATCAGCCACAGGGACTATGCCATTATGGATTAGGGAGCAAGTCAAAATCTTGTAACGATACTTTGGCGTCCACACTATGCGGTACTGGCAATGCCATATCGTTTGTGATAATTTTCTGAATCGGCTCATTTGTTCCTCCTTGGCTTAAGTTGTGGGGCTACTCAAGTCTTGGTTGTAACAAATGAGCTGTTCATAAGGTAGAACCTAATGAACTCTGACCTGGCCCAAAGGGCCAGGATTTTTACAGCGGATTAAAATGATGATCCCAAGAGATTATGATTGACGCATAAAATAATTATTATAGCTTTAATCGCTGAGCCAATTCAACAAAGCAATCTTGCTCCAATCCCACCAATGGAAAAATTGCATGATAAAAAACATTAAAATTTTTTTTGCGTTTTTATCACTAGTTGCCCGTCAAAGAGAACTTATTGCCGCCATGGCTAGAAGAGAAGTCAAAAGAAAGTATGTTGGATCTATTTTGGGATTCATTTGGACATTTATTCATCCCTTAATCATGATTTCTATTTTCTACCTGGTTTTCAGCATAGGACTCAAGACCAGGCCCATGGGCGATGTGCCTTTCATGGCCTGGCTGGCAGCCGGACTTGCCGCTTGGTTTGTATTTGTTGATATTGTTAACGGTTCTGCCAATATTGTCATCGTAAACAGCAATTTAGTCAAAAAATCGCTTTTTCATTCCGAGGTGTTGCCGATAATTCAAATTCTATCCTGCCTGATAACACATTTGGTCTTTTTACTTGTTTTGCTAGGTTTTATTGTCTTTTTAAAAATGCCTTTCAGTTTTTATTTTTTTCAATTCTTATATTATGGTTTTTGCATGTGCGTACTTGCCATCGGTTTCTCATGGTTTTTCTCGGCCTTAAATGTTTTCATTAGGGATGTTGCTCAAGTTGTGGGTGTTATGCTTCAACTTGGATTCTGGGCCACACCCATTTTTTGGGATTTGAGCATCATGCCGTTAAAAATCCAGACTGTTCTAAAGCTAAATCCGATGTTTTACATTGTTCAAGGTTACAGAGATTCCTTCATTTACTTCATTCCATTCTGGGACCGCTTCTATCTTACGATCTATTTTTGGTCTGTTACTATTATAATTTTTATCTGCGGCGCGATGTTGTTTCAAAAACTGAAACCACATTTTGCCGATGCGCTGTAAATTAAAGGTTATTTAGCATGAAACAAGATATAATGGTCAGATTGAAAAATATTACCAAGACCTATAATCTTTTTGAGAGCAATATGGACCGGGTGAAAGAAATCTTTCATCCACTGAGAAAAAAATATCATCGTCCCTTCAATGCGATTGAAGATGTTTCGCTGGAACTACAAAAAGGCAATGCCTTGGGTATTATCGGTCGGAATGGTAGTGGGAAATCAACATTGCTTCAAATCATTTGCGGAATTTTACGGCCAAACTCCGGTTCAATTGAAATTAACGGCAAAATAGCAGCCTTGCTTGAACTTGGAGCCGGCTTTAGCCCTGAGTTCACAGGCAGGGAAAATGTTTATCTAAATGGTGCCATTCTGGGTTTTACCAGAAATGAAATGAACAAACTCTTTGATGAAATAGTTGATTTTTCAGAAATCGGAGATTTCCTGGATCAACCGGTTAAAACTTACTCCAGCGGCATGTACGTAAGATTAGCCTTCGCGGTTCAAGCCTGTGTGAAACCGGATGTTTTGATTGTTGATGAGGCCTTGAGCGTTGGAGACATCTTTTTTCAGCAAAAATGCCATACGCGAATGCAAGCCTTACTAGATGGCAACACATCGATAATTTTTGTCTCTCATGACATGTCGGCTATTGAAAAATACACCACCGAAGTGATACTTCTTGATCATGGAAAATGCGTATTCAAAGGTCAGCCAAACGAAGCAGTTGAACGCTATTATGCCTTGGACAGACCGAAATTAAGAACAAGTAAAGCAATCCCGCAGCATACTTCTGAGGATATCAAGGTCCGATCAGACTGCGCTTCCTTCGTGTCGGACATTATCGATGACTGGCCGTCCGAAGATGCATTTTTAGACTTATCAAAGGCTGTAGTTATTGGCGAAGAAGATATTGCAAGGTGCACAGGGGTTGCTTTATGCGATGAAGCGGGAGAGCCTCGCTGCTCTTTTAAAATCGGTGAAACAGCATGTTTTTTTTATGAATTTGAATTATTAAACGATATTGATGTGCCCCTCGGCGGTATCGTTATTACCGATAAGATGAATGTTAACGTTCATGGGAAAACGTCTTGGCAGTATTTAATTAAGGCACCTGCAATAACCCCCAAACACAGTCGCATCCGCTTTCGGCAAGAAATGGAGCTATTGATAGCTCCTGGACAATATACATTTCAAATTGGATTAGCCACTATCAATGAGGAAGGTTACTCTAGAATATCCAAATCAAACTACAATGATTATTTCCCATTAATGAGCACTATTCTTCGAGTAAGGCAAGTTGGACAAATTATCATAGAGGAAAAAAGAAAAGGAAATGGAGTAACCTACCCATTTTATGGTTATGCGGACTTAAATGGAAATTGCATGTTATCAGTTATTTTTTAGCGACATTTTAATAAATGTGAATATTCCAATGCCAATATTCAATTTCTCTGATATTTCTAAAAATATTAAAACAAAAATTATATCTTGGATTGCAAACGAGTTGTCAAAAAACATGTCCCCGTCCCGGTCAATTAACGCAATGATTGAGGATACAGCAACTTTAGCACCTGAATCCCTAATTGAAAATTTTTTCGGGGAGAGAAATCGAATACATATTGGTAAGCACTCATTTATTCGTGGACACCTTTTAACTTGGGGACATGGGGGTAGAATAACTATAGGTGATTGGTGTTATGTAGGGCATCGTAGCGAAATTTGGTCAATGGAATCTATTGCTATAGGAAATCGAGTTCTAATCGCCCATGATGTGAATATAAATGATGGCACTTCTCATTCCTTGAACCCACATGAACGTCATACCCACTTCCGTCATATCATCGATAAAGGCCACCCTAGAGAAAAATTACCTGGGATATCTTCATCACCCATTATTATTGAAGATGATGTTTGGATAAGCTTTGGTGTTACAATACTTCAAGGAGTGCGTATCGGTGCTGGAAGTGTCATTGCTGCGGGTTCAATTGTAACGAAAAATGTCCCACCGGGTGTATTGTTCCAATGTAAAGTCCATCCTATAATAAGACCGCTAAATATAAATTAATCTGTTTTAAAAATAATTTATGCAGTATCTGTCGAAAGAGGTTCGATTTATGAAAAAAAATTCAAATGTGACATTCCATCAAAAACCGATCCAGTGGTTAGAACCTGTTCAAATTTCCGCCAATACGCTTTTCAGATTGAGCACAAAAGCTGAAACTATTAAATCCGTTATATCCACGCTCGAAAAATTAAGTCCAGATGATTATCTTAATTTTATAATCGGATATTTTAAAGCAGGAATTGAACGCTTTTCTGACTCATGGGGATATATTGATCTATTGACTGTATTGTATGCGGCGGCAAAAATATTGAAGCCTGAAAATTACCTAGAAATCGGTGTTCGCAGAGGACGCAGCCTTGGCGTTGTATCCTCCGCATGCCCATCCGTCAATATATTTGGATTTGATTTATGGTTATCAAATTACGCTGGAATGGAAAATCCCGGACCAGATTTTGTAACAAATGAAATTACAAGATTGGGTCATTCCGGCCTTATTAATCTTACATCCGGCGATTCAAAAAAAACTGTCCCGAAATTTATTAAAGATAATCCTGAAGTCTACTTTGACTTAGTTACCATAGATGGAGATCACTCAGAAGAAGGCGCCATGATAGATTTACGTAATACATTGCCTAAATTAAAGTTAGGAGGGGTTATTGTAATGGACGATATTGTTCATCCGCAACACAAATATCTTTCCGATGTTTGGAAGAATGTAATAGGTAGAAATAAGTCATTTGATAGTTTCATGTATTCGGATATCGGTTATGGTGTTGCTTGGGCTGTGAAACGCAATGAATAACTATTCTAGAAATGTACTAATCACAGGTGCCGGAGGATTCATTGGCAGTAATCTCTGGCGTTACCTCAGCAGTCGGCAATACGATGTAATTGCCTGCACAAGTACTGAATTGATAGAGAAACCTTCGGCAAAACAGGTTTATATTCTGCGTCTACCAAATGAAAGACTTGGGGAAATCATAGCTCATGAGCAACCTGATTTTATCCTGCATTGTGCCGGAGGTTCATCGGTTTCCAATTCTATGGATATTAAAAATAATGACTTTACAAAGAATGTTATTTTAACAGAATCTTTATTGCAATTTGTTGCGCAGTATTCATCCGCATCAAAAGTGATTTTAATATCAAGCGCTGCTGTCTACGGAAACCCAGCAAAACTTCCTATTCAGGAATCAGATCAACTTCATCCAATTTCTCCATATGGGTTTCATAAAAAAATTGCCGAGCTTATCGGCAAAAAATATCATAAATTATACAATATACCCATAACGATACTAAGACCTTTCTCCGTGTTCGGACCCGGTCTGAAAAAGCAGATTTTTTGGGATATCTATCAAAAAGTTCAGTACGAAGAAAAGATATATCTTTATGGGGATGGAAATGAGACAAGGGATTTTATATTTATTGATGATTTTTGTATGGCTGTCCAAGCTATTATGGAAAAATCGAATTTTGAATTAAACATTTTTAATGTTGCAACCGGCCGTGAAACAAAAATCCGAACAATAGCAGAGCTAATGATGCAAACCATTGGCATAAAAAAACAGCTCATTTTTTCTAACACTCCTCGACTTGGTGATCCAATTCGTTGGTGTGCTGATATCTCAAAAATCAAAAAATTAGGAATACAAAATTCTTTTGCATCCATTGAACAGGGCATTGAAAAATATATAAACCATTTCAAAAGGTCAAATTAGTGAACTATCGAATTTGTATCCCTCTCACCCAAGCTGAATTAAATGATCATGCCGGATGGGTTGCCGGCTTTTACTATATCCGAAACTGTTTAAATTCCCTGTCATTATTGCCGCCTGAAACTGTACCACCGATTTGTATATTTCTTCCGGAGTCCTTCAATCAGCAGATTATATATCCTGAAAATGCAGCAAACACTAACTGGCTGACGGTGAAGCGAATTCCGGACAACACACCTTCAATCGATAAAGATTTCAACGAATATTTTAATAAAGAATCCTTTGACATTATTTTTCCTCTTACCAGTATTCCATCATTTATCTGCTCGGCTTCTGCGATTGGCTGGATTCCAGATTTTCAGCACAAGCATCAACCGCATTTTTTTGCCGCTGAAGAAATTCAGAATAGAAATATGTTCTATGATTTTCTGGCCGGAATTTGCATTCGAATAATCTGTAGCAGTAAAACAGTAGCAGATGATTTCAAGACGATTTACCCTAGTCTACACGGAAAAGCATCTATACTTAAATTTAGAGCGGTTATTCCTCAAAATAATTTTAATACCAATCCTTATGAGGTTATCCAGAAACTTTCGATTCCTAAAAGATTTATTTACTTACCAAATCAATTTTGGGTTCATAAAAACCATCGTACAGTATTTTCGGCTTGGAAAATATTAAAAGACATGGGGTTGCATATCCCATTAATCTGTACAGGTAGTAATCAGGATTATCGCTTTCCCGGTTATTACAAAGAGCTTGAATCCTATATTCAACAGAATGATCTCACAAATCTGATTACTATTTTAGGGAAAATTGATAGACAAGATCAACTGAACCTTTTTCGTATTTCCGATTGCGTTCTTCAACCTTCTCTTTTTGAAGGCTGGAGCACATCAATTGAAGAATCAAGAGTTTTTGGAAAACATTTAATCGTATCTGATATTCCGGTTCACCGTGAGCAATGTGAATCAACAGCTATATTTTTTACAAAAGACAGCCCCGATGACTTGGCAAATGTTATTGCAAAAAAGTGGAAAGATTCAGCAACTTCAGAATATAATCAAACCATTGAACAGAAGGCCTATGATGAAAGTCTGGTTCGAACGAAACTTTTCGGCAAAGAACTAATAGATATTTTCAACAAGGCAGCAGCATTTGATATACATTCCGAGTCTATCTATGAAAAGCACCTTATGTTATCTTTTATTAGCAAGTGTAATGAAGACAGAGCTGCACGACTCAAACTAATCCATGAGCAAGCAAAGACGATTAGGGCCTACGAGTCTCAATTATTCAATAGAATCCGCATATTTTATAAATCACTTTTTTCAACACAACGATAATAATAATAATAATACACATGACAAAAAGGAATCAACTATACCGCTCATTCATCAATAAAATAGACCAGTTCGCCGAGGATACATTTCTCAATAGCATCAAAACCAAAAAAATAACTACTATACACGAATCGCTTCATATTGCTATTGATACAATGCAGATATACTTTGGCGTATCCGGTGGCGTTGAAATTTATATGAAAACACTAGTTCATGCTTTAATGAATGGTGGCCACCAAAAATTGCGCGTCACGCTTCTTTGCAGAAAAGATCAACTTTCTAATTTACAATTAAATTTTTCAAATCTAGTAGACTATTACCCTTTCCGATTGCATGACAATCCGCTTTTATCCGCTGCTAAAGCCGCCTTCATCACCAAACTAAAATTATCCAACCCAATCGACCCCAAATATCTATTTCCCGTGTTACATGAATTTCTAGGGGTCGATGTGCTACATTGCCCAGTGCAATATTTTACCAGAACTAATTTCAATGTTCCGGCCATCCTCAATCTTCATGATCTCCAGCATTTACATTATCCTGAAAATTTTTCAAAATATGAATTAAAAACAAGGAGTGATTTATATAATAGATCTGCTGCAAAAGCCTCTGCGATTATTGCGTCTTCAGAATTTATTCGCCAAGATATTATTAAAAAGATGAATATTTCGGAGTCAAAGGTATTTACTATTCCAGCGGCATTTAATCCAAATATAGAACTCGGTCTTAAATCATTTTCCCCAGAGAGGGTACAAAGCATTTATGGCCTTCCTAAATTGTTTGGTTTTTATCCGGCTCAATTTTGGAAACATAAAAATCACGTAAAATTACTCGAGGCTCTTGCTATAGTAAGAGATCGTGCCCCACAACATGATTTTAAACTTGTTTTTACAGGATATCGAGGACATTCAGGATGGGCAGATGTTGAGATCGCTCTAAAAAAATTCAATTTACGAGATCATATTTTATTTCTGGATTTCATCCCGTCAGAACATATGGGTGGTATCTACCGCTCAGCTACCTTCTGCATTATGCCCTCTCTTTTTGAGGCATCGAGCTACCCAGTCATTGAGGCGCAAACTCTTGGATGTCCGGCGATGTGTTCCAATATCACATCTTTGCCTGAATTGATGGCGGAGGGTTCAGGCTTGCTTTTTGATCCGACCTCTGCCGAAGATATGGCGGAAAAGATGCTTCGATGGCTAAATGATCCAAAAGATCGAATGGCTCATGCTCAAAGAGGGCAGATCAGAGCCTTAGCGCATAATTCAATGGCCGCATACGCCCGACATGTAACCAGCCTATACAAAACTGTGTCGAGTTCAAATAAATTAAAAATATGAACTCCTATAATCATTAAAGCTTTGTATCCAATAAGTTTTATATTGCATTTGAATGTGTTTTTTGCTTAATTGCTGATATATAATTATTTTTATTAATCACAAAATAACATAAGCCAATCTGATATAGATCTCATAAATGAATAATAAAATAATTCGATTCCAGGTATCAAAGCCACTTCTTTCCGGCCGGGAAAAGGAATATGCGACTGATGCTATTGAAACAGGTTGGATTTCAAGTTCGGGAAAATATATCGAACTATTTGAAAGCGCAATCTCTAAATTTCTTCAAATTGAGCATGGGATAGCTGTTAGTAATGGTACAACCGCTTTACATTTATCATGCCTTGCTATGGGCCTCAAACCAGGTATGGATGTAATTGTACCGGCACTTACTTATGTGGCAAGCGCAAACGCTGTTAAGTATTGCGGTGCAAATCCTATTTTTGCGGATGTCGATCCTTACACCTGGACAGTTACCCCGCAATTACTTGAGAAAGCTTGGACGCCGAATACGGTTGGTGTAATACCAGTCCATTTGTTTGGGCTTCCCGCGCCTATGATCGAAATTAATGAATTGTGCGAGTCCCGCAGAGCCTGGTGCGTTGAAGATTGTGCTGAAAGTTTTGGTGCTAAGATAAACGACCGCACGACCGGCAGTTTTGCTGATGCTTCTGCTTTCAGTTTTTTCGGTAACAAAATCATCTCCACAGGTGAAGGAGGTATGGTTTTCATAAAAGATCACGAAAAGCGTGCCCTGGCCAAATTGCTAAAAGGCCAGGGAATGGATCTTGATTCTGATCGGCGCTATTGGCATTCTATAGTCGGCTATAACTATCGGATGACCAATGTAGCAGCAGCCATCGGCCTTGGTCAGGTTGAAATGGCCGCCTTTCATTTGTCCGAACGCCGCCGTATTGCTAAGCGCTATCTTCAAAATCTGAGTGGACTTCAGGAAAAAGGGCTAATTCAATTACCGATTGAGCCGCCTGGATATCAAAATGTTTATTGGTTGTTCAGCCTTGTACTCAAATCGACAAATAAAAAATCCAGACAAAAGATTAGTCAAGTTTTACTTAACAACTTTGGTATCGAAACACGTCCTTTCTTTGTTCCCATGCATCATTTGCCTATGTATAAAGGTGAATTCAACCTCCCTAACGCAGACTTTTTAGGTGATAATGGCATGAATCTTCCAACCTACTCAGGTTTAACCGATCATGATGTGGATGAAATCAGTGATATATTAGAGCGTGTAATTACCAAAGAAAGCCGTTTATGAATGAGCTCGTGCTTAGTTTATCCTATACTCCACTTATTGTTGATATTAACCATGTCAAATCGTTACCTCAAAGCGAGTTGCCCAAAATATCAGTTGTAATACCATCATTCAACCAAGCGCGATATTTGCCTCAGACTATAGACAGCGTGCTATCTCAAAATTATCCTAATATGGAAATTTTTGTGGCGGACGGTAGCTCACGGGACAACTCAATTGAAATCTTAGAAAATTACCAAAAAAGCCATAAAAGTCTATTTCGCTTTGTTAGTGAGCCTGATAACGGCCAATACCACGCGGTTAATAAAGGCATAGCTGCTACAGACGGTGATATAATTGCCTGGATTAATTCGGATGACGTCTACCTACCGGAAACATTCTGGAAAGTGGCGACTTTTTTTTACTTTAATCGATGTGCCATGGTTGCTTACGGCAGGAATAAATATACTGACGAAAAGCTATCGCCTATTGTGGATTATTGGGTTGATTGGAGTCCGATTCTACGAGAACAAAAACGTAAGATGATGCACCACTGTCTTCCACCACAACCTTCCCTGTTTTTCAGGCGCATCTGCAGCAAGCTGCTGGGAAAGCTTGAATCCCCGATACTCGACTACGAATTGTGGCTCCGTTGGCAACAGGATGTCCAATTTTATTTCATTAACGATTATTTATCCCTTTCCCGTCTTCATTCGGAAGCCCAAACAGTAAAAGACACCAAAAGAATACTCCGTGGTATCGTAGAAACTGTGCACCAATATTACGGCACTGTTCCTTATAGCTGGACTTTGAAACAAGCTCACTGCGAAAAATACGGCAACATTATCTCACCTGATAAACCTGCTCCATTCACCCGAGCTATTCGCTTGAAAGCAATTTATTACTGGCTTTATTACAATTTTCGCTGGGCACCAAGGACTGTAGTTAAAATTCTCGTTGCCGGGAAGAAAGCGATAAGAGAAAGTCTAAGAGGAAATGTCTTCTCCGTCTGAATATCAAGCGCTCACACTTCCCGATGATCTAACTATAGGCTTTTCTGTTGTGATGCCATCTTTCAATCAAGCGCAATTCATCTCAGACTCATTAGACAGTATTCTCAACCAGAACTATAATAATGTTGAAATAATAGTTATGGATGGTGGGTCCACTGATGGGACGATTGATATACTGAAAAGCTATGGTAATAAGATTTACTGGCAAAGTGAGAAGGATAATGGCCAAAGCGATGCACTTGAAAAAGGATTTAAACTGGCAACAAAGGAGTGGTATACATGGCTTAACTCGGATGACCTTCAAACAAATAATGCATTATCAAATGTTGCTGAGGTCATCAAACGAAATCCGGGAGTGCAAGTCATCATCGGTCAAGGACATTATTCCGATGAGGCAGGTAAATATTTACGCCCCTATCCAACTATAAAAGTAGCGCCTGGCGATAATGTATGCTACGAACTTTTTGCAAGAGGATATGTCGCTCAGCCTTCGGTTTATTTTCATCGTGATGCCTATATTTTAGCAGGTGGGATTGATTCGGATAAAAAATTTGCCATGGATTATGATCTTTGGGTTCGCCTTGCTCGCAATAAATGCAAATTCGTAGCGTTAAATGAAGATATATCAGCAAATCGCTGGTACGAAACTACTAAAACAGCCTCCCAACTACTTTCTCTCCTTGCCGAAGTGATTTCTGTACAAATAAAGGAATATGGTCGAGTGGCGCCATATTTTGTTCAGGCCGTAAGCGACTATATTTTCAACAAAATACATACCAAACAAAGAAATCCGACACACCAACTTTTATATCGAATAATCTATTTTAAGGCACTCTGGATTTGCTTGAATATTCATAAACCGTTCTATTGCTTATGCGGATTGTTTACAAAAAATATTGCTATGACAAGTCCGATCATAGGTGACAAACTAACTCTTACGCGAATGTTTAACTATATAATAACTGCAATAAAAAGCAAAATTTTAAAATGAAAATGTCGAATGACCTTGAAATTGTTCGGATTTGTCCAACGCTTCAATCTTCATTGACTGACTTTTTTATGGAGATTGCGGATAGCGATGATTCAGTTTTTTTTCACCCTCATCCATTTACATCTCAAGAGTCAGAAAGGATATGCCATTATACAGGTAAAGATCTATATTATGCCATAGCATTGAAAAGCCGTATACTTGCTTATGGAATGCTTAGAGGTTGGGATGAAGGATACCCTATTCCTTCTCTTGGAATAATTGTCCGAAAAGAAGTTCGCGGAAAGGGCCTTGGAAAACTACTGATACTTCACTTACATGCTGCAGCATTATTTAGAGGATCAAAAAAAATCAGATTAAAGGTTTATAAAGGGAATATCATAGCAAAACATATGTATGAAACTTTAAATTATATATTTCAAAATGAAGAAAAAGACCAGCTTATTGGCTTTTGCGATCTTTAACCTTCCAATTTTAGACACTTTTTTGATGGACATTTTTTCTTACTTGGATTATGTAAATTTTTAATATCGAAATAGCAGCTCCTCATTATGACCTTCCACTCATGAACTGGAACTCTTAAACGGTCAAGACTATTTTTTCGCTATGGTCTTGGCCACCATCATTCATTGATAAACCATAATGAAAAAAAAAAGATTATCTATTATAACTCCATGTTATAATGCGGCGAAATATATTCAAGACACTATAAAATCAGTTCTTTCAAATACTGTAGCCCGAATTAATATAGTCGACATTGAATATATTATCTGTGACGGTGGATCGGAAGATGGAACTGTAGATATTGCAGAAGACCTATTAATGAAATGCGGCTATAGCAACCTGACCACCAGGGTAATATCGGAAAAAGACTCAGGAATGTATGATGCACTGGCCAAAGGGCTGAAAGCGGCCACCGGCGATATCGTTTCTTATCTGAACGCAGGCGACTTGTATTCTCCACATGCTCTCGAAATCGTATTTGATATCTTCGAAAGACTTCCGGTCAAATGGCTAACCGGCTTTACTGTGCTCTATAATGAGCTCAATCATGTGGTCGGTGTCTGGTTACCGTTCCGGTATCGAAGAAACTTGATCCAGTGTGGTTTCTATGACCAACGGCTGCCGTTTATTCAGCAAGAGTCGACCTTCTGGAGTCGTGATCTGCTAGAACTAATCGATTATAATCAGCTCAAATCGTACAAATTTGCCGGAGATCATTATTTATGGCAAAAGTTTGCCGAAAAAACGGATCTGTTTATCGTAGAAGCATGGCTCGGCGGCTGGAAAATCCACAGCGGCCAGATTTCAGAAGAAATTGACGCCTATCGAGGGGAAATGCAATTATTCTCCAAGAAACCGAGCATACTGGATTACGCAACCGCCTTCTATGACCGGTTGCATTTTGTGCTACCCAATGATCTTAAAAAGCGGCTGAATCAAAAAACCCTGATCCGCTTTGATTTTAATCGACAAAAATATGTTTTACCCGGTATAGGGGATAACTCTTAGCTGTATTGCAATGAATTTCGGTTCCAACATGAAGCGCACCTTGGCAAATCTTCTTCCCAATCCGATCATCGAATGTATTTTTCGAATTCAGGCCGCTGGCATTCACCTTGAGAATTTCTCCCAAAGACCTCCGATTTTAATTTATCAAATGGGGAAGGTGGGCTCATCTTCTGTCTACAATTCGGTTAAAAATGCCGGTTCGTCTGGTGGCGTTTATCAAATCCATTTTCTCAACAAGGAAAATTTAGAGCAAATCTCAAAGACCTACTTTGATCAAAGCACTACACTTACTCCGAAACATATTTTTTTCAGCCGCGTTTTACAAAAAAAAATCGCCTCACACCCTGAAGCCGCCTGGAAAATCATTACCATTGTAAGGGATCCCATCGGTCGAGTCATATCGGATTTTTTTGAAAATCCAGGAATACACGCGCGAAACCTGGTCGGCATCGACGGCCGCATCGACATAGACGGTGCAAAGGCTTACCTTCAGAAACGCTTTGCTGATTTTAGAGAATCCGAAGATTATGTGTGCAACTGGTTCGACCGGGAAATGAAACCGACCTTCGGCATCGATGTCTTCGCTTATGATTTTCCCCATTCGGACGGCTATCAAATCATCACGGAAAATACCATCAGCCTGCTGATCCTGAGAATGGAGGATTTATCCCGAACATTTGAGACGGCCATAATGCAATTTTTGCATCTTCCAAAAGCAGTCTCTTTGAGCAAGGCCAATGTGGGGGATACCAAAGAATACGCAACGCAATATAAAGGCATCCAAAAAACCATTTTGCTGCCGGAAAACGTCTGCCGCAGAATCTATGATACAAAATATGCGAAGCATTTCTACGACCAGACCACAAGAGAGCAATTCACCGAAAAGTGGAGTACCAACCGTTCCAATACATCGATTTAAATTTTCAATCTACCTTGCATTTACTGTATTTTTGAAAATGGCGCGCATTTCCATCATTACTCCTTCTTTTAACCAGGGCATGTATATTGAAGAAACCATTCAAAGCGTTTTAGCCCAGGACTATCCTGATATTGAGTATTGGGTTTTTGACGGCGGCTCCACTGACAACACCCTTGAAATACTGAAGCGTTACAAAGATCGCCTTTTTTCCCAATCCGAAAAAGACAGCGGCCAGACCGCGGCCATAGCCAAAGGATTTCAAAAGGCAACCGGCGATATTTTCTATTGGCTCAACTCCGATGACACCCTTTTGCCCGGTACGATTTCCAGAGTCATGGAAGTTTTCGAAACCCGTCCGGAGATCGCGCTGGCATACGGGCAGGCTCATTACATCGATGAAACAGGCCAGATCATCGGCCGTTATCCGGCCGAACCGTTTAATTTCGAACGCCTGGCCATGTTCGATTTTATCCCGCAACCGTCGGCCTTTTTTCGGCGCAAGGCTTTTGAGGACATTGGTGGACTGGATCAAAGCCTTTCTTACGGAATGGATTACGATCTCTGGATCCGGATTACCAAGCATTATCCGGCCTATTATTTACCCGTATGCCTTTCCACCTATCGGCTGCATTCAGCCTCCAAGACCGTCGATATGAGCCAGGCGATTTCGAACAGTAAAGAAATTTTGGAAATCGCTTATCGGCACTACAACTGGGCCCCGGCCAATCGAGTTTATGGATATTGGTATTTATTCATCGAAGATCGTATTCGAAAACTATCGGGGAAAAAAGTTAAACCCATGGCCATAGCTTTGGCCTTATCCGTTGCTGCCATTCATTACTTGATAATGAATAAGGGCATTCGCTCAGCGGATATTCGGGCCGTGAGTCTACCCTATATTAAAAAAATCGCCACCAATTGGAATGATCTATATAAAACCTACTAAGAACTCTTTTCATCAATGCATAAAGATCCCATGATTAATTCCAAGACCTTTCATTGTCCATGAAAATCGCCCACGTCATTGCAACCTTCCCCCCCTACCACGGGGGCATGGGGTACATTTGCTATCACAATTCCAGGGTGTTGGCCGAACGCGGCCACCATGTCACCGTATTTACCTTAGACCACGGCCGCTTGACCTATGAAAACGATCCGGACAGCTTCCGGATTATCCGATTACAAAGCCCTCTATACTATGGTGATGCGGGAATAGTGCCGCAATTGATGGCTAGGTTGCGCACCTTTGACATCACCCATCTGCACTACCCCTTTTTCGGCGGCGCCGAGTATGTTTATCTTGGATCTCTGATCAAAGGATTAAAATATTTTTTGACCTATCATATGGATGTTTACGGCAATACATTCCTTAAAAAGGCAGTAATTCGTTTTTATGAACCCCTATTTCTCAGACGCATCGTTCAGGGAGCCTCAGGCATCTGCGCCCCTGGCGTGTCTTATCTAAAGACAACCAAAGCTGCGGCCTTCATCCCCTGGCAACAGCATACAAATGTCAGCTATGGCGGCGTGGAAACCAACCGCTTTTATCCACGTCCGAAGGACCAGGCCCTGATAAAACGCCACGGATTGGAAGGCAAGGTGATCATTCTTTTTGTCGGCAATTTGATCCCCTTTAAAGGACTGCATCTGCTGATCGAGGCGGTGGAACGGATAACGGATCTTGGGGTAGCCCTGCTGGTTGTGGGCGGCGGGTATCATGAACCCGAATACAGAGCCCTTGTGGAAAATAAAAAGCTTCATGAACGGGTCATCTTTGCCGGCCCCCAGTCACCGGAAGGTTTGCTGCCGGAGTATTATAATATCGCTGATTTTTTAGTCCTGCCATCCACTCACTCTGAATCCTTTGGCTTGGTTATTCTGGAAGCCATGGCCAGCGGTAAACCGGTCATTGTCTCTTCCCTTCCTGGTCCCTCCCAATTGATCGATCATGGTCAGGACGGCTTTATCTTTCGTAGGGGCGATGTGGACGATCTTACCCGAAAAATCACCACATTGGTAAATTCAGAAGAAATCCGACACAGAATGGGTGAAGCGGCGAGACGAAAAATAGAAAAGCTCTATTCATGGCAGAAAATCGGCGCTCAACTGGAAGCCGCCTACCTGAAAATCAAAAATCAGCGGGCTTGATCATGATAAGCAATACCCTCCCGCATCAAGACACTCTCCAAAAGCCGAAAGTCATTTCCATCTTGGTTTTCAGTTTCTGTTTGATTTCCCTCCTGATCCTAAACCGCAATCACATGACGGATCCACCTTACTGGGATGGTATTTTTTTATATAGCCAAGCGGTCTGGCTAAAAAACAACCATTTCAATATATTTGAACTAGCTAAACAGCCCGGCTATTTTGAGGGGGGACCCAATATTAATTACATGTATGTCTTGGTACCGGGGATCGCTTTGCTTTATGAACAATGCGCGCCCCAATCCGTGTTTCTGATCATGCACATTTTCAATATCTTTTGTTCGGCTTTTGTTTTTTGGGCTTTTTTTACCATTTTAAAAATGTATATCAAGCCGTTGCGCGCTTTGATCTGGTGCATGGTTGCCTTCGCTCAACCCATATGGAGCGGACAAAGCGCGGCCATCTATTTAGAATTGCCTTTGGCCGCTGGTGTTGCCTCTGTGTTTTTGGCCCTGCAACAAAAACGATACGGTGTTGCCTTTGGGCTTGGCATCTTGTCATATTTTATTAAAAATTCGGTTATTCTTCTAGGGCTATCCTTGCTGATTTTTGTTTTACTAAAGGAATCCCTGGAAAAAGTCATCTTCCGGCAGAATGGCAAGGGTGACTTTTCCCTTGGCTTCTTTTTGTTGAGCACCTTGTTTCCATTGTATATATTTATAGAGAAAGCACGTTCCTCCAACATGCATACAGGGCTCTATTTCCATCTTCTACCTTCCAATCTCAAATACTTCTGGAGAGGTTGTCCGGATGTATTGATTCTAAGCATTGCCACTTCCCTTCTATTTTGTGGGTATCTGTTTCTCAGACGACAAAAATTATTTAACGACCCCTCTGAACGGAATAAATGCTACTTTATCCTTCTGCTGACTATATTTACCCTTGGATACTGCGCCAGTTCTTTATTGTATCTTAATCCCCTGTATCGCTATGCCACCTTTATCATTTTTCCTTTAATTACCGCCTTTGGCATACTGTCCGGCGAGCTCTTTCCAAAACATAGCGTCTATATCGCATTGAGTCTCCTTCTTTTTAATTTGGCCAACCAGCAGGGAGATTTTTTCCCGAAGCCGCTGCCGACAAATGCCGCCAGCGGGGAAACCCTCGAACGAAGCCGGGAGTACCTGGAAGATCTGAAGACCAATCAAAATTTTTGCAGCGAAATTGAAACCCGTTTTTTTGACCGCAATATTGCAGCAAAATATCCATACGTCCAAATGCTCACGATACCTGAACTCGGATATGTTAAAAAGGCACTGCCGCACATCTTTTCCACTGGACTGCATCCTTTTTATACACCATCGAAAATGATCAACACCGCAATTTTAAACGCCCCGGACACACTCTATCTCTTTGCCGCCAATATATTTGAGTCAGGTTTTATACCTTCCCTGTCTCCGACCAAGATGGATAAGACCGTTCTAGCGGAAACCAGCCCTTTCGGAACGCTGAGCCTATATGAACACGGCAATAAAAATTGGCTGGACTCTACCCCCAAAATAGGAGCGATCAAGGAATGGTCCCGCCAGTTTTATAATTTCGGCAATCTCTTGCTGAACAGAAACGAATTGACTGAAGCAGTTTTTTATTATCAGGAATCCCTGAAACTGGATAGTCGTTTTGGTGACGCTTATAACAATTTGGGTGCAGCCTACTTTCGACTTAAACGATATGAAGACGCGCTTTTCCATTTTCAAAAAGCTTTTGATTTGAATCCAAATTCTGATGAAGTCAGACAGAATATACAAAGATGCCTTAAAATGAATCCAAACTGGAAGCGGCCTGTTGAAAACAAAAATATATAATATCCAGCTATTCCGCGGGATCGCGGTATTACTGGTGCTCTTTTTCCATATCATGCTCATGGAAAAAAAATGGAGCACGCTCAATCCACTGCTAAGCGATTTTTTAGTAGTCGGTCAGTCCGGCGTTGATCTTTTCTTCGTCATCAGCGGCTTTGTAATGGTCACTATTACGCGAGGCCGGTTTCAAAATCCGTCGGCCATCGCCCAATACGCTTATAACCGTCTTACCCGTATCTATCCAACTTATTGGTTATACAGCCTGTTGCTGGCAATTGTATATCTGTTTCAACCTACCCTAATCAATCCGACACTTGGTAATGAGGTTCACTTCATTTCCTCCTTTCTATTGCTCCCCCAGGATAAACTCCCGTTGTTGATGGTAGGGTGGACCCTGGTGTATGAAATGTATTTCTATCTGGTTTTTGCCTCGTTCATGTTGGCCCCCCAAAAGCATTTGCTTAAATTGCTCTTATCCTGGGCTGTGGGCATAGTCCTGGTCCATTTCTTTCGTCCCAACCCCATCACCCGAAATATGATTTCCAGCACCATCCTCCTCACTTCACCTCTTTGTTTAGAATTTATCGGCGGCTGCCTTGCCGCTGTCATGCTGCATAATGGATTTTTCCATTGGCGAAGGACATGCTTCGCTCTTGGTGTTTTCTGTTTGATTGTCAACAGCATTTGGGCCTGGGCGGATCATTCCATCACAATCATCAATCCCGTCCACCGATTGTTACTTTTCGGACTGCCTTATGTGGCAATCATTTACGGCGCAGTGGCCATGGAGATGAACGATGGCAGAGTGTTCCTATCTTTTCTGCGTCCCATCGGCGATGCTTCTTATTCCATCTACTTGTCTCATACCATCATAATCAACGCCGTTGGATGGCTATGGATCAATTCAGCCAGGGGATCTATCCCTATCTTATGGCTGCTGCTCATGCTAACCGGTTCGATTTTTATCGGTTTGCTCAGCTATCGCTTCTTGGAATTGCCGGTACTTGTTTTTTGTAAAAAACGGTTCTTTAAAAACAACTTTCGCAATCAACCAATCGACGACCATGAAAAAATGCATCATCATCCCAGCCTTTAACGAAGGTAAAAACATCGGCAGCGTCATTCAAGGTATCCGGGAATATAGTAATGCCGACATCATTGTAATCAATGACGGCAGCAAGGACGCTACTGCCCGATGCGTCAGAGAGGCCGGCGGCTATGTAATATCCCACCCTTTCAACATGCGCTATGGAGTGGCCTTACAGACCGGCTATAAATTCGCCTTGAAGCACAATTATGATCTTTTATTACAAATGGACGGCGACGGCCAGCATTTACCCGGCTCCATTCCACGCTTTTTTGAAATGCTGGAATCCGGCCAGTGCGATGTCCTGGTAGGCTCGCGTTTCCTAGGCGCAGGCGGATATCATCCCGGCATGCTGAAAATTATGGGGATCACGCTTTTTAAAATTCTGATCCGCATCATGAACGGGGAACGGATCACGGATCCGACCTCCGGCTATCAGTGCATGAACCGAAAGGTTTTTTCCATTTTCACGGATGACAGTTTCCCCTGCGATTATCCTGATACCAACGTGATCATTCGTCTCCACCGCATGGGTTTTGTCGTAAAGGAACTGCCGGTGGACATGCGACCCAACCCGGAGGGCCGCAGCATGCATCGCGGCACCTTGAAAATCATCTACTATTTTTTCACCATGTTTCTGTCCATCTTCATCACCATGATCAGCGATAAAGATTACTATCGAAAAAACGGAGTTCGACCATGACTTTTTCCCAGAGAATATTTGGAATCCTCGTGGTATTTGTCATCTTCTATACGATCATTCTCCTCGTAAAAAAAGGCAGACTCAAAGAAGAATATTCCTGGATGTGGCTTTTAACAGGCCTGATCCTTCTGGTCGTTGTTTTGCGTTACGATTTTTTAGTCCTGATCAGTCGCCTGATCGGAGCAGCTTCACCCACCAACGCACTTTTTATTTTCGGGATTATCTTTCTCATTTTTTTGTCCCTGCATTTTGCCATAAAAATATCCCTGCTGACTTATGAGGTGAAAAATCTGGCCCAGAAGATTGCCATATTAGAAGCCGAATATGAGCAGAACAAACCAGGTGCCAGTCGACGCCATAACCAAATCCTATAACCATAACACTTCGAAACCACCGTATTTTGTATACTTCAGCATTTAAAAACAATTGGGCGCCGATTGTTTTGATTTTTCTGCTTTGCCTTATAGGATACCGGCAATTACTGGACTCCCACAGGGTTCCCTATTCTCAGTATTCTGATATCATTGCCCAACACCTCGGCATTAAAATGCTGTCCTATAAGTCCTTTCAGGAGAACCACGGCCTCCCTTTCTGGCGGAATGATACCCTTGCCGGGGTTCAAATTTTCACCAATCCGGAAAGCCAGTATTTATATCCCCTGCATTTTCTCTTTTATCTCCTGCCGCCTTTGCAGGCCGTCGGGCCCACCATCTGGATTCATTTCCTCTTCGGCGCGCTGATATTTTTTTGGATCGGCAGAGCCATGCGTCTCGGTGTTTGGGCCTGCCTTTTCATGGCCTTGGCCCAATTGTTCAATTTTAAGATGATCGCCGGGACTTATGCGGGTTTCCTCCCTATTTTGCCGATTCTCATTTTTTTCCCGCTGCTGTTTTTGGCCTGCTTCTATCAACTCCGTCAGCCGAATTTGAAAGGCTGTCTAGCGGTTGGCGCCGCCGGTTTTTTATGTTTGAATACTGGTGTGTTTCAACTATATTATTATTCGATTCTATTTCTGGCCGGTTATTTTATCTGGTTTTTCATCATCAGCCTGCGCCGCAAACAATCCCGCCCGGCTCTTCAAGTTTTTGCATGGCTGACGGCCGGTTTTATGCTGTCGCTGGGGATGATGGCCTATCATCTGCTGCCCCTTGCAGCCGAAGCCAAGTTGTTATCCCGCGGCAATGCTTCCTATGAATTTTTTCTTTCCGGATACACCCTGACACCCAAACATCTCCTGACCTTTCTATATCCTGAAGCGCTGGGATCATTGTTCGCGGTTTCAGAACTGGATCGCTATCTGTGGGAAGACATCGCTTATTTCGGTCTTATTCCACTATGCTTGGCTTTTTTGGGTGCCTTATTGGGCTGGCGGCGGCATCCCCAAACCATACCTTTAGTCATCGCTTTTTTAACGACCCTGGTACTTGCCGTGGATACGCCCTTGCTGAAATGCCTGTATAACTTCCTGCCCGGTTTCGGCCTTTTCAGGGTGCCCAACCGTTTTCTTTACCTTTCCGGTTTTTTTGGCATCTGCCTTGCGGGTATCGGCCTTGAACTCATTTTGCTGCGCTTTCGGGCAAAGGGCAAACATGTATCAATCGGACTGGCCTTTGTTCTGCTGGCCTTGATCAGCATCGAGGGTTTCCATTATTCCAAGCGCTATGTCATCACCTACCCGGCCAACGAAATTCTGCCCCAAACAGACTTCGCTGCTTTTTTCAACAACGATCAGGAAACTTTTCGTATTGCGCCGCTTTTCAGACATACCATCAACAACGGCTGGGCCGCTTTGATGGGACTGGAATTCATAACCGGTTATACTCCTTTCAACCTGAAACATTACAAGACTTATACGGATTTGTTACAGTGGGGCAATACTGCCGAGGAAAGCGCCTATTCATGGATCGATATTTTCAACATCACCCGCTGGGATTTACTAGATGCCCTGAACGTGAAATATATCGCCTCGCCTGTTCCCGTTCAAGCCTTGTATCAAGCCGGTTTTGCCCGCCCCCCTGATTTGGATGAAGTGGCCCATTTCAGGAACCAGCCCATGTTTTTTTTCTTTAATCTAGGTTTGCAGCGAAAAGACATTTACATTTATCGCAACAATAATTTTCTGAAACGCGCTTTCTGGGTGGAAGAATTGATCTCCCTGACCAATGAAAAAGATTTCATGTCGCACATGCTGATGCAAAATCTACGCAAAACCGCCGTCATCAGTGAGGAATCGGCAACCGCTTCAAACCCGATCCGCTTTGTCAATACAAGCGATGACCATGTCACGGTTGTTTCGGCTTCAGGCGGCCGTTTGGACCTGGAAGTGCAAAACCGGGAAAACCGCTTTTTGGTTATCAGCGAAATCTGGCATCCGGGCTGGCGTGCTTCCCTGAACAACACACCGGTTAAGCTGCACAAAACCAATGCGGCCCTGATGGGCACCTGGATTCCAAAGGGCCGCCACCGGTTAATGCTTTCATTCAAGCCATTATACTGGCAGCCGGCAATTCAAATCAGTGCCGTTTCCATCGCGCTTTTCCTGGCCGGCCTGGTTGTGGTGGTTCGCAAAAATACCCAGAAAACATCCTTGATCGGCACCACCGCCGAAATCAGATTGTAAAAACCCCATGGATCAAATAAAATCGCTATTTTATGACAGTAAATTGGGTTCCATTCTGGCACTCACCACCTTGCTGACCGCTGTTTTCTACAATCTGACTCCCTTTCTCGGCATCGATTGCTGGTGGCACATGAAATTCGGCGAGTATTTTCTACTGAACGGCAAGCCTGTCATCCATGACCCTTTTGCCGTGCAAGCCGAGCCGATCACCGCCACTTATCCAAACCTGTTCCCCGGTATCGTCATGCTTTTGATTTATAAAAATTTCTCCTTCTTGGGGCTCAACATCTTCAGGATGGTCCTTTTTATCCTATTCATAACCATCCTGATATCGGCTGTTAAAAAAAATCGGCGGCACAGCTTTTTTTTCATCCAAATCCTGCTGCTGATAATGGCCATGCACGGGCGGGTGATTTTACAGCCGGACCTATTCAATTATGCTCTTTTCAGCTTGTGGTGGCTCCTTCTGAAACAAATCGAGAACCGCTCCCAAATCGTGGTTCCATACCTATTTCTACTATTATTAACGGAAATCATCTGGGTTAATACCCATCCGCTTTTCTTTTATCACGGCCTTTTTTTCGCGATAGCCTACTTTACGCTTCATATGGTTTTCAGCGGGCGCGCCCGATTCACCATCAAGGAATTCTTGCGACAAACGCGCAAAGAGTGGCTCTGCTGCGGTCTGCTATTGGTAGTCTGGCCCCTTGCCAATCCATTAGGCTTGCGCGCCTTTGAAGCGCTTTTGATCAACATGCTCAATCCCCGGATCATCCCGGATTCATGCCGTTCCACCTTTGAGATTATGCATCTCATTGATTTTTATTATTATGCCGCCGTCATCCTGATGGCCTTGATGAAACGGCCGTGGCTGCCGAGCACCGATAGAAAAAACACTTTTATCAATATCGCGTTGACAATTCTTCTGGTGATACCGGCACTGCGCTATGAGCGCTGCCTGCCTTTTCTCTGTATTCATCTCATTCTCTGGCCCGGAAGCGCTCAGCCGTCAGCCTTGGTCTCACAATCCGACCGGCTCTCTAAAATCGGCCCGGTGCTGGTAATGATGATCGCGATTTTCATGGCCTTCGATCGTCTATTTTGGGTCTCTTCCCTGCTCATGAATTCCATGGGCATCCATTACAGACCGGCTTTCCCGGCAGGGATCGGAATCAACGCCGTTGCCAAAGAGGAAAATATCCGGGAAATCGGAATCATTGAACAGCTGGTGGCGGCCGGCAATTGCATCACCAATGAATTGAGCATCGGCAGTGCGGCTGTCTTTCACTCGCCCGACAAACCTTTTTTCTGGTATGGTCACGCAGCCGTGATGAATGCCCGTGCTGACGAGACCCAATATTTTATGACCCATCCACTTTCACAAACCGCAAGCGATATTCTTCAGCGCCATGATATTCGCACCATTGTCCTGATGGACGGGAATCAACTGTTCTTTAAAAAGTATGAAGCCCTGAAACCCATCATGACCCTGGTCTATATGGATCCGATCTTAAGTATTTATCGCCGCAGCGATACGCTATCCGAAGCCCAGCGCCAAAAAATAAGCAGGTTCTATAAAACCTTTCAACCTGATGAACCGGATAGACTACGCTTCAAGCCGGAAGAACAAATTGATCAGTATTTGTATCTTTGGTTTTCTGCCGAATATACCGGCAACAATGGTTCCCGTTTTTTGAATGCGCTCAACGGCAGGGTTTCAAAGGCGACCATCGCGGCCTTTCAAGCTCGCATGCAAATCTTTTTAGCAGCATCACCCTGTAGATCGGCGATTCTTAAAGCGCCATCAGATGGTGCAATCACATCGTCCTTATGAACACCGGAGAAATGCACACTTTTGTGATTCCAGCCTACAAGGAATCGCCTTATCTCGACGCCTGCATCCGATCCTTGCTGGCTCAAACGGCCCGGAGCACGATTGTATTGTCTACCTCAACACCTTCGCCCTTTCTGTCCCGAAAAGCTCGTCAGTACTGTTTACCATTGATCGTCAATCCGAAATCCGAAGGGATCGCCGCTGACTGGAATATGGCTTACCAAACCGCCCAGACCCCTTTTGTTACTTTGGCGCATCAGGACGATATCTATGCGCCGGACTATACTGCAACGTGCTTAGCGGTTGCCGGCGGAAACGATACGGTAATTGCCTTTACCGATTATATGGAGAATGTGAAGAACACTGCACGCAGTTATAGTCTGCTGTTGGTCATAAAGCGCATCCTTCTGACACCGTTCCTGGTACAAAAAGGCCGTATCCGCACGCCGGGTCTGAAGAAAATGCTGCTGGCCGCCGGAAACCCGATATGTTGCCCAACCATCATGTACAACCGGCGTCGGATCAGGACCTTCTTTTTCGATCCGAGCTATAAGATGAATCTAGATTGGGAAGCCACCCTGCGATTGGCCGATATTCCAGGAGATTTTGTCTATATTCCCCGCAAATTACTGATTCGCAGAATCCATCCGGAATCCGAGACATCCCGGGCAGGCCGTCTGAACTTGCGCCACCATGAGGATCTGCGCATCATCAGGAAATATTGGCCCGAATCGTTGGCATCGCTTTATTTCCGACTGTATTCCATCTCCCATGAATTGAACAATTAAGCCGAAAGACTGATCCGAATCCTTTTCAAATTTGAATATCAAGCTATGGACCACCAAAAGAAAAAAATAAAAATCCTGTTTCATGGTTTCATACTGGTGCTGTTAACAGTCATCGTCTACTGGTCGGTGAAAGGATATGGGTTCATTCATTTGGATGACTCTGTATATGTTATTGAAAATGCGTTTATCAATAAGGGTATAAGCCTGCAAGGCTTTGTCCACGCTTTTCAGTTTCCTTATGAAGGTGCATCGACCTATTATCATCCTTTGACGGTCATTTCGCACATGCTGGATTGCCAATTTTTCGGCCTAAACCCGGCCGGACATCATTTAATGAATCTCGGCTTCCATGTGCTGAATACGCTTCTGATTTTTTGGTTCTTCCAAAAAATCAGCCACCGGTTTTTTCAAAGCGCTCTTTTCGCCGCTGTTTTTGCTATACACCCACTGCAACTAGAGTCCGTTGTTTGGATTGCCGAGCGTAAAAACCTGCTCAGCACCTTTTTCTGGCTCCTGACCTTGTTGACCTATGTTTATTATATTCAAAAACCGCATATATCCAAATATATTCTACTGCTGGTTCTATTTTGCCTTGGCCTGTTGGCCAAACCTATTGTCATGACCCTCCCCTTCACTCTGCTGCTGCTGGACCTATGGCCCCTTAAACGCTTCTCTTTTATTTCAAAGCAAGCACAATCATACCCACAGCCCAATTTCAAAGGATTTGGGGCTGCATCGTTACGGGCCGACCTGCATCTGTTTACAGAAAAAATCCCCTTGTTCATCATGACTTTCCTCTGGCTTTGGGTAAGCATGCATGCTGCCCGCAGTCTAAATGAAAGCCCGTTTGCCAATGCAGACATCATGCAATTGCGCATCGCAAATGCCATTGTTTCGTATGGTAAATACATCATCAAATTTTTCTGGCCATTCGACCTGGCGGTGTTCTATCCCTATCCGCGCGCCATGCTTCCCACTTGGCAGATCGGCCTTGCTTTATTATGTCTGGCCCTGTGGACCGTATTGGTGATAAAAAAAACGAAAAGCAGCCCCTATTTGGCAACCGGATGGTTTTGGTTTCTGGGAACCCTTTTTCCGGCCATAGGGCTTACCCAAACCGGGTTATGGCCGGCCATGGCCGATCGCTGGATGTACGTGCCCATGATCGGCATCTTGATTGCTTTTTTCGGAAGCATGGAAAAAACAATGTCCCAATGGAAAGATCGGGAGACCCTGCTTTCAATGATAGGGGTAACTGTTGTTTTTCTATTCGGGGCATTATCCCATAACCAAATAACCTATTGGCGAGATCTGAAGACCCTATTTGAACATGCCGTTCGGGTTACGGATAAAAACGATTTCGCCCATTACTGTATTGGAATTGAATTACTCGGTAGAAATAAAAACCAGGAGGCGTTGCAACATTTTCAGATTGCCGAACAATACAACCCGGATTCCTTCATGACGCTTATGGGTATCGGGCATGCGCTCATCGCCTTGAATGAGAATCTTCAAGCAATACCTTATCTGCAGAATGTGATCGAAAAAAAGCCCAAGGAAGACACAGCCCATTATTTGTTGGGCGTGGCTTATCTGAACAACCGGCAACCGGATATCGCCCTGAATTTTTTTTCTAGCGCGGCAAAACTCAAGCCGGACAAAGCCTTATATCATAACGGCATTGGCCGGACTTTGTTGGAAACAGGCAGGTTTGAAGCGGCTGCTGTCTATTTCTTGAAAGCACTCGCCCTGGATGCCCAAAATACAGAGGCAAAAAACTATTTGATCTACATTCGCAATGTGCGGAATCAAACCCGCTAGGATCGCATCTGTTTAAAATTAAGGATAAAAACCGGCCTGATATTTTAAAAACAAACCCTTAGTGCCTCTCATTACCGAATTCCAATTCAAATGACCTTACAAAAAAACAAGAAGACCTTGCCGGATAAAAAAACGGCAAAAAGTCAGGCTTCATCGCCTAACAAATCGATCCCCTTTCCGAATGGACCGCAAATTTACAAGTTGAGTTTATTGGGCCTGTTGATGGTGGCGACCTTTGTTTTATATCGCCCGACACTTCATTATCCATTTCAATTTGACGATAAACCCAATATTGTCCAAAATGAAAATATCCGCCTGGCGGAAATAAATTGGCTTCACCTGAAAAAAGCGTTTTACGGAACCTCGGGACGAAACAGACCGGTGACCATGCTGAGTTTCGCACTCAACTACTATTTCGGTCGTTACACTCCCTTTGGATATCGCCTTATAAACATTCTAATCCATGTCGTAAACGGTATTTTATTATACTTTTTTCTTAAGCTTACCATAGTCGTCTCAAACGCCCCTGACAAAGATGTAAATCCATTCTTAAGAATCCCACGGCTGAATGATTCCATAAGTAATCCGCTGTTTCTTCTTCCTTATTTTACAGCCGCGTTTTGGCTATTGCATCCCCTTGCCACAAATTCAGTGACCTATATTATTCAACGCATGAACAGCATGATGACCATGTTTTACCTGCTGGCCATGGTCTGCTACATCAAAACCCGTAAAGACCAAATCAGTGATAGCAACAGGTTTGGATTTAAGTCGCTTTTCGGTTTCACATGCAGCGGCATTGCTGCTTTGCTGTCCCTTGCTTGTAAGGAAACAGCCGCGATTCTGCCTGTGATGATTTTTATCTATGATTACTATTTTTTTCAAAATCTGAATCAAAAATGGCTGATAAATAATACTACCTGGAGGATCGGAAGCGCTGTCGTGGCTGTTTTCGCGCTGGTATTGGCAAACCGCCTTCCGACAATTTTGCATTATTTTAACCTTTATAAACAATTGGAATTCGGCATGTGGGAACGGTTAATGACCGAGTTTCGTGTTGTTCTTTATTACGTCACTTTAATACTTTTTCCAAGGCCATCAAATTTAAATATCGACCATGATATTACCATATCAAGTTCTCTTATCAATCCCTTAAGTACGCTTGGAGCCCTTGCCGTTATTGCCGGCCTTCTCATCTATGCGATCTATGCAGCCAAAAAGGAGAGAGTTGTCTCTTTCGGTATCCTATGGTATTTCGGTAATCTTATCATTGAGTCAACTATCCTGCCGTTGGATCTTATTTTTGAGCATCGCATTTATCTGGCATCGATAATGCCGCTTTTCCTTTTGGTCTGTTTCGTTTTTTATATTTTCAAACGGGCCAAATTGATTATTGTAATATTATCTGCCTGCTCCGTTATTTTGGCGTATTGGACGTTTGATCGCAACCGGGTCTGGCAAAATGAGATCGCTTTATGGACGGATTCAACCGCAAAGTCGCCGAATAAAAGCCGGCCGCATGTCAACCTTGGTGAAAATTATGCCGCCCAAGGCGATTTTCGGAAGGCCATCATAGAGTATCAAAAAGCCCTGGCCATTAATCCCCACTCGGATTATACCCATTACAATCTCGGCACAGCATATTATGGTGAAAAGGAAATAACCAAGGCTATTCACCACTATCGCTTGGCATTGAAAATCAATCCTGATTCGGCAGAGGCCCATAATAACCTGGGTGTTGCCTTGATTGATCTGAAACAAGTAGAAGAAGGTATTAAACACTACAAAGAAGCTTTACGACTTAAACCCAATCATCCCGAGGCACCCTCCAACTTACAGAAAGCGCAAACCGGTCTTGATCAAATTAATGATAGAATTTCTGAGATCGAAAAAAAAATGCAGTATCAAAAAAATGATCCAGAACTGCTTTATCGATTGGGCTATCTTTATTACAGAAAAGGAAAATTTCAAGAAGCTGAATATTTCTATAATCGTTCTTTGTTTATTCAACCGGATTTTATCAAGGCCATGACCGCTTTATCTATTTTATACGCCGAACAGCATAAAGATCCCGAGGCCATTGATTTGCTGAAAAAGATCTTACTTATTCAGCCGGATAATAGCTCCATCTACTATAATTTAGCTTGTATATATGCGCGCTCCAACAATCAAGATACATCTATGCGGTGGCTTCAAAAAGCAATTGACCGTGGTTTTAGCAATTGGGATTTAATAGAAAACGATAATGATTTAAAAGCGATTAGAGAAACGCATGATTATTTGCAGCTCAGGCAGGCCATGAAATTGAAGGAATCGGTGAATGTTAATGGCAGGAAATAATGGCAAATAAATGGGTATTTTTAGAACAATTTTAGCTCTCGCTGTAGTTTTATATCATTCGGGTGGGATTTTCGGTTATGATATGACCGGAGGAAGGGCATCGGTTGAGTGCTTCTATATCATTTCCGGATTTTATATGTCGGTAATTCTGAATGAAAAATATAGAAATGGGAATTTGCTCTATGCATTCTATTCAAATAGATTGCTTCGTTTAATGCCGGTATATTATTCATTACTGGCGCTGAAAATTATTTTATCATTTGTATTCTATTTATATAAATTATTTCCATATCAAACCTATACTTTACAATATTTTATTAATTTTTATGAAAAAATGAACATGTCAACAATATTGTTCCTGATCGCTTCCAATCTGTTAGTATTTGGACAGGATATTTGTCTTTTTTTAGGTTTTGATATTCAATCAGGGAATTTGTATTTTGGAATAAATAAAGATAGAGCGATTCCGCTAGTATGGTTTTTTAACTTCCTCCCACATGCGTGGACACTGTCGATTGAGCTGTGCTTTTATTTGATAGCACCCCTAATTGTAAGAAGAAGGACAGTAATTTTAATTATGCTTTTGCTGTTAAGCTTATCGGTACGGATTTATTGTTATTTTTTGGGATTTCGTTCGATATGGTGGACCTATGCTTTTTTCCCATTTGAAATGGCACTTTTCATAACTGGTTCACTTTCATATAAATTGTATAGGTATATTTTACTGAATAATACATATAATTTTAAATCTTTTCAAATTATTGCTCCTATTTTAATTGCTGTTACCACTTTTTTATATCCCCTTTTACCGAAAACAAGATCAATTCGCTATTTTTTTGATGACAACCAATTGATTTATTATTGCATAGTTGCGATAAGCATCCCATTTCTTTTTATTTTAAGTAAAAATATCAAATTCGACCGATTAATAGGAGAATTATCATACCCCATATATCTTTCTCATTTAATCATAATTCCTTTTTTTGGAGCCCCAACCGTTAGTGATAAATCTTGGACGGATATCTTATTGATAATTATATTATCAATATTTTTATCCATAGCGATATTAAAAATAATTATTTTTCCGATTGAAAAATATAGACAAGCAAGAATTTTTCACTATAAATCCCCATATGATATTGCTTCTAAATCTTAAAAACAAAAAAAAGCGTACAATATGAACAGAGGACTTCTTCAAACGACCGCTTCAGTTCAATTTAAAGACCAAACAATTCCTTTTTCTCTTGATCTAAGAAAAAAAACATATATTTGTATTATTCTATTTACTTTTTCGTTTTTGTTATACTTGAATACTATCCCTCATGAATATGCGCTTGACGATGCAACCGTAATTTCAAAAAACAGATTCACACAAATGGGCATTAGAGGTATTATTCCTATTTTGAGCCATGATACCATGGCAGGTGAACATGGAAATGATATTGATTTTGTACTTGGAGGACGTTATCGTCCTCTTTCAGTGGTGCTTTTAGCTTTTGAATATGAGCTCTTTGGTGCCAACCCGCATATAAATCATTTTGTCAATATCCTACTTTACTCCATCAATATCGTTATAATTTTTATTGTTCTTGCAGATCTTTTTACTAATAGTAAAATAGAGCCATTTGATACTCAATGGTATTATGCTATAGCCTTTATCGCGTCGGTATTGTACGCTGCCCATCCAATTCATACCGAAGTGGTCGCAAATATCAAAGGCCGTGATGAAATCATGACAATGCTATTTGCCCTAGTAGCTTTTAAACTGATATTGACCTATCTTGATAGTGATAATATTCTTTTTCTTTTTCTAAGCTTTATCGCATTTTTCTTATCGTTGCTTTCAAAAGAGAATGGTATAACATTTATAGCCATAATTCCTTCCGCCATTTACTTCTTCAAAGACAAGCCGATTAAAAAGAATTTAATTTCATTAGTCCCTCTAGTCTTAGCCGCTTTGATTTTTCTTTACCTCCGAAGCAAAATAATCGGATCATGGCGACCGGCAGATTATTATAACCTATTAAACAATCCTTTTGTCAATGCCACGGAGTCTCAACGATTTGCAACAATCGCATACACCCTATTGCTTTACCTCAAACTTCTTCTTTTTCCTCATCCGCTGACATGGGATTACTATCCCTATCATATCCCCCTTTATAATTGGAATAGTTACAAACCTGTTTTCGCACTACTGATATATTTGTCGATGATAAGTTATGTTATCATAACCTTACGAAATAGAAACAACATTATCTCCTGGTCGATCATACTTTATTTATCGGCCTTATCCATTGTTTCCAACATATTTTTTGTCGTGGGCGTTTTCATGAGTGAGCGGTTCATTTACATTTCATCTTTGGGATTCACGATTATACTTGCCTATTTGCTTGTCTGCGTTTTACCGAGTTGTTTCAAAAGAATAACACGTTTTCGGACAATGCGTTATTCAATATTTTTAAATTTCGCGCTTGGGATGATTCTTGTTTTATACTCTTTTAAAACTATTAGTCGAAATACTGTCTGGAAGAATAATTTTACGCTTTTCACAAATGATGTGCTTATCTCTAACAACAGCGCTAAAAGCCTTTATACGGCCGGCGAACAGCTTTTAAAAAAGGCCGTGGATGAAAAAGATGGGTCGAAATCAGTTGAGTATTTCTCACTATCGAAAAAATATTTGCAGCGCGCTATTGAGATCTATCCCCGCTACAGACCCGCCATTCTTGATCTGGGGGTACTCTATGAAAAATTTCATAAAGATATTCCTTCAGCGCTTTATTGCTACAAATTCTCATTTCTGCTGAAGCCCGGCTATGATAAGGCTTTAAACAATATTAATGCCCTTTTTCAGAACAACCCAGACATTGATTTGCAAATAAATACTTTCGAGGAGCTCTACTCAATTGCTCCTGATAATTTCGATGTTAATTACTTTCTCGGCAAACTTTATTTTTTTTATAGAAAGGATTTTAATAAATCAATTTTTCATTTGGAACGGGCTATTCAGATTAATCCGTCTAAAATAAATGCCTTTAAAGATTTAGGTATCGTGTTAGGCAGTACAGAGAATTTCGAAAAGGCGATTATTGCCTTTGAATCAGCCCGTAAATTGAGTCCATTAGATCCGAGTATTTATTCAGATTTAAGTATTTGTTATCGCAAATTGGGCAAAATAGAAAAAGCTGCTGAAATGGATGAAGTTGCAAAGCAGCTTAAGAAAAAAACCTTCTGATTACCATATCGCTTCTTTCATGAAAAAAATCAATTATCATATAATTTTTGAAAATTGTTATCTCCATCCTTTAATTCTATTATTGCCAACGATTCTATTATTATTTTTAACCTATCTGCAGATAATGGAGAATCCTGACATATCTTTTTTAATCCCAAAAAATTCAGCGAATTGGATTTGCTTTAATAAACCGCTTGATATTATTTCAAAACGCAATGATAGACTCATTACTTCTTTTAGAAAAGTAGTGGATTACAACGGCCAGGATTGCAGTATTAATTATCTTGCGTTCAAGGGTGCTACTGTTTTCTTGGACGACAATTTAATTCACCAATCCGATAATATCAAACTCTGGAAAAATCTTAATTCTTTTTCCCTGCCTAGGAATTTGTCCCCTGGGAAACATACACTTCGTATTGATGTAAAAAATTTAAACGCCTCTCCCGCGCTTATAGTCTACAGCAAAGATTTTAATTTTAAAACTGATACTACCTGGGAGGCAAGCAATGATGGTCGTACTTGGACTCGAGCCATCTTGGCAGGTATGAATCCCTCTCCCATTATTTCGCAAGAATTCTTACCTTCTACTCGCGTTTTGGCGTCAAACTTTATATTGTTGGCAGTGCTTTTTTCAACTATTTTTATTCTATGCACTTTAAATGCAACTTCAAAAATTTTAAAAAGCATAATTCCCTCACCATCGATACTGAGATGGCTTCTTATTGCTGTCTGGACTGTCATAAGTATAAACAATATCATTCGTCTGCCATTATATATCGGTATGGACATCCGTGAACAAATCGAATACATGGAATACATTGCCAATAACTGGAGGTTCCCTCTTGCCACAGATGGATGGCAAATGTGTCACCCGCCACTATACTACTCTATAAGCGCATTATTCTTAAAATTATTTCAGCAAACCATTTCACTTGCAACCACTTTAAGGCTTTTACGCATACTACCTTGCCTTTGCGGACTACTTCAAATCGAATTATGCTACCGTATCGTAAAATACACATTTCCAGAACGCGAGGACCTTCAAAATTTTGCGATACTGATCGGAGCTTCCATTCCTGCAAACATTTATATTTCACAAGTAGTTGGGAATGAACCATTGGTCGGAATTTTTACTGCTGCTTTGATTGTTAGATTAGCTAAAGGCTTGTCCTCCCATTTTATTAGAACTGATTATATTTCCTTTGGAGTTCTTCTTGGTTTGGCACTTTTAACTAAAATCACTCCGGTTATCCTCACGCCTCTAATATTAATCACAATAACATATAATCATTTTATTTTCAGCGAATTCCGACCTCAATCAAGCTCAATTTTTATTCAGCATGTTATATTAATGCTGATTGTAACTGTTGCTATTTCTGGATGGTATTATTTTCGAAATTTGATAGAGTTAGGCACATTATATATGGCCGGTGAAAATCCTGCTCGTGGGATAGCCTGGTGGCAAGATCCTGGCTACCGAACTCTGCAACAATCGCTTTCGTTCGGCAAGAGTCTGTTCAATCCTATATATGCCGTTAATTACAGCTTCTGGGATGCACTTTATTCAACTTTTTGGGCAGACGGTTTATTAAGCGGCACGGCTAAATTTTCCAATATCCCTCCCTGGAATTATAGGTTTTTAA
This sequence comes from Desulfosudis oleivorans, assembly GCA_020723325.1. GTDB lineage: Bacteria > Desulfobacterota > Desulfobacteria > Desulfobacterales > SURF-7 > DYJD01. The sequence continues at coordinate 149,088 of DYJD01000008.1, read as the reverse complement.
TTTCAAATGTTTGGCTTGCACTCCTACCAACTATGCTTATCGGATTGGGCATCTTCAAATCAATAGGATATAAATCTTCATCGGAACGTTCCGTACTGCTTTTTTCAGCCGCATGCATAATGTTATATTTAGCCGCGATTTTCTATCGGTTTGTCACTGTGCCTTATTTATGTGGTGTTAAGGCATCTTATGCAAATGGCATTCTGCCTTGCATAGCCTTATTATGCGCCACTGGCTTTGATCATGTTGCCCGTAATGTCATAATAAAAAGAATACTAATTTCTGCAACCATCGTATGGATGATTTTTGTTTTATTTTCCTTTTTTATTCTCGTCAATCCGGATCCTTATAACAGTCATTTTTATACATTCATGGGAGACTCTTACGCAAAAATTGAGAAGCATAAAAAGGCGATCCAATATTATTCGGAAGAATTGCTGTATAATCCCAATAATTTTGTTGTCCATAACCACATTGGAGTTTCTTTTATAAAATCTGGTCAGTTCAAACAGGCTATAAAACATTTTGAAGACTCGATCCGGATTAACCCAGAGTACTGTGATGCCTACTTTAATTTAAAGACTTGCTATGAAATCGAAGGTCGCAGGAATGAAGCCACCGAATTAGTAAACCGCAAATTTGATTCTTGCTCACGGAATGGAAACCAAAACAACTGAAACACATGATATAAGAAATGTGGAACGTGATTTAATAATCGACTATTTGCGCGCCATCAACATGCTTTATATATTATTATGGATTCACTTATTATACTGGTTGCCACCAAAAACTCATTATAAATCATGGTTCCTTGGTGAAATGGTGATCGTTTTTTTTATTATGGGTGCAAGCTATTCAATATCCCCACCCCCAAAATATTCGCACTATCTTGTCCGCAGAATTCAAAGAATATTTATCCCATATTTTGTTTACGGATGTGTTTTAACAATAATAACTATACTAATTGGATTTTTTTTTCTCCAAAAGAGAAGCATAAAAGAATTTGTTCATTTACAATTATGGCTGAATCCGTTCAGAAATTTTCACCAAGAAGGAAAACACTTTTTTATTCCGTTTGTATATTGGCATTTATGGTTTATCCCGACTATCACATTAATAATTCCTTTTATACCGTTATGCCATATAATTTCAACAAGCTTAAAACGGTTCTTTTTATTGCTTGCATTTATGATTATTGTTATCTTTTTATCAAGTATATCTCATAGGATTTTTCTATCTGAACATTTGAATTATGCTTTTTTTTATATGACATTTGTTATAATAGGATTCAAATATAAGGAATTGAAATCCATTAGTTGCTTTAAAAAAATTTTAATAGCAATTACTTCATTATTGCTTCTGTTGGCACTAAATCGAATGTTTGCATTTGGGATAGATATGAATGTGAATAAGTTTCCCCCCAATATTATGTATTTATTTTTCGGTTTTATATGGATTGTATTTATTACAATCCTCTGGGACTATATACAAAAAATTGATAAGATTAAATATTTACGATCCTTTCTGCTTTGGTTTTCAAAATACTCGTACACCGCCTATTTATTTCACCCTTTTGCCTATTTAATCTGCATCTTTATTATCAAAAGAACCGAAATGGACATATTATTGCATAATTGGTTTTTCAAGCATTTTGCTGTTCCGTTGTTTATCCTATCCATAGTGGCTGTGCTGAATATGATTTTCGGAAAAATTGAAAAAGTTGTGTTTCTTAACAAAACTCGGCTGCCGGAATTGAACTATAAAAATTCTGTGTGCTAAACGAAAGGTAATCCATGTTTCACAACAAGCGAAATCTGAAGTTATAGACAAGAATCGGTTCATTTTAGTCAATACTTTTAAAAAAAATCTGCAAAATATCGATAACAAACTAAAAAATTAACACTCCTTTCACTTTTCCTAAAGGGAACAACATGCCAATCGATAAAACCATTAATTCGAATGCACTTCATTCGCAAATGTCCTCCCATAACTTTTTTACATTGATTCTGAGTTGCTTTTTTATTTCCGGTCTTACCGGCTTGGTGTATCAAATCCTCTGGACCAGAATGATTGTTAAAATAATCGGCAGCGCTCCTTTTGCCGTCAGTATCGTATTGACTGTCTTCATGGGTGGGTTAGGCATAGGCAGTTATATAGCCGGCAGGATAATCGATCGTGTAAGGTATCCCTTGGCGCTCATCCGTATTTATGGGCTCCTTGAAATCGGGGTCGGCGCTTACGGACTTGTTCTACCGTTTTTTTTATCTCTTTTCAGATTGCTATATGGGAATTTATACAACCATTTTTTTCATCATTTCATTTCATACACTTTACTTACCTTTCTAGGCTGCTCCATTCTTCTTCTTTTTCCGGTCATCCTGATGGGTGCGACCCTGCCGGTTTTGAGTCGCTTTTTTATCGGCAATTTATCACAATTAGGCACCCATGTTGGCAGGCTCTATGGTTTAAACACAATCGGCGCTGCTTTTGGTTCTTTGCTATGCGGTTTCTGGTTGATCCATTATCTCAGTGTAGTCGGCTCCCTATTATTTGCGGTCATTTTAAACTTTTTTATTGGAGCAGTTTGCCTCATTGCAAGCCGCAAGTGGAAAAACATCTTGCCGACCTCGGAAAATACCGTACATCATGGAGCCGATTTCACCTCGTGGGATGAAATGCCTCGACATGCAAAAGATCCGGTTTGGCACGCTTTGACCATATTCGCCATATCCGGTTTTTGCGCCATGGCCTATGAAGTTATTTGGGTCAAACTTTTAGGGTTGCTGGTTGGACCGACCACCTACTCTTTTACTATTGTTCTTGTAACATTTATCACCGGGCTCGCCCTGGGCAGTATTTTTTTCGGCTGGCTTGTTGATAAAATCAGGCGGCCCACATTTTTATTGATGTCCACTCAAATTTTTGCTGCCTTCTCGGCTATAGTGGTAAGCCAGCTTATCGGGAACGGTCAAATCTTTTTTGCGAAACTGATTCAGGCTTTTCAGGACAATTTCACCCAATTAATGCTTATCCAATCATCGGTTCTTTTTTGCTTTATGTTTTTCCCGACTTTTTGCCTTGGCGCCACTTTCCCTTTGGTGGGCAAGATCTACACACGTTCCCTGTGCAAAACCGGCCGATCCATCGGGTATGCTTACAGCCTGAACACAATTGGGGCAGTATTAGGCTCCTTTTTCGCCGGTTTCGTGTTCATACCCTTTCTAGGCAAAGAGCAAAGCATCCGGATCATTACCGGTTTCCAGATGATCAGCACACTGGTTATTTGGATTTTTCTTTTGTGGTTTTCCGGGAAAAAGCGGCTTATTCCATTCCCGGCAGCGGTAATTGCGGTTTCTCTCGTTTTTTTTTCCCTTTTCCAATTTCCGCATTGGAACCGACTCATGCTTGCTAAAGGGAAATATCATCGTTTTGATCAGTTAAAAAAACACGACTTGGGATGGATGGATGCATTGATCTCCGGGACGGAGGTCCATTCCAAAGATAGTGAATCAGAATTGGCTTTTTATGCCGACGGAATAGGAGGATTCACTTCTGTTTTACAAACCCGCCCGGATATTTTCGGGCAAGTTCATTATGCCTTATTAAACAGCGGCAAAGCGGACGCCTCCAGCCAAAAAGGGGACATGAGCACGCAAACCCTATTAGCCCATTTCCCCATGCTGTTTCATCCCCATGCCCGAGAGGTTTTAATTCTAGGCTTTGCAAGCGGGATTTCGGCAGGTGAAGTACTTCACTATCCGGTTACAAAACTGGATATGGTGGAAATCAATAGCCAGGTTGTAAAAGCCAGCGATTTTTTCAGACCCTGGAACAACCATGTGCTTGACAATCCTAAAACAGAATTGATTATTCAGGATGGACGCGCACATTTGGAACTGACTGACCGAAAATATGATGTTATTATCTCCGAGCCTTCCAATCCCTGGATGGCGGGCCTTGCAACTCTGTTCACTGCTGAATTCATACAACTTGCCAAGAACAGACTTAACGAAAACGGAATTTTCGTACAATGGCTACATTCCTATCAAATGAATTGGGAAACATTTGCAATGGTAGGCCGGACTTTTGCCTCTGTTTTTCCCAATGGTATACTCGTAAGCACCAACCCTATCAGCATTTTTCATGGCCCAGATTTCCTTTTAATCGGTTTTAAGAATGACATTGCCCTGGATATCGGCACTGCTGCTAAAAATCTACCCTATGCAGCTCAATCAATGAATATCAAGCTACCGGCCCCTGAGCTTTTATATAATTTGATCGTGAGTGAAAATCTCAGACGGTTGTTTGGTTCCGGCACAATAAATACCGATAATTTTCCACATCTTGAGTATGCAGCTCCAAAACTTTTGCATTATACTAAATCTGCCGAAGAAATTGCCGACATGCTGAAGTCAAACCAATGGGTTAGTTCGTCAACCATGAGAGTCAAAGAAATAAATCAAGCGGATCTTGAAAGAATGATTCAATGGGATACATTTTGCTTTGCATTCAATCTCCCGGACAATAAAATTCCGGATTTATCCAAGGCCACTGCTGATCAAAAAAAGCGTTATATGCAATTGCTTGAGTCCTACTGCTCAGAAACACCGATCCATGATTTCTCCTTCCTAAACGATCCCGGGATGAAGAACTCCTGCATCAATGCCCATCTGAACAGCATTGATCAACGGGCTGAATCCTCACCCGACAAAACGGAGCATTACTACTATATGGGATGGGTGTGCAACAGCAACGGGCTGCCGTACGATGCCGCTCGATATTTTATCAAAGCGCTCAATTACAACCCCAAGGACGCGAAGACAAACGATGCTTTGAAAAAACTCTGCCTCGCTAAAGATGTCGGGATATTGTCCACCCTTTTGTCAAACGAATTGAGCTCGGCGCCGAATAATCCGGCGCTCTATTATCATGCCGGTATTCTATATCAAAGATTTGGGCAAACAGATGCGGCCTATAATTACTACGAGAAAGCTGCCGCCCTGGATTCCTTGTTTATTTTACCCATGAATCAGATTGCTGCTCTGGCTGTGGCAAAAGGTGATTATGCCTCTGCCATGGCCGCTTATCAGAAAATGATTGCGATCAATCCCCGGCAGCCGGTTCTTTATTATAATATCGCCTGCCTGTTCTCAAGACAAAACAGACCGACCGAATCAATTGAGTGGTTAAAAAAGTCCATTGAGAAAGGCTACAACAAATGGGAAATGATTCAAACAGACAAAGACCTTGATAACATCCGAGGAACAGTTATATTTCAAGAATTTATGAAAAATAACAAACCGGGGTGATCAAAAAACAAAAGTTTTCATTTTTTTTAGCTTGACAAACCGGATTTATGGCTGTATAACTGGTTTCAACAATGTGAACGATGTTTATGTGATTTAATCAAGTTTAAAAACAAGATCGATTGTAAATTTTACTTGATTTTTAAAAAAACACATGCTAAACAAAGTTCACCAAACTCAATCGAGTTTCAATTCTATAACTTGGTTGATCATAGCAATGAAGATTCATTATGGGTTTAACTTAGAAAAGGAGGTGATCAAGCCTTAAATCAAAAAAGTGCTTAATCGATTACATGAATTCCTTTTTTAGTGTGTTTTACCAAGTACCATAGTAAGAGCCAAACCACGGGTAACCGTGGGACGGAAAGCCGCGAGTCCACATGGGGTGGATAGTCGGGCTGCCTGTGGTAAGATTACCAACATCTTACTTTCAGGAGGAAAGACAAATGAAGAAACTGGCAATTTTTCTGGCAATGATGATGATTCCCTTTTCAGCTTTCGCACTGGACACCATTTCCGATTCAGACCTGAACGACCTCACCGGTCAGGCTGGCGTGAGCATCTTCCTCAACACGATCCGCATTGAAAAGAGCCAATGGATCAGCGGTTATGGTGATGAAGAAGAAACCTTTGATTCTTTGGCCGGTGACAACTGGTTGCTGACCAGAACCGACGGCTCCACCCAAGAAATTTCCTTCCTGGGCTCCAGAACCCTGGACATCGACATCGTCAGCCGGACGGAGTTCACCCTTGCCGTGGCCGGAAACGGAGTTCCCGGTGTACAACCTGGTGATGCAGCTCGTTTCGGCGGCTTGCAGATGAGCGCCCTGAGAACCTCTGCTACAGCTGACAGAGTGTCCGATGTGGCAGTCGTCATCAGCTTGCCCAACGGAATCCAGATTGCCAACTTCGGCGAAACCAAAACCATCGGTCTGTTCAAAGGCACCCCGACTGCATCTACCGCTTTTGACGGCGCTGCTGGCAACGCCGACGTCTTGATCAGAACCTTCAACGGCGGCGGCACCACCACCATCACCGGCGCCGGCGGAGCTGCGGCTGCCAACAACGTCCACATCGGCATCATGGCTCACGACTAATTCAACTCGCCACTGGCGAATTGTTTAGCAAGCGTAATTCAAAAGGTGGCGGGGCAACCCGCCACCTTTTTTTATTTAAAATTTTTTCAGTTGCCCACAACATGCACTACCGAACTTAAAATTTCAAATCGGCCCGACCTAAACAAGGCGGTGGTAAATGATGAAAACGACCATTATGATTCAAATTCTTTTTCTCCTTTTTGTCATTCTGTCTTTCCCACCAGCTTACGGGTTGGAACCGCTGACCGAAGATGAATTGTATGACACTTCCGGCCAGGCAAGCCCCACAGTTTCCATCAAATATAGCGACGATCACATCGTGGATTATTGGAATCAGAACGTGGTTGTTTTTGAGTCCACGGGCGAAACCTCCTTTCAAATCAATCGGGCTTACTATGGCGACCAGCAAGACGATGTCACTACCAATTATCTGGTTCTAGTCTGGCCCAAAGAATCCAAATTCATTCTTGAATTTGATAAATATCCCAATTATCCAAAAGGGATAGGAGTATCGGTATCCGATATTCTGCAAACCGGGCCGGACGGCAAACCTTTGAGCGATGACCCCACTGCCCCGGCCGGCATGCCTCCCAATATTTCATATCTACGCACCAGGCCGGCTCCGGTCACGATCAAAACCCTTGAAAATCTTTATTATATCGCCCTCACAAAAGGCACAAGCGGCGAAAAGGGAGAACCGGATTGGTATCAGGCAGAAAACCATGGGAAGCTGTTGTATATTTTTAATAGCGGATCTCAACGAATGGAAATTCTAGGATATGCATATGTGTGGGGGCATGAGGATAAATGGAAAATTCCAAAATGATCACTCAGCCAATGCTTATCGTTGACCGGTAATGAAAATAACAGTATCATGGAAATACAACAAATAAACTCGTGCTTTTAGGCTTGACAGGAATATTATTTGGTGGTATCTTGAAACAGAAATCAATCCGGAATAAAGGTCGATTTCTTTTTTTTGACCGTTTTCGTAAACACTGTTTATAAATGATAATCAGGTTCCTAAAAAAGCATCATGATCAAGAATAAGATCTTACATACAGCGACAATCGTCACCGCAACCCTTCTTATTATTTGTGCTGAGTGCAGCATTGCTGCGGCGATTCAAGAGCTAACCGACGGGGAGATGAATAATGTAACAGGCCAAGCTGGCGTCAGTATTTTCATCACCACAACAATGATCTCGCACAATCCCTCCACCTTCATTATATATGACACCAAGGGGGGCTCGATTGAATTCACCCCTTTCAATACCACCCTGGTGGCTGCCACGCGAAATAAAACACTTGACCTTGATATCATGTATTACAATGATTTTTACGACACTGACACTACTTTCACCGACCTCTGGCCGGGTGGCTCCACGACCTATACAATTCAACATCCACTCAACGACCATGTTTTTATCAACGCTTCCATTGAAAATATGAATTTGACCCTCAACTCCTCCATTGGCAATGTCTTATTCAATGGCGTGTCTCTTGGTCCGGTGGAGCTCACAAACATGCGCATCTCTGATGTTGATTTAAATATCTTTCAATATAACGGCATGGGTATTGATGCGGCCCTAAAAACCCGTTTTACAGTGGAACAATTTGCCTATACATATGATAATGACTCCACAATCGGTCGCAAAGAGCGATTGGAGATGAATAATATTACCGTTGCAGGTTCATTCGGCGGGCCTGCTTTACCGAGTTATAAATCAACCGTTAATCCAGGCGGAGCCATCAATACTGCTGCTTGGACCCAGCAAGGATATTTTGAACTGGGTGATATGCAACCAGCTTGGTCATCGACGTTTATTGATGATCCGGGTCTGGAACAAAGCAGTCAGATTCCAACAGCATCGGTTAATTCCCTTTCAATTGATCTCAAAGAAGACACCTCGCCTTTTATCAGAAGGCAGTATATTATCGATTGGCAAGGCAATTACAATCCTGATCCGGATGGCTTGCTCGGTGACGGCTCTGTAGAAAAACCGCACATCGCCAATACCAGACAGGATGAAGTATATATTGAAGTGGGCTTGCCTACCAAAGGATCCATTCGTTTTGAAACAAGTACAAGGAGTTTCACCGGCGGGCCGCCGACCACAGTGAGCTATGGTCCTTCGGCCATTGACGGGATCAGAGGCTATTCGCGAATTGAGGTGCCTGGTCATGGAATCGGCAATTCACCGACAACATCGAAACTATATGAATAGAAAATTGATAGCAATCAGGAATCCCATGCGGGAAAAAGCTTACAAAACATCCTATTTATCTGTTTTTACAATTCTTGGGATCATCACTGTCTGGTTGCTTGCCCAGATGATGATCATGCCTTCTTCGGCCATGGCCGAGCTCTCTCCTCTAAATGACATGGAGATGGACAACATCACCGGCCGCCAAGGTTTCTCAGAATTCACAATCCAAGGCAACACTGCCCGCATGTTTTTTGACATGCATGTGGAAACCTATCTGGAAGTGGATTCCCTCAAACTCGGGTACTATCAAAAATCCGATGCCGGTGTCGGCACCGTTGGTGATCTGAATACCGCCAAATACAGCGCCTTGGGAACAAAATCCTTTAACAATAGTTATGCCTATGTTCGCGAATTCGGCTCTTCCGGTCCGAATTTATTCACCGGCCCGCAAGGCGACGGACAAAACCAGAACAACTATGATTGGGATATCAACTGGGAAAATGTCAGACTCGGTAAAAGCAAATCCGAACCAATGATTATTAACGGGCTCATCATGCAGGTAGAATTCGATGATATCAATTCTCCCAATAAAAAACTGAAACGGCTTGCTATGGGTTCCAATGATGTTCAGGGTCAACTGCGGGCCGATATGCTGCGAACCACCGGATTGGTTAATCCATTGACGACAAAAGACACCCAGGCCCGCGCTTTAGGCAGCACCAATCCGGCCAATGGGAACCCATTCCTCATGAAACGCGATGGTTTCGCAAGCAACTGGAATGAATATGTATTAAATGCAAGTGATCACGATACCGGCTTCTGGATCATCCTCAATTTCGGCAGCGGTCCCAATGGGGAGACCGATCATATTGGTTGGGAAATTATTTCCGGCTATGACGAACGCGCGATCAACTTCAGCTACAAAGACGGCATTAAAAATGTTGATTTGTCAGGGTATTAACGGCAATTATCAAAAATAAATATCAAATAATTTCTATTGCATCTCCCACCTCGTCTCCAGAATCCGATTTTTTACACCACCCGAGTAATTTTCTCCATTGCTATATAAATGTACAAGAAATTAGTATGTTGGATCTTTTTTTCTTGATCCTTTTTATCCTTATATTTAAGTACAATTCATCATTGTTTTTATTTTCTTTTTACTTGACTGGCAAACGGATTTCTTTTATATAAACAATGTTTACAATAAAAATCTTCACAAAAAGTATTATGCCGTCGAAAAAGCGATACTTTTCTTTGAGCTATTTTATATTTTGATGAATCATGACCGAAAAAAGCCAAGTCATAAATTTATTCGGCCTTAGGGATCAACTCATGAAAAAAATATGTAAAAATCAATTTCGTACCTTATCTTTGTGCCTGCTCTTTCTTTTGACACTCTCCATTTCCGCTGTCTGGGGCGCCCCAGAACGCGCCTTTTTATATGATGCCGGCCAAGGCATGCTGGAGCTCGGAGCGTTAGGAACTGGGAATGAAAGCTATGCCCTTGATGTTAATGACAGTGGCCAAGTGACCGGTTTTTCCAATCTGACCCGTGATGGTGCAACTGTCCATGCCTTTTTATGGGTAAACAACATCAACGGCGGAACAATGACGGATCTGAACACTCTGGGCGGGGTTCATAGCATCGGCCGTGCCATCAACAGCACTGGCAGTATCGTTGGAGAATCACAAATTACCGCCTCACAAAATTATCATGCCTTCATTTGGAACAGCACCAGCGGCATACGGGACATTGGAACGCTGGGAGGTACTACCAGTAAAGCATACGATATCAATACCGCCGGCACGGTAGTCGGTTACTCCACAACCGCCACAGGCGCCACCCATGCTTTTATCTGGACCAATTCCGGCGGCATACGCGATATCGGAACACTCACAGGTGGCACGGAAAGCTATGCCTATGGTATCAATGATGCCGGCCTGGTGGTCGGATATTCAAACAGGACCGGTTCTGCCAATACTTTTTATCTATTCACCTGGGACAGCACCAACGCGGCCAATCCATTAGTAGATCGCAACATCATCGTGGGCGAACGCTTGAAAAATGCCGGTATTAATGCCACGGGTCAAATCGGTGGGCACTACCTGCTGCCTAACTCAACAAATTCCCATGGCTTCTTTTATAACGGCACCCTCACCGATATCGGTGTACTGACCGTGAATGGAAAAATCGATGAAAAAAGCCTGGCTTTTGCAATCAATAACAGCGGCCAGGTGGCGGGTTATTCCGCGCCTTCAAACCATGGTGTCGTTTGGGACAGCACCAACGGACTGGTGGACTTCAGCGCCCCATACCTGGGAACCACGGATCGATGCTTTGCCTTCAGCATCAACAATCTGGGGCAGATCGTTGGCGGCAAAACGCCCAACACGCCCCCGGATCCACCGGTATTCACTTACCCTACCAACGGTGCGACAAATGTCCCGCTAACACCGACACTGACCACCGGACCTTTCCATGATGCGGATACGGATCCAGTGGATACACACGGTAAAACCCGCTGGCAAATCAGCAGAGCGTCTTTTCCAGCCACGACGCCACCTGCTGCCGCCGACCTGGCATTGGATATCACCAGCAGCGTTCATTTGACCTCTCTGACGGTTCCTGCTTCCATCTTGTCCCCCAATACGGTTTACTATTTGCGCGCTTGTTTCTATGACAGCCGCGGCGCCCGTTCCAACTGGTCGTCGGTCGTCTCCTTTACCACCGTCAATTCGGGAGATGATCTTCTACCCGGCACCGGAAACGGAGTACCGGATTCTCAAGATGTAAACGCCACCATTGATATGGATGCCAACGGCACACCGGATATCAATCAGACCGATCTGCGGGCTGTCAATACAGTGCTCGACAATGCCCAGATCGCCATTAAACATCTGGCTAATGTGACAGCCATTACCAGGCTGCAATCCATTGATCCGGCCACCATCACCGATATGGTCAACCGGCCGCAGATGATGCCCCTTGGCCTAATCAACTTCCGGCTTGCGGTAACAACTCCCGGCGCCACCGCCCGTATTACTGTGTATCTTTCCAGCCCGGCGCCCACCAACGAATGGTATAAATACGACACGATCAATGGTTGGCAAAATTACTCGGCTCACGCTATTTATGCCAACAACAGTCAATTAACAGTGGAATTACAAGACGGAGGCTTTGGCGATGCCGACGGCGTTGCCAACGGTGTAATCGTCGATCCTTCAGGCTTTGGCTTTGCCGCTTCGCCCCATCCTCCGGATGCTCCGGTTCTGGTTGCACCGGCCAATGCAGCCACCAATATTCCCCTGGCCCCCACGCTGCAAACCGGTCCCTACAATGATCCGGATGGCGATGCCCAGCTCAGGACCGAATGGCAAATCAGTACAAGCAGCACATTCAGCACATTAACGTATTCCATTGTCAGCCGAACCGCCCTGACCTCACTCACTGTTCCAAATGGGGTTTTGTCTTCTGACACTACCTATTATTGGCGGGCCAGATTCTTCGATATATTTTATGCCGCTTCCGCTTGGTCACCTACTTTTTCCTTTACCACCCTGAATCTGCCGCCTACTGCTCCGACGCTGATTTCACCGGCAAATGGGGCCAATAATATCAGCCGGATTCCCACCCTTTCAACCGGCCCCTATTCTGATCCGGAAAACAACCCCCACACCCAAACCCAATGGCAAATCAGCACGGATATAAATTTCGCCACTCTGTTTTTGAACTTGACCAGCACCACGGACCTGACCTCCCATACGATTCCATCAGCCGCGCTATTGGCGCGCAATACACTCCATTACTGGCGCGTGCGTTTTTATGACGATCACGGCAATTTTTCCGATTGGTCGACTGCCTTTTCGTTTATCACCACTCCCAACACCATACCGGATCAGCCTGTTCTATCAACACCGGCAAACACCGCCACCGATGTGAGCCTTACACCGACCCTACAATCCAGCGCTTTTGCCGATTTGGATAGTGACAGCCACGCCCAGACCCAATGGCAGGTCAGTACAGCCGCTGATTTTGCCACCATCACTTACAATGTAGTCAGCAGCGCGAATCTCACGAGTTTAACTCTGCCTGATTCGATTTTAAATACCTCTACTACTTATTACTGGCGTGTTCGTTATTATGACAATTACGTTCCGGCGGGCGAATCCGCCTGGTCCGCACCTTTCTCCTTCAGCACCACCGGAGTGACCGACGATGCCAACGGCAACGGCATACCGGACGCCCAAGAAGTTTCCGCTTCGACGGATCTGGACGGCAACGGCACGCCGGATATCAATCAGGCCGACATCAAATCCGTAAATACCCTGGTGGGCGGCGGCAGTATCGGTGTAAAAATATCCACCGGCGTTACCGCCATCACTGCCGCCAGATCGGTGGATCCTGCCACGATTACGGATACCGTCGGCAGGCCGGAAGTCATGCCGCTTGGATTGATTCGTTTCACCGTCAACGTCAATCCGGGAAGCACGGGCACTGTATTGATTTATCACACAGATCCGGCGCCCCTGCCTACTTGGTATACATATGATGCTGTTTCCGGCTGGCAGAATCTTTCCGCCCAAGCATCATTCAGCGCTAATCGCAAGGTCGTAACTTTGACCATCCAGGACGGCGGACCCGGCGATGCCGATGGCATTGCCAATGGGACGATTGTCTCCACCGGCGGCTTCGGATTCCCGGCTTCACCCCATGCACCGGATATTCCAGTGCTTACCTCGCCGACCAATGGGGCAATCAATATTCCACTCGCGCCCACCCTTCAAACCAGTACTTTTGTTGATCAGGATAGTGACAGCCATTTCAGAACCGAATGGCAAGTCAGCAGCGACTCTGGATTCGCAACACTCATATACTCCGTGATCAGCGAAACAAACCTGACAAGCCTGACTCTTCCGAACGGAACCCTCTCTTCCACATCCACTTATTATTGGCGGGTCAGATTCACTGATTATTATTATGCTGTCTCCAGTTGGTCGGCAACATCTTCCTTTACAACTCTTAATTTGTCGCCTAATGCCCCGACACTGACAGCTCCGACAGATACAGCCACGGAAGTCAATCGCATACCGACGCTTACAGTGAATGGCGCCATCGGATATTATTCCGATCCGGAAGGCAATCCCCACACTCAGACCCAATGGCAACTCAGCACCGCCATTGATTTTGCCGTACCAGCCTATGATCTTACCAGCAATACGGATTTGACTTCACACACTCTTCCATTGGCCTCCATCCTGGCTCGTACCACCCTATTTTACTATCGAGCCCGTTTTTATGACAGCCAAGGCAGTATTTCCGATTGGTCGCCGGTGTTTTCTTTCACTACCACGGCCAATACACCCCCTAACCAGCCCTCCCTGGCAGCCCCCCTGAATCTTGCTGATAATGTAAGCCTGGCGCCTCAACTTGAAACCGGTGCCTTTGCGGATGTGGATGGGGACAGCTTTTATATGGCCCAATGGCAAATCAGCTCCGATTCCGGCTTCACCAACATCGTTTATAATGAAACCGGCAGCCTTAACAATCCGCCGCGGATAATTTTACCGGATCTGGTTTTAAACGGCAGCACATTATATCATTGGCGCGCCCGGCACTATGACAATTATACTCCGAACGGCGTTTCCGCCTGGTCCACGGCCTTTACTTTTACTACGTCACCCCCAACCGGTGACGTCAATACCAACGGCATTCCGGATACTCAAGAAGTTCAGGCCTATGTGGATATGGATGCCAACGGCACGCCGGACATCAACCAAACCGACATCAAATCCGTTAATACCTTGGTAGGCAATGGCCGCATCGGTGTAAAAGCCGGAAGCGGCGTGACTGGAATTACTGTTACAAAATCAGTTGATCCGGCCACCATCACCGATACGTTAAACAGGCCGGAAATCATGCCCCTGGGTCTGATCGGATTCAAGGTGAATGTGGCCAGCCCGGGCGCCACCGGTACAATTGTCGTGTATCTATCTGATCCGGCCCCGTTAACTTCTTGGTATTATTATACTGCCGATATCGGCTGGCTGGATAATACTTCCCAGGCTGCTTTCAGCGCAAACCGCAAAATCGTAACCTTGACGATACAGGATGGCGAGCGCGGCGATGCCGACCACACCGCCAATGGAGTGATTGTACATCTGGGCGGTTTCGGTTTTCCCGCATCCAATCCACCAAATCAGCCGACCCTGCTCCAGCCGGCCAACGCCTCGACAGGTGAAGCCCTGACACCGACTCTCTCCGCCAGCGCCTTTGTCGATCCGGACAGCAACAGCCATTATAAATCCCAATGGCAAGTGGCCACGGTTTCAGACTTCAGCGCAATAGTGCTCAATGTGAGCTCTACAAGCCAGTTGACCCAATTGGTTGTTCCTGAAGCAGTGTTGAACCAAAACACAACTTACTATTGGCGGGTATGCTATACGGACAACTACTTTGCCGTATCGCCTTGGGCGAATGCCTTTTCTTTCACAACCCAGACCACCAATGATGACCTGAATGCCAACGGCATTCCGGATCTACAGGAACTCGATCCGGCGGTCGACATGGATGTGGACCTGGACAACAACGGTACGGCTGACTTGGGGCAGGCTGATATTAAATGCCTGCAAAGTCTAATTGCGACCTTTGGCAATGAAATGATCGGTGTCAAACGCACCGCTTCCGTGACCGATATTGTCAGGATCAATTCCATTGATCCCGCAACCATAACCGATACCAGCGGCCGGCCGGAAAGACTGCCCTTTGGTTTGATCAGCATGAAACTTGCTGTGGCCACTGCAGGACAAAATGGACAGGTGGTGGTTTATTTTTCAGATCCGGCACCGCCAACAGCCAGATGGTATGGTTATGATTCTGCTGGTGGATGGCGTGATATGTCCTATTGCGCTGCCTTTAGTGGCGATCGTAAATCCATGACCTTAACTGTCCAGGATGGTGGTTACGGCGACCAGGATGGTACGGCCAATGGCCTCCTCATCGTTACCGGCGGATTTGGCTTCCCAGCCTCTCTGCACCCGCCGAATGCACCCACGATTTCTGCGCCGGCTGATGGTGCCACCGGTCAAGCCCTGGCTCTGACCTTGCAAACCAGTGCATTTTCGGATTCTGATGCCGGCGATACACACTTTAAAACCGCCTGGGAGATCAGCACAGCATCGGATTTCTCAAGCTATGTTCTAATAAGGGTCACGCCTGCATTGACAGCCTTACCCATTCCCTATGGAATGCTGGCTGCCAACACCACTTATTATTGGCGCGTCCAGTTCTACGACAATTATTATACAGCTTCACCCCTGTCGAGCATTGTCAGTTTTACTACCGGAACCGACCCAAATGACACCAACTCAAACGGTATTCCGGACAGCCAGGAAGTGGGCGCGAGTGTGGACCTGGATGCAAACGGTACACCAGACAACGTGCAGACGGATCTGAAAGCCGTCAATACTGTGATTGGCAGTGGTCAAATGGGGATCAAGACCTCCACCAATGTAACCTCCATTGATGCAATCCAATCCGTTGATCCGGCGGTATTGCCGGACGGCGGTGACGGCAAGCCCACCAGTATGCCCCTCGGTATCCTGGATTTCCGCATCACGGTTGCCAATCCTGGTGATACGGCTCAAGTGATTGTTTATTTTTCCCAGCCTGCACCGGCAGCCCAGTGGTATAAATACGATCCGATCAACAGTTGGCAGGACTTTTCAAATCATGCTGTGTTTGCCGGGGATATGCGGTCGGTTACCCTCACTTTGAAAGATGGTGCTTTTGGCGATGCGGACGGCGTCATCAATGGGATTATCATCGATCCGTCCGGGTCCGGCAAGTTTATTGACAATACTCCGCGACCGGCTCCTGCAACCGGTGGGGGGTCCGGCGGCGGTTGTTTTATTGACAGTATGATGAATTAAAGAACCACACCGTCAGAATTTTTAGTACGGCGATCTTTTATAGAATAGAAAGGAACAGAACCTGTTATTATTAAAACGAAAACAGAAAGCATTGTTTGCTATTTTTTTACTTTACAATTTATTGGCTAATTGATATAGGTACTTAAACACTGTTCATTGACGTTAATTTAGTTTGTTGATATTTCAATTTCCGGAGTTGCGCTGATTATGGAAATTTTTATTGTTTTCCTTCTGTTGTTCGGACTTGTCGGCGGAGAAGATGCCGCCAAAGAAAATCCGCCCGGTGAATTGCGCATAAATCCGGAAGTGAGCAACCTATTAGTCATTCGCCCGGTTGTTAAACCGCTTTCCGAAATTCTTGACGAACGCATTATTCGCCAGGAATTTGATTATAGTTGCGGATCAGCGGCCCTCTCAACCTTGATCAATTTCTATCTGGGTGAGAAGCTGACCGAAAGACAAGTCATTCACGGCCTGCTGCGCTACGGCGACAGTGAGCAGATTGCTGAAAGACGCGCCTTCTCATTGTTGGATATGAAAAAATTCGTAACCGTGCTCGGTTATAAAGGCGTAGGGTATAAAGCGGAGATTTCCGATCTGGAAGAACTCGGCAAGCCTTGCATCTTGCCGATAAAAGTCTTTGGTTATCGACATTTCACCGTATTTAAAGGAATTTATAAAGGGCATGTCTTCTTGGCCGACCCCTGGAAAGGGCATTCCAGCTATACGTTGAGCGAATTCAAAGATATGTGGTATGAAAACGTGCTTTTCGTTATTTATCCGGAAGGCGGCAAGGAACTAAATGCGTTGCGGCTAAAGGAGTCGGACCTTCGTTTCATTGATGAAGACACGGCCTACCAGTACCTTTTCAAACAACAGCCGTTATTAAGCATGCCGGAAAGGCGTATTGATAATTTCCCGGGAATAATACAGCATTACAAAAAATAAGATATCAATCACAAATCGGCCATACTGAAAAGACTCAGGAGGCAGTCCGTATGATCGGCAACAACAGGGGGAACATGACAAAACGACTTGGTTTGCATTTAGCAACAATATTCGCCATAGTTTGTATCATGCCGGCTTTTTCGGCATTTGGGGGCCAGTCAGAACAACTATCAGGAGAATTGGCCGCGACGCCGAGTGCCCAAAACACGGTTCCCACCAAAAAGGAGGCGCCCACACCTTCGGGCTTCGCCATTCAAACCGGCATATTTCTAATTAAAGAAAACGCCCAGTCTATGGTGACGACCCTTCGTGCCAAAGGTTATGAGCCGTATATCTTTCAGACCCTTAACGATAAAGGGCAAAAACTTTATGTGGTTCGAATCGGCGAATACCGGTCGATAAAGCAAGCCACATCTGCCGCTGCCCAATTTAAGAGTCTCGAAAATCTCCCGGCAACCATTACTGCCGTTAACTCTATTAAGCCCATAAGTATTTCCGGTTATTTAACAAAAACAAGCGAGGGTGGAGTAATCTCGCCGGAAGAGCTGTCCCAAATTGCCGCCGGTACAGGCTCGGTGATCAATGCTGATGAAATGGCGCGAATCGATGGACAGACCGGTGCACTATTAAAAACTGAAGAGCTCTCCCAGATTGCCGCACAAAGTGGAACGGTAATATCTTCCAATGAAATGGCTACGGTGGATGGGCGGACCGGCAGTGTCATTCCCTCGGAAGAAATGGCTACAGTGGACGGGCGGACCGGAGCGGTGGTGCCTTCCACTGAACTTGCCACTGTGGATGGGCAGACCGGTCAAAGTATCCCCAAAGGCGATCTTTCCAAGATCCGCGGCCAGGCAGCCGGCGTCGGTTTTTCAGAAAAAGACGCCGAACCCATAGTTCTTTCCCAAAAAGCAACCAAATCAGACAAAGCGGAAGAGGATGATCCTTTTACCGCAATGCATGAAGGCGGCGGCGGCGGCGGCGGAACAGAGGAATCGGCCATTGACAGCGCCACCGCTCGTCAATTGAAAGAACAGATCGAAGCGCTACAGGAAAAGGTCAATGAGCTTCGGGAAGAGGCCGATGTTCGAAAAATCCTCGAAATCACAGAAGAAGAAAAGCAGGAAGAAGAGTCGGAAATACTTTCAGCCACCGGCCGTGAATACACCCTTGCCAAGAAAGGCAGTGTGGGCTTTGATTACAGCCTTTCTTATACCTACAATTCCTATGACACCCTCACTAATTCCGCCAATTGGAATAAACCGAATAAGATCGAACACCGCAGCCAGCATAACCTTGTCAACTCTCTTGGCTTGGTCTTTGCTGTTCTCGATAATATTACGTTGGGCGGTAGTGTGCCTTTTGTTTACAACTACCATGGCCTGGGAACGGAAGATGCAAAACAGGTCACCGACCTGGGGGATGCCTCCTTAAGTCTCCAGTGGCAGCCCCTCAAAGCCGGCGGCACCCTCCCTCCCGGCATTCTGAGTTTCGGCTTTTCAGCGCCCCTGGGAAGAAGTCCGTACGAGGTAGATCCAAATACAGAACTGTCCACCAGCAGCGGAGTTAAATCTCTCACCGCCGGTCTTTCCCTGAACCATTCCATGGATCCGGTTGTTTGTTACGGCGGCATTTCTTTTGGCCATGCTTTGCCAGTGACCGGCTTAAGCAATCCGCGATACGGCCGAACTTTAAAAGAGGTTAGATCCGGTGAAAATATCGGCGTCCGGTTCGGGTTGGGCTATGCCCTTTCATATCAATTGAACATGAATATCAATCTGAGCTATTCGTATTCGTTTGGTGGAGAATATGTATATCAAAAAGAGCGGATACCCATAGCAGAATCTGCCAGCGCCAATTTCACACTTGGTACCGGCTGGCGTCTTTCCCCGACACGCTCCATCAATATCTCTTTATCAAAAGGATTGACCAATGACGCTTCGGATTTTTCATTGTCCCTTTCCATCCCGTTCAATTTTTAGCAACGAGCGCGACCAATGATCATCAAAGACTTATTGAATATAAAAAAAATCCGGTTCAGCACTCGAATTCCGGCCCTCATGGCGGTGACGGTGCTGATGATATTTGGGCCGACCATTTGCAGGGCTGCTTATAATGAACAGATGGCCGTGGATCCTGTTTCAATTGCCTTGGGCAATACAGTTACGGCCCGGCCTCCGGGCATAGCCTCCATCCATTTCAATCCGGCCGGACTCACCAAATTACCGGAAGGCAAACTCAAGGGCAGCGGCCTTCTCGTTGTCCAAACCATTCGTAAAGTTACCACTTATCCGGATTCGGATTTCGATGGATTCATGAATACTTACGGCCCAGGCCCAGGCCAGGAACCGGACCCCCTCTGGGGAGTTGAAGGTAAAAGCACCAGTACCGACCTTTTTTTGCCGATCAAGGGGCCGATTCATTTTTCTCCCGTTATGGCTATGCCCCAATCCGCCCAGGCCTATACCAAGCCCGGTTCCAGATGGAGCTTTGCCAGAGGAGTTGTTTCGCCTTTTTCCGGCGGCTTTTCCCACAAGCAGCATCGCCAGATATTCATGGATCAATTTGCCGAAGGCGGCTATAAGGAATACTGGCGATTCGGCGACCCGAATATGTTTTTTGGCAAGGAGGTCTATCACCAACGCATCAATTATCTGGCGCCAGGGGCAGGTTTTAAGGTCAGTGACACTTTTTCAGTGGGTATCAGCGCAGCCGCCGGCATGACCAATTTCGGTGTCAAGGGCCTGCGCCGCAGTCCCAGCCACATGACCGCCCTTACCCGAATCCTGGGCAAGGCCACAAAGGATTTGAATATTCCCATCATTTCCCAGGAAACCTTTCCTCCGCCCTTTTTCGGCGGCGGCATCAATCCCTGGGTGCCGGTCATGGAAATACAGCTCCGGATGAATGACTGGTTCAGTCCCACTTACAATTTTGGAATGCTATGGGAACCGAACCAATATTTTTCCCTTGGCGCGGTTTATCAGAGCCCCATCCGCAATGAAATGACCGGTCAATACAAATTCACCTATTCCTATTATTTCCAATCCATGGTGAAATGGTATGGAAGCTCCCCGCTCTTGGAAACCCAATCCGCTATTCTAGATCTGCCCACCCATCCTGTGCCGTACCAAAAAGGTGTTGTGACCACTGAGTATCAATTCCCCCAACGCATCCAGGCCGGCATCATGCTTTCACCCATCAAGAAATTGCGGCTGCTGTGCGATGTGCACTGGGCTGACTGGTCGGTGTTACAGGAAATGAAACTGCACTTTGATCAAGACATCCAGGCCCTGAAGCTGGCCAAGCTGTCCGGCCATACCCATGGCAATCGCGCGATTGTCAACGAGTTCGGCCTGCATGACACTTTTCACTGGAGCTACGGCCTGGAATTTGATGTTTCCCCGGCCCTGTGCCTGCGCTTTGGCTATGAAGACCGGCAATCCTCAGTGGAAATCACCGACTTCAGCCTCGGCAGCCTGCCGGATATGAAAAAATACGGAATTGGACTGGGCCTGAAAAACAAGGAAGGCGCATCTATAGACGTGGGCTATTCCTATGCCGATACCGGTGATTACTGGATTCCTGCCGGAACCAGCCAAAACCTCAACTCCTATAGGTTCACCCGCACCTCCCAAAGCCAATACGCCGGGTCCCATGTGAAATTCAAATTTTTTGCCCACATTTTCAGCCTGGGCATTACCAAACCCGTCACTGTGCCGGAAGAAACCGCTGTACGCAAAAAGGAAAAATTCAAAAAGCTGAAGCAGGATCTCAAATTCACTGTTGAAAAAATCAAATCATCCATCAATCCCTTTAAGAAACAATAAAAAGCAGGTATTCAGGAGTCAGGGGCCGGAATTCAGAATAGGTAACAAATAGATATTATTTTTCTATTCTGGCTTCTGACTTCTGAATTCTGACTTCCATATGCTCATCACTGACCCCTGCCCCCCAAAAAGATTTGTTTGACATCCCTGGGTCGAATCTTTATATTATCAGTGTATAGGTATGTTCTTTGACAAGCTGCCGGGAGTCCATGCCTGTTTTCTGGATTGCGAGAAAATAGACATGGGTAAAAGAGTAACAAGCACGCCAAACCATGGGTAACCATGGGACGGAAAGCCACGGGTCCTGTTCAACAGGATAGCCGGGTTGCCTGTTCATAGCACGAACCGATTTTTACGCCAAACCATGGGTGACCATGGGACGGAAAGCCACGGGTCCTGTTCAACAGGATAGCCGGGTTGCCGGAAAAAAACGACTATAACAGATTTTAATATAAGCCAAACCACGGGTAACTGTGGGACGGAAAGCCACGGGTCCTGTTCTGCAGGATAGCCGGGTTGCCTCCTTCAACGCCAAACCATGGGTGACCATGGGACGGAAAGCCACGGGTCCTGCTCTGCAGGATAGCCGGGTTGCCTGTGTGTTTCACAGAAGGGAGAAAACACATGAAAAAAATTAGTTTCCTAATGGCAGCAATTATATTGGCAATCGGAACGATACTGACCCCCCAGACCAGCAATGCCAAGTTGACGGAAATGTCCGATGCAGATCTGAATGAGATTACCGGTCAGGCCGGTTTTTCCATTGATGCCGGCAAAATGATCGGGATCAATCTCAAGGCTGAGACTTTTTCATGGTCGAATCCAGACTCCGTGAATCAGTTCGGGGAACCTGCCACCCTCAGCATGGCTGACACCACCATGCGAGGCTGGATTTCCTCACCCAACGGGATCAACATCGACTTCGTCACGGAAAAAACCTCAAAGGGAACCGATGTAACTGCGCTCAGTGTGACTATGAAGGACTTTACGGTTGCGATTGATGACTTTCGCACCAATATCAAACTGGGGGATGCCAGTCTCGGTGTATTCGGAATTCAAGGTTTACGCGCCAATATTTCAGGAAACGTGCGTGTTTACACCCGCGGGGATATGTAGCCGTGGATGTATACACCCGTTACTCTTTTACCCCCTTTTTATACACTTCAAGGTGTAGTGCCATATCCGTTTGGATTTTGGGATTGCCATTTCCAGGCATCACGGCACATATCATTAATATCCAATTCAGCCGACCAACCAAGAACTTGCCGCGATAATGAAGGATCGGCATAACAAACGGCAATATCGCCGTTGCGGCGGCCGGCGATTTTATAGGGGACCCGCTTTCCCGAAGCTTTTTCAAAGGCCCGCACCATCTCCAACACACTGTACCCCCTGCCGGTGCCGAGATTGACCGTTAAAACATCGGAAGTTTTTCCCAGTTTTTTCAAAGCCTGGATATGCCCCTTGGCCAGATCCACCACATGAATATAGTCACGCACTCCGGTTCCGTCCGGAGTCGGATAATCATTGCCGAAAACGGATAATTCCGGCAGCTTCCCCACTGCCACCTGGCTGACGTAGGGCATTAGATTGTTGGGAATATCATTGGGGTCTTCGCCGATCAGGCCGCTGGGATGGGCGCCCACCGGATTGAAATAGCGCAGGAGAATTATGTTCCAGGTCTTGTCTGCCGCGAACAGATCCCGTAAAATGTCCTCGATCATCAGCTTGGTGCGACCATAGGGGTTAGTCGGAGCCACTGGAAAATCCTCTTGAATGGGAACCGTGGGTGGATCACCGTACACCGTGGCAGATGAGCTGAATACAAACTTCTTGATTTGATGGGAACACATGACCTTCAGCAAAATCAAAGTTCCGGTGATATTGTTATGATAATAGGTCAAGGGCATCTGCACCGATTCCCCCACTGCTTTTAATCCGGCGAAATGAATGACCGCATCAATACTTTCAGTCCGAAATATAGCCTCCAGGGCTGCCTGGTTAAGCAGATCCGCCTCATAAAATGTCAATTCGCGCCCGGTGATGGCTTCCACGCGCCGCAACGATTCGCGGCTGCTGTTGCAAAGATTGTCCACCACCACAACCGTATGGCCGTCGGCAAGCAATTCAACACAGGTGTGACTACCGATATAACCGGCCCCGCCGGTAACCAGAACATTCATTAAAACCTCCTAAAAGCAGGCTGAAAGGCTGAACACCGAGATATTCTCACGAGACGCTTCAGCCCTTCCTACTGGCTTTACAGATAACCCTTTTGACCGAGATATAACAAGATCTCCTGGGCCGCTTCATCCGGCGTCAAGTCCGTTGTATTGATACGGACTTCCGGAAAGGACGGGACTTCATAAGGATCATCCACGCCGGTAAACCCCTTGATCAATCCGGCCCGGGCTTTGGCATACATACCTTTACGGTCTCTTCTTTCGCATTCTTCAATGGGTGTGGCCACATGAACCTCAATAAAGCCGCCGTAATTTTCGATATTTTTGCGGATTTCCAAACGGGTGGCAGCATAGGGGGCAATGGGGGCGCAAATGGCAATGCCGCGATTCTTGGTGATCTCCCCGGCCACAAAACCGATTCTGCGCACATTGATATCCCGGTGCTCCTTGGAAAAAGACAATTCACTTGACAAATTGTGACGAACAATGTCGCCATCCAAAAGGGAAACCGGACGCTCGCCGATTTCCAAAAAACGGGAATATAATATTTTGGCTATGGTCGATTTTCCCGCACCTGATAGCCCGGTTAAAAATATTGTAAAACCCTGCTTGCGTGGCGGCGGATAGGCCTTGCGCAATTCTTCGGCCACATCATCAAATGTGGCCCAGTCTGGAATATTTCGTCCAGAACGAACCCGGGCGCGAATTTCCGATCCGGACATGCAAATAGTTTGAGATCCGGCCGGCACTTGATCGGCGAAACGATATTCATCCTCAAAGGGCAGATAAACCATTTGCTTAAGGGGCAATATCACAATCCCCAGCTCTTCTGAAAAACGGATGGCAGCGGCACCGGCCTCATCAATGCTATAGTAGCTTCGACCCTGGTTGCCCTCGGGGCTGGCATGATCAGGACCGATGATAAAATGGGTGCAGCCGTAATTCTTGCCCACAATGGCGTCCAACAAGGCATCCCTGGGACCGGCCATACGCATGGCCAGGGGAAGCAGGTTCAAGATATATGAATCCGGCGGATAATGTTGAACCACCTTGCGATAGCAGCGTACCCGGATGTAATGATCAAAATCCCCTGGTTTGGTCATGCCGGCCACCGGCAGAATCAGCAGATTGGCGCCGGCCTTGCGCATGGCGCGGATGGTCATTTCAAACTGAGGGCGATGAATGGGTTGGCTGGTTTGAAAGCCTACTATGCGTTGCCAGCCGAGCTTCCGGTAGACATGTCTTACTTCCATCGGAGTCAAACGAATTTGTTTAAAATCCGAATGCAACGGCAGACTAATCACTTCCAGCCTGCCGCCCACATAATAATCCGCCGTGCCATGAAATAAATAATGGACCCCTGGATGATCCGTATCCGTTGTACCGTAAACCATCCGGGCTTCCCTGGCTCGATCCGCCGGCCAAATATCTTCGATATACATGACGGCCAGCAAGTACCCCTCCGGGTCTCGAATGGCCACCGATGGACCTTTTTCCAGCTTGCTCGCCGCAAGCGCTGAAATATCCAGACAAATGGGTATGGGCCAGAAGGTGCCATCGGCCAGACGCATATGGTCCAAAACCGCTTCATAATCGGCCCGGGTCAAAAAACCATTGAGGGGCGAAAAGGCGCCTGAGGCGATAAGCTCAAAATCACACAATTGTCGGTTGTTCAGGGAAATATCCGGCAGCCCCATGGCCATTTCTTTTAAAACCGAGGCCCTGGTTTCTCCCACGACCACATTCACCAATGAACCACCATGGGGTTCGGCTGTCGGTTGTGTATTCATTTTTCCATTTTCCATTGGGTTATAAAATCAGTTTTGTTCAGTTTCTTCTTCTTGAACAGTCAAGGGCACAATCACCGTAAAGGTGGCGCCATTGCCGGGACTGCTCTGGCACTCGATTTGCCCGCCCAAGGTTCTTGTGACCAAATTGTAGACAATATTCAAGCCCAATCCGGTTCCTCCTTGGGCGCGCCTTGTGGTGAAAAAGGGATCAAAGATTTTTTTCAAGGTCTCTGAATCCATGCCTTTGCCGTTGTCCTTATGAACCAGATACAAATATGAACCATCCACGCGGATATCGATGGTAATTTCACCGGGGGGATGCCCTTCAAGCCCATGGGTCAGGGAATTTACCAAAAAATTCGTGATTACCTGAGAAAATACCCCTGGATAACTGTCGATCTCAATGTTGTCCGGACAGGTCACCGTGACCTTGTGGGGCGTGCGTTTGTATTTCGGCCGCAAACTGATGAGCAGCTCGTCTATATATTCCTTGAGCATGAATTTTCGCCGGGCCTCGCCGGATTGATCCACAGCCACCTGCTTGAAACTGCGAATCAGATCAGCGGCTCGATTCAGATTGTTCAGGATAATGGTGGAAGCCTCGGCGGCGATATTCATATATTTGCGCACATCCGACTTGGTCATTTCATTGAAGGTCAAGCGCTTGGAATACTCCTTTGTTTTTTCCTCAAGAAAGGAAGAGGCTGTCACCCCCACGCCCACTGGTGTATTGATCTCATGGGCTATCCCGGCCACCAGGCCGCCGAGGGAGGCCATTTTTTCCGACTGGATCAATTGATACTGGGTCTGTTTTAATATTTTTAACGATTCCTGCAAGGCGCGATTGGCCTCCTCGGCTGTTTCCTTGGCCTTACGCAGCTCGCGTTCATTTTCCTTCTGCTGGGTAATGTCCCGGGCAATGCTGACGATGCGGATTTTCTCCTCATCATAATCATCCCGCAGCAAGGTCATGGTCATCATGGAAACAAAAACACTCTCATCCTTGCGCATATGGCCCACTTCCCCGGTATTGGCTCCCTTCTTCTTAACTGTCTCGATAAAAGGATTCAACTCTTCCTCGACTTGCTTCTGATTATGGCAGGACTGAATATTGCCCCCGATCAATTCGTTTGGTTCATAGCCATGCATATTGGCCCAGGCGCTGTTCACGAACTGGATGCGACCGTTCATATCCGAAACGGAAATACCGTCACCGGATTGTTCCACGGCGCTTTCCAGCATAAAGGTCTTTTCCAGCGGCCGGTTGATGGAACGGGTTACAATCAAAATGATGAGACTTACGGCACTGATCACCACCACAAAAAAAACAATCAAATTCAAATAGCGCTGACGCAAGGTCAAATTGCCGATTTCCGCCAATTCCTTTTTCAAGTTCTCCGACAAGTCAGCGGATAGATCATCCAGCTCCTTGCCCAAATAATCCGTTTTCTTTGCCAGGGCAAAGGCTTGATTTTCTAATTTCTCTCTTTCCTTAAAAACATCCTCGGCCTCAATCTCGGAAACATAGTCTAGAAAAGCACTCAGCCTTGAATAAACCGGCCAAGCGGCAGTATTGAATTCCTTCAAGTTTTTTTCGATCATGCGCACCCGCTCGAGATTGAACGGATCGATATGTTTAAGGGAGAGGATAATGGTGAGCGCATTGCTGACTTCATTGGCTTTCATTTCCGCTGATTCGATAAAAGCCAGTTCACCTAGTAAAACCCCGTCATTAAAATTTTTAATTTGCTCTTTGAAGGCCATCTGGGCCAATTGACTTTGTTTGGCCGCGGTAAACAGCGATTCGGAAACAATGTGCAGGCGCAATTCGGCTTGTTGACCGAGAATGAAACCGAAGAGCATGGAAATGAAATAACCAATAACCAGAATGCTCAGGCTTAACCATATCTTTGTCGATATTTTTAGTTTCCGTTGCATCAACATTTCATCATCCAGGTACAGGCGCCCTTCAATCCGTCATCATGGCTGCTTCAGCACCCACCTCTCAATCACCTCAAATACCATCTCTCTTTTAATCGGTTTGGCAAGATAATCGTTCATACCGATCTCCAAGCATTTGCCCCGGTCCTCTTTCATTGCATTGGCAGTGACGGCGATAATCGGGACAGGGGACCTGTCATTGGCGGCAACAGACTGATCCTTTTCCCACTTCCGAATTTCCATGGTGGCGGTAATGCCGTCCATTTTAGGCATCTGAATGTCCATCAATATGATATCAAATTGAGCCGGATCGGCAATGAACTTCTCAACTGTTTCGATCCCGTTCTGGGCAATGGTTACTTGGTAGCCGGCCTTTTCCAGCATAACTTTCACAAGTTGTTGGTTGACCGGATTGTCTTCCGCCACCAGAATCCGTACCGAACGTTTCATGTCCTCCCGAATGGAATATTGGGTCATGATCTGTCGGTCCAAGCTGGTCTCTTCCGGCAGGGCCTGTTCTCCGATCAACTGCTGGACCATTTGATATAATCGGGGTCGCCGAATGGGCTTGGAAATGAATCCGTCAAAGCCGGCGTTTTCGCATTCCTTGGCGCCGCCCTGTAAAGGCGAGGCCATGGCCAGCAAGGCTATGCGGGCCATGGGCAATGTCTGGTTTCGAATATCACGGGCCAAATCAAATCCATCCGGTCCAAGCATGATGGTGTCGATAATACAAAGATGATACGGCTTTAATGCTTTTGCATCTTTCTGCAAGGTTGGAATTACATCTTGGATGCGGCTTTTAGCCACCACACTCATGCCCTTGGCGGTTAGGGCCTGCTTTAGAATATTCAGGTTGGTGTAATTGGCGCCGACGATCATCACCCGTTTGCCTTTCAGTTTCACCGGGCTTGAACGCTTGACGTCGCTGCTTTCCGCCTTGCCCATCACAGCGGTAAAGAAAAAACTACTTCCTTTGCCAGGCACACTCTCCACCCAGATTTCGCCGCCCATCAGGGCCACGATCTTGCGGCAAATGGATAGCCCCAGGCCGGTTCCGCCGTATTCCCTGGCCGTGGAACCAATGGCTTGTTGAAAAGGTTCAAAAATCAATTCGAGTTTGTGTGGAGCGATTCCGATCCCGGTATCGCGCACAACAGTGACCAGCTTAACCTGATCACCTTTTTCCTCTTCCACATCCAATTGCAGATCAATAAAGCCATATTCCGTGAACTTGGTGGCATTGCTCATCAGGTTCAGCAATACCTGGCGAAAACGAAAGGGATCTCCGCAGATCTTGGATGGGACGCCGTCGCCGATGCGGCAGCGGATCTCAACCGGTTTGTCATGAACCCGCGGCCGAATCAAATCACAAACATCATAACACAGCACTTCCGGATCAAAGTAAATATTCTCTAAATTCATTTTGCCGGCCTCGATCTTAGAGGCATCCAGCACATCGTTGATCAATGCCAAAAGCGCTTCACTGCTAACCTTGATGGTCTTGATATAGTCACGCTGCTCGCGATCAAGACGCGTATCAATGAGGATATCGGTAAAGCCGATGATGGCATTTAAAGGTGTTCGGATCTCGTGGGAAATACTGGCGAGAAATTCCGTTTTGGCAAGGGAGGCCATCTCCGCCTTTTGGGCCATTTTATTGGCCTGTTCGATGGTGGCGGCCAGTTCCTGGTTGACGGCCTTCAGTTCTTGCATGATGCGTTTTTCGCGGTCCACCCGTTCGATTCTGGCCAGGAGCTCAACCATGCCGAAGGGTTTGCTCATATAGTCGGAAGCACCGGCACTGATAATGTCGCCGTAGGTATATTCCGATGAAAATCCGGTCATGATGATAAAATCCAGATCCGGCTTGCCGGCCTTGGCAGTACGCATCAATTCAACACCGTCCATTCCGGGCATATTGACATCCGAAATGATCAGATCACACTCTTCTTGCTGAATGATTTCCAAGGCTGTTTTTGCATCCCCAACAGAAAAACAACGATAGCCTTTCTGATTGAGAATAGACACAAGAGATTGACGAAACTGGTCATCGTCATCGGCCACCAGAATATTTTTTATGGCACTGTTTTCCATAGCAACCGCAATCCGGGAACTCACTTCACCTCCCTTTGGAAGACAAGCCCTAGCGAACCATCTGATGCAAAAATCGCCGGGTGACCTGCCGGGCAACAGCAATCGCTTCTATTTCTTGACGCGCTCTACATATTCTCTGGTCCGGGTGTCGATGCGCAGGATCTCGCCCTCTTCGATAAAGGGGGGGACTTGGATGGTATAACCGGTTTCAAGGGTTGCGGGCTTGGTACTGCCTGAAGCCGTATCGCCTTTGACCCAAGGATCGGATTGAACCACCTTCAGTTCGATGAAATTCGGCAGGGTAAGTCCGATGGCTTTGCCTTCATAAAACAGAATCTGACAGACCGTGTTCTCCTTGAGCAGATCCTTGACCTCGCCCACCTGATCCTGGGTGAGAAATTCCTGTCCATAAGTCGATGTGTTCATGAAGCAGTAGGTGTCCCCATCTGAATACAAATATTCCATTTCGTGTTCTTCCAATTTGGCTTCATTGAATTTATCGCCGGATCGAAAAGTACGATCAAACTGGGAGCCGGTTACCATGTTTTTCAGCCTGCATTTGTAAAGCGCCTGGCCCTTGCCCGGTTTCACAAACTGGAATTGAATAACCACATAGGGCTCGTTGTCTATTTCGATTTTAAGCCCTTTTTTTAAATCACTGCATTCATACATGACGAAAATATCCTCCTTGAATTATACCTTTTTTCATCGGACCGGTGCTTTTTTTGACTAGGCCGTATTTTGTGCTGATATTACCATATCCATGGCAAATGTTCCATTTTAAAAATTATTTCTCGATTCCACAACTTGATTCAACTGCCGACCGCGCCGCCTGTACGAATCGGGCTACTTTTCCCATATCCTTTTTGAAACGGACCGGTTTTCCGTTCCCAGCGCAGTAGTTGGTCAAAGTGCAACTGTCCACTCCGGCGGGATTGACCTGGCCGATCCCATCCGCCACATTTTCAGGCGATAATCCGCCGGCCAAAATAACCGGGATACGACTGGCCCTGACCAGGTTGCCGGCCGACTGCCAATCGCATGTCTTGCCGGTGATTCCCACAAATCCCTGAACCGGCTGTTGTTGGCCGGAAGAATGCTCGTCCGCAACCAGAATCGTATCCGTTAAAAAAAAATCACTCACCGGCTCAAACCGGGCGGCGATTTCAAGAAACGGGAAATCCATCCTCCTTCCGGCCGGCGGAATCGGTATGGAGCGCATGATCTTTAGACCTGGATAGCGCTCCTTGACCTCCACCTGCAATTCGAGCAGTTGTTTGCAGCCGTCGCTTAACGCACCGCCCGCATGCTGCAATACTTGGCAAAAATGCAACAGGTTCGGTTGATAATAATCCAGGGAGCGATAGACCATTTCCGGCTGATTGAACAACAGAATCAAGCTGCTTTGACTGCCCGACCTGCGCACCAATTCAATGGTGTCTCGTATCCCCGGCATCCGCCATTCGCTTTCGGAAACCACCACGCTGCCGATATGATCCACACCCATTTCGATCAATTGGGCAGCTTCTGACGGCTCCTGGATCTCGTAGATTTGAATAATTATTTTGTTCACTTTTATTCTGCGACTAGTCTTTGGTTATAAAAGGCTTGGCAAATCAGCATCCCAAGCCAAATCAAAAAGGCGGTTGACTTTTCCAGCAGGCTCTACCATATTCACTATTTTTTGGCAAATTATTTAAAAATCTTGATTTTCATTGGATTTACAGGTATTTGCTTCCGGAGATACCAAATTTCGAAATTCAAGATGAAAGCTTGCAGATTCAACAGCTAAGGATTCGGCATGATACTGATCATTGATTTCGGCTCTCAATTCAATCAACTCATTGCGCGGCGGGTAAGAGAATGCCGTGTGTATTGTCAAATCGTTCCGCCCCACATCCCCCTTACGGAGCTCAATGCCCTCAAGCCTGAAGGAATCATCCTGTCGGGCGGACCATCCAGTATTTATGAAAAAAACAGCCCCAAAATGGATCCTGGGGTATTTGATTTGCAAATCCCCATCCTGGGTATTTGTTATGGCATGCAGTATATGGTCCATTCCCTGGGGGGCCAGGTTCAACAAGCGAACAAACGCGAATATGGATTTGCCGAATTGCTGATTCAGGAGCGCGCCGGTCTTTTCCAGGATATTCAAGGAAAAACGATTTGCTGGATGAGTCATGGTGATTCCATTGTCGGTCTGCCCCCCGGTTTTCGCATCACCGCCGCCACCGCGAACACCCCCATTGCCGCCATCATCAACAAGCACAAACAATTTTATGGCGTCCAGTTCCATCCTGAGGTGCAACACACCCCCAAAGGCAAGCTCATGTTGCAGCGTTTTTTATTTGATGTTTGCGGTTGCAAGCGCAACTGGACCATGAAAAACTTTGCCAAAGACGCCATCCGTTCCATTCAGGAGCAGGTGGGCGATAAAAAGGTGATCCTGGGCTTGAGCGGCGGGGTTGATTCCTCAGTGACAGCCCTCTTGATCCACAAGGCCATCGGACGCAACCTGACCTGTATTTTCGTTGATAATGGATTGTTGCGCAAAAATGAAGCGGAACAACTGAAAAAGGTTTTTCAGCAGCACCTGCAACTGAATATCCGCTTTGTCAATGCGGCCAAGGCCTTTCTGGAAACCCTCAAGGGCGTGGTGGATCCGGAAAAAAAACGCAAAATCATCGGCAAAGTCTTCATGGATGTGTTTGAAGCCGAGGCCCGCAAATTGAAAGATGCGGAATTCCTGGCCCAGGGAACCCTTTACCCGGATATTATCGAATCCCAATCCGCCTTTGGCGGACCCACCGCAGTGATCAAGTCCCACCACAATGTGGGCGGCCTGCCCCTGACCATGAAATTAAAACTGGTGGAACCGCTGAAATATTTGTTCAAGGATGAAGTCCGCCTGCTGGGAAAAGCCCTGGGGCTTGAAGACAATCTGATCTGGCGCCAACCTTTTCCAGGTCCGGGGCTGGCCATCCGGGTCATCGGTGAAATCACCCCCAAAAGACTGGCTATTCTACGGGAAGTGGATGCCGTGCTTCTAGAAGAAATCCGCGCCGGCGGCTTCTACCGGAAATTATGGCAGTCTTTCGCCGTGCTGCTGCCGATTAAAAGTGTGGGCATCATGGGCGATCAAAGAACCTATGAAAATATCGTAGCCATCAGGGCCGTAACCAGCAAGGACGCCATGACAGCGGACTGGGCGCGTTTGCCGCAGAAGTTGCTGGCCAAAATTTCCAATCGGATCATCAATGAAGTTCGCGGCGTAAACCGGGTGGTCTACGATATCAGCTCAAAACCCCCCAGCACCATTGAATGGGAGTAATTCAACATGCAAGAAAACGATTCAGCCAGATTTAAAATCCGCTTGGATGAAGATGAAATCGAACCGATCGAGCCGCAAAAGGAAGCGACTGAAAAAGCCGGCAACCATATCCGCAAAGTCAACCGCCGCATCACGATCCTGGCCCTTCTCCTGCTTGTGTTTACCGGTCTTGTGGCCGGTTTGGGCTATTACGATTTGAAACAGAAACTGGCCGCCCTTCAAAACAGCGGCCAAACCGATGTGGAAAAGCTTTCCAGCCAGCTCAGTGCAAGTATTTCCGCTCTTTCCCAGCAAGGGGAACAGCTCAAAGAAGAAAGCGCCAAGCTGAACGAACGCCTTGGCAAGGAAATTGAGGCTGTTACCAAACAAATCAATTCACTTTCCAAAAAACTGGAGAAGGAATCCACGGAAATGCGCAGCGTGGCGGCAGAAGCTGTGGACAAGAAATCCTTGAACGCCGCCGCTGCCGAATTGAACAAAAAAATCGAATCCATCCACAATTCCCTTCAGGCCGGCACCGGGGAAATCAAAGCCCTGGATGAAAAATTAGCCCGCGAACTGGGTGTGTTCACCCAGCGTATCCGGGTCCTGGACTCGGAAAACGACCGGTTGCAGAAAGAATTGAATGATCAGGCCAAGAACCGCATTGATCAAGGAACGTTAAAAGCCGCCCTTGAAAAACAACAAGCCCAATACCGGGAAGAGCTGCAAAAATTATCCCAGTCCCTGGAAAGTAAAATCCGCACCATGGATCGCAAGAGCGAACCAGCACCGGTCCCGGCAACCAAACCACCGGCAGCCAGCAGCCTGAACAAAATGCCGGTTACGACCTCACCGTCCCCTGGGCCCATACCAAAGGTTCAAGCGCCGGTCCAGAAACCCGCCGGCAGTCGTTCCAGCGACATTGTCGAACAGAATATCGAGTGAGGTGAATCCATGCCGGCCTCTGGCCTGGGTCTTCAGGAATTGCAAAAGAGCATCGATGCCTGGGTAAAAACCTATGGCGTGCGCTATTTTTCAGAGATGACCAACCTGGCCGTGCTCATGGAGGAGGTCGGGGAATTGGCGCGCATTATGGCGCGCCTATACGGCGAACAGAGCTTCAAGCGGCCGTTGCCCCATGTTGATTTGGCCGATGAACTGGCGGATGTTCTCTTTGTATTGGTCTGTATTGCCAACCAAACCGGCGTGGATCTGACCCAGGCCGTCCAGGCTAACCTTGCGAAAAAAACCGAACGGGACAAGCACCGCCATCATTCCAATCCCAAGCTGGCGCCGCCCTGATCAGGTGAATATTTTCTCCTGCACTTGAC
This sequence comes from Desulfosudis oleivorans, assembly GCA_020723325.1. Taxonomy (GTDB): domain Bacteria; phylum Desulfobacterota; class Desulfobacteria; order Desulfobacterales; family SURF-7; genus DYJD01. The sequence goes on along the minus strand of DYJD01000008.1, from coordinate 115,111 downwards.
CGGCACCGTTTAGTAAATAAATCATTGCGCTGTTTTCAACTGCATAACGCACAAGGTCTTCATAAATGATTGCCTGGGCTTCATACTTTTTATCCGGCTGGCGCACCAATGCAGGCAGGCCTTGGAAAGCCTCTTCCTTGGTCAAAAAGGCGGGAATATAGAAAATGCCCTGGGCGTCATCCCGCTGTCCCAGGATTTGTTCATCACGTTCCGGATCCTGGATGAGAACCCATACCCAGTCTTCATTCTTAATACGCTGCTCCATACCTGCTCCTTGCCTATCGTTGCTATAGCAATTCCAGATCCCAGTTCCATAATCCGGGTCTTTTTTTCATCTCAATGCCTTTCGGCTCCGGTTCCGCCAGATGCACCAATAATTGAAAGCCGGCTTTGATCAGCCAGTCCCGGTGCGGACTAATGTCCAAGCGCCAATTGGGATAAACCCAGTAGTCCCCATCATATTCGCGCACCCAGGCCTGTTCGCCTTTGGGGCTGGTGAAAAGGCGGTTCATGGGGATTTCTTTTTCAATTGTGCGGGAAACACACAAAGGCCAATTGCCGGCTAAAACTATCCCCAGCGGCAAACAACTGCCGGCCGCCATCTGTTCATAATCCCGGGCACTGAGTTCCGGACTGACAATCACCCCTTGAAAGCCGAATCCCGCCAATTGCTCCACGGCCTGTGGATTGCCGATATTGCAAAAAGGGCCGGCCCAAAGCTCAAGGGATTTTTCGTTTTCCAGCAGGGCCGCCTGCCAGGGTGCATTCAACACAAAACGACGGGCGCCCATGCGCCGCAATTGCCCCAGAGTTTCCTTCAGCACCGTTTCCTTTGCCGGCCATATCACCGGCGGCAACCACCACCAAAGGGCGGCTGAATCCCTCCGGGAAAACGATGGCAGGCGGTCAAGCGACAGCCAAAGACCCTTTGATCCAGCCCCCTGATGTTTGCCGGGCCGGCGAAAAACCGTCATTTCCCAGGCTGCTGCTTTTCGGGCTTTCTGCCGGCGCTGCATTGCCGGGGGATGGACAACGGAGGCGACTGCCGGAGCCTTGATGCTCGCCAGTTGTTTTTCCAAGTCCAGCAGCGGTTCGGTCAAGATGGACTCGCGACGATCAATCAAAAATACCGCCGCTCCCGGCCGCAAGGATATCCCGCTGCCTGGTCCCAGTACCAGCCTGCCCTTCTTGGGGATTGGCCGCTTGACACGCAAAGTTTGATGGCCGGCCTCATCTTCATAGCCGAATCGCAAGATATCCCCGGCCAATAATTCCAGGCTGGGCCGAAAATACAATTCCTTGGTTCCACCTTGAACTTTGCCCAGCAATCGGCCGGAACCGGTTTGGATATCGGTGCGCACCGGCACTTGCGGCCGTTGATCTAAAAAACGATAATGGGTTCCCGGCCGTCCCAGGGCATCGGCCAGCAATCCCAGGGCTTCTTTTTTCGCATCCGGTTCATGGCTGTGGTCACGGAACAACCGATAAGCCCTTACCACGGCATATACATAATGGGGGCCTTTCTTGCGACCTTCGATCTTCCAGGCGCTGATTTTCTCTTCAGAGAGGAGGATTTTAGCCAAAACATCCAGGCTGAAATCCTGGCAGGAGAAATAGCGCTGCGCCGCGCCGCCGAACTGATATATCCGCCTGCAGGGCTGGACACAACGCCCCCTAAGGCCGCTGCGCCCGCCCAGGAAACTGCTCCAATAGCAGCGGCCGGAAACGCCGTAACACAAGGCACCATGCACAAAAACCTCAAGGGACAGACCGTCCGGACAGGCCGCTGTCATGCTTTTGATTTCATCAATGCCCAACTCCCGCGGAATAACCACCCGGGTAACGCCCCTAAGACGTCTGATAAAATGAAGCGCGCCGGGGAAACTGACATTGGCCAGGGTCGAGACATGCAGCTCACCCTCAAATCCGATTCGACGGGCAAGGTCGATAAAAGCCAGATCTTGAAAAATAAAGGCATCCGGCAAAACATAACGGCTGACCTGCTCCAACAAACCGGCGGCAGTATCCATCTCGCCCGGCTTCAACAGGGTGTTGAAAGCCACATATACCTTTACCCCCATTGCATGGGCCAGGGATGTCAAGCGTGCCAAATCCGCAACTGTGAAGTTGTCCGCCGCCATTCGCGCTGAAAACAATTTCAGTCCGCAATAGATTGCATCCGCCCCGGCGGCAAGGGCTGCCAAAAAAGCATCTTTGCCGCCGGCCGGCGCTAAAATCATCGGCTGCTTGGCTTGCTGGATATTTGGAATTCTGTTTTCCATGAACTGAAACCTATCAAATCAGATAATCGGTTGCAATGCGAATCCAGGGGACACGATTCTGCCGGTATCGCTTGCACTTTATGGCCGGATGGTTATATTATCCCCGAGTCTGTTGCAATACTGAAAAGGAGATTTCAATGAAAATAGCAGTCAGCGGCAAGGGCGGCGTCGGCAAAACCACATTTTCCGCCTTACTCATCCGCACGTTTAATGATCAAGGCAAGCACGTACTGGCCATTGACGCTGATCCGGACGCCAACTTGGCTGCGGCTGTAGGCATTCCCGCGGCCGACCAGATCATCCCCATATCTGAAATGAAGGAACTGATTTTTGAGCGCACGGAGGCGAAACCCGGTTCCATCGGCGGATTTTTCAAACTTAACCCCAAGGTGGATGATTTGCCGGAGGCATTGTCCAAACGTCTGGGCAATATCAAATTGATGCGCCTGGGAGGGGTCAAAAAAGGCGGCGCCGGCTGCATCTGTCCGGAAAGCACCCTGCTCAAGGCCCTGGTCACCCATGTGGTCCTTGCCCGGAACGAGGTTGTGGTAATGGATATGGAGGCCGGCATTGAACATTTGGGTCGCGGCACGGCCCAGTCGGTGGACAAACTCATCGTGGTGGTGGAGCCCGGCCGCCGCAGCATTGATACGGCAAATCATATCCGGAAGCTGGCTTCCGAAATCCGCTTGAACGCCATTGCCATTGTCGGCAATAAAATCCGCAGTCCCCAGGACGAAGCGTTCTTAAGAGAAAATTTAACCGGTTTTGAATTCCTGGGTTTCCTGCCCTATGACGATCATTTGATTGAAGCCGACCTGAAGGGCGGATCACCTTATGATGTGGAGTCGACCGCCAAAGCACGGATTCTGGAACTCATCAACAAGCTATATCAACCTGCATGATGAAATCATTTCACAAACACAAAAAGGGGGGGCGGCCAACGTTTCGAAAAAGGAAGCCTTTAAAAATTCGCCCCGGTCGGGACGGACAACTTGAAAAAGTCTTTGCCGAAATCGGCAAACCGGAAGAAACATTTTTTCAGCCCGACCCCTTCCAATTGGAAGCCCTCTCGGCCATTCAAACCGCGGATTGTCTGGTCACGGCGCCCACTGGCGCTGGAAAAACCTGGATTGCTGAAACCGCCGTTGCCCATATTTTTGAAAGACAAGGCAAGGCCTGGTACGCCTCGCCTTTGAAAGCCCTGACAAACGGTATTTATTCAATCTTCTGTGCCAAATTCGGCCGGGGAAATGTGGGCATTCTCACCGGTGATCGCAAGGAAAATCCCGAGGCGCCGATTATTGTGGGCACCACCGAAATCCTGCGCAATCACCTGTACGATGCCATGGTCAGCGGCGAAGATCTGGCAACGGATTTTGTGATCCTGGACGAAGCCCATTTTCTAGGGGACGAGGATCGCGGGGTGGTTTGGGAGGAGATCATGATCTACCTGCCCTATCGTATCCCCTTGTTAATGCTTTCCGCCACCATCGGCAATGCCGCTCAAATCGCCGGCTGGTTGAAGTCCATCCGCAAACGCAAATGTATTATCGTGGAAGAGACCCAGCGGCCTGTGCCGCTCTATCCGCTTTTTTTCCATCCTTCCGGCACTCTGTTGCCTTTATTGGCCGACAGTGAAAAAAATGCCAAAAAATTCATCCATAAAAAGGTGGTGACCTATTTACATGATCATGAATCCCAGTCTGGCGGCAAGAGCGGCAAGCTTCCCCCCTTGGGGGATATCATCCGCGTATTGAATCGCTATGACCTTCTGCCGGCCATCTTTTTCATGAAATCCAGGGCGGATTGCGACCAGGCCTTGGACCTTTGTACCGAAGAAAATTTGCAAAACGACCCGGATCGAAAGGCGGCATTAAACAGCCGAATCGAGGCCCTGGTGGCCCAAAGTCCGCATGTGGCCAAGCACAAGCAGCGCTGGCAGTTGGAACATCTTGCCGTGGGCGCCCATCACAGCGGCCAGTTACCGGCCTGGAAAATCGTCATTGAAACCCTGATGACCGAGGGCTTGCTGGATGCTGTTTTTGCCACCTCCACGGTTGCCGCCGGTGTGAATTTTCCGGCCAGAAGCGTTGTCATCCTGAATTCAGACCGTTTTAACGGTACGGAATTCCAGCCCCTCTCCCCCACGGAATTCCATCAGATGACCGGCCGTTGCGGGCGGCGGGGCAAGGATAAGATCGGTTTCGCCGTCATGTTGCCCGGCAAATTCATGAATTTGCGCCTGGTGACGGACCTGATCCAATCCCCGCCCTCGGACGTGAACAGCCAGATCCGTATCAACTTTTCCATGGTGCTGAATCTGCTCATGTCCCATACACCTCCGCAAATCGAAGAACTGCTGGCCAAATCCTTTGCCGCCTTTCAACTGGCAAAATCCGGAAAACGCAAAAACAGCCGAATCTTCATCGAGGACCGCAGTTATCTCTGGCGCGATTTCCTACAGCACCTGAATTTTTTAAAAGCTTATAAATTCGTAAATCCAAGGGATGAATTGACCGATGACGGGCGCTGGACTGCCAGGCTGCGCATTGATCAACCGCTGCTGATTGCCGAGGGTTTCAGGCGCAATATCTTCCCGGATGCGGATGCGTCCCTGCTTGCCGGTCTCATTGCCGCCTTTGTCAATGAAAGGGAAACTGCTGACGAAGACCTGGATTCAAATCTTATCCCCAAGACGGTCTTGCATCACTTTCTATCTGTAAAAAAATCCCTGCGACCCTTTGCCAAACAACTGACCTCCCATGGCTTTGAAGCCAGGCCGCTCTGCCTGCAGCCGGTGGTGACGCTGCACGCCTGGGCCGAGGGTCGACCCTGGGAGGATTGCCTGCGCATTTCAGGGTTGTCAGAGGGGGATCTGGCGCGTTTGATCCTGCGGACCACCGATAATTTGCGTCATATCCGCAATCTGGAAGAAGTGTTTCCGGAAATCGCCCGGAATGCCCAGGCAGCCATTGAGGCCGTCATGCGCGAACCCCTGATCTCCTTTTATGAATAAACCGCACCTGCCCGCAACAGTTGTTCGATTCTGGGAATATCACTGGGCAGATCAACTTCTGGAGAATCATATTCCGTAATCACTACCTTGATGCGCAGGCCGTGTTCCAGGGCGCGCAATTGCTCCAGCTTTTCTATCCGTTCCAGATTTCCTTCCGGCAGAGCCCTGAAAAGATCTAAAAAATGCCGGGTATAGGCATACACTCCCAAATGCTTGTAAGTGTTAAACACCATATTACCGTCGCGATCATGGGGGATGGTGGCGCGTGAAAAATACAAGGCAAAGCCCTTCTGATCAAAAGTGACCTTTACATCCTTGGGGTCTGTGATTTCTTCCTTACGAACAATGGCAAAGGCCAAGGTGGTCATTCCAATTTCCGGCTCGATCAAAAGCGGTTCGATCACCGCATCCAGACAGCGTGGATCAATCAGGGGCTGATCTCCCTGCACATTCACAACCAGATCAGTGGCGGCCAAACCCAGTTTCTCCGCGGCTTCCCCCACCCGATCCGTTCCGGATGGATTGTCGGCCGAGGTGAGCACCGCCCTGCCGCCGAAACTCTCCACGGCACGGATAATGCGCTGGTCATCGGTGGCCACTACCACCTCCGTGACCTTTTTTGCAGCCCGGGCATTCTGATAAACCCTTTCAATCATGGCCCGCCCCAGAATTTTAGCCAGTGGTTTGCCGTCAAAACGGCTGGAACCATATCTTGAAGGAATAATCACTACTGTTTTCATATCCGGTCACTTTATTCAATTTAGTCCATACATACATTGACCGCCGCCTGTTTTTAGAGTATGAGTCATATGCTTTACACAACAGCCAGACAGGGAAGGCCGAATGAACAATACCACACTGAAAAAAATCTTGGAGCAAGTGGCCTTGGGCGGCACCTCTGTCACCGAGGCCGCTGATCAGCTCAAACATTTAGCGTTCCAGGATATTGATTTTGCCCATATAGACCATCATCGCTCCCTGCGCAAGGGTTTTCCGGAAGTTATTTTCGGGGAAGGTAAAACCGCGGAGCAAACCATCGGCATATTGGAGCACATGCTGCCCCAGGAAAATACCGTATTGGTAACCAGACTTTCAGGCGAAAAGGCGGTTAAAATCCTCCCACGCTTTCCGGAATCCCAATATTTTGATGATGCCCGGATGCTGGTCTGTTCCAAACAGGAAATCACCATCACCGGCAGGGGCCTGATTCTGGTCCTATGTGCCGGCACCTCCGACATACCCGTGGCCCGGGAAGCTTTCTTGACAGCCCGCTATATGGGAAACCAGGTTGAAGCCGTACATGATGTGGGCGTAGCCGGTATTCATAGGCTGCTCAGCCATAAAGCACTGCTTGATCAAGCGGCGGTTATAATTGTTGTGGCCGGCATGGAGGGTGCCCTGCCCAGTGTGGTGGCCGGCCTGGTGGACCGTCCGGTCATCGCCGTTCCCACCAGCATCGGCTACGGGGCCAGTCTGGGCGGCCTTACAGCCCTCTTTGCCATGCTGAACAGTTGCAGCTCCAATGTGGCCGTAGTCAACATCGACAACGGTTTCGGCGCCGGTTATATGGCTGCAACCATCAATCGAGATTTGAAATTTCAAATCTGAAATCTCAAATTGCTATTACCCGATATACAGCCATGAAGTTTCCTATAGAGCGTAGCCTGCCTTTTGGAATAGCTTTTCTATATTAAGCTGATTGATCATATCATTGTACAATTCCGAGACGACCTTATCCGCGTCACCGGTGCCGATGATCTGTACGCGTTCGGCACTGCCTTTGATGATTTCACGGGCGCGAATTTCACCGCCCGAGACCAATTGGGCCTCATAATTCATTTGAATTTTCCATTTCCGATCAGCATAGTCCAATTTAAAATCGTGAAAAACCAAACGAACAATGGAATGCTCCGGAGCCGGATGCGCAACCACGGTGGCGCCCAGGTTTTCCAACCGTTTCATTAGAGTTATGGTCACTACCCGCGGCAAATCAAGAATCCCGGTGGTCTCATTTTCTGTTCCCTGGGTGACGGTAAACGAAAATTTACCGGAAAAAGTATAAAATTCCTGGGCAGCCGCCATGGTCAAAAAATAGGTGTCTGGCCGTTGATCCTGAAAATCCACCCCCACGGAAACTCCTTTCAAACCGAGGGTGGACTGGGGCAATTGGTAATAAATATAGAGATCACGCTTGCTGGCGCAGGAAAGCGCCCCCAAACAAAACACCAACATTATACATGCGTATACATAAGATCGCTCTATTGTTTTCATAATCCTTCTCCTCTTCTTATGATGTTGAATCTAATTTACTGCCGCCTTCCGAAGCCGCGGTCTATTATTCCCCCTGCCATGGAAGAGGCGTATCTTATCAGTTTTTTTTAAATCGACAAGCGAAATCCGCTGATGACAAGCGCCCGTCCTGGCGGCTTGACAAGCCATTGGTTCTGTTGTTAGCATGAATGAAGTATTCCAACATCAAACCCCTACTGTTCTTAATTATAACAGCAGAAAGCAACCAGCATGCAAATACAACAGTTTCGTTACAGCGCGGACAATTTCAGTTATCTTGTCCATGACCGAACCTCGGCCATTGCCATCGACCCGGGTGCGGTGCAGGAAATATTATCCTTTTTAGAACAGGCGGATCTCAAGCTGGCCTATGTGGTAAATACCCATATGCATCCTGATCATACGCCGGGCAATCGCGAAATCATCGAGCGCACCAAAGCCGTATTCATCGACAACCAAAATCTGCGCCGCATGCAGGCAATCTCCATGGGAGAAACAAGCATTACAATTTTACATACTCCCGGCCATACAGAAGACTCCCTTACTTTTCAAGCCGGAAAAATGCTGATAACCGGCGACACGCTCTTCAACGGAACGGTGGGCAATTGTTTTTCAGGTGACTTAAAAGCGTTCTACACCTCGATTAAAATGCTCCTTGAGTTCCCCGCTGATACCAAGATCTATGCCGGCCATGATTATGTTCAATATGCCATGAGTTTTGCCCGCAGTATCGAACCGGACAATGCGGATATAGATGAATTCCTCAAGGGCTATAACCCCCGGCTTGTGCGCTCCACCCTTGCCGATGAACTGAAGGTCAATCCCTATGTGCGCTTTAACGATGCCAAGCTCGTGGCCGGGCTTGCCAGCAAAGGCCTGCCCATTGAAACGGAATTCAACCGCTGGAAATCCTTAATGGAATACTATTAAAAATTCAGCTTTAGCTTTTACCGCAGATTCTTTCTTATAGCGTCAAACGACAACTGGTTCCACAGCCGGAGCATTCCACAACAATGGGCCTTTCATTTGAAGGGACCTCCACCTGTTGATTGCAGTTGGAGCACCGGATGAGTGTTTTTTGCTCGTTTTTTGGGGTGAAAGGCATGGGACTCGCTTGGGCCTCCTTTTTTCCAATAAAGGCCATTATGGCTTGCCGCACACTCTCCTTCTCATCACCGCCGCCTGTTTGAAGCAGCCGGGTATAATCTTCTTTTGAAAGAACCAGGGATTCTTCCAGGATATGCGTATTCTCTATGGCCGAATTCAGTTGCTCCAATGCAACCGCCAACTCGGCGACCTTCAAGTCGCCGGCCTGGATTCTGTCCTGAATCATCTTGGCCAAAGCCTCGGAAGTAAGCCATTGACCCTGGTATTCGATAGTTCCATCTTCCAATCGAATCTTGCTCATACCTTCCCCTGCAGTATTTTTCGGCCGGATTGACCTGCCATGGCTCAAACCGCTGAATATTCTGTCGTCAACTCTGTGATGTTCTTCATCAATGTTTTAATATGAAACGGTTTGGAAATGACTTTGTCAAAATGCCCTCTCTCCAGCAGCCAGGGTGTTCCAGACATGCCGATGATGGGTGTGGTCCTTTTGGTTGAATTGCGGATATGAGAGGCTATCCGATTTCCATCAATGCCGGGCATCAGGATATCGGTAATCACCAAATCATAGGAGCCACTATCAAATTTACAAATGCCTTCACTGCCGTTGTTTGCCACGTCCACATTAAAACCAAAGCGCGTCAATACCTCTTTGATCATGCGCTGCACCATGGCTTCGTCTTCGATAACCAGAATCTTACCCATTTGCAGTCAATTTCCTCACCTGACCGGCATTATCATGAAACATTTTTATTCGTTTTTCCTATGGCATACCCTAATGCACATGTCAACAATATATTGTAGGGATTGCCACTCAAAGCCACAACTATTTGTGCAAAAGCCCGGCGGCATTTGTCTGCATAATGTCAAAAAAGGACTGGGGCAGCCCGGCTCCCAGCACCACCTGCCGGGCTTGATCGGCGGTAATCAAATCATTTGGGGAATGGGCATCTGTGTCGATCACCATTTTGGCACCGATTTTCTCGGCCAGACGCGCCACATGCCCGTTGGTGAGGGAATGCCCTTTTCTGGCCGATATTTCCAAACAGATTCCTTTTTCCATGGCAAGACCGACCTCTTCTACACTGATCAGGCCCGGGTGGGCAAGAATGTCAATGTCCGCTTCCAGGGCCGCGCGATTGGTTCCCGGCGCCACCGGCTCCACTATGGTTTCACCATGCACGATGATCAACTTGGCGCCCAAAGCCCGGGCCTTTCGCACTGCATCGGCAATCAAAGCCGGCGGTACATGGGTGATTTCAATTCCAGGTATTACTTGAATATCGAGCACCCTATTCAGTTCTTCTGCCACGGCCACGATCCTGGGAATAATGAAGGCCATGTTGGAGGTATCACCATGATCGGTGAGACCGATACCGGTGAGGCCTTTACTTTCCGCCCGCCGGACAAGCTCGGAGGGAATCAGTTCGCCGTCGCTGAAAAGGGTATGCATATGCAAATCAATCATGTCAGACCTTGTATTTTCCGAAATCATCCGGATTCAGTTTTTCAAGATATTCGGCCCAGCGTTTGCCCTCATCCGTGGTATCCAGCAACTCACCGCTCACATCGCCGGACTTGAATTTTTGCAATACCTTGTCATCCACAAAGATCGGCGCCTTGAAACGCAAGGCCATGGCAATTGCGTCACTGGGCCTTGCATCCATGGAAAAGGAACGCTCCTGGGCCTTAAAATAAATCCGCGCAAAAAAAGTGTTATCCAGTAAATCGCAAACCGCCACTTTCTCCAGACTCACCTCCATTTCACCGATGAAATTCTTGAACAGATCATGGGTCATGGGACGGTCGAAATTGATTTCCTGAAGCACCGAGGCAATCGAAGTGGCTTCTAAAAGGCCGATCCAGATGGGAATCGAATCATCATTGTCAACGGCCTTCAATATCAGGATCGGTGTATTGGAGGCCTGATCCAGAGTCAATCCCGCAACATTCACTTCATGTAACATGGGTTTCATCTCCTTCCTTGATGAAGTCTGAAGTGGTTATCCGTATGGGCCTTCCCCGCAACGAATGCGAATACCCTGTCTCGATCCGCACGTCTACAAGGACGCCGGTCAGATCTTTTTCACGCCAGCCATCCTCTGCCGAAAAATGTACAATTTTATTGGTCGAAGTCCGTCCAGTCCATTGGGGCAACGGCAATTCTTCTGTCTTTGCGCCCTTTTCCTGTTTTTTACCAAAACCTTCCACTAGCACCGGTACTATTTTGCCGATGTATTTCTGATTTTTTGCGCTGGTATATTTTTCCTGGAGCGCAAGCAGCTCCAACAGGCGCTGATGGCGCTCTTCTTCAGGTATCTTATCCTTGAATCGGGCGGCCGGGGCATTGGGGCGGTCTGAATAGGCAAAGGCAAACAGACCGTCAAATTCAATCTCCCGGACCAAGTCCAAGGTATCCTCAAAATCCTCCCGGCTCTCACCTGGGAATCCCACGATCATATCGGAAGTGATGGCAATATCCGGGCAAATATTTCGCAATTTTCGGACTTTCTCACGATACTCCTCCCGGGTATAATCGCGGTTCATTTTTTGTAAAATCCGGTTGGAACCGGATTGAACCGGCAAATGAATATGATGACATAATTTCTGCAATTCGCCGAACGCCCCAATCAAAGCTTCGGAAAGATCCTTGGGATGGGAAGTGGTAAAACGCAGGCGCCATAGATCCTCAACCTGATCAGCGCGGGCCAATAATTCGCTGAATGTGCAAAGGCCTTCTTTTTTCCCATAACTGTTCACGTTTTGGCCCAAAAGGGTGGCCTCACGCATGCCGGCCGCAGCCCGTGAGCGGATTTCCGCAAGGATCTCTTCCGGAGTGCGGCTGGTTTCCCTGCCCCGCACATAAGGAACAACACAATATGTACAAAAATTATCGCAGCCCCGCATGATGGTAACAAAGCCGGATACAGCCTCTTTGGCGACGTCCTTGGAAAAATCGAGATCCATCCGGCCGTTTCCGGCCATATCAATATCCACCAGCCGGCACCCGGTACGTTGGACTTCCTCTACCAGGCGCGGCAGACGGCCGATGGCGCGGGTACCGAAAACCAAATCCACCATCGGCGCGCGTTTCAAGATATGCTCCCCCTCTTGCTGGGCCACACAGCCGCCCACGCCGATGATCAGTTCCGGATTTTTACGTTTCAGGCCGGCCAATCGCCCCAAAAAGCTGAACACTTTCTGCTCGGCCTTTGCCCGCACCGAACACGTATTGACCAGAATAAGATCCGCCTGCCGGATATCATCTGTTTGAATATAATCACAATCTCTAAGCTTTGCGGCCATCAGTTCTGAATCATTCACATTCATCTGGCAGCCGATGGTATATAGGTAAAGATGTTTTGATTCCATTTGAATATTACTCATAGCGGTCTGGATCAAATAAATCAAGCCTGGAAGCGACATCCCTGAATTCCGGCAATGTGAGTTCCGCAAGCATGATTTTGCCGGCAAGTTCCGTAAGCACCATTTCGGTTTCATGAATGCAATCCGGTGCCATGATCACCGCAACGATGCCTGCCTTTGCATTCACAGTGGAAATCACGGCCAGCCCTTCCCAGGCTTCAAAGACATATTTCAGGAACGAAATGTCCTTGCGGTTGATGCGCAAATATTTGATAACGGTTTTCACAAGAAAAAAGATACCATCCCTTTTCTTTTGGGATCAATAAAAAAGCGCTTCAGTTCACCTAACCGGTCAGCAAAATAAACTTGTCCAAATCCAATGAATAGGCTATCTCCCTCCCATGAAAAAAAGATGGGAAATTTTGCGCCCGGACCCTGAAATCCAAAACACCATTCGTAAGACCCTGGGTTGCCATCCAATCACCGCTGCCGTGCTGGCCAATCGGGACCGGCTGAATCCGGCGGGCATCCGCGATTTCTGGTCACCCTCCCTGCAGGCCCTGCGCCCGCCCTTTGCCTTGCAGGATATTCAGAAAGCCGTGGAGCGAATCAGCGCAGCCATTGAATCAAAACAAAAAATTTTAATTTTCGGCGATTATGATGTGGATGGGGTCACAGCCACGGTGATTCTGCTTGAATTTCTCCAACATGCCGGTGCCCTGGTGGATTATTTCATCCCCCACCGGCTCCATGACGGTTATGGACTGAGGGCGCGGCATATCATGGAGCTGGCTGCCCCCCGGGGGATCAAGCTGATCATCACCGTGGATTGCGGGTCCACCGACCATGCAGCAGTGGCTGTCGCCAATGCCGCCGGAATTCAGGTCATCATCACCGATCACCACCAGATTCCGGCCGATATTCCGGATGCGGCGGCGGTGGTCAATCCCAAACGCTTAGACTGCTCCGCCGGTCTTGCCCACCTTTCCGGCGTGGGAGTGACTTTTTATCTGATCATGGCCCTACGAAAACATTTGCGAGACCGCCGGCATTGGCAATCCCGTTCAGAACCGAATTTAAAGGCCATGTGTGATTTGATCAGCCTCGGCACCATTGCCGATATGGTGCCCCTGATCCATGAAAACAGGATTTTAAGCAAAATCGGCCTGGAACTCATTGGTGCCGGCAATCGACCGGGGCTGAAAGCGCTTATCAACGCAAGCCGGATCGGAAGAAACAACCTTGGCTCCGATGATGTGGCTTTTCGATTGGCACCCCGCCTGAATGCCGCCGGTCGCATGGACCATGCCGACTTGGCGGTAAAATTGTTCCTTACCCGGCAAGCCCATGAAGCTGAGCAAATTACCCTACGGCTATGCGAATTGAACGATGCCAGACAGGTCGCTGAAAAAAAAATCATGGCATCCATTCGCAACCTTCTATGGGATAATCCCCACCTGCTGGAAAAAAAGGCCATTGTACTGGCGCACCACGGCTGGCATTTAGGGGTTCTTGGTATCGTGGCCGCCAAACTGGTTGAACAATATGGTCGCCCCACAATTCTGATTTCCATCCAGGAAGGCTTTTGCAAAGGCTCGGCCCGCAGCATACCCGGCTTTGATTTGTACCAAGGTTTGGCAGCCTGTTCAGGACTGCTGGAGGGCTTTGGCGGACACCAGATGGCTGCCGGGCTCAGCATTCGGCCTGAAAACATCGAGGATTTTCAAACCCAATTTGAAAGCACCGTGGCCGAAACGCTTCATCCCCAGGCGCTATTACCCACCCTGCTGGTTGACTGCGAACTTGCCTTTCAATACATTTCCTCCCAGTTGCTTGATGAACTGAATGTTCTTCAGCCTTTCGGTGTGGATAATACGGAACCGTGCTTCATGGCTCGAAACGTGGCCATCCATGATGCTGTGGAAGTGGGCGGCGGCAGTCACCGCCGCTTGCGCATCTCCCAAAATAATCGCCCCATGGAAAACAGCTACAACGCGATCCTGTTCAATGCCGGTACCACTGATCTTTCATCCGACCAATTGCATGAATTGGTTTTTCGGCTGCGCTGGAATCATTGGAATGGACGCAAAAGCCCCCAGATGATCATTGAAGACATACGGCCGATGGGAATGCTGAAGCAACCCAGCGACACATAAAGGGCTTTTAGGTTCCGCGGATCTATCGGTTTGATGCATCCTTATCCACAGAGCGGAGATAAGCCCGATATTCCTCTTTTACTAGTTTTCGATAAATGTGATAGAAAAAGAGGCTCATGACCTCGGTGGCTTGGCTTCCCTTTTTTCTAATTTCCCCTTGTTCCATCTGCTTTAAGCCGATATGGATGAACCTTTCCACATTTTTGGCAACAAACTCGCGAAACCACTCTGTAAAAAAGCGCAATTCCTCTGGATTGAAACCATCCCGGGGCCCGATGCCGATACAGTCCATATCCACTAATAATTTTCCGATAATAACATCATCCGGGGAATAGATCCGCTTACCATCACGCACCTCGGCGGTGATGATGCGCCATTCCTCCATCTTTTCCAGCCATTCTGCGCTGATCCCTGTGGCTGCCATGAATGCCTGTTCCCCGGCCACCTCCATTGCGGAAAGACGGTCCAGGGGTCTGAAATATTCGCTGAGAAACTGAAACGAGGATTGTTCTGAAGGCGACTGTTTTTGATGTTTTTTTATCAATTTCTTAATCACCGGAATGGGTAAAAAATAATTCTCCCGCAAGGCCTTGATGATCCGGATCTGTTCCACAAACACTTCTTCATAATCAGCCGAATTTTTTCCGGTCTTTTTCGGCTTCCGCAGCACCCCTTCCCGGATGTAATAATGGATGGTCTCCTTTGAAACACCTGTTTTTTTGATTAGTTCAGCGATCTTCATTTTTCACCTTGACAAAATCATATGAATATTTAAATATAAATTTATATAGCGTGTACAACACTACACGTTTTTTGTCGAAAAGAAAATAATTTTTCACCCCGGAGTTTAAATATTAAGGAGAAAGCCATGGCTGACAATCCGATTAAAACCGTCGCCGTTCTGGGCGCCGGTGATATGGGTCACGGTATTGCTGAAGTGGCCTTGATCGCTGGTTACAAGGTCTTTTTGCGGGACATTAAAACAGAATTCGTGGAGAAAGGTGTTGCCCGAATTCATGACAGCCTTGCCAAGCTGGTGGAAAAAGGCAAAGTCAGCGCTGAACAGCATGCACTCATCAAATCCTCATTATTGATCCCGTGCACAGATCTCAGACAGGCCGTACAAACCGCTGATCTTGTAATCGAGGCCATCCCGGAGATCATGCATCTGAAAAAGGAAACATTTCAAATTGTGGATCAGTCCGCACCCGCACATGCTGTTTTCGCTTCCAACACTTCCACCATGAGCATCACGGAAATCGCCGCGGTAACCAAAAGGCCACAACAATTCATGGGTCTGCATTATTTCAATCCGGCGGTTTTAATGAAGCTGGTGGAAGTAATCCGCGGTAAGCACACCTCTGCAACCACCATACAGATGGGCTGCGATTTTGTATTGAAGAACAATAAGGTGCCGGTGCGCGTTCAAAAAGATGTCCCGGGCTTCATTGTCAACCGTGTCCAGGCTCCCAGCGGTGTTTTGCTGAATTGTATCCTGGATGAAAAAATCGCCGAACCCGAGGCTGTGGATGCGGTCATGCGTAAGCTAGGCATGCCCATGGGGCCCTATGAAACCATTGATTATACCGGCATTGACATCAATTATCACGCCAGCCTCTATTATGCTGAAAAAATTCATCCGGATTTTGCCCTGGGCCAGACCTTGACCGCCAAATTCAAGGCCGGGGAATTGGGCAAAAAAACCGGCAAAGGGCTTTTTAACTGGTCTGAAGGCCGGCCGAAAATCAATCTTGCCAAAGCCGCGGGTGCTAAATTCGATCCCATGGACCTAGTGGCGGTAAATGCCAATGAGGCTGCTAAAATCGTTGAAATGGGGGTCTGCTCCTTTGATGATGTGGACCTTGCCATTCGCAACGCCACCGGCAACCCCATGGGGCTGATAGCCCTTATCAAGGACCTTTCCGCAGAAGCGCTTTGCGCCAGGTTGGAAAACTTATCTAAAAAATTCAATAAGGATATCTTTCAGCCCAGTCGTTTGATCCGGGCAGGCGCATATCATTAGAAACAACCAAAGGAGGAAAGCCAACTATGGCACAGGAAATCGCCGACAGAAAAGATATCGATTTTGTCATCTGGGAACAAATGCAAGGGGAAGCACTCCTGAAATATGATATTTACAAAGAGTTCTCAAAAAAAACCTGTGAAATGATCATCACTGAAGCCCGCAAGCTCGCCATTAAGGAAATCCTTCCCACCTTCCAGGAGGGCGACCGGGAGGGGGTGCTGTTTGAAAATGGAATCGTCAAGGTCCCGGCCTGCTTTCACCGGGCCCATCAACTTCTTCTTGCGGGGGAATGGGGAAACTTGCAGATGCCGGCGGAAATGGGCGGACAAGGGGCACCGGGTCTAATTGCCGCCGCGGCAACCGAGTATTTCATGGGCGCCAACTGGCCGCTTTTCTCCTATGCTGCCATGGGCAACGGCACCGCCGACATGATCCAGTTATACGGCACAGATGCGCAAAAAACGACTTATGTGAAAAAACTCGTTTCCGGCAAATGGGGCGGTACCATGCTCCTTACCGAGCCCAATGCCGGTACGGATGTGGGCGCGCTTACTACCACAGCAGTGAAAAACCCCGATGGCTCTTACAACCTTATGGGCAATAAAATCTTCATCACCAATGGAGAGCATGACCTGTGTGAAAATATCATCCATCCGGTTTTGGCCCGTATTGAAGGGGATCCCCTCGGCACCAAGGGTATTTCCATCTTCATCGTTCCCAAATACTTTGTCAATGCCGATGGTTCCCTTGGTGAGCGCAACGATATCGTCTGCAGCGGTGTTGAAGAAAAAATGGGAATCCATGCCAGCGCTACCTGCAGCATGACCCTGGGCGCCAAGGGCAAATGCATTGGCTATCTACTAGGACAGGAGCGCGAAGGCATGAAGATCATGTTCAATATGATGAATGGCGCCCGTATGGCCACAGGCCTGCAAGCCCTGGCCTATGCTTCCAGCGCTTATTTGCTGGCGGTCAACTATGCCCGGGAAAGAATTCAAGGCAGGGATCTCATGGATTTCAAAAATCCCCAAGCCCCCTCAGTAGCAATCATCAAGCATCCGGATGTCCGCCGCAATTTGTTATGGATGAAGGCTTATGTGGACGGCATGCGCAGCTTTTTCTATTTCATGGCCAGATGCCGCACAAAGGCGCTGTTGGCCGAATCAGCCGAAGAACGTGAGCGCCATAATGATTTGTTCGAATTATTGACCCCCCTGATCAAGGACTACTTGTCGGTTCACGGCCATGAGGTCTGCATCCAGGCCATTCAGGTTTTCGGCGGCGCTGGCTATACCCAAGATTATCCGGTGGAACAATATGCGCGGGACTGCAAGATCACCTCGATTTTCGAAGGCACCAGCGGTGTTCAAGCCATGGATCTTCTGGCACGTAAACTCGGCATGAAAAAAGGGCAGGTTTTTATTTTATTTCTGAGTGAAATCCAGCAAACCATCGCAGCCGCCAAGGCGAAAGGTTCCCTGGCGGCCCTTGCCGTCAAAGTTGAAAAAGCCGCAAACCGTTTGGCTGAAATCGCCATGCATCTCGGCAAAAGCGCCCTTTCGCCTGCCTTTAAAGTCGCCTTTGCCCATTCCCTCCCTTTCCTGGAAGCCATGGGTGATACGATCATGGCCTGGATGCTGTTGTGGAGGGCGGTGACTGCCTCTGAGAAACTAAATGCAGGCCCTGCCGCTAAAGACCTGGTTTTTTATCAAGGTCAAATTAAAACCGCGGAATTCTTCATCCACACTCTGCTTCCTGTCACCATGGGGAAATTGGATGCCATTCAAGGATTGAGTCCCGCAGCCATGGAAATCCAGGATGATGCTTTTGGGGGAATTTGATAGAAAACGGTCCATTAATACCAGTTCGGAGATAACCAATGACATTAGAAACCTTGCTGTTTGAAACAAAAGGGCATGTTGCCGTCATCACCATCAACCGGCCGCCGGCCAACACCTGGAATCTTGCTGCTATGCTGGACTTTGAAAAAGCCTTGGATATAATTGAGCAGGATGCAAATTTACGCGTCGTAGTATTAACCGGTGCCGGTAACAAATGCTTTTCCGCTGGATATGACGTCAGTGATGCTGCCAACGCCGCTCAAACCGGACCCAAAGGCAGAGAACTCTTCCGAAGAGTGGATCGCTTTGCCAAACCGGTCATCGCCGCCATCAACGGCCACGCGCTGGGAGGGGGCCTGGAATTGGCTTTATGCTGCCATTTTCGTCTGCTGGTCGATTCACCCAAGCTCCAAATCGGCCTAACTGAACTGAATTTGGGCATCATCCCCGGCTGGGGCGGAACTCAGCGACTGATGCGGGTCGTGGGTAGGGCCAAAGCCCTGGACATGATCCTGTTCAGCAAGCGTCTCAGTGCTGCTGAGGCCTATCAAATCGGTCTGGCCAATCAATTATCAGCTCCGGAGAAGCTCATGGCAGACACGTTAAATTTCGCCGAAACGCTTGCGATGCGTCCGCCCATGGCCGTTGCCAGTGTCCTGAAAGCCATGTCCGCCGGTATTTACGAAGGAATTGATCAAGGGCTAGTAGTAGAATCCGAGGGCAGTCAGGTGGTTGCAAATTCAAGAGACGCCATAGAAGGTTTTACTGCTTTTTTGGAAAAACGGGCGCCGATATTTAAGGGTGAATAACTGGAAAGTCCTTCATAAAATTTCATAATAGATGATATTTCCCCTTCTCCAAGACTACGCGCCCTTCCTGGGTAAGTTTTTCCAAGTGCTTGCGCATGTGGGCGCGTTCACCGAATTCAAAAAAAGCTCTGGGCTCTCTTTTTTTGCGATAAATAATACAAGCATCGATGATTTCCTCCATGCTGCGCGGTTCCCCCAATAAGTGCAATAATTTTTCTTCACGGAGCTGGATCACTTGTAGGTATTTGTCCCAAATCTGGTCGGGGTCGTTCTCAAATACACCTGTTTCATGGGAAGTCAGCCAGACTTTTGCCGGTATTTTTTGCAACCGCCTTACAGATTCGATGGTGCTGCTCATGCTGGAATGCACATCCCCATACCAGGGTCCAAAAGAAGTTAAATCATAGTCGCCTAAAAAAAGGACTTCCGGTTCTTGAAAATAAAAGGCAAGGTGCCCAGGAGTATGGCCGGGTGCAGAGATCACCTGAATGGTAAGTGAATCGCATGCAACGATCTCGCCAGGCTCTAAAATTCTGGAAGGAATCCGCGGTCTAAAATGAAAAAGGTCCTTATATAAGGGGACCCAATATTCCCGAAAATCTTCATCCAAACCATAGGCATCCAGCAAAGCATCAAGGTCTGAAAGCGGCTGGGTGTCGGGAGCTGAAATTGCCAGTGGCAAGTCATCAAAAAGATCAAGATGCATGAAATGATCCTCATGCCAATGGCTGAGCCAGATTTCCCGAACCGTGTTTTCTTCCCGCAGCCGTTCCAATCTGCCGCGATCAGAGGCCGGATCAATCAAAATTCCGGCATCTGGAATAAAGACGGAATGGCAATACGGATACTTTCCCCTGTTTTCACCCGGTATGAACCAGACAGGTCCGAAATGTCTTTCTTTCATGGCAGGTATTCAGTGGCAGAGCGACTGCTGAGGTTAAAAGATATTTATACTAGAATCAGAAGCCCACATCAAACCGGAAGAGCACGTCATCCAGCTTCAAGCCTTTGTTCAGATCTTCCTGACCGTCAAGGAGATCTTTGCCTGTTCTGGTACCGGTTACGGACAGTTTCAGAAGGTTGGTGAAACTGTAGCTGAATCCAAAACTCATGTCCAATGTTTTCCAATCCCTGTGGGACAGCTCGGACCATTGCAAGGATTCGTCCGGCTGGGTGCTGTAAGCTGCAGACATGACCAAAGACCATCTTGAATTATTAGGCGCCATCCGAGCCCCGAGCCCTAAGATCTGGCGGACTCCGTCCTTATCATATGCGGCGGAATGACCATCTACATATCCCAAAGTTGGAGTAATGGCGAGCCAGTCGAATATTTTCGCATCCGTTGAAACCCAGGCTCCTTTACGGAAACCCATATCATATGAACCGTAAGATGGATTCAGGCCGGCATACCTCCAGGTCGCCGTTTTTTCGCTGCGATTGAATTCCATAAAAGCGCCTAAATTTAAATCCATATTACTACCCAACATGGGAGTGTTGTATCCCAATGCAACTGCCTGGCGCACATCATAGGTGGTATCGTCCGTTCTGGAGGCGGTGCGGATACCGTCCGTATAGGCTGCCAACCCCTTGACCCGCTTTGAACCAATAAATCGGCCCACCCAATACGGTTCATAAAAGCTCGAAATCGTAACACCCGATTTTCTGGAAGCATGAATAAATTTGCCGTCTGCCAAATAAATGCCGACATGATTGATGCGTTTTTTATTCGGCCCCCAAAAAATAAGGTCTCCGGCTTGTAAATCATCCACCGGCACATCCGTCAAGAAGGGCAAACGGCTTTGGTCCGTAGAATTATGGGGCATATTGATGCCGAATAGGCGGGAGTAGATTTGTCGTGTCAATCCGGAGCAGTCTGTTCCCCTTAAGCTTGCCCCTCCGGCACAATATGGTATACCCACAAGTCTTTCAGCTTCTTCATTTAACCGTAATTCGACAATATCCTGGTCCTTCGTGGATCGCGGGGTAATTTTTGCTCTGCTGCGTTTTAGCTGGGAGTATTGAGGCTTATATGGATTGATATTTTTTGCTCTTTTTTCTACAGTGGACTTGGGCTTTTCTGTTTTAAGGCTATTGTTGTTTCCTTTGGCCTTTTTCTTTTTTGCTGTTTCTTCATTAGTCTTTTGGTTGCTTTTAGGCTTGCTCGTTTTGAAAAACTTATCAGAAGGTTTCTTGGCAACTCCAGTCTTCTTGCTCGCCTGGACCGCGGACGCCTGCGCCAAGAAAATCAAAACAACGAAGAAAATCAGAATTGCGGTTTTATTTATTCCTTTTCCCTGCATAAGCCAATCTGCTATAATGGTCCCTACTGCTCTGTTAGCGAAACTACAAGAAGCAACTCAATATTGACAAGCTCGATGGCAATTCACCTTACAGCGTCTTAACGAATTATAGATCCCTATTAATCCTATCAGCCTTAAAGCCCATGTCAAGCCTTTTTTTCTTTACAACCCAATTCTTTATATTCTTTTTAAGATGAAAGGTGTCTTTTTTTATTAATCTGCAATAAAATAATATGATTGTCAATTCTTTCCTCAACAAATTGTATATAACTCTATTTAATTGAACAACATATAGTGTTCTTTGGCTGTTGATTGCAATATTTTTTTTATTTTTCACTGCCTTGACTATTGCCAAGGCTTTATACATAAACTATGAAGCAAACAATTTCGGGAAATCTAAATGCCGATCAATCGGACCTGGTCGGTGTACTGGTATTTTTACAACCGGCGATATGGTCGGGCTGGTTGTTATTTAAAATTTAAGGAGCCACCTATGAATTTCTCACTGTCAAAAGAGCATGAAATGCTGCAAAAAGCAGTGCGCGAATTTGCCGTAAAACATATTGCCCCTTTTGCCGACGAGTGGGATAAAAATCATTATTTGCCGATTGAGGAAGTTCTTAAACCCATGGGCAAACTCGGCTTTTTCGGGACAGTAATTCCCGAAGCATTCGGCGGCGAAGGAATGGATTGGTTGGCCACCAGTATCATCACAGAAGAAATTGCCAGGGTATCGAGCTCTTTACGGGTTCAGATCAACCTTATCAGCATCGGCTGTGCATTTCCGATACATCTTTATGGTTCTGAAACGGTAAAAAATAAATATCTTGCCAAATTATGCCAAGCTGAATTATTAGGCGCCTTCGCCATCACCGAACCCAATGCCGGCTCCGACGTAATGGCCATGGAATCTACAGCAGACGACGGCGGTGATCATTTTGTGCTGAATGGCTCTAAAACTTGGATTTCAAACGCCCACCAGGCAGACGTGCTTGTGTGCTATTGCTACACGGACCGTGCCAAAGGCAATAAAGGCCTTTCAGCCCTGATAGTGGAACCGAAAAATTTTAATGGTGTAACCACAACCAATCTTGAGAAACTGGGATCCCACTCATCTCCCACCGGTGAAATCTTTTTCAATAATACCCGAGTCCCTAAAGAGAATATACTAGGCGCACCCGGTGATGGTGCCAAAATCGTATTCAGCTCACTGAACAATACGCGTTTGTCGGCCGCTGCCGGTGCTGTAGGTTCTGCCCAGGCTTGTTTAGATATCGCCACACGCTATTGCAACGATCGCAACCAATTCGGACAGCCCATCGGGAAATTTCAGATGAACCAGGATCTCATAGCGCAAATGACCACGGAAGTGGTGGCAGCGCGCCTTTTAGTATATAAAGCCTCCTGGCAGAAAGATCAGGGGAACATGAACAATGGCTTGGAAGTAGCCCAGGCCAAATATTTTGCCGGCGAAACCGCCATGCGTTGCGCCAATTACGCCATGCGCATCATGGGTGCTTATGGCTATTCCACGGAATACCCCCTGGCCCGTTACTACCGCGACATCCCGACTTATACGATCGTGGAGGGTTCGGCCAATATCTGCAAGTCCATCATTGCCATGGATCAATTGGGGTATCGCAAGGCAAACCGATAAGACACTAGAAAATTTAAAATTCTGGGCACTAATGATAATAGCCTTTTCATTGTATTTCGGTGTAAACAGAAACTTCGGATCGCGCGTTATCAAAACAAGCTTTTGGTAACCGGCAAATATACCTATGCCGGATGCAAAAACCATAAGGAGTAAAAAATGGAAAATGGCCCCAAACAAGCAAGAATTCTGAGCGTTGTTATCCCTTGCTATAATGAGGAAAAAACCATAGAAAAATGTGTTGAAAGAGTGCTGCAAATCGCAGATGAGAATCTTGATCTTGAAATTATCATTGTGGATGATTGCTCTTCTGATCAAAGCTTAATTATTGCCCGAAAAATAGCAGAAAAGCACAGGGAAATAAAAGTATTCCTTCACGAGGAAAACCAGGGTAAGGGCGCAGCTTTAAGAACTGGGTTCCGCAATGCCACAGGGGACTATGTGGCGGTTCAGGATGCGGATTTGGAGTATCATCCCAATGATCTGAAAAGACTTTTGGTTCCGCTGATGGATGATCATGCGGATGTTGTCTTTGGCTCACGTTTTTTATCTGCCGGAGCCCATCGGGTGATATATTTCTGGCATTATATGGGCAACCGTTTTCTTACCTTGCTTTCCAACATGTTCACAGACCTGAATTTAACGGATATGGAAACATGCTATAAAGTCTTTCGTCGGGAACTGATTCAAAAAGTGGAGATTGAAGAAGATCGCTTCGGCATAGAACCGGAAATCGTAGCCAAAATCGCTCAATTGCGCCCCAGAATATATGAGATGGGCGTTTCTTATTACGGCCGGACCTATGCAGAAGGTAAAAAAATCGGGGTTAAAGACGGATTTCGCGCCTTATATTGCATTTTCAGGTATAATGCCCATCATGCACCCTTGCCGATCCAATTCCTTGTTTATTTTTCAATCGGCGGGGTATCGGCTCTAATCAATCTGTTCCTTTTTCTGTTGCTTTACTACTCGGAAATCGGTGTCACCTGGTCGGCCCTGACCGCTTTTTTTATGGCCGCTGTTTTAAATTATCACCTTTGTACCATTTTGCTTTTCAGGCAGAATGTCAAATGGGAATCCACGAAAGAAATATTGGTCTATTCCGCTTTTGTGGGAATTATGTCGATCTTTGACCTCATCTTTACAAAACTTTTTCTAGACTGGCAAATCCCCCCTGCCCTCGCAAAAATCCTTGCCACAATGTTAGGACTTATCTTTAATTTCGGTGGAAGAAGATTCATCATTTTTCCGGAAAAGACAAGCCGCCCTTGGGGAAAGAGCAAGGATTAAGCTGCTTTGCTGTTTTCCATGCGCTCTTTAGCAATCAACGCCGCCCCCAAAGCACCCACTTTATCCGGCTGGCCAGGGACGAACAATTGCTGGTTCAGAGTAGTGCTGAGGGCGCGGATGACACCTCCATTTTAACCACTCCCCCGGACATGGCAACAGGATTGAACCCGCATCGCAGGAAAGACTAGCGATATCGATTCCGAAATAATACATTTTCGCTCCTTACCATCTACTATTTTATAAAATTGCGGTCAACATGGCCTTCAATATTGCCGCTATTATGCGACTCATGACCCAATTGTCCGGCCTAGTCCGGCCAATCACCGTTCGGTAAAATACGATAGTGTGTATAACCAACCGCATGGATCAAAGCCAGCGGTGTATATGCGCAGGCAAAACCGATGCGGGCATTTTGGAGTTCGGCATCATCTCCTCCTTTCATTGGCATTGGCGAGCACCCGCCGTAACAGATTCATTACTTGCGACACTTCTTTAAAAGAAATGCCGTTGAACACATTGGAAAGGACTTCATCCACTACTTGCAAGACGGCTCCTTGGATTTTTCTTCCGGAATCGGTTAAATAGATCAATTGCACTCTGCGATCTTTGGGATCAGCGGCCCGGTATGTCAAACCGTCATTCTCCATACGATCCAATAGACTGGTCATTGTGGAGGGTTCCAAGCCTGCTGATCGCCCCAACTCAATTACCTTTAGCCCATCTTCACGCCACAATGCGATCAATACCCCCAAATAGGCCGGCTTGACAGATTCAACCCGGGCGCCGACGAAGCCTCTTTTCAGGGCTGCCGAAACCTGCAAAGCAACACGGGAAATTAAAAAATAGGGACAGTCGGATGGATCTTCAATGGGAATTTTTAAATTATGCCCTTCAGTATTATCTTTTACCATATAATACCTCTATATATTTTTTTAATTAGAAATATACCCATACGTATTATTTTGCCAAGAACAATCAATAGTTTTTTTTGACAAAATCATTTCTCTGAGATATGCAAAATAGGTCTTTACTTAAAGATGGCTTGCTTCACTATTTCTCAAAAACAAAACAAAGAACGGTACAATAAACAAGGTTTCTTACACTGCGACATGTAACCTTTCAAAAAAGTTACGAAAACGGCAGGGGATTTTTTTTCAATCGCGAACGAAAGGAGAGTAGATGAAAACAACGGTCATGGAAACGATGAAAAAAACAGTTGCAAAGTATGGGGATAAACCTGCTTTGAAATTCAAAGTCGGTGGCGCATGGAAAGAAACCACCTGGAATGAATATCATAACCAAATCAGGACAACGGCTCGGGCTTTCATGGCCCTTGGCCTGGAAAAAGGGAAAGCGGTCAGCATCCTTGGGAACAACTGCCCTCAATGGTTTGTCAGCAATATGGCCGGTATCTTTGCCGGGGCTGTTCCGGGCGGAATATACACAACCAATAGTCCGGAGCAATGCCAGTATATCTCCGAACACAGCGAGGCGAATATCGCCGTTGTGGAAAATGCCGAGCAATTGGCCAAATTCAAACAAATACGGCAGAATCTGCCGGATCTGAAGGCCATTGTGCTGATGAACGGCTCAGATCCAGATCCGAATGTGCACGCATGGAATGATCTGCCCAAACTTGCGGAAAAAGTAAGTGAAAGCGAGCTTGATAAAAGAATCAATGCCCAAAATCCCGATGACTGCTGCACCTTGATCTATACATCCGGTACGACAGGCAACCCCAAAGGGGTTATGATCAGCCATGACAACATCACCTGGACCGCCGGCCAAGTCATAGATCTCATCAATGGAAGCCATGAAGACCAGATAGTCAGCTACCTGCCCCTCAGCCATATTGCTGAACAAGTTGTGAGTATGCATGGTCCGGTCATCATGGGGGCCACGTGCTGGTTTGCAGAAAGCCTTGATCTTCTTGGCGATAATCTCAGAGAGGTTCGGCCGACCATCTTTGTGGGTGTTCCGCGGGTCTGGGAAAAAATTCAGGCGAAAATGGTAGCAGCCGGAGCTCAGAATCCACCCTTGAAAAAGAAAATTGCCGCTTGGGCGCGCAAAAAAGGCCTTGCTGCCGGCTATGGGGATCAGGAAGGCGGTCCCAAACCCTTCATGTATGGACTTGCAAAAAAACTGGTCTTCTCAAAAGTCCGTGAAAAACTCGGCTTTGATCGTTGCCGGCTGTTCATCTCAACGGCTGCACCGATTTCCATGGATACACTTGAATTTTTTCACAGCCTGGCGGTTCCCATCACAGAAGTTTACGGCATGAGTGAATGCACCGGACCGGCCACTGTATCCCTGCCCCATCCCTTTAAATACCGCATCGGCTGGGCCGGTCCCAAAGTACCTAGCACGGAACTATCCATTGCCGATGACGGCGAGGTCTTGATGCGCGGCCGTCATGTTTTTAAGGGGTACTTTAAAAACGAAGCTGCCACCAAAGAAACCATGGATAAGGACGGCTGGCTCCATTCCGGCGATGTCGGCATTATCGATGAAAAAGGTTTCTTGAAAATCACTGACCGCAAAAAGGAATTGATTATTACAGCCGGAGGCGAAAATATTCCGCCCCAGGTTCTGGAAGGGAAACTCAAAGCTATCCCGGTGATCAGTCAGGCAGTAGTCGTCGGCGATCGCCGCAAATTTATGACCGCCTTATTTACCCTTGATCCTGAAAAAGTCAAAACTGAGGCAGCCGCAGCCGGTAGCTCTGCCGCCACAGCAACTGAAGCCTCAAAATGTGATAAATTTAAGGCTCACCTCCAGAAACAAGTGGATCAAGTCAACTCAACCCTTGCCAGGGTTCAAAGCATTAAAAAGTGGGTTATCCTACCACAAGAACTATCCATTGAAGGCGAGGAACTAACGCCCACAATGAAATTAAAACGCCGCATAATTTATTCCAAATATGCTCAGGAAATCGAAAATATGTACAAGGAATAAAAGACCGGTGTTGTCTACTGCCATGACGCATCGGGTATGACCGCATAAAAAAACCGGGGAGTTCAGTAAGATTTCGTCTCCCCGGTTTTTGATATGCAAAATGAATTACTGATTTCAAAGCCTATGGGTTCATCTCATATGCCCCCTTTAGCGGATAAACATATTTTTCCCAAATATGATTAAAACGGTTTGCATCTGCTACGGCTTTCTTAATCATCTTCAAACTGATTGCCATTTGCTGATCAGTACTGCTCGGTTTGGAATAGAGCTGAAGGGCGAATTTGGAAAAATCCCTCACCATAAAATCGAATATCTGATCAAGAAGCTGGTTTTCAATTCCATAAATTTTTGAATTTTCTATGATCAATTGGCCATAGGCCACCAAAGTGAACAGTTCCCCCAAAATTAATAGGTAATCTATGTCCTGCTGTTGATCTTTATTCGGTGGCGCCGTCATTAAAAACTCTTTTAAAATTTCGATTTGAGATTTGAAAACACGCAAATTCGGCAAATCAATGCTGTTGTAGGCAATGTTATAATCGTGGAAGCGGATTTTACCCAAACCACGGGTTGGTCCCTGATGAAAAAGAAAGTCGTCATTTGCAGGTTTCTGCTGCTTAGCGATTTCCGGGAATATATCAGGATTAAAAAAGTAATTGGGCATAAATTTTATGATCAGCGCCATGTTTACATGAACTGTACCTTCCAACTTGGGTAAGGCCCGGATATCTTGGGCGGCCATTTCAAAATACATGTCTTTTTCAAATCCTTTGGCGGCAATTACATCCCATAGCAGATTAATCACTTCCTCACCCTGGGTGGTGACCTTCATTTTGGTCATGGGATTGTAAAGCAGATAACGACGATCTTCTGCGGAAGCAGATCGCATATAGTCGGCATTTCGTAAGGCAAACAGTTTCATGGCTGTTAAGCGCGCAAAAGCATCCACAAAAAGCTGCCGGATGTGCGGAAAATCAGTGACCCATTTGCCATACAAATTTCTATTGGCAGCATGATTGATGGCCTCATAAAAAGCATGGGTACAAATCCCAATGGAAGCCCAACCCAGATTGTATTTACCCACATTAATCGTATTTAATGAAGAATCCCATGCTTCCTGCCCGCGGGAAAGGATATCCGCATCTGTAATGGGATAGCCCTGCAAGGCATATTCTGCAACATAATTTTGTGAATTAACAACATTTTTTATTAGTTCAAAATTTTTGTGCTGTGAATCGACAACAAAAAAAACATATTCGTCTGTTTCCGTATCTTTACCGAAAGTGGAAACAAGTGCGGCTTTATTGGCATTACCGATATAGTATTTACCGCCATCGGCTACATATTTCCCATTTCCCAAAGGTGTCAGAGCCATTTCACTGGAGTACAGGTCCGCACCGTGTGCTTTTTCAGAAAGGCCGAAAGCAAAAATCCCACCTTCGGCCAATAAACGGGCGGTTTTTTCTTTCACAGATTCGTTATTCCCCATCCATATGGGGCCAAGTCCAAGAATACTGACCTGCCATGTATACCAATAGGGCAGCCCATAAAAACCCAAAATTTCGTTAAAAAAACAATTTCGAAAGGTATCCCAGCGACATTGTTCTCCGCCATATTGAGAAGGGGTGAGCAAAGATGAAAAAATTTTTTCCTTTTTAACAAAATCAAGAAAATCCGCATACCATACCCGCTCCTCATAGTCTGCCTTAAGTTTGGCTTTACCATTTTTTTCAAAAAATTCAATTGTTTTAAGCATGATTTGTCTAGATCTATCATCAAGCTGATCGTAGGTATTCGTTTTTGGATTTAATAACATCATCATGTAACATCTCCTTTTAAATTGAGTTATTCATTGGACAGACGGAAGAAATCCCAAATTGCTGTTATTGAATGGATTGCAAATGAGTGCGCAAATTGATTTTGCGCTTTCGCAAACCGATTTTTCGACGAATGTTGCGGCGGTGTGTTTCAACAGTTTTGGTAGACAGATTGAGCAGCACGGCGATCTCCTTTGTGGATTTTCCCTGCTTGATGTAATTGGCGATCTGGATTTCTGTGGGCGTGAGATTGAAATAACGATAAGTAAGCCCTTGGGCAAAGGGTGAAATGATATCATTCAGATTGTTTTCAATGATGCCTGCATAAGCCCGTTGACGTTCATCCAACCCACTGGATCTAAGTTTATCCAATACCGGCATCACCAGTTCCCGAACATTGAAAAGCATTTTTTGTTCAAGCTCAACCTTGTTTTCATCTTTTTTTTTCAACAAGATCTTTAAGGCGATATTTGCTTCCTCTAATTTAATGCTTTTGATCTCCAGCTCCTTATTCATCCTATCCAACTCTGCTGTGCGCTCTGCTACGCGCCTCTCCAACTCATCTCGGGCTTTTCGCAACTCACCTTCAACTTTTTTGCGTTCAGTGATATCCCTGACAATACTTCTGAACCCCATAGCCTTGCCATCTTCTCCCTTTATCAGGGAGGCGGAAACCTCGATCTGTCTTCTGGTTCCATCCTTTCGAATGACCTCATAATCAAATCCATGGGAAGGGTTGCCGCTATTATAAATATGATTAAAAGATTGAGTCACTTTTTCCTCGGTCGCCGTATCCATCAGATCCCTGCCATTCATTTGCATAAGTTCGGAATGGGAGTAGCCCAGGATTTTGGTCATAAACGTATTAAAAAAAGTGAAATTTCCGGCGAGATCCATTTCGCAGTAACCATCCTGAATGCTTTCCAAAATCAGACGATACTCCTCATCTGATTTCAACGCATTTTGAACCAGTCTGTTGGTATTCACTTTCTTTTCTGTTTTCATTTGAGTTTCCGTTCAACCATGGTTCACGACCAGCCTGAAATTGCTAAATTACTATTTCATATGGCAGCATGTTGACAATACTTAATTATTGGGTACATTTTATGTATATTTTATAATCATTAAATCTGATTATTGAAAAGCCCCATCGTAGCAGCAATTCAGCAAGGTTGCCGACTCAATATGTGAATATTATATCGGAAAGGCTTTAAAAGAGTCAATCCGTTATACCCCTGGCGACAATCTGGGCATAAAAAAGGCTTGATGTTTTTATTGTTCTGTGTATTCTGTCGCTTAGCTTAAAATATTATAATCCATGTCACTTGTACACCTAAAAAGAAACATGTGAAGGGGATATGCATGACCAGAACAAATCAGATCACATCTTTTTTTATTACCGGGATGACCATTATATTCATGTTCGCGGCCTGCCGAACAAACATTGAACAGCCTTCCACGGAAATCCCCCCCCCCACGCTATCCGCCTCTGATTGGGTTGAACGCGGTGAATCTTTTATTCAATCTCAGCTTAATGATCAAGCTATTGAGGCATTCAACCAAGCCTTGCAAATCAATCCAGAACTTTCCACTGCATATCATGGCAAAGGCATCGCTCTGAAAAATAAAGGAGAGTTGAGCCCGGCTATTGATAATCTCAGCAAAGCGATTGAACTGAATCCAAATTTTTTCGAAGCATTAAATAGTCGCGGTATTGCCTATTTTATAATTGGGCAATACGACTTGGCAATAATGGATTTTAATAAAATTGTGCAACTTACAAATCCATTGCTGGCATCGGCCTATAACAGCCGCGGCATTGTTTGGAAAAACAAAGGAGATTATAACCGAGCTATTGTTGATTATACTCGAGCAATTATAATCAACCCCAACTATGCGTTTGCTTATAACTGCCGTGGTATTGCATTTAAGGAAGCCGGCTTTCTTGATGAAGCCATCAACGATTTCTCAAGTGCAATCAAACTCAACCCCAATCTGGCCGAAGCCTATACCGGGCGTGGAATCGTATATTATAAGAAGGGTGACTACGATAGTGCCATAAATGAAATGACCCAAGCCATTACCATCAATGCAAATAATACAGAAGCATATTATAGCCGCGGAATCGCCTGGCATAAAAAAAATGAATATGAAAAAGCCATAAGTGATTTTTCAAAAGCACTTGAAATCAACCCACAATTAGTAAAAGTCTACAACAGTCGTGGGATCACTCTGTTTCTGCTAAAAAAATACGACGCAGCCCTTGCTGATTTTGATAAAGCAATCGAAATCAATCCTGAATATGCAGATGCATATAGCAATCGAGGAATTATTTTTAAAAATGTTGGCAAATATAAGGAAGCCATCGTAAATTATAATAAAGCCATTACCATTAATCCGAATAATACCGCAGCCAATAACAGTTTGGCATGGATTCTATCCACAAGCCCTTATGAAGAATGCCGTAACGGCATTAAAGCTGTTGAATTGGCAAAAAAAGCATTAGGTGACAGCACGGATGCACATAAAATGGACACGCTTGCCGCGGCCTATGCTGAAACCGGAGATTTCCACCAAGCCATGGCCACCCAAGAAAAAGCCAATTCAATATGGGAGAAAAAGAACGATCAAGCGGCCTTAACTCAAGGGAAAAAGCATTTATCATCCTACAAACGACAAAAGCCATGGCGAGATAACGATTCAAATCCGTGAGCTAAATTTTTCCTATCTCAAAGACCGTTATTATGACAACGCTGAATTCAGGAGCTGCTGTTTGAATTTTTTTAAAAAGTCTCAGCCAGATAATCATGACCTCTTGTTAAAGCCATATTCCATAGATTTTGCTCTTGATCGACTTATTCCCGGAATAGACAATATACGTTACGACGTATATTTAAGTCCTGGACTCTGCCGGGTAACCGAAAGTATTACCAAACAACTCGTTGCCAGATATGCAAAGACCGGTGCAATTCCAGACTCATCCACCCAGAATAGTACATGGGTGAGGGTTAAGGATGAATTCAGACAGCATTGTATTGACGTAATGCTTGCCGCCATTAACAAAGCCAAATTAGAACGGGAAATTCAGATTAATTTCCTTTTACAAACGGCTGTGACAAAAATGGTCCTGGAGCAAATTCGCTCACAATTTCTTGTTCTGATAGAGCATAACAAAAATATTATCCGAAAATATGAAACCACTCCTCGCATAGAAATCAGTGATGTGATTCGGCTGAAAGAAGGGTTGTCGGAGATTCAAAAAAATAAAAGAAAAATCCTTTGTGACGTCGCCCATGAACTGTTTCAATATATTGTAGAGGGCCAGCAAAATGAATTGCGGAAAATCCGAGAAGCCAACTTTGGAAGCGAGTCCATCCTGCCGGATGATTTTTTTACAAATCCCTTGATCCACGCTGAAAATGAGACCGATGATTTTTTCATGATTGAATCGTACGTCCTATTCGGCAATCGAATGGCGGATCCATTAAAATATGATGTATTATTAACTCTGGTTCATTCTTTTTTTAAACAATTTGAAATAGATAAAGGTAACAGCGCAGAAAAAATTCTTCCGCCCCCCATACTCTCAATCGAAGAATCCGACGAAAAAGACTTGTCTGATCAAGAAATCATGGTTTCCAATGTCGACAACTGGATAAAAAATATTGAAAATATTGATATTATATTTAATTATGCCAAATCAGAATCCAAGTTGCGTGAACAAAAGCACAAACGCCATTCAAAAGAAGAAATTGCTTTAACTAAAAATCAAATTAAAAATCGCAAATGGCGAATGATTCAATTTTACAGTCTATTAAAAAAGGAGAATTTAATCGACGGTATCGTGGCGGGTTACGAAATGCAACCGGTTTATATAGAATTTTGTCCCCCTCTCTTCCCCCATGAAGTTCTCAAATTTTTATCTTCACCTAAAGAAAGAAATATCATTATTGCGAAACTGAAACGTCTTAAAGGAAGCTCCGGAAAGTCTTTGCCGATAGATCCGCTTAAAAAAATTATACGTAAAATAAACCGGATGAATACCTCTCAAAAAAGTGATTACTTAATTCGTTTTTTAAAGGATTTCGCTCGGTATCACCGTGATTTGCAAAATTATAAAATTCTGCAAGAGGCCATGAATCGCATCAATCTGGTGACGGATGAAAAAACCAGAAGTCTTTCCCGCGTCAATCATACCCTATATGAATTCTTGCTGCCAAAGGAACAAATATTTGAGGAAAAGCCCATCGTCAACCATGTGATTATCAAAGCAGACGTTAGAGGTTCAACAGATATTACCCATCAAATCAAAGAACGCGGTCTTAACCCTGCTTCCTATTTCAGTTACAATTTTTTTAATCCGATCACTGCCATTCTATCAGAATATGGCGCTACAAAGGTTTTTATTGAAGGGGATGCCGTCATTCTTTCCATTTTTGAAAAAGAAGAAACCCCGGAAGACTGGTATAGCG
Source organism: Desulfosudis oleivorans (assembly GCA_020723325.1). Taxonomy (GTDB): domain Bacteria; phylum Desulfobacterota; class Desulfobacteria; order Desulfobacterales; family SURF-7; genus DYJD01. Next base: position 81,728 of record DYJD01000008.1, on the reverse strand, counting down.
TTGCCCGCGCCTGCGGCCTTGCCATCAACATGCTTATGATTACACAACGCTATAATACAAACTCAAAGAAACACCGCTTCCCGATCCTGGAACAAGGAATCGGTATTTGCTATCGTAGTAGTCCCCCGACATTTCTCCTTGATGGTGAATACCGAATCATGATTTCACCGGCAATAAATCAGGCGGATCGGCTTTCTGGTTGTTCCAAAACATTTCGAAAAAAATTTGAGGCCCAGAAGGGCCCATTTAATCTGTATGTCTTCCAAACAACTTTGATTGAAGATTCGCCGTTAACGACAGATGACTTGCTTGATCGATATAATGTCAATGGGATTGAATTGAATGCCGATGGATTTGAAAAGTTGAAAGAAGAAATCAAATTAAAAAAAATCAGATGCCATCTCCCTGATTTTTGGAATGAGCCGTTTATTATTCATACCGGCATTTTCCCGACCATATCTGGAAAATATCAGCGCCTTGTGATTCGAGAGGCACAAATTCCACTTCTTGCGGCAAGCGATCTAAGTGTTACACGCCTAACGAATCAAAAATATTATGAAGTATGCACACAGCGCAGACTCTATGAATACGCAAAGCAAATGGCCAAAGAATAAATGAAATCAACAACCACTCTTCAAGCCCAGCACTCTCTCTAAAAAAAGCCCTATTGCCTGATAGATACGCCATGCTTTCTCGCCATTAATTATGCCATGACGATCCGAACGAATTAATAAATATTCCTTATCCTCGGAGCTCAAACGTTCAAACACTTGTCTGGAGCCTTCCGGATCAACAACCGGATCACCATATCCTTGTATTACTAACGCAGGAACCGTGATTTGAGACAATCTGGATTCAAGTGCATCCATGAGCCGTTCCAGTTCCATCAATCCGGAGATCGGATTAAAATGGTAGTTGATATGCGGATTCTCTGGATTATTCTCAACAAATTCCTTTTGGGCGGACTCGAGGCTCAATTTCTTCATCAAACGATTCCATAGGCTCACCGCCGGGACAAATTTTGCTGAAAAATTCTGTAGTTTGAGCGGCGGTGAAATAGCAAATACGGCAGCGATATCAGATACCCGCGTACAGATGTCCAAAGCCAGTCCGGCACCGGTGGAAAATCCTCCCATCACCACTTTCTTACAGCAATTCTTAATGATCCCATAGCCCTCTTCCACGGAAAGCACCCAATCCATATAAGTTCTATTGGCTAGATCCTTGTGGGAAGTACCATGACCTTTCAGGCGCGGGACATAAACCCAATAGCCCTTTTCCCCAAGAAATTGCGCCAAAGCCTTTACTTCAAGCGGGGCGGCCATATACCCATGAACCAAAATAATGCCGATCTCCGGAGCCGCATTCTTAATTAAAAATGGTCTTCCAACAAATTTGTCCTTGGTGTATTCATCTTGACAAGAAGCCTGGGTATAATCTTTTTCAAATTCAAAATCAGCTTTTTCTTGGAGATATTTTGTGATCCAGTATTTAATCCGAATGCTCGGCTGCCATGCCAGGCGCTTTAAATGGCCCTGTAAAGTATTGAGAGGCTCGATCTCATTTGCAATGACCAGTACAGGATTATCTATACGGATACGATGAAAATCAGGTGCTTCGCAAAAGCCGCGGTCTTTAATCAAAATTTGACCCTTGCGGCTGATTACCTTTTTTTCAATGGCCAAGGCAAGAAAGTTTTCTATTTTTTTAAAGCGATCATCGGTTAGCAAATGAATCTGATTTTGATTCAGACTACGATGCCTGTAAGCCGTCATTTTGGCCAAATCCACAGTTGTTGCCAAAAAAGCACGGCGTCGAAAATCTTCTTCTTCAATTTCATTAACCGGCAGATATTTCAGCAAGGTTGCAAAAATATGGTCATGGTTCACAGTTGTTAGGCTATAAATGGCCGACATGTAACGTTGCATGATTTTTTGCGCAGACATTTTCATCATCCGACGCGAGGGGATTTCATCATCAAAATTGATGGGCATGATGGAATTGATATCATTTTTAATGATATTGCTCTTCATGTACTGGCTGATCCGAATCGGTTCTCCGAAACGGATATCCACATCCACCCCCTCCAGCAACATGGTGCCTTCGGTCATTACTTCTTCAATAATTCGATCGGGCAATTCTCGGAAAAAGAGATCCGCCATCCGGCTGAAAAAATTTTCTCGAACCCGGATGGGATAGTAGGTTAAATTAACTGGAACGATATAGGTCTCTCTTTCAAGTGCCGGCTCAATGGATTCGATCTGGTAAAGATCCATTAAGCGTTTTGCCTCTAGGCTGTTCTCCGTTCGCATTTTAGCAAGGCGTTTTCTGTAAAATTCTGTTCTGAGGGCCAGTGTTGCCGTGCCCGTATGGGGTGGATGTTTGCCTTCGGGAGATTCGATTATGAATCGTTCCTTTTTTCGCTCTTTCTCATAGACCTTTTTATTTTTCACCATTCTGCCTTCTGGGAAAATGATCCAAGCGGCCTCACCTGTTAGCAGGGTTTTAACAATCAACAGATCGCGATCCGGACTTCGGGTTGAAATGGCCCCAACCTGGTTTAACCATTTTCCTAAATTGCCCTCAAATAAGCTGAAATCTGCCAAAGACCATACCGGCTTGTTGATGATGCGGTTGATATGATAGGGAATCAGCAAGGTCTCAATACGCGTAAAATGGTTTATAGCAAAGATAATGGCACCTTCTGGAATATTTTCTTCCCCATGGATCGTTACTCTGGCTCTGGAAAGATCAGAAAAGGCTTTTACGGCAAACCCTGTGGTTCGATAAGCGAATTTATTCATTTTCCTCTCCCGCCGATTTCGGCAAATAGAATAATTCTATCCCCTTTTTTATTTGGTAAGGGCAGAGATATCATTATTTTGCATTATAATTAATAATTTTAATATTATCAATATGCTGAAATGAAACGTAAAATCGTATTGACAATTCTGATAATTTTATTCTAAATTTTAAGGATGTCTTTTCATGGAGGAACTAAATTGTATTCAAGAATACTGATTCTGCGTTTTCCCAAAACAGAGATATCCAAACCCACCGTTTGCCATCTGGCCAAAAATTTTGACCTGTCATTTAATATTCTTAGGGCCACGATCCTGCCGCGCAAAGAAGGCATAATGGTCTTGGAACTGCTGGGCACCAAAAAAAACTTCAAGCTGGGCATCAGCTACTTAAGAGAACAAGGGGTGCTGGTTCAAAATGCATCCCAGGAAGTGACTCGCAATAAAGAAAAATGCATTCATTGCGGTGCCTGTACAGCGGTTTGCCCATCTGGCGCCCTTTCCGTAAACCGAAAAACCATGGAAGTTGAATTTGATCAAAAAAGATGTAGCGTTTGTGAGCTTTGCGTACCTGCCTGCCCCACTCGATCAATGGAAGCGCGTCCAACCTCAGAAGTCTTCTTTGAATGAAGCCCATGACTGCTGTCGCCATCAGCGGAGGAATCGATTCGCTTGTCTCTGCTTATTTATTACAGCAAGCCGGCCATGAAGTTATCGGTCTTCATTTTATAACCGGTTATGAAAAAAGTAATACAAACAAAATAAATTCTGATGAAAGCGGGGCAAGGCTGGCCACCATTGCGCAACAGCTTGGAATCCAAGTTGAATATATCGACTGCCGGCAGCAATTTCAAAAAAACGTAATCGATTATTTTGTCAATGCCTATCGCAATGGCCGCACCCCCAATCCTTGTCTAGTCTGTAATCCCATCATCAAATTCGGTGTGCTGCTGGATATTTCAAAATCCCTTGGCGCCCCAAAACTGGCCACCGGACATTATGTTCGTATCAGGAATGATGCGAACAACAACATGCATTTGCTAAAAGGACTCGACCCGATAAAAGATCAATCTTATTTTCTTGCCTTTTTACAGCCGTCACAGTTGGTCCAGGCCTGCTTCCCATTGGGAGAAATGCGAAAAACAGATGTTAAGCAAATTGCCCAAAAAGCCGGACTTCACCCGGCCTTTATAGAAGAAAGCCAGGATATCTGCTTTATCAATACTCCTTCCTATGCTGAATTTCTAGAAAACGCTGGTCTGGCTTCAACGCCTGGTGATATCGTGAATACAGAAGGGGAAATCATCGGTGAACATAAAGGCTTGCATTATTATACCATTGGTCAGCGTCGCGGGATTAATTGTCCGGCTTCAACACCATATTATGTCCTGGATCTGAATGTAATGGAAAACCGCTTGGTTGTTGGACCGAAACACAAACTGCTTGCCTCTGAATGTCTTGTCGAAAAGATAAATTGGATCACCCCCCCGCCGAATACAGAAATTTCCGTAATGACCCGCATCCGCTACCAGCATAAGGCTGCCTTATCAATCCTTATCCCGGAAGGACCTAATACTGCCAGGGTGCGATTTAATGTACCGCAATCAGCCATTACCCCTGGCCAGGGAGCTGTTTTTTATCAAGAAGATGAAATATTGGGGGGCGGCTGGATCAGCAAATGATTGATTTTCACTTCTTCGGCATTATTCCATCATGACTTGTTTCCGGATTTTCACATTGGGCTGCAAAGTTAATCAGTTTGAATCCGAGTCCATTCAAGCTAGTCTGACCAATTCCGGTTGGGAACCCGCCATTATTGAGGAATCCTGCGATATTATCATCATCAATACTTGCACGGTCACCCAAAAAGCCGCCATGCAATCCCGCCAGGCCATTCGCCAGGCTATCCGAAATAATCCAAATGCTCGTGTTATTGTAACCGGCTGCTATGCCCAGACAGCTCCAGAAGATATTCAGCAGATAAAGGGTGTGCATGAAATCATCGGGCATTCATTTAAGCATAAAATTGCAGAAGCCCTCCTTGCCCATCCGAATAAGGCCCCTACCCAAACTGCACTTACCATGGTCCGGAAAATCGACAGAGAGCAAATTTTTAAGCAAACACACAGCATCGCCATATCTGATCGAACCAGACCTTTTCTGAAAATTCAGGATGGATGTGATGCTTGTTGCACTTATTGCATAGTCCCCTCTGCCCGTGGCCAAAGCCGCAGTATGCCTATGGAAGACATTTTACTAAAAATAGCTGAACTGAAATCCCTTGGCTATAAAGAAATAGTGCTAACAGGGATTAATCTCGGCAATTACGGCAGAGATTTATCTGAAAAAAACGGTTGCCTTAAGGAGCTCCTTTTTACAATTGAATCCCAACGGCTGATAGACCGAGTACGCCTCAGCTCCGTTGAACCAATGGAATTCGACAAGGACCTGATTGAATTGATTGCTGGATCAAAAACCATTTGTCACCATTTTCATATTCCCTTGCAAAGCGGTGATGATGAAATCCTGAAAAAAATGCAGCGACCATATTCAAGGGAAAAATACCGGCAGCTTATTGAAACCTTACATCGGATTGTTCCAGATGCAGCCATCGGCACGGATGTACTCATCGGCTTTCCAGGAGAAAGCGACGAAGCGTTTGAAAACACCTTTTCTTTGGTTGAATCCTTACCCCTTGCCTATCTCCATGTATTTCCATATTCTTTAAGGCCAGGGACGCCGGCAGCCTTGTTTCCAGGACGTCTCGGAGCAGATGCCATTAAAGAGCGCTGCCGTTCCATACGCGAATTGGGAAATCGAAAAAGGCAGTCATTTTATAAAAACGCCATTGGTCAGAAAATGGAAGTACTCATTGAACACCAGCGTGAACCAGCTTCCAATCATCTCAAAGGAATCACATCCAATTATATCCCGGTTTTATTGAATGGACCGGATGAATTGAAGAATTCCTTTCAGATTGTGCGAGTAAATAGCATGAACGCGAATGGCACGGTATCCGGCACCATCCTGATCAATTAAACCGCTTAATACTTCCAGCCCATTATACCCAACCCGAATATATTCGCTATAATTGCAATTGAATATATGGAACAAATGGTAATAATTTTATTGCGATCCGACTTCATGCCAATGACGATTAGGGCCGCCACATAAAAATGCAAATAACCGAAAAAGAAAATCAACCATACACCTTTAAAGGATCTGTTCCAGAATTCATATTCCCATACCAAATGCCCGCCCAAATTCAGGAGACATTCAACAAAAACACAAAAAGCTGAATAAATAATGGCCCAGAACCAGCGATTAGGTACCCCCAGGATTCGGTCTTCCTTATTATCCAAGAGTGTATTGTAATAAATGATTCCGGAAATCAAGAACATGAAAATGATTTCAATATTCCATCCCACCATGGTCCGCAGGGCGGTTTCTCCAGGTGCTGTCCAAAAGGCAGAACGTTGGGTAAAATGGAACACCCACCCATTCCAGGTCTCATTGATACAATCCATTCCAAAAACAGTCAGACCGGCAAAGATCGCGTTCCAGTTTCCAGTTGCACGCGCTTTTTTCATTTCATAGGTGTAAATATAAAAGACAATGGCAAGGAATGGAATGACATACCATTTTAGCATGGTCAAATCCCGAAGCCCTTGAAGTGCTTGAACGGATGCTGGGGTCATGATACCTCCTGTTGCAGATCTATTTAGAATAATGGATGATTAGTGACTATTGACAATGGTTTCCAATGCCGACCGATCCTTGCACAGGCCTCTTAGTACCAAGGCCAGGCCTTCCTGATAAATTCCGGAAAATGAACTGTTTTCCGACTTTACGTAGGCTTTGATCAAAAACATGATGTAAATGGAAAAAAGGAACTCCGTTACATGTTCAATGTCCATTGCAAAGAATTTGCCTTCAGCAACCCCTGTTTCAAGGATCTTCCGCAATAGTTGCCTGGCGTTCTGGTTGATCTCATAAAAACGATCTTCCCGGGTCGATAACGTGAATATGGTCGGATCCTGGATCAGTACAGCCTGCAAATCCTCATGCTGGTCAATATATTCAAAGGATGTCTGCACCATCACCTTGAATTTCCCAACGGGATCGCCTACTTGCTCAATTGCCGCAGCAACCGTGTCGCGCCATTGCTGCAAAGCATGGGCCACGGTCTTTTCATATAGATCATTTTTATTTAGTGCATAAAAATAAATATTGCTCTTGGTCATTCCCAGGGCCGCTGCCACATCCTCCAACGTGGTCTTTTTAAAACCATAACGCGCGAACAAGCCCAGGGCGGCAGTAAGCAGTTGTATTTTTCGGTCTTCTTTCAACATAAAAATTGAATATTTGACTTTTTGAGTTTTTTATTAAATTTGTTCACAGACTGGATGTTCTGTCAAGAAGAAAAACAGGTTTGGTCATCAAGGAGGAATTTAGTAGGCGATCTTATCCAACCAGGCTGTTTTCCACAATAATGAGCAGTAGCGATCGCATTTGTGATGAAATGCGGCAACAGTTCCCGAGCAGCGCACATCTTTTAATATGACCACATCCCTGGCCTGGGCCATAGTATAATTGTTTTCATTGAATAAATAATCCACCTTCTGTTCCACAACAAATTCACGGCCGCAATAACCCCACATTTCCTCCATGAATAAGCAGCCGTCCAGTTTATTTTCCGGATTCAGGGTTGCTTGAATTTCCTTTTTAGAACGAACGCGAACCCGTTCTTTTGTGGTTTTCTGTTGGGAAGTGGAAGGTGCCGGTGATAAGAATCCAAGTGCTGGACTTTTGGGGGAAGCTATTTTTTCCAGCCAGGCTTCTTTCCAAAAATACAAGCAAGAACGGTTGCAGGTATATTTGACCAGAGGCAAATTGCCAGTGCAACCTACTCCCTGTAGCAGAACCACATCCGATGTTTTGTAGATTTTGTAGGCCAATTCATCAAAAAAATACCCGACTTTTTTTTCTACAAGAAATTCTCTGTCGCAAAAATTTTCCATATCTTCCAAAAAAAAGCAGCCACCGAGCTTTTGCCGAAAATTTAACGTTTGAACGATTTCATGAATCGGCCTGACCTTTACCAGGTCGCCTTCCTGCAGCGGCTGGGATTTGAATGGTTCACTTTTGCGGCTGGCACCATTGCCGGAAAAAAAGGCCTTGAGGCAATGTTTCAATTTCAAGGATGTCCCAAACAGCAGATCGGCCTGCAGTTTGAAACCTGTGTTTAATACAAACGCATCAATATAAGACCGCATCGGCTTCTTATATATCATCTCGCCCACGTACCGGCTTTGGCAACCCATAGCTCCTCCAATATGAAATATAGCGCAATAAAGTTACGACATGTGGTACAATTCAACTTGCAGGACTTGCTTTTACGCCATCCATCCAATTGCAGACTACCCCATAGGCTTCCAAGGCTTTAAAAAAATCATCGGGCGCAACCATATCGCAAAACAAGCCCAATCCCTTCGTTTTCATTTTTCTTTGAACCAATAGACCGGCCGCCACCACAGTGGCGATACTTGTCAGCCATACCGTATCTTTTTCACAAACATACATAGACAGGATGGCTTTTTTGCCGTTGGTTTTCCCACAGGCAATACAGGACACGGCCCCGCCGGTCCCGTGTTTTCGGGATTCCTGGACAAAGGCATTGGTTAAGATTTTTACGGCCTGATCATCGCTGATGCGCAGATAGCGAATGTACATCACTTTTAGAATTGTGGACAAACCGGCAATACCGGCATAACAGCCGATTCTCGGCAGCCTGGTCTCTTTTGCCAAATTTTGAAGCTCAAAGGCATCCACCGGGGTGACAAGATATCTCCCAATATCTCCCGGATGTTTGTAAATTTTAGAACCCAGCATGGCATAGGTGCCGCTTCTTGAAATCCAATGGCCGTTTTGAAAATACCCTGGGTTGACCTCGCGCACAAAATGATACAAAGCATCCAACATGGCATTATGGGACCAAACACTTCTATCACCCAGATAAACAGTAAGGGATTGGATGCTGTCCATTCGCTTCATGGCTTTTTGAAAAAGGTGGCGGGGCAGCAACCCACTAATCCCTGGAATCCAACCAGCATACAGCATGCCGGTTAACCCCTTGTTTTGAAACACATGGGTATATGTATCATCCTTATCCACCCAAATTCCCGGGTCAATATAGTCGCAACCACATTCTGAGGCGACCTGAATGACACGGTCCTTGATGATCCATGATGGCCCAGCGCAATTGATAACCAGCTTGCAGGCTCTACAAAATCTTATCAATGAATCTCTATCGTCAATATCCACCGGCGTGGCTTTTGCCTTAGTACCAAGTTGGTTGCATAATTTTTCAAGCTTCTGACCATCGCGCCCGCCGATGATTAGGTTGCAGTCCAGGCTTTTGATTAATCCTTCGGCTACTACCTTGCCGATCACCCCATAGGCACCAATAATCCCGATTGTCATATTTTCATCCGTTTCTGATGATGCTTTCTAAAAAATCAGCTATGGCCCTGGCGATCCCCTGCTTTCCTACCATACTTTGCGGTTCCTGCCCTTTCGTCACCAGCCATGCGATTTGCTCGCCTTGGGGACCGATTTCTTCACCACGATTGGCAATGATGGCGGCCCCACCTTTTCCAAGTCGGCTTTCTGCAATGGAAATCAGTTGCTCATGGGAGATGTTTTCCTGATACTTGAAACTAACCATTGTGAGGTCCGGAAATTTCTCGCGCACTTCGTCAATCACTTTTACAGTAGGCTCCAGATCAATCTGCTTTAAAACGCCACTGGGAATTTTCCCTTCCTGCACTTCCCGGGGCTGATAATCTGCTACAGCAGCGGAAAAAATACCGGCCTTGTATTTGCCCATGGCAAGCTCCTCGCTGACCATTTTTCGATAATCGTCATAGGTCCGCGCGATCTTATAGGGCAGATGTTGGGGTGGACGATAAGCCCCATCCCCATGGATCAGCAAAACATCTGCTCCGCGAAGATAAAGCTCCTTCGTGATTTCCACACCAAGTTTACCTCGAAACCGATTGGTTATCCGCCTGACATTATCGATTTTTACCGGAGTAGGACCACCTGTCACCAGAATGGCTTCCCCCTTTAAAATGGATCGGCTTACTTGCCGGCATACTGCCGCTGTTAAAATACTTTCATGGGGAATGTTGTGTTTACCGTAGTCGTCCCGGGGCCGGATAAACCGCACCCCTAATTGATGGAGTTTTCGCAGAGAATCCGTTAGTATGGAATTATGCAGGGTATGGTGCATGGTGGGTGCGATTAGAATCGAGGTTCGGCCTTGCTCCATGCGCCCCAAGGCCGAAGCCAGGGTGGTTGTGACCACCCCGTCCGCCACTCCTGATGCCATTTTATTGATTGTGTTATAAGTGGCTGGTGCTACCAAATAAGCATCAAACGGCGCATTGTCACTGAGATGTTCGGCCTTGGCAGTTAATTTGGTAATGACGTGATTGGTGGTACTCCATTCCAAGGCCTCAACCGTCGTATAGCGCAGGGCTTCCTCCGAGGCAAAAACAACCACATCAGCGCCCTGTCTTCTCAAGGCCCTGGCAATAAAGGGGGCTTTAATGGCAGCGATTCCACCGGTTATCAACAGGGCAATACGCTTGTGTTCAAGATGCTGACCTTCCATGGGCACGTCATGATCACTCAGGCTCGACGGCGTTGGTGGTGTAAAATCCCAATCCTTCATAAAAAGCCTCTTCCAAATACTCATTGTCATTCTTTGCTTAGCCGGTCTGATATTTTTGTTTTTTGAATACTGACTTCGTTCAGTAATCTTCCCAAAGGCCGCAATCCCAAAGGATTAACAATTGTATTTTTCAAATTTTGTAGCTTTTCCAAAATTCCCCTTGTGTTTGAAGTCAACAACAAGGCTTTAAAATAAAGGGGATGATGGACCCTCAAGAAAGCCAAAAATGCTGTTTCCACTTCACGCGGCTCACTGAATCGCTGTTTGGTCTCGCGCAAGTATTTGATAAATACGTTGCAAATGCTCAATTTAATTCCCTTGGCGTTTTTCGGTGCTTTTTTCATGATGTGATCAATATTCGCGAAAGGGAATTGATTGCTGAAGATGTGCTTGGGATCAATGGGAATAATCGCATCCTTTTTTCCATCCCATTCCAAAAGGGTGGCAGTTGGATTTATATATCCTATATTATTACATAGATAACAATCATCGGAAGGATCAATGCGGATCCATTGATTCAAATAAACACCAACATAAAGATGGATGCCGATTTTGCCCACATGTTTGGCAATCATGGGGGGGGTGGCCGGCCCCCAGTATCGCCGACCATCTACTTTTAATAGACCATAGCCGGCCGGGATCTGACAGGCACGCAGCAACGCCACCAAAACATTTGCTTTATTCGTGCACGTGCCTTCCCGTTCATATATGGTTTCGGAAGCCTTCCGATTCCATAATCCGACCCGATATATGATATTATCCCGCACCCAATAAAAAAGGGCCATGGCTTTTTCCTTTTCATGGCCGCAATTCAAAGTGATCTGATAGGCCAGCTTTTGAATATCGGGATGGTCCGCATCACAATATTCGGTTTTTTCGCAATATGATGCCAGCGTAACCATATCCATCTCTCTGCTATCAACTACAACATTCATTTAATTAACTTAATTATTATAAATTATAATATTCATTTTATGAACTATTTTTATATTTATAATATAATTCTAAAAACCATGGTTACGATATATTGCAACTGTTTGTCAATAGATTATTTTTCATGTATATTTAAATTGTTAAAAAATAAACGCAAAGGAGAGATTTACACCCAAAATGATACCAACCTGGATCCGGTATGCTTCCGAATCCAGGTCGAATTGGGATCAAGCGGAGAAGATTTTGATTCACAAGGCGCGGATGGTGCTATCGTTCGTCCCAGGCTTTGCGACTGCGCTTGATTTTTTTGTGTACAGTTTGCCAGGTGGCCTTCATCAGAAAAGAATCCGGATAGCGCCGGACCATTTCACAAAACATTTGAACCGGCACTGTAAATGATAGTTCATCGGTCTTAAAAAATTTCCTGGCTGAGGGATCCCAGCCGCCCAGTACCGCTTTGTTCAGCCCCTTGGATAAATAATGAAACGGCCAAACCACCAGGCTGCCGCAAGCAGCACTCCAGGGGGAAACCACCACTTCCGGGTCATTGGTCACAAAAGCCGCTAATTGATGCAACCCGCTCAAGACTTCCGGCCGGGCAAAAAAAGACACCAGTTCCGGCGCTTCACCGTTCTGAAATGTGTCGATTGGTTTGAATACACAAAAGCGCCCTTTGGCCGGCATGGGGTCGACAAGTTCAAAGATTTTTCTCAAGTTATCCGGCGAGTCGCAATATTTTTCACCCTCCATTCGGCCGGGAATTCCACTGGAAACATAATGAATGATGGTTTCCACTTGGGGCTTGTTAAAACCCATCCAAAAAGCGCAGCCCGGGCATCCGAATTTCTCTGCTGAAAAAAAAGCAGGTTTTTGTTTCTTTCGCGCCCGCCAGATGTGCCCGATGGCGCATGAAAACTCGCTGAAAACCTTTTGCCAGTCGATTTCGTTGCGCATTTCTTTTTCGCGGGTGGGCAGACTCGATGATTCCGGTGTGAAGCCATCCACCGGTTCGGTATCAGTAAAAAAAATTCCCATAGGGACTTCGTCCAAACCAAGTGTTTCCATGAACTGAGGCAGATTTCCCAACACCATAGGTCCCATATTCAACCTCCCAGATAGAATCCGTTTTAACAGTTGCTGAAAAAAATTATCCTGATTATATATCCCAGGGATACAGTAAAATCAAAGGAATTGGCCGCATGAATCTTCCTTCCATATCCAAGTGCTTTGAGCTGATGGCAGAAACCAAAATGCTGGATAATATCAAGGTCCATTCCATCATGGTCAGCAAGGTGGCCATCCTGCTGGCTCAATATATGCGGCAAGCCGGGATTCCGCTCTCCCTGGAGCTGATTGAGACGGCCGCATTGCTCCATGATATCACCAAGACCAGAAGTCTCCAAACCGGCGAGCGCCACTCCCGAACCGGCGCCCGTTTTCTTCGCAGCCTTGGATATCCGGAGGTGGCCTCCGTTGTACTTCAGCATGTGCGCTTATCCCGCTACTCGGACAGCAGCCTGCCTAGTCCCTCGGAAATTGTCAACTATGCGGATAAGCGCGTGCTCCATGATCAAATAACCGACCTTGCGGAGCGCATGCGCTACATTGAAGAGAGATACGGCGCGGACGATAAGAAAAGACAGCGCATTCAATTGCTATGGCGTGACAGTGTCCGCCTGGAACAAAAACTGTTCCGCTTTCTACCCTTTGAGCCCCATGAATTACCCGATTTATTACGTCCAAAATAAAGGTTATTCGCTTGCCCAGCTTTTTAGAAATAACTCTATTTCCTTCCGCAATTCCTCTGTCTGACCAGGCTGGTACCATTTGATGTCCGGATCGGCTCTGAACCAGGTAAGTTGCCGCTTGGCGTAACGGCGGCTGTCGCGCTTTAATTGTACTAGCGCTTCTTCCCAGTTTGTTCTGCCCAAGAGATAGGCAGTCAGGTGGCGGTAGCCAATGGATTGCATGGATTTGAGATCAGGCGTGCAGCCCTGCTCCAGCAGTTGCTTAACTTCTGCCAGCAAGCCGGCAGCCAGCATTTCATCCACACGTTTATCTATGCGCTCGTAAAGCGAATTCCGGTCCATGTAAAGGCCGATCTTTAGGGGTTGATAACGTGATTGGGCAAAGCCATGGGCAGACTGATATGCAGACATGGGACTACCGGTTTTTAAATAGATTTCAAGGGCGCGAATAATACGGAAGACATCCTTGGGATGAATTTTAGCGGCTGAAACCGGGTCAACCGCATGCAAACGTTGGTGTACAAACAAAGCGCCTTTTTCTTCCGCTTCCTGTTTCAAATACGTCAATACTTCCGGATCAGCAGGACGCGCCCGGGAAAGCCCATGAAGCAGGGCCTTGATGTATAAACCTGTGCCGCCCACCACAAACGGCAATACGAAACGCTTGACCAATTCCTCTATTTTGCTTTGTGCCATTGCTGCATAAGCCGCCGCATCACATGGAGCCTTTGGATGGATAACATCGATGAGATGGTGGCGGACGGCGCTTTGTTCTGCCAAAGTCGGCTTGGCAGTGCCGATATCCATCTGCTGGTAAAGCTGCATGGAATCCGCACTGATGATCTCACCTGAAAATACTTGGGCCATTTGAATGGCGATTTTTGTTTTACCCACTCCGGTTGGGCCGCAGATAACGATGATCCTTGGTCGGCTTGATTTTGCTGAATGCATACTCATCAAAAGGTTGGATCCCAATTGTTTAGAATGTCACCACTTCAGCACCCGCCAACATTCGCCGCAAATCCTCGGCCCAATCATCCCCCCCGCTGATGCGGGCGAGCTCCTCAACCAGATGGCGTGGACGAAAGGGTAAACGCGGATGGCGGCCCAAACCTTGGAGGCAGGCGGGGCAATTGGTTAAAAGGATGTTTGGTCCGATTTCTTCGAATTTAATTGCCTGTAAGGCAATCTCCTTGCGTGCGCGCATGGAGGCGGCAATGTCCGGCCGGCTAAGAGCCAAGGTCCCTGCCTCTGAGCAGCAGTGGGGCACTTCTTTTACTTCACTGCCGATAATTTGGGGAAAAAGGGCCAGCGCTTTCCCATCCAGGGAGTCATGACAGGGCCGATGGTAATAATAATTTTCCTGGGTCAAGGATGCAGTGAAGCCGCTACCGGCAACAAATTGAGCCACATCCATAAGCGGCGCTTCATAGATTGCTTCCAGGGTTTGCTCTTTCAGCGCTTCCTTACACGTGCCGCAACTCACGATACAGGCATCAAAAGGGAGATAGCCGAACATTTCCCGGATTTGGTTTAAAATAATCGATCCCTGGAGAACGGAACGATTTTCCAGCTCGATCTTGGCGTTTACCCGCGCCGGATAGCCGCAACATAAATACGGCGGCGGCAGCACCACCGCCGCACCTGCTCGCAGCAGTATATAAAGGGATGCTTTGCCCACTTGGGAAAACAAACGCTCTGAACCGCATCCCGGAAAATAAAGGACCGTGTAGCGTTCTTCAGCATCCGGGCGAATATGCAAGGCCTGGTCTTGGCTGCAAGGGGGCAGATCGTCGCGCATATCTTTTGAAGCTGGAGGAGTAATCGGTGAGTTCAAAAGCGCTGCTGCTGAAGGCAGACGGATTTTACCCGCAAGACCGAAATAATCTGCCAGACTGAAAACCATACGCTGGCAATGACTACCCCATTTTAGCACCCCCTGCCGAAACATGGTGTTGTAGATATTGGAATTGCTGGCGAGATACCCAAGGGTCAGGCGGGTCAACATGGACGTATGCTTAAAATGCCGCTCCACCAAAAGCCGCCGTTCCAATAAGGAGACAGCGCCGGTATCAATATCCACCGGACAGGGGGGCGCGCATTTATGACAAATGGTGCAATGATCGGCAATCTCCTCCAGATATTGCAGGAACCCGAATTGGGTCGAGCGCCAACGCTGGGTATCATACAATAAAGCCTCTATCAATGCGGCAATGGCCAGGTTTTTGTTGCGTGGATGAAAAAAAAGATTGCGGGCCGGAAAAAATGTACAGCAATCGGCTTTACAACGGCTGCACCGGATGCATTTGGCAATGCGGCCGGCCAATTCCTGCAGGGAGGCGTGCCGCAAAATCCGGGCTTCCAGACCGAGCAGATTAAAGGATGGCGTGTATACCTGTTCCAGGACCGTCAAGTCGGACAGTTTCCCTGGATTCATCAAACCGTCCGGATCGATAATTTTACGATAGGCCGATAGTTCCAACAGTCGCTCCGGTTCAATATAACCCAGTTTGGTAAAACCGATACCATGTTCACCGCTCACCACGCCGCCCAGTTCCACAGCCTTGGCCATGATGGCCTCAGCCGTTTCCCAGGCCCGCAGCAGCATGTCGCGGTCATTTGAGAAAACCGGGATATTCACATGCACGTTGCCATCGCCGGCATGCATGTGGGTGGCGATTACGATCAAATGGGCGCGGGTATGGGCATACATCTTCTCAATCTCCCCGGACACCTTGGTGTAACCGCGCAGCAATTCGAGCAAATCCTGTTTCAAGACCCGAATGTGGGTTTCGGCCCGCAAATGCTTTTTGCCGGCATAGGTGAGTTTGTCGATGGTTTCACGCACCAGGGTCCTGGCTCTGGATACTTTGGCGCCCAGCCACTGGGGATCGGCCAGGGGCTCGGCGGTTTCTAAATATGTGCCCAGGGACCACACCAGGGCCTTCTGGTTATACCGCTCCTCTTCGATGTTATAGCTGTCCACAAATTCAGCGAATTCAGCCAGAGCAGGAAGCGGCAGAACAATATCTTCGTTGAGTTTGAAAGCATTGGTGCGGGCCGCGATGGCCCCGAGTTTCTTGCGGTCCTGCCAGTAGCGGGTGGCCTCGGTTTTATCAGCAGCAAAAAAAACACTGGTGTTCCGGTAGTCTGCCAGCAATGCATGCAGCCGTGTTTTGGCGCGTTCAAGCTGGTGGGCTTCATGGGCCACCATGTCGATCAAGAGGACCGCCTTGGGCCTTTCCCGCTTTGGGGCTTTGGTCTTGTACGCGATGGCCCGCACATACTCCTCATCAAAATGCTCCAGGGCCATAAGTGCCTCTTCCCCCTGGTTTGTAAAAGCCTTTGAAATCGCGTAAATCACCTTGGCAGCCTCATCCATGTCATCACCGAAAAATTCAAGGCAGGCTGTAGCGGTATGCGCATAGGGTCGGTGCAGAATGAATTTAGCCGAAGTAATGACACCGTCCGTACCCTCTTTTTGAACTCCGGGCAGCCCTCCCAGGGCCTTGTTGGTGATGTCCTTGCCAAGACCGGGTTTGCGAACTTCGGTTCCGGCAAGCGTGATTTCATGCTGAACCCTATCGTTTTCCAGATCAACAAGGGTGAATCGAACACAATCCTCCGGCAAAATCTTCCGCAGGGGATGATTTATACGCCGCACTTCCCACTGGGCTCCGCCGGGCATGGCGATGCGGAAGGACCAAAGGTTATCAATGGCTGTTCCCCACAGCACGGCTGTTTTCCCGCCGGCATTTTCCGCAATATTGCCGCCCACTGTGCAAGCCCAAGCACTGGTGGGGTCGGTGGCAAACACATAGCCATGGGCCTCGCTGAAAGCCATGGCGTCTCCGGTAATCACCCCGGCTTCCAGATGGAGCACCGCCACTTCTTGATCCTGCCCATTGTCACCGGTTGCTGAAAATTTCTCAATCCCGTGGATGTGGTTTAATTTTTCCGTATTGATCATCACACAACCCGATCTGACCGGTACGGCACCGCCGGTTAAGCCGGTTCCGGCACCGCGCGGAATGGCCTGCAAGCCCAATGTGCCGATGGCGGCGAGCAAAGGCGCCACCTGGGATTCCAGGGCCGGTCGCACCACGGCAAAGGGCAGATGCAGGCGCCAATCCGTGGCATCGGTTATATGACTGACCAGGCTGAAAGGATCGAAGCAGACGTTCTCTTCGCCGATTATTGGTCCTAGGGTCTTGATAACCTTTTGCCGCAGGCGTTGCGCGCCATTGAGGGCGTCGGCCAATCCCCGGAGATATTCCCGGCAATTCTGCAACACTTCGGCAAGCTCGGTGGAAGCAGATGATTTGGCGGCAATGAAATTCAAGTCCGACTGCAGCTCAGATAAAAAATGGTTGCGCCTGTGGGTGTCATCCACCAATTCTTGGTATAAGAAAGGGTTGCGGCGCACCATAAATATGTCGCCTATGAAGCGCATCAGTAATTTGGCCAACCTTCCGGTCTTGCGCTGGAAGCGCATTTTTTCCAGGGCATACCAGGTGGCCGAATCAAACAGTATGCGAATGACTCTGGCATCATCCGCAGAAGTATAATTATAAGGTATTTCGTGGGTTGTTGGAAAATTCATAGGATTCGTTTCTTACACCCATCAGAAATCGAATTCAACTGTGAATGCAACCATGCCATAGATACCTACTATTCCAGTATGGTTTACGATGATTATCGATCGGTTTTTTATTGACAAATTTCCGGTCATTATATATTTAACCACTTTTACACTAAAACAGGATCAATGTATTTAAATAAAGTACTTAAATCAGTTGCAGCAAATTTCAGAACAGGAGAAAACCACCCATGTCAAAAGACGTCATCGGCTCCGTAATGGTCGTCGGGGGGGGAATTGCCGGTATGCAATCCGCCTTGGATCTGGCCGATTCTGGTTATTATGTTTACTTGGTTGAAAAAGGGCCGTCCATCGGCGGGGTCATGTCCCAATTGGACAAGACCTTTCCGACCAACGACTGCGCCATGTGAATTATCTCGCCCAAACTGGTCGAGGTCGGCCGGCATCTAAACATTGAACTTAAAACCTTGTGTGACATTGAATCCATTGACGGAGAAGCGGGCAATTTCCAGGTAAAACTCCGCCAGCGCCCACGCTATGTGGACGTAAACAAGTGTGTGGGCTGCGGGGCCTGCGCTGAAAAATGCCCGAAAAAAATCGTCGACACCTATAACAGCGGTCTGGCCAAACGCAAAGCCATCTATGTGGAATACGCCCAGGCGGTGCCTTTGAAATACAGCATCGATCCCGAGGCATGCGTTTATCTGACCAAGGGGAAATGCGGCAACTGCAAAAAAGTCTGCCCGGCTGAAGCCATTGATTATGATCAAAAAGAGCAAACCATCAGCTTACAGGTGGGCTCGGTGATTTTATCCCCGGGTTTTACTCCGTTTGATCCGTCGGCGTTTGATAATTACAACTACGCCAGCCATCCCAATGTGGTCACATCCATGGAATTCGAGCGCATTCTCTCAGCTTCGGGTCCCACCGCGGGGCATGTAGCCCGCCGTTCCAAGGATCATAAGGAACCAAAAAAGATCGCCTGGTTCCAGTGTGTGGGTTCACGGGATATGAACAAATGCGATCATTCCTATTGTTCATCGGTCTGCTGCATGTATGCCATCAAAGAAGCCGTCATTGCCAAGGAACATGTAGGCGAAGATCTGGACTGCGCTATTTTTTTCATGGATATGCGCACCCACGGCAAGGAATTCGAGCGCTACTACGATGCGGCCCGTGAAAAACATGGGATCCGCTTTGTGCGCAGTAGGGTGCATACCATCAAACCAGTCCTGGGCACCGATGATCTGGAACTGCGCTATGTGTCCGAAGCCGGAGAAGTCAAGACCGAGGTCTTTGACATGGTGGTGCTCTCCATCGGCCTTGAAACCAGCAAACAAACCATGGCGTTGGCGGACAAGCTGGGGATCAAACTCACCAGCGGCAATTTCTGTCAAACCGACTCCTTTGCACCAGTCCAGACCTCCCGCAAAGGCATTTTTGTCTGCGGCGCCTTCCAAGGCCCCAAGGATATCCCCCAGTCGGTCATTGACGCCAGTGCCGCAGCCGAGGCCGCCGGTGAATTGCTGACAACCGCCCGCAATACCCTGACCAAGACTCCGGAAATCGTGCCGGAAATCAATATTGCCGGTGAACGTCCGCGCATCGGCGTTTTCGTGTGCCGTTGCGGCACCAATATCGCCGGAACCGTGGATGTTCCCAGTGTGGCTGAATACGCCGCCAAACTTCCCTATGTGGAATACACGGCCGATAATTTGTATGCCTGTTCCCAGGATACCCAGGCCAATATCGTCCAGCTTATCAAGGAAAAAAACCTGAACCGGATTGTGGTGGCGGCCTGTACACCCAAAACCCATGAGCCCCTGTTCCAGGAGACCCTCATCAATGCCGGCTTGAACAAATACCTTTTTGAAATGGCCAATATCCGCAACCATAATTCCTGGGTGCACAAGCATAACCCGGATCTGGCCACCCAAAAAGCCAAAGACTTGGTGCGCATGGCGGTTTCCAAAGTGGCCCTGACCGCTCCCCTGGAAGAGGCGGAATTGCAGGTAAATCAAACCGCCCTGGTCATCGGCGGCGGTATTTCCGGCTTGACCACGGCCCTGAGCTTTGCCAATCAAGGCTATCAGACCCATCTAATCGAGCAAAAAGAGCAGTTGGGCGGCCAAGCGCTGAATATTCAAAAAACCGCCAAGGGTGAAAGCGTGCAGGAAAATCTGTCGGCCCTCATCCGGTCTGTCCGTGAGAATGATAAGATTCAAGTGCACCTTAACACCAAGCTTTCCCAGGTGGAAGGCTTTGTCGGAAATTTCAAGACCACCCTTGCAACCGGTGAGAACAAGCAGGTGGTTGAGCACGGTGTGGCGGTGGTGGCCACGGGCGCAGCCCCTTATAAGCCCACGGAATATGCCTATGGGCAAGATCCCCGCATCATCACCAGCCTGGATCTGGATAAGAAGCTGATGGCGGCCGACCCGGCCCTTGCCAGCATGACCTGTGCGGTTTTTATTCAATGTGTGGGGTCACGGGAGCCGAACCGTCCCTATTGTTCACGGGTTTGTTGCACGCATTCCGTGGAAAATGCGCTGGCCCTGAAAAAGCTAAACCCCGCCATGAACGTATTTGTTATATACCGAGATATCCGCACTTACGGCGAGCGGGAATATCTGTACAAACAAGCCCGGGAAGCCGGGGTCATCTTCATCCGCTATTCCCTGACCCAAAAACCGGAAGTATCCTTGCAGAACGATCGGTTGCTGGTTCAAGTCATGGACCATGTGCTGGGACGGCCGCTGGAAATCGAGACTGACCTATTAACCCTGGCAACCGCCATCGTTCCCAACCGGGATGAGCAATTGGCGCAATTCTTCAAGATTCCCATGAACGAAGACGGCTTCTTTGTGGAAAGGCATGCCAAGCTGGGTCCATCGGAATTTGCCACCAGCGGCGTCTTCCTGTGCGGTTTGGCCCATTATCCCAAACCCATTGATGAATCCGTGGCCCAGGCCAAGGCCGCCACATCTAGAGCAGTAACCTTGCTGGCCCGGGAAAAAATCCACACCAGTGGAACCGTGGCCAAAACCAACCCGTCCATTTGCAGCGCCTGCGGTGTATGTGTTGCCATTTGCCCGTATTCCGCCCCTGCCTATTCGGAAAAGGGTCCCTTTACCGGCAAAGCCGAGATCAACCCGGTCCTGTGCAAGGGGTGCGGACTCTGTGTGGCCTCCTGCCGCAGCGGCGCCATTCATTTAAAGGGTTTTGACAACGATCAAATTTTCGCCCAGATTTTCACAATGCATGAGGCGGGATGATATTCAGCCGGGATCAGGTAGCTTTTCACCTGATTTCGGCCATTGACGAGAAGGAGATTACAAGCATGTCTGAATGGGAACCGAAAATTGTCAGCTTTTTGTGCAACTGGTGCAGCTACGGCGCTGCTGATCTGGCAGGTGTCAGCCGAATGCAGTACCCGCCGAATATTCGCGTCATCCGCATCCCCTGCACCGGCCGGATGAGCCCCAAATTTGCCCTGGCGGCCCTGCGGGAAGGCGCCGACGGGGTTTGGGTATCCGGGTGACATCCCGGTGAATGTCATTACCTGGAAGGTAATTATCATGCCCGACGTAAATTCGCTCTTTTTAACAACCTGATGGAACACATGGGGGTTGAGCCCGGACGCCTCCATTTCTCATGGGTCTCCTCGGCCGAATCCACCAAATTTGTGCGTGTGGTCACGGAAGTTACGGAAACGGTCAAGGCGTTAGGCCCCAATACAACATTTGCCAAGCATGAAACAAAGGTAGCCTAACATGTCAGCATACACAGACAAAATAAAAAAAATAGCCGGCCGGCTACTACAGGAATGCCGGGTGGACATGATCATTGGTTTCCGCAAAGGCAGCCTGCCCATGATGAACGAACCCTGTTTCATCAAAAATCCGGCTGATGTTGATAAGCTTGTGTGGGACAGCAATTGCGGCATCAACCTTGCCAATTATGTAACCGACCGCAAGGAAAAAATCGGAATTATCGCCAAGGGTTGTGATAGCCGCAACCTTGTTACCCACATTATCGAGAATAAGATCAAGCGGGAACAACTCTATATCATCGGTATCCCCTGCCAGGGCATGATCGACCGCCGTAAAATCGCTGCCCAATTCCAGCAGGAAATTGAAACCGTCGGCGAGCAAGGCGATAAAATCACCATTGCAGGCGGGGGGGCAAGTCAAACTCTGACAAAAGCCGATGTTATTCAGGAAAACTGTGCGGTCTGCATCCACCGCAATCCGGTGATCTATGATGAACTTGCCGCCGAGTTGGTAGAAGAACAAAAAGATGTTGATCGCTATGCCGAGGTTCGGCAAGTGGAAGCCATGACGCCTGCGCAAAAATGGCAATTTTTTGAAGAGCTTTTGGCCCCCTGTGTGCGTTGTTATGCCTGCCGGAATGCTTGCCCCCTTTGCTTTTGCCCCACTTGTTTCGTGGATGAATCCCGACCCCAATGGGTAGGCAAGACCCTGGACCCCATCGACACCCGCACCTTTCATTTTCTAAGGGCTTACCATTGCGCCGGCCGCTGCACCGACTGCGGCGCATGCCAACGAGCCTGCCCGGTGAACATTAATATGCGGGCCTTTACCAAAAAGCTGGAAAAAGACGCCTTTGAGCTCTATGGCTGGGAAGCCGGGCTGTCGCTGGATGTGCGGCCGCCGTTGGATACTTTTAAACCAAATGATCCCGAGGATTTCATTAAATAATTAGAAATAAAGGCAGGAACTATGAAGGTCCTAAAAATTGATAAAAAAGACTGGGCCGGCGGTATCCAAAAGGCGCACAAGGCCTACCGTCTGTACGGCCCGGTCCAAGTGAAAGACAAAGGCTTCAGCGAATTTCAGGCACTGGGCCCGGATGCAATGCCGGACATGACGGCGACCGATACGCGCCTATCCCCCAAATCCATTGCCTTCCCACCCCAGGAAGTCATGATGGTCTTTACCACGGATGAAAATAGTGAATTGTGCAACCAGATGCAGGTTCCACAAAAGGACTACGCCCCAAGGGCCATCATCGGCATCCGCCCGTACGATGCCGCCGCCTTTTTACTGGTGAAGAAAAATTTCGATACTCCGGAATATCGTGACCCGTACTGGTGCGATGCCTACGAAGCCTGTACGTTTATCGGTCTTGCAGTGAACACGCCCAGTGCCCTTGATTTCAGCACCAGCACCAAATCCGGTCCTTTTGACGAAAACGGTCTGGATGTATTGCTGGTGGATACCGGCAACCATTATCTTGCCAAAATCCTGACCGACAAAGGCGCTGCCTTTGCAAAAAGCGCTGCCTGGGAAACCGAGGCCGGTGCCGCAGGTGAAAAACAGATTGCCGAGTTGAAAGCGTCTGCTGAAAAACAAATCCGCGCTACAGTTGCCTTTGATAATATTCAGCGCCAGTCCATCATGTCCCTTTACGAAGCTGATTTCTGGGAAGAAGTAGCCTTTGCCTGCATCAATTGCGGGACATGTACCTATGTTTGCCCGACCTGTTGGTGCTTTGACATTCAGGATGAGACCCATGCCAAATGCGGCAAGCGCATGAAAACCTGGGATAGTTGTATGTACCCGTTGTTTACGATTCATACCACCGGCCATAATCCGCGCGGAACCAAAGTTCAGCGTGTGCGCCAACGCTTCATGCATAAACTGAAATACTTCCTGGATAAATATGAAGACGGCATCATGTGTGTGGGCTGCGGTCGCTGCATCCGCTCCTGTCCGGTCAATATTGATATTCGTAAAGTATGCGATATCATGAACAGCTATTCCGCGGGTGCCGATACTTGCGCGCTAAAAAAATAAAGGGAGGCACTGTGCAAAATCCATATTTACCCTATCCGGTTCGCATTGATCAAATCATCACTGAAACCGAAGATAAAAATCTGAAGACATTTAAATTTGTATTTCTGAATCCCCAAGATGAAGCCAAATACGCATATAAAGCCGGCCAGTTCGGCGAACTTTCCATTCCCGGCAAAGGTGAGATTCCCATCGGCATTGCCTCCTCACCGGTGGAAAAAGGTTTTGTCATGTTCACCGTCAACAAGGCCGGACTTGTCACCAATCATCTCCACAACATGAAGGTGGGGGATGTCATGGGGATTCGCGGTCCTTTGGGCAACTGGTATCCCTGGGAAAAATTGGAAGGCAAGAACATTCTGATTGTGGGCGGCGGCTTTGCTTTTACCACCCTGCGTTCTTCCATCGTTTACATGTTGGATCCGGCCAATCGCTCCAAATTCGGCACCATTGATGTGGTATATGGTGCCCGTTCGCCCGGCATGCTGCTGTATAAGCAGGAGTTGATCGAATGGGAAAAACGCGATGACATCAACATGCATATCACCGTGGACCGCACGGATGATCCCGACTGGAAATACAATGTGGGCTTTGTCCCACCCATCACGGAACAAAAGGCGCCCCAAGGCGATGAAAATACCTATGCCATTGTTTGCGGTCCGCCCATTATGATCAAATTCACCCAGCCGGTGCTTGAAAAGCTTGGTTATGCCCATGATCATATCATCATGAGCCTTGAAAACCGCATGAAATGTGGATTCGGCATGTGCGGTCGCTGCAATATCGGCAAGGAATTCGTTTGCAAGGACGGCCCGGTATTCACACTGGATCAGATTAACATGACGCCACGGGAATACTAATTTTTCCCAGCGCGACAAGTGCATGCAACCTTGCCGGCTGCAATCAGAAAGTTTTCATATTGACAATGGTATAGGTTTGGTATAAAAGTCACACTTTCAAGCATGTTGCAAAAATTGAGGAATAAGATAGGCACGAGGCCTAGTGAAAAATAATTAGATAAAGGAGGCTATATAAATGGCGGAAGTCGAATTCAACGGCGAAAAATTTCAGATCGATGAAGATGGTTTCATCCTTGACTTCAATTCATGGTCAAAAAATTGGGTCATGTACGTCAAAGAGCAGGAAGGCATTGATGAGCTCAATGATGAACACTGGAAGGTGATCAATATTCTTCAAGACTACTATAAGAAGAACGGTATTGCTCCCATGGTGCGGGTTCTTTCCAAGCTGACCTCGTTCAAACTGAAACATATTTATGAACTCTTCCCCTCAGGGCCGGGTAAGGGAGCTTGTAAGATGGCCGGTCTTCCCAAACCGACCGGATGCGTATAAGCAACCTGTTTCCTGTAACATCGCACTCCAAGGCCCTGGATCTTTCAGGGCCTTTTTGATTTAAGTGTTTTGCAATCATTCGCGGCCATGCTCGTCATCACCATAGAATCAAATAAACGCACCCATTTTATCGATATTACCGACCGGATTCAAAAACAAATCACAGGTGCCGGGATCACTAGCGGTTTTTGTATCGTCTTTGTTCCACATACCACCGCGGCTGTTACCATCAATGAAAACGCGGATCCGGACGTACCGCGCGATATGGATTCTTTGCTTGATGGTCTGATTCCATGGGAAGGCGGTTATCGGCACGTTGAGGGCAACTCGGCGGCCCATATGAAAGCCTCGCTGGTGGGAGCCTCGGAACTTGTTATCATTGAAAAAGGCCGGCTGGTTTTGGGAACATGGCAAAGCATCTTTTTCTGTGAATTTGACGGTCCGCGAACCCGCAAGGTATATGTACAAATTGTTTCAAATCCAGACCGGCAATCCTAATGTAGGTGTGAATAATCGTTCTTAATGGGAAAAAAGCCGCATGGCGTGTTTCATATACAATCCTTGGGATTCCACGCGCTTCTTCACACCCTCCATGTAACCGGCCAATGCATCCTTGGCCAAATATTCCTCTAGAAATTCGGGCAGAGGCATTGTATATTCCACGGTGGAAACATACATGTAGATGGCTTTGTTCCCATTATCATAGGGTTTGATCAAAGCCATGCCCTCGATATTTTCAATGCCGCTACTGGAAGGTTTTAAATTGATGCCGATCAAATTGTAGATATTGATCTCCTCCGGTGTCATCATCCGCCATTCTTGCCGCAAATGGGATTGATCGAAAATGACATCCAGCGTGTATTGAATGCTGAATAGGGGAATATCCAGCTTGCCTTCAATAAATGATTTCCCGATGCGCCCGTTTCCAATGGGTTCCAATACCAGCATGGTTTTATAATAGTCCACATCCGGTACAAACTGCCCAAATTCATCCCAGTCTTTCATAATTTCCCAGACCCTGTCCGGTCCGGCATCGATTACGATGATTCCGGCGATCTGTCTTTTCTTGCTGATGCCGGATGTGGGATATTTCTTTTGAAATAGTTGCAGTTCACCTGATTTCAGCTTGCTTTCATCCACCGGATAATCAAATGGTTCTTGAACTGCCAGGCAAGGCATTGCACCCGTTAAAAAAACGAATAGCGCGGCTGAAAGCACCGCCGTATGGCAACCATTATTGATTCTCAATTTGATCCCAATGCCAAGAAATGGAAGCCCAAGGTCTTGAAATATATTTCAGCCGATTGTTATCTGTATCATAACTTATCCCGAATATGTGAATCACCTGAAATATTGGACGCCCCAACAGAAATTCCAAGATTTCCTTATCCATACCGCTTTTGCTCGGAATCAGCGTACGCAATGAATCATCAAAACGAATCATTTCAAGAATTTCATCCTCGGCATGCGCAGAAATTTTTCCATTCTTGATGGCTCCGGCTGCCTTTGCCAATCGTGTAAAAGAGCAGCGTTCCTGATGATCCATTACCAATTCCCAAAGGCCTGGGATTCCTACTATCAAATCTTTCCGGCTTAACCGCTGGCGGTTATAATCAGCTTCAATTGCACCGGTATCCCAGCATTTTAAAAGCCGACATTCCAATGGACGATTATCATATATGCCGCAATTTGAAGAGGTGAAATCATAAAAAATACAAACAGAAGATCTTGCTTTTGCTTTTATCTTAATAATATCCGTATCGGTAGTCTCGATCATACCGCGAACATTATCAAAAATTGGTTCACCGGCACGCATGGTGAATAGGTATTTCAACAGGATTTGCCCGCTTTCGACTTTTTCCAAGTCTACCGAATGTAGTGCTGGCCCGCCCTTTTGACAGCAAGTACCGCAACGAAGACAATCATTTCGTTTTGTAGCGCTGTTCTGTTGTCTGCTTTTAATACGGTTGACAGTCATCCTATTTTCAATCATGGACTTTTAATGCTTTTGTGTCATGCCCAATATTTACGCCGATTTAGTACAAAAAATTATACAGAAATAAACCTATTTAAGCAAGATTAAGGCTTTTGGCTTCAATCTATTTTACACCTTCATTTTCCTCAATGAGTCGCTCAAAAAAAACGGACATGAATTCATGACGTGCCTGGGCAATACGCTGTCCTTCTGCTGTCATAATGCGATCTTTGATTTTACAAAGCTTGACTTTAAATTCGCGATAACCGGTGTCTTCTCTGGAATAGGCACTTGTATTCTCAATGTCATTATGGGGGTTATGCAATCTTGCCCCGACTTCGCCGGCAAATAAATAAGCCCTGGCAACACCTACAGCACCGATGGCATCCAGTTTGTCAGCGTCAAATAGGACTTTGGCCTCAATGGTTTTCGGCTCTTGCCCCCCACGAAATCTGTGCGAACGTATACAATGTAAAATATTGTTTTTTTGATCGCTTGAAAAAGCCATATGGGAGATCATTGAATCAGCCATTTCAGCCCCTGCTTGGGCATGACAAATCTCACCATTGGTCCGATCCTGGCACCCTCTTCCGATATCATGAAGTAAAGCCGCTGTTTTCAGCACAAACAAATCGGCTTTTTCCACAACCCCGATGCGTTTGCAAAGTCTGTAGACTCGCAGGGTATGATCCCAATCGTGACTGCCGCTGATATTTTGAAACATTTGCTCGGCTAGTTGTCTGACTTCCTGCAATATTTTTTTTTCGTTTTCAGCTTTCATGGCCAATCCAATTGCCAGTTTGATTTTAATTGATCTATAATTAGATATATATTGCTTCCCCCTGAATTTCAAGCGCAAGGAAAAAACCCTTTTCAACATTTGATTGCCTTAATTATAAAATCAGTTGAAAATTTAATATTTTTAGGCCATAGTTAGCAGTCTGTTTCAATTCCAGCATTTCATTGCTTCAATTCATTCTCAGTTGCTTTTCCCGGGAGAAGGCGAAAAATGTCTATTAAAGAAAGACGAAAGCTGGAAAGGTTTGTCTTAAAATTACCGACCTGGATTTCATTTCCCGGAGATTGCGGTAACAAAAAAGAAATTCAATTAGCAACGTCCAATATCAATGCCGGCGGAGCCTATCTGCTTACCACCCAGCCCCTGCCGATCGGCATGGATGTGGATTTGGTGCTACATCTTCCCCTTGATCATATTGTCATCGAAAAAAGGAAACATTCTCAAATTAAGCTGAATGGGAAAATAGTACGCGCAGATTTGCAGGGGATGGCGATTCTTTTCAATAATCGCTATCGCATCTCACCTCTTGATTGAGTTCAAAAATGAAACAATCAAAACATACATCGCAAACGATTTCAGCCGTCAACGTACTGATTATCGGTCCCAACCGGCTGCAAAACGAACTTTTCGCCCATTATCTGGAAAAGAAGCTCGGTTTACCTTGTGCTTACAATGACAATACAGATGTTGAAAGCCTAACCAAAAAACATCCAGCCCCCTCCTACTTATTTCTGTTGGATTGCTTTAAAACCTTTGAGTCTAAAAACCGGTCTGATTGTTTGCCGGTGGTGAGCTTCTCGGATAAACGAAAGGAAAGCCTTGTGGCTCTCTTTAATGTGGATCCGGATCAGAATCTTGAACATTTAGCTGTTGAGCAGGGTGCTCGCGGGGTCTTTTATGCAAATGATCCGCTCAATGTTTATGTGAAAGGCATTAGGGATATTTTAAGGGGTGAGCTATGGTTTTCTCGAAAAACCTTAGCTACATTTCTTACAGAGCAATATTCGTTTGCCAAATTCTCCAAAGTCGCTGTAAGCACACTAACCCTAAGGGAAAGGGAAATTCTCATCCGGATCGCCTCCGGGGCAGGCAATAAAGAGATCGCCCATGATTTAGAGATCAGCCTGCATACTGTAAAAACCCATATTTATAATATTTATAAAAAAATCAGAGTTCCCAATCGCCTGCAAGCCGCTCTTTGGACGACCCAATACTTGTAAAAGACGGACCCGGTAGATATTGGGGCAAGTGCTCTTCCATGGGGGCTAATAACTTTCATCGATCTTCTTGATGGAGAAATGATGGTTTAGACGCATGGCAAGAAAAACTTTATAAATATTCCGGGAGGCATTTATTATTTCCAGCAATCCTCCGATCGCCCGCAATGAATTATAAGCCGCTATAATAACACCGATTCCAATGGAATCGATCATTTCAACCCCGGTCAGATCAATAACCAATTTTTTAGGTTTTTCTTGCATGATGGCATACAATTCTGCCTTAAAAGCCGTTGCGGTTGAGGCAACCACATCTTTTCCCGGTGTGATAATGACTGATTTTCCGCCTTCCGAGGGGTTGGTCATTCCTGCTCCACGTTTATTTCCGAAGCAATTTTATTAACCGCTTCAATCACCTGTTGGGAAATCTCGTGCAAATCAGCTTGATCCATCTTGAGTTGATCCAGCGCTCCGGACTCCGCTTGGTATTGCATGGCATCAACACCCGTGCCGATACCGCTTTGCATGGCCATCAAATCGGCAATATGAAGGATATAGGCCAGGGAATTACCTTCCGACAGGGATGGATAATGATGATTCTTTATCGCAATGCATTGGGATTCTGGGATCCCCCATTGCAAACAGATCTCATATGTAATTTCAGCATGATCAAATCCGAAAATGGCTTTTTCAGCCATGAGGAAAGTTGCTTTTTCATCTCCCATGAATTTCTCAAAATCAGCTTCCTTTTCAAGTACAAAAGGATCCATGATGATTTTTCCGGCATCATGTAGCAGACCGGCTGAAAAGGCATCATTTTCAAGACGAGGATATCGCTTTTTTGCGATCACCTTGGAACCAAAAGCAACTGCCAAAGAATGCTGCCATAAAAATCCCGCCTCCAATCGATAACCGGTTAAAATATTGTCAATCAGCCCTGATGCCCCCACCACTGAGATCAATTCCCCCAAGGCTTCATAGCCCAATACCACGATGGCCTGATGAATAGAGGAAACCATGCCGCGCAAACCATAATAGGCGGAATTGGCCAATTTTAGAACCCGCGCCGCAATTGCCTGATCCATTTCGATTATCGCCCCGAGATCTTTGAAACTTGAAGCAGGATTTGCCATTACTTCTTGGGCCTTAATAACCACCTGGGGCATGGGCGGCAGGTCTTTCACGGCCCGCAGTATCTTTTTTTTAAATATATCCCGATCTCTTCCGCCCGAAACCGCTTTTATATCGTCGTTTTTTGAAACCGCTTTATCGATATCTATACGAAGGTCCAATTCAATAGGATTTCGGCAAGAGGGACAAGGGAAAGCAATCTTTTTCTCCTTGGGCAGGCGTTCATCCGGAATATTATATACCTTGTTGCAGCTTGAGCATACAATGCGCATGTTTAATCCATTTATAATGATTCTTGATGGAAAAGGGGCGTAACAAATTGTCCCGCCTTAATCGACCCTGGCTGATCATTGAAAGGACCTATCTTAATTAGGTAGGTAAAACTATAGCTGATGACAGAATGAATTGTCAAGGCAAGTAATCATTCAATTTTTTTCTTTACAACAATTTTTATTTAGTTTAAATCTATAAATTTAAGGGTAGTTCCTACGAACTGCAGGCACTACTGCAGACTAACTCCCGGTTATGTATTATATTTCCGAGAGCGATGCCCGACCCGCCCCCAATACTCCGGGAAACCCCCGGACAAGGGGGAAGCCTTTTGTACCTTACCAGGTCACCCATGGCCGGCCGTTTTTACGGCGTGACAAGCATCTATCGTTCTCTTTGCAATTATGAATATGATCGCCCTAATTTTATTGTAAAAAGGAGTCGTCCATGGCTACAAAAATGAAAACAATCGATGGAAATACGGCGGCGGCCCATGTGGCCTATGCCCTAAGTGACATGGCAGCCATTTATCCGATCACACCTTCCTCACCCATTGGTGAAATCGCTGATGAATGGGCTGCTAACGGCCGTAAAAATATTTTCGGACAAACATTGCTCGTTCGTCAGCTTCAGTCTGAGGCTGGTGCTGCTGCGGCAGTGCATGGTTCACTTGCCGGCGGTGCCCTGACTTCCACCTTCACTGCCTCCCAAGGCCTGATGCTGATGATTCCCAATATGTATAAGATGTCAGGAGAGTTGTTGCCCGCGGTTCTGCATGTCACTTCCCGGGCAGTGGCTGCCCACGCCCTTTCCATTTTCGGCGATCATCAGGATATCATGGCGGTTCGACAGACCGGTTTTTCCCTATTGGCCTCGGCATCGGTGCAAGAAGTTATGGACCTTGGCTTGATCGCCCACCTCTCAGCCATTGAAGCAAGTGTGCCCTTTCTTCATTTTTTTGACGGGTTCCGCACTTCCCATGAAATCCAGAAAATCGCAATGATCGAATATGAGGACATGGCCAAGCTGGTCAATTGGGACGCTATCGGTAAATTTCGTGCCCGCGGCACCAACCCGGAAAGACCTGAAATCAGAGGAACAGCACAAAATCCGGATATTTATTTTCAGGGGCGCGAAGCTGCCAATTCCCACTATTTAAAAGTTCCGGAAATTGTAAACAGCTATATGGACAAAGTGGCCAAGCTGACCGGTCGGCAATATAATTTATTTGATTATGTCGGCCATCCTGAGGCTGAACGGGTAATCATCTCCATGGGTTCTTCCTGTGAGACCATTGAAGAAGTAGTGAATCACCTGAATGCATCCGGCGAAAAGGTGGGTCTCATCAAAGTCCGGCTCTTTCGTCCTTTCTCGGTTGGACATTTTGTATCGGTGTTGCCAAAATCAGCTAAAGTGCTGACTGTGCTTGACCGCACCAAGGAACCCGGTGCAATCGGTGAACCGCTATATGTAGATGTCTGTACCGCCTTGATGGAAACCGATTTAAGACCTAAAGTAATGGGCGGCCGTTATGGCCTGGGTTCTAAAGAATTCAATCCGGCCATGGTCATGGCGATCTTTAAAAACATGCAGCAATCCAAACCCAAAAATCATTTCACTGTGGGCATCAATGATGATGTCACCGGAACCTCCCTTCCGCTTGGAGAGATTCTTAATGTAGCTCCCAAAGGAACCATTCAATGCAAATTCTGGGGGCTGGGAGCTGATGGCACAGTGGGTGCCAACAAAAGCGCCATTAAAATCATCGGCGACAACACCGGCATGTATGCCCAGGCTTATTTTGCCTATGATTCCAAGAAATCCGGCGGAGTGACCATCTCCCATTTGCGTTTCGGCCAAAAACCGATTCAATCCACCTATCTGATTGACGCTGCCGACTATATTGCCTGTCATAAATCCAACTATGTGAACATATATGATGTTTTGGAAGGCATAAAAACCGGCGGAACTTTTTTACTGAACTCAAACTGGTCTCCGGCGGAAATGGCAGACAAGCTGCCGGCCCATATGCGCCAGACCATTGCCAGAAAAAAGCTGAAATTCTACAATATCGATGCGGTTAAAATTGCAACTGAAATGGGCCTGGGCGGTCGCATCAATATGATCATGCAGACCGCCTTTTTTAAGCTAGCTAACGTCATCCCCGTAGCCGATGCCATTACATATCTGAAAGACCAAATCCAGGACATGTTCGGAAAAAAAGGCGACAAGATCGTTAAAATCAATTGCGATGCAGTGGACAAAACTTTGGACAACCTGGTGGAAATCGATTATCCTGAAACTTGGATCAATGCCGTGGCCGGTGCGCCGGAAATAAAAGCGGAACCTGAATTTATCACCAAGGTAATGCGCCCCATGCTGGCTCAGCAAGGCGATAAACTCCCGGTGAGCGCTTTTTCACCTGACGGCATCTTTCCGGTGGCCACTTCCCAATATGAAAAGCGCGGGGTTGCCATCAATGTGCCGGAATGGATCAAAGCCAATTGCATCCAATGCAATCAATGCGCCATGGTCTGCCCCCATGCGGCCATCCGCCCGGTGCTCCTGACCGATGCGGAACAAAAAGCGGCGCCGTCGGATTTTCAAACCGTTCCAGCCATGGGTAAGGAACTGAAAGGCCATCATTTCCGCGTGCAGGTCAATGTCCTTGACTGCATGGGCTGCGGTAATTGTGCGGACATCTGCCCTGCCAAACAGCCGGCCCTGGTAATGAAACCATTAGAAACCCAAACCGATATTCAAATAGACAATCATCGCTTCAGCGAAAAAAACGAGGTCCGTGATAAGCTTGTAAAACGCGAATCGGTTAAAGGCAGTCAGTTCCAACAACCCTTGCTTGAATTCTCTGGGGCCTGCGCCGGATGCGGCGAAACCCCTTATGCCAAGCTGGTCACCCAATTGTTTGGTGAACGTATGATCATCGGCAATGCCACCGGCTGTAGCTCCATTTGGGGCGGTTCGGCGCCGTCGGCGCCCTATTGTGTCAATAAAGACGGCTTTGGCCCGACCTGGGGGAATTCCCTGTTCGAAGATCCGGCGGAATTCACTTATGGTATTCTGCTGGGGCAAATGCAATTGCGCCGCAAGCTGGCGGATCTGATGAAGGCTGCGCTGGAAACCGACATCCCCAAGGAAATCAAAGCTGCCATGAACGGCTGGTTGGACAACATGAAAAATCCGGAAGGGTCCCGCCGGTATGGCGATCAGTTGAAAAAACTGCTGCCCTCCCAAAGCGCGAACCCGCTTCTTTCCGAAATCAACGGAATGGCCAACCTCTTTACCAAGAAGTCCTACTGGGTCTTTGTCGGCGACGGCTCTGCTTACGATATTTCCTTTGGCGGTATTGATCATGTGCTGGCCTCAGGGGAGGACATCAACATCATCGTGTTTGACACAGAGGTCTATTCCAACACCGGCGGCCAATCATCCAAGGCCACCCCCACAGGGTCCATTGCCAAATTTGCCGCTTCCGGAAAGAAAACCGCTAAAAAAGATCTAGGCGGAATGGCCATGACCTACGGTTATGTTTACGTGGCCAATGTGGGCATGGGCGCCAATAAGCAGCAATTGCTCAAGGCCCTTGTGGAGGCCGAAAGCTACGACGGCCCGGCTCTGATCATGGCCTATTCCCCGTGTATCAATCATGGAATCAAGAAGGGCATGGGTAAGAGCCAGGAAGAAACCAAACTGGCTGTGGAATGCGGTTACTGGCCTCTATATCGTTACAATCCCGCCCTAAAAGCTGAAGGCAAGAATCCATTCATCCTGGATTCCAAAGCGCCGGACGGCACCCTCCGAAAATTCCTATCCGGTGAAGTGCGCTATGCCTCGCTGGAAAAGCTCTTTCCGGAAGAAGCGGAAAAACTGCATGCCCGTCTAGAAAAGGAATTCAATGAACGGTATGAAAAATTAAATCTGCTGGCAGATCCCATGGCGATTTGCAACAATCCGAAGACTGAATAGTCTAATTTTCATCCCTTCACACGAATACAGGCTGATCCCCGTTGGTTTTCTGGTGCGATCAGCCTGTATTGTATACAGCTATCAGCCACATTGACTTCACCACGATAATGGGATAGCATACCCATCATCAAGTTAAAGGGAAAACTATCATGACAGGAATTGAGCGCTCGACTGAAAAAGATACCGTCACCGTCCGCCTGATTCGACTGATATTGAATTTGAACGAGGACCAGCGGATAACTCTGCTGAATCAATTGGAAGCTGCCCAGGGCCCCTCCAGCAAATCCGGAGAAAGACAAAGCATTCGAAGACCTTATGTCAACTCAATTGAATTCTTTGTTAAAGGCCGATCCTGCATGGGCGTCAGTCAGAATATCAGCAGCAATGGGATATTCATTAAAACCGACGAGCCCATCTCCATCGGCCAGACCATTGTCCTGAATATCCCATTTACCAACAACCAAAAATGCATTCGCATTCCGGCACATGTAGTCAGAACTACCCATAAAGGCATCGGTATTGAATTCCTGAGAGGAGTCCAAGAATAATACCATTGGAGCCGAACTCCATTTTTATTCAAAATCTTTCAATGTTTTCTGGAGTCTGGCCACAAGTCTTTCCTTCTCCTCCGTCGCCTCCATTTCCTTTGATACCACCGTCATGCAGCCAAGGGAAAGACTGATTTTGTCTTTTTTATGGGTCTCGATTACGGCCTGATCCTTTAACCAAAACGCCCGCCCCTTATCCAATAAAATTTTATAAACAGCCTCCACCTGGCCTTCTTCATCTGTCTTGCGCCGCAATTTTCGGCGGGAAGTGCTTAACTCGGATTTGTTGAGGCTTTCCTTGGCAACATCATCCTGAATATTGGCATAGCGGTAGACCCGTCTGTCCAGCACGCTGTTTCTGAAGGCACCGGCAATTTCATCCGGCGCGCATCCCATCATCTTCTGGAAACGTCGACAAGTGAACTCATACCAGATGGTTTCTTCCTCAGTCTGCCAGGCCGCGAGATAAACCATTACCGGCAAGGCGAGCGCGTCCACTGCCTGCAGGTTTTGCAAAATTCCGGACACCCGCTGTTTTAAGGACTGGCTATATTTTCCGTTTAAAATCCTGCCATAATAAGTTTCCTTGGTCGTCATGGTGATTCTCCTAGAATTATTCTATATCGTTTGATTGCACGCAGAACCCATTTCTTTTTGAAGTACTGCATTCAATTGTCGGCAGCGCAATTGATGCAGCAAAATACCGGACTCTGGCCCCAACCCTTGATTTAGCTCCGGCAAACGCACTGAAAGAATCCGCTTTAAGTCCTGTTCTATTTGAAGCAAATGATCATACCCGCTATCTGCCTTTACCAGATTGAAGATTTCACGGATCAGGCCGATGCGATGAAGGTTCATTAATAATCGCACTTTGGTTCCCGGACGCAATTCCGCATAGCGAGCGGCGGTCGTATGCCATCTGGCAGCGGCAATTCCGGCACGGATAAAACGTTGCGGCAATCGCAATCTTTTCCCAATGGTTTCGGCCGGAGTCGCTCCTGGCCCGGCAGGCCCATTGTGGGCCGGGCATTGCCCGGGGTTTGTTGCGATTTTGCCCAGATCATGGCAAACCGCCATCCAAACTGTCAACGCCTCTCCTTTCAATGCATCTGCTAACGCCAATAGATGATCAAAAACAGAGCCCAAATGATAGGGTGGCGGCCCGGCGGGAACACTCTTGGAAAGATGGATTTCATCAAGCCAAGGAGAAAGGGCCTCTGCTTGCTCAAGGATTCTGAAAAAACGACCGGGCCTGGCGCCGGCACAAGCTTTTCGGACTTCATTGCCGACCCTCTCGGCAGCGACATTTGCAAGCAGCCCTTTCCGTACCACACTAGTCATGCTTTCAAATAATGACGGGTCTGCCTGAAAGTCCGGCAATTGGGAAGCCAATCGCGCAGCCCGAAACACCCGCAAAGGATCATTCATGAAATTTGCTTGTGATATCGGCCGCAACAACCTGTTTTTCAAATCCTCAAATGCTTTCGGGTGGGCGAAGATGTGACCGTCCATATCCCTGGCTAAGGCATTGATGGTCAAATCCCTACCCATTAGGTCTTCTTCAATGGTGTCAGCCGAAGACAAGCTGTATTCATCTCGACCAAGCAAATAAACATACTTGCGATTACCGACTTTCTTGGCCAAAGGAAAGCGCTGTAAAAACATCTCTTCAGAAGCGCCGATGACAACGAAATCCCGATCCTGCCCGGTCCGCCCCATAAGTTCATCCCGTACCGAACCGCCGACAAGAAAAATCTGCATAGTTAAAACCTGTATGATACTTTTGGTAAATGGAAAAAATCCAGCATGGCTCTCCAATGCTGATTTATAGTGAAGATATCATCCTGATTCTCAAATTTCAAATTTCAAATCTTTTTCCCCTTGTCAAAGATTTTGCCATTGCCTATGATTGAGCCAATCACCCTATGCTTGTATCCATCTGAAAGGAGGGCCATGATGATCCGGCAAAAAAAATATGAATTGATCTGCACCCTATTTGTGCTTTTGCTGCCGAACCTGTCTGGGGCTGTTAATAAAAATGAATCCGGCGGATGGGAAAAAGGTAGTCGTTATAATGCTTATTATAAAGCCGACGAAACCGACTCTTTCAAAGGTGAAATCGTGGAAATCTTGGAAGTGGTTCCACTAAAAGGGATGTCGCCAGGTCTGGCCCTTTCGGTAAAGGAATCCCCGGAAGAAACCATCCTGGTACATGTATGTCCCCTCTGGTATTCGAATGCCCAAAAAATCGGCATCAAAAAGGGCGATCAGATAAAAATTAAAGGAGCCTGGGCTGAAATCGACGGCAGAGAAGTATTTATGGCATCCAAATTGAAAAAGGGTGATTTTTGGGAATTCAAAGTCCGGCTGACAAAGGATGGCACCCCTTTCTGGGATATGTCTTCAGAAGAGCTTTCAAAAGAGAAAAAACAAGAATAAGGTGTAGTGGTTGCTCGCCTCAGTTTTTGCCCCAGGTGCTACTGTGAGCCCAATTTAATTGCGTCAACCTCATAGAGCGGCGGGATTAAAGGACTTGCCGCTTGTTCACAAGAATTTCGCCGATCAAAGCCCAGCCGCCTGCGCTCAAGAAAATAAGTCCCCTCCAGTCGCAAATGGCATTGACGCCGGTCTTTCCCGCTCCGCCGCTCCTGGAATTCGAATATTCGTTGCCGCATTAGCCCTCCCGTCGCTCTTGTTTCAATACTATATAAATTAAATATAATTTAATGTCAAATCATATCCAACTATCACTCACTTAAGCACCCGCAAAACAAATGAACCTTGTTGAAAACAAGCTGATGGTTTTTTATTACTGCCTATGCAAAAACATTTGATATGCGCCGTAGGCCTCTTGCCACATGGCCTGCATGTCCGATTCATAGCGGGGGGAAAAGTGGAACAGACTGAATTGGCGTGCGCCGGCCCTGCCGGCCAGCTCACCGGCTTGACGCGCCGTCAGATGATATTTGCGTGCAGCCATATCGCGCTCCGCTTCCAGAAAAGCGGCTTCAATAAAAAGATGATCGGCATCTTCCGCGATTTTAATAATTTTTTCCGCATTAGCATCATGAAATACCACATCGGTGATATAGACGATCTTCTGACCCGGAGTAATGGCGGCAATCTGTTCAGTCAACTCGCCGAGCAGGAAAACCCTGGCATCGGCTTGATTGCTTCCGCTAGCAACAATAAATTCCGAATCCGCCGGCCGCTCTTCAAATAAGGCGGTTTTAAAATCCCGCAACCAGGGCCCCACCTCCAATCCAAGCGATGCGAGCGCGACTTTCTTGATGTTGACATGGAATCGTTCCTGGAGGGCTAAACCAAGACAGGGGATCTGATGATCCAGAACAACAGCGGAAACGGTCAGGGCCGGTTCCTGCAATAGTGTGCCGTTGAAATCAATCTTCTCGGCCGGCAGCTCATTGTGAAAACGCTTTTCACAGGAATATTTTTTTATCAAGCAGCAATCGGACCGGACCTCGGTTATTTGCAACACGAAACGGTTATAGTAGTTTTCAACTAGATTCCAGACATACCCCGACAATTTTCCTTCAACGTGCTGCAGAAAGCCCTCTGGTCCAAACAAATGCAAGATCTTTTCACGGCCTAAAAATAAACGCAGGAGGGCATCGAACCCGATAAAATGATCCATATGGGCATGGGTCACAAAGGCATGGCTGATTTTCAGAAGATCCCGGTTCGATAATCCGCCCGGATCACCCAGATCGAAAACCAGTGCACGCTTTTCAAAAGAAAAAGGGACGTAAAGGCCGGGGTCATCAAAAGGACCGTTAATCAACCTGGGATGAAACGAAAGCGGCATTATTCGGGGAGATGTTTAATCACCTGCTGATGAATGCAATGATAAATTTCTTCGTCTGATCCGTAAACATCAACCGTATCCTTTAAATTGATTACTTTCTCGATCACAAACGAGGTGGCATAAAGGCTTACGATGTTGGGATGGGGAACCAGATTGCGAAAGGGGGCGATTTGATAGTCAATGTCGAAATCATCGGCATGACTCATGTTGTCAAGGCATTTCATGATTTGATCTTCCAAACCGTTTTTATTGGTGGTTTCCACCAATGAATATTCTATCAGCTTGGTGGTGATGGCATTGCTGAGCGGTTCCAGGCAATCATGAATACCGGCAATGGCGACGCGACGGGCGCGCTCTTTGGAAGATTCTATTTGCGACAGGATTTTCGATTCCCGGTTGCTCGGGCGAAATACTTTTCCCATTTATTATCCCCTTTTTCACAATTCCACATGCAGTGTTTCTTATCGGCTTGTTTGGTCATTTATTTGAAGAATCAAATGCATTCTGCTTTGATTCTTAATTGCTGCGGGAATAATAATAGCAACCCTTTTGGAATGCAAGGGAAAAACTGTTTTGCGACCTGGGCGGCAGCTTTTTTATGATGCATTCACGGCTCTGGTCAAGTCCCTGTCTTTCAGCCCCCGGCCAAGGGCCTGAGGCAGACGATCTCATCTCCGTCTTGCAGCTTTTTCCATAGGCCGACACGGGTCCCGTTGATAAAATAAATGATTCGCCGCCCGCCATCAGGGAATTTCAATTGTTTGATCAGTGCCTGCAACCGATAACCCGGCGGTATTTCCATCCTGATCCCTTTTATGGGGTCGTACCCCGGTATGCGGGCATCCAGCTCCAATCCCGCAAGCAATTTTAGCGTGATATGCATGGACTGTATTCATTCGCATTTGAATTGCATGAAGCCGGTCACCCTTATCCCGGATTTCAGGGTTCCCAGCATGCTCATTAAGCAGCGCGCGCTGTCATGATAATGGCATCCACCGGACAATCCAAGGCGCATGTCCCGCAGCCGATACATGAGTCTTCATTTAATAAATTAGGATATTTATGACCAGGGATGCCATCACTTGCCAAGGACATGGAGAGGCAATCCACCGGACATGAATCAATACAGACAACACATGAATTACATTTCTTGATATTGATCTTTGGGATTTCTTTCTCTGATTTTTTTGCCATGTTTCATCTCTCTGAAGGTTGAGTTATCAGGGACCTGCTGCGGCTTGCCGGAGCAGGACTCCCTGATTTTCATTAACCATAAACCGGACTCATTCGATTCCCAGACTCCGCAGGGTTGTTTCCGTTGGTTTTCCGGTTTGGCCGTCCCAGCCGAATTCCTCCCAATAATCCCTCATCATTTTTTCCAAATCCATGGTACGGCCTTTGTTGGCGCCCTCTTTCTGGGCAGGCGCACCGTATGCTCTGGAGTTGACTTTGAATTCCTTTGGCTCAATCCCATGTTTAGCATTGAAAGCCTGGCGCAGGGTCTGGATGCGGCGACCGATTTCCATATATTCTTCCGGTGTCTTGCGCCACCCGGTGGCGGCATTGAACCAGTCGAATAAGGGGAAACGGGGAGCTCCCAGGAAAGCCGCGAACATGCAACCACCGGCGCCGTTCAGCAAGCTCATGTATTTGCTGCAGGCAGCACCCATGGCCGCCTTGGTCTGGTCAGCCACATATTTTTTGTCCTTGTGGTAGATCATGCCAAACAGGCCGATCTTTGGAACGTTTTTGACCTTTTTCCACAATTGATACATTTCATAATACAACCACGAACCAATGGTATGCCGACCTGGGGTCGGCTCCACCGAATAATGCAAATTAAAACCAGGATCATTCCGGCCGTCGTGCATGGCCAATTCCTGGCCGCCGGCGTGAACCGCATATTTCTTGGCGTTCAAACCCAGCCGGTCGGCTGCTTTTTTGGCGCCGTCGGCCAGAAGATCGCCGATGCCTTCCCGTGCGATCATTTTTTTCAG
This sequence comes from Desulfosudis oleivorans, assembly GCA_020723325.1. GTDB lineage: Bacteria > Desulfobacterota > Desulfobacteria > Desulfobacterales > SURF-7 > DYJD01. The sequence goes on along the minus strand of DYJD01000008.1, from coordinate 40,992 downwards.
TAAGGCAATCAGAGCATCAGTATTGCCCCAGGTTAATTCCAGACCACCTGTGTCTTCCTTGGTCAGGATGGCTTTCTGGTAGCATTCCACGGCAAAGGCCAGGGTTCCGCCGGCGGAAATGGTGTCCATGCCGGCCCGATTCAACAATTCATTCATGTAGAAAATGCTGTCCGGATTCTCGTTCATGCACAGGCCGCCCAAGGCCAGCACGCTTTCATATTCCGGTTTGTGGCCCTCGCTGAATTCATTGTGGGTTTTATCCTTGATGGCGCAAATCCCGCCACAGCCCAAGGGACAGGAATAACAATGGTATTTGACGATTTCACAATCGGTGAACACATCCGGATTGACCGGCAGGGATTTTTTCGGACCAAAATCCTTATTGCTGCCGTCCCAATTTTTCACCGGCGCATCGCCCATTTCCACGCTGGTCTGGTTCATACTCACCGTGCCCCATTTGCGGAGCATGATTTTATATAATAAACCGTCTTGGGCCATTTGGGTGGGCAAGATGCGCAGCAGGGCCCCCAGGTAGGAAGTCATGGGACCGGAAATAAAAGGCGGCTGGAACTGCACCCATTTGTTGCATTTCTTGCTCAACCTTTTCATTTCCTCGCGATTGTGGGGCTCAACCTTTTTGGTGCCGGACAGAACCACGGCCTTCAGACGTTTGGAGCCCATCACGGCCCCCAGCCCGGAACGGGCCGCCATGCGGCCGCGATCATTGCAGATCCCGGCAATGAGCGATAATTTTTCACCAGCCGGACCAATGCAGACCACCCGTGGTTTTTTTGCGCCTTTGGCTCTTTCCATGAGCAAATCCTCGGTTTCCAGGGCATCCTTGCCCCAAATATCGGCCGCATCCCGTAACTCTGCTTTGCCCTTCTCAATGGCAAGATAAACCGGTTTCGCGCTGATGCCGGTGAAAAAAATGCCGTCATAGCCGCAACGTTTGATGGCCGGTGAAAACGTACCGCCGCAGTTGGCATCTCCCCAGCCGCCGGTGAGGGGTGATTTGCCCACCACCATCCAGCGCCCGGTGAACAGACTGCCGGTACCGGTCAGCAGGCCGGCAACAAAGCCGAGCATGTTGTCGGGCCCCAGGGGATCGGCACCTGCCGGCATATATTTATAAAGCATGTAAGCGCCCAGACCTAGCCCGGCCAAATAATCCTCATATACTTTATCCGGAATTTCTTCTTCCCGGATTTCCCCGCTGCTGAGATCCACCCGCAGCACTTTACCCATATATGCGTGTCCCATTGCGCCCTCCTTTAGCTGTAAGCCTCGTTCAATACGTTCAAGGCGTCATTGAGATCCAGTTCCTCCGGATTAAAGCTCAGCGTCCCGTCATTAATGGCGGTCTTGGCGATTTCCTCCAGCTTGTTCTTGGGTACTCCCGCCTCTTTCAGGGTGCGCGGCAGTCCGCACAGATCGAACAAGGTCTGCTGAAATTTTCTCACCAACACGATGGTACGGGCGGCGCGCTGACCCGCCGCCACCTTAACGTATTCTGCTTCTCCCCCCAGGGGCAGTAACAATTCCGCCACCATGGCTTCGGTTTTGGGAAGATTATATTCCAAGCCAAAGGGCAGGAAAATGGACATGGCCAAACCATGGGGGATGTGGCAGATGGCGCCGGTGGCATGCCCCAGGGAATGCACCATGCCCACCATGGAATTGGAAAAGGCGGCGCCGGCCATGGTGGCGGCATTGGCCATGGCCATGCGGGCCTCCATATCCTTGCCGTTTTCAACCGCCTTGGGAAGATACTGGGCAATCAATTTAATCGCTGCCGTGGCATAGGCGTCACTCAAAGGATTTTTTTGAAGACAGGTATAGGCTTCCATGGAATGTGCAAGGGCATCCATGCCTGTCATGGCCGTGATATGGGGCGGCATGGTTGTGGTCATGCGTGGATCCAGAATGGCTATTTTGGGGAAAAGCAAATGGGAAGCAAAGGCCATCTTGACATTCTTTGCCGTATTCTTGATCACGGCCGCCAAGGTTACTTCCGATCCAGTGCCTGCCGTGGTAGGGATGACAATGAACGGTTTCATGGGCGCCTTGAGCCGGTCCGCACCTTCAAATTTCATGAGGTCATCCGAATTCTCCGATAGCACGATATTGACCCCCTTGGCAGTATCTATGGGTGAACCGCCGCCCACCGCCACGATGGCATCGCAACCGTTTTCCCGATAAACCGCCACAATCTGATTCACTACGTCGCTGGATGAATCCGGCGGCACATCATCGTAAATTGCGCCGATGACCATACCGGAGCTGTCAAAGGCGCTCTTGACCACTTGAATCAGACCGGCCTTGATCACCCCTTTGTCGGTAACAATAATCGGCCGTTTGGCCCCTAGCTGCTCCAGCTCATAAGGGAGATTATCAAGGGCGTTTTTTCCCGATAAAATTTTAACCGGATTAAAAAATTCATAATAGCTAGGCAACATGGATCTGTCCTCCTGTTTTATTTGCTGCACAAAGTTCATGGCATTTTAAGCACCTACAGGCCAAAGGGAATGCCGACAACGTTGATTACCAATTTGATCATTTGCTTTTTCAAGGGCATGGGCGCCACCCGCTTGACCAAACGCCGGCAGATAAATTGGGGGTAAAGATGCCCCAACAGAATGGTCAAACAACGGGTAAAAATCATGGCATTGCCCAAATCCCCTTTGACGGTCATGCGGCGCTCGGCAAAGGCCTGGGCTGCTCCCACCTGGGGCGTCAGTACCAAAAAAGCACATTCAATGTTCTTGAAACTGATCACCAGATCCCCATCGTCATATTTGGCTCCGCGATACTTCAACCTGCCGTTGAGCTTTTCCAGAACCATGCGGGGTCCATTGGGCAAAACCCGCATGATCAGAACAAAGCCTTCACGCCAAACGGAAATCTCCTTTTTAATGTCCGGATCATGCTTGGTTGCGGACTGAAAGGCCCTGCCCAGTACAAAAAAGACGATTTTGGCCACCAGGATTTTAAACCATTTTACGCCGGATTTGATCGGCCCATATTTTTTGCCCATAGATAACTCCTTTTTTGTATTTTGCGCCTATGCAGATCTGTATTAATTCCTTACCATTCTCATCAGATATTTCACAACGTCCTTAACCGGTATGGACTGAACCGCCAGCATGGACTGGATTACAAAACCATCCAGAACCGCAACAAGGACAGGTGCCATGGTTTCACACACATCCTGGTTGTTCATGATTTTGCGCACCCCTTCCGTGGTGGATGAAAACCATCCCCGATAGGTCTTTTGAAAACGCTGGCGGATGGCCTCGTTGCCGGACATGGCCTCGCGGATCAGGTAAAGATGCAAACGACTGCGGGTCCTGGCATTTAATATGGTTTCCACCAGGGCGGTCAATACGGTTTCCAGGGCCGCTTCACCGCTCCCTTCAGCATCGATCATAGCAAACAGATCGTTGGTAATCTGATTCATGTGATGGGCGGTGATATCAAAAATCAGATCATTCTTGGAGGAATAATAATAGTACAAGGTCCCCTTGCTGATCCCCATCCCGCGCGCAATATCCGCAAGACTGGTCTGCTTGATGCCTTTCTTGACAAAAAGAAGGCTGGCAGCCTGGATGATGGCGGTTTTCTTTTTTTCTTTTTTATCCAAATCCATGGTTTGCATGCAGAACTCCGTACTTATTATTCGGCCGGTCGGCCGAATAAATATTTCCCATATCCCACCGCCATCATAGCTGTCAAGCACAAGTTTAAACTCCATCCCTGCCGATCATTGAGTTTTTTTCAGCTCCAGGGCTAAAGCTATTGACGAATGGATCGCCTGGTGCTTTAAGCGCCCTGACAAGGTTCACAGGCAAAGCCCATCCAATACAAATTGAAAAAAAGGGAGAAAAGCATGCGGCCCGTAAAATGCCTGATCACATATCTGGCATGGTTACTGATTTTTCTGACTACCCAGCCGGCGACTTGCGCCGAAAATTCATCTGCTGCACCTTCCAAGCCCCAGCCTCATGCGAAATCCGCCATGACCATCGGCCAAGCCGTGGTCCTGGGTCTGGTGGAAGGGATAACCGAGTATTTACCGGTAAGTTCCACCGGGCATCTGCTCATGGCCGAACGGCTCCTAGGCATCGGCCGCACCGACTCGGTGGGCGCGGAAACACCCCAACCCACCAAAGCTGCTTCCGACGCTTACGCCATTTGCATCCAGGCCGGAGCCATCTTGGCCGTACTGGGCTTGTATTTCGGCAGAGTCCGCCAGATGCTGGCCGGCTTATTCGGTCAAGACCGCGCCGGTCGCCGCTTGCTGATCAATTTGGCGGCCGGTTTTCTGCCCGCGGCCGTCATCGGCCTGTTGTTTAATAAAATAATCAAACAATATCTTTTTGGCCCATGGCCCATCGTTTTCGCCTGGTTCGCCGGCGGCCTTGCCATCCTTGTCATGGATCGGCCACGCCGTGGTGATGAACAACCGAGCCGAGTTCTTTTATCCCTGACGGATATGAACTGGAAGATGGCACTTCTGATCGGATTGGCACAGTGTATTGCCATGTGGCCCGGCGTGAGCCGCAGTCTGGTGACGATTATGGGCGGGATGCTGGTGGGCCTGTCGCTTTCAGCGGCGGTGGAATTCAGTTTTCTGCTGGGGCTGGTAACCCTTTCTGCCGCAACAGCCTACGACGGTCTTAAACATGGCCGCATCATGCTGCAAACTTTTGATGTGCTGCCCATGGCCGTGGGGCTGGTGGTGGCCTTTATCGCCGCCGTCATAGCCGTAAAATGGATGGTGGCCTATCTGAACCGCCATGGTCTGGCAATTTTCGGCTGGTATCGCATCATCCTGGCTGTCATTGCATCCGGCTTGATTGTCACCCGTCTGCTCTGAACACCCCAAACCGTTTTCCATAAATAAAAAACCGGACGGCCTGATCAAGACCGCCCGGTTTCTTTATTGAGAATCTGGATCAACGCTTCAGGTTGATTACTTCCCCCAGCAAGGCATCAACCGTGGTTACGATTTTGGAATTGGCCTGAAAAGCCCTTTGCACCGTAATCATGTTCACGAATTCCGTGGCAATATCCACATTGGACTGCTCCAGGGAGTTGGGGGCGATGCTCCCAAGGCCGTTGGTGCCGGGCTTGTTGGTGATGGCGGTGCCGCTGTCACGGGTTTCCCGGTAAAGATTGCCGCCCACTTTCAGCAAACCGTTGGTGTTCAGGAATTTGGCAAGGGCTACGCGGTAGAGCGGGATCAACTGGCCGTTGGAATAAATACCGGTCATGACGCCGTCCACATCCACGTCCACATTCTGCAGATCACCCGCGCCGTAGCCATCGGCGGACTGGAATGTGGTGGTGGAGGAACGGGCGTACTGGGTGGTGGTCATGGAGTCGTTGACAAACTGGCCGGTGCCGTCATCCCGGGTGCCGATGTCGAATTCAATGGCCATCTGGGTGGCGCCGCTTTCACCCCCCAGGAAATCCGCCAAAAATTGAAAATAGCCGTTGGAATCGGTCTCAGCCTCAGTCCAGGCCGTGGATCCATCGATGTCAAAGGTGATGGCGCTGTCGTCCACATTAATTCCGGTGGGCAGGGGGGTGTCAAAGGTGAAGGTAAAATCATCCTCGTCATCGTTGTTCATGTCAATGGAAACCGATTCCCGGTCCCCGTGGATCTGGGCATTGGGATATTCCGTGGGCGGCACGCGGGGATCAATATCCAGTTGAAAAATGCCATTGGCCGTGAGTCCCTGGGGAGTACCGCCGGCATCCTCAAAGCTGAAATTCGCATCATTGGTGCCGTCGCCGTTGAGATCCAGGAAGACCGCGTTGGCATTGGAGGCGAGCGCATCAATGACCGCATCCGGATATTCAAAGGGCGGTATAAAGGTATCGATGTCGAAATTAATTGCCCCGTCCGAGGTCAGGGCGGTCTGAAAGGTATAAGTTATGTCGGCGCTGCCGTTGCCGTTCATATCCAGGCTTATGGATTCCGGGCCGGAAGTGCCCATGATACTGGCGCCGGAATACTGGGCCGGCGGTCCGCCCCAGGCATCAATACCGAAATCCAGGGTGCCGTTGGCGGTGAGGGGGGTCATAAAGGTATAGGTGATTTCCGCGGTTGCATCCCCGTCCAGGTCAATGGAAACTTGATTCTCGTTGTTGACGATAAAGGCTTCGGCCGGGTAGTCGCCGCTGCCGGCCGGGCTGTTGAGGCCCCAGGACCAGGTTTGGGTGGCCTGGGTATAGACGAGATTATAATCCGCAGTGGAATTCACCAATGGTCCGCCGCCGGAAAGCACATCGGCAATATCCATCATGGTGTTGTTGCCACTGATGCCGCCGCCGTAAGTCGGCCCGGTGATGGAAGGCATGCCCCAGGACCAGGCGCCGTCGGCGTCGATTCTGAAGGAAATACGATCGCCGTTCTGGGCGCCGGCCGGATTGTATGGGAACGTGAAACGGATATCCTCGCCGTTGCCTGTCAAGTCAAGGGAGAGGGTATTGGCGGCCGTATTCCAGGCCGGCACCTGCCGGTTGGCGTAATCCACCACCGGGTCTGCGCCGGGCATATAACTCCAAGAATCGCCCACGCCGTTATACTGGAGGGTGTAGACAATTGAAGAATCCCGCAACATATTATCTTCCTGGGTCACGGTCATGGTGGGCGGCGTGGCAGTGATGACCCCTGAGCCGGCATCCGTATAATTGAGATTGGTGACACCCACAATGTTGTTCCAAAATAACCGCAGATCCATAGCCCGCTGGGTCAGGATGGTGGGGTCGCTGACCACCAGCGTGGTGTTGCCCTGGCTGATGCCGCCGCTGTAAGTGACGTTGGACAGATCCCGGGCATAGGGCGAAACAAAATTCCATTCACCGGCCGTGTCGTCGAACCAAAGGTTCATGTTCTCGGCATAGCTGGTCATCACTTCCGGATTGGTGACGTCGGCCACACCGGTCAAGGCCGCCGGCGTCAACTGACCAGTATCCATATTGGTGACATTTTGCAGCAAGGGCATGCTCCAGTACCAAGCCTGATCGCTGGCGTCCCAGTTGATACGCAGATTGGTGGAATCCATGGTCAGAACCTGGGGATTGTGGATTTCCAGGGTGGTATTGTCATTGGCTGTGTCGCCGATGTAACGGGTATTGGTCACATCCTGGATATGAATATTGCTGGGGTTGATAATGTCGAAACTGAGGGAGTCGGTGGCCTGGGCCGGTGTGGTAAAAGTGATGGTCAGGTCCGCGGTGCGCTCCGCATCCCCATCCAGGTTCAGGCGGATGGAGTTGGCGTCGCCGCTCAGGATGGTGGCCCGGGGATAGTTGCTCGGCAGATCCGCTGCCGTGATGACCCCCAAGGGCGCGGCCACATCCTCAAAAGTCCAGGCAGTACCGTCGAATTCAAGACTGAACCCATAGCCGTCCAAAGGCAAGGCATCGTAGTTGTTGATGGTGAAAACCGTATTTTCATTGGCAATGGCTCCATCGGTGGATACGTTGCCGATGCGGCCGGTAAAGCGTTCCATGGTCATGTTGGAAATGGTGCCGCTGCTTTCGGAAAAGGTGATGGTTCCCCGGGCCAGCAAACCCAGGCCTTCCGTGCCCTGGACCAGATTGCGTTTGTCCTCATTGGGATTGCAGGTGATCATGTATTCCCACTCGGAACCGGATTTTTTGTCATAGTAGACCGTGACATCATGGGTGCTGCCCAGGGAATCATACACTTTAACCACGGTTTGATAATGATAATTGGAAGTATTGATGGGCGTCGTGGCTGTGGCGTCCCAGGCATTGCTCAACACCGAGGTCTGGCTGGTGGCCCTGGAATCCTGATTGGTAATCACGGTCATGTGCTCGCTCAAGGTGGGCGGCGAAGTAAAGGATTGCAGCAGGATGTCCGTGACCGCGCCGATGTCGTCGCCGTTGTCATCCAATTTCCAGCCCTGGGTCACGTACCCTTCCGGATTGATCAAATAACCTTCCTTGTCAAACCGGAAATTGCCGGCCCGGGTGTAAAACAACTGCTGGCTGGCCGCCTCGCGCATCACGAAAAAACCCTCGCCGCCGATGGCCAAATCAGTGGTGTTGCCGGTGGACTCAAACGAACCCTGTTGGAAAACACCGGCCACATCTCCCAGGGCCATACCGCGCCCCACCTGGGCTGTGCCGGCCTGGGTGGCAATGGCCTGGCTGAGCAAATCCTGGAACACATACCGGCTGCCTTTAAAACCCGTGGTGTTCACATTGGCGATATTGTCGCCGATCACCTGCATGGCATTCCCGAAATTGGTCATGCCGCTTGTACCTGAATACAACGAACTGGTCAGAGACATACAAGCCCCCCTTTTACTGATTATTTATCGGCACCGGCGCCTGTTTCTGTTTGCGCGGTCTGCCATACCCGTTTAACCGTGGCCGGATCCAACAAATTGTCGCCGACCTGGAGATATCCTGTTCCGTTTTCATAGGTGACACCGGTCACAAGGCCGCTGAAGGCCGTCCGGACAGGCACATATCCGCCCAGGGTGTCCAGCGCCATCACCTCATAAGTATAGGTTCCATCCGCCAGGGATTGACCGTCATTGTCTTTTCCATCCCATTGGATGGCATGGGTACCGGGATTGCGCTGACCGGCATAGATCGTACAGACTTCCTTGTGCTTGCTATCATAAATACTAATGGAAACATCAGCCTGCTTTTCCATTGTATACTGTCCGCCCGAGACCTTTCCCTCTTTCACAATCATGGTTTCGGCGGTTCCGGAAACCTCCTTGCCGATGTATTCGATGAGATTGTCCTCGCGTTTGGCATTGGTTGCACCCAGCAGGGACTTGAGATTGTCATTGGTGCTGAACTGTTGCTCAAGCATGGAAAACTGAGCCAACTGGGCGGTGAAATCCGTACCTTCCAGCGGATTTAACGGATCCTGATGCTTGAGTTGGGCAATCAACATGCCCAAAAAAGCCTCACGCCCCAAGGGGTCTTTCTTCTCTTCTGTTTTCTGACTATGACCTGTCAGAAGACCGTTCACCGATTTATTGCCGTAGGCGGATTGAACTGTTGTCATGGTATACTCTCTACATTAAGGGTAAATATGATAAGCATTTGAATATCCCCATACTGCATCAAACAATTAGATCCAGTAAACCGTCCGATTTGCGGGAGCTAAGGGCGGCAAGTTCTTCAACACTAGTAGTTCCCGCACTGCTTTCCCCGGAGATTTGGAATTCAGGATTTTTTCTACTGCTGGAGCGGTTGCCGTCCTCCCTGGTTTGCGTCATAAACTGATCAAAATTAAAAGCGATCTGTACGTCGATTTTTTCCAATTTGATGCCTTGATCCAGCAGGGCGGATCTCAATTCATCCACATGGGCCACCAGCAATTCACGGGCGCTTTTCTGTTCTGCCACGATGCTGACCCGCACGCCGTCCTGGACGGTTTCCAAACTCAGGTGGAGCCTTCCAAGATGGGGGGGCTTCAGTTGAAGTTGGATCTCATTATTGTTCTCCTGCACCGAGCGGACAATCTGACGTCCGACTTGATGAAGCACATAGGCCGGTAAACTCTTCCCGGCCGCCCCTTCGCCTGATCCGACAAAAGCCGGGCCGATTTTTCCGGACTGTTTCACACCTGCTCCCATGGAAGTTAAAGTCCGGCCCTCCTGGTCTTGATCTTTGCCGGCCAAGTCATTCTGAAGATCCGGCTGGATTAGTTCCTGGATTTTGTCGGTCCGGTTTTCCTCCATGAGACTCAAAAAGTCCTCGGATAAGGCCCCGGCCCCCACTGTTTTTTCCGCAAGCATCTGGCTGGGTTCCATGCCGACATTCAGCCAAATTGCGCCGGCGGCCTTGTCAGGCTCCAGCCGGCTGATCTGGGCTGCTTTCAATTCCCCAGATTTATGATGAAGCTTTGTTGATTTTTCATGGGTGCTTATTTTATTGGGCAGCATGCCCTGGATAGCCTCCTTGGAAAATGAATCGGAAAGGGCGTCTTCCTTGGTACCGACGTTTTTCAAAAAGCGTGCACCTGCCTCTGCCAGGGTCTTGTCCAGCAGACCTTTTCGATTGTTTTGCTGGAACTTTTTTTCAAGGGCGGCAACGAATCTCTCCAGGGTGATGCGGCCTTCAGCATCCGCCGCCCCCTTGTCCGCATTCATGTCCGCCAGGAAAGCCGCTATTTGCTCGTTATTTTTCCTGTTGTTGACCGTCCTCGGCACTTGGCCTTGCTTTATTGCCGTTCGAATTCCTTGAATGAACTGTTTCAGGTCAACCCCTTCACCGGCTAGCGTGCTGTCGGCAATGATCTTGTCGCTCCGGGCCTGATCAATTCCAAAATTGGATAAAATGACTTGCAGATACGGCAGCATGGACAAATCCAGCATGGGATCGTCTTTATCGGTCTTGGCCTCCATCTGATTCAGCCGCGTGAACAGATCCGACACATCGACCTTATGATCCAGAGCACCTTTTTTCAATTGGTCATACAGGTCGGATACCTGGTCCGGCGTGAATCCGGCGGCCATCAAGATTTCTCTCAAGGCCGTCAACCCTTTTTCATTCACTTGCAACTGTCCAAGCCCCCCGCCCTGGGCCAGCAAAATTCGCCGCAATCGCTCCAACGTGGCTCGGCCGCTGTTCATATCCAAACCAGCACAAAGCCCGGTTTGTTTTCCGGCAAGCGCATCTTCCAAGGCATTGAAATGGGCTTTGACAGCCTTGGACGAAACCCGGGCCAGTATCCCCGCAAACGAACCGTTGATCCCTTTAGCGATTCCTTGGGCGATTCCTTTCCCGGCCGGAAGCCCTTCACCCGCTCCGAACAACATATCGATTTTTAAACCCGGCTGTATCATATTGGTTTCCGTGGCATCAAAAAGGTTTCCAGCATATGAATCGATATTAGCCAAAATGCCCATGCAAGCATACTCTGACAGGTTTTTCAGCAACCTCCATGCCAATTTGCCCTTTTTCTAATTTTCTTGTTTTAATTTAGTATGTTATATAGGAAGTGGTCGCCGCCGGGCTCAAACGGCGGATCAAACACAGCGCATTTCTTTCCGATGAAAAGCACGTGCACGGAAAATATTGCCTATGGGGCTGGAGGAATACCAACAACAGGTGGGTTATAGGGGGGGGGAATGATCCTTGTGGAATCTATTTGGCTTTTTTATTTTCCAGCGCCAGCCGCTCACTGATTTTGGCAGCGCGTTCTTTGTTCATGTAGGTTAAAAGTTGCCCGGCCTGGTCGCCCTTCATGCGCAGAAATAGCTTTTCCACCAATTCCATTTCCAGTCTATCCAGGATGGCCGCCACTTCTTTCTGCTTCATGCCAGAATAAACCTTCACCAGATTTCTCAATTTCTTTTCATCGGCTGCTTTCTGATCCCTTTCCGCAGCGGTTTCTTTGTTTTCAGCCGCCTTCAGCTTGTCTTCCAATTGCTGATTGATCTTGGCCAAGGCTTCGATTTGGGCCGCAAGTTCCTGCTTCACATCCTCCAAGCTTTTCTTTTCATCGGCAAGATGCTTCTCGGCCTCTTGGAGTTCAAGCCGCTTCTGTTCCAGACCCTCAAGGGTAATTTTCATATCTTGAAATGCTGCGGCTTTTTCCTTTTCAATGGCAATGATTGCCTCTTCCTGGGCATCTTCGGTCTGCTGCTCCGGCTTGGCCGCCTCCCCCTTTTCCTTATTCTGGTCCGCGGCTTTTTCAGCCTCAGGTTTACCTTTTTCTTTTTCCTTCTCCTTTTCCTTTTCTTTCTCCTTGCCTTTTTCCTTCTCTTTTTCCTTTGACTTTTCCGGTGTTGCTTCCGACTTTTTCTCCTGACTATATGCCGGCTTATCACCAAAACAGCGCAAGTCCGGCCAGAGCAGGCCCACAGACAATTGAATGACCAAACCGATTTTGATGACCAGAAGACCCAATAAAAAAAATCTCATGATAACCGTTAGGGGCGCTTTCATTTCATGATTTCCCTGGCCTTGCGAACCGTAACCATGTCATCGATTTCCTTTTGCAGATTAACGGCGACCTCCTGGTAGTAGGCATCTTTTTTGTGTTCCCGCAGATTTTCCAACATCTTTTTTTCTTTTGATTTTTTAGCCAGTTCCTGCTGCCGCTTCTCCCGCACTTGAATCAATTTCCGCTGACGACGGCGTTCCATCTCCAAGGCCCGATCAATTGCAGTCAGATGGTTGCGATGAATCCGGTACTCGGAGATATTCATTCCGGCAGATGCTTTTTCATCCAGCACATCGGCCGACTCCTTGAACAATTCACTTCCCTGTTGAAGGCGTCTTTCACTCTCGGCCACCTCGGCTTGGGCTTGGACAAATCTCTGCTGGGCTTGACGCTCCCTGAATTGGCGCAGCCGCAACATGGGTTCAAGACGGAATCGGAATCGCTTCATTATCGAATAATTCCCTGCAATTTTTTCACACCGGCATCATAAGGCATGGCTTGATCCACATCCTGTCGTAGAAAGGCATTGATCTTGGGCACCACCTGGATAGCATAGTCGATACGCACATCCGAACCTGCCACATAAGCCCCGATGGAAATCATGTCTTCAGCTTCCCGATAGGTGGCAAGGGCGTCGATGGCCTTTGCCCGCATCTCGATATGGCCCTTGGGCACCACATCCCGCATGACCCGGCTGACACTTTCCAGCACATCAATGGCCGGATAATGCCCCCGGTTGGCCAGTCTTCGTGATAGTACAATATGTCCGTCCACAATGGATCGAACCGTATCCCCCACCGGATCATTCAAATCATCGCCCTCCACCAACACCGTATAAATACCGGTAATACTGCCCTTGCCGCGCACGTTCCCGGCCCTTTCCAGCAGTACCGGAATTTGCACAAAAAAGGAGGGTGTATAGCCCCTGGTTGTGGGCGGCTCCCCGGCTGCCAGGCCCACATCCCGGGAAGACATGGCAAAACGAGTGATGGAATCCACAATGAGCAGCACGTTCTTGCCCTGGTCGCGGAAATATTCAGCCAGGGTGGTGGCCAAATAGGCGCCCCGCATTCTCACCAGTGGCGGCGTATCGGAGGTGGCAGCCACCACTACAGCCCGCTTCATACCGGCGGGCCCCAAATCCTTCTCAATCACTTCCTTGATTTCCCGACCGCGCTCGCCGATCAAACCGATAATAATCACATCCGCGGTGGTATGGCGCGTCATCATGCCCATCAGAACGCTTTTGCCCACACCGGAACCGGACATAATGGCCACCCTTTGGCCCCTGCCGAGGGGGATCATGGTATTGATGGCGCCGATGCCCACATCCATTAATTCCCGGATAGGCTGGCGTTGCATGGGGTTGATTCGGGTCCCATATAAAGGATAGTGATCATCGGCCGGAATATCGCCGTTCCCGTCTATGGGCAGCCCCATCCCGTTAATGACCCGTCCGATAAAGGCATTGCCCACATCCACCTTGGGATTGTTGTCAAGAAACAGAATACGGCTGCCGGGCTTGATCCCCAGGGTATCGCCATAAGGCATCAACAACACCCGATCATCCTTAAACCCGACCACCTGGGCCATGGTGCCCTTACCATATTCATTTTCAATGGTGCAGAGACTGCCGATGCTCATGCCCAGGCCGTTTCCTTCGGCCACGAGTCCGATCAATTGAGTGATCCTGCCCTCCAGCCGAATGCCGTCGCAATTATCGACAGCCGCCTCGTAGGATTGCCAGTCGATGCGCAGGTTCGCTCCCATTGGTTTCCCCTTATCCCGGCTTTACGCCATCGATCCTTTGACCCGATTGGCCTCCAGCATGCTCAACCGGATGCTTTCCAGGCGTTTTCCCATATCCACCACCACATTGCCTGAACGTGTTTCAACGACACAGCCCCCGCGGTTTACGGCCGAATCGGCAACAACCTCCACTTGTTTCAAGCCTTTGATCTGCTCAAAAAAATCCTCCTTGATCAGTTCGATGAATTCATAGTCTTCCGGATGAATTTTTATACTGACCTCGGAAGGTTCCGGTATGATCTCAAAGGCATGCAAAATTGATCGTTTGACTACTTCACTATCGCTCTGGATATGCCCCATGACCACTTTTTCCGCGGTCCGAAAAATCAGGCTGAGTATCTCCCGTTCATTGACCTCAACCATCCGCTGGAAAAGTCCCTCGATTTCACCTATCATTTTCTGTAAATTGGCGGCGACTGCTTCTGCCTGTTTTTTGCCGGCGGCGAATCCATCCTTTTCGCCTTTGCTGAAACCGTCGGCATAGGCTTTTTGCTCAATGGCTTTGATATCATCAGACGATTTCAAAGCCGCGGCGTTGGCCTCAACAGGCTGTGACCCCGCGGGATCGTCCTTTTGCTTGCGATTTGAAGACTGCTCCTGAACGCCTTCATCCGCCCCCATGTTCTTGACATGGATCCGCCGGAAACCGTCTTCCTGACTGCTTGCGGACTTGGTGGGACACAACGGAATAAACTCTTGATTCCTATCATCCTGGAGCGGGTCCTGTTGAATCGCCAGGGTTTGAAAACGTTCCAATTGATGAATGTCCAGCGGCTGCCAATCCATGCCGGTTCCCTCTTGATATTCGGATTGCGCTTTAGACAAGGACATCTCCTCCTCCTTTACCCAAGGTGATGGTGCCTTCTGCTTCCAATTCCTTGGCGGCCGCCACAATGGCTTGCTGGGCAGCCTCGACTTCCGACAACTTCACCGGTCCCATAACCTCCAAATCTTCAAGCAGCATTTCCGCGGCCCGGCTGGAAAGATTGCTGAGAATTTTCTTTTTCATCTCTTCACTGGCGGTCTTCATGGCCAGGGTCAACTGGGAGCTTTCCACCTTTTTCAACACTTCCCGCATGCCGCGGTCATCCAGGCTGCTCAGATCTTCGAAAACAAACATCAATTTGCGGATCTCGTCCACCATGTCCGCCTGTTCTTCTTCTATTTTTTCCATGACGGCGTCTTCCGTGGCTTTATCCACACTGTTGAGAATTTCCACCAGGGCCTCGACCCCGCCGGATTTTGTGCTGCCGCTGCCGATATTGCCGATCTCGCTGCGCAAAGCTTCGTCCACATCCCGCACAACTTCGTCGGAAACCTGACCCAGCTTGGCTATTCTCAAGGCGATATCACCCTTTCTTTCCGCGGGCAGGGCCATTAGAATCTCGGAAGAAGTTTCCGGCGGCAAATGCGTCAATATCATGGCAATGGTTTGCGGATGTTCCGTGGCCAAGTAACCCGCCAAAATGGCCGGATTAACCTCCTTGCTCCAGTTGAACGGAACCTCCCTTTTGTTCTCTTCGATATCTTTAAAAATGCGCTCGGCTTTTTCCCTGACAAGGGATTTTTCCACAACATTGCGGACAAATGATTCCCCACCCACCAGCAAGCGGTCCTCGTCTTCAAAAACAGCTACAAAATCCTCCATGACGGCTTTGGTGACCTCCGGTGAAATCTGGTCGATCTGGGCCATGACATTGGCCAGCATTTTGATCTCATCATCCGTCATGGTTCGAAAAATCTGGCTGGTATAGGCTTCACCCATGGTCAACAGGAAAACAGCGGCTTTTTGAATTCCGGTCAGATTCTGCGGATCCAGCTTGTCCGTCTTCATGGTCAAGTCTCCGCCATCCAGCCCTTCAGAATATTGGCGACTTTATTGGGATCTTCAGCCGCATAATGTTTGGCCCGATCCTTGGGTACCATCTTGGACGGATCCACTACTTCTTTTTCCAGTCCGGCGGCCAGTTCTTTTCTCTCGGTTTCCGGCGGCGGCAGGGATTCAATTACCGTGGTTTTGATTTCCTTCATGGTTTTCACCAAAGGCAATACAATGAAAACAAACAACAGCAACACCAGGATGATGTTGATCAAACTGCGGCCGTACTGCCGGAAAAAGCCCTGCCAATCCATGGCGGGCTCGGCAATGGTTTCATCCACCTCGGAAAAGGGGAAGGATTCCACGCTGACTTTATCTTCCCGATCCTCGCTGTAACCCATGGCATTCTGAACTATGCCCTTAAACTGTTCCAGTTCCGCCGGGGTTCGCGGCGAATATTGTCTGACCGGCTTCCCTTTTTCATTGTTTTCAATCCGGTAATTGCCGTCCAACACTGCTGCCACGGAAAGACGCTTCAGAATGCCCACTGGTTTGATGGTGCGTTTAAGGGTGCGATTGAGCTCATAATTAACAGTCTCGTCTTGTTTGTTGTTCTTTTCATTTACTGCCGCCCCGCCTTCCTGCCCCTGGGGGGCCACCCGGTTGACGCTGGAGACTTCACCCGGAACAGACGACCTGTCTTTGGTTTCCAACAATTTCTGCTGACTGCGGACCACCTGTACATCCGGATCAAATAATTCCTCGTTGATGTCCACCTGATCAAAATCCATGTCAGCCGTGACCCGCACAATCGCCTTGCCTGGTCCGACAATACGCTCGAGCATGGTCTGAATCCGCCCGGCCAGATTCTTTTCATAGGACAATTTATATTTCAGGCGGGAATCGGCCTGCCCGCCCACTTTTTCCTCCTCCGAAGGTCCTTTGTAAAGCACCCGGCCCTTGGTATCCACCACCGCCACACGTTCCGGCGTCATCCCTTCCAGGGCGCTGGCCACCAGATGCACCACTGCTCTCACTTTTTCAGCGGAAAGGTCCCTGCGCAACTTGAGCAATACCGACACCGAAGGTGGTTTGGTTTCTTCGATGAACACCGAATCCTTGGGCATGGCGATCATGACCCGGGCATCCTCAACCTCTTGAAATTCGCGGATGGTTCTGGCCAATTCACCTTGCAAGGCCCGTTGATAATTCATTTTCTGAACAAATTCAGTGGCTCCGAAATCAGTTTTATCAAACAATTCGTAACCGGCGGCCCCGCCTTTGGGCAGGCCGGCCGCAGCCATGGTCAAGCGCACATCATACACGCGATCTGCGGGAACTTTAACCACGGCGCCGTTGCCGGCCAATTCATAAGGGATATTCTGTTCTTTCAATTTTTCCACGATCTGGGCCGCATCCTCGGCTGAGAGCCCGGCGTAAGCTGTCTGGAAATCTATGCGATTGGCCCAGAAAAACATGGCGCCGAAGGCGATGAACAATAGAACCGTCATGCCTGCCATGCCGATTTTTCTAGACAACGGCATTCTTTGGTAAATGCGCAGCACTTGTTGAAGCGCCGGATTCCCGCGCATCATTCCGGTGGTTAATTCCTTGTCTTCGGCAGCCATTTGCTCATCACCTCATGCTGTAAAAAAGCAACCCACTGATTGCAGGGATCAATCAAAATTGCAGGCGCATGATTTCCCGGTACGCATCCAAAACCTTTGAACGCACTTGTAAAAATAATCGGAAGGAAAGATCCGCTTCTTGGATTCGCAACATGCCCTCATGGACCCCTAATTTTTCTTCCATCACCTGACGCGCAGCCTGATCCGCGTCAAGCTGATCCCGGTTGACCTCCTGGATGGCGTCCTTTAACCGCCGGGCAAATCCCTCAGGGCGGTCCTGGTTGCCCATGGCCGGCTGCAGGTTCTTTGATAGGGAAATCTGATCACTGATCTTCATGGGCTTCACCGCTCCTGAAATTTATCTGCCGATAATTATTTGCCGATCTCCAAAGCTTTTAAAAGCATGCCGCGGGTGTTGGTCAAGGCCGCCACATTGGCTTCATAGGCCCGCCGGGCCACCATCATATCGGCCATTTCGGTCAAATGACTGACATTGGGCATGGCCACATATCCGGTCACAGGATCAGCATCCGGATGGGAAGGATTGTAAACCAACCGGAAATCCTCCTGGGAGCGAATAACTTCTCCAACTTCAACACCTTGGGCAGGTTTCTGGGCCTGTTCCAATTCATTTTCAAAAGAAGGGATTTCCTTGGGCGCGAAAACCACCATTTGCCGGCGATAGGGGCCACCCTCGGCTGTGCGGGTGGTTTCCGCGTTGGCCAAATTCTCAGCAATGACATTCATCTTGGTTCGATTGGCAGCCAGTCCGCTCTTGCTGACTCGCAGGGCTTGGACAAAATCCATCAGCGACCTCCTTCGGTAATGCTCTGGCGTAATATGCCGATTCTGCGCAGCAGCAGTTCCACACTGGTCCTGTATTTGATATTGTTCTCGATCAGATGGGTCATCTCTGTGTCGATATCCACCGTATCAAGGTGAAAGCTGTCGGTTTCCCCTTTGCGGATACTCCCGGCCAGGTCGATACTGCTTTGGTTCTGGGGCAAATGCTTGGCATGGGTGCGCTTTAAACCGGCGGTGCCCGTTTCCATGGCCTTCTGCAAGGTTTCTTGGAAATCCAAATCCTTGGGCTGGTAGCCGATGGTATCCATGTTGGCAATATTACCGGTGATGAGGGTGTTCCTGCGGGCGGAGATGTCCAATGATTTGCTCAGCACGGTATGGGTCTTATCAAAAATGAAAGTATCTGCCATAATACCCTCCCATAAATCTGTTTACGTATAGCAAAAGCAATTTACATGCCCGTTAGAGATCTTCTCCCTGAAATTGATCCAGGCTTTCCCGGTATTCATTCAGTTTGTTGCGCAGGGTTCGAACGCTGATGCCCAGCATTTTGGCAGCATGGGTGCGATTTCCCTTTGTGCGATCCAAGGTATGAAAAATCATCTTTTTTTCCACCTCTTTCAGGGGGGCACTGATGAAATCGGCCGGCAACTCGATTTCCATGTCTGTGGTGAATGTTGCGCCGGCCTCACCCTCCTCCCCTAAAAACAGATCTGCATCGGTGATGGTTTCACCCTCGGATAGCAGCACTGCCCGCCGAATGATATTTTCCAATTCACGCACATTCCCTTGAAAGGGATGATTCTCCAGGCATTGTTCCGCTGCTTTAGTCAAACTTTTGACATTGCGGCCGTCAATCTCATTATACTTCTCAATAAAATGCCGCGTCAGCAAGGAGATGTCGCCTTCCCGCTCCCCCAGGGAGGGGATTCGAAAAGGAATTGTATTCAAACGGTAATATAAATCCTCCCTGAATTCGCCCTTGCGGATGGTTTCCCGGATATCCCGGTTGCTGGTGGCAATGACCCGCACATCGATTCTGACCGGCCGCCCCCCTCCTATCCGATCAATCTCCCGCTCCTGCAGGATCCGCAATAATTTTGACTGTAGATGAAATTGCATCTCGGTAATTTCGTCCAACAACAGGGTCCCGCCGTCGGCCAATTCGAATTTGCCCAGTTTGCGCGCAACCGCACCGGTAAATGCGCCTTTTTCATGACCGAACAGTTCACTTTCCAGCAGGCTCTCCGGCAGGGCCGCACAATTAACCGCGACAAAAGGCCGGTTGCGCCGTTCACTATGGGAATGGATGTAGCGGGCCAGCAATTCCTTACCAGTGCCGCTTTCACCCTGAATCAAGACAGAAGCCTGACTGGCGGCGATCTTGCGGGCAAGGTCAAGCAGCTTGCGGAAGGCCGGATCATTGGTGATGATTCTAACCGGATCCACAGGCGAAATGCTGGGGGCCGGGCTGTCGCCGTTGCCTTGGAAGGCTTTTTCAACCAGCAGGCGGAGGCGCGTGGTTTCAATGGGTTTTACCAAATAATCCAGGGCTCCGGCCTTCATTGCTTCAACCGCGTTTTCCACCGAAGCCTGCCGTGCGGCGAACAATACCCGCACGCTTTCACCCTTGGCATGGGCCAGATCCAAAAGAGCTGCGGCCTCTGCATTGGGCGCATCTGCATCGGCAATTATCAAGCGAAGGTCATCCAGGTTTTTCAGCTTGCGCAGGGCATCGGTTCCGTCATAGGCGGTCACGACCTTGTAGCCCCAGTCTTCCAGGACTTCGCACAAACGATTCCTTTCCCTGTGCTCGGCTTCAACCAATAAAATTCCCGCTTTTTCCATGTGTTCCATTCTCTACATGCGAGCAGTAAAAAATCCTCCCGGAGCCGGGCAACCATCTTTCAAGTCCGCTCCAACCGCCCGATAAATGACATGCTGCGCAGCTTTTCTTCTGCCAATTTACCCCAGATGGGATCTCCGGTAGCCACGAGCTCGCGGTAGATGGCCGCAGCCCGATCCGAGGCTTTGCCTTTTCGATAGGACTCGGCCAGCAAATAACGGAGACCTGCCTGGCCTTCTTCTTGACGCAAAAATTTAAGCGCCATGGAAAAAGCATCTGCTGCACGCTCAAAGGTCCCCATGCCCATATAGGTTTCACCCAATTCACGATAGGCACTGGACATGGCTGTGAAATTAGCGTCAGGATCTGCGGCAAACAGATTGATGGCCTTGATCAAGCGCTCGCATTTCTCTTGTTTTTTACCGGTCTCGCCGGCGGCTGCGGCTTGCAGCATCAGGATATTGGCCCGTTCCAGATCCGTTCGGGCATGGGTATAAGCTGTCTGAAAGGATGTCTCGGCGTTCAGATAATCCTTCTTTGCCAAGCGGCCGCGCCCGATCCGCATGTGCGCTTCAACCCAATGTTCCCCTTTGGGCTCATCCCGGAGATACTGCTCCAACTTGGCAAGGGCCTCATCCATGGCCCCGGTTTCTTGAAAAGCTCTGCCCAACAAGAACGACAGATCTTTGGGTCTGGCGCTATGTACAAACAATTTTTGAGCCTTTTCCAAATTCTCCACAGCCTGGGGATACAGATGCCCCAGATAAAAAGCCTTGCCTGACAAATAAAACAATTGCGGACTATCCAAACGTTTGAGGGCTGCTTTTTCCTTTTCCGCCATGTGCATGGCCCGGGGATGATCATTGTTCGCCAGCATTTGCTGAAAATATTCTTCAAAGGATCTCTCTTGTAAATATAGGGCTTCCTTTTTTAAGGCCTTGGCCCCCTTATGCAGGAGTTCGTTGATCATGGCGATGCTGTTTTCATACAGACCCGCCTTTTGTTGAATCTCTGCCAGACGCAGTTTGCTGAGATCCGCCATGGGGTGATGGGGGAAATCCTCAATGATCATGCGGTATATTTTTTCTTTTCCCTCCGGATTCGGCTCCAATTCAGCCAGCCGCATGGAACTGATGACAAAGCCGTCTGTTTTTGGGTATTTCTTGCGCACTTCCTCATAAATTTTTTGGGCTTTTTCACTGTCTTTCTCATCCAGATAAACATCGCCGATGCGCGTCAAGGCCACATGGTTATCCGGCATGTCCGGAAAAAAATTGTATGCCTTGGCCAGAACCTCCCTGGCCTTGTCATATTTTCCGGTTTGATAATAACAGTTGCCCATGGTTACGAGAAGTTCATTGGAAGTGTAAGCCATGTTGGGGAAGGATTCCAGCAATGGTTCCAAATAGTCCAGGGCTTTGGAAAAACGGTTGGAATTGAAATAGGTTTTTCCGAGTTCAAGCCTGGCGTCCTTCTCATAAGCGCAACCGGGATATTGGGAGAGGATCCGGTCGAAAAATGATACGGCCTGGGATAGTTTTTTGGTTTTGGCCGACAGCCTGCCCATTTCAAACAACACTTCCGGCGTTCCGGAATAATCCTTGAAATTATTGAGAACGAGTCTGAAATAGCCGGCCGCCTCCGTGTCATTGTTCAATTCCAAATTGATTTTTCCAAGCATGGTTTGGGCAAAGGGTGTGTATTTGGATTGGGGATAAAAACTGACGGCGTCCTGTAATTCATTGGCCACCTGCAGCAGTTGAAACTCATCCGCGCCTTCACTACCCTTGAAAATGGCCAAGCCTCGCAAAAAATAAGCAGCCTCGGCACATGGTGGGGTAGATCCGGAGCGCAAATAGGCGACAATGGCATGGTAGGCATCATCATACAGTTCCTTCCGGCAATCATCCGCAGCCCGGCGCAAGGCGTCTTCCTGCCCACAGGAGTCGGATGCAAACATATCCAGCAGATCATCCACCGTGCCGGCGTTGCCGTCTTTTTTCCGTACTGTTTCAATTGGTTGCAATGGCACAGGTGCTTGTTGGTCGGGTGGCACTTGCGCTTCTGCAAGTTTCACTGAAGACGGTTTGGGCTTTAAACCCAGAGCCCGTCTTTTATGCACGAGTCTAGCCGGGGTAAAGCCAAAGGCAATTGTCAGAGTTTTGGTGTCACCGGCCCATTCTCCAATGATTTTAGGCGCAGGTGAACGGGTTCTGATCCGCAGTGCCAATACCTGCTCCGGCAATTGTTCAAAGCGCATTTCCTGAAGCCAGGCACTTCCGGAACCAATGCTCTGCATATCAGCGGCAAGGCGGGCGCCCTTGAATGCTATGGAAACCCCTTGATCATCTTCAAATCGAATGATCTTATAATCGGTTTTGGCACTGAAATGCATGATGATCCTGGCCGGCTCAGCCTGGATTTGAAGCCCCTCAACCGTCCGCAGGTCACTTCCCGGGACAGCTTCAGCACCAATGAGCATGGCGGCAAAACCAAAAAGCAACCATAGGCCCAGGCCATGGAGATTTCTTATCCGGATCATCATCGTTACGCCTAAACCACTCTTTGAAAAAAATTGGATAACCAGCGGTGAGCCGTGTCCTGATAACCATCGCAATTGAAATATAGCAATCTATATGCCAAATTGCCTTGCAGCCTTTTGGAAATCCGGATTTGCACGGCGGCAATGGAAAGGGGCAGACGGCTGAAGGCTGAAACAGGGTATCAAATCGGTTTGAATGGCTGCCTGCGCTTGGCTGGCTATCGGCAGGAATTGGGAAAAGCAGTCAAGAATTTGGCGCTTGCTTGAGCACCGGCGGCATTGTCAGTGCAAAACAGGATTTTCTTCGCCGGCGCCTTCTTCTTCGAGTTTCAATTTTTTAATTTTTTCCACCAGGGTGGTTCGATTCATTTTTAATATTTCCGCCGCCTTTGCCTTGACCCAGTTGGTCTGGCGCAAGGCCTCCAGGATAAGATCCTTCTGATACTCTTCAACAGCTTCATTGAAGCCGATACCGGTTTCAAAATAGACGTACGGCGGAACCGTGGAAATGATCGTATCAGACTGAAACATCTCCGGCAAATCCACTAGATCAATGATTTCATGCCCCACCAATACAAAGAGTCTTTCCATTAGATTTTCAAGCTCACGAATGTTGCCGGGCCAATGGTACTTAATAAGGGCCGTCATGGCAGCATCGGTAAATGTTTTCGCGCCCATGCCGCGTTGCCCGGCCAGTCGCTTTTGAAAATATTGTACGAGTAAGGGAATATCCGTTTTTCTGTTGCGCAAGGGCTCGATCTGAATGGGGATCACATTTAAGCGGTAATATAAGTCTTCGCGGAATGTTCCACTCTGGATCGCTGCCCGTAAATCCTTGTTGGTGGCAGCCAGGATGCGCGTATCCACTGTGATCGGCTTGGTCCCCCCCACCCGTTCCAGGGTTTGATCTTGAATCACCCGCAACAATTTCACTTGCAAGCTGGGACTCATATCGCCGATCTCATCTAAAAAAATCGTTCCATGATCAGCGATCTCAAACCGGCCGATACGGGTATGATGGGCGCCGGTAAAAGCGCCTTTTTCATGTCCGAAAAGCTCGCTTTCCAAGAGTTCGGACGGAATGGCCCCGCAGTTGATGGTGATCATGGACCTGTCCTGTCTGCTGCTTTGGGCATGAATGGCCCGGGCCACCAATTCCTTGCCAGTGCCGCTTTCACCCATTATCAAGACCGTGCTGTCAGTGGGGGCGACTTTCTTGATGATGTTAAGGATGTGCTTGATTTCAGTACTTTCTCCAATGAGAAAACCGCAGCCATCCCCTTGATGATCATCTTTCATAAAACATCAACCCAATATCTTTTTCAATTTTTCTGAAATCTGATCAGCCGTAAAGGGTTTTACCACATAGTTGGAGACGCCGGCCTGAACTGCTTCAATCACATTTTGTTTCTGGGCTTCGGCGGTTACCATCAGAAAAGGAAGGTTTTTGGTCTCGGGCATGGAGCGGATTTGTTTCAGGAGATCCAGGCCGGTCATTTTGGGCATGTTCCAATCGGAAATAACCAGGTCGAAACTGCTGGCTTTCAAGAGGTCAAGGGCTGTTGTGCCGTCATCGGCTTCGGTCACATTGGAAAAGCCCAGTTGTTTTAAAATGTTTTTCAATATCCGGCGCATGGTGGCAAAATCGTCGACGATCAATATTTTTATGGAAAGATCCATCTGACTGTCCTCCTTGTTTCAAATCGGTTACTGCCCCTGTCGAGCTGCTGTATTCGCTTAAGCCGAAAGCGTCGAATCCTGCCCCGGCAATTTATTTTTCCAAACAGACTTCAATGGTGAATTTTCCGCCTTCGGTGGAAAAAGGGATGGCAATCTTCGGTCCGTCCGTATAGTGGGTGATCATATGGTTTTTTCCGGATATGACCGATGGAATGGCAGCCTCAAACACCCGGCCGGCTTCCTCCAGCTCTCGGCGGGCCTGGCCGGAGATCATATTGGTCAACTCCCCCACCGCATCCGCCACCTCGTTGTTGAGTTCGGTAATGGTCTCGCCGAACATATTGGAAACGATTTTCAAGATGGCGCCCTGATCAAAGGTAACTGCAATAGTCCCATTAGCTTCACCGGTAATCCCGATCACTCCGGTCACATCCCCCCTGGCGACGTCGTCTTTTTTCAGATACGGCTTTTCCGCCGTACACTTGACAAAAGCCATGGTCTCAAGCACATTCATCGTCGCATTGATAAAAGGATTGATCAACTTCGCATCCATTATTCATCCTCCTTCGGCCGCAGCCAATTTGAAAATGCTTTCTCACGGCAATAATTGGTCCGGGCATTTCGCGGATTTAATAAAAATAACTATTTCAACCGGCGCTGCGTTTTTCAGCTAATATATATTGTCGGGCTCAGAGCTGTTATACCGCACAATATTCTTCAAATGAATATAGCTTTCCAGGTCCATGGATTCAAACAATACGGCAATGCCGGTTGGTTCCTTGCGCACGGTTGAACCGTTAATCCTCAATTTCAACGGTTCCACCAGGCCGGTGAGGGTGATCTCCACTCCGCACTTTCTATTAACGGGAATATCGTCCTTTGTATAAATATAAACCCCGCTTAAACTTAGATCCTTGGAATTGCCTTGCATATGGATTTCGGTGCCGTCCATATTTAAAACAATGTTGGTGGTAAAATCGACCCGGAGCTTTTTGCGTCTTTCATCCTCTACCAGGTGCGTCATGAATTCCCCTCCGCATTGGCATTATCTGTTTTGCTGGACATTGCAGACTTGGTTTAAGTCGGAATTTTTTTTTCCTTGTTTCGCCGGATCATGCCCCGTTGCTGTTGAAATGCAAAAGCGATAATCGCTTCCCGCTGCTCCGGCGTCATTTTTATGAATTTGACGCCCACCTCGTAATATCCCTCCTCCGGCCCCGGGTGCGGCCGACTGTGAACGACCTCACCAAAAGCATATAGGCGCCCCAATGGAAAGCCTGGAATTTGCAACGAAATATCCAGCAACTGGCCTTTTTCAACCGGTCCCGGCAGGACAAATCGAATCCCTGAGCCACTGATATCAATGGTTTGTTTTACAGTGCGTTCTTCCCCTTGCCGTGTGCCTTCCAGGGCATTCAGAATCTGATCCAGTTTTTCTTCCATCCTTCCCAATGAGTCCACCAGATATCCGATGATGGGATCTTGGTTTTCTTCCATGCGGGTAATAAAATCAGCCAGGTTGAACGGAGTTGAATAGGGGTGATGATTCCTTTCCATTTCCTTAGGATCGATCATCTTCACCTTTGCCCGGGCTGAAATATCCACCCGGACATCCTGACGTTTTTCATTGTTTTGCATGATCATCCCGCAGCTCATCCCCGTCCAGAGGGATCAGTCCTTTGTCAAAAATCCGAATGAAGATTTCAATGCAACGGGGGTCGAACTGGGTCCCGGAACCTTCCTTCAAGATGGATAAAACCTTTTCAATGGGCATTTTTTTGCGATATGCGCGGTCGGAAGCCATGGCGTCATAGGCATCGGCCACTGACAAAATTCGTGCAAGAAACGGAATCTCATCAGCCTTGAGACCATCCGGATAACCGGTTCCGTCAAAGCGTTCATGATGATGACGGATGATGCTCTGATGTTCATCCCACATCCCAAGCTGTCCGATAATATTTGCTCCGATATCCGGATGTTCTTTGATCTTCTCAAATTCCTGTTCCGTGAGCCGTCCGGGCTTCAACAGGATATCATCACGGATACCGATTTTACCGATATCATGGAGCGGTCCGGCGATGTTGAGAATATCAATTTCCTCCTCGGTACAGCCTATTTCCATGCCGATGGCCACAGCGACCTCGGTTACCCGGTTGGAGTGCTGCTCCGTATAGGGGTCCCGGGCTTCGATGGCTTTCACAAAAGCATTAAGGGTGGTAATGAGTCCCCGGTTGATGTGTTCATACAAAGCCAGATTTTCAATGGCGTAGGCGGCCCGTTGGGTCATAAAGGATAAATAATACAACTCCTTGTCTGAGAAACGCTTTTCCCCCTGGTGGACCTCGGCCGTGAGAACGCCGAAGACTTTCTCCTGGATCTTCATGGGCACAACCATCAGGGATGAGACCTGGGGGGGAATCCCACGCATGCCGGTATTAGCGGAAATGAGCAAGGGAATTTCATCAGCCACGGTTTCCATGATCAATCGATTAAAGGCTTCATTTTCCGGTTCCCTTTGTTCCAACCTAACCTTTTCCTTTTCAGATTCCCGCTGGGATGCGGCAACTTCAAACGACTTGAATTCAGCCTCATTGATCACATAAAATTTGGATACATCCGCATGGGTCAGCTCCAAAGCCATTTCAACAATGCGTTTATAGACATCCACGCTACGGCTGACGGCCGCCACATCACTCATGATCCGGTTGAGCACATTCAGTTCCTCAACCTTGTACAGCAATTCCTGGTTGATCTTTTCCAGGCGGGCTTTGCCTTCAACTTCTTTTTTCAGCAGGATATTTTCAACAAATAATTGGCGTTCCCTCAGAACCCGCCGAACACAGACTTCCATCTGGTTTAAATTCACCGGTTTGATGAGAAAGTCCACCACCCCGTTTTTCAGGGTGCGGATGGTGTTATCCAGGGAAGGATAGCCGGTCATGACGATCACGGGAATCGTATTGTCCATTTCCCGGATTTGCTCGGCCAGTTCCAACCCATCCATTTCCGGCATATTGATGTCGGTAAAACAGCAATCCACTTTTGATTGTTTCAGAATTTCCAAAGCCTCCAGGCCGTTTCTGGCGGCAATGACCTGGTAGCCCTTATGCTTAAAAAACTCCACGGCGATTTCGAGAATACTCTCTTCATCATCCACAAACAGAATATTTTCCTTTTTCGTCTCCACCGTTTTTTGTCGATTGAGTCGATTCAACTTATCTTCCTTTGTTTCCGTCAAAGGTCGCTATCCATCACTTTGGACGTATTTACTTTTTTTTGTACATTTTCTCAGAACGCCCTGGTCGGGTTTCCGCCGGGCAAATGGCCGGCCATATAATAGCGGTCGGAGGAGAAAAGGTACAAAGCCGACTAGATGTCTGGGGTAATTTGAGGATCACTTTTTTGACTTTTAAAGCCATCTTACCACAAAAATTGATTTTCGGCACGTTTTTTTTATTATGATCAAAAAGATTCCCTGGTATGCGAATATCCTCAATGTTTGAAACTTCTCTGTCCTGTATAAACCATGGTGGCCTTGTATTCATTGCAGGCTTCGATGACCTGGTGGTCGTTGAGGGACCCGCCGGGTTGAATCACGGCGCTGATCCCTTCCCGCAAACCTACATCCACACCGTCGCGAAATGGAAAAAACGCATCGCTCACCATGGTGGCGCCTATCAGGCCGCCCTTTTCCCGGACCACGCGGCCCTCAATCTCCTTCTTTTGGTCTTCATCTTTCAAATCGTTGAACGGCGTTTGCAACCATTCAAAACAATAACGATCCGCGAGTTTTTTATACGCCTTGTCCCTGGCGATCTCGGCCACCCCCACCCGGTCCTGTTCACCTGTGCCGATTCCCACGGTTACCCCGTCTTTAACGTAAATCACCGAGTTGGATGTGATGCCCGACTCCACCAACCAGCCGAACAACATGTCTTCGTACTCCTGATCCGTGGGGGACCGCAGAATTTGATATTTCCGGCCTCTGTGTTCGGTTTCAGCCGGTTTCAGATCCAGACGGGTACGGGCCAGGGGCACAAAAGACCATTGGGCGATAATTCCGCCGTCGATCAGACTTTTAAAGTCCACGCACTGTTGGCCCACAAAAGACTGCAACCGGGAAATATTTCCGATTTTCATGACCCTCAGATTCGGTCGAGCGGATAAAATTTCCATAACCCCCTCTTCAAATTCCGGAGCCACCACCACCTCGGCGTATTGGGCGGCGATGGCCTGGGCCGTAACCTTGTCCAAGGGGCGGTTTACGGCAATACAGCCGCCAAAAGCCGCGACCCGGTCGGCCATGTAGGCTTTCTGATAGGCGCTTTCCAAGGAAGCTGCCCGGGCCACACCGCAGGGGTTGTTGTGCTTCACAATCACCGCCGTGGGTGTGTCATTGAAGTAGCGGATGATGTTCAAGGCATTGTCGGCATCGGTGATATTGGTCTTGCCTGGGTGTTTGCCGGATTGCAGCAATTCGATATCCGAAGCCAGGTATTGGCCGGGGTTCAGGGTGGCGGTTTCCCCCAGCACCAAATTTCCATTCACCAGACGATACAAGGCCGCTTCTTGCCCCGGATTTTCTCCGTAGCGCAGCCCTTTTTGAAGGCCCTCAATGGTCCAGACAACTTTTTCATAACAAAGAGTCTGCCGCTGATTCCCCTCGATAAAACTGATTTCCATCTTTGCCGGGAAATGATCATCCATCACTGTCCGGTAGATTTTTTTAAGATCATCGCTCATTTGCTTTCTCCTCGCCCAGGCGTTCCATGCGCTGAATGCATCGCCGTTCTTTTCCGTTCAATGTCCTTGCCTATCGCAATTGATAACAAACCGCCACTTGATCCGCATAGTTTTGTTTTGTTAAATATTCCCCAATGGCCCGATCATATTCCGCTGTATGCGCAAAGGCCTTTGTTGCCAGGCGATAGCGCAGGGCCAGATCGGTTTTGCCTCCGCCGGCTTTCAGGACGGCGATCACCATCTCGTAGTCGGACGGATCCACCACCGGGGCCACCCGTATAAAATTCTTGGCCGCGGCCCGGATCATACAGGGACCGCCGATATCGATATTCCCACGGGCTTTTTCAACTGTTACGCCCGGTGCGGCAATGGTGGCCTGAAACGGATACAGATTTACCACCACCATGTCCATGGGAACCGCGGCGGTACGCTTCAGATCCTGTTGATGTTCCGGGTTGTAGGTCTCTGTCAAAAGCCCTAGATAAATTTTAAAATCAAGGGTCTTTACCAATCCGCCCTGGGTTTCGGGCTGGCCGGTATAATCCGAAACCTGAACCAGATTGCGGGCCCCGGCCGGCCCCAAAATCTTCTGAATGGCGGTAAAGGTTCCGCCGGTTGAATAAATTTTAATACCGCTGTTGATGGCCAACAGCCGGGGGATAAATCCAGCCAGCCCTTGTTTATCAGATACGCTCACAAGGACGTTTTTCACCTCAACCCATTGGTCGATGGTGTCAACCACATTCATGCTCATATTGTCATTCTCCTTTTGGTATTGTTCAAGACAGCTTACTTTAAATTAGGATGTCCGCAGCCGTCAAGATCCAGTAATGTTTTTAGCATTTGACATGAAATCCGGCTTTCACTATAGTTTGCGCGTTTCATCAGCCTGCTGAATACACATACGCCCATGGCAACCAGTCATCGCCCATAATCGATAGACCTAAGGTCAAAGGAGAACGCTTTGTTACACGCTAAAACCATTGATTTTAAAAAAGACAAGACTGAAATCCTGGTGGTTCCGGTATGCGCAGACACCTGTTTGTTCCACCAGGTCGACCTGGCCGAGCTTGACCAGATTGCAAAAAAACATAAGGAATTCAAAGGCAAATCCAAAGAGGAACTGCTTTTGTATCATCCCGCGGGATCCAAGGCGGAAAGGCTGCTCTTTATCGGGCTGGGTAAAATTGAAGCTGTCAATGCGGAAAGTCTGCGCCGCTGCGCCGGGGCTGCTGTCAAAATCGGCTTGAACAAAAAACTGTCCACCCTGACCTTGGCTGTTCCCGATGCTGAAAAATTGCCCCTGAACCAGGCCGGAATCATTTCCGCCCTGGCAGAGGGCGCCTATCTGGCCAATCACCGCTTTCATGTGTACAAAAGCGAGAAAAAAGATCCACCCCTGAAACAAATTCAGCTTTTGACTGCTGAAGCTGATCTGAAAGAAACCAAACGCCGCCTGCAACAGGTGGAAAGCATTTGCGCGGGCACTTGTCTTGCCCGGGATTGGGTTTCCATGCCGCCCAATGACAAACCGCCGCTGCGACTGGCCGAAACCATGGCCGACCAGGCCCGCAAGCACAACCTGCGCGTTACGGTCATGAATGAAAAAGAGCTCCTGCGCCAAGGGTTCGGGGCCATGCTGGCGGTTTCAGCCGGCAGTCGCAATCCGCCCTGTCTGATGATCTTGGAATACCGGGCGGACAAGGCTAAAAAAACCATTGCCCTGGTGGGCAAGGGAGTAACCTTTGACTCCGGCGGCATCAATTTGAAACCGGCCGGGTCCCTGGAAGACATGAAAATGGACATGGCCGGCGCTGCGGCCGTGGCCGCCACCATGCTCACCGTGGCCAAACTGAAACCGGACCTGAATGTGATCGCGGCCATGCCCATGGTGGAAAATATGCCCTCCGGCACTGCCACCCGGCCGGGGGACATTATTAAAAGCCTGGCCGGCAAGACCATTGAAATCGCCAATACCGATGCCGAAGGCCGTCTGATCCTGATCGATGCCATGACCTTTGTCCTTAAAAAATTCAAGCCGGACCTGCTCCTTGACCTGGCCACCCTTACCGGCGCCTGCGTCATCGCCTTGGGTGAAAAGATCGCCGGCCTGTTTTCCAACGACGACGAACTGGCGCAAATGCTCCTTGCGGCCGGTGAGGAAACCAACGAACGATGCTGGCGTTTACCCCTGCCGGAAGACTATAAAGAACTCCTGAAAAGCGACGCCGCGGATCTCAAAAATGTCACGGGTGCGCGCTGGGGGGGAGCGGTAACCGCCGCCTTGTTTTTATCTGAATTCATCGGCAAGACCAAGTGGGCCCACCTGGACATCGCCGGACCGGCGTTCTTGAAAAAGGCCGATGCCTATTGCAGTCCCGGCGGCACTGGTTTCGGCGTACGCTTGCTGTGCCGATTGCTCGAAAAAATCAAGTAGGATGCATCGACGATACTACATCATGTTCCATCCGGCTGCCTTTAACCTGATGGATCTATCAGAAAAAGGCATTGCCTCGCCCTTTGAACTTGTGACCTATCTCACCGGCCGGGATGCCCAGGCGCTGGGCCGGGATAATTTTCTCAATTATCTGCATTTCGATGAGCAAAAAATCCGCGGGGAAATTCTGGAATATTTCGGCATGGAGAATTATGCCTCCTATTATATCGCCAACCAACTGGCCAAGGCCGATATTCACGCCAAAATCATCCTGGCCGACAATCGCAGACGCCAGATGGACGAAATCATCCGGAAAGCCCATAGCAATCCCCAGGCGGTTTTCATCTCCACCATCAGCTCCAATTTCCCCACGGCCGTGGCCGCTGCCTTGCCCCTTAATTTTGCCCGCATTCCGGTGATTCTGGGCGGCATCCATGTTTCCACCAGCAGCAAAGATATTGATACCTTTTTGCGCAAGCATGCGCCTTTTCCGGATCTGATCGCCTGTGTCAAGGGCGCCGGGGACACCGCCACTATTACCAGAATCACGGCCGACATCCGTAAAGGCGCCCTCCAACCAGAATACATCGGCACACACACCATGGAAAATGCGATCTGGGGCAACCCCAATGTGGTTGAACTGCCGGCCATGCCACTTCAATTTTTCAGGAAAATTCCGGTAATCGGCGTCCAGCTCGGCAAGGGTTTGCGCATTCATGTCACCACCCCCTATTTGGGCTGCCCATATTCCTGCCGATTCTGTTCCATTTCCAGTCTGCCGCGCAACCAGCGTGCCTTTTCTTCCCGGCGCCCGGAGGACTTTCTGGATGAATTGACCCATATCCAGCAAAAAAAGCCTTCTTTCCAGAACCGCTTCTTTTTTTTTCTGCCGGACAATCTACTGTTGGCCAAAAAAAACCTGGAGGCTATCCTGGACGGCATAATCAAGCGAAATCTGAACCTGAATTATGCGGCCCAGGTCTCCATCAACGTGGCTGAAGATGAAACCCTGCTGAAAAAGTTGCGCTTATCAGGCGCTTCCCATTTTTTCATTGGTTTTGAATCCCTGGATATGCGCAATCTGGAATATATCGGCAAAAACGCCATCAACGCCATCCGTCGCAGTGGTTTGAGTGTTTCCGAATATTATTCCGCCTGCATCCGCAACATCATCGGGCATGGGATTTCAGTGCACGGCGCTTTCATCACCGGACTGCCTTTTGACTATTTCCATTCCATGGACGACCATACAGGCCGGGATATCGCCGCATTCTGCATCCAAAACAAAATCGGCCTGCAGCCCGCATCCTTTACCGCCCTGCCGGGCTCCATCACTTTTCGCGAGCAGCTTGAGCAAGGTACCCTCCTGTATACCCCCCCTGACTCCATGAACTATTTGCTGTCCCTGAGCCTGGCCGATCTTTCTGAAATGAATTTAGCCGTACCCCCAAGCCTGAAAAGCAGCCCGCTGGTGGTGGCGTATATGGTGTATGATGCTGTCCGCAGGGTCGGGGCCGGTCGCACCGCCTTTTACAATGCAGCCTGCATGGGCTTCAAGGCCTGGCAATATCCGACACAAGCCGGCCGGTTCAATTTACGGGAACGTGTGGGAGGCGTGGCGGCAGCCATGCTCTTTCAACTCGGCGCCAGTGCATATAAAGAATTGGGGGAATCCCTGGCTTTTTCCAGGGTAGGAATTCGCGGCACATTTGAACGGCTTTTTGATCAGGAAAAGGATCCAGAAGTTAAACAAATGTTTCACAAATTCGTGGCTAGATTCAAACACAAAACCAATTAATCAGTCTTTGCAAAAAAACATCAGTCGCGCCCGCCCACCGCATCCGCAATCTTGAAATAATCCCGGTGGAATACCGTACTGTTCATGAGCCGATCCGCCAGGCGCAAGTATTTTGCGGCAATGGAGCGCACCGCCAATTGCAGGGCATGGATGCGGATGGGCTTTTCCAAAAGATGATTGATGCCTGCAGCCACGCACATGTCCACCACATCATTATTGGAATGGCCGGTGATGATGATGGTGTCTTCATAAACAGCCTCGTATTTACCGGCAATGGAGTCAAGAAACAAAAAGCCGCTCTTATCCTTCAAGAATACATCCACGATGAAGATCGCTATGCTGGTATCTCGATTTAGGCAGTAAATCCGGGCTTCCTCGTCGTCCGTAAATACATAAACATCGCCCCAGGTGTAAAAGCGATTAACAATATCCGCTATGGCTTCGGAAGCGGCCGGGTCATCATCAATAATAATGACGTCAAGACCATCGGACATAGATACCTCGCATTTTTTGGGTGATTGTTGTCTGATTATTTCCGGTTGCCACTGATGATCACCAGCAGGTACAGCAAGCGCTACAAACCATGAGGCGGCAGGAAGAGGCAGGGTTCAACATGCATTTCACGCTCCAAAAATGCCATACCCTTCTAAAAAGATCAATATATTTTATATCTATCTGCCTTCAGAGATGCCTGCGACCACAAAAAAGCTTGAAAAAAAGCTCAAAAAGATAGAAAAACGAATGAATCGTTCCAGTAATAAAACCAGACAACATGAACTTAAATAATTCGGTGCCCCATGAAAAAAATGCTTCTGTTCATTGCGTTGCTGATGCCCTGTCTTGTCTTTGCAGATGAATACGGCCTTACCATTGCCGACAACCTGGATTCCCCTTGTACTGCCGTTGCAAAAAAAAATCGTAGCGACTGCCAAGCCAAGCGTACCGAAGGGGCGGCGTGCAATCCGGATGAATCCTGGCCCATTAAAACCTCGGCTGAAGTCGTTGAAAGCATCAATGTATTTTTCTCCGGGAACAAGCCGGCAATAAACATTCTGCCGGCTGCATTTTCAAACGACCGCCTGACTTTCTGCTCGCAGATGGAACTGGAAAAAGTATACCAGGCATTACAAGTGATCAAGAAGCGCGGTCGCTATAAGCACAAGCGCCTCATCGATGATTTCATGCATATTGTTCAAAAACATATGCGCCCAGGGATGCACTCAAAAAAGCCTAGTTGATGATGTTGTTCCACTCGCCTTGCAGGGGGATCTGAATACAGAAAGCAACACCTTGGTCTTTAATGCTGGAACACTCGAGGCGACCTTCCAGCTTCTGATGAATCAAGTTGTTTAGAATCGGCAGACCAAGTCCTGACCGGCCTTGCTTTTTCTTGGTGGTGAAAAAAAGGTCGAACATTTTTTTCAGAGTGGTCTGATCCATGCCGCTTCCATTATCCGTATAGACCAGCTTCAGGTAGCCTCTCACGATCTCGGCCTGGATATGAATTTCCCGGCCCGCCAGATTTTCAAAACCATGCACCAGGGAATTCCTCACCAGGATGGTGATGATTTGGGTAAATGCGTCAGGATAGCTGTAAATACTGATTTGCTCTGAACAATCCAGCGTGACCGTATGCCCTCCCTGCTGATATTCCGCGCGCAACAATGCAATGGTTCTTTCCAGATTTTTCCTTAAATTAAAAAAACGCGGCTTTTCATTGGGCTGTTCCAGGGCCAAACGTTTAAAGGAGGAGATCAGTTCAGCGGCTTGATTCAGGTTTTCGAGAATGATTCTGGAAGAATCCGCCGCCTTTGATAAATAGGCGGCCCAATCCGCCTGGTCCGCCTTGCCTTGGAGGCAGTTTTCCGTGTATTGCCTGGTTTTTTCATCCAGGAAGGAGGCCGCCATAATGGCCGCCCCCAGGGGCGTATTGACTTCATGGGCCACCCCGGCCACCAGCTTGGCTGTCACGGCAATTTTTTCGTTTTGGATCAAATCCTCTTGGGCTTTTTTCAGATCCCGCAAGGATCTCTGGATTTTTCGATTGGCCGAATCCAATTCTTCCTTTTGAAGCAAAATTTCACGATGATTTTCCTCCAGCTTGATCTTGCTGGTTTTTAATTTTTCGCGCAATTTGCGGATATAGTCCCCCACAAAAGACAGCCACAACATACCGCCGGCCAAAATGAACCACAGAATCAATTCGCCCTTCAAATTATAATTCGGTGTTGATGCCTGCACATGCCACAGAATGACACCGCCGAATTCCATCAGGGTGATGAAGGAAACCAACAGGAATTGAGTAAGGGTCAACTGAAATACACCGAACAGGATGACGAAATAGTAGGCTGCCATAACGCCGCCGCTGATCTTGTAGGAAAAAACCATCAGGTAGGATATCCAGGTCAGGGCCACCACGATCTGGGGAATGGTCAAGCTGGGGTCCTTGAAACGCAGGCTGAATCCGGAGCGGATCAGACTGTAAAAACCGATTTCAATGATTACGTATACGACCACGGCTGCCAGAAACTGCTGATTGGAGATGAGCACCAGATCCGCTGCCTTGGCCACCCATAAAACGGAAATGGTCAGAGTGTAACCCAAAACCGATAGATAAAAACGCCGGATGCGAACCTGCAGGAGTTTGTCAGGATCAGAAACGTTGTCGATCATGTTTCAATTCATTCACGTTTTTCATCAGCAGGATGTTTGGCAAGACGACCCGTTTATCGACTCCCAGGGCCTCATTCTTTTATCTTTTTCCTCCTGCTGAATTGATACCAGCTAAGCAGCCCCAGTAGAAAACACCCGGCGCCGACAACCACGATTCGGAAAACGTTATACGCCGTTGCCTGTTTTTCTTCTGATCCTGCGCTCATCAGCCACTGATGAACATCGGCTGCACTGCGACCGGGAATTTCCATCTGGGGCACATGGCCCACTCCTTGGTACACAATGGTTTGAATGCCGGGCAGATCCTGCTGCCACAATTGCACCTGGGATACCGGAATCCAACGATCCTTTTCCCCCCAAAGGAGCAGGGTCGGCGTCCGAATGCCGGCAATGGCCTTGCTGAAGGCCGGGTCCGCATTCAATTGCTGCAAATTATCCATGATGACCGTGAGGGCCGTGCGATTACCCGGCCGCAGATTCAACTCATAAAAACGATCCACCATTTCCGGTGTGATTTTCCGAGAGTCGCCCAGCACTTGCTGCAAGCTGAGTTGAAACATGAAGCGCGGAGTGATCAGGGCGGCAATGTGCTTGGCAACAGGCATGCCGGCGATTTTCAGCGGATAGGGAATGGACAGGGGATAACCGGCCGGATCAATCAAGATCATACGCTGAACCTTTTCCGGAAATTGCAGGGCATAATTCCAGGCGATGGCGCCCCCCAGGGAATTACCCACCAGAATCACTTTTGAAAGCTTCAGCTTGGTCATAAACTGATCCAGGAAACGAACATAGCTCTCCTTGGAATACTCACCCTGTTGCAAGGGCCCGGTCAAGCCGAAACCGGGAAGATCAGGCCGGATGATCCGATAATGACCTGCAAGGGCTGCGGCCCAGCCGTCCCAGGTCTGCAGGGCATCGGCAATACCATGGAGCAGCACCAAGGTCGGCCCCCTTCCCTGATCGCAGTAATGCACCAGGGTTCCGTCAATCGCGACATATTTTGATTCCGGTTTTTCATATTTTTGTTGCAATACCGGCAGGGGGATTTCCCGGATTCCCAGTTCGTCGAAAAAATACAGCCCAAGAAAAACCGCTGCGAACAACAATCCCCAAATGGCCATCTTCGGTTTTGGAAGCTTCATTTTTTTTCCTTTCGCATTTACCTTATCAAAATGTTTTGAAAAAAGTCACGAAAAATGACAAATGAAAGCAATTCGGCATGGAGCCCATGTGAGAAATCTTGAGTAAAACATAAGACACCAAGGAGGTTGCAGTGACCTACGCTTACCAGACGGAAAAGAGCCAATCCGGATTGTTTTTTGCCCAGGCGGAAAGATACGGCCGGGAGGTTTTCATGCGCGCCAAATTTCATAAAGGCAAATCCTGCCATGAATGGCGGAACATCACCTGGAATGAGGCTGCGCAAGCCGCGCGGCAAATGGGCGCCGGCTTGATCGCAATGGGCATCAATTCAAACGACCGCATCGCTATTTTTGCCCACAACCGTCCCCGCTGGATAATCTCAGACCAGGCGGTTCAAGGCGCCGGGGCTGTGGGGGTGCCCATCTATCCCACCAGCACGGACAAGCAATTGACCTTCATCTTGAACGATTGCCAAGCCAAGGCCGTCATTGCCGGAGACCAGGCCCTCATGGATCAGGCCTTGCGGGTCAAGCCCGAAGTTCCGTCCCTGCGCTTCATTGTCTGTATGGGACCTGTTAAAAAAAATGCCGATGAAAACATCCTTGCTTATGACACCCTTTTAAAAAAAGGTGCTGCTTCCCCTGCGGCTCTGACCCAATTCGAGCAACGCCGCAAGGCCCTGACAGAAGAAAATATCGGCACCATCATCTACACCTCGGGCACCACCGGCAATCCCAAGGGCGTGGTATTGACCCAGGCCAATTTTAAAGCCCAGACGGACGTGCTTATCAGCACCCCCATTCTGCAAAAACTACTGGAAAGAAATATTCGGCTGGAAAGCCTTTGTTTCCTGCCCTTGTGCCACGTCATGGGCCGGACCAGCGACTACCACCTCCAGATGGCCCTGGGCACCACCATCTGTTTTGCCGAAAGCATTCAGCAAATCCAGAAAAACATCCAGGAAATCAAACCCCAGGTGCTTTTCTCCGTTCCCCGGCTGTATGAAAAAATCTTTGAAGCAGTCAAGGTGCATTCCGGAAAATTGAACGGCGCGCCTAAAAAAATCTTCAACTGGGCCTTGGCAACCGGCCAGCAGGCCTCGGACCATATGATCGCCGGAACGCCCCTGCCGCCGGCCCTGGGGGTGAAATTCGCTCTGGCCAACGCCTTGGTATTTGACCGGGTCCGCAAGGTCATCGGCTTTGACCGCCTGGTGATCGCCGGCAGCGGCGGCGGGGCTCTGCCCGGCGACATCACCAAATTTTTCCGCAGCATGAACATCACCATCACCGAAGGTTACGGCCTCACCGAAACCACCTCGGCGATTTCTTCAAACGCCCCGGTCTTTGTGGAACCCCTGCCCGACAAATGGATCTACCGCAAGGCCATGGACTGGCTTATTGATGTAATGATTCTCACCCAGGGCAACGGCATCTGCCCTTTTAAGTCAGCCAAGGGTATTCTGAAAATGACCGTGGCTTCCAAGCTCATTCTGCCGCGCTTCATCATCAAACCCGGTTATGTGGGCCGGCCCTGCAAGGACACGAAAATCAAGATCGCCGAAGACGGCGAGATCCTGGTCAAGGGGCCCCAGGTATTCTTCCCCCAAATGGGTTACTACCAAAACCAGGACAAGACCCGGGAAGTTTTCACAGCCGACGGTTTCTTCAAAACCGGCGACATCGGTGAATTCGACGCCGAAGGGTTCCTGAAAATCACCGACCGCAAAAAAGAACTCATCGTCACCTCGGGCGGTAAAAATATCGCCCCCCTGCCCATTGAAATGGCCCTGGTGATAGACCTGTTCATTGACCAGGCCTGTGTGGTGGGCGACGGCAAGAACTACATCACCGCCCTCATCGTGCCCCAGTTTGATTTATTGAAGCAGATGGCCAAGGAACGAAACATCCGCTTCAGCAGCGTGGAGGACCTGATCCGCGCACCGGAAATTTTGCGCTTTTTTGATGAAAAAATCGC
Source organism: Desulfosudis oleivorans (assembly GCA_020723325.1). Taxonomy (GTDB): domain Bacteria; phylum Desulfobacterota; class Desulfobacteria; order Desulfobacterales; family SURF-7; genus DYJD01. Next base: position 2,134 of record DYJD01000008.1, on the reverse strand, counting down.
CAAGATCAACCAGAGTCTGGCCCGCTATGAACAGATCAAAAAATATCGTTTGCTAGCCAAACCCTTTAGCGAGGAAACCGGCGAACTGACCCCCACCCAGAAAATGAAAAGGAGAGTAATCCACGAAAAATACGGTATGGAGATTGATGCGCTGTATGCTTGAATATGTTGGATACGAGCCGCGGGATATGGGATACGGGAAAAGGGATACGATGGAAAATCATCTCGTATCCTGAATCCTTTAGTCCTCCAAACTTTACTTGTCTCACGGCGGCTTAAATAGCAGGTGCGTGCAGGGGGAATCGCATGTTTTTCACATGCGATTCCCTTGCCTGAGATGTCTACCCGCCGTCACCTGAATTTCCGCTTCGGCATTGACAGTCGCAAGGTACATATTTCCAGGATCACGCCCAACCCGGATGAAAAAAAAAAAAATCGGCCATTATTACCAAAAGACCTAAATGCCCAGAACCCAAATGCCGGAGCGATTGCTTGTATAATACGCCTCAATGACTTGCTAACGTACTATTATCGCAGCAAAATAACTGAAACGGACAATTTTTCGCAATGTTTTTCATCACAACCGATTGATTTGGCGACCTAAATGAGCTAAATAATATTTAGACCATACGGGTTGTTCAGTTTGTCGAGGTGATTGCTGAAAGGAATAATGCTCAACAAAAGGCCGGATAGAACGTTTTTACAGCCCAAACAGGAGAAGATAAAATGACCCAGCCACAACAACTTTCAGCAAATGAGATCGCCAAAGCCTTGGAACCGCTTATCCGGCGGATTATTCGCGAGGAACTGACAAGAATCACGAAAAAGGAGCCGGACATATTCCATCTGACCCCGGAAATGCCGCTCTACAAGGATATGAAAAATATCAAACAGCGAAAAGCGCGGGGTCATATCAAACTGCATTCCCATGACGAGGTTTGGGGTGAGTGATTACGAGGCTGTATATGAAGAGCTGTTCACTCAAAACTTGCGTCGATATTCATCAATACGGCAGTCCATCAAACGACGAATCGACCGGATTCTGAAAAATCCATACCACAACACGGAATTTCTTGGTGACGTCAGCGGCAAATTGAATTTGATTGGGTGCCGCAGCGCGCGCATTGACCGGAACTTTCGAGTCATTTTTGTTATCTGCGAGGAGTGCCGCAATATTCAAGAATGTGAATTTTGTTTCTGCGAAGACCTATCCGACAAAACAGTTGTATTTCTGACTGTAGGCCCCCATGACAAAGCATATGCGATAAAATAGCGTTACAAGGTAACAAAATTAAAAATCGCCGGGGATGGTCTGATTTTGATGAGAAGAACCGCCGGCCGGGCTGCCCCGCACATTTTTCTTCCTGATCAGAATCTTGTCCATCATGCAAGGCCCGCGTTCATCCCTACTTATCCCCCTTTCCTGGAAAACGAAAAGGTTTTTACAGATTGTCTGTCATATCAAACGACTAACCTTATTTTCAGGGGTGAAAAGGTCCTGGAAAGGTGGCGAAAAGGTCGTGAAAAGCTGGTGGAAAGGTCGCTATTTTTTTTCAACCGCATGGTATCCGCTATGCCTGGAACGTATTGTTACAAGGTAACAAAACTAAAAACAGCCGGGGAGAGATTCCTCCGGCTGTTTGATTGCTTGGGTTTTGGCCGTTAAAAAAAAATGACCTGATACCATCGAGCGCCTTGTGCCGAGCCCGCCGCGTGCGGCACTGCAAAGCAGGTAAACATCAAAATCAGACGGCCGCTTACCTCAAGTGAGGACCGGCCCGGCGGGATGTTTGCACTCGATTACATAATCCGAATTATCCGATCGTTGCACCTCAAGCGGAATAGATCAGGCGCAATGTCGGATAATACCCCTCGGATTATGTAAGAGAACGCAAACAGTATGACGGGACGGGACTTTACAATCAACAAGTGGCTTCCGCATCAAAAGGGCGGCGGGCGGGCTCCCCTTTGGGCAAAATCCTTAAAAGCTGTTTTTCGGCCCCAAAAAGTTCGTTATTGGCCCAAAAAACGGCCTCACTTTTGGGTCAAAATTTTAATTATCAATCGGTTAACTTGGTATGATATCCATTAAAGGGCGGGAAGCGGAACCAGGCCGATTTTAATGGGGGGACTC